>NZ_FMBW01000093.1 GCF_900091725.1 Streptomyces sp. DvalAA-43 | reverse complement strand
GTGCTGGAAGGCCCGGATCCGGAGATCGGCAGTCGGCGGCCGGACCCGGCGGTGGACACGATGTCGACCGTCGACACGGTGCGCGTCGAGCTTCCCGCCGAGGTGACGGAAGGGCTGTTGACCCGGATTCCGGCGGTCTTCCGGGGCGGGGTAAACGACGGCCTGCTCGCCGCGCTCGCGCTCGCCGTGGCGAAGTGGCGTTCGAGCGAGGAGAGTTCGCTGCTGGTGCGGCTGGAAGGGCACGGTCGTGAGGAGGCGGTGGTGCCGGGCGCGGATCTGTCGCGCACGGTGGGCTGGTTCACCAGTATGTTCCCGGTCCGGCTCGACGTCGCCGGGTTCGACCTGGACGACGCCTTCGCGGGTGGCGACGCGGCGGGCGGGGTGGTCAAGGCGGTCAAGGAACAACTGCTCGCCATCCCTGACAAGGGCGTCGGTTACGGCCTCCTGCGGTACTTCAACGACAGCACCGCCGAAGTCCTCGCAGCACACCCGGGCCCGCAGATCGGTTTCAACTACCTGGGCCGCTTCTCCGCCACGGACATGCCGGACGAGCTGCGCGGCCTGGGGTTCACCCAGGCCCTGGACGTCGACGACGCGGACGCCGTGCTCGACGCGGACATGCCCGTCCTGTCGGCGCTGGAGGTGAACTCCTACGTCACCGACACCGCGCGCGGCCCCCGCCTGGACGCCACGTTCGCCTTCCCGACCGGGATCCTTGCCAAGGACGACGTACAGGAGCTGGCGGAGCTGTGGCGGGCCGCGCTCACCGCGCTGGCCGACCACGCGGCCAAGCCCGACGCGGGCGGCCTCACCCCGTCCGACCTTCCGCTGGTCTCCGCCGACCAGGGACAGATCCAGGAATGGGAGCGGTCCTGCCCGGGGCTCGTGGATGCATGGCCTCTGACGCCGCTCCAGTCCGGTCTGCTCTTCCACAGTAAGTTCACCGACGCGCCGGTCGACGCCTACCAGGTGCAGTTGGTGTTCCACCTCTCCGGGCAGGTCGACCCGGAACGGATGCGCACCGCCGGCCAGGCACTGCTGGACCGCCACGCCACCCTCCGTTCCGCGTTCCTCCCCGACGCAGGCGGATGGGTCCAACTCGTGCCCGCGCAGGTCGAGTTGCCCTGGCGCCAGGACGACCTGCGGCACCTGCCCCCGGACCAGCTGGCCCCGGCGCTCGAACGGCTGCTGGCCGACGACCATCACGCGCGCTTCGACCCGGCGTCCCCGCCGCTGCTGCGCCTCGCGCTCGTCCACCTCGACGACGACACGTCGGAGCTGGTCCTCACCGCTCACCACGTGCTGTTCGACGGCTGGTCCATTCCGCTGCTGCTCCAGGACCTGCTGCGGCTGTACGGCTCCGGTGGCGACCCCGCGGCGCTGCCTACGGTCCGCGGCTACCAGGACTTCCTGGCGTGGCTGGCCGAGCAGGACCAGGACGCCGCCGCCCGCGCCTGGGCCGAAGAACTCGACGGCGTCGACGAACCCACCCTGCTCGCCCCCGGCGCGGCCACGCCCCCCCAGGAGGCCGGGTTCTGGCAGGTCGAGGTCGGCCTTCCCCCGGCCGAGGCCCGAAAACTCGCCGTTCGAGCAGGTGAGCTGGGCGTCACGCTCAATGCCGTGGTCCAGGGTGCATGGTCGCTCCTGCTCGGACGCCTGACCGGACGTCAGGACGTGGTGTTCGGTGCGACGGTCTCCGGCCGCCCCGCCGCTCTGCGCGGAGTGGATGCCATGGTCGGCATGTTCATCAACACCCTTCCGGTGCGCGTACGACTCGACCCCACTGCCACGGCGGCCGAACTGCTGGCCACGCTCCAGGACCATCAGGCGACGCTGCTGGACCACCACCACCACGGGCTGGCAGACATCCAGCAGTCCACCGGTCTCCCGTACCTCTTCGACACCCTCGTCGTCTTCGAGTCGTACCCCATCGACCAGAGCGCCCTGTCCGAGGCGGGCGACGAGGCGGGAATCGCCTGCACCGGCATCCGCCCGTTCGCGGGCACGCACTACCCGCTCACCGTGACCGCGGACGTCACGGGGCACCTGAAGCTCGCCCTGGAATACAAGCCGGAGGTCTTCGACCGGGCGTACGTCGAGGAGATCGCTGAGCGGTACCTGCGTGTCCTGCGCCGGCTGGTGGCCGAGCCCGAGCGCCCCGTCGGCACCGTCGACGTGCTGGCGCCCCGGGAACGCGACCACCTGCTGCGCGTGCTCAACGACACGGTGGTGCCGTTGACGGCGCGTACCGTTCCCGAGCTGTTCGAGCAACGGGTGGCGGACGCCCCGGGCGCCGAGGCGCTGGTGTGCGGTGAGGTCTCCCTTTCGTACGCGGAGCTGAACGCGCGGGCCAACCGCCTCGCGCACTGGCTGATCGGCCGCGGAGTGGGCCCCGAGACGCTCGTGGCCGTGGCGCTGCCGCGGTCGGCGGACCTGGTCGTCGCCCTGCTGGCCGTACTCAAGTCCGGCGGCGCCTATCTGCCGCTCGACCTGGCCTACCCGGCCGAGCGAATCGCCTACCTGCTCGACGACGCCCGCCCCAAGCTGGTGCTGACGAACGCCGAGTTCGCCGCCTCGCTCCCGGAATTCGCCGAACCCGCCGTCCTGTCCGACCCGGCCCTGGCGGCCGACGTGGCGGGTCGGCCCGACCGCGACCCCGTGGACGCCGACCGGTACGCCGCGCTGCGTCCCCGCAACGCCGCGTACGTCATCTACACCTCGGGGTCCACGGGCCGCCCCAAGGGCGTGGTCGTCGCGCACGCGGGCGTGGGCAACCTCGCCGCCTGGGGCGTCGCCGAGCTGGGCGCGGCGACGTTCGCACGGGCCCTGGCAACCACCTCCACGACCTTCGACGTGTCCGTGTTCGACACGCTGGTGCCGCTGCTCGTGGGCGGCAGCATCGTGCTGCTGGACGACGCGCTGGCCGTCGTCGAGGAGGACTTCGGGGAAGCGAGCCTGCTGTGCGTCGTGCCCTCGGTGCTCGACGCGATGACCGACCGGGCGCGCCTGGACCGGATCGGCACGATCGTCCTCGCGGGCGAGGCGCTGCCGGCGAGCCTGGTGCGCAAGGTCCGGGAGATGTGGCCGCAGGTGCGGATGGCGAACATCTACGGTCCAACCGAGGCCACGGTGTACGCCGCCGGGTGCGTCGACGATGGGACGGGGGACGGGACCCTGCCGATCGGCACTCCGCTGGCGAACTGCCGGACCTACGTCCTCGACGGCCAGCTCGGGCTCGCCCCGCAGGGCGTCGCCGGAGAGCTGTACCTGACGGGTGCCGGACTGGCCCGCGGTTACCTGGACCGACACGGACTGACGGCGGAGCGGTTCGTCGCCGACCCCTACGGGCCGCCCGGGTCCCGGATGTACCGCACCGGCGACCTCGCGCGCTGGGGTGCCGGCGGGAGCCTGGAGTACCTGGGCCGTGCCGACGCGCAGGCCAAGGTGCGCGGATTCCGCGTCGAGCCCGGCGAGATCGAGAGCGTGCTGGCGGCGCACCCGGAGGTGGAGCGCGCCGTGGTCCTGGCCCGTCCCGGCAAGGGCACAGGCCTCACGCTGGTCGGCTACGCGGTGCCCGCAGAACACGTCCGCGAACTGTCCGTGGACGTCCTGCGGCGGTTCGTGGGGGAGCGGCTGCCGGAGTACATGGTCCCGGCCGCGATCGTGCCCATGGACCGGCTGCCGCTGACCCCCAATGGCAAGCTCGACCGGGCCGCACTGCCCGAACCCGAGTTCACCGGCGACACCTACCGAGCGCCGCGCACCGCTGCGGAGCGTAGGCTGGCCGGGCTGTTCGCCGATGTCCTGGGCGTGGAGCGCGTCGGTATCGACGACGTCTTCTTCGCGCTCGGCGGCCACTCGCTGCTGGCGACCCAGCTGATCAGCCGGATCCGCACGGCCTTCGACGTCGAACTGAAGATCCGCACCGTGTTCGAGTCGCCGACCGTCGCCGGCCTCTGCGGCCACCTGTCCTTCGGTGGCCGGGCCCGGCCGGTGCTGTGCCGCCGCGCGGATACGACAGGCGCGGTGCCGGTGTCGTTCGCGCAGCGCCGCCTGTGGTTCATGCACCGGTTTGAGGGGCCGTCCGCGACGTACAACATTCCGGTGGCGCTGCGCCTGACGGGCGCGCTGGACGCGGACGCCCTGGCCGCCTCCGTGCGCGACGTGGTGCTGCGCCACGAGAGCCTGCGGACGCTGCTGGTCGAGGGCGCCGACGGCATGCCGTTCCAGCGGGTTGTCCCGGCCGACAAGTTGACCTTCGACGTCCCACTCTCCCCGGCCCCGCCGTACGAGGTGCCCGCCGCGCTGTCGGCGGCGATGGAGCACCGCTTCGACCTGTTCACCGAGGTGCCGATCCGCGCGACGCTGTTCCGGCGCGCCCCCGATGAGCACGTCCTGGCGCTCGTCGTGCACCACATCGCCGCCGACGGCGAGTCGATGGCGCCCTTCGCACGGGACCTGTCGACCGCCTACGCCGCCCGTCTCGAAGGCCGCGACCCGGGGTGGGGTGCGCTACCCGTCCAGTACACCGACTACACCCTGTGGCAGCGCGAGCTCCTCGGCGACGAGAACGACCCGCACAGCCTGGTCGCCCGCCAGTCCGGATACTGGCTGGACGAGCTGGCGGGCGCACCCCAGCCGCTTCCACTGCCCACCGACCGACCGCGCCCGCCCTCGGCCAGCCGCCGCGGCGACGGGTTCGAGTTCAGCGTCGATCCCGAACTCCTCGGCGCGGCACAGGCACTGGCCCGCAGGAACGACGTCACGATGCCGATGGTGCTGCAATCCGTCCTCGCGGTGCTGCTGTCGCGGCTGGGCTGCGGTGACGATGTCTCGATCGGCTCGCCGGTCGCCGGGCGCACCGACGAGGCTCTGACCGACTTGGTCGGCTTCTTCGTCAACACCTGGGTGCTGCGCGTCGACCTGTCGGGCAACCCGACCTTCGAGGACGTGCTCGACCGGGTGCGGGACAAGGCGCTGTCCGCCTATGACCACCAGGACGCACCCTTCGACCGGCTCGTGGAGATCCTCAACCCCGACCGGTCCAGCGCCTACCACCCGCTGTTTCAGACGATGCTGGCCTGGCAGGACGACAACTCCCTGGTCGACTTCGACCTCGCCGGCGTCGGCGCCGCTCTGGAGATCGTCCCAACCCGGACCGCGAAGTTCGACCTTCAGTTCAA
>NZ_FMBW01000092.1 GCF_900091725.1 Streptomyces sp. DvalAA-43 | reverse complement strand
CAGACCCGGAGTACGGTCCGAAGCCTCCCCGGCCTCCATGCGCCCGAAGAGAACGGTGCCGAAGACAGGGTGGGTCTGGCCGGTCGTCGCAGCAGCCACCCGCGCCCAGGCAAGATGGAAGAACGCCGCCGCGCTCACACCATGCCGACGCGTCTGCGCCCGCAACCGCTCCGCCACCTCCCCATCAAGCTCCAGCATGACCTCGCCAGCTCGGCTGCCATCGCCGTGGGTGTCCATGACGCCATATGGTGCGGTCGGCTCCTCCACCTCACCGAGCACCCGCTCGAAGTAGGCGCGGTGCTGCTCTGCCGAAACAGCCAGGCGTGAGTACGCGACGAAGTCACGGTACGGAGCAGGCTCAGCAAGCCGCCCCTCCTCATGCTCCAGATGCGCACGCACCTCATCGAGCAAGATCTCCAACGCCTGATGATCACGAGTCAGATGATGACTCCGCAACGCCATCAGCCAACGACCCCCACTCACATCGCGAGTGATCGTCACATCAAGCATCGGCGCCAGCCGGATATCCATCGACGCCGGACACGCCTCCAACAGCAGAGCCGTCGCGTCATCACCAGGACTCCGGGTAAGAGCAACCTCCTCAACCCTCAACGGCGCACGCCGCTGAACAACCTGCAAAGGCTGAGGAAGGTTCTCCCACAGCACCGCCGTACGCAGAATGTCATGGCGATCGACGACACGCTGCAACGCAGTAATGAACTCGTCCACGCGCTGCCGGGAATCGAACCCCAGCACCGTCGGCACGATATACACATCGCGGCCCTGCTCCGCATCCAGCAGGTGGTGGAAGAAGATGCCTTCCTGCAGTGGTGCGAGCGGGTAGATGTCGGCGATGTTCGCCGCGCCGCCCGGGATCGCCTCGACGATCCGGTCGAGATCGGCCGCAGTCAGCTCGGCAAGCGTCACCATCTCCGGCGCCAGAACCGTGGCATCACGGGGAATCCGGTTCTCCGGCACCACGAACACCGGACCCGTCGCCCCGCCATCCGCAGCCAGACCAGCAGGCGTCGGCGTCTGGAACAACGCCCGCACCGACACGGACATGCCGCGCGAACGCAGCCGCTCCGTGAGCGTCACCGCCAGCAGCGAATGCCCACCGAGCTCGAAGAAGTTGTCATCGATACCGACCCGCTCAAGGCCCAGAGTGTCGGCGAACGTCTCACACAGGAACTGCTCGTCCGGCGTCCGCGGAGCCCGGTAGGACACCTCCAGAGCGGCGGTGTGATCCGGAGCCGGCAACGCACGCCGGTCCAGCTTGCCGTTCACCGTCAACGGCAACGCATCCAGGACAACGATCGCCGAAGGAACCATGTACTCCGGCAACACCGCCCCCACACCGGCCTTGACCTCCACCGGATCCACCACAACACCAGCACCAGCACCCGGCACGAGATACGCAGTCAGCCGCTTGTCACCGGGAACATCCTCACGAACGACCACCGCCGCCTGCGCCACACCCTCCTCACCCAGCAGCGCCGCCTCGATCTCACCCAGCTCAATACGGAAACCACGAACCTTCACCTGGTCATCCGTACGCCCCAGGTAATCCAGCGTCCCGTCCGCACGCCAACGCGCCAGGTCACCCGTGCGATACATCCGCTCGCCCGGGGTGCCGAACGGGCAGGCCACGAACCGCTCCGCCGTCAGGCCGGGACGGTTGAGATAGCCGCGCGCCAGCTGGACACCGGCAAGGTAGAGCTCACCGGGCACACCGACCGGGGCGGGCTGCAGGTTCGCGTCCAGGACATAGGTGCGGGTGTTGCCGACCGGGCCACCGATCGGCACGGTCTCCGTACCCGGCCGGCACGCCCACGCCGTCACCTCGATCGAAGCCTCGGTCGGACCATACAAATTGTGCAGCGGAACGTTCAGGTCGCGCAGGAACGCATCCCGCAACTCCGGCGACAACGCCTCACCACTGGCGAACACCGCCCGCAACGACACACACATCCGCGCAGCAGGCTCCAAAAGAAATACCTGCATCATCGACGGAATGAAATGCGCGACCGTTACCCGCTCCGCGCGGATGACCTCGGCCAGATATCCCGGATCCCGATGCCCGTCCGGCCGGGCAACCACCAAAGTCGCGCCCGCCGTCAACGACCAGAAGAACTCCCACACCGACACATCGAAACCAACCGGAGTCTTCTGCAACACCCGATCCGACGCACCCAGCCCATAATCCTCCTGCATCCACGCCAGACGATTCACCACACCCTCATGCGCAACCACCACACCCTTCGGACGCCCCGTCGAACCCGACGTATAGATGACGTAGGCAGGATGCTCCGGACGATGACCCACACGCACCGGATCCACCACCGACATCCCCGAAAGAACACCACTCACAGCAGGGTCGTCCAGGACAAC
The DNA here is from genome assembly GCF_900091725.1 of Streptomyces sp. DvalAA-43. Lineage (GTDB taxonomy): Bacteria > Actinomycetota > Actinomycetes > Streptomycetales > Streptomycetaceae > Streptomyces > Streptomyces pulveraceus. The sequence goes on along the minus strand of NZ_FMBW01000092.1, from coordinate 2,929 downwards.
CCGCCGCATACCTATACCTGCCCCCAGGCCGGCATCCGTCGTCGTACTGGTCGTGATCAACGCCATCGGACGACCATCAGCCAGCGTCGCTGCCAGGCGCTCGACCGGGTAGTCCGGGTCCAGTGGCAGATACGCGGCCCCCGCCTTCACCACGGCCAGCAGCGACACCACCAGATCCACCGAACGCGGCAAACAGATCGCAACCAAGTCCTCCGGCCCCACCCCCTCAGCCATCAAGAGGTGAGCCAGACGGTTCGCCCGCGCGTTCAACTCCGCATACGACAGAGCCTCCCGTTCCGTGCCACCGCCGAACACCATCGCAGCAGCATCGGGAGTCCGAGCAGCCTGCGCCTCGAACAGATCCGGCAACGTCGTCGCCGGAACCTCACGCGCCGTATCGTTCCACCCCGACAACACCAACTCACGCTGCCGGTCATCCAGAACCGGAACCCGATCCAGCACCACGCCGGACCGCTCCTCAAGCCCCACCACCAAATTCATCACAGCGGTCTCGAACAGGCCACACACCACACCCGAATCCATCGGAGCAACAGCCTGCACCACAAACCGGAACCCGACACCCGTGTCATCAACCGACACCGTCAACGGATAATTCGTACGCTCGGAGGCATAGAGGATCTCGATGCCGACGTTCTCGCTCTCCGGCAGGTCGACCTGCGCGGAAGCAGCCGCCGGGCTGTGGCGGTAGTTGAGCAGTGAGGTGAACAGCGGACTCTGGGCCGGGAGGCTGGTGACCTGCTGCGCCAGGGCCAGCGGCGCATGCTCATGCGCCAACAGCTCGCCCAATTGAGCCTGTACGGTTCCCAGGCCCTGGTCCAGGGTCTGGGTCGCGTCGATCCGGATCGGCAACGTGTTGATGTACAGGCCAGGGGTGCGATGGGCCGTCCCGCCCGCGTCCATGCGGCCCAGGAGGACGGTGCCGAAGACGGGGTGGGTCTGGCCGGTCGTCGCGGCGGCCACCCGTGCCCAGGCGAGATGGAAGAACGCCGCCGCGCTCACGCCATGCCGACGCGTCTGCGCCCGCAACCGCTCAGCCACCTCCGCGGCAAGCTCCACCACAGTCTCACCGGTCTCACTACCGTCACCGTGAGTGTCCAAGACACCGTAAGGGGCGGTCGGCTCTTCTACGTCGCCGAGGACCCGCTCGAAGTAGGTGCGGTGCTGCTCTGCCGAAACAGCCAGGCGTGAGTACGCGACGAAGTCACGGTACGGAGCCGGCTCAGCAAGCCGCCCCTCCTCATGCTCCAGATGCGCACGCACCTCATCGAGCAAGATCTCCAACGCCTGATGATCACGAGTCAGATGATGACTCCGCAACGCCATCAGCCAACGATCCCCGTCGGCGTCGCGAGTGTCCTGGGTGATCGTCACATCAAGCATCGGCGCCTGCCGGATGTCCATCGCCGCCGGACACGCCTCCAGCAGCAGAGCCGTCGCGTCATCACCAGGACTCCGGGTAAGAGCAACCTCCTCAACCCTCAACGGCGCACGCCGCTGAACAACCTGCAAAGGCTGGGAAAGGTTCTCCCACAGCACCGCCGTACGCAGAATGTCATGGCGATCGACGACACGCTGCAACGCAGTAATGAACTCGTCCACGCGCTGCCGGGAATCGAACCCCAGCACCGTCGGCAGAATGTAGACGTCACGACCTTGCTCGGCGTCCAGCAGGTGGTGGAAGAAGATGCCTTCCTGCAACGGTGCGAGCGGGTAGATGTCCGCAATGTTCGCCGTACCACCCGGGATCGCCTCGGTGATCCGGTCGAGATCGGCTGGGGTCAGTTCGGCAAGCGTCACCATCTCCGGCGCCAGAACCGTGGCATCACCCGGAATCCGGTTCTCCGGCACCACGAACACCGGACCCGTCGCCCCGCCATCCGCAGCCAGACCAGCAGGCGTCGGCGTCTGGAACAACGCCCGCACCGACACGGACATGCCGCGCGAACGCAACCGCTCCGTGAGCGTCACCGCGAGAAGGGAGTGCCCGCCGAGCTCGAAGAAGTTGTCATCGATACCCACCCGGTCCAAGCCGAGCACCTCGGCAAACGCCTCGCAGACCAGCTGCTCATCATCGGTCCGCGGGGCCCGGTAGGACACCTCCAGGGCGGTGGTGCGGTCCGGGGCCGGCAGTGCGCGCCGGTCGAGCTTGCCGTTCACCGTCAACGGCAACGCGTCCAACGTGAGGACCGCGGACGGAACCATGTAGTCCGGCAGCACCGATGCGACACCGGCCTTGACCTGCGACAAGTCCACGGCCACACCCTCGGCGGGCACGAGATAGGCGGCGATGCGCCTGTCACCGGGGACGTCCTCGCGGACGACCACCGCCGCCTGCGCCACACCCTCCTCACCCAGCAGCGCCGCCTCGATCTCACCCAGCTCGATCCGGTAGCCACGGACCTTCACCTGGTCATCCGTACGACCCAGGTAATCCAGCGTCCCGTCCGCGCGCCAGCGCGCCAGGTCACCCGTGCGATACATCCGCTCACCCGCCGCACCGAACGGGCAGGCCACGAACCGCTCCGCCGTCAGGCCGGGACGGTTGAGATAGCCGCGCGCCAGCTGGACACCGGCAAGGTAGAGCTCACCGGGCACACCGACCGGGGCGGGCTGCAGGTTCGCGTCCAGGACATAAGTGCGGGTGTTGCCCACCGGGCCACCGATCGGCACGGTCTCCGTACCCGGCCGGCACACCCACGCCGTCACATCGATCGAAGCCTCGGTCGGACCATACAAATTGTGCAGCGGAACATTCAGGTCGCGCAGGAACGCATCCCGCAACTCCGGCGACAACGCCTCACCACTGGCGAACACCGCCCGCAACGACACACACATCCGCGCAGCAGGCTCCAAAAGAAATACCTGCATCATCGACGGAATGAAATGCGCCACTGTTATCCGCTCCGCA
>NZ_FMBW01000091.1 GCF_900091725.1 Streptomyces sp. DvalAA-43 | reverse complement strand
GCTCTGCTTAGGTTTCATGCCTTTCGGGCGACCTCGCTCCTACTACCCGCCCTAGGATGTGACGTGGGCCCTATGGGTGGCATCACACCCACAGGGCCCTTTCGAGGCGGTCGCCGGGGGGTCCGTGCACGTGCCGATCCGCGGACCGGTACGCGGCGGAACCCGTGTACGGGGCACCGGAGGGCTCCCCTTGCCGGTGCTAGCGCGGGCGCGCTAGCGTGTTTCTGTGCCCAAGACTCAGCTGAACGTGAGAGTGGACGAGGCCACCGCCGAGGCCGCGCGACAGCGCGCGCTGCAAAGGGGGATGAGCGTGAACCGCTACATAGAGGAGCTCGTGAGACAGGATGCGGGCGAGGTCGGACACACCTTCGTCGAGGCCGCGGCCGACTTCATGAAGCAGTACGAGTCGGTGTTCGCCGAGGAGTTCGGCCCGGAGCGCAAAGGCACGCGTTGAACCTCCAGATCGACCTCTCCTGGCTGCTCATGGTGGCCGAGCACAAGACCCCCGGTGACCCGCAGGTCGTCGACTGGGGTGCGCTGGTGGCCGCGGTGGCCCGTCACGAGGCCGAGATCTTCGGCAGCCCCGTCTACAGCGACCCCCACTCCCGGGCCGCTGCCCTCCTGCAGCTGTTGCTCCACGTCCCCGCGCTCGAACACTCCAACGCGATGTTCTCCTCGGCCGTCGCGTACGGATATCTCGTCGCCTCCGGGCTCAAGGTCATCACCTCGCCCGAGCAGGTGCGCGACCTGGCCCGGCTGGTGAAGGAGGGCAAGGCCGACGTCCGGGCCATCGCCGACGAACTCCGCCAGTGGAGCCTGTGACAGCCGGTTCGGGTGCGCGACGGCGGGCCGGTGGTCGTGTCAGTCCACCATGGACGTGCGCCGCGCCGTCCCCAGCACGCACGCCGACGTGGGCAGCCGTACTCCCCACTCCGGCATCCTGACCCGCCGGTAGGCCTCCACCACGAACCCCGCCCGCTCGATGGCGGCCAGGGTGTCGCGCCCCGTATGGCACCCGCCCGTCACCAGCGGCCACACCGTACGGTCCAGTGCCCACTGCGTGGCCGCCATGCCTCGGTCGTCGGCCCGCACATGCTCGAAGAAGCGCAGCTCACCGCCGGGCCGCAGCACCCGCACGAGCTCCGCGAGCGAACGCTCCACATCCCGTACGGTGCACAGCACCAGCGAGGCCACGGCCCCGTCGAACGCCTCGCTCTTCACCGGCAGCGCCTCCGCCGTACCCGGCACCACATCCACCGGGATCCCCGCCCGCACCGCCGCTCGCACCGCCAACTGCCGGAGGCTGCGCTCGGGTTCGATGGCCACCACCTCCGACACCGCGGGCGGGTAGTGCGCGAAGTTCAGGCCATTGCCCGCACCGATCTCGATGACCCGGCCGGACAGGTCCGCCAGCAGTTCCGAGCGCACCGCCGCCAGTCCGGCCCTGGTCTCCGCCGCCACGCTCATCCGGGCGTAGAACCGGGCGAAGACGGGGTGGTGCACCGCGTCCTCCGGGATTCTCGTGCTGCGCAGGCGCATGACGGACCTCCTCGACCGGGCGCTCCGGCAGAAAGTACGGCTACTTGGATTCTCCCCCGTCCGGTGCGGCTCATCCCCTCATCCGGCCGGCCGATTCCCGCCCAGCTCCGCCGCGAGCCAACTCCGGGCCCGCGCCCGGAAGTCTGCGGGATCCAGGCCCCCCGCGCCGGCCGGCACCGCACCCAGCAGAGGGGCACCCGCCGCCACGGGAAGGTCCACCAGATTGCAGCGCGCCGCCAGGTCCGGCTCCGCGGGCATGCTGCCCACCACCACACCCAGGCACTCCAGCCCCCGGGCCCGCAGCGCCTCCGAGGTCAGCGCGGTGGTGTTGAGCGTGCCCAGACCGGCGGGCGTCACCACCAGCACCGGGGCGGCCAGCAGCCGGGCGGCATCGGCAAGCGTCGAGCCCTCGTCGTCGAACCGTACGAGCAGCCCGCCCGCACCCTCGATCAGCACCAGATCGTGCTCGGTCGCCAGCTTCTGCGCCGCATCGGCGATCTCGTACGGCCGCACCGGCGGGAGACCTGCCCTGCGGGCGGCGGTGGCGGGTGCCAACGGATCAGGGAACCGGGCCAGTTCGACCGCGGTGACATGGCCGCCAGCCAGCCGCGCCACCTCGGCGGCATCACCCGGCTCGCCGGGAGCCAGCCCCGTCTGGGCCGGCTTGAGCACCGCGACGCCCCGGTCCGCGCGCGCCGCCGCCACGGCCGCTGTCACGACCGTCTTGCCGATCTCCGTGCCCGTCCCCGTCACTACCAGAACCGTCATCTCATCCCTCTCGCGCCGCCGCGCACACGGCCCGGCAGATCCGTGCCACGTCCTCGTCATCGGTCACATACGGCGGCATCGTGTAGACGAGGTCGCGGAACGGCCGCAGCCACACCCCTTCCCGCACCGCGGCCCGGGTCGCGGCCGCCATGTCCACCTCGTGATCGAGCTGTACGACGCCGATCGCACCCAGCACCCGTACGTCCCGTACCCCGGGCAGCTCCGACGCCGGTGCGAGCCCTTCCCGCAGCCCCGCGCCGATGCGCGCCACCTCCCGCTCCCAGTCCTGGCCCAGCAGCAGATCGATGGAGGCGCACGCCACCGCGGCGGCGAGCGGATTGCCCATGAACGTCGGCCCGTGCGCGAGCACCGGGACCTCGCCGCGCGAGATGCCCTCCGCCACCCGGGAGGTGCACAGTGTCGCCGCCATCGTCAGATAGCCGCCGGTCAGCGCCTTGCCCACGCACATGACATCGGGCGAGATCCCCGCGTGCCCGGCGGCGAACAGCTGCCCGGTCCGGCCGAAACCCGTGGCGATCTCGTCGAACACCAGCAGTACGTCGTGCTCGTCGCACGCCTCGCGCAGCACCCGCAGATACGCGGGGGAGTGGAACCGCATCCCGCCCGCGCCCTGCGCCACCGGCTCCACGATCACCGCGGCCAGCCGGTCGGCGTGCTCGGCGATCAGCTCCCGGAGATGCCGTACGTAGGCGGCATCCGGTTCCGCGTCGAAACCGGCCGGGGGCTCGTCGGCGAAGACCTGGCGGGGCAGGACGCCCGACCACAGCTCGTGCATGCCGCCCTCGGGGTCGCACACCGACATCGGCTGCCAGGTGTCCCCGTGATAGCCGCCGCGCCAGGTCAGCAGCCGCTGTTTGGCGGGCCGCCCCGCCGAGCGCCAGAACTGCAGACACATCTTGACCGCGACCTCGACGGAGACCGACCCCGAGTCGGCGAGGAAGACATGGCGCAGCGGCTCCGGGGTGATCTCGACCAGCCGGGTGGCCAGCCGTACGGCGGGCTCATGGGTGAGCCCGCCGAACATCACATGGCTCATCCGGTCCAGCTGGCCGCGGGCCGCCTCGTTGAGCACCGGATGGTTGTAGCCGTGCACCGCCGACCACCAGGACGACATGCCGTCGACCAGCTCGGTCCGCCCGTGGGCGGGCTCCGCCAGTCTGAGCCGCACCCCGGACGCGGACTCCACGACCAGCGGGTCCTGGCGCCCCGGCATCGGGCCGTAAGGATGCCAGACGTGGGCCCGGTCCAGGGACCGCAGCTCGGCCGGGGAGAGGGCCTCAGGCATTGGGGGCGAGATCCGTTCCCGCGCCGCGACGGCGGACCGCCACCAGATCCGTGCGGGCGGCCGGCCCCCCCGGGGACTCGGCGGCGGCCTCCCCGGGCGCGTCACCGCAGGGGGCGCATCCGCCGTCGTGCGAACCGCATCCGCCGCCCTGCCGCGCCCGGTGCGTGGGCAGCGTCGTCGTGCCCGCGCCCTCCACCTCGAAACCGGCGTCGGTGATCATGTCCAGATCCGCCTGGCCCGCCTGACCCTCGCTGGTCAGGTAGTCGCCCAGGAAGATCGAGTTGACCAGGTGCAGGGCCAGCGGCTGCATCGAGCGCAGGTGCACCTCGCGCCCGCCCGCGAGCCGTACCTCCACGTCCGGGCAGACGAACCGGACCATCGCCAGGATGCGCAGACAGCGCTGCGGGGTGAGGTTCCACTCCTTGGCCAGCGGGGTCCCCTCGAACGGGATCAGGAAGTTCACCGGCACCGAATCCGGGTCCAGCTCACGCAGCGAGAAGACGACATCGACCAGATCGGCGTCGCTCTCGCCCATCCCGGCGATCAGTCCGGAACACGCCGAGAGCCCGGCGGCCTGTGCCTGGTGCACGGTCTCCACGCGGTCCGCGTAGGTGTGGGTGGTGGTGATGTCCCCGTACGTCCCCTCGGACGTGTTGAGGTTGTGGTTGTACGCGTCGGCGCCCGCCGACCGCAGCCGTTCGGCCTGTCCGTCGGAGAGCAGACCGAGGCAGGCGCACACCTCGACGCCCTCGTTCTGTTCCTTGATCGCCTCGATGGTCTTCGACACCCGGTCGACGTCACGGTCCGTCGGCCCGCGGCCGCTCGCCACCAGACACACCCGTTTGGCCCCGCCCGCCACACCCGCGGCGGCGGCCTGCGACGCCTCGTCCGGTTTCAGCCAGGTGTACTTGAGGATCTCGGCCTTCGAGCCGAGCCGCTGCGAGCAGTACGAGCAGTCCTCGGGGCAGAGACCGGACTTGAGATTGACCAGGTAGTTGAGTTTCACGCGCCGCCCGAACCACTGACGGCGCACCTTTCCGGCAGCGGCCACCACGTCGAGCAGGTCGTCGTCCGAGGTCGCCAGTACGGCGAGGGCTTCTTCGCGGGTCGGCAGCTCGCGCCGCAGCCCCTTGTCCACCAGCGTGTTCAGGAGGTCCATGGCGAAGATCCTGGCCTACCGCACGGCCCGCAGCCAAGGAGGAACCGGACAACAGAGCCTGTCGAGCGTGTGTGTATTGCCACACCATGACCTGCTGCGCCCGCGGTTAGGGTCTGTGAGCTGCCTACAAAAGGGACCGCTCATGCCCTTCGACCCGTTCGACTGGATCGACGCGGAGGCGCGCCGCCGCGCCGACGCCGGACTCGTCCGTACACTGCGCCCCCGGCCCGCCGCGTCCGGACTTCTGGACCTCGCGAGCAACGACTACCTGGGTCTGACACGGCACCCCGACGTCACCGCCGCCGCGGCCGGGGCCGCGCGCGGATGGGGGGCGGGCGCGACCGGATCGCGGCTGGTCACCGGCTCCACCGCGTTGCACGCCGAACTCGAAGAAGAGCTGGCCGAATTCTGCGGCTTCGAGGCGGCCCTGGTGCTGTCGTCCGGCTACGCGGCCAACCTCGCCGCCCTCACGGCGCTCACCGGCCACGGCTCGCTGATCGTCTCCGACGCCGGCAACCACGCCTCGATCGTGGACGGTTGCCGGCTCTCCCGTGCCGCGACCGCCGTCGTTCCGCACGCCGACCCCGAGGCCGTGCGCAAGGCGCTGCGGTCGCACGAGGGGCGGGCGCTGGCCGTCACCGACTCGGTCTTCTCGGTCGACGGCGACGCGGCACCGCTGCCCGAACTCGCCGATGCCTGTCGTACGGAGGGCGCCGCACTGCTCGTCGACGACGCCCACGGCCTCGGCGTGCTGGGCGAGGGCGGCCGGGGTGCGCTCGACGCCGCCGGGCTCGCGGGCGGCGAGGGGATCGTCACCACACTGACCCTCTCCAAGTCCCTGGGCAGCCAGGGCGGAGCCGTCCTCGGACCGGCCCGGGTCATCGAACACCTCGTCAACGCGGCCCGTACGTTCATCTTCGACACCGGCCTCGCGCCCGCCGCCGTGGGCGCCGCGCTGGAGAGCCTGCGCCTGCTGCGCCGTGAGCCGGAACGGGCGGGCCGGGCCCGTACGGTCGCCGCCGCGCTGTACGAGCGGCTGACCGCGGCCGGTCTGACCGCCGTGCGGCCCGACGCGGCCGTGGTCTCGGTGCGGGCACCCTCGGCGGACGCGGCGGTGCGCTGGGCGGCCGACTGCCGCGCCGCCGGGATCCTGGTCGGCTGCTTCCGGCCCCCGTCCGTGCCGGACGGGGTGTCCCGGCTGCGGCTGACGGCGCGGGCCGACCTGACCGAGGAACAGATCGCCACCGCCGTGTCGGTCCTGCGGCGGACCGCTCCCGTCAGCTGACCGGATCCCGGTGCAGACCGGCGACGAACGAGGTCCAGGCCGCCGCGGAGAACCGCAGCGGTGGCCTGGACGCGTCCTTGGAGTCCCGCACGGCCAGCCGCCCGTCACCGGACGACGCGGTCTCCACGCAGTTGTTCATACCCGTGCTGCGGCTGCTGCGCCGCCACCGTAAGCCGTGCTGTGCGAGGCAATCCGACATGAGGCCCCCTCGGGCGTCCGGGGTCACTGACCGCCGCGCTCGATCGCGGCGATGAGATCCAAAGAGTGCTCCGGCGACAGCGCGTGTGCCTGCATCGTGCGGAAGGCCGAGCTGTACGCCTCAAGGTCTTCTTTCCGCTCCAGATAGAGGCTACTCGTCAAATGGTCGAGAACGACCACATCTAGATCAGAAGTGTTCGGAAATGAGAAGATAACGAAAGGTCCGGTGAGGCCGGCGTAGCCGCCCATCGAGAACGGCAGCAACTGGAGCTGCACATGGGGAAGTTGAGCCACCCGGGTCAGATGACGCAGCTGTTCCCGCATCACCCGGCACCCGCCGACCTCGCGCCGCAGCACCGCCTCGTCGAGCACCGCACTCAGCCGCAGCGGCGGATCGGTCCGCAGCACCCCCTGCCGGGCGAGCCGCACCTCCACCAGTGAGTCCAGCCGGCCGGCGGGCAGCCCGTCGAGCGAGGCCCGGGTCACCGCACGCGCGTAGTCGGCCGTCTGGAGGAGCCCCGGCACCACCGAGGTCTCCAGCGTGCGCGCGGTCCGCGCCTGGGACTCCAGGCTGATGAAGTCGCGGTACTGGGGCGGGATCAGACCGCGGTAGGCGTGCCACCATCCGGTGCCGCCGCCGCCCGCCGAACCCGCCAGGGTGGCCAGCAGATCCCGCAGCCGGGCGTCGTCCACGCCGTACGCGTCCAGCAGCCGGGTGACATCGGCCGGTTGCACCCCGCTCACCCCGGTCTCGATCCGGCTCACCTTCGACTGGTGCCAGCCGAGCATCCGTGCCGCGTCCCGACTGGTCAGTCCCGACGCATGGCGCAGACTCCGGAGCTCCTCCCCGAGCTTGCGGCGTCGCACCGCAGGGCCGTGCTGCATCCGCGGCCTCCCTCCCTCTTCCGCCGAGCCGACAGTGTGCCGCCCGCATACGGTCTCGCGTCGCAGGGTTCACCGCATCGAGCGACAGATATATGCATATCTTGGTGGATCGCTGTCACAGCGGGCAGCATCGATGGCAGTCTGGCTCGAAGCGCAACCCGGGCCGATCGCGGTCGGTACGGGTGGGAAAGGACGGCCCGCCATGGCAGACCAGCAAGAAGTACACGTCACTCTGGCGAGCGAGCCGGTCTCGGTTCCGGCGGCCCGCAGGTTCGTGGCCCGGGTGCTCGGCGAATGGGGCCTGGCCGCCGACACCGACTTCGCCGACAGCATCCGGCTCATCGTCTCCGAGCTCGCGACCAACGCCGTCCAGCACACCTTCGGGCAGTCGCCCACCTTCACCGTGGACCTCCGGCTGGAGCGGGAGGAACACCTGTATCTGGGCGTGACGGACAGTCACCCCCGTTGGCCCAGGCGGCTGCCCGCCGCCGTGCAGCAGGACAACGGGCGCGGCCTGGTCATCATCCGCTGTCTGGCCAAGCAGTGCGGCGGCCGGCTCACCGTCACCCCCACCGCCGACGGAGGCAAGACGGTGTGGATCGCGCTTCCCTGGAGCGTCCCCGTACAGAGCTGACCGACGTGTTCCGGCACCTGCCCGCCCGCGCGGTCACCCGGCCCCGCCGCCCGTCCGCCGGGCCGGCCCCGCCCGCCCGAACCCGCTGCGTAACAGGGCCTGGAGCGTGGCCGCCGCCGCGGACCCCACGGCGCGGTGGAATGGGTCGGCGCGCTGCCGATGAGCGGCCGTCCCGCCGGTTCCGTCACCGGGAGCCTCCCGCTGCCCAGGACCTTGCTGCCCGCGACGATCGTCGTGGTGCTGGTCTGGTTCCCCGCCGTGGCGCTGTTCGTGGACCGGCTGGGCGGGTGGCTGCGCCGGTCCCGTACCGCGCGCCGTCGGGGGCGGCAGCGGTGCGGCGCTCACCGTGCTGGGTTCGGTGCTGGTGACCGGTCAGCTGCTGCGCCGAGCGTGGCCCGCGTGTGGGCCCGTCCGGCGGGGCGTGGCTCCGACCCGCCGGACGGGCCCCGCCTCAGTTGATCCGGCCGTAGTAGACGCTCCTGGTCCAGATCTTCTCCAGCCGGACCACCGCGCCGGTCTTCGGCGAGTGCCAGATCTTGCCCTTGCCGGCGTAGATCCCCACGTGGTAGACGCTGCGGCCGGAGTGGAAGAAGACCAGGTCGCCGCGTTGCCGGTGCGAGGCCGAGATGTGGCGGGCCCGGTTGTACTGCTGCTGGGCGGTGCGGGGGAGCTTCTTGCCCGCCTTCTTGAACGCGTAGAGCGTCAGGCCCGAGCAGTCGAAGCGGCTGGGGCCGGTGGCCCCCCACCTGTACGGCGATCCCTTCTTCGATGCCGCGATGTTGAGCGCCTTCATCGACAGGGTCGCCGCCTGGGCGTCCGTCGCGGCGCCCGGCGCGAACATGGTGCCGCCGACGGCGGCGAGAGTCAGAACCGAGGCCGTACCGGCTCGGGCGAGCAGAGACGGGACATGAACCTGCGCAGTCATGCGCAACCCTTCGTCAGCCGCCTGTGAAGGATGACCTGTCGGGTTCGGGCTGGCGAAGTTGCCCGGCCGCGTTCGGCGGCTTCACCCCGAGGGTCGACCGGTGTTCAGGTCGACCCGTTGTGCTCGGGTCCTCCACTCCTGCCGATCCACTTCTGTCGACCAGGCATCCGGGCGGCGGCAGGACTCGGCGTCCGCCCGGACCGCCCCGCCGCGGTGGCGGGGGCTTGTCGTCCCAGGGATCTTGACTCACCGACTGTCGGATTTCCGAGCCGAAACAGGGATATGTGAGGCTCCTCACGACTGATCCGTTCGGGTGGACATGATGATTTTTGATGCTCTTCCGATGCTGCGGACCTACGCCGTACCAGCAGCGGAAGGGTGGATTCCGTCCACTGCCCACACGGAAAGCGCAAGTTGAGCAGTCCCTCACGAGAGGGACTCCCTACGCCGAACGAGCGAGGAATTTCGGTCGGCCCGTCGGGCGTGTCGGGTACGGGAGTTGGGTGACGGCCGCCGGACCCCGGGGCAGGGGGAGTTGACCGGACGGTGCCGCGCGTGCGAATGGCGTGGCTCGGTCAACTCGTCGGAGCGGGGGGTACGGTGACGCGCCCGGCCCGTCGCTCCCCGTCCAGGACGCGCAGCGCCCGGGTGAGCGTCGCGGTGTGGATCCGCGCCTCGCCGCGCTCGTGCATCAACGCCAGGGCGTCGCGCAGTGCTCCGGCGTGCGAGGCCAGCGCCTGTGCGGCACGCAGCGCCCCGTAGGTGTCGCTGCCACGGGCCGGGTTGATCCGGCCGACCTGGTCGAGGACTTCGAGGTAGCGGTCGATGAACTCCCCCTCGGCGCGCGTCAGTGCGGGGAGCGGCGGGAACTCCGGTGGTGGCCGCATCGGGTGTTCACCTCGCGCCGTGCGGAGGGAGCGAGGTGTTCCGGTTCTCCAGGACGTGGTCCACCAGGCCGTACGCCTTGGCGCCCGCCGCGTCGAGAATGAGATCGCGCTCGATGTCGTCGCCGATCTGTCCCGCGTCGCGGCCGGTGTGACGGGCCAACAGGGCGGTGAGCATCGTGCGGACCCGCTCCAGCTCCTGTGCCTCGATCTCCAGATCGGACGGCTGGCCCCGCAGCGGCTCGGCGAGCTCCGGCTGTCGCACGACGACCCTCGCGCCGGGCAGCGCGTGCCGGCGGCCGGGCGCGCCCGCGGCGAGCAGGGCGGAGGCGCAGGAACCGGCCTGGCCGAGGCAGAAGGTCTCCACCTCGCAGGTGAGGTACTGCATCGTGTCGTAGATCGCGGACATGGCTCCGAACGAGCCGCCGGGGGAGTTGATGTAGAGCGCGATGGGCCGGTCCGGGGCGGCGTGCTCCAGGTACATGAACTGCGCGATCAGATCGGAGGCCGCGGCGTCGTCGACCGGGGTGCCGAGGAAGACGATCCGTTCGGCGAGCAGCTTGGAGTACGGGTCGAGGGTGCGGGTTCCGTTGCTCGTGCGTTCGGTGAACTCGGGCAGTACATGACGGGCTGCGGGACGGAACAGCATGGCGATGCCTCTCCTGCGGGGTCTGTACGGGGGTCTGCGCTTGCTTCACGGGCCTCTGCACTGGTGTCCGTAAAAAATGTACAGGACGTACAGAAGGTTATGATGGGGAGCATGGCCTATGAGATTCCGGTGACGCAAGCCCGAGCTGAGCTCGCCGAACTGATCAACCGTGTCGTCTACGGCGGTGAGCGCGTGGTCGTGACGCGCCACGGCAAGCCGCTGGTGGCGCTTGTCTCGGCCGCTGACCTGGAGCGATTGGAGAAGGGGGAGGCGGCCGCCGAGGAGCAGGTGATCAGCTCGGTCTCCTCGATCGGCTCCTCGGTGTCCGCTCCCGGCGAACGGCGGCGCTTCGGTATCGCGGCGCAGCACCCGGGGCACCACGAGCCGGGCAGCTGACCGCCGCACGCCGACGTTCCCCGATACGGGAGAGCCGGGTACCCCCGTCCGCCGCGACGGGGGCGCCCGGCGTGTCGGCGTGGGGCCGGTCCGCCGGAGGGTTCGTTAACGCGCCGGAAAAATTTCGGCTCTACCGTGCACCGTCTCGCCGCGAGTCGGCGGACCGCCGTTCAACCTCCCCTGCTGGACGCGGCCGACGCCTCGCCACGCCCCGGTCCGGCACTGGGCGCAAGACTGTGAGGTGGACGCATGCGACTGACCCCGCACGAACAGGAACGCCTGCTCATCCATGTCGCCGCCGATGTGGCCCGGCAGCGCCGGGCGCGCGGACTGCGGCTCAACCACCCGGAGGCGCTCGCGCTGATCACCGCCCATCTGCTGGAGGGGGCCAGGGACGGCCGTACGGTCGCCGAACTGATGGCGTCGGGCCGTGCGGTGCTCACCCGCGACGACGTCATGGACGGGGTGCCCGAGATGATCCACGACGTCCAGGCCGAAGCGACCTTCCCGGACGGCACCAAGCTCGTCACCGTCCACGAACCGATCGTCTGACGGGGGCGTCGATGATTCCCGGAGAGATCCTGTACGCGGACGGGCCCGTGCCGTTCAACGAGGGCCGCCCCGTCACCCGCCTCACCGTCCTCAACTCCGCCGACCGGCCCGTCCAGGTCGGTTCCCACTACCACTTCGCCGAGGCCAACCCCGGCCTGGACTTCGACCGTTCGGCCGCGCGCGGCCTGCGGCTGAACATCGCCGCCGGCACCGCCGTGCGTTTCGAACCCGGCATACCGGTCGACATCGAGCTCGTCCCGATCGCCGGACGGCGCATCGTCCCCGGCCTGCGCGGCGGGACCGGAGGTGCCCTCGATGGCTGAACTCGACCGCGCCGTCCACGCCGACCTCTTCGGCCCCGCGACCGGCGACCGCATCCGGCTCGCCGACACCGGTCTGCTCGTCGAGATCGAGGAGGACCGCTCGGGCGGCCCCGGACTCGCCGGAGACGAAGCGGTGTTCGGCGGAGGCAAGGTCATCCGCGAATCGATGGGCCAGGCCCGCACCACCCGCGCCGAAGGCGCGCCGGACACCGTCGTCACCGGCGCCGTGATCATCGACCACTGGGGCGTCGTCAAGGCGGACATCGGCATCCGCGACGGCCGGATCACCGGGATCGGGAAGGCCGGCAACCCGGACACCATGGACGGCGTCCACCCCGACCTGGTCATCGGCCCCGAGACCGAGATCATCGCGGGCAACGGCATGCTGCTCACCGCGGGAGCCATCGACGCCCATGTCCACTTCATCTCGCCGACCCTGATCGACCAGGCGCTCTCGTCCGGGATCACCACCCTGGTCGGCGGCGGCACCGGACCGGCCGAAGGCACCAAGGCCACCACCATCACCCCCGGCCCGTGGCACCTGGCCCGGATGTTCGGGGCACTGGACGCGTACCCCGTCAACATCGGCCTGCTCGGCAAGGGCAACACCATGTCGCGCGAGGCCATGCACTCCCAACTGCGCGCCGGCGCACTCGGATTCAAGATCCACGAGGACTGGGGAGCCACCCCCGCCGTCATCGACGCCTGCCTGGGCGTCTGCGAGGAGACGGGCGCCCAGCTCGCCATCCACACCGACACCCTCAACGAGGCCGGATTCGTCGCCGACACCCTCGCCGCCATCGCCGGGCGCACCCTCCACGCCTACCACACCGAAGGGGCGGGCGGCGGGCACGCCCCGGACATCATCGGCGTCGTCTCCGAGCCGTACGTCCTGCCCAGCTCCACCAATCCGACCCGCCCGCACACCGTCAACACCATCGAGGAACACCTCGACATGCTGATGGTCTGCCACCACCTCAACCCGGCCGTGCCGGAGGACCTCGCCTTCGCGGAATCCCGGATCCGACCGTCCACCATCGCGGCCGAGGACATCCTCCACGACCTCGGAGCCATCTCGATCATCTCCTCCGACTCCCAGGCCATGGGCCGCATCGGCGAGGTCGTGCTGCGCACCTGGCAGACCGCGCACGTGATGAAGAAGCGCCGCGGGGCACTGCCCGGCGACGGACGGGCCGACAACCGGCGGGTGCGTCGCTATGTCGCCAAGTACACCATCAACCCGGCGATCGCCCAGGGGATCGACCGGGAGACCGGTTCGGTGGAGACGGACAAGCTCGCCGACCTGGTGCTGTGGGAACCGGCGTTCTTCGGCGTCAAGCCGCGGACCGTCATCAAGGGCGGCCAGATCGCGTACGCGCAGATGGGTGACGCCAACGCCTCCATTCCGACCCCGCAACCCGTGCTGCCCCGCCCGATGTTCGGCGCGGTGGGCCGCGCCCCGGCGGCGAACTCCGTCAACTTCACCGCCGAAGCGGCCATCGAGGACGGTCTGCCGGAACGCCTCGGCCTCGGCAAAGGATTCGTACCGATCACCAGCACCCGGGGCGTCACCAAGGCGGACATGCGGGAGAACGACGCGATGCCGCAGGTCCATGTCGACCCCGACAGCTTCGCCGTGACGATCGACGGCGAACCGGTCGAACCGGCACCCGCCACCGAACTGCCCATGGCCCAGCGCTACTTCCTCTTCTGATGCGGCACACACGAGGCCCGGGACGGGTGGCTCGATGAGCCGCGCGGCGCTGCTCGTCCTCGCCGACGGCCGGTTCCCCGCCGGTGGCCACGCCCACTCCGGCGGGGCCGAACCGGCGGTGGCAGCGGGACGGATCCGTGACGCGGCGGACCTCGCCGAGTTCTGCCGGGGCCGCCTGCACACCACCGGGCTCACCGCCGCCGCACTCGCCGCGGCCGCCGCCCACGGCCACGATCCGCTCGCGCTCGACGAGGCCGCCGACGCCCGCACCCCGTCACCCGCACTGCGGGCCGTCGCCCGCAAGCTCGGCCGGCAACTGATGAGGGCGGCCCGTGCCACCTGGCCCGGCACCGAACTCACCGCGCTCGCCACGGCCCGGCCGCGCGGCGCCCACCAGCCCGTCGTCCTCGGCCTCACCGCGCGCTCGGCCGGGCTCGGGCCCGAGGACGCCGCGCACTGCGCCGCCTACGAAACCGTCAGCGGACCGGCCACCGCCGTCGTCCGGCTGCTCTCCCTCGACCCCTTCGAGGCCACCGCCGTCCTCGCCCGCCTCGCCCCCGAACTCGACCGGATCGCCGAGCAGGCCGCCGCGGCGGCGCACGGCACCATCGACGCGCTGCCCGCCGCCTCGGCCCCGCTCCTCGACATCGGCGCCGAGGCACACGCGGCCCGTCCGGTCCGCCTGTTCGCCTCATGACCCCCTACGCATCAGGAGCCGCACCCATGCATCTCGATCACACCCGGCACGGCCCCGCCGCCGTGAGCGCCGACGCCGCCCGCCCCGACGGCACCCGCCGCGCCCTGCGCATCGGACTCGGCGGACCGGTCGGCTCCGGCAAGACCGCGACCGTCGCCGCCCTCTGCCGGGCCCTGCGCGACCGGCTCTCCATCGCGGTGGTCACCAACGACATCTACACCCGCGAGGACGCCGCCTTCCTGCTGCGCCATGCCGTACTGCCGCCCGAGCGCATCCGGGCCGTGGAGACCGGCGCCTGCCCGCACACCGCGATCCGCGACGACATCTCCGCCAACCTCGAAGCGGTCGAGGAACTGGAGGACACCCTGGGGCCCCTCGATCTGATCCTGGTCGAATCCGGCGGCGACAACCTCACCGCGACCTTCTCCAAGGGGCTGGTCGACGCCCAGATCTTCGTCATCGACGTGGCGGGCGGCGACGACATCCCGCGCAAGGGCGGCCCCGGCGTCACCACCTCCGACCTGCTCGTCATCAACAAGACCGACCTCGCCCCGCACGTCGGCTCCGACCTCGACCGGATGGCCCACGACGCCGCACAGCAGCGCGGCCCGCTCCCCGTGGCCCTCACCTCGCTCACTTCCGAGCAGGGCGTGGGGCCCGTCGCGGACTGGGTGCGTGCCCGGCTCGCCGACTGGACCGCATGAGCGTCCGGGCCACCGCCCGGATCGCCGCGGCCCTCGACAGCCGGGGCACCACCTCGCTCCCCGTGCTCAGGGGCGACGGGCCACTCGCCCTGCGCCGGACCAGGAACACCGCCGGGACCGGCAGCCGGGTCACCGTCGTCGGCGCCATGAGCGCACCGCTCGGCGGCGACCGGCTCGCCCTCGTGGCCCGGGTCGGCGAAGGCGCCCGGCTCACCGTCGACGCGGCAGCCGCGACCGTGGCCCTGCCGGGACCGGCGGGCGGGAGCGCCACGTACGACATCGAGCTGGACGTGGCGGAGCGGGCCGAGCTGCGCTGGCTGCCGCAGCAGCTCGTCTCGGCACACGGCAGCGTGCTGCGCACGACCACCCGGGTCCGGCTCGCCGCCACCGCACGGCTGGTGCTGCGGGAGGAACAGATCCTCGGCCGCCACGCCGAGAGCACCGGCACCCTCGTCAGCCGCCTCACCGTGCACCGCGCCGGCCGCCCGCTGCTCGACCAGCAGCTCGCGTACGGGCCAGGAGCACCCGGCGGCTGGGACGGCGCGGCGGTCCTGGACGGCCACCGGGCCGCCGGTCAACTCCTCGTCGTGGACCCGGCGTTCGAGGAGAAGCCGCCTGCGGCGCGGTTGCTGGGCGAGACCGCCGTCCTCACCCCGCTCGCCGGACCGGCCGTGCTGGTCACCGCCGTCGCTCCCGACGCACGCCCGCTGCGCCGTGTCCTCGACCGGGCGCTGGACGAACTGGCCGGCGCCCCGGTGGAGTGAACACGGCCGGGCCTGTCCCTCACGCCCTGCGGTCGTACGCCGCCAGCCAGGCGTCCTCCGCCGCGTAGTCGAAGAGCTTCTCCCCGTACGCCCGCAGCATGGCGGGAAAGGCCTCCTTCCAGCCCCTCCCGTCCAGCTGCGCCGCGATCCACTCGACCGTGGCGGGCAGCGACCGGACGTAGTCCGTGACCGGCCGGTACCCGAGCTCGCGCTCGGCGGCCGTCATGTCGTACACGATGGGGTGGGCGCCGCTCCAGGGTGTCCCTCCGACCCCGTCCTCCCCGGGCGCGCCCGCCAGCAACGCGGTCGTGGTCGTGCGGCCGAGCACCGCGTCGACCGCCGCGCCGATCTCCGCGACCGTCGGCGCCTGCGGGTCCCCGGCGTTGAGCACCCGCGAACCGGGCCGCCGCGCGGCGAGCCGGATCAGCTCGGCCAGATTGGAGACATGGACCGGGTGGAAACGGGACTCCCCGCCGAACGCGAGCACCCGCCGGTCGCGGCCGTCCAGCAGCCGTTTCACGAAGTACAGCTCACGCGGCGAGCGGCAGTGCTCCCCGTGGACCGCCCCGGCCCGCAGCAGCGTCACCGGCAACGTGTCCCCGGCGGCCAGGAGATCCCGTTCCAGCCGGATCTTCCGCGTCCCGTACGTCGCGTCACCGGCCGGCAGGGTCCGCTGCGATTCGGGAATCGGCACCGGATAGTGCGGCGCGCCGTCGGGATCGCCCTGGGTGTCGAAGCTGCGGCCCCGGTCGTCCTCGTACACCGCACCGCTGGAGATGACCACCGCCGAACCGATCCGGTCCGCGAGACCGGTCAGCTGACGGGCGTGTTCCGCCCCGTACGCCACCATGTCGACCAGTACGTCGCAGCCGTCGCCCAGCGCCGCCGCGAGCGCCCCCTCGGCGTCCCGGTCCAGGGCCCTGGTGCGCACCCCCTCGTCCCACCGTGCGTCCCGGCCGCCGCCGAGCGAGGCGGCCGTCACCTCCCAGCCGTCCTCGACGAGCGACCGCACGGCCGCTCGTCCGATCTGTCCCGTCGCTCCCAGAACCCATGCGTTTCCCTTGGCCATGAGGGTCACGCTAGGGCCGGGCGGTCGCCCGTGCCGGTGGCGTTCACCGAGCGCGGATCCGCCGTCAGCGTCGCCTTTTCGGGAACTTCCTGGGCTGACCGTCCTGTTCGGCCTGCGCGGCCTTCGCCTTGGCCGCGTACTCGTCGACGTACTCCTGACCGGACAGCCCCAGGATCGCGTACATGATCTCGTCGGTGACCGCCCGGATCGCGGCCTTCTGGTTGTCCATCCCGGCGTAGCGGGAGAAGTCCAGCGGCTCACCGAAGCGGATGGTGACGCGCCTGATGCGCGGGACGACCTGTCCCGGCGGCTGGATCTCGAACGTACCCACCATCGCGCACGGCACCACGGGCACCTGGGCCCTGATCGCCATGACGGCCACGCCCACCTTGCCCTTGTAGAGGCGGCCGTCGTGCGAGCGGGTGCCCTCCGGATAGATGCCCAGCAGCTCGCCCTTGCCCAGCACACCGAGCCCCTCCCGGATCGCCGCCTGCCCCGCCTCCTTCCCGGAGCGGTCCACCGGGATCTGTCCGATGCCGCGGAAGAAGGCGGCGGTCAGCCGTCCCTTCACCCCCGGTCCGGTGAAGTACTCGGCCTTGGCCAGGAACGTGATGCGCCGTTTGAGGATCGCGGGCATCAGGAAATGGTCCGAGAACGACAGATGGTTGCCGGCGACGATGGCCGCGCCCTCCTCCGGAATGTGCTCCAGGCCCTCGATCCTGGGGCGGAAGAACAACCGGAGCAGCGGCCCGATGACGACGTACTTGAGCACCTGGTAGAACACGGGGCGGCTCCTGGGCCTCTCGTCTGGATCCTGTCCGGCTCGCCGGCGCACGGCTCCGGGAGGGGCAGCCTATGTGCCGCTGTCGTCCGGTGTAAGCGCCTTCCCCACGTAGTCCGCGACCGCCGCGTCGAGTTCGATGTCCTGCTGGGCCTGTTCGCACAGCGACCAGCGGTGTTCGAGGAGTTCGTGGTAGAGCTCGGCCGCGTCCGTCCGGGTGGGCACGTGGTCGCGCGCCGCGCGGACGGCGGGCCGGAAGATCTCGCGGACCCAGCGGTGGGCCAGCACCTCGGTGCGGGCGCCGTTCCGGTCGCCGGGAGCGTAGTCGTCCTGGGTCGCCATCCAGCTCTCCAGGTCGTTGAGGAGCCGTCGTGCCTGGTTCTCCTCGGCGTCCAGCCCGGTGAGGCGCAGGAGCTGGCGCTGGTGGTGACCGGCGTCCACCACCTTGGGCACGAACGTGACCGTGTCCCCGTGGTCCGCGTGCGATATCTGCATCTCGGCGACGTCGAAGCCCAGGTCGTTGAGGCGGCGGATACGGCGCTCCATGTAGTGGTACTTGCCCGCCGGGTAGACGGAGGTGCGCGTCAGCTCCGACCACAGCGCCTGGTAGCGCTCCTCGATCTCCAGACCGAACGCGATCGGGTCGATGGAGGGGTGCAGCGCGCCGGCCGCCTCCAGGTCGAGCATCTCGCCGCTGATGTTGACCCGCGCGAGATCGATGTCGTACGCGCGCTGCCCGTCGCTCAGCCGCGGGTGCAGCTCCCCGGTCTCGGCGTCCACGAGATAGGCGGCGAACGCGCCCGCGTCCCGCCGGAACAGGGTGTTGGACAGCGAGCAGTCGCCCCAGGCGAACCCCGTCAGATGCAGCCGCACGAGGAGGACGGCGAGCGCGTCCATGAGGCGGTGCACCGTACCCGGGCGCATGGTCGTCTCGAACATCGACCGGTAGGGGAGCGAACCGCCCAGGTGGCGGGTGATCAGGACGGGTTCGAGGGGCGATCCGTCGGCCTCGGTGCGGCCGGTGACCACGCCGAGCGGGTCGACGGCCGGTATCCCGAGCCGGTCGAGCGTCCGCAGGAGCTCGTACTCGCGCAGCGCGGGACGCTCGGCGAGTTCCTTCACCGCCACGGTCTCCTCGCCCGCTCGGGCGTACCGCACCACGTGCCGGGAGATGCCGCGGGGGAGCGGCACCAGATACTCGTCCGGCCACTGCTCCAGGGGGGTGTGCCAGGGCAGTGCGAGCAGGAGGGCCGGGTGTTCGGGGTTGGTGGCGCTGATCTGCAGAGTCATGCGGTCACGGTCCCTGGGTCGCGCGGCGGGTCGACCCCGATCGGACCCCGGGAAGGCGGTGCGGGTCAAGACCCGGGTCCGACCCGCACCGTCACCGCGCCGCCCGCGGTCAGTCCTTCAGATGTTCCAGGATCCGGTGCATCCCGCTGTTCCAGTTCTCCTTGAGCGCCGCGACGGCCGCGTCCAGATCGCCGCGTCGCAGGCACTCCGCGATCCGCTCGTGCTCCTCCGCGGAACGCTCCAGGATGTCCTGGTCCCCCAGGGCCACCCGCTCGTAGCGGTGCATCGTCACCTTCAGGGAGGTGATCAGCTTCATCAGGCGGTCGTTGGTGCAGCCGGACAGGAGGAGGTCGTGCCACGCGTCGTCGTAGCGCTCTATGACGTCGTGCGGTGCCTGCGGGACCGAGAAGGCGCGTGCCTCCTCCAGGAGACGGGGGGCCGTCGCCGCCAGGTGCTCCGGATCGCTGGACTCCAGGGCGAGCGCCTCCAGAGTCGCGACGATCGCGGACAGGTCGCGGAACTCCCGCGCGCTGAGCGGGGTGAAGCGGAAGCCCTTGCCGCGCTCGCTGGTGATGACGCCCTCGCGCTCCAGCGTGATCAGGGCCTCGCGCAGCGGAGTACGGCTGACGCCGAGTTCGGTGGCGAGCTGCCCCTCGTTGATCGGCGAGTTGGTCGCGATCGTGCCGCGCCCGAGGCGCTTGATCAGTTCCTCCTTGACCTGTTCGCGCAGCGGGCGGTTTTCGATTGGCATGTGAGGCTGCCCTCCCCTTCGGTCCGGTCGATTATCCGCTACCGGAAAGTCACGCGGTACCGGCGCCGTCGACCGGGATGACCGCTCCGCTCAGGAACGCCGAGGCGTCGGAGGCGAGGAACGCCACGGTCTGAGCGATGTCGCGGGGCTGCCCGATCCGGCCGAGCGGCCGGTCGGCGGCGTCGGCGTAGAAGGCGTCGGAGCTCTCGCCGAGCTGCCGGGCCTCCTCGGCGAGCATCCCGGTGGCCGTGTCACCGGGGCAGACGCAGTTGACGCGGATGTTGTCGGGGCCGTGGTCGATGGCCATGGCGCGGGTCATATTGACGACGGCGCCCTTCGACGCACAGTACGAGACGGCCCGGCCACCGCCCCGGATGCCCCATCCGGAGCCGGTGTTGATGATGGAGCCGCCGCCCCGGGACGCCATCCCGGGGATCACCAGGCGGCTCATCAGCATCACCGAGCGGATGTTCACGGCCATCACCAGGTCCCAGTCGTCCTCGGTGATCTCGCAGACCGTGGAGCGGCGGATGATGCCGGCGTTGTTGAAGAGGACGTCCACACCGCCGAACCGCTCCTGCGCCGTGTGCGCGACCGCCTCGCAGTCCTCGCGCCGCGACACGTCGCAGCGCACGAAGATCCCGTCGGTGTCCTTGGCGGTGCGTTCGCCGCCGTCCGTGTCGATGTCGGCGATCACCACGCGGGCGCCGAGCTCGGCGAGGACCTGCGCGGTGGCGCGGCCGATGCCGGCTCCGCCGCCGGTCACGATCGCGCGCTTGCCGTCGAGGGAGATCATCCTGGGCTCCTTGTGTCCGGTGTCGGGGGTACGAGTTGTGTCCGGTGTCGGGGGTACGGGGGTCACCCGGCCAGGCGGTACAGCGAGGTGCGCCGCCTGCCGGTGATGACGGGAAGGTGGCCGGACAGCTCCGCGTCGAGCGCGTCGTCGCCGGTGTCGAGGAGGAGGGGGCGGCCGCCGAGCGCGGCCAGTTTCGTTTCCGTGCACAGCACGAGCAGGCGCTCGCGTCCGCCCGCCGCGCGCAGGACGCGGGGCGAGATCTGCTGGTTGCCGCGGCCCAGGAGGAAGCCCTGTCCGCCGATGGGGGAGAGGGCGACCCAGTCAGGGGCGAGCGCGAGGAGGGCCTCCTCGGCGGCGTCGCGCGCCACGACCCGGGGCGGGTGGCCCGGCCGCAGGGCGAGCACATCGACCCCGGTGAGCGAGACGTCCGCGCCGAGCACGGCCGCCACCGCCCGGGTGGTGCTGCCGGGGCCGAGCGCGAGCAGCCCCTCCCCGACCCGCTCGGCGACCTCGGCCGCGATCCCGGCGACCGTGTCCGGCGCGGTCGCGGTGCTGCCGGTCTTGCGCTGCTGCACCCGGACCGGCACGTCGGGGACGGGCAGCCACCCGAAGAGCCGGGAGGTGACGCGCCCTTCGCCCACGGCGTCCTCGTCGCGGTCCATCACCTCCGCGTCCCGCAGTCGGACGCCGCCCGTACGGGCGAGCCAGGCCGCCGCGACCTCACCCGCGGCGCGCGGGCTGACGGCGAAGACGGCCGAGTGCATCTTCACGCCGGTCGGCACGCCGAGGACCGGGCAGGGTACGTCGCCGAGGGCGCCGAGCACGTCCCGCGCGGTGCCGTCGCCGCCCGCGAAGAGCAGGAGGTCCACCCCCTCGGCGACCACGGCGCGCACCGCGGCAACCGTGTCCGCCGCGGAGGTGTCCCGCCCGGCCCCGGCGGCGTACACGACCCGTTCCGTGAGTCCCGCGGCGGCGACGGACCCGGCGCCCAGCGGACCGGCGGCGGTGACGACGAGGAGCCCGTCCCGGGCCGGCCCGGCGGCACGCGCCGCCAGCTCGCCCAGGGCCGCGGCCGCGCGTGTCTCCGCCAGCGGGCGTGCGCCCAGCGCCAGGGCCGTGCGGGCCCGGTCCGGGCCGTCGGTGCCGCCCAGGCCCACCCGGCCGCCGAGCCCGGCGACCGGGTTGACCACCAGGCCGACCCTCGTCACGGGCGGCCCGCTCCGCCCAGCACCTTGCGGCAGTAGGCGCGCCAGGAGACCGCCCAGGTTGCGGGGTCGTCCAGGGCCTCGGGGCGCACCCGGTGGATGGTGGAACGGTGCGGTGCCGTGCGCACCGTCTCCGGGTCCTCGTACGCCTCGCGGGCGATCTCCGCGAGGATCGCGGCGTACTCGTCGAGGTCGGCGCGGGTGTAGGACTCGGTCGGCTCCAGCGTCATGGGCTCCGGCACCACGTAGGGGTGGTGGCTGGTCCAGTAGTGCGTGCCGAAGTCCGCGGCGCGCAGGCCGAGGTCCTCGGAGTGCAGGCCGGTGTCCTCGTGGAGCTTCTCCCAGCTGTAGCGGACCTGCTCGACGCGCGGGCGCCCCGCCGCGTACGGCACGGAGACGCCCGGGATCCGCCGGACCTTGTGGAGCAGGTAGTTGTTGTTGAGGACGGCCGTCTCGGCGGCGGCCCGCAGGCCCTCGGCGCCGAGCGACATGATCCACGCGTACGCGCGCACCAGATTCGGCACCACGCCGTAGAACGGCCGCATCTTGCCGACGGACTCGGGCCGGTCGTCGTCCAGCCGGTACACACCCGTCTCCGGGTCCAACTCGACGGTGGGGCGCGGCAGATACGGGGCGAGCTCCGCGGTGACCGCGCAGGCACCCGCCGCCGGGCCGCCGCAGGCGTGCGGCGTCGAGAACGTCTTGTGGAGATTGAAATGGCACAGGTCGAAGCCCGCGTCCCGGGCCCGGGTGATGCCGAGGACGCCGTTCGCGTTGGCCTGGTCGTACGAGCAGAGGCCGCCCGCCTCGTGCACGATCCGGACGAACTCCTCGATGCGCGGGTTGTAGATGCCCGTGTCCTCGGGATTGGTGATGAGCAGCGCCGCCGTGCACGGGCCGACCGCCGCCCTGAGCGCCTCGATGTCCGGATAGCCGTCCGCGTCCGGGTGCAGGGTGATGACCTTGAAGCCCGCCGTCTTCGCGCAGGCCGCGTTGGACGGGTGGGAGAAGATCGTCGTGATGACCTCGTCGCGCTGCTCCAGCTCACCGCGCGCGGCGAAGTGGGCGCGGATCATCGCGACGTTGGTGTAGATCGCGGCGGAGCCCGCACCCGGCTGGAGCGAGACCCGGTCCATGCCGGAGATCTCCTTCAGCAGCTGCTCCAGGCTGTGGATGATCCCGAGGACGCCCTGGACCGTGTCGGCGTCCTGGAGGGGGTGCAGCGCCGCGATCCGCGGGTCGCGGACGAACTGGTCGTTGACCTTGGGGCTGTACTTCATGGTGCAGGTGCCCTGGCCGACGTCGATGTTGAGATCGGCGCCGAGGTTCTCCTGCGACAGCCGCAAGTAGTGCCGCAGGACCTGCTGCTGGGACATCTCCGGCAGGGCGGGCGGCTCGGCGCGGCGCAGGGCGGCGGGGATGGCGGGAGCCTCGACGGACGGGTCCGCCACCGGGACCAGGACGCCGCGCTCGCCCGGCGAACCGAGCTCGAAGATCAGCCTCTCGTCCCAGGACGCCTGCCGGAATCGGCGCAGGCGCGGCTTGGCGGCGATGCGCGCCTCCTCGGGGGAGACGGACACGGGTGCGTGGGCGGTCACTTGACGATCTCCTCCAGGGTCGCGGCGAGCCGGTCGATGTCGGCCTTGGTGTGGACTTCGGTGACGCAGTACGCGGCCTCCTGCTCGCCGGTCGGTACGCCGCCGAAGATGCCCCGCTCCTTGAGTCCGGTACGGATCTCGGCCGCGGTCCTGCCGCCCGTGTAGCGGACGGTGAAGTCGGCGAAGTGCAGGGCGTCGCCGTACGGGACCTCGATTCCGGGCACCTCGGCGAGGCGTCGGCGGGCGTACGCGGTGAGCGCGAGGATCGTCTCGCCGATCTCCCGCATGCCCTGCGGTCCCATCAGCGCGAGGTAGACCCCGGCGCCGATGCCGTGCAGCGCGGCGGCCGTGCCGACCCACTCCTTGCCCTCCTCGCGCAGTGCGAACGAGGTCCGTTCGTAGGCGACGTCGCCGAAGCCGTACTCGCCCTCGACGGTCGTCGGGACCAGGCCGAACAGGCGTGAGGGGTACTCGGCGACCAGCCGCTCCTCGTCACGGGTGGCGATGAAGCCCGCGTTGCCGCCGCCGAAGCTCTGGTGGAGGCCGAGCGGCTGGATGTCGCCGCACGCGATGTCGGCGCCGAGCGCGGAGGGCGGCGCGAGCACTCCGAGCGTGAGCGGATTGCAGCCCATGACGTACAACGCCCCTGCCTGATGGGCGAGTTCGGCGAGGCGGGGGAGCGCCCCGTCGACGATGCCGAGCGCGGAGGGCGTGTCCGCGTACACGGCGGCCGTGTCACCGGCGGCGAGCGCGTCGCGCACCGCGTCGAGGTCGGCGCAGCCGGTGCCCGGATCGACCGGGACCACTGTCACGTCGTGGTCGGGGCGTACGTAGTCACGGATGCGGGAGAGCTTGTCGCCGTCGATCGCGGTGGCGACGAGCACCCGGCGGCGGCCGGTGATCCGGCCGGCCATCCGCAGGGCGGTCCCGGCCGCCTGGAAGCCGTCGTACACCGGGACGTTGACGATCTCGACGTCGAGCAGCTCGGCCATCATCGACTGGTACTCCCACAGCGCCTGGAAGCGGCCGTGGTCCTCGTAGGGCTCGCCCGCGTATGCCGTGAGGAACTCGCTGCGGTTGACCACCTCGTCCACGACCGCCGGTACGTGGTGCTGGTAGCAGCCGGATCCGAGGAAGCTGAGCGCCTGCCGCGTCGAGGTGTTGCGGCCGAGCAACCCCTCCATGTGCCGGGTGAGTTCGGCCTCCGAACGCAGGGGGGCCGGGAGGTCGAGGGGGCGGTGCAGCCGGATGCCGTCCGGGATGTCGGCGTAGAAGTCCTCGACGCCCGCGGCGCCGATCTCCTCCAGCATCGCCTGCCGGACGGCCGGGACGGCGTTGGGGATGTAGGGATGGGTGTAGGTGTGGGCGGAGTCCTGGGGTGACGTCATGCCGCGCCTTTCGCGTGAGCCGGCTCGGGGGCCGGCCGTGGACCACAGCAGCAAAAGTCTTTGGGTGTACACCTCTTGACGGCAGCCTCCGTCATTCAGTGTTCTGAATACAGCATTAGGCATTCAGGCTCCAGGAGGCAAGAGTGTCAACAGGACCCACCCGACGGGCCGTTCTGGCCACCGGCATCGCGACCGCGGCATCGTCCCTGGTCGGCGGATGTGCCATGGGCGGTGCGGGCGGCGGCCAGGCCCGCGACATCGGCGGCAGGAAGGACGACGAAGGGGGCAAGGTCAGCGGGAAGATCACCGTCTGGTCGTGGGACGTGGCCGCCAAGGCCATGAAGCGCCTGGCCCGCACCTTCGAGGAGCACCACCCGGGTACCACCGTCGACATCGTCGACATCGGCTACGACAACGCCTACGACAAGATCACCGTGGGCCTGCGCGGCGGCTCGGGCCTCGCCGACGTCCTCACGGTCGAGGGCAGCCACATGCCGCGCTACCTGGGCAACTTCCCGGGCGGCTTCTACGACCTGACGAATCTCGGCGGCCGCTACGGGGGCGACTTCGACCGTGCCGCGTGGCACACGGTCACCGGCAAGGACAGCGCGGTCTTCGCCCTGCCCTGGGACATCGGTCCCTGTGCGCTCTACTGCCGCACGGACCTCTTCCGTGCCGCCGGAGTCGACCCCGCGTCACTGCTGACCTGGGACGACTACGTGGCAGCGGGCATCCGCATCAAACAGGCCACCGGCCGCAAGACGCTGATCATGGACTCCACCGACACCGGGATCCTGCCGATGCTGCTCCAGCAGCAGGGCCAGTCCTACTTCAAGGGCGGCCGTGTCGCGGTCGACACCCCGGAGGCCGTGAAGGCCCTCACCCTGATGAAGACCCTGCACGACAAGGGGCTCGTCGACTACGAGAAGGGCTGGGACGGGCTCGTCACCGGCACCAAGGAGGGCAAGGTCACCACCACGCCCTCCGCCGCCTGGTGGGCGGGCACGCTCACCGACGAGATGCCGGAGCTGAAGGGCAGATTCCGTGTGGTGCCGCTGCCCGGATTCACCGCCGACGGCGCCCGGACCTCGAACATCGGCGGCTCCACGCTCTGCGTCCCCGCACAGAGCAAGAACCCCCGCCTCGCCTGGGCGTTCATCGAGTTCCTGCTCACCGGCAAGGCCAACCAGGTCTCCATGCTCAAGCGCGAGGGCCTCTTCCCCGCCTATCTGCCCGCACTCGACGACCCCTATCTGAGCACGAAGCAGGAGTTCTTCGGCGGGCAGGCGGCCTTCGACGTGTTCGCCCGGCTCGCCCGCAACATCCCGCCGGTCGAGTACGACAAGGACGACGCGAAGGCCACCGACATCATGGTCTCCGCCGTCACCGGTGTGATGCTGCGCGGCAAGGACCCGCGCGCCGCCCTGGACTCGGCCGCGCGGCAACTCGCCACGGCCACCGGCCGCGAGAGGGTGAAGTAACCCGATGGCCGTCCAGACCACCTACGACCGGGCGGTCGCCCCCGCCCGCGCCCCGTCCCCGGCACGCCGCAGACGGCGGCGCCCCACCGCCTGGCTCTTCGCCGGACCCGCGGCCGCCCTCTTCGCGCTCTTCTTCGCCTATCCGCTGGGCGCGAGCCTGCTGCAGAGCTTCACCACCGAGGACGCCGGAACCACCCACTGGGTCGGACTCGACCAGTACCGGCGGATGATCGACGACCCCGCGTTCCTGGAGTCCCTGTTCAACACCGGGATCATCCTCGTGGTGCAGGTCCCCGTGATGATCGGCCTGGCGCTCGTCCTCGCCGTACTGCTCAACCAGTCCTGGCTGCGCTTCCGAGGCACCTGGCGCGCGGTCTACTTCCTGCCCGCCGTCACCACACTCGTCGCGTACGCCGTCGTCTTCCAGGTCCTCCTCAAGACCGACGGCGGCCTCGTCAACCAGATCCTCGGCGCCGTCGGCATCGGCCGGATCGACTGGCTCAACAGCCCCACCTGGGCTCGCGTCTCCCTGATCGCCTCCCTGACCTGGCGCTGGACCGGATACAACGCCGTCATCCTGCTCGCCGGGCTCCAGGCCATCGGCAAGGAACAGTACGAGGCCGCCGCGATCGACGGTGCCGGCACTCTGTCCACGTACGCGCGTGTGATCCTGCCGCAGCTGCGCCCCGTCGTCCTGTTCTGCGTGATCACCTCCACCATCGGCACGCTCCAGCTCTTCGACGAGAACTACGTCCTCACCCGCGGCGGCCCCGACGACGCCACCCTCACCCCGGTCGTCTACCTCTACAAAGTCGGCTTCCAGCAGCTCGACTTCGGCTACGCCGCCGCCATCGCCTGGGTCGTCGTGGCCCTCATCGCCGCGATCTCCGCCCTCCAGTACGTCGCCTTCGGAAGGGAGCGCCGCCGGTGACCGCCCTCCAGCAGGCCCCTGTACGCATCCACCCGGCCCGGCGCGCCGGCCGGTACCTCACCCGCCTCCTCCTCGCGGCCGGCGCCGTCGTCAGCCTGGTGCCGTTCCTCTGGATGGCGATCGCCGCGACGCACTCCACATCGGAGCTGTTCCACTCCCCGCCGCCGTTCCTGCCCGGCGGCCGGCTGCTCGACAATCTCGTGCGGCTCCAGGACACCATCGGCTTCGGGCGGGTCCTTCTCAACAGCGTCGGCATCGCCGTCGTCCACACCGTGCTCAGCTCGCTGATCTCCGCCATGTGCGGCTACGGACTCGCCAAGTACCGCTTCCGCGGCAGGGGGCTGCTGCTCGGGGCCGTGCTCGCCACCATGATGATCCCGTTCCAGGTCCTGCTCGTGCCGCTCTTCCAGATGATGGCGAGCATCGGCTGGATCGACTCGTACCAGGCCGTGGTCCTGCCGTTCCTGGCGAACTCCTTCGGCATCCTCCTGATGCGGCAGAGCTTCGTCGACTTCCCCGACGAACTCCTCGAATCGGCCCGGATCGACGGCTCCGGCGAGCTGCGCACCTTCTACCAGGTCGTGCTGCCGTGCGTGCGCCCACAGCTCGGCGCCCTGGTCATCTTCACGTTCATGGCGCAGTGGAACAGCTTCATCTGGCCGCTGCTCATGCTGAACTCCGAGGACAAATACACCGTGCCCGTCGCGCTCAACACCCTCACGGGGCTCTCCCACGTCGACTACTCGGGCCTGATGCTCGGCTCGCTCCTCGCCACGCTTCCGCTGATGCTCCTCTTCCTGCTCTTCCAGCGGCAGTTCGTCGCCGGACTCCTCGGCGGGGCGGTGAAGGGATGAACCGTCTGACCCGTGTCCAGGGCGTCCTGTACGGCGGCGACTACAACCCCGAGCAGTGGCCCGAGGACGTCTGGGCCGAGGACGCCGCGCTGATGCGCGAGGCCGGCGTCACCATGGTGACCGTCGGCGTCTTCTCCTGGGCGCGGCTCCAACCCGGCCCCGACACCTGGGACTTCGACTGGTTCGACCGGCTTCTCGATCTGCTGCACGCCCACGGCATCGCCGTCGACCTCGCCACCGCGACCGCGTCACCGCCCGCCTGGCTGGTGCGCGCCCACCCGGAGATCCTCCCGGTCACCGCCGACGGCGTACGCCTCGAATTCGGCTCGCGCCAGCACTACTGCCCCTCCTCGCCCGAATACCGCGCCGCCGCGCTCCGCCTCACCCGCACCCTCGCCGAGCGCTACGCACACCACCCGGCCCTCGCGCTGTGGCACATCCACAACGAGTACGGCGACCACATCACCGAATGCTTCTGCGCCCGCTCCGCCACCCACTTCCGTGCCTGGCTCATCGACCGCTACGGCACGATCGACGCCCTCAACCACGCCTGGGGCACCGCCTTCTGGTCCCAGCACTACGGCACGTACGAGGAGATCGAACCGCCGCGCACCGCCCCCGGACCCGTCAACCCCACGCAGCTCCTGGACTGGCGGCGCTTCTGCTCCGACGCCCTCCTCGACTGCCACCGCGCCGAGCGGGAGGCACTGCGCGAACTCGACCCGGACACCCCGGCCACCACCAACTTCATGTCCATGTGCCAGGCACTCGACTACTGGAAGTGGGCCGAGCACGAGGACCTCGTCTCCGACGACGCCTACCCGGACCCCGCCGACCCGCGCGCCCACGTCAACGCCGCCCTCAACTACGACCTGATGCGCTCCCTCAAGGGCGGCCGGCCCTGGCTCCTCCTCGAACAGGCACCCTCCGCCGTCAGCTGGCGCCCGGTCAACGTCCCCAAGAAGCCCGGCCTGCAACGCCTCTGGTCGCTCCAGGCGCTGGCCCGCGGCGCCGACGGCATCATGTACTTCCAGTGGCGGGCCTCCCGCGCCGGCGCGGAGAAGTACCACAGCGCGCTGCTCCCGCACCGCGGCACCGCGTCCCGGGGCTGGCGCGAGACGGTCCGCTTCGGCGCCGAACTGGCCCGGCTCGGCGAGCTCACCGGCGCCACCACCCCGGCGGACGTGGCGATCGTCCACGACTGGGACTCCTGGTGGGCCCTGGAGGGCGACGACCACCCCTCCGCGCGGATGCGCTGGCGCGAACTCCTGCGCCCCTGGTACGCGGCACTCCACGCCCGCGCCGTCACCACCGACTTCGTCCCCCCGCACGCCGACCTGACCGGCTACCGGGCGGTCCTGGCCCCCAACCTCCACCTGCTGCGGCCCGAGAACGCCGCACGCATCGCCGCCTACGTACACGGCGGCGGCCACCTCGTCTGCGGCCCCTTCAGCGGCGTCGTCGACGGCCACGACCACATCCACGACGGCGGCGCGCCGGGACCGCTGCGGGACGTACTCGGCGTGTCCGTCGACGAGTTCTGGCCGATCCCCGACGGAGCGGCGGTGCCCCTCGCCTCCGGCGCCGAGGCCACCCTGTGGAGCGAGTGGATCGAGCCCGGGGGTCCGGACACCGAGGTCGTGGACGTGTACGCGGCCGGTGAGCTGACCGGCCGCCCCGCCGTCACCCGCCACCCGTACGGCACCGGCACCGCGTGGTACGCGAGCGCACACCTCGGCGACGGCATCGAGGCTGTGCTCGAAGAGGCGCTGCGGGCAGCGGGCGTACGCCCCGTGCTCGACGTCCCCGAGGGCGTCGAGGCGACCGTGCGCTCCGGCGCGCGGGGCACGTACCTCTTCGTCCTCAACCACAGCGACCACGACACGAGCACCCCGCTGACCGGCCGCTTCGCCGCAGGCGGCACCGACCTGCTCACCGGAACCGCCGTCCGCGACCACATCGCCCTCGGCCCGCTCGGCGCCGCAGTCCTGCGCATCGCCACCGAATCCCTTGGAGAGACCGGGAAATGACCCGTTGGAGAGACCGACACCTGACCGGGCACCGTCCGCTGGGCGCACTGACCGCGCTCCTCCTGGTCGGCGGCGCCCTCGCCGTACCGCAGACGGCCACCGCCCACGGGCACCCCGAGCCCCCGCCCGCCTACGCCGACGTCCTCGACCTGCACGGCACCCCTGCCACCGCGCAGCCCGGTGACGACGAGGACAACAACCCCGTCAACGTCTTCGCCGACCGGGGAGCGTGGCACGCGTACGCCCTGCCGGAGGCCGGTGACAAGGACGGCTACGGCGGCTTCTCCGGGCCCCTCTACATCGCCCAGGAATACCCCTGGTGGCTCAGCAAGTCCTTCAGCCGCATCCGCCTCACCGAACACGGCCGCGCCCTGGACCTGGCCGGCGGCGGCGCACCCCGCCTCACCTCGCTCCCGGGCCTGCTCCGCCAGTCCTACGACCTCGGCCGCGGGCTGCGCCTCACCCTGGAACTCCGCTTCGCCACCGACCGCACCGCCCTGGTCAGGGCCGAGGTCCGCAACACCGGCCGGTCACCCCGCACCCTGGGCGCCGACTGGACGGGCAGCCTGCTGCGGCCGGCCGGCCGGCCGATGCACGGCGCACCGTCGCTGACCGCCACCGGCTCCGGCGTCGGCGTCGACTTCGCGAAGGTCCGCGAGACCTGGGACTACCTCACCGACGGCACGGAACGCTTCGAGATCACCCACAAGGACCGCGTCCGCACGACGGTGGACGGCGACACCTACCGCACCGAGGCCGCGGCCCCGGTGACCCTCGCGCCCGGCCGCGCGCACAGCTTCGACTGGACCGAGTCCTACACCTTCACCACCGCCGAGCGCACGAAGGAGAAGGCGAGGGCCCGCGACGTACTGGCCCGCCCCGCGTCCGTCGTGTCCTCCTCCGACGCACGCTGGCGCGGCTACGTGGCCGGGGTGATCCGCGGCGTCCCCGCCGACCGGCGGCGCACGGCCGTGAAGTCCCTGGAGACCCTCGTCACCAACTGGCGCAGCGCGGCCGGGCGGATCAAGCACGACGGGATCACACCGTCGATCTCCTACAAGTGGTTCACCGGCGGCATCTGGGCCTGGGACACCTGGAAGCAGGCCGTCGGCACCGCCCGCTTCGCGCCCGAGCTGGCCGAGTCGCAGATCCGCGCCATGTTCGACTGGCAGATCGGGCCGGACTCGACTACCCGCCCCCAGGACGCCGGAATGATCCCGGACGTCATCTTCTACAACGACCCCGCACGCGGCGGCGGCAACTGGAACGAGCGCAACTCCAAGCCCCCGCTGGCCGCATGGGCCGTGTGGGAGGTGTACGCGAAGACGGGGGACAGGGCCTTCCTGCGCGAGATGTACCCGAAGCTCGCCGCGTACCAGGCCTGGTGGTACCGCAACCGGGACCACGACCACAACGGCCTCGCCGAGTACGGCGCCACCGTCGACCCGGCCAACGACTCTCCAGAGGAACGGCGCCTCGCCGCGGCCTGGGAGAGCGGCATGGACAACGCGCCCCGCTTCGACGCCACCCTCGGCACCGGCATCGTCGCCAACAAGGCCGCCGACGGAACGCTCCTCGGCTACTCCATCGACCAGGAGTCCGTCGACCTGAACTCCTATCTCGCCGCCGACCAGGGCTACCTGGCGCGCATCGCGGGCGCGCTCGGCCGCGGCGCCGACGCCGAGCGCTGGAAGCGGCGCTCCACCGCCACCTCCACCGCCGTCCGTACGAAGATGTACGACCCCGCCGACGGCTGGTTCCACGACATCGCGCTCGGCACCGGCGCCCCGCTCACGGACCGCGGCCGCGGCATCGAGGGCGCGGTCCCGCTGTGGACCGGCACGGCGTCCGCCGCACAGGCCCGCGCCGTGCGCGGGAAACTGACGGACCCGGCGGAGTTCGCCACGGCCGTTCCCTTCCCGACCGTGGCGAAGAGCTCCCCCTACTTCTCACCGACGGCCTACTGGCGCGGCCCCGTCTGGTTCGACCAGGCCTACTACGCCCTCGGCGGCCTGCGCCGCTACGGCTACGGCAAGGACGCGGACGCCCTGACGGACCGGCTCCTCGCCCATGCGTCGGGTCTCGCGGGCGACGGACCGATCATGGAGAACTACGACCCGACGACCGGTGCGCCGCTCAACTCGCCCAACTTCAGCTGGTCCGCGGCGCTGCTGCTGCCGATGCTGACGGGAGACAGATAGCGGGGCGGAACGGGGGCGGGCGGCGGCGCGATCGCGGCGCGGAACGGTGGGCTCTCCGCGCGTGCCCGACGCGGCGGGCCGGGGCGGTACGTGGCTGCCCCGGCCCGGCCCGCCGCGCCCCGCCCCGTCACACCCGCCCGGTGCGCAGCCGTACCGGTCCCAGCAGGCCGCTGACCCGCTGCCCGGGAAAGACGAAATGGGTCGGGCTCGTCGCGTCCAGGTGGGGCGCCAGCGTCCCGAACACGGTGATCTCCACAGCATTGGCCCCGGCCACCACCAGCCCCGTCAGATCGAACACGTACGGGGAACACACCCGCACTCCCGCTTCGGCGCCCCCGACCCGTACCTCGGCCGTGCCCCGGACCCGCCCGAGGTCCAGCCACAGCGGACCCGCCGCGGCATCGGCGGGCACGGTCACCACGCGGCCGTACCGCACTCCGCCGCTGTACTCGGCCAGCCCCTGGCCCTCCCAGTCGCCGAGCCGGATCCGTCCGGGGCCCACCGCGCAGCACACCGGACCGGCCAGCGCGGCACCGCCCTCGTACCCGGGGCGGGTCCGGACCCGCAGCGCCGCGGTCCGCGGTCCGCCGCGATCGGCGGGCGGCAGTTCGGCCGTCACGGTACGCACCCCCCGCGCGTCGACGGCGGTCGTGGCGGCGGGGCACGCGGAGCCGTCCACATGGACGGTGACCTCGCCGTGCACCGTCGCCGTCAACCGGCTCGTTCCGGGCGGCAGTTCGCACCACAGCCACTCCACACCGCCCCGGCTCCCCGGCACCGCGAACCGTACCGGCACCACCGTGCCGTCGTCGGCCTCCGGGTCCAGCCACGCGGCCCCCGGCAGCGGATGGGGGCGGCGGCGCAGGAACAGCGCGGCGGGATCACCCACCGGCTCGCGGCGTACCCGGACCGGCCCGCGCCCCCGCGCCCCCTCGGCCCACCAGTGGGAACCGCTGTGCAGCACCGCGATCCGCCCGCCGTGCCCGTCGACGAGGACCGCGTCGACCAGGACCGCGCGCTCGCCGTCGCCGGACGTCTCGACGGTGATGTCGTTGTCACCGGCACGCAGGGCCGCCGCCACGTCGTGCCGCCGCACACGCGGCACCGCGTGTGCGGCGTACGGGTCGAAACCGCCCTGCCTGCCCATGACCTGCCCGTTCACCCGCAGTACGCAGGGCGCCCGGGAGGCCACCTGGACGACGGCACGGGCGGGGGGCGCGGACAGCCGCAGTGTCGTGCCCATCGTTCCGGGGGCGTGGATCCACTCCGGGCGCCGGTAGCCCTCGGGATCGCGCACGAGCGCCAGATGTGCCCGCAGCTCACAGTCCTGATCGGGTGTCAGCTCCAGTTCGAGCAGATGGGCTCCGGCCGTCGCCCGCACCGGGCCCAGCGCGAGGTGGCCCCCGTCGTCGAGCGTCAGGATCGTGCCGTCGAGCCGGGCCCGCTTGGCCGCCGCGGCCCCGACCGCGAGGTGTCCGTCGAAGGGCGCGTCCAGGTGCAGCGCCACCCGCAGCCGCACCGTCTCTCCGGCGACCGCGGGGCCGAGGTGCGCGAACTCCTCCGGCACATGCCCCTTCGGCCCCAGCACCGCGCGATGCACCGGGTCCTTGTGGACGCCCAGGGTTTCCGACCATTCGAGCATCGAAGGGCCACCGTCCCGGCCGGGCCCCTCGCGGAGCACGACCGCGCGCGGGCCGAACGTCGCGTGCACCGTGGCCCGCGCCGGGCGGGCGGTACCGGAGGACGCGGCCCAGCCGTCCCGGAGGCCGTCCTCACCGGCCGCCTCCACCCGGTGCCCGAAGGTCCGGCACTCGGTGACGGGCGGACCGGTGGGCGGACCGGTCGCGGGGCGGGCGAAATCACCCCAGGTGTTGTCGAGCGTCGGGACGAGCACCATGTCCCACTCCGCGTCCGGGGGGATCTCCACGACGGTGGTACCCGGCCCGGAGCTCCGCGCCACGGGAGCCGCCGGCTCCCGGCCGTGGGCAGGGAGGACGCCGTGGGCAGGGAAGACCAGGACAGCCGCCGGTCCCGTATCGAAGGGGACATCGACCTCGACGGCCCGCGCGTCGTCGTCGGCGGGCAGCACCGGCAGCGTCCGGGGAGCGCCGCCGAACGGATCCACCAGAACGGCCGGGCCCTCCACGTCCCGCACCCGCACCCGGGCCCGCCGCGCGTACCGGCCGGGGTCGAAGTCGTAACGGGCGTCCAGCCAGCCCAGGGCGGCGCCCCGCTCGTCGGGGGCGGCGACCGCCGCACGCGTCGCCCGTGGGGCGGCCGCGGTCAGGAACACCACCGTAGCGCCGTCCACGCGCCGCGCGAGCGCGGGGACCGGGGCGCGGACGACCGGGTGCGCGCCGCCGAGAGCAGCGGCGAGCGGACGGTCCGGCTCGGCCGTCATCGGGACACGCACGGCCCGGCCGTCAGCGAAGCACGCCCGCAGCCCGGCCGAGGTGGCCGTGCCGGGACCGACCAACTGCTCGGGAAGGTCGCCCAGTGCGATCAACCGTCCGCCGGCGGAGGCGAATTCGACGAGCAGCCGAGCCGTCTCCCGTTCCAGGACGGTGCACGAGGGCAGCACGACGGTGGCGTACGCCTCGTCCGCGACCCGCAGTCGCACCCCGTCGTCGAGCCGGGAGACATGGGCGCGGGCCACGGACGCGTCGTCGATCACATCGGCGTCCAGGCCCAGGCGGTCCATTGCGCCCGGCCGGGTGCGGAACCAGGTCATGTCACCGACGAGTTCCAGATACACCGACTGGGCACGGGCCGCCGCGTCGTCGACGCCGTCCAGGGCGGTGCCCGCCTGGGCGGTGGTCGTGGGCAGCAGGATCGCGATGTCGCACAGATGGTGACCGAGGCTCAGGATCGCGCACAGCCGGGTCACGGCATCGGCGAAGACGCGGTGGTGACGCCAGTACGGCTGGCGCCAGTCGGTCGCGGGCGGCGCCCACTCCCACCAGCCGCCCTTGGTCGTGTAGTAGACGGCATGCGGGTTGTAGAGCGTGGCACCGGCCCGCAGCCACGGGAGCAGCCAGTCGAAGGTCTCCTCCAGCGTGCCGCCCCAGCCGGTGGAGTGGAAGGCCTCGATCCAGGTGCGGGGACGGCCGTAGAGGTGGGCGAGCGAGGAGTGGACACGGGCGTCCCCGTGGTGGTCGGAGCCGGGCGCGGAGTACCAGCGGTGGGTCCGCGGATAGTCGGCGTACAGCTCCACGCCCGCGACCGGGTGTCCGGCGCGCGCGGGGTCCTGCTGATCACAGCCGATGAGCAGCCCGTGTCGTTCGTGCCAGGCGGCCAGCGGCCGGAAGAACGCCTCCTCGGCCAGCTCGGCACGGGTCAGGTGATAGTCGCGGCGGATCCGGTGGACGTCCGGATCGGCACAGTCCTCGTACAGGGCGTCGAGCCGCTCGGTGATGTCGTACCCGCGAAGGCGCCGGAAGGCGTCGGCGAAGCCGGTGGACCAGGTGGGCAGGGAGGGCAGCTCGTCCTGGAAGGAGCCGACGACGACGGACCCGAGCCGGTCGCCGAGCCGGCGCTCGAACTCCCCGTGCACCCGGTCCAGCAGCGCCGCACAGGCCTCCGCGCCGAGATAGTCGAAGCCGAGCGCCCCGTGGTGATGGAGCGTCAGACGCCACCGGCCGGGGCCGGGTGCCCGTACGACCCCGTCGGCCACCGGGGCCGGGACGGCCGGACCGAGGCTCCGGCCGTCGCCGTCGAGCGGTTCGGCGCCGCCCGCGAGCGGCCGGCCGCCCGGCGGACACCACAGCTCGCCGGGCCGGTCCGCCGAGGACTCCACCACGGTCCGCACCCGGTCGAGACGGCGGCCCCCGTGGGCGGGCCGCTCGTCGACGAGACGTGCCTGCAGATCGGCGCCGGAGAAACCGAGCTGGTCGTAGAACCAGAGGCCGACACCCAGTGCGCGGGCGTCGTCGCACACCCCGTCGAGCAACGCCCACCACGCCTCGGAGAGAAACGGCGGGTCGTCGGCGTCGGAGCCGAACAGGGGCCCCGACGGTGCCAGGTCGAGGAGCACGAGCTGGTGCACCCCGCCCTGCGCGAAGCGCTCCAGCTGCGCCCGCAGCCGGGCCCGGTCGAGCCGCTCCCCGCTCCACCACCAGAGGGCGACCGGTGAGAAGGCGCGCGGCGGCCCGGCGAGGACCGCCGCGACACTCGGCGGGAGGAGCGGATGAGCCGGATGCGTCACAGGAGCTCCTCAGCCCTTGAGACCGCCCGCGAAGCCCTTGATCACATAGCGCTGGAGGACCACGAAGACGATCAGGATCGGTAGTGCGGCGAGCACCAGTCCGGCGAAGACGAGTCCGTAGTCCGAGACGTACTGGCCGACGAACGCGAAGATGCCGACCGGCACGGTCTCCTTGTCGGAACCGCCCAGATACAGCAGTGGGGTGAAGAAGTCGTTCCAGATGAACACCGCGTTCAGGATGATCACGGTGCCGGTGATGGGGCGCAGCAGGGGGAACACGATCCGGGTGAACGCCTGCCGGTGGTCGCAGCCGTCGATCAGCGCGGCCTGCGCGTAGTCCTGCGGCAGGGCGCGGATGAATCCGGTGTACAGGAAGACCGTGAACGGCAGCTGGATGCCGGTGTAGAAGAGCACCATGCCCTGGTACGTGCCGAGCCAGCCGAGGTCGTCGACCAGCCGGTAGAGCGGGATCATGCCGAGCTGGAACGGCAGCACGATCCCCAGCAGGAACAGGATGTACAGCCCGTAGCCGAGGCCGCGGGCACACCGGGCGAGGTAGTAGGCCCCCGTGGAGCCGAGGACGATGAGCAGCAGCAGGCTGACGGCCGTGATGACCGTGCTGTTGAGCAGGGCGGGCCCCAGTGACGCGGAGGACCAGGCGTCGCCGAAGTTGCCGAAGGTGGGCGGCGAGGGCAGCGAGAGGGGCGATTCGGAGATCTGCCGGGGGTCCTTCATCGCCAGCGTGACCAGGGCGTACACCGGGAACAGGAAGACGACGGCGACGGCGATCATGAGCAGTTCGAGGGCGTACTGCCCGTACTTCGGTCGGCGCCCCGTACGTCCGGGCTTCGCCTTCGCCGGGCCGCGGGCCGTTGCGGTACTCACGCGGTGACCTCCCTCGCACGCAGATACCGGAGCTGGACCAGCGAGACCGCGGCCACGAACAGTGCGAGGACCAGGGCCACAGCGGTGCTGTAGCCGAACTTCCCGTAGACGAACGCCTCCTTGTACAGGACGGTCGACAGCGTCTCGCTGGAGGTGCCCGGTCCGCCGTTGGTGGCGGCGTAGACCTGGTCGAAGAGCTTGAGGCCGCCGATGGTCGACAGCATCAGGTTGATCGTCAGTGCCGGGGCCAGGAGAGGCCAGGTGACATAGCGGAAGCGCTGCCAGGAGCCCGCCCCGTCGATCCGGGCGGCCTCGTGGAGTTCGGCGGGCACGCCCTGGAGCCCGGCCAGGAAGACGACCATCGAGTAGCCCGCGTACTGCCAGACCACCATCGCCGCGACGGACCAGAGGGCGAGTGACGGATTGCCGAGCCAGTCCTGGCGCAGTCCGCCGAGCCCGACCGCACCGAGGAGACCGTTCAGACCGGCGCCGTTCTCGGGGTTGTAGACGTACTTCCAGAGGATCGCGACCATGACCGGGCTGACCACGGCCGGTGCGAAGAAGACCAGCCGCAGTACCGCGCGCGACTTGATGCTGGTGTGGACGCCGAGCGCGAGCAGCAGGCCGATGCCGTTCTGGACGACGACCACGGCGAGGGTGAGGAGCAGCGTGTTGCTGACGGACTCCAGGGCCCGGCCGTCGTCGAGCAGGGCGCGGAAGTTGTCCGTGCCGGTGAAGGAGAAGCCGCCGATGCCGGACCAGTCGGTGAAGGCGTACATCACCCCGGCGAGGCTCGGGTAGAGCACGACGATGCCGTAGACGACCAGAGCCGGCACGACGAAGAGCCAGGGCGGGATGGTGTGATCGCGGTGCCGGACCCGGCGGCCGCGACCGGTGTCCGGTCCGTCGGCGGCCCTGCCCGCCGGGCCGGGGACGGTCTTCTCGGAGGTGCTCGTCACGACTTCTTCCCGTAGGCCTCGTCCATCTGTCCCAGGGCGCCGTCGACATCCGTCTTCCCCGCGAGGAGGTCCTGCACGGCGGCGAAATGGGCGGGCTGCACCTCGGCGTTGGGCCAGCTCTGGTCCATGAAGGGGACCGCCCGGTTGTCGTCGATGAGCGGCAGGAAGCCGTCGAGGGCCGGGTCGGTCCTCGTGGCGGCGTCGCGCTTGAACGGGATCGCGGCCACGGACCGCGCCCAGCGGTCGACGTTCTGCTGCCTCCCGAGGAACTCGACGAACGCCTTCGCCTCGGCCGAGTTCCTGGACCGCGCCGAGATCCCGAGCCCGACGACGATGCCCGCCGGGATCCACAGCTTCGCGGCGTCGTCACCGCCGGGGAAGGGGAACATGCCGAGGTCGTCCGGATTCCGGGCGGCCTGGCGGAAGTTGGCGAGCACGGCGGAGACCTGGACGGCCATCGCCGCCCTGCCGCTCGCGACCATCGAGGTCTGCTGCTCGTACGTCGTCCCGTTGGGGTTCTCGTTGAAGAAGCCCCGGCGTTGCAGCTCCTGGTACTTGCCCATCGCGTCGGCCCATCCGGAGTCCCGGAAGTGCGCCTTCCCGGAAGCCATCTCGGCGTCGAATGCGGGGTTCCGCGCATAGACGGCGTTGGGGACCAGCGCGTAGCTGATCAGCTGGGTGACCCAGGGAGTCTGCGTGCCGAGCGCGATCGGGATGATGCCCTTGGCCTTCAATTCCGCGCAGACGTCGAGGAGTTCTTTCCATGTCCTGGGCGGCTCGACCCCGGCCCTGGCGAAGGCCTTCTTGTTGTGGATGGCGCCGATGACGCTGCTTCCCGCCGAGTAGAGATACGTTTTTCCTTCGTGTCGGTAAGCCGGGTGGAAGTTCGACGGGACTTCCTTGGTCCACGACTGCTCGCTGAGATCGGCGAGCAGTCCGGCCTTGGCCAGCTCGACCATGGACATGGCGCTGCCGCTGCCGGGATAGAGCACATGCACATCGGGGGCGTTGCCACCGGCGAGCTGGGTGCGCAGCACCGTCTGCACCTGGTCCGTGGGCGCGAAGGAGGTGGCGAACTCCGCGTCGGGGTGGGATGTGCGGTAGCGGGCGACCAGCTCCTCGACCGGCTTCTGCTGGTCGGCGACG
Organism: Streptomyces sp. DvalAA-43; assembly: GCF_900091725.1. Taxonomy (GTDB): domain Bacteria; phylum Actinomycetota; class Actinomycetes; order Streptomycetales; family Streptomycetaceae; genus Streptomyces; species Streptomyces pulveraceus. The sequence goes on along the minus strand of NZ_FMBW01000091.1, from coordinate 186,477 downwards.
CCGACGAGACGCAGCTTGCCGGAACCTCCGGAATCCGAGCAGGCCGTCAGTACGGGCGAGAGGGCGGCGAGCGCCGCGGCCCCGCCGCCGATCCGGAGTAATCCCCGGCGGCCGAGCGTTCTTCGGTCCGGCCGGAAGCGAGAACCCGTCGTCATGGTGTGTCCTCCTCGTACGAACGGGCGAACGAAGGTTTCGCCGCCGGTTCCGATGTGCGTCGGCTCGGGGTGAGCGACGGCCGCGGCCGGGCCGCCTCGGGCGTCCCGGCACGGCCGCCCACCGGGGGATGGGTCGCGGTGAAGCGGTAGGCGCCCGAGGACACGCGGTAGAGCACGTGGTCGAAGGCGGCCGAGACGAACACGATGTGGGGGTCGTCGGCGCTCGGCACCAGCCCCGATTCACGGACCGAACCGGGGTCCGTCGTCGGCAGGTACACCTCGGCGGTGGCGCCGGGCGGCACCAGGACGCGCAGCGCGATCCGGCCGTCGTGCCGCTCCCAGGTCACCGTGACGGTGCCGCGGACCGACTCGTGGCGGGCGCTCGCGTGGCGGAGGCCACCGGGGCGCGGCCGGATCCGCAGCTTCCGGTAGCCCGTGGAGTCCGGCGCCTGGTCCAGTCCGGCGACACCGCGGTACAGCCACTCGCCGACCGAGCCGAGCGCGTAGTGGTTGAAGGAATTCATTGACGGCGCCCGGAATCCGGTGTCGGGCGTCCACCCGTCCCAGCGCTCCCAGATCGTCGTGGCGCCGTGCCGCAGCGGAAACCGCCACGACGGCACCTCGTCGCGGAGCAGCAGCGCATGGGCGAGATCGGCCCGGCCATGGGCATCGAGGACGGGCGCGGCGAGCGCCACCCCGAGGAAGCCGGTCAGCAGCGCGGGACCGGCCGACTCGACGAGCGCGGCGAGCCGGCGGGCGGCGGCACCGACGAGAGCGTCGGGCAGCAGCTCGAAGGCGAGCGCGAGGAGATACCCGGTCTGCGTGTCGCCCGCGACCCGCACGGAGACTCCGTCCGCGACCTCGGCGTCGGCTTCCTCGGCGGTGACGAAGCGCTCGGCGAACGTACGGCGGATGTCGTCCGCCAGCCGGTGGTAGCGCTCCCCGGCATCCTTCCGCCCCAGGACCTCTGCGGCCCGTGCGGTGAGCCGGGCACTGTGCGCGAAGTACGCGGTGGCGACGACCTCACGGGGGGTGGGGGTGCCCGGAGCGAGCCAGTCGGAGAAGTGCGGGCCCACCCGGTGGCGCCAGACCAGGTCCGGATTGTGGCGGTGGATCAGATCGACCCAGGCGCACATCGCCTCCAGGGACCGGGCGAGGAACCGGGGATCGTCGTAGACGCGGTACAGATGCCACGGAATGATCACCCCCGCGTCCGCCCAGCCGGGCGCGCCCTCGTCGGCGACGCCCACGAGACGCGGGGCGACATTGGTGAACCCGCCGTCGGGGGTGCGGGCGTCATCGATGTCGCGCAGCCACTTGGTGAAGAACGCGGCGACGTCCGCGTTGAGCGCGGCCGTCGGGAGGAAGACCTGCGCGTCGGCCAGCCAGCCGAGCCGCTCGTCGCGCTGCGGACAGTCGGTGGGCACGCTGACGAAGTTCGAGCGCTGCCCCCATGCCACACAGTCGTGCAGCCGCCTCAGCTCGGCGTCCGAGCAGTCGAACTCCCCGGCCCACGGGGTGTCGCTGTGCAGCGCCACGGCGACGACATCCGACTCGGCCAGCTCGGGCACACCGCTGATCTCCGCGTACCGGAACCCGTGATACGTGAAGCGCGGCTCGAAGACGATGTGCTCGCGGCCGTCCCCGATGAGCACGTCGGTCGCGGCCGCGGTGCGCAGATTGGCCGTGTACAGCCGCCCCGACCCGTCCAGCACCTCGGCGTGCCGGATCACCACCCGGGCCCCGGCGGCGAGATGACGGACCTTCAGCCTGATCCGCCCGGCGAGGTTCTGGCCGAAGTCGACGACATGGGTGCCGGGCAGGACACGTTCGACCGAGTACGGCCGCAGCTCGGCCATCGCCCGGACGGGCTCGTCGACGGATGCCACCAGCAGGTGGTGATCGGCCCCCGCGACCAGCGCCCGGGGCCAGCCGGAGTCGTCGAAACCGGGCAGCTCCCAGCCGTCGGCGGCACGCCGCAGATCGTGGCATTCGCCCTTCAGCAGATCGGCGTGGCGGATCGCGCCCGTGCCGGTGCGCCAGGTCCCGTCGGTGGCGACGACGGAGGCCCGGCCGTCCGGCCCGGTCAGGTGGAGTTCGGCCAGGAACTGGGGGGACGAACCGTAGTGCGCCCCGGACCGGCGCGGCTCGAAGCCCACGAAGCCGCTCCACCAGCCGTCGGCGACGGTGGCCGCGAGGACGTTCTCGCCCTCCCGCAGCAGGGCGGTGACGTCGTACGTCTGGTACTGGACGCGGTGGCGGTAGTCGGTCCAGCCGGGGGCCAGCTCGGCGTCACCGACCCGTTCGCCGTTGAGCCGCAGCTCGTACAGACCGTGCGCGCTGACATGGACGCGGCCCCGGGCACCGGCGGGCGCGGTGAAGGAGTGGCGCAACAGGGGGCACGGGGCGAGCCCGTGGTCGTCGAGCGCGAACTCGCCCTCGGTGGGGGCGTCCATGACGTCGACCGGACACGGGCCCTGGGCGATCCACGCGGCACACCACTCGTCCGCCCGGGTGAAACCGGTCTCGAACCACGAGTCGGCCTCGGACGGCGCATCCGATCCGGCCGGCCACACCGAGACCCGCCAGTGGAAACGGGTACGGCCGGGGAGCGCCGGGCCCGCGTAGTCGACGGCCGTGGCGCCGGGATCGGCGACCCGGCCGGTGTCCCAGAGAAGCCGGCCGCCGTCCTCCAGGTCCCCGGCGTCCTCGGTGACACGGACCCGGTACGCCACCGGGTCGTCACCCCGGAGGTCGGAGGCCAGACGCCAGGACAGCCGGGGCGCGGGTTGGTCGATGCCCAGCGGGGTGATGCGGTGCTCGCAGCGCAGCGCGTACGGCCGCAGAGTCCGGACGCCAGGACGGCCCGCCGTCCGGCCCTCGGCGGGATGGCGGGCGGGTACACCCGCTGCCGGGGAACCGGACACAGCACGTCCTTCCGTCGTACCGAATTTCCCGATGTGAAATCTAACGTTAATTCTGTGGCGTGGAGACTATGAGCAGCTCCGAGGGGTGTCAAGGGTGGTGCCGGTCTGTCGTCGACCATGGCGAAAATGGTTGGTGTATCCCCAACTAACCACCTGTGAACGGCAAAATGACCATGCGTGGCTAGTCTTGTGGCGCATGATTCCCTTGTGATATTCACGCTGTGATTACCACATGGACGGGCGTGAAATCACGCGCCGATCCCACCTCGTACCGGACGGAATTCCGTTCGACGAAGGGACGAGTTTCATGCAAATGAACAGTGGGTCAGGTGGTACTGGAGTGTTCGGAAGACGGTCGATGCTCGGCGGAACGGTCGGCATCGCCCTGGCCGCGGCCGGTCTGTCGGCGGGCAGGGCCTGGGGCGACACACTCTTCCACGAGAACCCGTTCACCCTGGGGGTGGCCTCCGGCGACCCGTGGCCGGACGGGGTCGTGCTGTGGACCCGACTGGCCCCCCAGCCCCTCGCGCCCGACGGAACCGGAGGCATGCCGCCGTCCGCCGTCGACGTGCAGTGGGAGGTGGCCCGCGACGACCGCTTCCGCTCCGTCGTACGCCGGGGACAGGCCCGCGCGGTGCCCGAACTCGCCCACTCCGTCCATGTCGAGGTCTCCGGACTCCAGCCCGACCGGCACTACTACTACCGCTTCCGGGCCGGCGGCGTGCTCAGCCCCGTCGGTCGTACCCGCACCGCACCCCCGCCGACCAGCCGGCCCAAGGAGCTCGACTTCGCCTTCGTCTCCTGCCAGGCGTGGTTCGAGGGTTTCTACACCGCCTACCGGCACCTCGCGGAGGAGGACGTCGACCTGGTCCTGCACCTCGGCGACTACATCTACGAGAACGCCATCGACGCCATGGGCGGCGTACGCAACGTCCCCGTCGCGGCCGAACTGCGGCCCGAGCCGATGAACCTCGTCCAGTACCGCAACCGCCACGCCCTCCACCGCTTCGACCCCGACCTGATCGCCGCCCACCAGGCCCACCCGTTCGCCCTGGTCTGGGACGACCACGAGGTCGAGGACAACTGGGCGGGCGACAAGTCCAAGGCGGACAACGAACCCGACCAGGACCCGGCGGTCTTCCGCGAACGCGCCGCGGCCGCCTTCCAGGCGTACTACGAACACCTGCCGCTGCGGCTGCCGAACAAGCCCAACGGCTTCGAGGCCCGGATGTACCGCCGACTGCGCTACGGGCGGATGGCCACCTTCCACATCCTCGACACCCGCCTCTTCCGCGACGACCAGCCCTGCGGCGACGGTACCAGGAGCGGCTGCGACGAACGGCTGACGCCCGGCCGTACCATCCTCGGACCCGAACAGGAGCAGTGGCTGTACAACGGCCTCGGACGTTCCGACACGACGTGGAACATGATCTCCCAGCAGATCCCCGTGACCCAGGTCGACACCGACCCCGGCCCCGGCCAGGCCTTTGTGATGGACTTCTGGGACGGCTACGTGGACGCCCGCCGACGGCTGTTCAAGCAGCTCACCGACCGCAGCGTGAGCAACCCCGTCGTCCTCACCGGCGACATGCACCGCCACCTCGCCGCCAACCTCAAGCAGGACTTCGACGACCCGGGGTCGCCCACGCTCGGCGTCGAATTCGTCGGCTCGTCCATCTCCACCACCAAGGACGGGACGGATCTGGACCCCTCCGGCGCCAAGCTGCTCGCCGCCAACGACCACATCAAGTTCACCAATTTCCAGCGTGGCTACGTACGCTGCTCACTGACCCGGGAGCAGTGCCGAGCCGACTTCCGGGTGCTCCCGTACGTCACCACCCCCGGCGCGCCCGTCTCGACCCGGACCTCCTACGTGACCGAGGCCGGCCACCCGGGACTCCAGCAGGCCTGAGGGAACGCGACCGCCCCCTGCCGCCGGAGCGACAGGGGGCGATCCGTGTCCGGGCGGGCGTCACCACCTGCCCGGAGAGGGCTGTGCCGGGGTCAGGCGCTCCCGCCGTTCAGCGGCGGGTAGGCATTGCGCACCAGCTCCTGGAACTGCGCCGAGAACCAGTGGCCCGCGAGCGGGGCACCCGGCAGGGCTCCGGACGGGTTGTGGCCGTTGCGGCCGTTCCCGGTGTACGTCGGATCGCACATCCGGTCGAAGCCCTTGCCCTCGTCGTTGTCGACGGGCTGGCTGTTGCCGTCCGACTCGCCCGGCGGCTTCGCCCAGACATAGGCGTCGATGCCCGGCTCGGGGGCGGCGGCCGGCCGTTCGCCGATCCCCGCGCCGCTCTGGTTGCACCAGTTGCCGGCATGGATGCGCCGGTCCACCCGGCCGCCGTCGACATAGGCGTCCACACCGGTCAGCGGCCCCGCGGCGGTGGGCCGGGCGGAGCCGCCCCAGCCGTTGCGCGCGGTGTCGATCAGCATGCCGATGTCCGAGGCGAAGCCCTGGTTCACCAGCTCGGTGCGCAGTGCCTGGGCGAACGACAACTCATCGACGTAGTAGTTCCAGTCCACCCACTTGGACTGGCGTACCGTCGTTCCGTTCACCGTGTCGGTGATCTTGACGTAGGGCTCCTTCAGGGCCGAGTAGTTGGCCGTGTTGACGATGAATCCGTGGACGTCGGAGACCGCCGCCCCTTCCGTGGTGGCGGCCTTCTTGAACTCCTGCGCCGCCGGTACGAAATTGGAGTCCCAGCCGAGCCAGCCGTGGTGGGCGGCATCGACGTAGTTGTAGACGTTGGGGATCGCCCCCAGGGTGTGCAGGGCGTAGCCGACGCCCTTCTCGTAGTTTCCGTTCGCCTTCATGGTCGCGCAGGCCTCGGTGGAGCCGTCCGAGCCGCCGGCGTTGGTCACCAGGTTCGGCAGCGAGTCCGGCTCGATGAGGGTGACGATGCGCAGTCCGGCGTAGGCCGGGTCGGCGAGGATGTCGGCGATGGGGTCGATGTACTCGTTCTTGTACCGGTCGATCTCGGTGGCTCCGAGCTCGCCGTTGGAGGCCAGCGCGGCGCAGTCCCGGCCCGGCAGGTCGTAGACGACCACCTGGAACAGGTCGGCGCCCTGTGCCAGTGCCGTGTCGAGATGCGCGCGCAGCCCCCGTGCGCCCGCCGTGCCCGCGATGGCGGCGATGCGGTCCATCCAGACGAACGAGGGTTCGTCGGCGATGGCTCCGCCGCCCGGTTCGGCGGCGGCCCTGGCGGACCAGTCGGGGTTCACATAGGGGGTGGCGCCCGCGTAGGGGTTGTCGACCCGGCCGGCCGCCGACGCCGGTGCGGGAAGGGCGACCGTCAGCGCCGCGCCCAGCGCGAGGGCGGAGAGCGCGGCGAGCCTTCGGCGTGTTCCGCGCGAAGTGGTGCCTGTCCTTCTCATTGCGGCTCCAAGTTTTCTCGGGTGCCCGTGGGTGGTCGGTCCACGGGCCTCGGGGATGTGTCGTGACCGGGGCAGCGGCTCGGGGTGCGCTGCCCCACACCGCGCCCCCGGTGCGGGGGGTGACCATCGGTGTGGCGTGGTGGGGGAGAGGTGCCGGGCGAGGAGCGGAGTGCGCACGGTGCGGAACGGGTCCCGCGGACGACGGAACCCGGCCTTCAGGAACGCTCCCGCAGCCGGACGCACGACCGTCCCTGTGTGCGACTCTTGACTGTGGGAGCGCTCCCAAGGTGACGCAGTGACGCGCACCTGTCAAGAGTTGAATCGGTGCGGGACGGCGGACGCCCCCTCCATCGACGGATGGAGGGGGCGTCGGAACGCGTTCTGGTTCCCGGCCGGTAAGGGGGTGGCGAGGGCCGTGGCTCAGGACTGGCGCGTCGCCGCCATCCCCAGGGTGATCAGGCCGAGCACCACCCAGCCGAACCAGAGCCAGCCGCTGCTCCCCAGCGCCACCGTGTACGCGGTGACCACGACCAGGGCCGTCAGCGTGAGCACTCCCATGGCCTTCGTGGATCCGGACATGCCCGCACCCTCCTCGCCGGCCGTGCGGCCGTGGATGCCATCGTCACCCCTGAGGCGGCTCCACCGCTACCGCCCGCGCGCCTGCAATGAGGCGAGATAGGCGTTGTACGCCTGCAACTCCTGGTCACCGTCGCGGTCGGCCGCGCGGTCGGAGCGCTTCGCCGTCCGCTGCTCGGAGCGGTACCACTGGAAGACCAGCGCGATCAGCACCAGCACCGACGGGATCTCGCTGAAGGCCCAGGCGATCCCGCCCGCCCAGCCCTGGTCGCTCAGCGCGTCGATGCCCAGCGAGGCCGGCGGATGCTGGTACGTCCCCACCATCGGCGTCGTCGCCATCATCAGCGCGATGCCGAAGAACGCGTGGAACGGCATCCCGGCGAACAGCTCCAGCATCCGCATCACATAGCCGGGCCGGTGCGGCCCCGGGTCGACGCCCATGATCGGCCAGAAGAACACCAGGCCGACCGCGAGGAAGTGCACCATCATCGCGATGTGACCGGTCTTCGAGCCCATCAGGAAATCGAAGAGCGGGGTGAAGTACAGGCCGTACAGGCTGGCGATGAAGAGCGGGATCGTGAAGACCGGATGCGTGATGACCTTCATGTACCGGCTGTGCAGCAGCTTGAGCAGCAGCTCACGCGGGCCGGTGCGGCCACGGCCCGCGACCGGCAGCGCGCGCAGCGTCAGGGTCACCGGAGCACCCAGCAGCAGCAGGATCGGCGACAGCATGCTGATCACCATGTGCTGCACCATGTGCACACTGAACATGACCATGCCGTAGTCGTTGAGCTTGGTGCACATCACCAGGGCGATGCTCAGCACACCGACGACGAAGAACACGATCCGGCCGGCCGGCCAGCTGTCCCCGCGTCTGCGCAGCCGCAGCACGGCGTACGTGTACAGGCCGATGGCGAGGACGCAGCCGATGAGGAAGAACGGGTCCGCGGAGAATTGGAGCCCACGTCCCAGCGTGAACGGCGGCAGGTCCATGTCCATGCCGTGCCCGCTGTGATCCATCTGTTCACTCCTGCTGGGGACGTCCCCGTTTCGTGCCGGTTGTCCCGACCAGAGTAGAACCGCCCCCGGTCGCGGCTGCGACCGGGGGCGGTTCGTCGGACGGGGTGTCGCTCAGAGCACGCACTCGGCCTCGGCGTACCGCTCGGCCGGGACGGTCTTCAGCGTCTCCACGGCCCGGCCCAGCGGCACCATCACGATGTCCGTGCCGCGCAGCGCCGTCATCATGCCGAACTCACCGCGGTGCGCCGCCTCCACCGCGTGCCAGCCGAAGCGGGTGGCGAGCACCCGGTCGTACGCGGTCGGCGTACCGCCGCGCTGCACATGGCCGAGGATCACCGGGCGGGCCTCCTTGCCGAGTCGCCGCTCCAGCTCGCTGGAGAGTCGCGTGGCCAGGCCGGCGAATCGCTCGTGCCCGTAGATGTCCTTGGTGCCCTGCTCGATCTCCATGGACGAGCCCTCGCGGGGCTTGGCGCCCTCGGCGACGACCACGATGGCGAACTTCTTGCCGGCCGAGAAACGCTCCCCGACCACCTCGGTCAGCTCGTCGATGTCGAACGGGCGCTCCGGCACGACGATGGCGTGCGCGCCGGCCGCCATGCCCGAGTGCAGGGCGATCCAGCCGGTGTGACGGCCCATGACCTCGACGATCAGCACCCGCTGGTGCGACTCGGCGGTCGTCTTCAGCCGGTCGAGCGCCTCCGTCGCGACACCGACGGCGGTGTCGAAGCCGAAGGTCACGTCCGTGGAGGCGATGTCGTTGTCTATGGTCTTCGGTACGCCGACGATCGGCAGACCCGCCTCGGAGAGCAGATTGGCCGCTTTCAGCGTGCCCTCGCCGCCGATCGGGATGATCGCGTCGAGACCGAGATCGGAGACATGGCCCCTGGCCTGTTCCACGCCACCGCGCAGATGGGCGGGCTGGACCCGGGAGGAGCCGAGGATCGTGCCGCCCCGGGCGAGGATGCCGCCGACCGCGTCGAGGTCGAGCTTGCGGAAGTCGCACTCAAGGAGGCCCTTCCACCCGTCGTGGAAGCCGATGACCTCGTCGCCGTGGTCGACCACCGCGCGGTGCACGACGGAACGGATGACGGCATTGAGGCCGGGGCAGTCGCCGCCGGAGGTGAGCACACCAATTCGCATTGCCCGGGAAACCTTTGCAACGTGGGCCGACGACCGGACCACGTCGTCCGGTTGGATCCCCGCCACCCTACCGGCGCAGGGTGGCGGGACCGAACCGGGCGTCCGCCTGCTGGACTCCGCTCAGACGAGCGAACGCAAGGGCGTCTGATCGTCGAACGTCCGGCGCCTCATCAGGCGGGCTGCGTGGCCGAGGCGATGCGCTCGGCGCGCAGCGCCTCGTACCAGCGGTCGTCCGTCGGCGGCAGCGCGTTCACATCGAGGGCCAGCTTCAGCAGCAGGTCCGCGATGTGCGGGTTGCGCGCCATCACAGGGCCGTGCATGTACGTACCGAAGACGGTGTCGTTGTACGCGCCCTCGGTGCCGTCGCCGGTGCCGTTGCCCCGGCCGAACTGCACCCGGGCGAACGGCCGTGCCGTCGGTCCGAGATGGGTGACGCCCTGGTGGTTCTCGAAACCGGTCAGCGGCGGCAGGCCGAGCTGCGGGTCGATGTCGGCCAGTACGTCACCGACGCACCGGGCCCCCTCGCCACGAGTGGAGACCACGTCGAGCAGCCCGAGGCCGGGCTCGCGCTCACCGAGGTCGTTGATGAACTCGTGGCCGAGGATCTGGTAGCCGGCGCAGACCGAGAAGATGATCGCGCCGTTCGACGCGGCCCGGCTGAGCCCGCCGTCGCGGCGCAGCCGCTCCGCGGCAAGCCGCTGCGGCCGGTCCTCACCGCCGCCGATCAGATAGATGTCGCCGGACGTCGGGATCGGCTGGTCGCTGCGCACGTCGACGCGCTGCACGTCGAGACCGCGCTGCCGGGCCCGGCGCTCCACCACCAGCGCGTTGCCCTGGTCGCCGTAGGTGCTGAGGAGGTCGGGGTAGACCCAGACCAGACGCAGACCGTTGTTGCTCATGCTTCGTCCTCTCCGGAGGTGGCCGGACCCGGGGTCAGTTGCCGACACGACGGCGCAGATCCTGGAAGGCGGTGTAGTTGGCGATGACCTCGATACGGCCGGGCGGGGACTGCTGCACGGCCTCGTCGAGGTTCTCGCAGACCCGGAAGTCGAGTCCGGCCACTTCGAGGCGGACCGCCAGGTCCAGCTTGCGGTCGCCGAGCACGAAGATCGGGTGACCGGCGAGCTGGGTGTAGTCCACGTCCCACAGCCAGGAGGTGTCCGTGCCGTCGGCGCCGCGGGCGTTGACGGAGAGGATCACCGGCGTGGGCGGCGGGTCGATCAGGGAGAACGTCTCGAGCCAGCCCGCGGGGTTCTTCGCCAGCAGCAGCCGCAGCTCACGGCCGAGGAAGGACACCACGTCGTAGCGGCCCGCGACGGCCTGCACCTGGTACATCCGCTCCAGCGCGACCTGTGGCGGCACACCGAAGACGGCGGCCACGGCGGCGGAGCTGGTGGCGTTGGCCTTGTTGGCGCGGCCGGGCAGCTGGAGGTGGATCGGCCAGGCCGAACCGTGCGGGTCCAGGACGTAGTCGCCGTGCAGGACCCAGCTGGGAGCGGGCCTGCGGAATCCGCACTCGCCGCAGAACCAGTCGTCGCCGGGGCGCTGCATCACACCGCCGCAGGCGGGGCAGGACCAGGCGTCGTCCTTCCACGCCTGTCCCGCCGCGACCCACACCACATTGGGGGAGGAGGAAGCGGCCCAGACGATCAGCGGGTCGTCGGCGTTCGCGACGATCACGGCCTTCGAGCCGGACAGCCCTTCACGCCACTTCTCCGCCAGCATCCGGGTCTCGGCCGCGCGGTCCAGCTGGTCGCGGGAGAGGTTGAGCAGCGCGATCACCTTGGGCGTCGTGTCACGCGCGACCCCGGCGAGGTACTTCTCGTCGACCTCGATCACGCCGTACTGCGCGTCCGAGCCGCCCGCCAGCGCCGAGGTGATACCCGCCGGCATATTGGCGCCGAGCGCGTTCGACACCACCGGGCCGGCGGCCCGCAGCGCCTCGGCGATCAGCCGGGTCGTCGTCGTCTTGCCGTTCGTCGCCGACACGAGGATCACGTCCAGGTGCTGCGCCAGCCGCCCCAGCAGGTCGGGGTCGAGCTTGAGCGCCACCCGGCCGCCGATCACCGATCCGCTGCCGCGCCCTGCGGCGCGTGACACCGCCGCCGCGGCCTTGCCCGCCGTCACGGCCAGCTTGGCCCGCGGCGACAGCGGCTCCGTGTTGCCTGCCATCGTCCTAGATCCTCCTTGCATCGGTCCACGCCCAGCCTATCGATGTCCGGCGCGGCGACCGCACCCTGGCACCGCCGGGAAGGTGGAGGTCGCGTGGAACGTACGATTGCGGCCATGCGAAACCGCCCGATCCCCGGCAGTTCCGGACTGATTCGTGCCATGAGCCTGCTCGGTGATCCGGTGCTGCACGGCATCTGTGAACCCGTCACCGACTTCGGTCCCTCGCTCGCCCGGCTCGTCGAGGACATGTACGCCACCATGTACGCGGCCGAGGGCGTCGGCCTCGCGGCCAACCAGATCGGCGTTCCGCTGCGGGTGTTCGTCTACGACTGCCCGGACGACGAGGACGTCCGCCATCTCGGCCATCTCGTCAACCCGAGGCTCGTCGAGGCCGACGGCATCACCGTACGCGGTCCGGAGGGCTGTCTCTCGCTGCCCGGCCTCGAAGCCGGCACCCCGCGGTTCGACCGGGCCGTCGTCGAGGGGCTCACGGTCGACGGCGAACCGGTCCGGGTCACCGGCACCGGCTTCTTCGCGCGGTGCCTCCAGCACGAGTGCGACCACCTCGAAGGCGCGGTCTACACGGACCGGTTGACCGGGCTGCGCCGCAGGAAGGCGCTGCGCGCGGCCCGCCGGGCGCCCTGGGCGCGCACCGGCTGACCACTCCCGCGGCCGGTGTGACCCAGGCCTCAGAATCCGGGGCCGCCCGGCCGGTCGCCTGCCGCGGCCAGCCTGCCCCACAGCAGATCGGCCAGGCTGCGTACCAACTGCTCGCGGGAACAGGGGCGTTCGCCCAGCCACCAGTCACCGGCGGCGTGCATCATGCCGACGATGCCGTGGCCCCAGATGCGGGCCATGGCCGCGCTGTCCGGGCCCAGGTCCACCCGCTCGGCTATCACCAGGGCGAGTTCCTCGCCGAGCCGGCGCAGCAGCGGCGCCGAGTGCCGGCCGACGTCGAAGCCCTGCTCCGTCGAGGGCGCCGCGTCGTCGGACGGGTGCATCAGGAAGCGGTAGACCTGCGGGCGGGCCTCGATGGCCGCGAGATAGGTGTCGAGCGTCGACTCGACGCGCCTGCGGCGCTCGGCGGGGGCGTCGAGGGCCGCGCGCAGGGCGATCAGCAGGGCGTCGGTGTGGCGTTTGGCGAGGGCGCGGTAGAGACCGCCCTTGTCGCCGAAGTGCCGGTAGAGGATCGGTTTGGTGATTCCGGCCTCCGCCGCGATGGCGTTCATCGAGGCCCCGGGCCCGTCCCTGAGCACCACGCGGTCGGCGGCTTCGAGCAGCTCCCGGCGGCGGCTCTCGGCCGCTGTCCGCTGTCGCTCTGCCTGTCGTGTGCTCTCCATGTCGCCTCTCCCCGCCCCTGGCCGTGCACATGCATCGTGCCTGCGCAACGTAACACCCTGCCCAGCGCCGTGCGGATCCGAACCCGGGCGGTTGACAGAGGCTACTTGTCGGTAACAGACTGCGGTTACCGCAAGTAACGAGTGGTTTTTCACGGCAGTACGTGGAGGGGAACATGGCGGAGTTCACGCTCGAACTCAACGATGACCAGAAGCAGGTCCGTGACTGGCTTCACGGCTTCGCCGCGGATGTGATCCGTCCGGCGGCTTCGGAGTGGGACGAGCGTGAGGAGACGCCCTGGCCCATCATCCAGGAGGCGGCCAAGGTCGGCATCTACTCCCTCGACTTCTACGCCCAGCAGTTCTTCGACCCGACGGGACTCGGCATCCCGATGGCGATGGAGGAGCTCTTCTGGGGCGACGCGGGCATCGCCCTGTCCATCGTCGGTACGGGCCTGGCGGCCGTGGGCGTCCTCGCCAACGGCACCGAGGAGCAGATCGGGACCTGGATCCCGCAGATGTACGGCGACGCCGATGACGTGAAGGTCGCCGCCTTCTGCTCCTCCGAGCCGGACGCGGGCTCCGACGTCGCCTCGATGCGCACCCGCGCGGTGTACGACCAGGCCAAGGACGAGTGGGTGCTGAACGGCACCAAGACCTGGGCGACCAACGGCGGCATAGCCAACGTCCATGTCGTGGTCGCCGTGGTCGACCCGGAGCTGGGCTCCAAGGGGCACGCCTCGTTCATCGTGCCGCCGGACACCCCCGGTCTCTCCCAGGGGCAGAAGTTCAAGAAGCACGGCATCCGCGCCTCGCACACCGCCGAGGTCGTGCTGGAGGACGTCCGGGTCCCCGGCCACTGTCTGCTCGGGGGCAAGGAGAAGCTCGACCAGCGCCTGGCACGGGCCCGCGAACGTGCCGCGTCCGGCGGCGAGCGGGTGAAGAACGCCGCGATGGCCACCTTCGAGGCGTCCCGCCCGGCGGTCGGCGCCATGGCGGTCGGCACCGCCCGCGCGGCGTACGAGGTGGCGCTGGACTACGCGAAGACCCGCACCCAGTTCGGCCGACCGATCATCGACAACCAGGGCGTCGCCTTCCAGCTCGCCGACATGCGCACCCGGATCGACGCGGCCCGGCTGCTGGTCTGGCGCGCCTCGTGGATGGCGACCACCGGCAAGCCGTTCGAGTCCGCCGAGGGCTCCATGTCCAAGCTGTACGCCAGCGAGACGGCGAAGAAGGTCACCGCCCAGGCCATCCAGATCCTCGGCGGCAACGGCTTCACCCGTGAGTACCCGGTGGAGCGGATGCACCGGGACGCGGCGATCTACACGATCTTCGAGGGCACGAGCGAGATCCAGCGTCTGGTCATCGCCCGCACCCTCTCGGGCATGCCGATCCGCTGAGGCCGTCCCTCCGGGGCCGCCCCCGATCACCGGACGGGCCGGAATCCTGGCCCGTCCGGCGGTCGGGGGCGCGGTGTGTCAGGCGGGAAGGAGGGACTCGATGGCCGTGACGAGCTCGGGCGACTCCGGCTCCACGCGCGGGCGCAGCCTTGCTACCGGCTCGCCCGCCGGGGAGATCAGGAACTTCTCGAAGTTCCACTGGATGTCACCGGCCTCGCCGTCCGCGTCCGCCAGCCGGGCCAGCTCGACGTAGAGCGGGTGGCGGCCGTCGCCGTTCACCTCGGTCTTCTCCAGCAGCGGGAAGCTGACTCCGTACGTCGTCGAGCAGAAGGTCTGGATCTCCTCCGCGCTGCCCGGCTCCTGACCGGCGAACTGGTTGCACGGCACGCCGAGCACGGTGAAGCCGCGGTCCGCGTACTCGTTCTGGAGCTTCACCAGGCCCGCGTACTGCGGGGTGAGCCCGCACTTGGACGCGACATTCACCAACAGGACCACCTTGCCGCTGTAGTCGGCCAGGGAGGTGGGCTCGCCGGTGAGGGTGCGCAGGGGGATGTCGTGCAGCGTCATGAGGGTCTCCTCGTAGAAGTGACTTCCGCAGCCATTGTCACGCCCGGAGCCGGTCCGTACGAAGCCGGTCGTCGGCCGCCCGGAGCCCGCGCACCTCGCCGACCTGCGAGGGTCCCGCCATCGCCTCGAACACGGCATGACCCCGATGAGCGACCCGTGTACGGTTCGCGCCGGGCGCCGAACTCCTGTGCCCCGCCCGGGGGATCGGTACGGGGCCCGGCGATCGCGCCGTCATCGGGAGGGCGTCGCCCGCGCGGGGCCGAGCGGCTTGTAGTAGAGGGTCGTCGGCTTCAGGACTCCGGCCGGGTCCCCGGCGTACTCCGGGATCGAGCCGCACTCCGTCCAGCCCGCCGAACGGTACAGCCGCTCGGCGGGACTTCCGCTCTCGGTGTCCAGAACCAGCAGGGTGACACCGGCCTCGGCGGCCGACCGCTCGACGGCGTCGAGCAGCGACCGGCCCAGCCCCTGGCCGCGGGCCGACGGACGCACCATCAGCTTGGTCACCTCCGCGCGGTGCCGTGCGTTGGGCAGCGGGGACCGGACCAGTCCGATGGTTCCGATGACCCGTTCGGCGTCGCGGGCGATCCACACCTGGAGGTGGCCCGTTTCGACGGCCCCGGCCCGCTCCCGCCACCAGGCGGCGGCCGCGTCACGCTCGAGTGGCGCGAGGAAACCCACCGACGACCCGCCGTTCACGGTGTCCACCAGGAGAGCGGCCAACTCATCGGAATAAGTGACCAGTTCGGGTCCGTGCACAGGGACGATCTCGGTCATGCGCGGTGTCCTTTCGCGGCCTTCACGGCCTTCGTGGCTGTCATGGCGGAACGATCATCAGAGCACAGCGGGCCCGCTCCGGTCACGGGCAGGGGAAGCGCGGCCCGCACACCCGGGAACGCGGCCGCCCCCTCAGGCCGACGGCTGCCGGGACGGGGGACCGAGGAGCACGGCTACATCGCCCGGCCCGGCGTCCGGTGTACGTGTGTGGGTGACCGGTGCGAGCCGCCCGTCGGCGCTGACGACGAAGAGCACCTCGTGACCGGCCGGGAGGCCGCCGTCGGCGTGCCGCGTCAGCACCCGGGCCCCGGCCTCGTACCGGCGGGCCGGCTCCGGCCCGGTCAGACCGGTACGGAACAGGGGCTCGCTCCCGGTGTACGGCGCCACCACGCCCTGGCGGCCGGCGGCCGGAGCGAGCCGGTGGACCGGTCCCTCCACGCTCTCCCGCAGGGTCATGGCGGCGAGCGCGTTGAAGTCGTCGTCCTCGGTGAGCAGCAGCACACCGGTGATGCCCTCCAGCTCCGCCCCGGCACCGGAGGCCGCCGCGAGCAGTTCGCCCGGCGCCAGGGCCAGTCCGGCCTCCTCGATCCGGGCCCGCTGCCGCTCGGCGCCCGCCCACATCAGCACGTCGAGCCCCGTCGAGCCCAGCGCGCGTCCCAGGTCGACCGCCCAGGGCGCGCCGCCGACCAGCAGGGGGCGGGAGCGCGCGGGGCGCAGCACCCCGAGCCGCCGGGCGACCGGGAAGGCCGTCAGACCGTACAGCGTGACGGTGGCGACGATCACCACGAAGGTCGCGGGCAGGATCCGTTCGGCGCCGTCGCCGGCGCCGGCGCCGGCGACGCCCTGCGCCACCAGCGTCGCGGAGAACGTGGACGCGGTCGCCGCGGCGACCATGCCGCGCGGGGCCAGCACCACGATGAGGGCCACGCCCACCATGACTCGATCGGCCGTCATGTCCGTGCCTCCTCGGACGCCGCTGGTACCGGGATCCGAGGGACCCCGGGCCGGCCCCGTGGGCCGTGCGCGCGATCACCATCCGTGGCGGCGGGGGACGGGCGGCGCGCGGCTCGCGCCACTGGGCCATCGGGGGCCCCGCCGTCCCTCCGACGGCGTAACCGGGCCGCGCCCGGCCACACCCGGGCGACACCCACGACCGAGATGCGCACCGGCCCGCCCGCTGCTCCAATGACGGAAGCACAGGCCCCGGCCGGACGCGGGGCAGTCGAGACTCCGAGGAGCCGGTGTGAGCAGCGAGACCGACGAGACAGGGCCGATCGACTACCTGGTGGTCGAGTTCCCGGGAAACCGGATGACGGGCGAGGGGCTGCCCCTGCTGGTCGACCTGGTCGACCGGGGAATCATCCGGATCCTCGACCTGGTCTTCGTCAGGAAGGACGAGGACGGAACGGTCGCGGGGGTCGAACTCTCCGAGCTGACCGGGGACGGCCACGACGAGCTCGCCGTGTTCGAAGGGGTGTCCTCCGGCCTGCTCGGCCGGGACGACATCGACGAGGTGAGCGCGGTCCTCGAACCCGGCAGCGCCGCCGGGATCGTCATCTACGAGAACGCCTGGGCCGGACCGTTCGCGGCCGCCCTGCGCCGCTCCGGAGGACGGCTCGTCGCCGGCGGGCGGATCCCGGTCCAGGAGCTCCTGGCATCGCTCGACGCGGCCGAGGCCGGGTAGGCCGGGCCGGACGTCCACGCGGAGCAGGCCGGTCGCCCGGCCGTTCTCGCCGAGCCAGTCAAAGGAGATGCACCATGCCAGGCCTTCTTCGTGGCGTCGCCCGTACAGCGGTGATCGCCGGAACCGCCACCTCGGTCTCCAACCGGGTCTCCCGGCGCCAGGCGGGCCGCTGGGCGCAGCAGGACGCCCAGCAGACACGGCCGACCCCCGCCGCGCCGCCGCCCGCCTCCCTCCCGCCCGAGGACGAGATGAGCAACAAGATCGCCCAGCTCAAGGACCTCGGCGACCTCAAGAGCCAGGGAGTGCTGAGCCAGGGCGAGTTCGAGGCCCAGAAGGCCAGGATCCTCGCCTCCTGACCGGTCCGGCCGTGTGACCGGGTCCGCAGCCCCTCGCCATGGAGGGCCTGCTCGCGGACGAGCGTGCCGATGAACTCGTCCCGCGCGCCCGGCACCCGGGACGTCGCACCGTGGACGTGCGTCCTGAGAAGATCGATCCGTGGAATCCGCCGAGCCCTTCCCCGAGCCCCTCCCCGGATCCGGCACCGAGCCCTCGCCCGAGGACGAACCGGCCGGTCGCACCGCCCGCCGGAAGGTGGTGCGCTGCCGCCTCTGCGGCCGCCCGCTCACCGGTACGGAGTCACGCCGCACCGGTCTCGGCCCCGCCTGCGACGCCAAACTCCACCCCGCGCCCCCGGACATCCGCACCCGCCGCCACGAGGTCGAGCAGGACCCGCTGCCCGGCGTCTGACCCGGGCACGGCTACGCACCGAGGCGGCGGAACAACCCCTCCTGCACCACGGACACCAGCAGATTGCCACCGCGGTCGTAGATCCGGCCCCGCGCCAGCCCCCGCCCGCCCGTCGCGACCGGCGACTCCTGGTCGTACAGGAACCACTCGTCCGCCCGGAACGGGCGGTGGAACCACATGGCATGGTCCAGCGACGCCATGTCGAAGCCGCGCGGCCCCCACAGCGGCTCCACCGGGATACGGACCGCGTCGAGCAGCGTCATATCACTGGCGTACGTCAGCGCACAGGTGTGCACCAGGGGGTCGTCGCCCAGCGGGCCGACCGCGCGCATCCACACCGCACTGCGCGGATCGGCGTCCTCGACCTCCTCCTTCGTCCAGCGCAGCCGGTCGACGTACCTGATGTCGAACGGCTGCCTGCGAGCCATCCTCTCCAGTGCCTCCGGCAGCGCTCCCAGGTGCTCACGGACCTCCTCGGCGACGGTCGGCAACTCCTCGGGGTCCGGGACCTCGCGGGCGGGCGGCAGCTGGTGCTCGAAGCCAGCCTCCTCCGGCCGGTGGAAGGACGCCGTCAGATTGAAGATCGTCCGGCCCTGCTGGACGGCCGTGACCCGGCGCGTGGTGAACGACCGGCCGTCCCGGACGCGCTCCACCTCGTACACGATCGGCACACCCGGACGCCCCGGCCGCAGGAAGTACGCGTGCAGCGAATGGACCGGCCGGTCCCCGTCGGTGGTCCGGCCCGCCGCGACCAGCGCCTGCCCGGCGACCTGCCCGCCGAAGACCCGCTGCAGCGACTCCTGGGGGCTGCGCCCACGGAAGATGTTGACCTCGATCCGCTCCAGGTCGAGCAGATCGACCAGGCGCTCGGCGGGATTCGTCATGCCGTTCGTCCCCACTCCCGCAGCGGCGCCGCCACGGCGTACGCCCTCACAGCTGACCGACCGAGGTCACGCGGACCACGGCCCGGCCCTCCTCGTCGGAAGCGGCCAGATCGATCTCCGCGCTGATGCCCCAGTCGTGGTCGCCGTTCGGATCCGCGAAGGTCTGCCGGACCCGCCACAGACCGTGCGCCGTGTCCTCGTCGATCTTCAGCAGCTTCGGCCCGCGGGCGTCCGGACCGGTGCCCAGGTCCTCGTACTCGTCCCAGTAGGCGTCCATCGCCTCGCCCCACGCGTCCTCGTCCCAGCCCGCCTCGCCGTCCAGCTCACCGAGATCGCGGACCCGGTCCAGCGCGGCCAGTTCCACCCGGCGGAACATCGCGTTGCGCACCAGCACCCGGAAGGCGCGGGCATTGGCCGTGACCGGCTTCACCTCGTCGGCCCGCTCCTGCGCCTGCTCGGCGGTCTCCACCTCCGGGTTGGCCAGCTGCTCCCACTCGTCGAGCAGACTGGAGTCCACCTGGCGGACCATCTCGCCCAGCCAGGCGATCAGGTCCTCCAGGTCCTCGGACTTGAGGTCGTCCGGGATGGTGTGCTCCAGCGCCTTGTACGCACTGGCGAGATACCGCAGCACGATGCCCTCGGTCCGGGCCAGCTCGTAGTTCGAGGTGAACTCCGTGAACGTCATGGCGCGTTCGTACATGTCACGGATCACGGACTTCGGCGAGACCGGGTGGTCGCCCACCCACGGGTGGCTCCTGCGGTACACGTCGTACGCGTGCCACAGCAGCTCGCTCAGCGGCTTCGGGTACGTGACCTCCTGGAGCAGCTCCATCCGCTCCTCGTACTCGATGCCGTCCGCCTTCATCTGCCCGACCGCTTCGCCGCGTGCCTTGTTCTGCTGCGCGGCGAGGATCTGCCGCGGGTCGTCGAGCGTCGACTCGACGACGGAGACCATGTCCAGCGCGTACGAGGGCGAGTCCGGGTCCAGCAGGTCGAACGCGGCCAGCGCGAAGGTGGACAGCGGCTGGTTGAGCGCGAAGTCCTGCTGGAGATCGACGGTGAGCCGGACGATCCGGCCCTCCGCGTCCGGCTCGTCGAGCTGCTCCACCACACCGCCGTCCAGCAGCGAGCGGTAGATCGCGATGGCCCGGCGGATGTGCCGCAGCTGCGCCCGGCGCGGCTCGTGGTTGTCCTCCAGCAGGTGTCGCATCGCGTCGAAGGCATTGCCGGGCCGCGCGATCACGGACAGCAGCATGGTGTGCGTGACCCGGAAGCGGGAGGTCAGCGGCTCCGGGTCGGACTGGATCAGCTTGTCGAACGTCGTCTCCGACCAGGCGACGAAGCCCTCGGGGGCCTTCTTCCGGACCACCTTGCGCTTCTTCTTCGGGTCGTCGCCCGCCTTCTTGACGGCCTTCTCGTTCTCGATGACGTGCTCGGGCGCCTGCGCCACGACGAAGCCCGCCGTGTCGAAGCCCGCCCGGCCCGCGCGGCCGGCGATCTGGTGGAACTCGCGGGCGCGCAGCGTACGCACACGGGTGCCGTCGTACTTGGTGAGCGCGGTGAACAGCACCGTGCGGATGGGGACGTTGACGCCGACGCCGAGGGTGTCCGTACCGCAGATCACCTTCAGCAGACCGGCCTGGGCGAGCTTCTCCACCAGACGCCGGTACTTCGGCAGCATACCCGCGTGGTGCACCCCGATGCCGTGCCGCACATAGCGGGAGAGGTTCTGGCCGAACTTGGTGGTGAAGCGGAAGTTGCCGATCAGATCGGCGATCTTCTCCTTCTCCTCCTTGCTGCACATGTTGATGCTCATCAGCGACTGCGCCCGCTCGACCGCCGCGGCCTGGGTGAAGTGCACGATGTAGACCGGCGACTGCCGGGTGTCCAGGAGCTCGGTGAGGGTCTCGGTGATCGGGGTCAGCCGGTACTCGTAGCTCAGCGGCACCGGCCGGGTCGCGGAGCGCACCACGGAGGTGGGGCGGCCGGTGCGGCGGGTCAGGTCCTCCTCGAACATCCGGACGTCACCGAGGGTGGCCGACATCAGGATGAACTGGGCCTGCGGCAGTTCCAGCAGCGGGATCTGCCAGGCCCAGCCGCGGTCCGGCTCGGCGTAGAAGTGGAACTCGTCCATCACGACCTGGCCGATGTCGGCGTACTTGCCGTCACGCAGCGCGATGGAGGCCAGCACCTCGGCCGTGCAGCAGATCACCGGGGCGTCGGCGTTGACCGAGGCGTCGCCGGTGAGCATGCCGACGTTCTCCGTACCGAACAGCTTGCACAGGTCGAAGAACTTCTCCGAGACCAGTGCCTTGATCGGCGCGGTGTAGAAGGTGACCTTGTCCTGGGCCAGCGCCGTGAAGTGCGCACCCGCCGCGACCAGGCTCTTTCCGGAGCCGGTCGGGGTGGAAAGGATCACGTTCGCGCCGGAGACCACCTCGATCAGCGCCTCCTCCTGAGCCGGATAGAGGGTGATGCCCTGCGTCTCGGTCCATGACGAGAAAGCCTCGAAGAGGGCGTCGGGGTCGTCGGTCGGGGGCAGCTGATCGATAAGGGTCACGCCCCCATCTTGCCTGCCTTCCGCCCGGATGAGGGAACCGGACGACCGTATGAAGATCACGGACGATACGCTTCCCACTCAACTCGGCCATGCCACAACGGCCATGGCAGCGATACGACTCTGGGGGCGGGAAGAACCATGATGGGACCGGCACACTCTCTGTCAGGGGCGGCGGCCTGGCTGGGGGTGGGCGCGGCGGCGGCGGCCGCCGGCCACGCGATGCCGTGGCCCGTCCTCGTCGTCGGGGCGCTGATCACCGCCGGAGCCGCACTGGCCCCGGACCTCGACCACAAGTCCGCGACCATCTCGCGCGCCTTCGGGCCGGTGTCCCGGGGGCTCTGCGAGATCGTCGACAAGCTCTCGCACGCCGTCTACAAGGCGACGAAGATGCGCGGTGACTCGGCCCGCAACGGCGGCCACCGGACGTTGACCCACACCTGGGTGTGGGCGGTCCTGATCGGCGCCGGCGCCTCCGCCGCGGCGATCACCGGCGGCCGGTGGGCGGTGCTGGCGATCCTCTTCGTCCACCTGGTGCTCGCCGTCGAGGGGCTGCTGTGGCGGGCCGCCCGGATGTCCAGCGACGTCCTGGTCTGGCTGCTCGGCGCGACCAGCGCCTGGATACTCGCCGGCGTCCTCGACAAGCCGGGCAACGGCTCGGACTGGCTGTTCACCGCCCCCGGCCAGGAGTACCTCTGGCTCGGGCTGCCCATCGTGCTCGGCGCACTCGTCCATGACATCGGTGACGCGCTGACCGTCTCCGGCTGCCCGATCCTGTGGCCCATCCCGATCGGCCGCAAGCGCTGGTACCCGATCGGCCCGCCGAAGGCCATGCGGTTCCGGGCCGGGAGCTGGGTGGAGCTGAAGGTACTGATGCCGGTGTTCATGGTGCTCGGGGGAGTGGGCGGGGCGGCCGCGCTGAACTTCATCTGACGGCACACCGCCCTGGGCCCGCCCGGCGTGACCGGGCGGGCCCAGGGCGGTGTGCTCAGCCGTGCCAGGACCGCCACAGCGCCGCGTACGCGCCGTCCGCCGTCACCAGCTCGTCATGACTGCCCAGTTCGCTGATCCGGCCGCCCTCCACCACCGCGATCACATCCGCGTCGTGCGCGGTGTGCAGCCGGTGGGCGATCGCCACGACCGTACGGCCGTCCAGCACCCGGGCCAGCGAACGCTCCAGATGACGGGCGGCCCGCGGGTCCAGCAGCGACGTCGCCTCGTCCAGCACCAGCGTGTGCGGATCGGCCAGGACCAGCCGGGCCAGGGCGATCTGCTGGGCCTGGGCCGGAGTCAGCGCCAGACCGCCGGAACCGACCTCGGTGTCCAGCCCCTCCGCCAGGCTCCTCGCCCAGCCGTCCGCGTCGACGGCCGCCAGCGACGCCCACAGCTCGGCGTCCTCGGCGCCGGTACGGGCCAGCAGGAGGTTGTCCCGCAGCGAACCGACGAACACATGGTGCTCCTGGTTGACCAGCGCCACATGCGTACGTACGTCCTCCGCCCTCATCCGTGACAACTCGGCGCCACCGAGCGTCACTTCGCCCGTGCGCGGGGCGTAGATCCCGGCCAGCAGCCGGCCCAGCGTGGACTTGCCCGCGCCGGACGGGCCGACCAGCGCGAGGCGCGTCCCCGGTGCGACGTCCAGCGACACCCGGTGCAGGACGTCGAGGCCGGCGCGGTAACCGAAGCGCACCTCGTCGGCCCGCACGTCCCGGCCGTCCGGGACGACCTCCGCGTCGCCCGCGCCCGGTTCGATCTCCCGTACGCCGACCAGCCGGGCCAGCGACACCTGTGCCACCTGGAGCTCGTCGTACCAGCGCAGGATCAGACCGATCGGGTCGACCATCATCTGCGCCAGCAGCGCACCCGTCGTCAGCTGCCCCACGGTCAGCCAGCCCTCGATGACGAACCAGCCGCCGAGCATCAGCACCGCGCCCAGAATCGTTACATACGTGACATTGATGACGGGGAAGAGCACCGAGCGCAGGAACAATGTGTAGCGTTCCCACGCGGCCCACTGGGTGATACGGGTGTCCGACAGCGCCACCCGCCGGGCACCCAGACGGTGCGCCTCCACGGTCCGTCCGGCGTCCACCGTCTCCGCGAGCATCGCGGCCACCGCGGCGTATCCCGCGGCCTCCGACCGGTACGCGGACGGCGCCCGCCTGAAGTACCAGCGGCAGCCGAGGATCAGCACGGGCAGGGCGATCAGCACCGAGAGCGCCAGCGGCGGGGCCGTCACGGTGAGGGCGGCGAGCAGCAGCCCCGCCCACACCACGCCGATCGCCAGCTGCGGCACGGCCTCGCGCATCGCGTTGGCCAGCCGGTCGATGTCCGTGGTGATCCTGGAGAGCAGATCTCCGGTCCCGGCCCGCTCCAGCACCCCCGGCGGCAGCTTGACCGACCGGACGAGGAAGTCCTCGCGCAGATCGGCCAGCATCTCCTCACCGAGCATCGCGCTGCGCAGGCGCATCAGCCGGGTGAACACGGTCTGCACGATCAGCGCGAGCGCGAACATCCCGGCGGTGCGCTCCAGATGGAGGTCCCGCACACCGTCGGAGAGATCCTCCACCAGCCCGCCCAGCAGATACGGTCCGACGATCGACGCTACGACCGCGATCGCGTTGAACGCGACGAGCACGGTGAACCGGCCGCGATGGCGCCGCAGCAGCTCCCGTACATAGCTCCGTACGGTGGTGGGGGTGCCGACCGGCAGGGTCGTCGCCGACTCCGGCGCGGCCGGGTCGTACGCCGGTACTGCGACGCCGATCATGCCCGTTCCTCGATTTCCTCGATCGTTCCGGTCGCGCACCCGGTGGTCAGGGCCGCGATCTCGTCGTCCGTCTCGCGTGTCACGACCGCCCGGTAGCGGGGTTCCGTGTCCAGGAGCTCGCGGTGCTCGCCGACCGCGACGACGGTGCCCCGGTGCACCAGCACCACCCGGTCCGCGAGGTCGAGCAGCAGGGGCGAGGAGGCGAACGCGACGGTGGTGCGGCCCTGGCGCAGTGCCTTGATCCCGGCGGCGACCCGGGCCTCGGTGTGAGAGTCGACGGCGGAGGTCGGCTCGTCGAGAACCAGCGCCTCCGGGTCGGTCACCAAGGAGCGGGCCAGTGCGAGCCGCTGACGCTGGCCGCCCGAGAGCGACCGGCCGCGTTCGGTGATCCGGGTGGCCATCGGGTCGCCGTCCGCGGCCGGTGACGCCTGCGCCAAGGAATCCAGCACATCGCCGCACTGTGCGGCCGCAAGTGCTTCCTCGGGGGTCACCCGGCCGGACGACGGGACGTCCAGCAGCTCGCGCAGGGTGCCGGAGAGCAGAACCGGGTCCTTGTCCTGGACCAGTACGGCGGTCCGGGCGGAGTCCAGCGGGAGTTCGTCCAGCGGTACGCCACCGAGCAGGACGGAGGGGGGCTTCTGTGCCGCGGCGCCCTCGTCGGACTCCGGGTCGGAGTCCGTCTGCGCGTGTCCGCCGAGCCGCTCGGCCAGTCGGCCCGCCTCGTCCGGATCGCCGCAGACCACCGCGGTGAACAGCCCGGCCGGGGCCATCAGACCGGTGGCCGGGTCGTACAGCGCGCCGGTCGGCGCGCCGTCGACAGTCGACGGCCCGGCCGTACGGTGCAACGACAGCACCCGGACCGCGCGCTGGGCGGACGGCCGCGAGAAGGAGTACGCCATCGCGATCTCCTCGAAGTGCCGGAGCGGGAACAGCATCAGCGTCGCCGCGCTGTACACCGTGACCAGCTGGCCGACCCCGATCCGGCCGTCCCGGGCCAGTACCGCCCCGTAGACGACCAGCGAGATGAGCAGCACGCCCGGCAGCAGCACCTGGACCGCGGAGATCAGCGACCACATCCGGGCGCTGTGCACGGCAGCCTCCCGGACCTCCTGCGAGGCTCGCCGGTAGCGGCCGAGGAACAGCTCCTCGCCGCCGATCCCGCGCAGCACCCGCAGCCCCGCCACGGTGTCCGAGGCCAGCTCCGTGGCCTTGCCGGCCTTCTCGCGCTGGAGGTCCGCGCGTTTGGTGGCCCGGGGGAGCAGCGGCAGCACGGCGAGGGCCAGCAAGGGCACGGAGACCGTCACCAGGATGCCCAGCGACGGCAGATAGAGGAGCAGCCCCGCACAGATCAGTACCAGGGCGGCGGCGGCCGCGGCGAAGCGGGAGACGGCCTCGACGAACCAGCCGATCTTCTCGACGTCCCCGGTGGACACCGCGACCACTTCGCCCGCCGCGACCCGACGGGTCAGCGCCGAGCCGAGCTCCGCGGTCCTGCGGGCCAGCAGCTGCTGGACCCGGGCGGCGGCGGTGATCCAGTTGGTGATGGCGGTCCGGTGAAGCATCGTGTCGCCGAGCGCGATCAGCACGCCCAGCACCGCGATCAGCCCGCCCGTCCACGCGAGGCGGGTGCCGGAACGGTCGACGACGGCCTGGACGGCGAGCCCGACGGCGGGCGACAGCCCGGCGATGGAGCACTGGTGCAGCAGGCCCCAGGACATGGATCTGAGCTGGCCCCCGAGCTGATTGCGGCCGAGCCAGAGCAGGAAGCGTGGACCTGAACGGACATCGGGATCGCCTGGATCCGGGTAGGGAAGATCGCGAATCTGCATGACGTCCCATGGTTCGGTGTGCCGGTGGTTCGGTGGATGGATCAAGGTGAATGATCCAAACCGTGCCAGGTTCGCCCCGGGACGTCGGTCGGAGCAATTGGTTTTCTTCACGAACGGTACACATCGCGCCATGTTTGAGAAGCGGCCGGGCGGGCCGGGCCGGGCCCCGCAGGGCACGTACCGGGCCCGCCCGGCCGCGGCGGCGGCTAGGACTGCTCGGGATTCTCCGAGTCCATGCCGGAGCGGGCCTTCTTCCACTCACCGCGGGTGAAGTCCGGTATCTCCTGCGGAGCGCCCTTCGCCCTGATCGAAAGATGGCTGAGTGGCACCGGCGACGTCCAGGTCGCCGCGTCGTACACATCGAAGTCGGGGACGAGGCCGAGCCGCATGCACTGCATCAGCCGGAAGACCAGCATGTAGTCCATGCCGCCGTGGCCGCCGGGCGGGTTGGCGTGCTCCTTCCACAGCCAGTGGTCCCAGTCCTGGTACCGGGAGAAGTCGCCCCAGTTGTCGTCGGTGTGGTCGGGCTCGATGTAGATGCGCGCGGGATAGTCCTCGAAGACGCCCTTCGTGCCGCCGAGGCTGTTGATCCGCGAGTACGGATGCGGAGTGGACACGTCGTGCTCCAGCCGGATGACCCGTCCCTTGGCGGTCTGGACGAGACTGATCGTCCGGTCGGACTCGATATAGGTCTCCTTCCAGCTCGGGTCGCCGGCCGGCATGTTCTTCCTGCGGTACTCGGCGAGCCCGAGGGACGGGGAACCGACGCTGGTGATGCTCACCGCACGGTCGCCGCGGTTGATGTCCATGTAGTTGGCGACCGGGCCGAACCCGTGGTTGGGGTAGAGATCGCCACGCAGCCGGGTGTGCCAGAGCCTGCGCCAGGGGCCTTCGTAGTAGCCAGGGTCGAACATCAGGCCGCGCAGGTCGTGGTTGTACGCGCCCGCGCCGTGCAGCAGATCGCCGAAGAGACCGGCGTGCGCCATGCGCAGCACCCGCATCTCGTTCTGCCCGTAGCAGCAGTTCTCCAGCTGCATGCAGTGGCGTCTGGTGCGCTCGGACAGATCGACCAGCTCCCAGAGCTGGTCGAGCCGGAGCGCGATCGGACACTCCACGCCGACATGCTTGCCGTTCAGCAGAGCGGTCTTCGCCATCTGGAAGTGGAAGTCCCAGGGGGTCGCCACATAGACGAAGTCGATGTCTCCGCGCTCGCAGAGGTTCTCGTAGTCGTCCTCGCCATGGGTGTAGACGGCGGGGGCCGGCTGCCCCGCGGCGGTCACCTTCGCGGCGGCGCGCTGCGCCTTGTCCTTGACCGGGTCACAGACGGCGACGACCTGTACGCCACTGACGGCGAGGAAGAGATCGATCATGCTGCCACCGCGGTTGCCGAGGCCGACGATGCCGACCCGGACGGTGGAGCGCCGGTCGAAGGGGACGCCCACCATGGTCCTGCCCTGGCGCTTCGGAGCGTCCGCCCCCTCCGGGGCAGTGGCGTCCGGGGTCCGGCCGGGGGCGGCGGCCGCGGTGGAGCCGCCGAGGGCGCCGAGTCCGAGCCCGGCACCGGCCACTCCGGCGGTCGTCCAGAGAACCGAGCGGCGGCTCATCGAGCCCTCGTCGCCGTCCTGCGTACCGTCGTTCTGCTGTGCTGCGTCGTTCATCGATCCTCCGTAAGGGGGGTCTGACGTGCGCGGCTGGTGAATGAACCTCGTGATGGACCTTGGTAGTCGGGTCTGCTGTTGCGCAAGGGGAGTGATTGGACTCCTGTTTTGAAACCATGGACTTTCGTACACATGCGAAAGCCGGGCGGGCTCGTATGTGCCGAGCCCGCCCGGCTGTCCGGGGGCGCCTACGGGGACCGAACGTCCCCGGCGGTCAGCGCACCACGGCCCCCGGCCGGGTCGCCCGCTCCAGTTCCATCAGCACCGAGTAGTACGTATGCCCCGTGGCCCGGTCCATTCCGATCTCGCACATCCGGTTGGCCGAGAGATAGGCGTCGTACGCGCGCCCGTTCACCTCGGCGGCCTCCTTCGCCGTCGCCGAGGCCGTCAACTCCTTGTGCAGCATGCCCCGGTCGCCCGCGAAGGCACAGCATCCGGCGTCGTCCGGGATCACGACCTCCTCGGCGCAGGCCTCCGCGACCGTACGCAACTGCTCCACATCGTCCAGATGCTGCATGGAGCACGTCGGATGCAGGACCGCCGAACCGGTCTTCCGGAGGACCGTCAGCCCGGGAAGCAGTTCGTCGGCCGCCCAGACCAGGGAGTCGACGATGGTCAGCTCGCGGTGCAACTCCCGGTTGTCATCGGTGAGATACGGCACCACCTCATGGGCGATGCCCAGGGTGCACGACGAGGCGTCGACGACCAGTGGCAGCTTTCCGCCGGCCGTCCAGCCCCAGGCCGCCTCCACGATGCGGTTGGCCATCACGGCGTTGCCCTCGTCGTACCCCTTGGAGTGCCAGATCGTCGCGCAGCAGGTGCCCGCCACGTCGTCCGGGATCCACACCGGCTTTCCGGCGCGGGCCGAGACGGCGACGACGGCCTGCGGCAGCGACGGGCCGCGATGGCCCTCGGGGCCGCCGAAGATACGGTTCACGCACGCCGGGTAGTAGACGGCGCTCGCCCCGACGCGCGAGGTCCTGGGCAGCTTCCGGGCGGCGGCCCCGGGAATCTCGGGGAGCCACTCGGGCACCAGATCGGGGCGCACGGCCTTGCGGGCGAGAGCGGTGATGGTCTCCAGCGGTCCGTCGCCGAGCCGGTCGCCGATCCGGTCGGCGGCGGCCACCGCGAGCCGCGCCGCAGCCTCCACCGCCTTGAAGTTCTTCGCGGTGAGCGCCGCGACCCGCTCCTCGCGCGGCGAGTGCCGCTGGTGGCGGAAGTCCTTCATCATCGCGCCGGTGTCGATGCCCACCGGGCAGGCGAGCTTGCACGTCGAGTCGCCCGCGCAGGTGTCGACGGCGTCGTAGCCGTAGGCGTCGAGCAGCTGTGTCTCCACCGGGGAGCCGCCCGGCTGCCGCATCATCTCCCGGCGCAGCACGATCCGCTGGCGCGGGGACGTGGTCAGATCGTGGCTGGGACAGGTGGGCTCGCAGAAGCCGCACTCGATGCAGGGGTCGGCGACCGCCTCGACCTCGGGAATGGTCTTCAGCCCGCGCAGATGGGCCTTCGGGTCGCGGTCGAGGACGATCCGGGGGGCCAGGACGCCGTCGGGGTCGATGATCTGCTTGGTGCGCCACATCAGCTCGGTCGCCCTGGGGCCCCACTCCAGCTCCAGGAAGGGGGCGATATTGCGGCCGGTGGCGTGCTCGGCCTTCAGCGAGCCGTCGAAGCGCTCCACCGTCAGCCGGCAGAAGTCGTCCATGAACGCGGCGTAGCGGTCGACGTCGGACGGCTTCGCCGCGTCGAAGGCGAGCAGGAAGTGGAGGTTGCCGTGGGCCGCGTGGCCCGCCACGGCGGCGTCGAAGCCGTGTTCCGCCTGGAGCGAGAGCAGGGCCTCGCAGGCTTCGGCCAGCCGGGAGGGCGGCACCGCGAAGTCCTCCGTGATCAGCGTCGTGCCCGAGGGCCGGGAGCCGCCGACCGCGGTGACGAACGCCTTGCGGGCCTTCCAGTACCCGGCGATGACCTTGGCGTCGCGGGTGAAACCGTTGGTCACCGAGGGGACGGGCGCGACCAGGTCGAGCCCCTCGACCACGGCCGCCGCCGCCCGCTCGTACGCCTCCTGGCCGGGCTCGTCCGGGGCCCGGAACTCCACCAGCAGCGCCGCGGTCTCCTTGGGCAGATCGGCCCAGTCCGCGGGCACGCCCCGGACGCTCACCGAGGCGCGCAGCGTATTGCCGTCCATCAGCTCGACGGCGATCGCCCCCGCCTCGTTGAAACGGGGCACGGCGGCCGCCGCCGCGGTCAGGGACGGGAAGAACAGCAGGGCCGTGGAGACACGCCGGTCCAGCGGCAGCGTGTCGAAGACGACCTCGGAGATGAAGCCGAAGGTGCCCTCGGAGCCGACCATCAGACCGCGCAGGATCCCGACCGGCGTCGAGCCGTCCAGGAAGGCGTCGAGGCGGTAGCCGTTGGTGTTCTTGATCTCGTACTTGGCACGGATCCGGGCGGTGAGCGCGGCATCCGCCTCGATCTCCGCCTTCAGGGCCAGCAGCCCCGCGCACAGCTCCGGCTCGGCGCGGGCGAGGTCCTCGTCCGCGGCCGGGGCGCCCGTGTCGACGACGGTGCCGCTCGGCAGCACGAAGGTGAGGGAGGAGACCGTGCGGTACGAATTGCGGGTCGTGCCCGCCGTCATGCCCGAGGCGTTGTTGGCGACGACTCCGCCGATCGTGCAGGCGATCGCGCTGGCCGGGTCGGGGCCCAGCAGCCGGCCGTGCCGGGCGAGGGCGGCGTTGGCCCGCACGATCGTCGTACCCGGCCGGATGCGGGCCCGTGCGCCGTCGTCCAGGACCTCGATGCCCGCCCAGTGGTGGCGCACGTCGACCAGGATGTCCTCGCCCTGGGCCTGGCCGTTCAGGCTGGTGCCGGCCGCCCGGAAGACGACCTCGCGGCCCTGCGCGTGCGCGTACGACAGGACCGCGGCGATGTCGTCGATGTCCTGCGGGACCACGACGACCTGGGGGACGAAGCGGTAGGGACTGGCATCCGAGGCGTACTTGACCAGGTCGGAGACCTTCCACAGCACCTTCTCCGGCCCGAGCAGGGCGAGCAGGTCGCCGCGCAGCGGTTCGGGCGTGCCCGGAGCCTGCCGGTCGGGGACCCGGTCCATGGACGGCGTACGTACCGCACCTGGGCGGAGTGCTTCCGGCTTCGGCTCCAGCAGTGGCATGTCGAGCTCTCCTCGGCGGTTCGGTTCGGTATCACGGCGGACGTGCGTCACCCGGCGGGGGCGGGGCCGTCCGGGCGGTGTCTAACAGCGTCGCTCCGGCATTCCGTCGACCAGGGCGGACAGCAGCCCGCCGAGCACCTCGCGCTGATCGGCGGTGAGTGGGGCCAGGATCTCCTCCGCGGCGGCCCGGCGCGCGTCGCGCAGCGACCGGAGGGTGGCGAGGCCCTCCTCGGTGATCTCGATGCGGACCACGCGGCGGCTGTCCGGATCGGGGGCGCGACGCACCCGCCCGCTCGCCTCCAGTCCGTCGACCAGGGTGGTCACGGCGCGCGGGACGACATCCAGGCGTTGCGCGAGATCGGCCATCCGGGGCGGGCCGTCGTAATGCGCGACGGTGCGGAGC
The DNA here is from genome assembly GCF_900091725.1 of Streptomyces sp. DvalAA-43. Lineage (GTDB taxonomy): Bacteria > Actinomycetota > Actinomycetes > Streptomycetales > Streptomycetaceae > Streptomyces > Streptomyces pulveraceus. The sequence goes on along the minus strand of NZ_FMBW01000091.1, from coordinate 155,333 downwards.
AGCCGGAACTGGGCGGGGGTGATGCCCATCGGCTCCAGCTGGCGGCTCTGGATCCGCTGGAGTCTGCGGGTCACCCTCAGCAGCTGCTCGGCGAGCACGCCATCGGCGTCGGAGGAGTCCATGGAGGGAACAATATCAGGACCCTGTTCATTGTGAGTATAGGTAACAATGAGCTAGGCTCTCGAAATCGGCCCGCCCGAGCGCCTGCCCGAGCCCCGTTCGGGGTCACGGCCGCCGCACCCCCTCCGAAGGAGCCCATGAAACCCGACACAATCAACTGGACACCCCCGCCGAAGGACGCGAACCGTCCGCCCGCCGAGGTGCGCCGCATCCTGCGCCTCTTCCGTCCCTACCGGGGCCGGCTCGCCCTGGTCGGTCTGCTCGTCGGCGCCTCGTCGCTGGTGTCGGTCGCCTCGCCGTTCCTTCTGCGCGAGATCCTGGACGAGGCCATTCCCCAGGGGCGTACGGGACTGTTGTCGCTGCTCGCCCTCGGCATGATCCTCACCGCCGTGCTGAACAGCATCTTCGGCGTCCTGCAGACCCTGATCTCCACCACGGTCGGCCAGCGGGTCATGCACGACCTGCGCACCGCCGTCTACGCCCAGCTGCAGCGGATGCCGCTCGCCTTCTTCACCCGGACGCGCACCGGCGAGGTCCAGTCCCGCATAGCCAACGACATCGGCGGCATGCAGGCGACGGTCACCTCCACCGCGACGTCCCTGGTCTCCAATCTCACCGCGGTCATCGCCACGGTCGTCGCCATGCTGGCGCTCGACTGGCGGCTCACCGTGGTCTCGCTCCTGCTGCTGCCGGTCTTCGTCTGGATCAGCCGCCGGGTCGGCCGCGAGCGCAAGCGGATCACCACCCGGCGTCAGCAGCAGATGGCCGCCATGGCGGCCACGGTCACCGAGTCGCTCTCGGTCAGCGGCATCCTGCTCGGCCGGACGATGGGCCGTTCGGACTCCCTCACCAAGGGCTTCGCCGAGGAGTCCGAGAAGCTCGTCGACCTCGAAGTGCGTTCCAGCATGGCCGGGCGGTGGCGGATGTCCACGATCGGCCTCGTCATGGCCGCCATGCCCGCCGTCATCTACTGGGCGGCGGGCCTCGCCCTGCAGTCCGGCGGCCCCGACGTCTCCATCGGAACCCTCGTCGCCTTCGTCTCGCTCCAGCAGGGCCTCTTCCGGCCCGCCGTGAGCCTGCTCTCCACCGGTGTGGACATGCAGACGTCCCTCGCGCTCTTCCAGCGGATCTTCGAGTACCTCGACCTCGACGTGGACATCACCGAGCCCGAGCATCCGGTCCGGCTGGAGCGGATCCGAGGCGAGGTCCGCTTCGAGGGCGTCGATTTCAGCTACGACGAGAAGAGCGGCCCGACCCTCGACGGCATCGACGTGACCGTCCCGGCCGGCGGCAGCCTGGCGGTCGTCGGACCGACCGGGTCCGGCAAGTCCACACTCGGCTATCTGGTCCCCAGGCTCTACGACGTCACCGGCGGCCGGGTCACGCTCGACGGGGTCGATGTGCGCGATCTCGATTTCGACACCCTGGCGAGAGCCGTGGGCGTGGTCTCCCAGGAGACCTACCTCTTCCACGCCTCGGTCGCCGACAATCTGCGCTTCGCCAAGCCGGACGCGACCGATGCCGAGATCGAGGCGGCGGCCCGCGCTGCCCAGATCCACGACCACATCGCCTCGCTCCCCGACGGCTACGACACCCTCGTCGGCGAGCGCGGTTACCGCTTCTCGGGCGGGGAGAAGCAGCGCCTCGCCATCGCCCGCACGATCCTGCGCGACCCGCCCGTCCTGGTGCTCGACGAGGCGACGAGCGCCCTCGACACCCGTACGGAATCCGCCGTGCAGGAAGCCATCGACGCGCTCTCCGAGGGGCGCACCACCCTCACCATCGCGCACCGGCTCTCCACCGTCCGCGACGCCGACCAGATCGTCGTCCTGGACGGCGGCAGGATCGCCGAGCGCGGCAGCCACGAGGGGCTGCTCCAGGAGGACGGCCGCTATGCCGCGCTGGTCCGCAGGGACACCCAGCCCGCCCACGCGGCGAGCTGATGCGAGGGGCCGGGGGTGCCCCCGCCCCCGGGGAGGCCGGACACGCGGCGACGCCGCCGCTCCCGTGGGACGGGGAGCGACGGCGCCGGGCGGAGCAATGGTCAGATGAGCCAACCCACGAAGTGGACGATGCCGGCGAGCAGGTTGGTGATGATGTTCATTCGGTGGTTCTCCTTGTACATGGTGCATGTGTTGGGACAGCACAGTCGCGGTCTGCAGCCCGTCGCTTGCGCCCTGTAATCATCCTGCGCCGCAGGGGAGTTGAGCAACGAATGGCGAGACGATCACGCGTTCCAGCGAACATCCGATCCCCTGTTCGTGTGTTCCCTTCGCGAAATGAGGGAACCGTGTCGTCCGGGCCGTGGCTCGGGACGGCGGGATAGCGTGCCCGCATGGCGAACGAGTCCCCGGACACCCCGCCCCGCCGCACGCTCCGCCCGACCCGGCGCGGCCGTCTGGCGCTGTTCATCGGCATCGTGCTCGTCCTGGTCGTGGCAGCGGCCGTGCTCGTACCGCTGCTGACGAGGGCGCCACGGGTCGAGCGGGCCCGTTCGCTCGTGATTCCGGAGGGCTGGCGCGCCTCCCAGGTCTACGCGGCGGTCGACAAGGCCCTCGCGGTCGAACCCGGGACCACCGAGAAGGCCGCGGGCACGGCGGATCTGGCGCTCCCGGCCGAGGCGAAGGGGAACCCCGAGGGCTACCTCTTCCCGGCGACCTACCCCATCACCTCCGGCACGACCCCGCGGGGCCTGCTCACGTACATGGTCGACACCGCGGTCGAACGGTTCGGTGCGGATCACATCGCCGCGGGCGCGCGGCGCAACGGCGTATCGGTGTACCGGACGGTGACGATCGCCAGCATCGTGCAGGCCGAGGCGGACTCGGCGGCCGACATGGGCAAGGTGGCCAGGGTCGTCTACAATCGGGTGGACCGGGGCATGCCGCTCCAGATGGACTCCACGCTCAACTACGCCCTGAACCGCAGCACCCTGCACACCACCAAGGGCGACACGAAGATCGACAGCCCGTACAACAGCTACGAACGCAAGGGGCTGCCGCCCACGCCCATCGGGAACCCGGGGGAGCAGGCGATGACGGCGGCGATCGCCCCCACTCCCGGAGCATGGCTGTACTTCGTCACGGTCGCACCCGGGGACACCCGCTTCACCAGCAGCTACACGGAACAGCAGAAGAACGTGGCGGAGTTCAACCGCAACCACCGCGGCGCGTCCGCCGGCTGAGGGCCCGCACCGTCACACCGGGGCGGGCGCGAGCGCCCCGTCGGCCTCCGCCGCCGGGCCCGTCCCGTCCAGCAGCCGGCCGATCGCGCGCACGGCGGCCCGCCCCGCCCGGTTGGCGCCGATCGTGCTGGCGGACGGCCCGTACCCCACGAGATGGATGCGGGCGTCCCGTACCGCCCGGGTGTCCTCGACCCGGATGCCGCCGCCCGGCTCGCGCAGCTTCAGCGGTGCGAGGTGATCGATGGCGGCCCGGAAGCCGGTGGCCCAGAGGATGACATCCGCCTCGACCGTCCGGCCGTCGTCCCACGCGACCCCGCCCGGCGTGATCCGGTCGAACATCGGCAGCCGGTCGAGGACCCCCGTCTCGCGGGCGCGCCGCACCGCGTCGGTGAGCGGTAGCCCGGTCACGCTCACCACGCTCCGCGGCGGCAGCCCGCGCCGTACCCGCTCCTCCACCAGCGCCACCGCGGCCCGTCCCCGGTCCGCGTCGAAGGGGCCGTCCCGGAAGACCGGTGGCCGGCGCGTCACCCAGTACGTCTCGGCCGCCACCTCGGCGATCTCCATCAGGTGCTGCGTACCGGAGGCACCGCCGCCGACCACCACCACGCGCTGACCGGCGAATCCGGCCGGACCCGGGTAGTCCGCGGTGTGCAGCTGCCGCCCCAGGAAGCTCTCCTGGCCCGGGTAGCGCGGCCAGAACGGCCGGTCCCAGGTGCCGGTGGCGTTGATCAGGGCACGGGCGGCGTACACCCCCTCGGAGGTCTCGACGAGCAGCCGCCCCTCGGCCCCCTCCCGTACCGCGGTCACCTCGACGGGGCGGTGGACCCGCAGGTCGAAGGTGTGCTCGTACCGGGCGAAGTACGCGCCGATCACCTCGGAGGAGGGCCGGTCGTCGTCCGCTCCGGTGAGTTCCATGCCGGGCAGGGCATGCATGCCGTGGACCTTGCCGTACGTCAGCGAGGGCCAGCGGAACTGCCAGGCGCCGCCGGGGCGCGGGGCGTGGTCGAGCACGACGAAGTCGCGATCGGGCTCCAGGCCGGTGCGGCGCAGATGGTAGGCGGCGGACAGCCCGGCCTGTCCGGCGCCGATCACGACGACATCGATGTTGCGCGCAGCGACCACCCCGAAGTTGTTCACACTTCTACTAACTCTGCGCGGGCTGCGGATCTTCCCCGAACACCCGTGGCCCCTTCCCCATCAGCGCCCGCCGGCGGACCGGCGCGACGACGCAGCGCCCCGCCGGTCTCCACCGTTCTCCTCGCCGACCGGTCAGCGGCCCCCGGCGACCAACAGCGGCGCCCCGCCCGGCGCGGACGCGGGCCTGCCGTTGGCGGCGGGCACTCCGAGCAGCGGCGACGCGGGTACGGTCGACAGCAGGCCGCGTGCCGCCAGTTCGGGCGTGACGCCCTCGCCGAACCAGTACGCCTCCTCCAGATGCGGGTAGCCGGACAGGACGAAGTGCTCCACACCCAGCGCGTGGTACTCCTCGATCCGGTCGGCGACCTCCGCATGACTCCCGACCAGCGCGGTGCCCGCACCACCCCGTACCAGACCGACTCCCGCCCACAGGTTCGGTGAGACCTCCAGCTTGTCGCGCGAGCCGCCGTGCAGCGCCAGCATCCGTTGCTGCCCGACCGACTCGCTCCGCCCCAGCGCCTGCTGGGCCGTGGCGATCGTCTCGGGATCGAGATCGCCCAGCAGCCGGTCGGCCGTCGCCCATGCCTCGCGCGAGGAGTCGCGCGAGATCGTGTGCAGCCGGATGCCGAAACGGACCGTACGGCCCTGCTCCTCGGCGAGGCCGCGGATCCAGTCGATCTTCTCCTTCACCGCGGCCGGCGGCTCGCCCCAGGTCAGATAGACATCGGCGTGCGCGGCGGCCACCGGACCGGCCGCCGCCGACGAACCGCCGAAGAAGACGTCCGGCAGCGGGTCCGGCGGCAGCGCGGTCAGCCCGCCTTCCACCTGGTAGTGCGCACCGTCGAAATCGAAGGGCTGCCCGCTCCACGCACCCCGCACCACCGACAGGAACTCCGCGGTCCGCGCGTAGCGCCGGTCATGGTCCAGATGGTCACCGAACCGCCGCTGCTCCGTCGAGTCGCCGCCCGTGACGACATTGAGCAGCAGCCGCCCCCGGGTGATCCGCTGATAGGTCGCCGCCATCTGCGCGGCGAGCACCGGCGAGATCACCCCCGGCCGGAACGCCACCAGGAACTTCAGCCGTTCGGTGTGCTGGGACAGGGCCACCGTGGTCAGCCAGGCGTCCTCGCACCAGGTCCCGGTGGGCGTCAGCACGGCTTCGAAGCCCAACTGCTCGGCGGCCTTGGCGATCTGCGCCAGATACTCGATGTCGGGAGCGCGCACCCCGCTCACCGGAGTGATCCGGTCCCGCCTGATCCCGCCGTCGGTGTACGCGTGCCGGTCGACGAGCGTGCGCCCGTCACCGCCGGTGGGCAGGAACCAGTGCAGATGAACATTCATGACGAGGCCTTTCCGTACGAGCGGGGAGCGGTGGAGGACGGAGGAAGATCGCGGTTGAACCGGGTGTCGACGTAGTCCTCGAAGGCGAAGCGCCGCGGAATGAGCTTCAGATCGGCGAAGGTGTCGGCGATCGCCTGCTCGGAGGCGATCGCGGCAGGATCGACGGCGACGGACACACGGGTGCCGGAACTGCGCTTGACCGCGTCCAGAGCCACCGCGTAGGGCAGTCCGGTCTCCTTCGCCCAGACCTTCGCCCATGCCTCCGGATGCTTGAACACCCAGGACTGGGCCCGCTGCAGACGCACCAGCAGATCGCCGATCGCCCGGGACTTCCCGGCGTCCTTCAGCGCGTCCGGCGAGGCCACCTGGAAGCTGAGCCCGTTCACGATGCCCTGCCCGGTGGTCAGCACGCGGGACTTCGTGCTGCGAAGCACCTGTGAGGTGTACGGGTCCCAGATCGCCCAGGCATCGACCTTGCCCCGGCTGAAGGCGGCCAGCGCATCGGCCGGCTGGAGGTAGTTCAGCTTCACGTCCTTGATGCCGAGCCCGGCCTTCTTCAGCGAGGCGATCAGCTGGTAGTGGGCCGAACTGCCCTGCGCCACCGCGATCGACTTGCCCTTGAGCTGCTCGGGGGATTTCAACGGCGAGTCCTCGGGGACGACGATCGCCTCGCCGGCGGACGAGCCGTGGCCGGCCCCCACCACGACGATCCGGGAATCGGAACCCGCCGCGAAGACCGGCGGCGTATTGCCGACGCCCCCGATGTCCACGGCCTTGGCGTTGACGGCCTCCAGCAGGGGCGGGCCGGAGCTGAAGGTGGACCACTTGATCCGGTAGTCGAGATCGTCCAGCTCACCGGAGGCCCGCAGGATGGCTTCGTAACCACCCTTCTGGTCACCGACGTCGAGGGTGACGGCGCCCTTCCCGTCGGTGTTCCCGGTGGTGGAGGCGGAGGTGGCCCCGCCGCAGGCGGACACCAGCACGGTGAGGGGCAGAAGAAGGAGGGCGGGCAGGGAGCGGTTTCTCATCGGATGCTCTTTCGTCGTACGGCGCGGGCGGGATACGGATGTGCGGCAGAACCCGGCCCAGGTCGCCTCGGCGTCAATGGATATGCGGCAGACCCGGCTCAGGCGGCCTCGGCGTCACCGGCGGCATCGCCCTCGACGCCCAGTTCGGTCAGCAGCCGGGAGCGCAGCGCGGCGAATCCGGGACTGCTCGCGCCGCGCGGCCGGTCCAGGGCGACCGGCGTCTCGTAGGCGATCGCTCCGTCCCGCATCACCAGCGCCCGGTCGGCCAGCAGCAGCGCCTCGTCCACATCGTGGGTGACCAGCAGCACGGCGCATCCACGCCGCTGCCAGACCTCGGCCACCAGCCGCTGTGCCCTGATACGGGTCAACGCGTCCAGCGCGCCGAACGGTTCGTCGAGCAGCAGGAGATCCGGCTCACGCACCAGGGCGCGGGCCAGCGAGGCGCGCTGGGCCTCGCCCCCGGAGAGCGTCTTGGGCCACGCCCCAGACCGCTCCGCGAGCCCGACCTCCGCCAACGCCCGCTCGGCGACCGCCCGTTCGAGCTTCCCGGGTAGCCCCAGCAGCACATTGCGCCAGACCTTCTTCCACGGCATGAGCCGGGGGGCCTGAAAGGCGACCGCCCGACGCTTCGGTACGAGCACCGTGCCCTCGATCTCACGGTCGAGTCCGGCGAGCACCCGCAGCAGCGTCGACTTCCCGCAGCCGCTGCGCCCGAGCAGCGCCGTGAACTCCCCGGTGCGCAGGGTGAGATCGAGTCCGTCGACGACGGCCCTGCCGCCGAAGGAGCGGGTCAGCCCCTCGACCCGCACGGCGGTCCCGGCCGGGCCGGCCGGAGAGGGGGAGCTCACTGCCCCGTGAAGGTCGGTCGCCATTGCAGCAGCAGCCTTTCGAGCGTGCGGACGATGACATCGGCGGTGAGGCCGAGGAAGGCGTAGACGACCAGGCAGACGACGATGACGTCGGTACGGAAGAACTCCCGGGCCTGGTTCATCAGGAAGCCGATCCCGGCGTCGGCGTTGACGGACTCGCCGAAGACCAGGGCCAGCCACGCGGTGGCGAGCGAGTAGCGCAGCCCGGTCATCGCACCGGGCAGCGCGCCCGGCAGCACCACGTGCCGGACCAGACCCCATCGGCCGAGCCCCAGCGACTCCCCGGCCTCGACGAGCTGGGCGTCGACGCCGCGAATGCCCGCGTACACATTGAGGTACAGATGGAAGGCGACGCCGAGCGCGATGAGCGCCACCTTCGGGGCCTCACCGATTCCCAGCCAGATGATGAAGAGCGGGATCAGTCCGACCCAGGGCACGGTGCGCAGCATCTGCACGCTCGCGTCCACCAGGTCCTCGCCGAGCCGCGAGAGCCCGGAGACCAGTGCGAGCGCCGTTCCGACGACACCTCCGAGCACCAGCCCGGCGGCCACCCGCCGCAGTGAGACCGCCATGGCCGAGGGCAGCGTCCCGTCGGCGATCAGATCCGATCCGGCGCGGGCGATGGTGCCGGGCGAGGCGAGCACATCGGGGTGCAGGACCCCGGTGGCGCTGAGCACCTGCCACAGCGCGAGCAGCAGCAGCGGCCCGGCGGTACGCCGCAGCCAGCGGGGCACGGCACGCAGCCGCGTACCTCGCGCGGAGGCCGGGACGACGGGCTCCAGATCGAGCGGTCGATGAGCGGCCGGAACAGGGATCTTTCCGGATTCCGATGACATATCCGGTGGGGCGAGAGCATGGCCGATGGTCATGAGGGCTCCATGAGCAGTCCACGGACAGGGGGAGGCGCGCCGCGGCCACGGGCGCGCGGACCACCGCCGGGGTTACGGCACAGTGATCACGAGGCGTGGTGGGCGGGCCGGGGTACGCCGGGGCGCATACGGGCAGGCGCGTACAGCCGTGGGAACGGGTGGCCGGAGCGCCGGGTCACCGGCGGGAGGAAGTGCTGAAGAACGTCAGCAGCCGCGGCGACACGCGGCGGAGGCCACCCGCAGCAGGTCGATGTGACCGCGCGAAGTGAGCAGAGCTGAACGGAACATGGCGCCGAACGTAGCGATCCCTGACTGAAACGGTCAATGGTGTCTCGGCAGATGGACGCGAGATCTCGCCGCACGAGCGGGAAGATGGACACATGCCCCACGCCTTCGCCACCAGCGTCCTGCACATCACCACCGGAACGACGGAGACCGTCACCGACCTGACAGCCGACTGCGAGCAGTTCCTCACCCGGAACGCCGCCTCCAGGGACGGCCTCCTCAACATCTTCGTACCGCACGCCACGGCCGGCATCGCCATCCTGGAGACCGGTTCCGGCAGCGACGACGACCTCCTGGCCACCCTCCACACCCTGCTGCCCGCCGACGGCCGCTGGCAGCACCGCCACGGCACCCCAGGCCACGGCCGCGACCACGTACTGCCCGCACTGGTCCCCCCGCACGCGACGCTTCCGGTGATCGGCGGCCGGCTGGAGCTGGGGACGTGGCAGTCGGTGTGCCTGGTGGATACGAACAAGGACAATCCTCGTCGGCAGGTGCGGCTGTCATTCCTTGCGTGACGAGGAAGCGGTCCGGAGGTCTTGAGCCCGGCCGGACCGACGCCCCCGGTGACCGGAGAGGGGCCGCCGACGACCCGTCTCCTTCGGCGCGGTACTCGGCGGCGTCGGCAGCAGCGGTGCGCCGCCTGCTCTGCCCGGCGAGGTCCTTTTCATTGTCGTCCGGCGGCTGAAACCGCTCAAGGGATCAATGCGGCGGCCTGTTCCGGGTCATTTATATTGCGCCGGTCGTCGTTCTGGTGAAGCCGGGATGAATTACCGTCATGGCAGACCTGTCCAACGCGCTCGATTCCACGGCCGACCTCCGGGGTGGCAATCCAGATACAGCGGTTCACCCATGCCGGACCAGCAGGTGAGACCCTGGAATAATGGCCTAGACCATCTGTGGGTGTCAAGCCTCTACCTGGGGTCATGTCGACGAACAGTCCATGGTCCGCAGGCAAGTTGAGGCTGGTGCTCGGCGTGCCGAGTAGTGGTTGACAGTGGCGGTGTACGCACGCCACGATGCGTCGCATTGCTCCACGAATTCGCTTAGCCTTGCCAGCCGAACCGAGGAGAGAGATGTCCCCCAGGACGAGCCGTAAGCTCACCGCCAAAGAATTTGCGGACATCAAGCATACGGTCGCAATTCGCTCTGAATCCCGGGCGGGGTTACGCGCCGACCGCGCCTATGCGGCAGACATCCCGCGTGAGGTGAGCCTGCAGCTCACATACAAGTGCAACCTTCGCTGCACGCACTGCTATCAGTGGAATGAGCAGGGGTTCTTCCGGGATTGGGGAATCGACAAGCAGCGGCAGGAACTCGCCCCGGAACTGATCGAGAACATACTGCAGGAGACGTCGGGGGTGCCCGGACGCCTGTACATCTGGGGCGGCGAGCCCTTGATGCACAGCCGCTTCGACGAGGTGTCGCGCCTGATCGAAAGCTATCCGCGCACCGTGACCATGTGCACCAACGGTCTGCTTTTCCAGCGCCACATGGATGATCTGCTGCGCATTGGGGAGCACCTCAACCTTCTCGTGAGCCTGGACGGGCTGGACTCCGACCACGACGAACTGCGCGGTCGCGGCACGTTCAAACGGACGATGAAGAACATGGAAGCCATGCTCGACCTGCAGCGAAAGGGCGAGTATCGCGGCCAGGTGTCGGTCGGATGCATGGTTTCCCATGTCACCGTGCATCGCATGTACGAGTTCATGGAGTGGGCGGAGGAAACCGGAGTCAACACCGTCTACTTCCAGTTCCCCTGGTACATCAGCCCGCAGGTCGCCGGGGCGATGGACGAGGTCTACCGCGAGCACTTCGCCTGGCTGGAGCCCGATACCGGTACGGCCCGGCCCACCTGGCACTCCTACACGTACCGGCTGCCCGAGGAACTGCTGCCGGTGCTGCAGGAGTCCATGGCCCGACTGGCCTCGCGCACCTGGGCGCCGCGGATCCGCTATCAGCCGGAACTGGCGGACGGCGAGGTCGAGTCGTTCATCCTCGGCACCTCGCAGCCGGCGCAGCGGCGCACCCGCTGCCTGGCCGTCACCAACCGCATGGAGGTGCATGCGGACGGCAATGTGAGTTCGTGCAAGTTCTTCCCGGAGTTCGTCGTCGGGAATCTGTACGAGACGCCGACGCTGCAACTGTGGCAGAGCGAACGGTTCCGCCGAGTCCGGACGATCCTGGCGGAGACGGGAATGATGCCGGTCTGCTCGAAGTGCATTCTTCTCTACATGAACGGGGTGTGAACGGTGCAGGAGATGACCGACACCGAGACGCGCGTGATGAAGGTGCTGACCAACGTGCTCAGCCGCAGACTTGAGCCCGTTCGGATATCGCCCGACGTCGACATGGTGACTGCCCTCGGTCTGGATTCGCTGGAGGCCATCGAATTCCTGCTGCAGATCGAGGACGAATTCGACATCGAGCTGGACTTCGAGAACCTGAGCCTGCAGCACCTCACATCGGTCCGTATGTTCAGCGCGGAAGTCATCGCACGCCGGGAACCCTCCCGGTGACGGTCGGAACCGGCCCACTGCGGCCCCGGGGTACCGCTCGCTTCGGCACCTTCGACGCGGAGCGGCTCTGGCGCCCCGCCTCCCTCACCCGGTTACCGAGCCTGGCGGGCGCCGAGGCCCACACGGTGATCTCCGGCCTGGACGAGACGCTTGCCGCGGCCTGTCGGCCGGACGACCTGTTGGTCACCCGCGGCACCCTGGCCCAGTCCCAGCTCGAAGCCCTCGGTGCGGCAGGCATCACCTTCCGGTCCGTCGCGGCCGGACCAGCCGCGACAGGCGACGCCGACGCCGCCGTGGAAGAGGCGATCGCCGATGATCCCGCACTGTGCCGTGCCGTGGCCACGGCCGCGGCCATCCAGCCGTACGCGGTGCTTCCGGCGACCCAACAACTGCTGCGGCAACATCCCGACAAGGCCGGTGGGTTGCCGCACCACTCGGTGGTCCAACAGGTCAATGGCAAGGCATGGTCATCGGAGTTGGCGGGCGCCCTCGAACTTCCCGGGGCGGGCACTGTGGTCCGATCCGCCGACGAACTGGCCGCCGCCGTGCAGCGGTTGCAAGGAACGGTCCTGGTGAAGGACCCCTACGGGGTGGCGGGCCGCGGCACCGTCGAGGTCACCGGGCCGGGGGCGCTGCGCCGACTGGTGCGCAGACTGCGGGCCCAGGAGGACGAGGGACTGCGCACCGAGCTGGTGGTGCAGCCCCGCTACGAGCGGGCCCAGGACTTCTCCGCCCACCTGGAGATATGCCGTGACGGCTCCTGGTCCCTGCGCGGCCTGCAAGGCATGACCAACGGCGGCTACCGGCACGCGGCCTCCCACCCGGTGCCGCCGGACCTGTCGGCCGAGCTCGACCGGCGTGGCTATCCGGCCATCCTGGAGCAGGTGGCCCGCGCCCTGGCAGTGGCGGGCTACTCCGGCCCTGTCGGAATCGACTCCATGCTGCTGGCCGACGGCGGCTGGCTGCCTGTCCTGGAGATCAACGCCCGCATGTCGATGGGGTTGTTGACGCTGGAGCTCGACGAACGCGTCCGGCCGTACGGCCTGCGGGCGCAGCTGTGGCAACAGGACATGTTTGTGGAGCACGGAACCGACGTGACATCACTGCTGTCCGCGCTGCGTGCGGCGGGACTGCTGTACGGCGGCGGCGCACGGCCCGGGGTCCTGCCACTGTCCGGCGGCAGTCTGTGCACCCCGCGGGGTCGGCTCGTCTGCGCCGCATTCTGCGGACCGGGCGACTTCCCGGCGCTGCGCGCCCGCACCGAGAAGTGCGCGGCGACCGCCGGGATCAGCGCGACACGCACGGAGGTGCCCACAGGATGATCGCCGTCCTCACCTCCGGGGTGGCGCTCGGTGCCCATGTTCCAGGTCTGCGCCTTGCCCAGCGGCTACGGGAGCACGGCGCGGACGTCATGGTCGACGTACTGGAACGCTGGCTGCCCGGCGACCGGCTGGCGGCCGTGGTGGAGTCCCGCCGGTGCTTCCAGCGGGATCTGCGCTTCGCGGTGGCCGCCCAGGGCCTGGCGACCGACCCGGTGGACGACTTCACGCCACAGGCCGTGGGAGCGCTGGAGAAGCACTGGGAGGAGCAGGGAGTGGAGACCTTCGTGGTCTTCTCCGGCTTCTGGCTGCGCCTCCTGGACAGCTACCTCGGCCGTCGGCCGACGCGCACCGTCGCCTGCCATGTCGATGCCGTGGTCTCACCGTCGTACCGCCGTGCGGGCCGCTACGCACCTGAGACCGAGCACGTGTGGCTGGCCCGCGAAGACGGCACCCTGCCCTGGACCATCCCCGTCGACACACGCCCGCCGATCCCCTGGTCCGCACGCGAGGGGCGGCTGCTGGTGCACGGCGGCGGCTGGGCCATCGGCAGCTACCGGGACCGGGCGCGGGAGCTGGCGGGGGCCGGCCTGCCGCTCGATCTGATCGTGCCGGAGGCGCCCGCGGCCGTCGGCTGGGCCCGTTGCTTCACTCTCGACCCCGACTGGCATCCCTGGCACGACGACGGTCTGCCACCACTGCTCAAAGTCCCCGCGGATCCCGCGGATCCCGAAGGACAGGGGCGTCAACTGCCGTATGAGCTGGCCCGGTCGGCGAGTGCCATCGTCAGCAAGCCGGGCGGTGGCACCTTGCTCGACAGCCTCTCGACGGCCACCCCGCTGATCCTGTTGGAGCCGGCGGGCAGCCACGAGGCCGCCAACGGACGGCTGTGGCAGCAACTCGGCTTTGCCCTGTCCTACGACGACTGGAGGGCCTGCGGCTTCGCCCCGGAACGCCTGGAACCCCTGCACCGGGCGCTGCTCGGCGCCGCCGCCCGGCCGCGAAATCTGCTCGACGGCCTGCTGACCACGCGAACCTGAGGCGAAGGTGGAACACTCATGACCATCACCATCCACGACCAGGATCTGCACGCCGCACGGCAGATGTGGGACTACCTGCTCCTGGACCGCCCGGTCCGCCCCTGCTCGGCTGCGATCGGACTCGGCAGCCATGATCTAGGGGTCGCGACGACCGCGGTCGGCCACTACCGCGCCGGGCTCTTTCCGACTCTCGTTTTCACCGGCGGCAACAGCCCCACCACCAAGGACCGTTTTCCACGCGGCGAAGCGGTGCACTACCGGGAGCACGCGATCGCTCTCGGCGTGCCCGAGGATGCCGTGCTGGTCGAGCCGTGCGCCGCCAACACCGGACAGAACATCACCTACACCCGAACGCTGCTGGACCAGCGGGGCCTGGCCGTCGACTCCGTCATGCTCATCTGCAAGCCGTACATGGAGCGGCGGGCCTATGCCACCTGTCGCAAGGTGTGGCCGGAGGTCGCTGTGCAGTGTGCGTCCGAACGCATCGGCCTGGAGGACTACCTGGCGGCCATCGGAGATCGCAAACTCGTCATCGACATGCTGGTCGGAGAGCTGCAGAGAATACAGGAGTATCCGCGGCTCGGGTTCGCGACCGAGCAGCCGGTGCCCGCCCCGGTGCGAGGGGCATACGACCATCTGGTGCGGGCCGGCTTCGACAGCCGCCTGGTCAAGTCGTAGCCGGACAGCCGGAGCGCGGCCCGCCTCAGACCTGACCGTCGACCCGCCGCAGCCGTCGGATCGCCGGCACGCTCAGCAGCGCCACCGACACCACCATGGTGCACACCGCACCGGCCAGCAGCATGGAGCGTCGGCCGAACAGCTCCGCGGCGGGCCCGGCCAGCGCCTCGCCGACCGGCAGAAAGGCGATCGAGCCGGCGATGTCGTAGGCGTACACGCGGTTGAGCACCTCGTGCGGGACCTGGGTCTGGATGCTGGTTGCCCACATCACCCCCCAGAACGCCATCCCCAGCCCTCCGATGACCGCGCCCGCCGCGATCACCGGCACGGGCAGCCCGCTGCCCACCGCGAACGGGAAGACGGCGAACAGCGCCACGCCCACGGCTCCGGCCCGCAGCTGGAAGGCCGGCCGGAGCCGCATGGCGAGGATCCCGCCGACGACGGTGCCGCAGCCGAGCGCCGAGTTGACGAGGCCGTAGTCGGTCACGCCGTGCTGCTGGACCATCTCCGTCGCGATCAGCGGGGTGGTGGGGCCACGCGCTGTGAGCGCGAAGAAGCTCCACAGCGCCAGCACGCCCCACAGCCACGGCCGTACCCGGACCGCCCTCCAGCCCTCTCTCAGGCCCTGGCACATGCCGCCGGTCGCGGACGGTGTCGTACCCGCCTCCTCGGCGCGCGTTCCCGACGGCGCCGCACGGTCCGGCGGCCGCACCGCCCACAGACACAGGGCGCTGGCCGCGTATGTGCCGGCGTGCACGGCGAAGACGCTGCCGGCCGACGCCACGGCGACCAGAAGCCCGGCCGCCGCCGGACCGACGAGCGACATCACCGCCTCGACGGTGCGGATCGCCCCGTTGCCCTGTTGCGCGTCCGCGGACAACTGGCGCACCGTACTGGCCACTCCGGGCTGGAAGACCGCCGAGGCGCCACCGTTGACGAGACCGATCACCAGGATCTGCCAGAGCGCCACGTGGCCGGAGAAGAAGATGCCGGCCGCGAAGGACTGACTGACCAGCCGGAGCAGGTCCGCCCCGATCATCAGCCGCCGTGGATCGACACGGTCGGCGATCACCCCTGCGAAGATGACCAGGACGGCCCAGGACACCGTGGGTACCGCCATGGCCACACCGACCGACGTGGCGCTGTGACCCTGCTGCAGCAGCCCTGCGGCCAGCGCCACCGGTAGCATCGTGTCACCGAGCCGGGCCACAGCACGGGAGAGAAAGAACAGCTTGAAGTCCCGTGACCACAGCCGCCGTTCACGCTGTTTCTCCGCTACGGCACCGCCGTATCCGGAACGCGCCCGCGCTTTCACCGCGGCAACGAGCTCTCGACCAGGGCCGCGACTGTGCCATCCGGGTTGCGCAGCACGCCGGCCAACAGCGCCAGCACGTCGTCGGCGAGACCCTCGGCCACGGCCATCCCGCCGGGAGCGCCCCCGCAGAAGGCCCGCACGGTCGTCGCCTCGGGGGTGAACTCGAAGCGCAGAGTGGTGACACTCAAGTCCTGGGCCGGACGGAAGGGCCCCAGATCACGGGGCTCGCGTTCGTCCGGGGCCGGCACCGGACCGGTGGCATCGGCGGTGGAACGCGTAGCGGCCGCGGGGTCGGCTGCGGCCTCGGCCGGCATCCCGACATGCAGTTGCACATAGTCGATGCCGTCGGAGAGCAGCGCCACACCCAACGGTGGTATGGCGCAGGCAAGATCCGCGACGCTCAGCGCGGAGAAGCGGAGAGCGGCCAGATTCTGGCCCATGACGGACTTGAAACAGTCGGACAGGGCCTGATCGGGATCGATGTGGCAGACCACCGGACGGTCGTGCACGAAGCAGCCGGCCGCGACGCCGAACCCGGACCGCTGCCGAGTCGAGACCGGCGTGAACAGCGCGAGCGTACGGGGGCCACCACGATGCCAGATCGCCGCCGCGGTCAGCGCCGCCAACACCGAAAAAGCGGTGGCCCCTTGGGCTCGGCAGACGGCGCCGACCAGCGTATGCAGGGCAGGTCCACGATAGAGTTTCTGCACCTGGCCCAGTAACAGTCCACCTGTCGGCCCGGCGTCCGTTCCGCCGGGCCGGGGGATCAGTCCCGAAACCGGTTCGAGGCGCTCCAGGGAGCGGGACCAGTACCGTGTCTCGCGCTCAGCACGCGCCGCGGCGTCGACGCGCTTCTCGCACAACTCCCGGTAACTCACCGGAAGTTCGTCCGAATCGTTCCCGCGCCACCCGAGAGCGCCCTCCAGCAGGGTCGTCAGCTCGGCTGTCAGGACCCGCTCGGCATGTCCGTCGCAGACGAGGTGATCCAGGGTCACCAGCAGGAATCGTTCCCGCCCGGCCGAGTCCTCGATCAGCGCGTACTCTGCGCGACCAGGGATCTCGCGCACCTGCGCCGACACCAGGCAATCGGCCTTCCTGGCGGCCAGCAGGTCTCCCGCACTCTCGCCGGGGCGAGCGATGACGGTGCTCAGCCGAGGGGCGACGGCCTCGATCCGCTGCAGGTAGGGCGCACGCCCGACCAAGCCGCTGCGCAACGCCTCCTGCCGCTGCTGCAGACGCGTGATCGCGGACTGGACCCGGGCCTCGGTCGTCTCGGGCCGGAGCGGAAGGGAGATGAGCGTGTTGCGGAAGATCCCGGGACCGAAGAGGCCTTCCAGGAAGAGCATGCTCTGTTGTTCCGGAGAGAGCGGGAACGGGGGCAACAAGAGTCTCCCGACGTGGTGTTCAGCCTTGAACGGGACTGGACTGGACCAATTTTGTCGATCGAGAGGGGATGCTAGGTCCTCGCCGGGATCACGGCAAGAGTCACGGGACATGCGGCGCGACTCCGGGAGGAGCCGGATGCGTTGACCCACACTGCGGACGAGCCGTCGGCGGCCTCTGTCCGGATGCCCCAGGGTTGAACGGATTGACAACTGGCGGGCGGCATCCTGGTCGACGCGTTCGACTGGCGCGCCATCTTCCTGGTCAACGTGCCCATCGGTGTGGTCCTGCTGCTGGCCGCGCTGCCCACCCTGAGCGAGTCCCGCAATCTCGCTGCCCCGGCCATCGACGTCCCGCGCACGGTGCTGTCGATCCTGGGTGTCGGGGCGCTCACCTATGGCCTGATCGAGGGAGGTTCCCAGGGCTGGACCTCGGGCCCCATCCTGACCAGCCTCGTCGCCGCGGCGGTGATCCTGGTCGTGTTCGTCGCCGTGGAGCAGCGCAACCCGACGCCGATGATGCCGCTGCGGATGTTCCGCAACTCGCTGTTCACCGTGTCCAACGCGGCCATGGTGATGGTCGGTTTCTCGCTGATGGGCTCGGTGTTCTTCTTCTCGCAGTTCTTCGTCACCGTCCAGGGCGCCTCCATCCTGGACTCCGGTCTGGAGACGCTGCCCATCTCGCTGGGGATGGCGATCGTCAGTCCGTTCGCGGGTCGGCCGGCCGCCAGGTACGGCTTCCGGATCGTGGTCACCGCCGGGATGGCCCTGGCCGGGGTCGGCCTGCTGACGCTCGGGTTCGTCCACGCGGACACCGGTTACGGGAACGTCTGGTGGCGTCTGGCGATCACCGGCACCGGCTTCGCCCTGTCCATGTCGCCGCTGACCGGCGCGGCCATCCAGTCGGTCAGCCCGCAGGAGGGCGGTCTCGCGTCGGGTATCAGCAGTGGGAAGGCACCGCCGCCGTAGCCGTGCGTGATCTCCTGGCCCGCGCGGATCCGGCCGTCGAGACGGACCGCGGCGAGGACCGCAACACCGTCGACCGGGCGGCAGCCGGCGCGGGAGAAGCCTGGCTGCGGGACCGTGCGTAGGGGCAAGGGCCCTCCGGGACGGGCAACGCGGCGGTCTGGCTGCGCGTGGGCAATGTCCAGCACATGTCGTACGTGGTCCGGAGCCTGCGGGCGTGACCCTGCCCGCAGCACCCGTTCCGTGCGGGGGCGGTCAGGTGAAGAGAGGGTCCAGCAGAGCCGGTCCGGCCTCTACTCGCCAGGCCGGCAGGCGCACCGTTCGGGTCACCGGTGCGGGCTTCGCGCCGCGACCGCCGGAGGGGAGCCCGATCAACAGGTCACCGCGTGCGTGGCTGAGCCGCAGGTGGCGTGCGGGATCCTGTCCGGGCGGCGTACCCGCGTCGATCAGCACCGCAGTATTCTCTCCGTCCACCGTGAACAGCAGGTCCACCGTGTGACCGCCGACCACTGCTGCGCGTTCCAGGTCGGTGACGCCACGGGAGCCGAGGTACTCCTGGAGCCGGTCGGCCAGTTCCTCGCGGAATGCTGACGGTGCCTGGGTGGCGGGGATCGTGTCCCGGTCGTCGGCGGCCCCCGTACGCAGCAGCGTCGAGCGCTCCGCGAGTACCGTCGGCAGCCCCGCCTGCCCCTGCCAGAAGCGATGGTTTCCCACCGTGATCAGCTGCGACTTCGCCCGGGTGACCGCGACGTTCCAGAGGTTGACCTGGCTCGACACCCAGTGCGTCGTCTTCGGCGGGGTGTTGTCCGTTGCCACCGGGCTCAGGACGATGACATCACGCTGGCCGCCCTGGAAGGCGTGCACCGTACCGACCCGGACCCGGTCATCACCGGCCCACACCCGGGCCAGCGCCTCCTTCTGCGCGCGGAACGGCGTCACCACCCCGACGGTGGCGTCCTCGGGCAGTCGTGCCAGCAGTTCGTCCACGGTCTGCCGCACCTGGTCCGCCTCGGCCCGGTTGCGCCACGACCGGCCGCCGCTGCCGGCCGCGGACTCGCCGTACGGCACGTCCACCCAGCCGAGCACCGGAGCCGGATCGGCCGCCCCCGCCGGATCGACCGGCGGGACCTGCCTGCGGACATCGGTGAGGACCTGCAACTGGCCCGCGTAGCAGTAGCCGTTGACCACGTCCGCGATCCGGGGGTGGCACCGGTAGTGCTCGTCGAGCAGCAGCGCCGCCTCACCGTGCTGCGCCGCCGCGTGGTACGAGGCGTGCACGTGGTAGGCCAGACGGTGATCCTCCAGTTGCGCGGCGGTCAGGCCGGCCCGTACCCGGGCCTGCCGCTCCTGCTCCGGGCTGATCCCGGGAATGTGTCCGAGCTGCATCGGGTCGCCGATGATCAGGGCCCGCTTCGCCCGGAACAGCAACGGCAGCACCGAAGGGATCGAGCACTGGCTCGCCTCGTCGATCACCACGAGGTCGAAGAGCTTCGGGGCGAGTTCGAGCTGGCGCACCGAGTGCGTACTGATGGCCCACGCCTTCAGGTGCGCCATCAGATTGCGTTGGCTCTTCTGGAAGCCGGAGCGCCGGCGCAGTGCCTGGAGCCGCTGGTTCATCAGCGACCGACCTCGCACCGTGGCCTCGGCGGCCACGGAATGTGCCAGCTCTCCCGATGCCGCGGAGGACGCGGCGGCGCTCTCCAGCCGGGCCTGCTTCAGCGCGTCCTCGTCCCAGCCCAGATGTGCCGGTACGAGCTCCCGCAGGGCCCGTTCCACCGCCGCGGTCTCCACGAGGTCGAGCAGCAGCTCGGGCGTGACAGGGCGCTGCGTGGCCCAGGCCGGCCACGAAGCCCCGGATCCGCCGCCGGACGAACTCGCGAGGGCTGCGAGAGCCCGCCCGCGGCGCCACCCGCCGAAGGCCGGCCACCTGGCTCCGGCGGCCCTCCGGGCGCGTTCCTCCCAGCGGGCGAGCGCGGTCGGCTCCTCCGCCGCCCAAACGCCCTCCAACACTCCTACGGGCAGCGCGAGCCCGTCCGCCCGTCGGGCCCGCTCACGGACCAGCTCCAACAGGCGCTCCTCCTCGCCGATCCGCTCCGCTGCCTCAGCCCGGAGCGCAGCCGTACGCCCGTGGTGGTTGCGCAGCTCACCGGCCACGGTCGCGGCACCCCGGGCCGGTGCCGCGGTCGGCTCGGCCAGCAGCCCGGCCAACTTCGCGGCCTCCCGCTCCCGGGCTTCCACGTTTCCGGTCCGTACCAGCAGGCCCGGCGAGATCTCGTCACACCGCTCGGCCACCACGTCGACGGCCTCGTTGTTCGTGGACGCGACGAGTACGGACTGTCCGGCAGCGACGGCGGTCGCGACCACGGCCGTCACCACCTCGCTCTTGCCGGTACCGGGCGGGCCGGTCGCGACGGTGAGCCGGCGGGTCATCGCCGAGGAGATCACCTGCTCCTGGCTCTCGTTGCACGGACCGGGGGAGACCACCGTCACGACCGCCGCATCACGACCCGGCCCGTCACCACGGTCGTCGTCGCCGGTGAGGAGGGCGTCCAGCGCGGTACCCGCGATCTGACCGGTACGCGTGGACATCTGGAGCAGGTTGTCGACCAGGCCCTCGGTCGCGACCCGCTCCAGGCCGGAGGGTGCCAGCAGCACGGCGGCGTTGTGGGCGCCGGGCCGCAGCGAGTCCATCACGGACCGCTCGCTGAGCGAGGAGAGGTCGAAGGGCTCCAGCTCCGGAACGCCGAGCTCGGCCAGGAGCTCCCGTACCGCCTTGACCATCTGGGTGCCGTTGCCCTCCTGCCAGCTCGGCTGCCAGTGGGCCAGCAGTTCGGCGGCCTCGTCGTCGGAGAGCAGCTCGGTGACCACACCGGTGTGCAGAGAGGGAACCCCGCTCGGGCGCAGCAGGTCGCGGCCGTTCTCGTCCGGGGTGAGTTCCATCGGCTGGACCAGCAGGGGTGCGATCCGCACCGGCGCCCGCCGACGGCCGTCCGAGCGTTCGGGAAGGGTGATCGCGGGATATCCGTACCAGTATTCCTGGAGCCCGGTCCCGTCGGCCTGTGCGCCCGTGCTCCTCGGTTTGGGCAACTGCCCGGGGGCGGGGAAGGAGTGCCCGAGTCCGGACTGGATCGCCTCCGGGCCCTTGCCCAGCAGGAAGTACGCCGATCCCCGGCCGCCGTCGCGATCGGGCAGCATGCCGGATGCCACCTGGGCGCCGAGGCAGTGCGCGTAGTACCGCAGCAGTCGCTGCGGGTCGATGCCCTCCCCGGCGTCCTGGGCTACCAGCTGCCGGGCCTTCAGCAGGGCGGGGGAGACGCCGGACCGGGCGGCGGCGCGGGCCGTGTCACGCGGTGCGTCGGGAAGACGGACCGGACGGGCGACCGAGCGGGCGAAGGGCAGTGAACGGGTGGCCCGGATCGTGGACTTGGTCGGCCGCTGTTCTTCGGGGACGCCCTTGATCACCATCTGTGCGGTCAGGTACTCGAAGAGGTCGTCCGGGGTGATCCAGCCGCCTTCCTTGATCCGCCCGCTCCGCAGGCCCTCCACGATCTCACCGGTGAACCGGGAGGTGCCCAGGGAGGACCCCTCCGGAGCCATCGCGGACGCGGCCTGGAGGGCGTCGGAGGCGGTGATGAAGTACACGCCGGTCGGGTGCAGGAGCGTGCTGGGCGCCGACCGGTCGCCGGGGTCCGCACCGCCCTTGGAGGTCCACCCCTGGACGACGGACCCGCTGGAGCAGCAGTCCAGCAGCACCAGTTTGGACGCGGCCCGGCAGGACTGGAGCATCCGTTCCAGGAACTCGGCCGGGACGGCCGTGCCGGGCAGGTCGTCCGGGTCGGCGTCCCGGGTGAGGAAGTACAACTGCCCGTCGTCCTCGCAGAACTGGCCGTGCCCGCTGAAGTAGAGCAGGGCCGTCTCGCTGGGCTGCCGTTCCTCCAGGAACTGCTCGACGGCGTACAGCATTTCGGAGCGGGTCGGCTCGGAGACGATCGCGCATTCGTTGTACATGCCGATCTCGGTGCTCTCCAGCACGGCTTGCATGTAGTGCAGGTCGGCCCGGACGGGCGGGAGGTCGTGATAGTGCTCGCTGACGTACGTGGATACGCCGATGAGCATGGCGTACCGGTCGTTGTCGCTCACCGCGCGTCCGGCCCTGTCCCGTCGCCTTCCTCGTCCCGGGCCTCGGCCGCACCGCCGGCCAGGAACCGGACGATCAGCTCGCTGTCGGCCCTGGCCTCCTTGCCGGAGACGCGGAGCGTCGCCCCGTCCGCCCGGGTGATGACGATGGTCCGCTGGGGTACACGGGCCAGCCAGATCTGGATGCCGGCGGCGACGAGTGAACCCCCGCTGAAGACCAGCCCGATCAGTTCGGTGACCGGGCCGCCCTTGAGGCTCTCGTCCTCGGGCCGGGGGCGCGGGATGTCGAGCGCGGCCCGGGCATCGGCCTCGGTGAGGGCGGCGAGCAGTTCGCGCGCCTCGCGCCGGGCGCGCAACGGGTCCTCGTCGAGGATGGCGACGCGGTGGCCGGAGGTGGCCGGGTCGGTGGTGGTGCTCACGTTCTTCGTCCCCCTAGGTCTTTCCCGTGCGGCGGACACACGGACGGGTAAGCGTACCGAAGGTCCCGTGGCCGCCCGCAGCGCCGCCGGACCGGCCGCCTGGACAGGCCGCGCCCCAGCAGCCCCGGGCGTCCTGTGCGTCACCCGCTTTGTTCTGCTGTACTGCCCTGCGGCTAGTTTGTGTGCAGGACATATACGCAGGCCCGTGGTGGCAGAGATGCACGGGGGACGGGAGGTCGGGAAGAGTGGCGCTGCGCGGAGGTGATCCAGCCGAGATCGGCGGCTATCCGCTGGAGGCTCGGCTCGGCTCGGGTGGCATGGGCACGGTCTTCCTGGCCCGTACGAGCTCGGGGCGGCCCATCGCCATCAAACTGATCCACCAGCAGTTCGCGGGGGACGACGAGTTCCGCATCCGTTTCCGGCAGGAGGTGGCGGCGGCGAGGCGGGTGAGCGGTGCGTTCACCGCCGCCGTGGTCGACGCCGCCCCCGAGGCCGAGCAGCCGTGGATGGCGACGACCTATATCGAGGGACGCACGCTCGCCCAGCGCATCGCGGAGGACGGCCCGCTGGACGGGGCGGAGCTGAGAAGGCTCGCCATCGGGCTGGCGGAGGCGCTGCGCGACATCCACCGGGTGGGGGTCGTCCACCGTGACCTGAAGCCCTCGAACGTCGTGCTCTCGCCCGAGGGCCCGCGCGTCATCGACTTCGGTATTTCGCGCGCCGCGGACCAGCAGACACTGACGATGACAGGGCGGGTCATCGGTACACCGCCCTTCATGTCGCCGGAGCAGTTGCAGGCGCC
Source organism: Streptomyces sp. DvalAA-43 (assembly GCF_900091725.1). GTDB lineage: Bacteria > Actinomycetota > Actinomycetes > Streptomycetales > Streptomycetaceae > Streptomyces > Streptomyces pulveraceus. The sequence goes on along the minus strand of NZ_FMBW01000091.1, from coordinate 131,920 downwards.
GCGTGGTGTGGGGCCGCGCTCCGATGTCTTCTCACTGGGGACGCTGCTGGTCTACGCGGCGACGGGCCACGGACCCTTCGACGCGGACAGCCCGTACCTGACGGCGTACCAGGTGGTGCACGAGGAGCCGTCGCTGGATGCCGTGCCGGTGGCCCTGCGCGCGGTCGTCGAGCCGTGCCTGGCCAAGGAGCCCGAGGGGCGTCCCTCGGCGGACGAACTCCTCGTGCTGCTGCGTGACCTGCCGGCCGACCTCGGCGGGACCGCCGCGAACGGGGCCGGCACGGGCCGCACCCGCGACATGATCACCCAGCATCACCTCGCGACGCCGGTCACCCCGGCGCCGACCGCTCCGACCACCGCCCCGGCCGGTCCCGGTACGGGGAGCACCGACACCTCCATCGGCCGCCGTCTGCGGCGCCGATGGCGGCCCGTGCTCGCGGCCGCGGTCGCGGTGGCAGCGATCGGCGGGGGAGCCGCCGCGCTGCAGGCGGGCGTCTTCGGGGGGAACAGCGGCGGCGACAGGGGCAGCAGCGTCGCGACGCCGGGTGCCGCGCTTCCGGACGGCTTCCGGCCGTGGCACAGGACCGTGCCGGGTGGCCAGGAGGACATCCCCGACGAGTTGCGCTGCGTCGCGCGCGGCGACGCGCTGTTCTGCGGGGGCGGCGGTGTTGTCGCGGCCCGGATCAAGCCCTCGGACGGCTCGCGGGTGTGGACGGTGAAGAGTCCGGGCGTCCCCGTCCAGGGCACGCACCTGGTGGGCGCCACCGACGACACGGTGCTCGGTTACCGCTTCGCCGACCAGGACGCCCCGCAGGGCCCTCCCAGTGAGGTGGTGGCCATCGACGCGAGCAGTGGCCGGGAGCTGTGGTCCGTCGCGTCCGGCGCCCAGTCGAGGGCCGTCACGGGCCGGACGCAGGACGCTGCTGTGGTCGGCTCCGCCGTGGTGACGGTCGACGGTTCCAACTCCCGCTTCGAGGCCCGGGACGCGCACAGCGGTACGGTCGCCTGGGAGACCCCGTTCCCGGCGGGTACACAGTGCGCTCCCGTAGCGATGGGCGCGCAGCTTCTGGCGATGTGCGCGACGAACGCGGAGGTGGATGCCTCGGAGGTGCGCCACTCCACCCTGTACACGGTCGACCGGGCCTCGGGGACCTTGGGCAGGCCCATCGCGGTCGACGGCCCCGCCGTGCCGATGGGCGTCGCCGACGGCAGGCTCGTACTTCTTCAGGTGCACATGGAGGGGCCGTCGCTGGCCGGCTACGACGGGGTGGCGCGGGTCGATCCGGCCTCGCGGAAGGTCACGTACTCCCGGTTGGCCGAGGTGTACGCGGGGACGCCCGGCATGGCGGACGGCACCCTCTTCGTGAGCAGCCAGACCGGTCTCGTCACGGCGCTCGACCCCGCGACCGGCCGGACGAGGTGGACCCGGCAGACGGGTGTGGAGGGTGCGTCGGGCCCCGTGGCGGGTACCGGCGCACTGTATTTCAGCTCGGCCACCGGCCGGGTGGTCGCGCTGTCGCCGCACGACGGCACACCGCTGTGGACGACGGATCCGCAGGCCGATGGTCTGACGGGCGAGCAGGGCGCGAGCCCGCGGGTGACCGTCGCGGGGGGCGCGGTGATCGTGGCCGCGGCCAAGAACACCGTCTTCGCCTTCGACGCGCAGAATCCGCCGAAGTCGGGATGACTCCGGCGGAACCGGCACCGGTCGCGTTCCTCGCCGTGCGGACACTTCGGCGGCGCACTCGGTCATCCGCACGGCGAGGCCGTGTCCCGCGCGCCGCAGGGCGACGGTGGGGGCCCGTTCCGTCGGGACGGGCCCCCACCACCGGTCAGCTGGAGGTCAGACGCGGTCGGCCGCGATGAGGAGGTACTGGAAGGACCCGTCCCCGCAGGAGTTGATGAACGCGTCCTCGATCCCGTGACCAGCGACGACGTGGCCCGCAGCTCCCAGTGGGGCAGCGTGTCGGGGGCGAGGTCACTGTCGGGCCGCTGCCCCTCCCCGTATCCGCGGGCCGGGCCTGCCGGGTACGGCGCTTGGCCGCGTCGAAGGGCTCATGTCCTCGACGCTACGATTTCACGTCGCGGACTCGATCTCCCTCCGTTCGCCCGCAGGGCGAGTCCGACCCGGGTATGGCCATCGCCGAGGCCGCACGCCGGACCGGCGTCAGTGTCCACACGCTGCGCTACTACGAGCGCGTCGGCCTGGTCATCACCGGCATTGAGCGCACGGCCGGTGGTCGGCGGCGCTATCACCGCCGTGACCTGGAATGGATCACGCTCTGCACCGAATTGCGGGCGACGGGCATGCCCATCAAGGCGATCCTGCAGTACGCCCCGCTCGTCGCCGACGGGTACCGCGACGAGGAGGAGCGGCTGGCCCTCATGGAGGCACACCGTGCCGAAGCGACCGCCGGGATCGCCGAGTTGCGGGAGAACCTGTCCCTCATCGACCACAAGATCGACGTGTACCGCACCGGCCCGCCCCGCCGGGCGCGGGGCGGGAGTTCTCCTCCCGCGCCCGCGTGTCGGGCGGGCTGGTCGTCGGCAGGCCGTACCCGGGGCGACTTCCGGGCGCGCTGTTCCCAAGCCCCGCGGGCCCCTGCTTCGCTGGACCCAGGACGTGACCGGACCGTCGTGGCGTGATCGGGCACCGGAGTGGGGGACGCGTGGACGTCGGGAGTGCGACCGCCCTGTCGGCCGCCGTCGTGGGGGTCGTCGGGACGCTGCTGTCCGCGCTGCTGACCCAACGCGCCGCCGACCGCAGCCGACAGCACGAGCGGGAGCGCGCCGAGCTGGCGCGGGAACGGCGTAGCGAGGCCAAGGAACTGCGGGCGTGCTACGTCGCCCTCAACACCGCGGCACGGCAGTATCTGGCCGCACTCACCGACCAGGTGCACGCCCTGGGCCGCGACGACACGGCGCGCGTACGGCAGCGGCTGGCCGAGGCGCGCGACCAGCACCGCGACGTGTACGCGGAGGCCCAACTGCGGGTACCTGACCGGGTCCTCGACCTCGCGGGCGACCTCAGCCGCGAACTGGGCACGGTCTACGGCATGGTGCGGCGCCTCGACGGCGGAATGCCGCGCGAGGGGGACTCCACGGCCGCCGTGCAGGAGCGCATCGACGTGCTCTGGCGCCGCCTGCGGGAGATGCGGCGGGAGATGCGGGCCGAACTGGGCGTGCCCCGGGTGTTCCGTGGGCGAAGCCCGGGAACCCGTCGTCCCACGTCCGACGGATCGGCATAGTGGTGTCGTTGCCGAGGGCGGTCCGGGCTCCAGGGGAGAGGAAGTGCCGATGAGCGACCAGGAGAGCGGCGGTGTCCAGGGGCTGCGCACCTGGTCGGCGGAGGCGGCGGAGCGGGTCAGAGGGCTGATCCCGGCCATGGGAGCACGAGCGGTACCGCCAGGGGCGTACCACAGGTCGGTCGATGAACTCGACCAGCTGTCCCGCCTGTTGGACCACGATCCGGTGCTGCGCGGCGCGGTGAGCGTATGGCTCGGCGGTGCGCTCGCCCTGCGGCTGTCCGCCGGGGCCGGGGGCGGTGCGGACCGGGAGCGGGCGGAACGGCTCCTGCGGGACGCGCGGGACCGCCGCACGGCGCTCGGTGCCACGGTCGGTGCGGAGGAGCGGCGCTGGGCGGCACTGTTCCTGCTGACGCTCCTGACACCGATGCGCTCGCAGCCGGGCGCACCGGGGGGCGTGCCGGACCTCGCCGCGTTCGTCGACTGGCTCACGCGGTCCGGGCCGGACGGGGTGATGACCTTCGCGACGGAGATCCACGAGCTGACCGACGACATCGCGGAACTGCCGCTGCCGCCCGAGTTCCTCGGGGAGTACCGGCGGATGCGGGAGCTGTTCTCGGCCAGTACGGGAGCGGATTTCACCGAGATCCTCGCGAACGTGATGCCCGCCGGTGACCCCTTCGCGGACGTGCTGCGGCAGACGGTGGGGGGGATGTTCGGCGGCGACGGGGGGCCGGGAGCCGAGGGGCCCGAGAGGGCCGAGGTCGACGGCGCCCGAGGCGAACGGGATACCGTCGCCGCGCACGTCGAGGAAGGGGAAGCCCCGCCTGCCGCCGCTCCCACCCCTGACCCGCCGCCCGAGCCCCCGCTCGCCCTCGGTGACATCCGGCGCATCGCCGCAGCCCTGGACGCCGTGCACGCCACCACCCACGGGTTCGACGACGCGCTCAGGAACGGCGATCCCCAGGCGTTCAACGACATGCTCCGGAAGCTGCGTTCCGTGGAGGACAAGCCGCCGCCCGGCCCCGACCCGACGCCCGGCATCGAGGCCCTGAAGGCGCTGCTGCTCAACGTCAGCGCCGGAGCCGGAGGCACGATCCAGGACCAGTCCGCGGGCCGCGCCCACCTGGACTCCATCACCGACTACTTCGAGAACTACGACGGCCCGCTGCCTCCCGGGTTCCGGGACCCGGCCGTCCTCGGACGGGCGCAGGCGCTCTACGCCAAGGTGCTCGACGCGGGCGACGCGGAGGACGGAGAAGCGCTCCGCGGCCTGGTGACCGATGTGGAGGAGCTGGCCCGGACCGTTCCCGAGAGCCACCCGCTCCGTTGTGTCGTCGACATGACGTTGGGAGCGGCCCTGACCCAGCGCGGCGCTGTCATCGGTGATCTGGAGCTGATCCGGCGCGGCACCCCCTTCCTGGAGAGGGGGATGACCGGTGCCCGCGCGAGCGGCCTCCCGTCCTCGGAGGCGATGCCTCTGCCCACCGGCCCGGACTTCGCTCTGCTGCGCGCCGCCCTCGCGGGCGGGACGGCGCCCGGCGTCGCCCACGTCCCACCGCCGCCGGACGCCTCCACGGACGAGGTCTACGCCGCCGCTCTCTCCGTCGGACTGCAGTACGCACTCACCCGCGACCCGGCCGTCCTCGACACGCTCATCGGTGAACTGGAGCGCGTCCGGGACGCCGTACGGGAGGGCAAGGCGCCCCGGATCGCCGCCGAGGCGCTGTGGCGACTGGCCGAGGCGTACCGCGAACGCGGCGTCCGCGACCAGGACGTCCAGGACATCAGGGCGCTGGGCGCGGCCGAGGAGGCACTGACCGCGCTCGCCGCCGACGTACTCCTCCAGGCCGGTGCGGAACACGGACTCCTCACCGCCCGCGCCGGGGCGAACCGGGGGGTCCAGGCAGCGCTGTGGGCGGCCTCCCAGGGGCGGCTGCACGAGGCGGTGGCCGTGCTCGAACTGGGGCGGGCCCTGGTGCTGCACGCCGCGTCCACCTCCTCCGCCGTCCCCGAACTCCTCGACGCGGACGGGCACCACGAACTCGCCGACGCCTGGCGGGAGGCCGTCGCGCCCGGGGCGGACGGAGCACCGGGCAACAGCCGGGAGCAGCGGGTACCCAGCGAACTGCCGAGCACCCTGCGCCGCCGCGCCCTCGAAGTCCTCGGCTACCGCGAGCGGGGCGGGCTGCTCGGCACCCCCACGCCGGCCGACCTCGCGGACGGGGTCGCGGCGAGCGGTGCCGACGCGCTGGTCTACCTCGTCCCCGGACAGGACGCGGAAGCCGGAGTGGCGATCATCGTGGCGCCCGAGCGCGGCGTCGCCCTGAAGGTCCTGCCGCTCCTGTCGGGCGCCGAGAACGGCCCGATGGAGCGCTACCTCGATGCCACCGCCCTGCGCGACGCCGCAGCCCCCGACGACGCGGTCGCCGCCCAGGGCTGGGAGGAATCCCTGGGGGCGCTGTGCGACTGGGCCCACGACGTGCTCGGCCCCGTCGTCACCGCCCTGGAGGAGGCGCTGCGGCCCGGCGGCGACCGGGCGAAGGAGCCGCTCCGCGTCGTTCTGGTGCCCTGCGGCCGCCTCGGCATCGTCCCCTGGCACGCCGCGCGCGGGCCCGGTGGGACCTCGCCCGCCTATCTGTGCCGGACCACGGTGTTCAGCTACGCGGCGTCCGGCAGCCAGTTCCTGCGTACGGTGCGGCGCGCGCCACGGGACCCGGCGGCCGCCCCCGTGCTCCTCGCCGATCCCACCCTGGGCCTGACCTATGCCGAGGTCGAAGTCCTGGCCCTGCGGAACGCCTTCTACCCGGCGGCCCGGCTGTGCGGGGGGATGTTCGAGGTGCCCGAGGACGAACTGCTTCCCGGCACCCCGGACGAGGTCCTCGGGTTCCTCGCCGACGGGGCCTCCCTGCTGCACGTCGCCTCACACGGATCGGCGGGCGTCCGGCCCACGGTCTCCGCCCTGCACCTCGCCGCCGAGCCCGAGGGAGACCCGCCCGCCGAAGCGGAGGGCGCGGATCCGGGCGACCTCACCGTGACCCGGCTGCTCGACCAGCCGGTACACCAACAGGCAACCACGGAAGGTCCGTTGGTCGTCCTCAGTGCCTGCCGGACCGATCTGAGCACCCGCGATCACGACGAGGCGCTGACGCTCACCACGGCGTTCGTCTCGGGCGGCGCACGGGACGTCGTCGGATCCCGGTGGGCGGCCGACGACGGCACCGCGGCTCTGCTGATGGCGGTCTTCCACCACTATCTGAACGCCGAAGGGCTCAGCCCCGTCGACGCGCTCAGGACCGCCCAGCTGTGGATGCTCGATCCCGGCCGCGAGAACCCGGGCTCGCTCAGCGGTGTGCTGCTGCGGCTGGCGGAAAGAACCGACCTGGACCGCGTCCCCCTGTGGGCGGCGTTCATCCACCAGGGGCACCCCGGCCCGTCAGGGACGAGGAAGACACACGAAGGAGGGGGACCGGATGAACACGAGTGGTGAGGGCCCGGCGGGCCGACTGCTCGCACTGATCGGGGAACACCGCACCGCCGTCCGCGCGGCGCTCGACGACGAACAGTACGCACTGCTGCTCACCCGGCTGGAAGCGCTCGCCGCGGTGGTACCCGACGACGGCATGGCCGTCCGCAAGGCGTGCCAGGGCATCCGTCTCGCCCTGCTGGCGCTGCCGTTCGACCATCCCGTACGAGCCGCCCTGGACGCCGTACGCCTGGTCGCCGCGCCACCCGAACCCTCCGTGGTCCTGGGCGCGCGGGAACTGATGGCGCTGATGGCGCCCGTGCCGCCACCGGACACATCGGACGGCACCTCGGACGACCTCCTCCGCGCTCCGGCCCTCTCCAGGGACGAGGCGCACGCCCGGTGCGGGGGAGCGGCGCCGCCCGAACTGATCAGGCTGGCGGACCCACGGGGCGGCGAGCGCTACCCGGAGTTCCAGTTCCCCGAGGGCTGCGGAAGCCCGTACGAGGTGGTCATGCAGGTCAACCGGCTGCTCCTCGCCGACATCGACCCCTGGGGGGCGGCGGCCTGGTGGCTCAGCGGCAACACCTGGCTGGGCGGGACACCCGCGGCACTCCTGGGCCGGCTGCCGGACCAGGAGCTGGTGGGCGCGGCCGCCGCGCTGGTGGAGGGGGACTGATGACCGGCATCTTTCCCATGACCTCGCTGGAACTGCGGCCCGTCCCGCATGTGCTCCCGGCCGGGACCGAGCTGTGGCGGGTGCACAACACCCGCTACGCGCCTGACGAGTTCAACCCGAAGCTGGCGGATCCCTTCGAGTTCAAGAACGGCAGCCGCTTCGACGGCACGCCGCTCGACCCGTACCACTGTCTGTACCTCGGGGACACCGCGACCACGGCCCTCGCGGAGAGCGTGCTGCGCTCCCGCCCCTTCGAACTGCCGGCCGGGCGGCGGCGCATCCCGTACGCCACCGTCCTGCACCGGTCGCTGAGCGTGCTGCGCACCCGGTGCGAGCTGACCCTGGTCTCCCTGATCGAGGCGAAGGACCTCGCCGCCGTCTGCCAGGAGTCCACGCTCCTGGAGGACGAGCGGAACTATGTGTCCGCCCGGCGCTGGGCGAGCGAGATCCGGGCGCAGGCGCCCGAGGCCATGGGGCTGATCTGGCAGTCCCGGCACAACCGGCCGCAGCGCGCTCTGGTGCTGTTCCACGACCGGTTCGCACACTGTGACGGCAAGCCGCTGGACGTGGTGCCCGCCTCGGGGATCCCGCGGCTCGACTCCGACGCGGGCATCGACCGGGCGAACCAGTACCTCGAACCCCTGCGCGCGGAGATCTCACGGCCGCGACGGGAGTGACACCCGCGAGAACCCGGACCGGCTTGTCCGCAGAGGGACGCGGTGCCATGGTGATCGCATGGCATCGCCTCAACCTGACCTTGCGTCAACTCTGGAAGAGATCAGGGAAGTCCGGCGCATCGGCCTCGTCCGGCTGCGCGGTCGCCCGCTGCCGCACCTGGAGTCGGCGGCGGCCGTGGCCGTGACGGGTGCCCGCACGCCGGGTGCGGCCGTCGAGTCGCTGCTGCGGCGCGCCGTGTCGCTCCTGGACGAGGGCACGCTCCGTACCGCCGCCGAGTACACCCTGGGTTTCGCGCAGGGCACCCGCGACTGGCCGGCGTCCTCGCGCCGGGCCAGGGCGGCCTCGGTGTACGGCGTGAGCGTCGAGCGCTTCCGCAAGGACCACGAGGTGATGGTCCTGGGGCAGGTCGCCGAGCACGTCGTACGCCTGGCGGCGGCACCTGCGGAGCGGGAAGCGGGGGAGGGGGCGCCCCCGGGCGGCGAAAGGGAGCGGGGTGGCGTCACGCACCGGACGGTGCGGGTGCTCATCGGGGACCGCCAGGTGGTGCTCACCGTGCACATGCACCCCGTGGACCTGCTGCGGGACGTGGACGTGGTCGTCTCGCCGATCAACGTCCATCTCGCGCTGCCCGAGGCGTACAAGTCCTCCGTCGCCGCGTCACTGCGGCGGGCGGCGACCGTGTGGGGGGTGACCGGCGATGTGATCGAGGACCCGGTCCACGACGGACTGCGCGAGTGGGCCGCCGAGCACGACACGTCGGGACGCGCCGTACTGCCCGGCACGGTGGTCGCCACGGGTTCGGGGGCCCTGACCGCGCAGGGCGTCCGGCGGATCTACCACGCCGCGATCGCGGTGCCCCGGGCCGGCACCAACGACTACGACGTGCTGCCCACCCATGTCACGGCGGCGGTGTCGCGGACCTTCGCGGTGCTGGCCGAGGAGTCCGGGCGGACGGCCCCGCCGCTGCGGTCGGTGTGCTTCCCCCTGCTCGGCTCGGGACGCGGCGGGCTGCCGTACCACGTCAGCCTGGGCGCCGTGTGGGCCGCCGTCGAGGCGGAGTTGGCGCGCGGTGCGGACTGGGACGTCCACTTCGTGGTGCGCACGCCGGAGGCGGCGGCCCTGGTGGCGCGGATCGCGTCCGGGATCCGCCCGTAACGTGCCCGGTCCGCGACCGGCCGACCCGCTGGAATGGAGCTGAGCCCCTCCGCCCGGCAGATGACGCGGCGAGAGCGGCGTGGCGCATTCGTGTCGCCGGATTCGCCGTCGGGACGCGCACGGTCGTGGCTTTCCCCAACGGCACCGGTCGGTGAGCGATGGGGTGGTGAGCGGGTTGATGGCACGGCGTCCGGTCGTTCGCACCGGCATCCAGGGGTGCCGTGCGGGCAACGCGTGGCTGTACGAGCGGCGCGGCCGGTGGGAGGGTGCGTACGGTGTGCCGCCGACGAAGAGCGGAGGGGATTGTTCCGTTCGTGGGTGGCTGATGGAGTCTCCGGCGAGTTCTGCCCGCGGTTCACGGAAGTCGCCCGCACGCAAATCTGACGTGAAATCATCATCCTTCCCTTTCAAGGGGGTTGGGTGATCACCGCGGCCACCGGCGCGTGGCCTCGGCAGCGCCCGGACCGCCACGGCGAGCCGGGGTACGGACGGACTACGGGGGGCTGTGGTGTGCATGGTGTCTGTCCGGTGTGTGCGACTCCGGAGGACCGGCTCGACAGCTGCGCGGTCTGCGGCCGGCGCCTCCACGACGACCCGGTGCTCGGTGAACTGACGGCGTCGGAGCTGGCAGCCGCCGAGACCGCCCTCCAGGCGGCGGAACACGCCTGGGACCTGCGCGCGCTGACACTCGCCGCACCCGGCCCGGACGACCACCCGCGCCTCGCCGCCGTCATCAGGGGCGGCCCACCGCAGGGGGACGAGGCGGAGCGGTCCGGAACCGGTCTCCCCGGCGACCTCCCCGCGCGGGCCGGACACGGAGCACCGCTCGACGCGCTCCGGCACGGCAGCGCGGAACTGTCGTTCGTGGAGTGCGCCCCCGATGGACTCCACCTGACCCGGGTGACCTTCACCGAAGCCGGAATCCCGGTCCTCCGCGACACGGACAGCACCCCCTGGCGCACGGTCGTGCCCGCTCTCGATGCCGATGCCACCCTGCGCCGATTCGATTCTCGACCCGGAAGCCGCGCGGCTGGTACGCCGGGCCGCCGACCCGGCGTTGACGCGTCTGCGCGCCGTGCCGCCGGACACGCCGCAGCGAGCCCGGGTGGCCAGGCTCCACGCCTACCTGCTGCTCGAATGGGAGACCCTGACCGGCGAGCCGGCCGATTTCTCCGAGGTGGAGCGACCCACGCCCGAGCCGGACGGCGACAGCGCGGACCGCCTGGCCGACTGGCCGATCGGTACGGCGGTGGATCCGGGCGTCCTCCCGTACCTCGACCGCCACGTACGGGACTTCGTCGCGCACACCGGCATCCGCGAACGGCAGTCGGCAGCCCAGCGGGACCGGCTCCTCGCCTACCGCACCGGTGACCCCGGCTATCTGGACGACGCCGCCGCGCTGCTCAGGGAGGCGATCGACGCGAGCCCCGACGGCTCCTGGTGGGGCGTGGTCCTGCAGGCGGAGCTGGTCGACCTCCTGGAGCAGGCCGCCGTGTACGGAGGCAGCTTCCACGACGCCGAGGTCGCCCTGACCACCCTGCGTGAACTGCGTGCCGCCCTGGAGCTTGACGGCTCGGTGCCGCCCGACGCGCCGTTCGTCCTCGACCTCGCGCTCTCCGCCGCCGGTGCCGGGCTGAGCCATGCCCAGCGCACCGGGAACCACGGGGAACTGCCCCGCCTGGGCGAGGAACTGCTCGGCCGGTACGCGGCCCTGCCGCCGGACGGCGACCGGCGCGGGGCGCTGGAGGAACGGATCGCCGAGCTGGACGCCCTCTTGCGGCCGCCCCGACAGGACGGGCGGATGCCCGGGGGCGCCGCCGGACCCGCGCGGCCCGAGGCGGCCGCACCGGAGATCCTGTCCCGCGCGATCTCCGAGCTCCGCCGTGACCTCGACGATCCACAGCTCTACCACGACCAGGAGTACGACCGACGAGGCGCTCTCGGACTGCGGATGCTGTTCGCAGGGCGCGGCCCCGCCCCAGGTCGGCCACCGCGTCCACCGGCCGGTCGATGCGGAAGGCGATGAACGCGAGGCGCCGCGCCAGCATGGCCCCGTCGAGCGCCGCCGTCAGGCCGTGGTCGGCGCCGGACCGGAGCAGGACGTCGGCGGCCAGTTCGCCCAGCGCCTCGCGGAAGACGTCGATGCAGTCCCGCTGGTCGGCGGCGCGGCGCGGGCCACCGCGCGCGGCGCGCATGAGGTGGGCCTCGGCCGGCTTCGTCAGGACGTCCACGCGGTGTGCCCGGCCACGCCCCTCGGTGATCAGCACGCGGGCGCGGGTCAACTCGATGATGGCTTCGTCCAGCAGTTCCCCGGGCCCCTCGCCGCGCACCACGTCAGTTACGCCCCCCGGTGCCCAGTTCCTGGCGGCGCCGCCCGGCGGCGGATGCCCCTCGCCGGCGGACCGCAGGTGCTCGTCGCCGAGCCGGAACTCACCTTGCCATGGGCCGAGCTGGAGACGGCGGCACTGCGCTCCGCCTGCTATGCCGGAGCGCTGCGCTACGGCGAGTTCTTCACGGCGGACGAGGAGCGGGATGCCGGGGGCACACCGGAGGACCTGCTCGCCGTGCTGCCCGGAGGCACGACCCCGGCCTCCCCGGTCCACCTGTCCTGTCATGCCGTCGCCGTGCCCCGGCCCACCGACTCGGAACTGCGGCTCGCCGTCCCGCCCGGGGCCGGAGCCGAGGCGGGCAGGCTCACCGTCGTCGACATCCTCGACGCCTCCGCCGACCGGGGGCCCGGCACCGCAGGCCCCCTGGTCGTCCTCAGCGCCTGCGAGACGGACCTGAGCGCGGGCCACCACGACGAGGCACTGACCCTCGCCACCGCACTGGTCACGGGCGGGGCCGCCGATGTCGTGGGCTCACGCTGGGCGGTGCGCGACGGGCCCACCTCGGTGATGACGGCGGTCTTCCACCACCACCTCACCGCCCGGGGCCTGACACCGCCCGATGCCCTGCGCGCCGCCCAGCTCTGGATGCCCGACCCGCACCGCATTCCCCCGCCACCCTCGACGGCCCCCTCCGCGCCGAGGCAGCCCGGCCCGATCTGCACCGGTTGCACCACTGGGCGGCCTTCACCCATCAGGGCAATCCCACGGCGAGGGGCGGGTAGCGCCTCGGATGGGAGGAGCACGGCGAGGACACCGTGCCCGGTTGCCCCGAAGCCGGGGCGGCCGTGCTCGCGTCCGGGGCCGGGACGTACGATCGCCGGGCGAGCGGGCCTGGGAGGGCGCAGTGGGACATTTCAAAGGCTTCGACATGGCCGGGTTCTGGGACGATTCGGCCTACGCGCTGGGGGAGTACGTGGAGGAGGCCCCACCCACGCCGGAGCTGATCGCGTCGGTGGAGGAGGAGCTCGGCGGATACCGGCTGCCCGACTCGTACCTCGCGCTGATGACCGCCCACAACGGCGGCACTCCGGACCGGGACCACTTCCCCGTGGACGAGCCGACCTCCTGGGCCGACGACCACATCGCGATCACCGGCATCAGGGGCGTGGGGCGGACACGGCCGCAGTCGCTCTGCGGTGAGTTCGGCAGCCGGTTCTGGATCGACATGTGGGAGTACCCCGACATCGGTGTCTACTTCGCCGACACACCCTCGGCCGGACACGACATGCTCGCCCTCGACTACCGTGCCTGCGGCAAGCATGGTGAGCCGACCGTGGTCCACGTCGACCAGGAGGGCGACTTCGCCATCACCCCGGTCGCCGAGAACTTCGAGGCCTTCGTCACGGGGCTGGTCGACGAGTCCGTCTTCGACACCTCGGAGGAGGACCGGATCGACGCCCTGGCCACCGTCCGCGACGGCAGCTTCTCCCCGGTGCTGTCCCGTGCCTTCCGCGAGGTCGCCGACGTCCTGCCCGACGCGGACCGGCGCCTGCGGGTGCTCGCGGAGGCCATCGTGCACGACAAGGGGTTCTTCGCCCTGCACGCCGATGAGCGCTCCACGCTGATGTACGACTACCTGTTCTGGCTGTTCACCAGCTTCAACCAGGTCGACTCCTTCGGCCGGTACCTGAAAGCGCCTGCGGAGCAGGAGCGTTCCTACGCGCTGCCGGACTACGAACTCATGATCGTCTTCGGTCTCGTGGCCGATCCCTACGACTTCAGCACCGGCGGATACGCCCCCGGCTTCGTCGAGGACTGGTGGAACTCCCGTGTCGCCTCGGGGCACATCGCCGGGAACACCGACGGCTACCGGATGACGGACGCCGCCGTCACCGCCCTGCTCGACGGACTCGCCGCCGTGGCCGACGACCGGTAGCCGCGCGCGTCGGGCGGCGATGTGTCCCACCCCGTGGCGGTCAGACGCCTGCGAGGACCGACCGGGCGGTGGTGACGACGGCGCACTTGCCGGCCGCCCAGCGCAGTGCCATCGCGTGGTCCTCGGCGGAGAAGTCGGCCACCGCGTCGGCGACCACGAACGCCTGGATGTCCTGCATCCAGGCGTCGCACGCGGTCATGAGGACGCCGATGTGGGCGTAGACACCGGTGATGACGATCTGGTCGCGGCCCTGCTCGCGCATCCGCTCCAGGAGGTCGGTGCGTACGAAGCCGCTGTACTTCCACTTGGTGAGCATCGTGTCGCCCTCCTCGGGGGCGACGGCCTCCGCGATGGCGGCGGCCTCGGGCTCGGCGGGCAGGCCCGGACCCCAGAAGTCCTGCTGGAGCCCGCGCTCGACCGCACTCTGGCCGCCGGGCTGCGCGGTGTAGAGCACCGGAATGCCGAGACGCCGCGCCTCCTTCTTCAACTCCGCCGCATGCGACAGGAGTTCGGGAATCGGTGAGGTGTGGCGGTCGTAGGCCGAAAGGAAGTAGTTCTGCAGATCGTGGACGAGGAGCACCGCGCGCGCGGGGTCGACGGTCCACTCGACCCGGTTGGCGGGCAGCTCGTCGGCGGTCGGCATGGGGTACGGGGTGATGACGGGCAGAGCCATGGTGCTGGGAATCCGTTCAAAGCGGGAAAAGGGGAGGGGGAAGCCGGGCAGGGGAGGCCGGTGCGGCCCCGGTTCAGGCGTTCGGGGAGACGGCCGCGCTGCGGGCCGCGGCGGTCCGCAGGTCCTTCTTGGAGATCTTCCCGACACCGGTCTGCGGGAACACGTCCACGAACTCCACCCGGTCCGGCACCTTGTACGCCGCCAGGCCCCGTTCGCGTACGAACCGCTTGATGTCGACCGGCTTCAGCGGACCCGCGCCCGGCCGCGGGATCACGTACGCGCAGACGCGTTCGCCCAGATACGGATCGGGCTCGGCCACCACATTGGCGTCGTGCACGGACGGGTGGGCGAGGATGTGGTTCTCCACCTCCTCCGCGGCGACCTTCTCGCCACCCCGGTTGATCTGGTCCTTGGCGCGCCCCTCGACGACGATGTGCCCGCTCGGGGCGACCCGGACGACGTCGCCCGTGCGGTAGAAGCCGTCCTCGGTGAAGGAGCGGGCGTTGTGTTCCGGCGCCCTCCAGTAGCCGCGGATCGTGTACGGCCCCCGGGTCAGCAGGTGGCCCGTCGCGCCCGGTGCGACCACGCGGTCCTCGTCGTCGACGACCAGGATCTCGTCGTCCGGCGAGATGGGCCGCCCCTGGGTGGTGACGATCACCTCGTCCGGGTCGTCCAGCCGGGTGTAGTTGACCAGCCCCTCGGCCATCCCGAAGACCTGTTGCAGGGTGCAGCCGAAGGCCGGTCCGACCCGCCGCGCCGCTTCCTCGCTGAACTTGGCGCCACCCACCAGCAGGACGTCGAGGCTGCTGAGGTCGTGCCCGGTGGCGGTCGCCGCCTGGGTCCACAGCAGGGCCAGCGGCGGCACCAGCCCGGTGAGGGTGACCCCCTCCCGCTCGATCAGCGGGAAGGCCACCTCGGGCGAGGGCTGCGGGCACAGCACCACGCGTCCGCCGGCGTAGAGGGTGCCGAGCGAACCGGGTGAGGAGAGCGGGAAGTTGTGGGCCGCGGGCAGCACACAGAGGTACACGCTGTGCTCGTCGACCCCGCAGATGTCGTTCGATCCGCGCAGCGAGTAGATGTAGTCGTCGTGGGTGCGCGGAATGAGTTTCGGCACGCCCGTGCTCCCGCCGGACAGCTGGAGGAAGGCCAGGTCGTCCGGGCGCGGAGGGACGCAGCTCACCGGAGCCCGCGCCACGTCGACCAGCGCCTCGAACGCGCCCGGGTCCCCGGCGACGAATACGTGCCGCAGGGTGTCCGTCCCGGCGCGTGCCTTCGCCGCCAGCTCACGGTAGTCGTATCCGTCGTGTTCCGCCGCGATGACGTACGCGACCGCCTCGGTGAACTCGCAGAAGTACGAGATCTCCGTCTCGCGGTGGGCCGGCAGCGCGAAGACGGGCAGTGCGCCGATCCGGAACAGCGCGAAGACCACCTCGAAGAACTCCGCGACATTGGGCAGTTGCACCACCACGCGGTCGCCCTTGGTGATGTTCCGGGCGAGGAAGCCCGCGGCCAGCCGGTCGGCACGCCGGTCCAGCTCCGCGTAGCTCCACCGGATGTCCGCGACGGGGTCGACCACCGCGATCCGGTCCGGGTGCGCCTCGGCGCGCTCCCGGAGCATGGAGCCGAAGGTCTCCCCGCGCCACCAGCCCGCGGCCCGGTACCGCTCGGCGAAGTCGGACGGCCAGGTGGGTGCGTCGTCCGGGCTCACAGCTCGGCCCCCAGGGCGCTGAGGAACGTACGGAACTTGGCGGCCGTCTCGGCGGTCTCCGCCTCGGGCTCGGACGCCGCCACGATGCCGGCGCCCGCGTAGAGGCGCAGTGTGCGCCGCTCGGCCTCGGCGCAGCGGATCGTCACGACCCACTCCCCGTCGCCGTGGGCGTTGCCCCAGCCGACCACCCCGGTGAAGAAGCCGCGGTCGAACGGCTCGGTCTCCGCGATGACCTGACGTGCCGTCGTGGTCGGTGTGCCGCAGACGGCGGGGGTCGGGTGCAGGGCGCAGGCGAGGGCCAGGGCGGAGGTGTAGGGGGAGGCGAGCGTGCCGGTCACCGTGGTGGACAGGTGCCACATGGTGGCGGTGCGGATCAGGGTCGGCCGGGCGGGCACGGTCAGCTCCGTGCAGTGCGGGGCCAGGGCCTGGTGGACGGCGTCCACGACGACGGCGTGCTCGTGCAGGTCCTTCGCGGACTCCAGGAGCGCGGCGGCCCGGCGGACGTCCTCGGCGAGGTCGGTGCTGCGTGGGGTGGACCCGGCGAGCGGATTGGCGACCACCTGCTGCCCCCGCCGGGAGACCAGCAGTTCCGGGCTGGCGCCGATGAGGGTGCGGCCCGCCCCGGTCGGCAGCGCGAAGGTGTAGCCGAGGGGGTCGCGGCGGGCCAGGCGCTGGAGCATCGTGGGCAGGTCGAGAGGGTCGGGGGAGGTGACTTCGAGGGTGCGGGCGAGCACGACCTTGCTGAACTCTCCGCGCCACATGCGCTCCACGGCCGAGGCCACGCCCGCTCCGTAGACCTCGGGGCCGGGCACCGGGCGTATCTCCCAGTCCGCCGCGCCGGACACCCCGACGGGCAGGGCGATCAGCGGATCCGAGGCGAGCGGTGGCGCGACGCGCAGGGCCGCCGGTACGTCCAGGGCGGCCGGTGCCCCGTGGTCGAACGGGATGGCGCCGATGACCACGGGCGCCGCCTGCCCGGCCGCTTCGGCCTCGGCGAGGGTGGACTTCACCCGGTCGTCCAGGGGCCTCTCGTCGTGCGGCACGGGGCGGGCCGCACCGCGTGCCAGCAGGGTGCGGCCGGGGGTGGCGAGGAAGCGGTCACCCGGTGTGTAGGCGTCGAGCAGCGAGGTGGCCGCGCCTACGGCCGGATGGGCCGGATCGGCCGCGGGTACGTGTGTGGCGACCTGGGATGCCGTCGACACGGGGGCTCCATTCTCGATGGTTCCGTCAGCGAGTGCGGTGGATGAGGTGTACGGATGAACTGAGGGCCGCTCAGCGCAGGGTGGCGCCGCCGTCGACATACAGCTCCTGCAGAGTGATGTGGCGGGCGCGGTCCGAGGCGAGGAACGCGCAGGCCTCGGCGATGTCCTCGGGGGCGGCGATGCGGCCGAGCGGGATGCCGGTGCGGTAGGTCGCCGGGTCCCCGTCGATGACACGCTGCTCGGCACCGGGGTCGGTCCACAGGGCGCGTTGCATCGCCGTGTCGGTGGAGCCGGGTGCGACCACGTTGCAGCGCACACCGCTGCGGGCGAGTTCGAGGCCCAGACACCTGGTGAACATGGCGGCCGCCGCTTTCGACGCGGCGTAGGCGGCCATTCCGGTGCGAGGAATTCCGGCGGCGTTGGAACCGACGGTGATCACGCAGCCGTTGCCCCGGCCGGCCATCAGCGGCGCGAGGGTCTGCGAGACATGGAAGACACCGCTGGTGTTGACCGCGAAGGTGTCCGACCAGTCCTGGGCGGAGAGTTCGGTGGCGGGGCCGGTGCGCAGGATGCCCGCGACGTTCACGAGCACGTCGACGGGGCCGAGTTCGCGCTCGGTACGCGCCACGGTGCGCTCCACCGAGGGCCGGTCGGTGACGTCCATGACGTACGGCTCCAGACGGCCTGCCGAGCGGTCGCCCTCCGGGTTCTTCGCCTGTCGCCGGTTGCACTCCGCGGCCAGGGCGTCGATGCCGTCCGGCGCGCGGTCGGTGGCGGCCACCCGGGCGCCGAGGCCGGCGAACAATTCGGCGACAGCCGCCCCGATGCCTTGTGCGGCACCGGTGACCAGGACAGTGCGGCCATCGAACTCGCCTCTTCTGCCCGGTATGTGCTCAGGCATGAACAACCTCCTGTGGGGAAAGTTAGGTAAGGGTAACCTAACGTGCAACCCTCGACGGGGGCGTCGGTGGAGCGGTGTTGTGGCGTGACGGGCGTTCACGCGGGCGGAGTTGGGGTGAGGGGGGCGCGCGGCGCCGGGGCCACGATCATGTGTTCGGCGTCGATAAGTTAGGTTAGCCTTACCTGAGTGTGAAGTGGGGGTGCCGGTGTCCCGGCGCGGCCGCCGCTTTCTCCCGTTCTTCCCGCACGCCATGACCGGGCGTACATCGCCCGGCGCCATGGCGTCGTGACCGCCACCGCCGACGCGTCGACCGCGCTGTCGGCGCCCAGCCCCGCAGGAGCCCCCCGATGCAGCAGACCTTGTCGCCCGAACGCGTCCGAGCGGACGTCGCGGAACTGCTCGACTGCGACCCCGCCGAGATCGCGCCCGACGAGAACCTGGTCGACCTGGGCCTGGACTCGGTGCGGATCATGACCCTGGTCGGGCGCTGGCGCGCCGCCGGAGCGGTCACGCTGGACTTTCCCGACCTGGCCGAACAGCCCGAACTCGCGCACTGGACAGCACTTCTGACGGGCGATGCCGCATGAGCCGGGCCGACCACCGCCACCGGCACCTGGAGCGGATCGCTGAGGTCCGGGCGGGCCGCCACGCCGAGAAGGTGGGCTACCCGATCGGCATCCGGGCGACCGAAGTCGTCCGCGTGACCACGGTCGGCGCCGGTCTGCTGCGGGTGACCCTGGGTGGAGCTGGCGCCGAGGGGTTCCAGGCCCACTCGCCGGACGAACACGTGAAACTGATCTTCCCGGACCCGGACGGCACACTGCGGCTGCCCGAGCCGAACGGGGCGATGCTGAGCTGGCCGCGGCCGGCACTCGTCTCGCGGGAGTACACCGTGCGCCGCTACGACCAGGACGCGGGCGAGATCGACATCGACGTCGCCGCGCACGACGGCGGCCTCGCGTCGGACTGGGCGCGTGCGGCCCGGCCCGGCGACGTCATGCATGTCGCGGGGCCGCCCGGTGGACTGATCGTCCCGCACACCTACGACCGGTACCTGCTCGCGGGAGACATCACCGCCCTGCCCGCGATCGCACGCTGGCTGGAGGAACTGCCCAGGAGCGCGAAGGGCTGGGCATTCGTCGAAGTCGTCGACGCCGCACAGGAGATCGAGCTGTCCGCGCCCGAGGGCGTCGAAGTCCGCTGGCTGCACCGCGGCGATCTGCCCGCGGGCACCGGCGACGCGCTGGAGCGGGCCGTGACCGCCGTGACCGTGCCCGAAGGGGAACGGGTGTACGTGTGGGTCGCGGGTGAGGCGGGACAGATCAAGCCGCTGCGCCGCTGGGCCCGCGACGAACTGCGGCTGGACAGGGCCGATCACGACATCACCGGCTACTGGAAGCGCGGCGTCGCCGACTTCGACGAGGACGACCACTGACCGGCGGACCGGCCGGGGGCAGGCATGACGCCGCTTCCCCGTCGTTCCGCCACCAGGCCGTCGATCAGGACGAGCCTTACGCAACCAGCAAGGAGCACCACATGTCCATACGCAGAACCTTCGGTCTGGTCGGCGCCGTGTCGCTGGCCCTCGTCCTGACCGGGTGCGGGTCGTCGTCGGACGACGGACCGGCCGCCTCGGGCAAGGAGAAGACCCGGGTGTTCGCCGCGGACAACGGCAAGATCACCATCCCCGCCGATCCGAAGCGCGTGGTGGCCACCGGCTATGCCGTACCCGTCATGATCGAGGCCGACGCACCACTCGTCGGGATCTCGTCGTGGAAGCGCGGCGAGCCGATGATGACCGAGGAAGACCTGGCCACGTACAAGAAGCTTCCCAAGGTGGCGGGCGAGCAGGCCGCCGAGACCAACTACGAGGCGGTCGCCGAGGCCGATCCCGACCTGATCGTCATCGGCGTACCCGCCCCGGTCCTCGGCGACATCGACATCAAGCGGCTGGAGTCCATCGCCCCGGTCGTGGCGATCGGCCCGACCGTGCCCTCCGCCTGGCGCGAGCTGTCCCACGAGCAGGCCGACGCCGCGGGCGCACTCGAAGAGTTCGACGCCGCCAAGAACACGTACGGGACCAAGGCCGCGGAGCTGGCCAAGAAGTACAAGGACGTACTGCCCCGGCTCAAGCTGGGTCACGTCGGCGCGTACGGAGACGCCGCCAAGGGCACCTTCCAGCGCGAGTTCAACGGCTCGTGGGGCACCAACATCGCCGAGGACCTCGGCGCGAAGTACTACGGCAAGGTCAAGAAGCCCGGCCCCGGTTCGCAGTCGGTCAGCGAGTACCCGTCCATCGAGGAACTCCCGGCCGCCTTCCGCGAGGCCGACGTCATGACGTACTCGGTCAACGCCGACGGCAGCGTCCCCAAGTCCGTCCAGTACGTCCTGGACTCGAAGCTCTGGAAGAACCTGCCCGCCGTCAAGGCAGGCAAGGCCTTCCCGTTCCGCTACACCGAGGCCGCGACCTACGGCGAGGCCCTCAAGACGCTGGACGCGATCGACACGTCGCTCGCTCCGCTGCTGAACCGGTGACCGTCGCGGGCCGCGCGCCCCGGACGGCGACAACCGGGCGGGCCGGGCCACAGATCGCCCTGCTCGCCGGCGGACTGCTGCTGCTGGCAGCGATCGCCGTGCTCAGCATGGGCGTCGGGGCCCGCCACGTTCCGCCCGCCGAGGTCGTGCGGGCACTGTTCGACCACCAGGGCACCGACGACCAGGTGATCGTGCGCGACATCCGGGCCCCGCGCGCACTGCTGGCCATCGCGGTGGGCGCCGCCCTCGCGGTGGCCGGCGCGCTGATCCAGACGCTGGCCCGCAACCCGCTGGCCGAGCCCGGCATCCTCGGGGTCACCGCGGGCGCCGGGTTCGCCGTCACCGTCGGCTCGGCGCTCGGAACGGCCGGCGGACAGGCGGACGAACTGGGCTTCGCGATCGCCGGATCCGTGCTCGCGGCCCTGCTGGTCGCCGCCGTGGGACAGCGCTCACCGCTGCGCCTGGTCCTCACCGGCGTGGCCCTGACCGCGGTGCTGGGCGGCGTCGCCATGGGCCTGCGGCTGATGCTTCCGGACGTCTTCGACGTCTACCGGTTCTGGTCGGTCGGGTCGCTGGCGGGCCGCGAACAGGCGCCGCTGGCACTGCCGTTGACCGCGATCGCCGTGTCCCTGCTCGGCGCGCTGCTGCTCAGCCGGGCACTCAACGCCCTGACGCTGGGCGAGAGCGTGGCCCAGACACTGGGCGCGGGAGTGGGCCGGGTACGGGCCGCGGCCCTGGTGCTGATCACCGTGCTCAGCGGGGCGGCGACGGCGGTGGCCGGACCGATCCTGTTCGTCGGGCTGATCGTGCCGCACCTGGTACGCAGGCCGGCGGCGGGCTCGGTCCCGTGGCTCATCCTCTACACGATGGTGCTGGGCCCGATCCTGCTGCTGGTCGCCGACATCGGGTCGCGGGTACTGCTGCCCACCGGTGAGGTGCCGGTGGCCATCGTGACAGCGTTCCTCGGCGGCCCCATGCTGATCTGGGCCGTCCGCCGATACGGGGCGGGATCGCTGTGACCGTACTCGTACCCAGAGTCCGACGCCGCACGGTGCTGCTCGTCGTGGTGATGGTGACCCTGATGCTCGGACTGGGCCTCCTCGGGCTCTGCTACGGCGCCTCGTGGTCCTCCCCAGGCCGGGTGTTCGCCGTGCTGACCGGGGCCGAGCACTCCGTGGTGATCCGGGACTGGCGGCTGCCGCGGGTCCTGGCCGGACTGGTCTTCGGCGCCGCGCTCGGCGTGGCGGGGGCGATCTTCCAGAACCTCACCCGCAACCCGATGGGCAGCCCGGACGTCATCGGCCTCGACGCGGGCGCCTACACGGGCGCCCTGGTCGCCCTCACCCTGCTGTCGGGCACGTCCGCCCAGCTGGCCCTCGGCTCGGTGCTCGGCGGGCTCGTCGTCGCGGCGGCGATCTATCTGCTGTCGTTCGAACGCGGCTTCTCCGGGATGCGGCTGGTGGTCATCGGCATCGCTTTCAACGCGATGGTGACCGCGATCAACTCGTGGATCGTGCTGCGCGCCGAGCTGGACGTGGCGATCGCCGCCGTCGGCTGGAACGCGGGCTCGCTCAACGGCGTGGGCTGGGCCGACCTCGGGATTCCGTTCTCGGTGATCGCCGTACTGCTGATCCTGATGACCACGAGGGCACACGCCATGCACCAGGCATCGCTCGGCGACGCGATCGCGGTGACCACCGGCGTCGGACTCGACCGGCTGAGGCTGCTGATGGTGCTGGTCGGCGTCGGCTGCACGGCCACCGTGACCGCGGTGGCGGGCCCGATCGCCTTCATCGCCCTGGCCGCCCCGCAGATCGGCCGCAGGCTCGCCGGCGCGGCCGGAGTACCCCTGCTCCCGGCCGCGCTGACCGGAGCCGTGCTGCTCCAGGGTGCCGACCTGATCGCCCAGATGCTGCTCGCGCCCGTCGCGCTGCCCGTCGGCGTGGTGAGCACCGCGATCGGCGGCTGCTATCTGATCTGGCTGCTGACGAAGGAGGTGAGGCGCGCGTGACCGCACGCCTGACGGCGCGGGAGATCACCCTGCGCTACGGAGACCGGACCGTGGCCACACGTCTGAGCCTCGATGTTCCCGACGGCGCGTTCACCGCCGTCGTGGGCCCCAACGGCTGTGGCAAATCAACCCTGTTGAGCGCGTTGGTCCGGCTGCTGCGCCCGGAGTCCGGGCAGGTGGAACTCGACGGCCGCGAGCTCGGCGGCTACGCGACCAAGGCACTGGCCAAGAAGCTCGGCTTCCTGCCGCAGGACCCGCTGGCGCCCGACGACATCAAGGTCCGGCAGCTGGTGGGCCGGGGACGGTTCCCGCACCAGTCGATGCTGGCGCTCTGGTCGCGGGAGGACGAGACCGCCGTGGACGAGGCGATGGCCGCCGCCGGTGTCCAGGACCTGGCGGACCGGCCCGTGCAGGAGCTGTCCGGCGGACAGCGGCAGCGGGTGTGGATGGCCATGGTGCTCGCCCAGCAGACGTCCTACCTGCTGCTCGACGAACCGACGTCGTTCCTCGACATCACCCACCAGTACCAACTGCTCGGCCTGCTCGCCAGGCTGCGCAACGAGGGCCGCACGGTGGTCGCGGTCCTCCACGACATCAACCAGGCATGCCGGTTCGCCGACCACCTGGTCGCCATGAAGGACGGCCGGGTGGTCGCCGAGGGCGACCCCGGGGACATCGTGGACGCCGCGCTGATCAAGGACGTGTTCGACCTGCCGAGCGTCATCGTCCCCGACCCGGTGACCGGCACACCGATGGTCGTTCCCACACTTCAAGGAGAGTAAGTTGAGCCCCGCAAGCGTGCCCTCGGACGGCCTCCTCACCCTGACCGGAGCCCAGTCGGGCATCTGGAACGCGCAACGCCTCGAACCCGACTCGCCGTACTACGTGGTCGGCGACGTGGTGGAGATATCGGGCGGCGAACCGATCGACACGCACGCCCTCGCCGAGGCGGTCCGGGCGACCACCGAAGAGGCCGAGACCCTCCGGCTACGCGTGTACGACACCCCGGACGGGCCGCGCCAGGCGGTGAGCGAGGCACCGGTCGGGCTGCCCGAGGTCGTCGACGTCAGCGGCGCGGCCGACCCCGTGGCCGCGGCCCAGGCGCTCGTCGAGGACGAGCGCGCGCGGACGGCCGAGGCGTGCCGGGGGATGGTCGGCCGGGTGCTCTGCTCACGTACCGTCATCAAGCTGTCGGACCACGAGGTCTGGTACACCCAGCTCGGCCACCACCTGGTCTTCGACGGCTACACCGCCTCCATGCTCGCCCGCCGCACAGCCGCCCGCTACACCGCCCTGGTGCGCGGGACCGAGGTGCCCCGGTCGACGTTCGGCCGCTTCGCCGACCTGGTCGCCGCCGACCGGGCCTACCGGGACAGCGACCGGTGCGCCGAGGACCGCGCGTACTGGGTCGAACGGTTCACCCCGCTGCCCGACCTCGGCGACCCCGGCGATCCCGCCGCCGGTCTGCCCGGCCGCACCCTGACCGCCCGTGCCGTCGTCACGCCCGAGGAGACGGCACGGCTGCGCGCCTTCGCCGACCGGATCGGCGTCACCTGGGGCGAGGCGCTGATCGCCGGCTACGCCGCCTTCCTGCACCGCGTGCTGGGCCGCACCGACGTCGTGTTCGCGCTGCCGCTGATGTGCCGGGCCGGATCGACCGAACTGCGCACCCCCGCCATGGCGGTCAATGTGCTGCCGCTGCGGGTGACCGTGCGCGCCGGGGACGACCTCGTGGAGCTGAGCCGACGGGTCGCCTCCGCCATGCGCGAGATGCGCGACCACCAGCGGTACCGGGGCGAGGACCTGCCCCGGGACCTCGCAGTGCCCGGCGCGGGCGCGCTGCTGCACGGACGCGGGATCAACCTCAAGGCGTTCGACCTGGCACTCGACTTCGCCGGGGCCGCGGGCGTGATGCGCAACGTCGCGGGCGGTCCGCCGGAGGACATGGGCCTGAGCGTCCTGCCGACCCGGGACGGCGGGCTGCTGCTCGGCTTCGAGGTCGACGCCCGCGCCAAGGACCAGGCCGCGGTCGACAGCCTGCTCTCGGGGCTCCGGGCCCTGCTGTCCGGGCTGACCGACGGCCTGTCCGTCGGCCGCATCGCCCTGACCGGCGACGCGGCCGGGGTGCCGGCCGGCTGGTGCCCGCCCGCGCTGCCCGGTACGCCGGTGGACGTGCCGACCGCGTTCGACACGATGGCCGCCGCCGGTCCGGGGCACACGGCCCTGGTGTGCGGCGACGACCGGCTGTCCGCGGCGGAACTGGCGGCCCGGGTGCACCGGGTGGCCCGCGCACTGCGGGCCCGCGGGATCGGGGCCGACGACGTCGTGGCGCTCGCGCTGCCGCGCTCGGCCGACTCGGTGGTCGCGCTGCTGGCGGTGCTGGACGCCGGTGCCGCGTTCCTGCCCCTGGACGCCGTACACCCGCCCGAACGGCTGCGCGAGCTGATCGACGACACCCGCCCCGAACTGGTGCTGACCGCCGGTGCGGTGGACGGGCTGCCGTGGGACACCCTGCTCGGCGAGGCCGCCGGGCTGTCCGGTACGCCCCTGACGGCCGGTGAACTGTCCGCGCCCCGGCACCCCGAACACCTCGCTTACGTCATCCACACCTCCGGCTCGACCGGACGCCCCAAGGGTGTGCTCGGCCGGGCCGGCGGCCTGGCCGCGCTGCTGCACCACCAGCGGTCGACGGTCGTCGCCGAGGCCGAGCGGGCCACCGGCCGACGACTGCGCGCCGCCCACACCTACTCGTTCGCCTTCGACTCCGCCTTCGACCACCTGGTGTGGCTGCTGTGCGGGCACGAACTGCACGTCTACGACACCGAGACCGCCCGCGACGCCGACGCCCTGCTCGCCGCGTACGCCCGCGACGGCATCGACATCGTGGACACCACCCCGTCGATGGCCTCGCCCCTGGTCGACGCCGGACTGCTGGACCGGCGGCCGGCGCTGCTGGTTCTCGGCGGCGAAGCCACCCCGCCCGCGCTGTGGCGGCGGATCGCCGACTCGGGAATCACCGCGCGCAACATGTACGGGCCGACCGAGGCGACCGTGGACAGCACCACCGCCCGGATCGACGGCGGCGAACCGACCATCGGCCACCCCCTCGCGGGCACCCGGATCCACCTGCTGGACAGTGCGCTGCAACCGGTGCCGCACGGCGCGGTGGGCGAACTGTACCTGGCCGGGCCGCACCTGGCCCGCGGCTACCTCGGCAGGCCCGGGGCGACCGCCGAGCGCTTCGTCGCCGACCCGTTCGGCGCGCCGGGCGAGCGGATGTACCGCACCGGCGACCTGGCCCGCTGGGTGCCCGGCCGGGGCCTGGAGTACCGGGGCCGGGGCGACGGACAGGTCAAGATCCGGGGCCACCGGGTGGAGACCGGAGAGGTCGAGGCCGCGCTCGCGGCGGTTCCCGGGGTCATCGCGGCCGCCGCCGCGGTCCGGTCGTCCAGGCTGGTCGGCTACATCGTGTCCCCCTCCGTCACCGGGGAGGAGGCGCGTGCCCACCTGGCCGGACGGCTGCCCGATCACATGGTGCCGGGGGCGGTGGTGGTGCTGGACCGGCTGCCGGTCACACCCAACGGCAAGCTCGATCGCGCCGCCCTGCCCGCACCCGCACTGCCCGGCGGCGGCCGGGAGCCGCGCACCGAGCGGGAACGGCTGCTCTGCGCCGTCCTCGCCGAGGCGCTCGACGTCGAACGGGTCGGCGTGGACGACGACTTCTACGCCCTCGGCGGGGACAGCATCACCGCGATCACTGTCAGCAGCCGACTGCGCGCGGCGGGCCTCGGACTGCGCCCGCGGGACCTGCTGGCACGCCGCAGCTTCGCCGCACTTGCAGCCTCCGCCGAGCTGCCGGCGGACGCCCCCGAGCCGGTGGACGACCCGGTCGGGCCCGTGCCCGCCCCGCCGATCGTGCGCGGTCTGCTCGACCCGCACCCCGATGTGGACGTCGTCGCCGGATACGCGCAGTGGACCGCCCTGCGCGTCGACGGACTCGGCCACGACGACCTGGTCACGGGCGTACAGGCCGTGCTCGACCACCACGACGCCCTGCGGCTGCGGGCGGCCGACGGCCTGGAGACACTGCCCCGCGGCGTGGTACGGGCCGTCGTCGGCGAGTTCCGCGGCGAGGACGTGACCGCCCTGGCCCGGAGGCTGGCCGGAGAACTCGACCCGAGGTCGGGCGACCTGCTGCGGGCGGCCCTGCTCCGTACCGACGACGGCACCCCGGACCGGCTGGTCGTCGTCGTGCACCACCTCGCCATGGACGGCGTGTCCTGGCGCATCCTGCTGCCCGACCTGCACACGGCCTGCACGGGCGGCACCCTCGCCCCGGTCGGCGCGTCCTGGCGGCGGCACGCCGTCCTCCTTGCCGGCCAGGGCGAATCCGGCGCGCGGCGCGGCGAACTCGACCACTGGCGGACCGCGCTCGGCGCCGCGTCCCGGCTGGGCGCCCGGCCGCTGGACCCCGCCCGGGACACGGTGGCGACCGCCCACCGCTCGGTCACCATGGCCTCGGCCGAGGCCACCGAGGCACTGCTGACCACCCTGCCCGCGGCGTACCGCGCCGGCGTCGACGAAGTGCTGCTGGCCGCACTGGTGCTCGCCCTGCGGGGCTGGGGCCTGCGCGGCGACGCGGTGACCGTCTCGATGGAGGGCCACGGCCGCGAACACCTCGACCTGGCCCGCACCATCGGCTGGTTCACCAGCGAGTACCCGGTGCGCGTACCCGCGTCCGAAGACGTCGGGCAGGCGCTCCGTGCCGCCAAGGAGGCCCGGCGCGCGGTCCCCGACGGCGGGGTCGGCTACGGCGTCCTGCGCCACCTCGACCCGGAGGCCGGCCCCGAGCTCGCGGCCACCCCGCCACCGGACGTGCTCCTCAACTATCTGGGCCGGTTCGCCCCGTTGGCCGGGACCGGATGGCACCTCCCGGAACACGACGCCTTCTCGGTGACCGAACCCGACGCCAAGGCCCTGGAACAGGTGCTGGCCCTCAACTGCTTCGTCCACGAGCAGGACGAGCCACGGCTCGCCGTCGAGTGGACCGCCGCGACCGGTGTGCTCGGCACCGACGCCGTGGCGGCCCTCCAGCAGTCCTGGGCCGCGGCTCTGGACGCCCTGGCCGCGCACGCGCTGCACACCGAGGGCGGGCTCACCCCGTCGGACCTGCCACTGGTCGGCCTCGACCAGGCCGCCATCGACGTCCTCGAACGCACCGGCCGCATCGCCGACGTCCTGCCCGCCACCCCCCTTCAGGTCGGGCTGTCCTTCCACACCCTGGTCCGCGACGACCACGACACCGACGTCTACGTCGTCCAGGCCGTGACGACCCTGGCCGGAGAGCTGGAACCGGCCCGGATGGCCGAGGCCGCCCACGAACTGCTGCGCCGCCACCCCGCCCTGCGCGTCCACCTGGCCACGGTCGGGGACGACGTGGTGCAGGTGATCCCCGCCGACATCGCCCTGGACTGGCGCCAGGACGACCGGTTCCCCGAAGCGGCCCGCGCCGATCTGGAACGCCCCTTCGACCCGGCCCGGCCGCCGCTGATCCGCTTCCTGCTGTCCCGGGTCGGGCCCGCCGAGCACAAGCTGGTGATCACGAACCACCACGCCCTGCTCGACGGCTGGTCGATGCCGCTGGTCGGCCGCACCCTGCTCGCCATCTACGCGGAGCTGAGCGGCGGCCCCGCCGCCCCCGCCGCCCCGCGGCTGTCGGAGTACTTCCGCTGGCTGGCGGGCCGGGACCAGGAGGCGTCGCTCGCCGCGTGGCGGGACGCGCTGGCCGGCGTCGACGACGCCACACGGCTGGCCCCCGCGAGTACCGGGACCGGCGTCGAACGCCCCGGCCGCGAGACCGTCGCGCTGGGCCGCGAGTTCAGCGACCGGCTGCGCGCGTTCGCCCGGGAGCGGGGCGTCACCCTGACGACCGTGCTCCAGACGGCGTGGGGGCTGCTGCTGGGCAGGCTCACCGGGCGCCGCGACGTCGTCTTCGGCTGCCCGGTCTCCGGGCGCCCCGCCGAGGTCGACGGCGTCGAGTCGATGATCGGCCAGCTCGGCACCACGATCCCGGTACGCGTCAGGCACACCCAGGACCAGAGCGCGCTGGAGCTCATGGCACAGGTGCACGCAGAGAGCGTCCTCCTGGCCGAGCACCACCACGTCGGCCTGCCCGGGATCCAGCGGGCGGTGGGCGTCGGCGAGCTGTTCGACACCATGCTGGTCATGGAGAACTTCCCGCTCTCCAGCCGCAAGCGCACCCCGCTCGCCCCCGGACTCGACCTGGCCGGGGTGGACATCACCGACGCCACGCACTACGCGCTGACCGTCATCGTGATCCCGGACGAGGAGATCACGATCGGCCTCGGCTACCAGCCGCGCGCCTTCACCGCGGCGACCGTGCGCGACTACGGCCGCTGGCTCCACAACCTCCTGCGCGAGATCGTCGACGACCCGGCCCGGCCCGCGATCCGGCTGCCCGCGCTCGACGCCGACGAGCGGGCCCGGATGCTGCGTACCGGCACCGGCGCCGTCCCCGCCAGGGCCCGCGGCCACTGGCTGGAGGAGTTCGCCGCCTGGGTGCACCGCAAGCCCGACGCCGAGGCCCTGGTCTGCCGTGACCGCAGCCTCGGCTACGCCGAACTGGACCGGCGGGCCAACCAGGTCGCCCACGCACTCATCGCGCGCGGGGTACGACCGCAGGACCCGGTCGCGGTCCTGCTCGGCCGTGACATCGAGATGACCGTGGCCCTGTTCGGCGTCGCCAAGGCGGGCGCCGTGTACGTACCGATGGACACGAGCTACCCGCGCGAACGGCTGGCCTACATGGTCGACGACATCGCCCCGGCCGCCGCCGTGACGACCGGCGCCGACCTGCCCGTCGACCGTGACATCCCGGTCCTGCGGCTGGACGACCCGGCCGTACTCGCCTCCGTACCGGACACCGACCCGGCCGAGGCACGCGCCGCGCTCACCGAGGACGCCCTCGCCTACGTCATCTACACCTCCGGCACCACCGGGCGGCCCAAGGGCGTCGGCGTGACCCACCGGGGCGTGCCCGACCTGATCGCCCTTCAGGAGGAGGTCGTCGGCGTCACCGAGCACGACCGGTACCTGCACTTCGCGTCGACCGGCTTCGACGTCGCGTTCTGGCAGACCATGGTGCCGCTGCTCTCCGGCGGCACCTCCGTGATCGCGCCCGAGGAGGTGCGCGTCCCCGGCGACGAACTGCTCGACTACATCATCGAGCACCGGGTGACCGGAGTGAACCTGCTCCCCTCGTTCCTGGCCGCGATGCCCGACGACCGCACCGTCGGCCCCGATGTGTTCTTCGTCGTCGGCGCCGAGCGCCTCGACCCCGAACTGGCGCGACGCTGGGGCCGGGGCCGCCGGGCGCTCTTCAACGCCTACGGCCCCACCGAGGTCACGATCAACTCCACGACCTGGCACTACGACCCGGACGACGCCGGGCCGCTGCCGATCGGCCGCCCCGACCCCCATGTCCGCGCCTACGTCCTCGACGGCGGACTCCAGCCGGTCGGCGTCGGCGTGACCGGCGAGCTGTACCTCGGCGGGCCGAGCCTGGCCCGCGGCTACCTCGGCCGGCCCGCCCTGACCGCCGCCGCCTTCGTGGCCGACCCGTTCGGCCCGCCCGGCGAGCGGATGTACCGCACGGGCGACCTGGTGCGGTGGCGGCCGGACGGACAGCTGGTCTTCCTCGGCCGCGCCGACCACCAGATCAAGGTCCGCGGCTTCCGCGTCGAGCTCGGCGAGATCGAGTCCGCCCTGACCGGTCACCCCGATGTGCGTGCCTGCGCCGTGATCACGCGGGAGGGCAGGCTCGTCGGCTATGTCATCCCGGCCGACGGCGCCGACCTGGACACCGCACGCGTACGTGCGTACCTGGCCGGGCAACTCCCCGACCACATGGTGCCGACGGCACTCGTACCGATCGACCGGCTGCCGCTGACCCCCGGCGGCAAACTCGACTCCGCCGCGCTGCCCGATCCCGGAACCGCGGCCGCCGCGCGGCGCGAACCGGCCACCGAGGCGGAGACGGTACTGCTCGGAGTCTTCCGCGACATCCTGGGCACCGACGACATCGGCCCCGACGACAGCTTCTTCGACATCGGCGGCGACAGCATCGTGTCGCTGCAACTGGTCTCCCGGGTCCGGCGCCGAGGACTCGGCCTGACCCCGAAGGACGTATTCGAAGGGGAGACGGTCGCGGGCATCGCGGCACGGGCCCGCGCTCTCGACGGCGCCGCGGCACCCGCCGTCGGGGACGCACCGCTGACCCCGGTCATGCGGGATCTGCTGCGCCGCTCCGGAGCGGCCGCCGACGGCTTCTGCCAGTGGGTGGAGATCTGCGTACCGCCCGGCGGCGACGAGACGAGCTGGCAGGCCGTACTCGACGAACTGCTGGCCCGTCACGACGTACTGCGGGCCCACCTGGCCGACGATCTGCTCCGCATCCCGCCGGTCGGAGCGGTGAGCGGCGCCGACGTGCTGACCGGCGTGCGGGCCGGGGGCGACCTGCGGTCCGCCGTCGACTCCGGGATCGCCGCCGCCCGGGAGGCGATGGACCCGCGCACCGGCCCCGTGCTGCGCGCGGTGTGGGTGGACGCGGGGCCGGACCGACCGGGCCGGCTCGTCCTCGTCGCCCACCACCTGGTCGTCGACGGGGTGTCCTGGCGCGTTCTGCTGGACGACCTGGAACACGCCCACTCCGGCGGAACGCTGACCCGGCACGGCCAGTCGTTCCTCGGCTGGGCGTGTTCGCTGCGCGACGCCGACCGGCGGGCCGAACTCCCGCACTGGCGGCGGATGAGCGCCACACCGGCCCTCACCCGCCCGCTCGACCCCGCCCGGGACACCGTGGCCACCGCGACGCACCACGAGATCGTGCTCGACGCCGAGTCGACCCGCGCCCTGATCACGACCCTGCCGGCCGCCCACCGCACCACCCCGGACGCCGTGCTGCTGACGGCGCTCGCCCAGGCCGTACGGGCCTGGCGCGGGACGCCGGAAGTGCTGGTCGCGCTGGAGAGCCACGGCCGCCCGCGGGAGGTCGACCTGTCCCAGACCGTCGGCTGGTTCACCGCCGTCCATCCCGTACGGCTCGACGCGGGCGACGACGTGACGGCGGTCAGGGAGCGGCTGCGCGCCCAGGGCGACGGCCTCGGCCACGGCATCCTCACCGCGGCGGGCCTCCTGGACCCCGTGGAACCGGAGATCGCCTGGAACTACCTCGGCCAGTACCCCGGCGCCCCGGACCGGGAGACACCGTGGCAGACGCCCCCGGACGCCGACCCGCTCGGTTCGGGCGGCTCCGACGCGATGCCCCTGCCGTACGGCCTGATGGTCAACGCCCTCGTGCGCGACGACGCGCTCGGGATCCGGATCACCTGGCCGTCCGCGCTGTTCACCGCCGCCGGGATCGAGGACCTGGCCGGGCACCTGCGGACCGCACTGCTGCGGATCGCCGCCGCACCGGAGATCGGGGCACTCGACCGGGACCGCCCGGTCGCCGGAGTACAGCCGCTCACCCCGTTGCAGGAGGTGATGCTGCGGCACTCGCGCACCGAGCGCCCCGACCCGTACACCGTGCAGTCGACGTTCTCCCTCGCCGGCCGGCTCGACACCGATGCCCTGCGGGCCGCGGGCGACGATCTGCTGGCCCGTCACCCGAACCTGGGCGCCGTGTTCCCCGCCTCCCTGGCGGTGATCCCCGTGTCGCCCCGGCCGGACTTCCGCGTCTGCGACGGGCCGGACCTCCTCGTCTGCGACGGGCCCGCCGACGAGCTGCTGGCGGCCGACCTCGCCGAGCCGTTCGATCCCGCCCGGGGACCGCTCCTCCGCCTCACCGTCATCCGGCGCGGCCCCGACCGTGCCGACCTGGTGCTGACCAGCCACCATGTGCTCTCCGACGGCTGGTCGGCCCCGCGCATCCTCACCGAGCTGTTCGCCCTCTACACGGCGCGGGTGCGCGGCCGGGCCCCGGAGCTGCCGGCCCCCGTGCCGTTCGCCGACTACCTGAGCTGGTGCGCCGAGCACGAGCCCGACCTCGGCGCCTGGGCGGCCGAGCTCGACGGACTGCCCGAGGGCGACCACCTGGGCGGCGGCGACCCCGGTCCGGCCTGGCAGGAACCCGAGGTCATCGCGTTCGACGCGGCGCTGGTGGCCGGCCTCACGCGCCTCGCCGCCGGGCGCGGCCTGACCCGGAACACCCTGGTGCAGGGTGCGTGGGCGGTGCTGCTCGCGCGGCGATCCGGCCGGGCCGACGTCTGCTTCGGCGCCATGGTCTCCTGCCGGCCCCCGGCACTGGAAGGTGTCGAGGAGATCATCGGGCTGCTGGCCAACACCGTGCCCGTCCGGGCCCGGCTCGACGGCACGCTCGCCGACACCCTCACCGCACTGCAGTCCCGGCAGCGGGCGCTGGCCGAGCACCACCACGTGGCCCTGTCCGACCTGGAACGGCTGACCGGGCGGCGCAGGCTCTTCGACAGCCTGGTGGTGTTCGAGAACTACCCGGTCGACCCGGACCGGCTCCGTGAACCCGCCCCCGGGCTCACGGTCGTGGGAACCCGCTTCCGGGAGTCCACGCACCACCCCGCGACCCTGACCGTCATGCCGGACGGCGACGGCTGGACCGGCGTGCTCGCCCACCGGGCCGGTACGGACGTCGACGGGCTCGCCGAGGAACTGCTCGACCTGCTCCGCACCCTGGACAAGCACCTCGACAACGACGTGCGCGATCTCCTGGAGAGCCGATGACCGACAGTGCCGTGCCACCGGCGGTGCGCGTGGACAAGCAGCTGCTGAGGACCGCGTTCATCCTGGTGCTCGGCACCTTCATGGCCACGCTGGACGCCACCATCGTCAGCGTCGGCATCGACAGTCTGGCCGACGAGTTCGGCGCCTCCGTCGCGGAGATCCAGTGGGTCACCACGGCCTACCTGCTGGCCGTCGTCGCCGCCGTGCCCGCGTCCGGCTGGCTGGCCGACCGGTTCGGCGGCCGGCGGACATGGCTCGTCGCCGTGGGGGTGTTCCTGCTCGGCTCGGTGCTGAGCGCGTCGGCCTGGTCGGTGACCAGCCTGATCGTGTTCCGGGTGGTCCAGGGTCTCGGTGGCGGGCTGCTGCCCGCCACCGGGCAGGCGCTGCTGGCGCGCGTCGCGGGCCCCGGCCGCACCGGGCGGGTGATCAGTGTCGTCGCGGTGGTCCCGCTGCTGTCACCGGTGCTCGGCCCGCTGGCCGGCGGCTCCATCCTCGCGGTGGCGCCCTGGCCGTGGCTGTTCCTCGTCAACCTGCCGATCGGCGCGATCGCCATCCTGCTCGCCCGCCGCCATGTGCCCGAGGTGCCGCCCTCCACCCGGCGGACGGCCTTCGACCTGCGCGGAGCCCTGCTGCTCTCGCCCGGACTGGCCGTGCTGGTGTTCGGGCTGACCGAGGTGGCCCACGGCCGCACCCTCCCGGCCACGATCGGCGTGTCGGCGGGGCTGGCGATGCTGGCCGGATTCACCGTGCACGGGCTGCGGACCCGCCGCACACCGCTGGTCGATCCCAGGCTGTTCGCCCGGCCGCCCTTCGGGGCCGCAGCCGTCGCGCTGCTCGTCCTGGGCGCCTCGGTGTTCGGCACGATGTTCCTGCTGCCGCTGTACTTCCAGACCGGCCGCGGAATGTCGGCGTGGGGGGCCGGACTCCTCCTGGCCCCTCAGGGGCTCGGCGCGGCGGCCGGGTCGGTGCTGGTCAACCGCACCATCGACCGATTCGCGCCACGAACCCTCGTGGTCACCGGCATCGGGCTGATTCTGCTGGGTACGGTGCCGTTCACCCGGCTCGGCCATGAGCCTCCGGACATCGCGATCGCGTCGGCGCTCGCGGTCCGTGGCATCGGGATGGCGATGGTCGGCGCGCCCGTGATGAACATCGTCTACAGCCGCATCGAACCCGAATTCCTGCCACGCGCGTCCGGAGCGCTCAATCTGCTCAACACCGTGGGCGGTTCGGTCGGCACCGCCGCCCTCGCCGTGGTCCTGCAGAACCGGCTGTCGGCCCGGGGCCCGGACATCTCCGGGGCGTTCGGCGACACCTTCTGGTGGGTGCTCGGCTTCTGTCTGTTCGCCGCCGCCGGGGCCACCCGGTTGCCGCGGACCGGTCCGGATGCGCCGAGGACGCCCGCGAGCTGACGGGAGGCCGCCTCACCGGCCCCGGCGGCACGCCGAGGTCACCGGCCTCAGAGCCCGGTGACCTTGGCGCTCGCCGACAGCTCGTAGACCAGGGTGACCGTGCGGCGGCCGCCGGGCGGGAGCGGGACGTCCCAGCGGGCGATGCCCTCGGCGTCGACCCGGTCGGGCGCCGGGAAGCACGCGTCCTCGCGCAGCCGCACCTCCACCGCCGAGACCTCGGAGACGGGGATCCGCTCCCGGAGGGCGACCACCCGTTCGCCGTGCTCCCCGGGGGCGGAGAACCGGGACAGATGGAGCCGGACCGTGCGGGTGACCACCGTCCGCTGGGTGAGGGTGGTGGAGTCGCGGGACTCCTCGGCATGCCGGACCACCCGGTAGTCGTCGCGGCTGCCGAAGGCCAGCTCGACGGGGGCACCGGGCGGAGTGAAATCCAGTGTGCCGCGGCCGCTGAACCCGCTGCCGCGGACCAGGTCCACGGGACCGGCGAGCAGCGCGTGGCCGGACCGGTTGTCGAACCGCACCACCTGGGTGACCAGTGGCGACAACTCCGGTGCGCAGGCGTACTCACTGGGCGCGGCCGTGGTGAACGCGGAGAGCGGCACCCGGTGTGCCCGACCGTCATCGGGCACCGAGACCGGCGCGGGAGCCCTCAGCACCCGTGTCTCGCCACCGTCGTCCACCCCCGGCAGGCCCAGCACCGGGGCCGGGCCGAGGGCCCCGATCTCCTCCTCGCGCAGCTCGACGTCGACCGTACGGCGCTCCGCCGCCGAGCGGTCCATGAGCGTCAGCCGGTCCTCGCCCAGCCCCGGCGGATCGGTGGCCGGGGCCGAGCGGGCCGTCGACAGCGTCAGCCGTACGTCCGACCAGTCCTCACCGGTGCGCTGCCAGACCACCGCGTCGGTCTCCAGCGTCAGCGAGTCCCCGTCGAGCACGGCCCGGTAGGCGGGCCGCCACAGCGCACACGGGGTGAGGTGGCTCAGGCGCAGCCCGACCGGACCGGCGGCCGCGGTCTCCACGGTCAACTCGATATGACCGATCAGCTCGGCGGGCTCGTCCTCGGCGAGATACACGGCCTGCCGGGCCTCGCCGAGTTCGACGGCGAGGGCGGCCAGCCGGGCCTCCACGGTGCGCAGTTGCTCGCCCTGCGTATCGCGTTCGTCGTCCACCCGGTCCAGTTCCCGGGCCCAGCGCGGCCGTTCGCTCTCCCCGGAGCCGGCGCCCTCACCGATCTCCCGCAGCAGATCGGCGGCGAGGCCGCCCAGCAGGTCGAGGCGGGCACGGAGCCGGTCGCGTCGCCGCCCCAGGGCGAGCCGCTCCTCTTCGAGGACGTGGACACGGTGGCGCAGGGCGGAGTCGTCGTCGCTGGACGGCCGCGGTCCGCGCGGCGTCCAGCCGCGGACGATCCGTACGTCGAGCACGGTC
This sequence comes from Streptomyces sp. DvalAA-43, assembly GCF_900091725.1. Classification (GTDB taxonomy): domain Bacteria; phylum Actinomycetota; class Actinomycetes; order Streptomycetales; family Streptomycetaceae; genus Streptomyces; species Streptomyces pulveraceus. The sequence continues at coordinate 95,791 of NZ_FMBW01000091.1, read as the reverse complement.
GCGGGGTGGTCGGCGGTCAGCTCGGCATGGAGGGTGCGGTCGACGGCCTGCGCGCCGACCGGGCCGAGCCGCAGCCGCTGGACCCCGGCCTCCAGGTCGAGCACGGCGGCGCGCTCGACGTGGGCGCGGTCTTCCAGGCAGGTGACGGCGACGACGGGGAGGGCGATCGGCTTCGGGGCCGTGGACATGGGGTGTCAGCTCCTGCGGTTGCCGCCGACCAGGGCCTTGCCGGTCGGGATGCGGATCTCGTAGCCGCCGTCGAGGGCGGCGGTGGCGCCTGCGGGCAGGTCCAGTCGCCAGACCCGGGTGCCGGGCGCGAGCCGGTCGGGTCCGGTTCCTTCCTCGGGTGCCGTCCAGTCGGCCTGCTCCTCGATCCGGACATCCGGTTCGGAGGTGACCGGCACCCGTTCGCGGACTTCCACGGCGACGGGCCCGGCGAGCAGGTTGACCAGCTCCACGTGGACGCGGTGGTCGAGCACGGTGGTGTTGTTGCGCAGGCCCGAGGTCGACTCGTGCAGGTTCGTACGGCGGGTGACCCGGATGCTCTCGGCGGGCCCGAGCCCCATCCGGCGGACACCGCCGGGGGCGAGCGTGGGCAGCGCGGCGGTCAGCAGGAACTCGTCGTCGACGGTGACCTCCACCGGTCCGGCCAGCAGTGCCTGGTCGGTGGCGTTGGAGAGCACCAGCGTCGCGTAGACCGTCTGCTCCACGGAGGGCACACAGAGGTACTCGGTGCGCAGGCCGACCGGGATCTCGCCGACGGTGACGGTGTGCCAGGTGCCGTCCGACGGAATGTCGGCGCGGGCGGCGGCGTCGAAGCGGTGGTCGAAGGAGCCCGCCGACTCGCGGGGCCGTACGGCCTTTCCGGGCAACGGCAGCGCGGCCACCGCCTCCGCGCGGCGGCGGTACTCGGCCGCCACCGGGTCGAAGGAGGAGCCGGGGAACAGCCGCCCCCTGCGACCGCCCTGCTCGTCCGGGCCGCACAGGACGAGGTCGGCATAGTCGAGCTCGGTGCCGCTCGGCCGCGGCGGACCGGCCACCGGTGCCGGAGGGGGCGGCGGCACGGCCCCGCCGGGAGCCGGGGGCGCCATCGGAGCGGGGGCGCCCGCGAAGGACCTGGCACGGGAACGCGACGGGTCACCCGGTCGCGACCCGGTCGGCTGCGCGGGAGCGGGCATCCCGCCGCCGAACGCGGGCGGTGCGGCGCTGCCGGGTGCCGGGACCGCGCCCGGCGGGAGGCCGTAGCCCTGCGGCGCCGACGGTGGGGGAGGCGGCGGTGGCGGGGGCGGTACGGGGCCGCCCACCTCCGCATGGGATGCGGCACCGGCCGCGACAGCCGTGAGTGCGGAGGCCGGGGCCGGGCGGGGGCCTGCGGAGTCGTACCCGGAGAACAGGTCGCCGAGCCCGGTCGGGGGCTCGCGCCAGCCGGACGGAGCGGGTGCGGGCTGACTGCGTCCGATCCGGACCGAGCGCAGCCTCGGCAGGTCGGTGCGGCGCCGCAGGTCGGCGGTGGCCAGGGAGACGCGTACGCCGGTCCAGTCCTCACCGGTCCGCTGGGCGACCGAGGCGCGCAGCGTCAGCCGGCCGCTGCCGTCGTCCTGGCGGTGGGCGAGACGGTAGGCCGGCACCCAGACGGCGCCCGGCACCCCGTACTCCAGCTCCAGTTCGACCTGCGCGTCACCGCAGCCGTCGAGGGTCAGGACCGCGCAGACCGTGGTCTCCACATGCGCCGGCGGCGCGTCGGTGGAGGCGCGCTCAAGCCTGTCGACGGCGAGGTCGTGTGCGTGCTCGACGTCGCGCAGCGCCTCCTCCAGCCCGGCGAGGCGCTGGTGCAGTCCCGCCAGCCGTTCGTCGACGAAGTCGGCGAGCTCAAGCCACGCGTCGACCGGGGTGCGGCGGTGCGGGTCCTCGCGCCTGCGGGGCGGCGGCACCGGGCGGAGCGCCGCGACCTCCTCGATCAGGCTCAGCTGCCGGTTCCGGCGCCCCCGTGCCGCCGCGCTCTCGTCGCTCAGCCGCTCGACCTCGTGCCGCAGCGCGTCCGGCGTGCCGGTGCCGAGCGGCTCGGCCTCGATCTCCACCCGGGCCTCGGTGACGCGCGCGCCGGGGGTGCCCAGGACCCGGGCCCGCAGCGAGCCGGGGTCCAGCGAACGGGGCAGCCCCGTCACCCGCACCCTGCCGTGGGACGGGACGCCGCCCCGGGCCAGGCGCCGGCAGACCGCGCCCTGCGCGTACACCACGACCGCATCAAGGGTCGAGTCCCACCGCGGTGTCGCCCCGGTCGTCATGTGCTCCGCCCCCCTGCCGTGTCCATGCTGAGCGAAGCCTACGCCCGGACGGTCCATGCACCCGCGCCGCGTCAGGAGAAGGCCGCGTCGGGAGAGGAGGCCGGGACCCCGAGGCGTACGCCGACCGCCGGGCCCGGCGGTGTGGTTGGCTACGCCGTATGGGTAACGGGCGAGGTGTCCCCATGAACACACGCGTACGGACGTACCGGTGCGGCGCCGACGCGGCGCGGCATCCCGTCGTCAGGCCGGGAGGCGGTCCTGTCGTCCGGCCGGGAGGCGGGACATGAGCGCCCGCCGCGTGCCGTCCGAGCCCGGCCGCGTCCCGGCACGGAGGGCGGTGCCGCCCTTCGACCCCGAACTGGGCGTCGTGCTCGCCGCCCTGGGCGAGGAGGCGCGGGAGCCGCTCACCCCGGGGAACCTGGCCGCCCGGCAGGAACGGGACGCCGCGTCGCGGCCCAGGCCGACGGCCGAGGAGCTGCGTGCCGACGGCCGCTTCGAGGTGACGGAACTCCGGGTGCCGGGACCGCCGGGCGGACCGGAGGTCACGCTCGTGAGCGCGCGGCCGTCCGGGCTCGCCGGGCCGCTGCCCCTGCTGTACTACCTGCACGGGGGCGCGATGGTCATGGGCAACGCGTGGTCCGTGCTGCCGCGGATCCTGAGCGAATGGGTGCTCCCGCTGGAGCTGGCCGTCATCTCCGTCGAGTACCGGCTGGCGCCGCGGGCGCGGTACCCGCAACCGCTGGAGGACTGCTACGCCGGACTCGTCTGGGCGGCCGGCCACGCGGCCGCGCTGGACATCGACGCGGACCGGATCGTCGTCGCGGGCAAGAGCGCCGGCGGCGGGCTCGCCGCGGCCCTTGCCCTGCTGGCCCGCGACCGGGGCGGTCCCGGGCTCCTGGGGCAGTTGCTGCTGTGCCCGATGCTCGACGACCGCGGCAGCACCTTCTCCAGCCACCAGATGACGGGCCTCGGCATGTGGGATCTCACCTCCCACACGACCGCCTGGCAGGCGCTGCTCGGGGACCGCTACGGCGACCCGGACCTGCCGCCCTACGCGGCCCCCGCCCGCGCCACCGACCTCTCCGGACTCCCTCCGGCCTATGTCGAGGTCGGGTCGGCCGAGATGTTCCGGGACGAGGACGTGGCCTACGCGAACGCGATCTGGCAGGCGGGCGGCCGGGCCGAACTGCATGTATGGCCCGGCGCCTGCCACGGCTTCGACGGGCTGGCACCGCGGGCCGCCCTCAGCCGGGACGCCCGCGACGCCCGCACCCGCTGGCTCCGGCGCCTCCTCGCGCAGTCCGGCGGGACCGGGGCCGACGGACGGCAGGCGTAGCGGGGCTCCCGCCCCGGCGCGGCGATGCCCGATCCGTCCGTCGCCCCTACCGTGGGGGAATGGCGGTGATCAACGGTTGGCGGCCAGGAGGACGGGCCCGGCTCCGCGCGGCGGACGCGGCGGGCGCCGCCATGCTGTTCGTGCTGGCGGTCGTGGCCGCCTCGGTCGACCCGCACCGGCACCAGGTCCTGCTGCGCTGGCCCCCGGTGCTGGTGGCGGCCATCGGCTGCGCCGCACTGGTGTGGCGGCGCCGCCACCCGTTCGGCGTACTGGCCGTCACCGTTGGCTGCGGGGTGGCCTTTCAGCTGCTCGGGGTCCGGGACAGCCCACTGGTGGTGAGCCCGGTCCTGGTGTCCGTCTACAACGTGGCCGTACGGACCGACCGGCGTACCGCCTGGGTCTCGGCGGCCGTCTCGGCCGCGCTCCTGGTGAGCGCCGCCGCGGTGTTCACCCCGCAGTCCTGGCTGGAGCCGGACACGGCCGCGACGCTGGCCTGGACGGCCCTGCCGGCCGCGGTCGGGGACGGGGTGCGCTCCCGTCGCGCCTATGTCGTGGCCGTGGAGGAACGGGCGGAGCACGCGGAGCACACCCGCGAGCAGGAGGCACGGCAGCGGGTGGCGGCCGAGCGGGTCCGGATCGCCCGCGAACTCCACGACATCGTCGCGCACCACATCGCCCTGATCAACGCGCAGGCGGGCGTCGCCGTCCACCTGGTGGACCAGCGACCGGAACAGATCCTCACCGCACTGGAGGACATCCGGGACACCAGCCGCTCCGCACTGGACGAGCTGCGGGTGACCGTGGGCCTGCTCCGGCAGTCCGACGATCCGGTGGCACCCCGCGACCCGATGCCGGGCCTGGCGCAGGTACCGGCCCTGCTGGCCTCGTTCGAACGCGCCGGGCTGTCCGTGAGCCACACCCGGCACGGCACCACCGAACCGCTGGAGCCGGCGGTCGACCTGGCCGCGTACCGCATCGTCCAGGAGTCCCTGACCAATGTGCGCAAGCACGCCGGAGCCGATCACGCCCGGCTCTGCCTGCACTACCACCGTGAACGGCTTACGATCACCGTCGAGGACGACGGGTCCGCCGGACCCCGCCGTCCGCACCCGGGCGCCGGTCACGGGCTGATCGGCATGCGTGAGCGGGCTGCCACGATCGGGGGCAGGCTGCACGCGGGACCACGCCCCGAGGGCGGATTCAGTGTGACGGCGGAACTGCCGCTGCGACCCGGCCGCCCCGGCCCGGCACGGGACCGGAGGGACGGGCATGACGATTCGCGTACTGCTTGCCGATGACCAGGCCCTGCTGCGGGGCACCTTCAGGATGCTCTTCGACGCCACGGACGACATGGAGACCGTGGGCGAGGCGTCCGACGGGCGCGAGGCCGTCGAGCTGGCAGGCGCACAGCGCCCTGACGTGGTCCTGATGGACATCCGCATGCCGGAGATGGACGGCCTGGAGGCGACCCGGCTCATCAGCGAGTCCGAGGAGCTCGCGGACGTGAAGGTACTCATCCTGACCACGTTCGAGGACGACGAGCACGTCGCCGAGGCGCTGCGCGCGGGGGCGAGCGGCTTTCTCGGCAAGGGCGCACGCCCCGAGGAGCTGCTGGACGCCGTGCGTACGGTCGCGGGAGGCGAGGCGTTGCTGTCCCCGACGGCGACACGGGCCCTGATCACCCGCTTCCTGGCCCAGCCGGAGCCCTGTCCGGTGTCCGTGCCCGAGCGGCTGGAGTGCTTGACGCCGAGGGAGCGCGACGTCACGGCCCTGGCCGCCCTTGGCCTGTCCAACGAGGAGATCGCCGACCGGCTGTTCGTCAGCCCGCTGACCGCCAAGACCCACGTCAACCGGGCGATGACCAAGCTGGCGGCCCGGGACCGCGCCCAGCTCGTGGTCGTCGCCTATCAGTGCGGGCTGGTCAGCCCGGTGACCGGGGAGAGCGGCCCGGAGGTGCCCGCGTGAGCGCCCGCACGGTGTGCAGCGGTCGGCCCCGGCAGTAGTCCGGCACACCGGATACCGCAGCCGTGGTAGTCGGGAATCACTGTGTGGGGACGATGTGCCGGGGGCCGTCGCCGGGCGATGGTGGGACCATGAACGGAGGTTTCGCCATGACCGAAGCCCGCTGCTCGACCACGATGTCCGGCGAGAAGCCCGTCGTCGAGGACTGCCGCACGATCCGTGAACTGGCCGGAAACGCACCCGAGACCCTCGCCCCCGACGAGGCGCGCGCCGTGGGGGCCCACCTGGCGGCCTGCGCCACCTGCCGGGAGGCGCACGAATGCTCCGCGGCGGTTCCCGCGCATCTGACCCTGCTGCGTGACGCCCTGGCCTGCGGCCAGGGCCGGCACCGGCGCGTGTGCCCGGCCGGCCGGACCGCACGCGGCGACGCGGCCCCCCGCCACCGCAGGCCGGACCGGGCCGCCGCGACGCGGCAGATCACGCTGTCCCAGTGGGTCAGCAAGACCACGTCGTCCACCCGGTGAACGGGGCGCGGCGCGGCACCGGCCCGACGGGCCTCCTCGCGGGCCCCGGCAGCCCGCCCATGCCGGCCATGGGCGGGCCGGGTACGGCTCAGCCGGCGGTGAGGACGCGCCAGTCGCGCGAGCCGATGTCCGCCGGGGTGCCGTCCAGGACCCGGGCGGTGCGCGTCGCCGGATCGAGGGCGACGGTCGCGAGGCTCGCCCAGCGCTGGCCGAGCGGCTTGTCGAGATCGGGCAGACAGGTCACCGGCGGCTCGCCGTCCCCGGTCACGAGGTGGCCCGCCAGCTCGTCGAGCGTGGCCGGCGGCTCCGCGCGCGCGAGACGTGCGCGGACGAAGTCGTAGCGCTCGCCCGAATCGGGCTGGTAGAGCCATGTCTTCTCGTCCGCGGCGGGCATCGGCGTCAGGAAGTGGTTGGTGCGCACGAGAGTGCCGTGCTCGGGCCGCATCGGGAAGACACCGACCGGACTCAGGTCGAGGAGGACCGCGTCCGTCTCGTCGAAGAGGGCGAACGAACCGGACGACGCCAGGGGCGCGGCACGGACGATCTCGACGGCCTCGGCGACGCTGCCCGCCTCCTCCAGGACGATCGCCGCGAGCACGTGCACGGGGACGCCGCCGATCCCGTCCCGGACGTGCCCGAGGATGTTGAAGTGCAGGGCGAGCCCGGCACTGTTGACGCCGATCTTGCCGAGGATGCCGTCCTCGGTGATGCCGACGAAGTCGTGCCGGCCACCGCGCACCTCCAACGTGTGCCACAGGGCGCTCAGCTCGATGTGCCAGTCCCAGGTCTGGACGCCGAAGGTGCGCGTCGCCGAACCACCGGATCCGGTGACATGGCGCACGATCGTGGTGCATTCGCCGGGCGGCACGGTCGCGCTGCGCGCCAGGATCTCGGTGCGCGCGTTCAGCACGCCGATGCGCCACGGCTCGATGCCGGACCCGTGGGCGATGCCCTCGATCTCGGCGCGCGCTCCCGGGCGGAACCGTCCGATGACGTCGAGGGCGCGCTCGGCGTCCTCGCGTACCTGGGCGGGGGAGACGGAACCGAGGGCGAAGAGCCGGTCGTACGCGTCGAGCGCGGCGGGGATGCCGTCGCGCAGCTGCTCGCCGCGGGCGATGCCGCGGGCACGCGGGTCGGCGTCGGCGGCCTTGACGTGGCGGCGGTGTTCGGGGCGGGGGATCGACGTCGTGGTCACGGGCGTCCTTTCACGGTGTTCGGGTGAAGCTGTACGGCGCCGCCGACGATCGTCGCGAGTACGGCGTTGCCGGGCTGTGCTTCGGGGACGAGGTCGAGCGGGTTGGCCGCGAACACGGTGAGGTCGGCCAGGAAGCCGGGCGCGATCCGGCCGAGCTCGGCGGACGCACCGGCGGCGTACGCGGCGGCGGCGGTCATACCGGCATACGCCTCGCGCGCGGTGACCGCCTGTCCGGGCTGCACGGGTGCCGTGTCGGACTCCTCGACCGGACGGCGCAACTGACAGTCGGCCAGACCGATGCGCGGATCTCCGGGACCGATGGGCCAGTCGGAGCCGAGCGCCACGACGGCGCCGTGGTCCAGGAGGTCGCGGGTGCGCCAGCCGTGGGCGACGCGGTCGGGTCCGATGCGCCGCGACCAGTTGTCGGTGCCGTCGGCGCGGGTGTGCCGGGTCCCGTGCACGGGCTGGAGGCTGGCCACGACGTCGAGTTCGGCGAACCTGCCCAGCAGGTCGTCCGGGATGGACTCGATGTGTTCGATGCGGTGCGGGGCACCGCCGGCCGGACCTACCTCCTCGATGACGTCGAGGGCGAACCGGACGGCCCGATCGCCGATCGCGTGGGTGGCGGTCGGGATGCCGCGCCCGGCGAAGAAGCGCATCGCGTCGCGGTACGCGTCGACGTCGCGCCAGAGCGGCTCGCGGTTCTCGCCGTGGATGTCCGGCCGGTCGAACCAGGCCGTGCCGTTGTCCGCCGTGCCATCGAGCATGAACTTCGCACCCTCGACGTGCCAGCGCCGCCCGCGACGGCCCTGGAGATCGGCGACGTGCTGCCAGACGTCGGGCGAGGAGTCGGCCGGCACCAGTGGGGAGCAGCGGATGCGGAGCGGCAGTTCCCCGTGTTCCTCGATGTGCCGGTACACCGCTTCGGACGGGTCGGAGAAGTCGAGCGCGTGCAGGCCGGTGAGCCCGCCGCGCGCCAGCTGGTCGAGCTGGTGGCGTACGTACGAGGCGGCGGTGTCCACGGGCACTTCGGGATAGTGGTCGAAGACCAGGTCCATCGCCTGGAGCTCGACCACGAAGCCGGTCGGGCGGCCGTCCGGGCCGACCTCGACGGACGAGGCGTCGGTGAACGTCTCCTGACCGGTCAGGTCGACGAGTTCCACCACCCGGGGGCTCACGACGAGCGCGTGCGCGTCGCGTGTCATCAGCGAGATGGGCCGGCCGGGGAAGCGCTCCGCGAACACGGTTCCGGCCGGGTCGCCGTCGAACACGTTCACGTCGAGGTCGTACCCGGTGATCCACTCGTCCGCCGCGAGTGCGTCGGCCGCTTCGGCCAGGCGGGTGTACACCTGCTCCAAGGTCGAGGCGCCGGACAGGTCCACACCGCTGCCGATCGATATCGACCCCCACACCGGGTGGGCGTGGACATCGGCGAGACCGGGCAGGACCGTGGCGCCCGGGAATTCGTGAACGGCCGTGCCGGGGCCCCGCAGCGGTTCGAGGTCCGGCGCGGTGCCGACGGCGATGATCCGGCCGTCGGCGATCGCGACCGCGTCGGCGGAAGGGGCGGGAATCTCCCCCGTCAGATGTTCGATGTGGTGGGCGAGTACCAGGACGTCGGCGTGCACAGGGTTTCCTTCTGGTCTTGCGGGGTTCGGTGTCGTGCTGTGTTCGGTGCGCGCCTCAGAGCCGGTCGGAGGTCACCCGACAGGCTCTCGGTCGCGCGGGATGCTGCGCAGGACGCGGGTCGTCGCCCAGTAGACGGCGGCCGCGGTGAGCATGCCGGACGGAATCGCCAGGTCGACGTCGCCCAGGGCCCTGGCGATCGGGCCGGTCCAGAAGCTGGTGTTCACCCACAGCGCGGAGGTGAGGCCGCCGACGACGATGGCGAGGAATCCGGCCCAGTGGACGCCGCGGTGGTACCAGAACGGGCCGCCGCGCCGCTGTTCGAGGAGGTCGGCCCCGTTGTAGCGATTGCGCCGCAGGACCAGGTCGGTCACGGCCACCGCCATGGCCGGGCCGGTCACCACGACCACGAGCTGGAGCATGGTGTTGACGCTGGTCAGGAAGTCGAAGACGAGGATCGCGTACAGCGTCATGACCGTGCCGAGCACCCCGATGATCAGGACCGCCGGGATGCGTGCGAGACGGACGCCGACCGACTGGATCGACAGGCTGGCGCTGTAGGCCGTCATGCCGTTGTTCGTCATGGTGTTGACGACGACCGCGATCACGAAGACCGGGATGAACCAGCTCGGCAGGATGCTCTCCAGCGCGGCTTCCGGGTCGCTCATGTCGAGGCTGGTGGCCGCTAGCGCGCCGACCATGGTGAAGACGCTGCTCGGCAGGTACGCGCCGAGCGCCGTCCACCCCGCGATGGCGACCGGGCTGCTGTCCCGGGGCAGGTAGCGGGCGAGGTCGGGGCTGTTGCTGTACGAGAGCGGGGTGGAGGCGATGATGGTGAAACCCGTGCCGAGCGCCACCGCGAGCGCGGGGCCCTTGAGCGGCTCGGCCGGGGCGTAGGACCAGTCGGTCCCGGCGAGCACGTACCCCGTGACGACGATGAACACCACGGTCAGGAGCACGCTGAGGGCGGTGTAGAGGCGGACGATCGTCGCGTGGCCGAAGATCGCGATCAGCAGGGTTCCGGCGGCGATGAGGCAGATGACGGTCGCGTCGACGGCCGAGTTGTCCGGCAGGCCGAACCGGCCCGCCAGGCCGATGCCGGCGACCGAGGCGGCCGACCAGTTCAGGGCGAGGTAGGCGGCGGCTATGAGCCAGCCGGTCAGGACGAGCACCACCTTGTTGCCCACGACGCCGTACATCGCGCGGGAGATCACCGACCCGCTCGTGCCCGCGGCCGGGCCGCTCGCCGCGACGACGCCCGTACAGATCCACAGCAGGTTCCCGGTCAGGACCACACCGAGGGCCTGCGGGAGCGTGAGGCCCATGAGGATCAGCGTCGCGCCGACGACGAAGCTCAGATAGCTCACGTTCGGCGCCGCCCAGACCGCGAACAGCTGGCGCGGCCGTCCACCGCGCTCGTCGGCCGGGACCAGGTCGATGCCTCGTGTCTCCACGTGCCCGGTGCGCTCGGGGCCGTGTTCGTCGAGGGAGCCGGGGTTCGTCGTCGTCATCGGGGCCTCTCGGGTCGCCGGCCGTCCGGCCCCTATTGGGCAAATGGCCAACTGCGTGTTGGGCACACATCCAATAGCGTGTCCCCCATGACGTCAAGACCTCAGCCCACACGGACCCGGAAGCTGCCCGGCGAGCGCCGCGCGGAAATCGTGCGGACCGCGGCGGACATCGCGCTGGAAGAGGGGCTGGAACGCATCACCCTGCGGCGCGTCGCCGACGAGCTGGGCGTCCGCCCCGGGCTCATCGGCCACTACTTCCCGGCCGCGGACAACCTCGTGAGCGAGGCGTTCTCCCACGCCGCGGCGAAGGAACGCGAATCGCTCCTGCCCGACGACGAGCGGGAGCTCCCGGCGGACGTGCGGCTCGCCCGCTTCCTCGTGCGTCTCACCGATGGCGAGTACCGCGACCTCAGCCGGCTCTGGCTCAACGCGCGGCACATCAGCAGATTCAGGACCGGGCTGCGCACGGCGGTGCGCACCCAGGAGTCCGAGACGCGCACCGCCCTCGCGGACCTCGTCGAGGAGGGGCGGTGCACCGGGCACTTCACGACCGACGACGCGCTCGGAGCGGCCCTGCACATCCTGGTCACCGTCGACGGTCTCGGTGCGTACGCCAACGACGACACACAGGTGGACCATCCGGTGCTGGAGGACATGGCCATCGCCACGGCCGAACGCCTGCTGGGCCTGGCCCGGGGCGCGCTCCGCAGCCGGGCCTGACGGACCGGGCCCGGCACGCCGCCCAAGCGCGCCCCGCCCGTGCGGGGGCCCGCTCAGGCCACGGGGCCGATGGTGACCTTGACGTGCTTCATGATCGGCTGGTCGCTCTGGGTGCTGTAGTCGCCGAGCGCGCACAGCACGTTCATCTCCGGCATGTAGCCGGCCGCACAGCCGCGCGGAATGTCGTAGGGGATGGCGAGGTAGCCGTTGAGGGACCGCAGGCTGCCGTCCTTGGCGGTGCTCGTGATGTCGACGGGGCCCAGGTCGGCGATGCCGCGTTCGCGCATGTCGGCCCGGTTCATGAAGACCAGGGTGCGCAGGTTCTTGACGCCCCGGTAGCGGTCGTTGTCGGAGTAGATCGTGGTGTTCCACTGGTCGTGGGACCGCATGGTGCCCAGGGCCAGGGTGCCCGGGGCGGGGACGACGTCGGGCAGGGCGGCGGTGGAGAACTCGGCGCGTCCGGACGGGGTCAGGAAGACCAGCTCACGGGCGGGCTGCTTGATACGGAAGCCCAGCGGCAGCCGCACCCGGCGGTTGAAGTCCTCGAAACCGTCGAGGACCCGGGCCATGGTGTCGCGGATCCGGTCGTAGTCCTCGACGTACCACTGCCAGGGCGTGGCGCTGTCCGGCAGGGCGGCGCGGGCCAGGCCGGCGACGATGGCCGGTTCGGACAGCAGGTGCGGGGAGGCGGGGCGCTTCATGCCGACGGACAGATGGACCATGCTCATCGAGTCCTCGACGGACGTGCTCTGGACGCCCTTGCGCTGGTGGTCCTTCTCGGTACGGCCGAGGCACGGCAGGATGAGGGCCCGGCGGCCGTGGACGAGATGGCTGCGGTTGAGTTTGGTGCTCACCTGGACGGTGAGTTCGCAGGTGCGCAGCGCCGCCCAGGTGGCCGGGGTGTCGGGTGCGGCGAGGGCGAAGTTGCCGCCCATGCCGACGAACACCTTCACGTCGCCGCGCCGCATCGCCCTGATCGTGTTGACGGTGTCCAGGCCGTGCTCGCGGGGCGGCCGGATCTCGCAGACCTCGGCGAGGCGGTCCAGGAACGCGTCGCCGGGGCGGTGATCGATGCCGCAGGTGCGGTTGCCCTGGACGTTGCTGTGCCCCCGTACGGGGGAGGGCCCCGCGCCCTCCCGCCCCAGATTGCCCCGGAGCAGAAGCAGGTTGACGATCTCCCGTACGGTGTCCACGCCGTGCTCGTGCTGGGTGAGCCCCAGGCACCAGCTGACGATCGAGCGGTCGGCCTCGCCGTAGACCCGTGCCGCCTTGAGGACATCGGCGCGGCTCAGCCCGGACTGGGTCTCGATCTCCTCCCACGACGTGGCCTCGCACAGCGCGCGGTACTCCTCGAAACCCGTGGTGTGCCGGTCGATGAACTCCCGGTCCAGCGCCTTGGGATCGGAGGCGGACTGCTCCAGGACCGCCTTGGCCATGCCGCGCAGCAGGGCCATGTCGCCGCCGATGCGCGGTTGCAGATTGAGCGTGCTGGTCCGGGTCGTCCTGAACAGGGCCATGTCCGTGAAGTCGTGGGGGACGATGGTGCGTGTGGCCGCCGCCTCGACGAGCGGGTTGATGTGCACGATCTGGGCGCCCCGGTGGTACGCCTCCGCGAGGGCGGTGAGCATCCGGGGCGCGTTGGAAGCGGCGTTGACCCCCAGGATGAACAGCGCGTCGGCGGACTCCCAGTCCTTGAGGTCGACCGTCCCCTTGCCGGTGCCCAGGGAGGCCTGAAGGGCCCGGCCGCTGGCCTCGTGGCACATGTTGGAGCAGTCCGGCAGATTGTTCGTGCCCAGTTCACGGGCCATCAACTGGTAGAGGAAGGTGGCCTCGTTGCCGAGCCGGCCGGAGGTGTAGAACGCCGCCCGGTTCGGGTCGTCGAGCTCCCGCAGTGCGCGTCCGACCAGCTCGAACGCGTCCTGCCAGCCGATCGGGACGTAGTGGTCCGACTCGGGGTCGTAGACCATCGGTTCGGTCAGCCGCCCCTGGTTCTCCAGGTCGTAGTCGCTCCACCCGGACAGCTCGGTCACCGAGTGGGCGGCGAAGAATTCGCGCCCGACCCGCTTGCGGGTCATCTCCCAGGTGACGTGCTTGATCCCGTTCTCGCAGATGTCCAGGTGCAGGCCCTTGGTGTCGTCCGGCCAGGCGCATCCCGGGCAGTCGAATCCGGTGTTCTCGTGGTTCATCCGCATGATGGCCCGCGGCCCGTCGACCAGGGCGCCCTCGCGCAGCAGGAAACGGCTCACGCTCTTCGCGGCGCCCCAGCCCGCGGCGGGGTGGTGGTACGGGCGGAACTCCGGATCGTCCTTCGGAGCGGGTCCCACCGCGGGTTCCGGGGGCTGCTGCTCGTCATGGTCGGTGCTCAAGGCCTTCAACCCTTCCGCCATTCGGGCGCGCTGTGCGAAGCGGTCCTCCCGGGCAGGCTATGCACGCCGGTCCACCCCCGCCACCCGGCTTCGGCCGGTGCGGTACACGGAGTGCGGAGCCGGGGGAGTGCCGGGCAGGGACCCGTCCTGTCGGCGGCCTGCACCGCGGCGCGGGCGCGGATACGCTGGGCCGTACTCATCGTCCGCCCCCTGCCTCATGGGCGGCATCCCGGCCGGGCGCGGTGATCCACCGGGCCATCGAGGTGGTCACCCTTGACGTCCATGAACCATCGGCCGGCGCTCTCCGCCGTTCCCCGACTCGTCGTCTCGGCGGTCGTCGGCGCGGTGATCGGTGTGCTCAGCGGTCTGCTGTCCAACGGGCCGTTGGGAGTGCTCGCGGGGATCGCCGCGGCGGAGACGATCTTCGTGGTGACCGGGTGGCTCGTGTTGTGGCCCATGGACGCGGCGACCACCCATCACAACGTACGGCGCGAGGAGTTCCGGCCCGTCGTCGAGGAACTCGTCGTCGTCGCTGCCGCCCTGTGCGGACTGGTCGGCATCGTGGTGCTGCTCCTGGTCGGCCATTCGGACCTGAGCCACGCCGCGGCCGCGACGGCGCTCTGCGGCGTCTTCATGGCCTGGGCGTCGCTCCACCTGATGTACGCCACCCGCTACGCGTACCTCTACTACCTGCCGTCCGAAGGCGGGATCGACTTCAATTCCCAGGACCCCCCGAAGTACGTGGACTTCCTCTACTTCAGTTACAACCTCGGGATGACCTATCAGGTCTCCGACACCGGCGTCTCCAGCTCCACGATCCGCGCGGTCGCCCTCCGGCACTGCCTGCTGTCCTATGTGTTCGGCGCCAGCATCCTGGCCACCACGATCAACCTCGTCGCCGGAATCGTCACGGGCTGACCGCGCACGCTCCCGTACGGGCACTCGTGCGGGCTACGCCTTGCCGCCGTCGCCGCCCACCGACAGCACGAGCACGGTCGTACGACCCCCGGGCGGGTTGTAGGTGAGCGTCTCACCGGCGTGATGTCCGAGCAGCGCGCCGCCGAGCGGACTGTCGGCGGTGACCAGCGTCCGGTCCTCCGCCTCCGCGAACTCGCTGATCCGGATGGTCGTCTCCAGGCCGTCGGCGAACCGTACGGTCACGGTGCTGCCGACGCCGACCGCGTCGGTCGACGGCGCCCCCGCGACGTCCGCCTCGCGCAGCCGTCCGTCGATCTCGGCGATGCGGGTGTCCAGGTGGTCGAGTTCCGTGCCGCGCTGCAACTCGTCGGCCTGGTCGGCCCGGTCGCCGACCTCGTCACCGCCGCTCAGGGTGGCGGCGACCGTCGCGCGCTCGGTGCGCAGCTCGGCGAGCTCCTGTTCCAGCGCCTTGCGGGCGGCAGTGCTGATGGGTTCGGGTCCACCGTTCATTCCTGCTCCCGTCGCGCGGGCGGCACGGTCCAGCACCGCAGGCTATACGTGACATTTGTAAGATATCAGGCATATCTCAACGCTGTGGTGGTGGCCGGGAACGGGCGCACCCGATACGGCCACGCCCTCCCCGATGCGAGGGGCGGATACCGGACAGCCCTTAGACTCCGCGAATGGCGAAGTACTTCGATGTGCACCCCGACAATCCGCAACGGCGCACCATCAGCAGCGTGGCCGACAGCATCCGATCCGGCGCGCTCGTCGCGTATCCGACGGACTCCTGCTACGCGCTGGGGTGCCAGCTGGGCAGCCGTGACGGGATCGGCCGGATCCGGTCGATCCGCCACCTCGACGACCGTCACCACTTCACGCTCGTGTGCCAGAACTTTGCTCAGCTCGGGCAGTTCGTGCATGTCGACAACGACGTGTTCCGGGCGATCAAGGCGGCGACACCCGGCAGCTACACCTTCATCCTTCCCGCGACGAAGGAGGTGCCGCGCCAGTTGCTGCACCCGAAGAAGAAGACGGTGGGGGTCCGGATCCCCGACCACGTGGTCGCTCAGGCGCTGCTCGCCGAACTCGGGGAACCGCTGCTCTCCAGCACCCTGCTGCTGCCCGACGAGGACGAGCCGATGACCCAGGGCTGGGAGATCAAGGAGCGGCTCGACCACGTGGTGGACGCCGTCGTCGACTCCGGCGACTGCGGCACCGAGCCGACCACGGTCATCGACTTCTCCGGCGGCGAACCCGAGATCGTCCGCCGGGGGGCCGGTGACATCACGCGGTTCGAGTGACCGCGCCGGGGCGGCGGCGGTGCGGTCACCGGGCGCATACTGGGAGAAGCCGCACGATTGGAGGACGCCATGATCGTCCTCGGTGTCATTCTGCTGGTCATCGGCCTGGTGGCCGGAATTTCCATCCTGTGGACCATCGGCGTCGTCCTTGTGGTGATCGGCGCCATCCTGTGGATCCTGGGCGCGGTCGGACACGCGGTGGGTGGCCGGCGCCACTACTGGTGACGCGGTCGCAGAGCGCCGGCTCCAGGGGTGACCGGCGGGAACCTGGGCGATGACCGGAGTACGGCCCAGGAAGGCGGATTCCAGCGGGGCCGGGGCGGGACTGGTGGAGATGCCGAGGTCCGCGTCGCCGCGCGGCAGTGTGTCGAAGACCCTGCTGGGGTCCTCCTGGATGGCGTCGCGCACTGTGGGCCCCGCGCTGCCGCCGCCCGCCATGAACGGGGCCAGCAGGTAGGCGACGGTGGAGGGGGCGGTCACCACCGTGAGTGCCGCCTGCTCTCCCTGTCCCATGGCCGACATCGTCTCGGCGGCCTGTTCGGCCCGGCGCACCAGGTCCTGGGCGATCGGACGGAACCGGCGGCCCGCGGCGTTCAGCGTCAGTGAACCCGGACGGCGGGTGAACAGAGAAACGCCCAAGTCCTTCTCCAGTGCGCTCAGTTGGCGTGAGAGGGAGGGCTGGGCGATATGTACCTGGCGGGCCGCGGCGGTGACCGAGTCGGCCGGCGGGCCTGGTCCTGCCCGGTTCCTCGGACGCCCCCGTGGTCGCCTCGGACCCGCTGCCGAGCATCCACGACATGGTGAACCGGCGGACCGCCTCCGGCGCCCCGATCGGCCCGCACGAGGCGGTGACGGCGGGAGGCGCTGACCGCGTACACGGTCGGCTCGGCCCACGCCGTCCACGAGGCGGTGACGGCGGGAGGCGCTGACCGCGTACACGGTCGGCTCGGCCCATGCCGTCCACGAGGAGCACATCAAGGGGACCCTGGCCCGGGGGATGCTCGCCGATTTCGCGGTGCTCAGCGACGACCTGCTGGGGGTGGCCCCGGAGCGCATCGGACGGCTGACGGTGGGGGCGACCGTGGTCGGCGGCCGGATCGCCCACGACGTGGGCGCGCTCACGGTTTCCTGAGCACCCCGGTGCGGAGCGGGGTCACCGCTCCCGCCGCTGCGCCGCGCGCCGCAACAGGGCGAGGAACTGTTCCCGTTCCTCGGGGGAGAACGGCGCCAGCATCTCCTCGTTCACCGCGACGACCGCGGGCGCGAGGCGGACGGCCAGCTCCCGGCCGCTCCCGGTGATGCGCACCAGCTTCCGGCGCCGGTCCTTGTCGTCCTGCGCGAGATCCACCAGACCCCGCCGACGCAGTCGGTCCAGGAGCGGCGCGGTGGTCGACTTGTCGAGATGGGCCAGGGTGCCGAGCGTGCCCTGGTCCATGTCGCCATGGGTGTGCAGCAGGGTCAGCACGGTGAATTGAGGCCCCGTCAGATCCTGGTGCACCTGCTCGTACCAGAGTCGGGTGTGTGCCTGGTTCAGCTGCCGGGCCAGGGGGCCGATCCCGCTGATGGCATCGGGCGGGACGCCCGGCTCCCCGTTCTCCTGCGACATCGCTCCCTGCCTCCGCGAGTTGATTATGACGTACACGTACTTTACCGTGAGGCGAAGTAGGACGTGTACGTAATAACTGTGCGTGACGTCCGTGAGTGGAAGGACGGCGCGATGAAACTCGTGGTCGCCATGACAGGTGCCACCGGCGCGCCCATCGGGGTGCGTCTGCTGGAAGCGCTGGGAGAGCTGGGCGTCGAGACGCATCTCGTCGTCAGCCGCTGGGCGCGGATCACGCTGGCGCAGGAGACGCCGTACACGCTGCGCGAGGTGGAAGCGCTGGCGTCGGTGTGCCACAGCCCGGACGACCAAGGGGCGCCCGTCTCCAGCGGATCGTTCCGGACCGACGGCATGGCGGTCGTGCCGTGCAGCATGAAGACGCTGGCCTCCATCCGTACCGGGCAGGGCGAGGGGCTGATCGGCCGGGCCGCGGACGTGATGCTCAAGGAGCGGCGCCGGCTCGTCCTGGTGGCCCGGGAGACGCCCCTGTCGGCCGTGCACCTGGAGAACATGCTGGACCTGACGCGGATGGGTGCCGTGATCATGCCGCCGGTCCCGGCGTTCTACAACCAGCCCGACGGCATCGCCGACATCGTCGAGCACCTCGTGGTGCGCGTCCTCGACCAGTTCGGCCTCGAACTGCCCACCGCCCGGCGGTGGCAGGGATTCAAGGCGGCCACCGCCCCTCGCCCGGCACGCCGCGACCGCCACGGACCGACCGGCGAACCGTGCCGCCCCGCCTCGCCCGTGGCGCGGCCGGAACACCCCACCGCCCTCTGAGAAAGGCTCCACCATGACCCAACGAGGCAGTGCGCTCAACTTCCGCGACTTCGTCGAGAACCTGCTGGCCACCGGCGACGCGGTCGACATCCGCGAGCCGGTCAGCCCGGTGCTGGAGGCCGCGGCCGTCACCCGGCGCGTCTACGAGACCAGGAGCCCCGCACCGCTGTTCAGCAATCCGACCGGATCCGAGCCGGGATTCCGCATACTCGGCGCGCCCGCCGGCCTGAGCGGCACAGGCGGGAACACCTACGGCCGGCTCGCGGCCCACTTCGGTCTCCCCGTCGACACCGCGCCGCGTGAGCTGGTGGAGAAGCTCATCGCGGCCATGCACGCGGAACCCCTCGCCCCACGCGTGGTGGAGACGGGGCCGTGCAAGGAGAACGTCCTCACCGGTGACGACGTCGACCTGGAACGCTTCCCCGTCCCGCTGCTGCACGAGCACGACGGCGGCCGCTACCTCGGCACCTACGGCTACCACGTGGTGCGCACCCCCGACGGGCGGTGGACGAGCTGGTCGGTCAGCCGCGCCATGCTGCACGGCCGGACCACTCTCGTCGGTCCGGCCATGGCCCAGCAGCACCTCGGCATGATCCACGCCATGTGGCGCGACCAGGGCCTGCCCACGCCCTGGGCCATGGTGCTCGGCGCCCCGCCCGCGGCACTGGCCGCCGCGGGCATGCCGCTGCCCGCCGGAGTGAACGAGGACGGCTACGTCGGCGCCCTCGCGGGCAGCCCGGTCGAGGTGGTCCGCACCGAGCTGCACGACCTGTACGTCCCGGCCAACGCCGAGATCGTCCTGGAGGGGCACATCAGTCCGGACGAGACCGCGCCCGAGGGGCCGATGGGGGAATACCACGGCTATGCCTTCGCCGAGAGCAAGCCGCAGCCGGTCTTCCACGTCGAGGCGATGACCTTCCGCGACGACCCCATCCTGCCGATCTGTGTGGCCGGTCTGCCGCCGGAGGAGAACCACACCATCTGGGGCACGATGATCTCCGCGGTCAGCCTGGACCTGCTGCGCTCCAGCGGTCTGCCCGTCGAGATGGCCTGGTGCTCCTACGAGGCCGCGACATGCTGGATCGTGGTGTCCGTCGACATCGAGCGGCTGGCCCGGAGCGGTACGGGCGAGCGGGAACTGGCCGACGCGGTGGCCGATGTCCTCTTCGGCTCCCACACCGGATGGCTGGTGCCCAAGGTCCTGCTGGTGGCGAACGACATCGACATCACCGACATCGACCAGGTGGTGTGGGCCATGGCGACCCGCCACCACCCGGGCACCGGCGCGTACTCCTATCCGCAGGCCCCTGGTATCCCAATGGTCCCCTACCTCACACCTGAGGAGGTGCGGACCGGCCGCGGCGGCAAGTCCGTCGTCAGCTGTCTGCTGCCCGAGCAGTTCGAGGGCGTCACCAAGGGCGTCACGGCCTCCTTCCGGCACTCGTTCCCCGACCATGTCCGCAAGCGGATCGAGGAGAACTGGACCGCCTACGGCTTCTCCGCGACGGCGCCCCCGTCCCGCTGAGCGCGTGGGCGCACGCCCGCCCGGCCGAACCAGGCGAAACGGATGCATATCTTTGGGATACCATTTCTGATGGTGTCGGACGAGGAGGGGTGCGTTGTCGCAGCGGGAGCCGGTGGAGGCGTCGTCGGGGTCGGTACCGAGGGAGCCACGAGCGGCGGCAGGGGTCCGGCAGGCACTGTCCTCGCTGCGGAGCAGCCCGGGATTCCGTCTCCTGTGGATCTCCAACCTGTTCTTCTACGGCGGCGCGTGGACGCAGACGCTGGTCCTGGGCTGGCTCGTCTTCGACACGACCCGGTCCGAGTTCCTGCTCGCCGTGTTCACCGCCGTACGGCTCGCCCCCATGCTGCTGGGGCCCTTCGCCGGGGTGCTCTCCGACCGGTACGACCGGGTGCGGCTGCTCATGTCCGCCTGTCTGTGGGCCCTGGGGGCCGTGGTCGTCGTGGCGGTCATGGCGTCGTCGGGCCCGGTCTCGTACGGGGCGCTGGTCGCCGGGGGACTGGCCATCGGACTGGCGCAGTCCCCGTCGCAGCCGGCGCGCGGCTCGCTCGTCCTCGATCTCGTCGGACGGGAGAACCTCAGCAATGCCAATGCGCTGAACGCCCTTGCGATGAACATGACGCAGGTGATCGGTCCGGCGATCGGCGGGGCGATGATCAGCGCCTTCGGGGCGCCCGCGGCCCTCTGGATCTCGACGACCTGGTACGCGGTGTCCCTCGTGGCGCTCTGGCCCCTGCGCGGCGTGGGGCAGCCGGAGCCGGGCCGGCCGGAACCCGTACTGCGGATGCTCACCAGCGGATTCCGTACGGTCCTCACCAGCCGCCTCACCTCGGCCGTACTGCTGGTCACGCTCGCCGCCAACGTCCTGTTGTGGCCGGTCTACCAGGGGTTCATGCCGGTGTTCGCGAAGGAGGCCCTCGGGCTCGACGCCGCGGGCCTGGGGTGGCTCCTGACCTGCGGCGGCCTGGGCGGCCTCGCCGGTTCGCTCGTCATCGCCATGCTCGGCGACTTCAGGTTCAAGGGCGGACTGTTCGTGCTCGGCACGGCGGCCTGGGGCGCCCTGTGGTCGCTGTTCGCGCTGTCCCGGACGGTTCCGCTCTCGTTCGCGCTGATGGCATGCATCGGGTTGATGAGCGCTTCGTTCGGAGTGCTCCAGACCACCCTGCTGCTGATGACGACCGCGCCGGAGGTACGGGGGCGGGCCCTCGGGCTCCAGGAACTCGCCATCGGCGTCATGCCCTTCGCCTCGCTGGGGCTCGGCGCGGCGGCCGAACGGGTGGGGGTCGGCACCACCGCGTTCCTCAGCGGAATCCTGCTGGTCGCGGGGTTGCTGACGCTCGCGGCACGAGTACCCCAACTGGTCAGGTACAGCGGCGCGAGCATCCCGTAGCGCGAGGGGTACGACCCCGGCGAACGGACTCCCGGACGGCGTGGTCCCGGCCCATGAGCAGGGCCGCGGCGGAATGCGTCCGCCGCGGCCCTGCCTGTCGTCACCGGCCGGGATCAGATGCGGAGTTCGCCGTCCCGGACCACCACACGGCCACCGGCGACCACCAGGTCCCGGCGCGGCGCGCGGACGAGGGCGTCCTGCACGTTCTCGGCGTCCAGCAGCACGATGTCCGCCCGCGCCCCCGCGACGATGTCGTGGGCGTCGCGGTGCACGAACCCCGCCGCACGCGTCGAGGCCAGCTCCACCGCGTAGGCCAGCTCCTCATCGGTGCGCAGACCGTGGAGCCGGGCGAACCCGAGCGCGACGCGCAACAGGTCGCCGTCACCGTACGGCGACCACAGGTCCCGGATGCCGTCGGTGCCGAGGCCGACCGGCACACCGTGGTCCCGCATGCCGCGCCAGGGCAGCGGCGCGGTACGCACCGGAGCCACGGTCGCCCAGGAGACACCGGCCTCCGCACAGGCTTCGACCAGGCTCTGCTGCCGGTTCACCGGAAGCTCGCCCAGGGCGAAGCCGTGCGAGACCGTCACCTTGCCGTGCAGCCCCGCACCCAGCGTGCGCTCGACGATGAGCTCGATCTGGAACGCGCCGAGATCCCCGCCGTCGTGCAGATGGATGTCGAGCCCGACGCCACGCCGTTCCGCGATGCCGAAGAGCCCGTCGAGCTGCGCCACGGGGTCGCGGTCGATCGATGCCGGGTCGAGGCCGCCGATGCTGGTCGCTCCCGCCCCGGCCGCCCGGTCGAGAAGGTCCAGCACGCCGGGACGGCGCATCACGCCGTCCTGCGGGAACGCGACGATCTCCACCTCGACCGCGCCGTCGAGAGCGGCCACAGCCTCGCGGACCACCTCGATCCCGCGCAGCCCGACACCGAGGTCGACATCCACATGACTGCGTACCGCCGTCGTGCCGTGGCGGAGGAACTCACCCAGCACGGCGGCGGTCGAGGACGGATTCGGGATACCGAGCCCGTCTCGCTCCGCGCGTTCGTGGGTGATGCGCCCCTGCGTCGTCGCCTCCCCGCCGTAGGAGACCCACGGCTGGCCCCACCAGCTCTTGTCGAGGTGGGCGTGCGCGTTGATGAAGCCGGGCAGGGCGAGGAGACCGCCACCGTCGAGGCGGTCGCCGTCGCCGATCGCCGTTCCGGCCGGTACTACGGAGAGGATCTCGGCGCCGGACATCACGATGTCCACGGGCGCCGCACCCCAGGGGCGGACGTTCGTCAGTATCACATGAGCCATGGATTAACGGTATCCCAAATGCTCCGGTGTTAGCCGGTCGGGCGGCCGGACCCGGCACGGCGTCGGCGTGTGAGCGCGAGGGGCAGTGTGGCGAGGGAGAGCGCGGCCGTGACCACGAGTGCCAGGGAGAACGACGCACCCGTCGCGAGGTAGCCGACGAGGAGGGCGCCCACTCCCGTCCCGGCGTCGAACCCGATGTTCCACACGGCGCTCGCGATGCCGCTGGACCGGCGGTCGACGGCGGCGAAGGCGTCCACCAGCGTCAGGTTCTGGAGCCCGCCGTAACTGATCCCGACCAGGACCATCCCGGCCAGCAGCGGAACCATGCCCGTCGCCTCCGGCGAGGTCACCGCCCAGGCCGTCGACGCGAGCCCGACGGCCGTGACGATTACCAGCGGCCAGAGGAACGGCCGGGTGCCGTGCCGGTCGGCCAGCGCCCCGAACCGCCAGCGGGAGACGGCCGCCGTTCCGGTCAGCAGCAGCAACCCGGCCAGGGTCGCGGTGGGGTCGCTGCTCATCTGCGGGGCGAAGGTGATCAGCGCGCCCCCGGCCGTCGTGACGCCGAGCAGGAGCAGCATCGGCGGGAGCAGCGGAAGGTACGCGGCGCGTCCACCCGCCGGGGCGGTTCGGTGCGGCGGGCCCTCGGTCCCGGCCGGGTGCCCGCTCAGCCGGGGGGCGAGCCGCAGCGCGGGCACCACGCCGAGCAGGGGCAGCGCGCCGAGCGCGAACACCACCCCGAAGCCGAGGTTCTCCGCGGCCCAGGGCGCGGTCGAGACCAGGATGAACTGAGGCCCCGCGATGGCCAGGCCGTACGCTCCGACCGCCTTCCCGCGCCGTGCCGGTTCGACGAGTTCGGCCACGGCGGTGGCGCCGCAGACCGTCAGCACCCCGAATCCGATTCCGCGCACGGCCGCGAGGGCCAGCACCACGCCGAGCTGCGTCGACAGGAGGTGCGGGAGCGAGGGGACGCCGAGCAGGACCATCCCGCAGACCAGGGTGGTCCGCCAGCCGAGGCGGCGGATCGCGGTCGGCACCAGGGTCTGGGCGCCCACGGTGCAGAGCATCAGGACCGCGTTGACCGAACCGGCGCCGGCGGCGTCGGCGCCGCCGCGCACGGCCCAGAGCGGCGCGGTGGGCAGCAGTGCCGCGAACCCCGAGAATCCCGTGGCGGTCAGGAGCAGCAGGGCGGGCATGCCCGGCGCGTTCCAGACCGTTTCCCGCGCGGCGGTGTTCACCGGGGCGTTCCTCACTGGCTCGTGCCTCCGTGTCGCCGTCGGCGGACCGGCCGTCGCGGCCGGTCGGCATGCGGAGGAGGGCAGCGGCGATGCCACCCACCGTGAGCTGGATGGTATACCGAATGCCGTAGGGCTGTTAGCCTGACGAAATGAGCACAGAGAGTGATAGAGGTGCGGTGAACGCGTCGCAGACGGTCACGGAGAAGGACCGTGAGTTCCTCCGTGGTTGCGTCGGCCTCGCACAGGAGGCGCTCACGGCCGGTGACGAGCCGTTCGGCTCGCTCCTCGTGGACGAGAGCGGTACGGTCCGCTTCCGCGACCGCAACAGGGTCAAGGACGGCGACGCCACCCGCCACCCGGAGTTCGAGATCGCGCGCTGGGCGGCCGAGAACCTCTCCCCGCACGAGCGGCGGACGAGCGTCGTCTACACATCGGGCGAACACTGCCCGATGTGCAGCGCGGCCCATGCCTGGATCGGGCTGGGCCGCATCGTGTACGCGTCGAGCGCCGAGCAGCTCGTGGCGTGGCGCCGGAGCTGGGGCTTCGACGCGGGGCCGGTCGCGGCCCTCCCCATCCGGACCGTCGCTCCCGGCATCCCGGTGGCGGGCCCCGATCCGTCGCTCGCCGAGGAGGTCCGCGCGCTGCACGCGCGGATGCTGGGCGTGACCCTCGACGGCTAGGGCCTGCCGGGGCCGGACCCGCCCCGTGGTCTCTCGTCCGGATCGGGCGGGATCAATCGGGCCCGGTCCGGAGCGCGGGCCGGATCAGGAACGCGGGTCGCCGGACCGGTCGTCGCGTGCCGCGCTCTTCTCCTTGATGCGCACCGCTTCCTTCCGGACCTCGGCCTGGGTGGCACGTTCCTGCCGGAGCCACTCGGGGGCTTCCGTCTTCAGCGCGTCGATCTGCTCCGTCGTGAGGGCTTCGGTGATCCCGCCACGGGCGAGGCCCGAGATCGAGATGCCCAGCTTGGCGGCGACCACCGGCCGGGGGTGCGGGCCGTTGCGTCGCAGTTCCTGGAGCCACTCGGGCGGATCGGCCTGCAGTGTGTTGAGCTCGGTGCGCGAGACGACACCCTCCTGGAACTCGGCGGGGGTGGCCTCTAGGTACACACCCAGCTTCTTTGCCGCGGTCGCGGGCTTCATCGTCTGGGCGGTCTTGTGCGACGTCATGGGGACAAGGGTATCGAGCATGTGCGCTACCTCTGACCAGGGCCGGTAACCTGGCGGAGTGACAAGCTCGGAAGAAACCCCTTCGTTCCGGCTCGCGTATGTCCCGGGGGTGACACCCGGAAAGTGGGTGCGGATCTGGAACGAGCGGCTGCCCGACGTCCCGCTGACCCTCGTGGGGGTACCGGCCGCCGAGGCGTCCGACGTGCTGCGGGGACGTGACGCCGACGCCGGCCTCGTACGGTTGCCGATCGACCGGACGGACCTCAGCGCGATCCCCCTGTACGCCGAGACGACCGTGGTCGTGATCCCGAAGGATCACATCATGGCGGCGGTCGACGAGGTCCGCGCGGCGGAGCTGGCCGATGACATCGTGCTGCACCCCCTCGACGACACCCTCGAATGGGAGCACCGCCCGGGGCGGCCGGCCATCGAGCGGCCCGCCACCACGGCGGACGCCGTGGAGCTGGTGGCCGCGGGAGTGGGTCTGCTCGTCGTACCCCAGTCCCTTGCCCGCCTCCACCACCGCAAGGACCTCACCTACCGTCCGGTGGTGGACGCCCCCGAATCGCGCGTCGCGCTGTCCTGGCTGGAGGACGAGACCACCGATCTGGTGGAGGAGTTCATCGGAATCGTCCGAGGGCGGACCGTCAACAGCACGAGGGGCCGCCCCAGGTCCCAGGCCCAGGGCAAGAGCGCCGATTCGGACGGTGCGCGGCGCAAGCCCGCGACCGGTAGGACGGCCGGAAGATCGACCGGCAAGGCGACCGGCGGATCCGGCGCCAAGTCGGCCGGGAGGAACCCGCGGAGCGGATCCGGTGGCCCCAAGGCCGCCAAACGCGGCAAGCCGCGCCGCCGTTCCTAGACATCGGCACGGCCGCCGGCGCGCGTCACCCCCGGCCGTCCCGGACCGGACCGCATCAGCGCCTGCGCCGCACCTTCGGTTCCGGGACCAGGCGCACGACGCCGTTGAGCAGATGGTCGATCAGGTCGTGCGAGGGCTTGTCCGTGAGGTTGGTGAGCAGCCGGGCCAGGGTGTCGAGCAGGAACGGTGACCCCATGACGTAGCGGTTGAGGACCGGCTGGAAGCCGGAGCGGCTGAAGACCAGGTCGGCAGCCGTGTTGCCGAGACGGTAGTAGCGGCCCCAGCGGCGGTTCATCTCGACGGGGTAGCCGTGCAGCACCTGTTCGCGCCGGGCACCCCCGGGCAGGGCGAGGGCCAGTGCGGCGGTCTCGGCGGCGACCTCACCGGCTTCCATGGCTTGGCCGATCCCCTCGCCGTTCCAGGGACTGATCATGCCTCCGGAGTCGCCGACGAGCAGCAGCCCGCGGGTGTACAGGGGATGGCGGTTGAAGCCCAGCGGAAGGGCAGCGCTGCGGACCGGGCCCTCCGCGTTCTCCTCGCGCAGCCCCCAGTGCTCGGGGGTACGGGCCAGCCACTCGTCCAACGTGGCACGCAGATCCGCCTTTCCGTGCCGCCGGTGCGGCAGCGCACCGAGACCGACGTTGACGCGGCCGTCGCCCATGGGGAAGATCCAGCCGTATCCGGGCAGGTAGTGATCGCTTCCGGGGAACCGGAGGTCGGCCCACAGCTCCAGGTACTCCTCCGCGGAGCGCTCGGGGCTGCGGTAGTAGCGGCGGGCGGCCGTCGCGATCTGCCTGTTCCGGTCCCGCTGCAACCCCATGGCGAGGGCGAGACGGGCGGAGGCGCCGTCGGCCGCGATCACGATCGGTGCGTGGAAGGCCAGGGGCTCCTTCTCGGTGGTCGTGGCGGTGACCCCGGTGATCCGGCCGACCCGGTCGGTCAGGGGCTCGGTCACCTTCACACCCGGGCGCAGCCGCGCCCCGGCGGCGACGGCGTGCCGGGCGAGGATGTCGTCGAAATCGTGCCGGCTGCGCGAGAGGCCGAAGTCCGGATAGCGGCCGAGCGCGGGCCAGTCGATGTGCACCTGGTGCTTCCCGGCCACCCAGCGCATCCCGCGCGAGCGCGTCCAGCCGGGAGCCTTGATGTCGACGCCCATCCTGATCAGCTGGTGCACCGCGCGCGGGGTCAGGCCGTCCCCGCACACCTTCTCCCGGGGGAAGCGGGACTTCTCCAGCAGCAGGACATCGACACCCGCCCTGGCGAGATGGAAGGCCGCGGCCGACCCCGCGGGCCCCGCCCCCACCACGATCACCTGGGCCTCCTCGTCCGGGCCGTGGTCGGACCGGGCGTCCGACGGAGACCGGTCTGGCGTCGTTTCCCGCATCGGGAACCCCTTCCTGGAGCCGGTGCCGTACCGGGGACGGCAGCCATCCGCATCATCATCGATCAAGGACGGCCGACGCGGGACCCGGTCCGGAAAACCGGCCCCTTCTTGAGGAGGGCCCAAGATGCGAAGTTGCTGAAACCGTGACAATTTACCCTTGCTGACCAGCTGCTCGGGTGAAGGGGGCCGTCTGATGGGGCGTCGTACGACGGTCCGAAGACCCTTACACGGTCCCGCCCTCCCCGAGAGCGCACCGGCCGACGCCGCGGCACCCGGCCCCGCCGGGCCGTCGCGCGCCGGGGCTCCGCCCTGCGCAGGTCCGGCCCACCGCCGCACGAGTCCCGTCGCCCCTTCCCGCCAGCACCGTTCTGCCGCCGCAAGGAGTGCCGTATGAGCACCATGGACGTCCCCTCGGAAGCCGAGTCGGAGCTCCCCGCATCGCAGCCACAGGCCAGGAAGACCGCGGCGCCGGGAATGACCTGGGTCACGCTGGCGCTGATGACCACCGCGTCGGTGGCCAGCCTGCGGTCCGCCCCGACGATGGCCGTGTACGGACTGGCCTGCGTATTCCTCTATGTCGTCCCGGCGATCGTGTTCCTGATGCCGACGGCGCTGGTCTCCGCCGAGCTGGCGTCGGGGTGGAACGGCGGTGTCTACCGCTGGGTGAGCGAGGGGCTGTCGAAGCCGCTCGGATTCCTCGCCGTGTGGTGCCAGTTCGCGATGACGATCTTCTACTATCCGAGCCTGCTCGCCTACGTCGCCAGCACCATCGCCTATGTCATCGACCCGAGACTGGCCGGCAGCGGCCTGTACACCGCGATCGTGATCATGGTCCTGTACTGGACCGGGGTGTGGGTCTCCGCCCGGGGCACGAAGGCCGTAGCCGGGCTCTCGTCCTGGGGCCTGATCATCGGGACACTGGTCCCGGGTACCGTCCTGGTGGTCCTCGGGCTCGTCTTCCTGGGCCAGGGCAACGGCTCCGCCGCCCCGATGACCAGCAGCCATCTGCTGCCCCAGTGGACGGGGCTCGCCAGTCTCGTCCTGATCGTCAACAACTTCCTCAGCTACTCCGGCATGGAGATGAACGCCGTCCATGTCTCGTCGCTGAAGAACCCGGCCAGGGAGTATCCGCGGTCGATGTTCCTCGCCATGGGACTGGTGCTGCTGATCTTCATCCTTCCGGCGCTGGCCATCAGCTGGGTCGTCCCGTCCGACCAACTGAGCCTCACCGCCGGTGTGATGCAGGCGTTCGACGCGTTCTTCTCGCACTTCCACGTCGGCTGGCTCACCCCGGTCGTCGCCGTCGCCCTCGTCGCGGCCGCGCTCGGCGGCATGCTGACCTGGCTGGCGGGGCCGTCCAAGGGCCTCCTGCTGATCTCCCGGGAGGAGGGCTATCTGCCACCGTTCCTGCAGAAGCTCAACAAGAACGGCATCCAGCAGAACATCCTCGTCACCCAGGGCGTCGTGACCACCGCCATCGCCCTCATGTACGCGCTGATCCCCAACGTCTCCAGCGCCTACTGGATCTTCTCCGTGATCACCACACAGGTGTACCTCATCGTCTACCTGCTGATGTTCGCCGCCGCGATCCGGCTCCGCAGGACCCGGCCGGACCACCCGCGCGGCTACCGCGCCCCCGCCCTCGTGCCCCTGTGCGTCCTCGGCCTGCTCGCCTCGCTCGCCGCCCTGGCCATCGGCTTCGTACCGTCGTCGCAGTTCGGTGGCGGCAGCGTCTGGTCGTACATCGCGCTGGTCGGTGGCGGGCTCGTCGTGCTCGGCCTGCTCGTGCCGTACCTCTTCCTCAGGCTCCGCAAGCCGGGCTGGCGCACTCCCGCCGCGGGACCCCCGGCCGGGCCGGAGGGCGCCACGGCGGACGGCGGCGCATGAGCCCGACACGCATGGCCTCCGAGCACCGCTGGATCTACCTCGGTGCGATCGTGCTCCTGGTCGCCCTCGTCGTCATCGGCGTCGTCCAGTACACGAGCGTCAGGGCCACCGACGATTCCCGCAGGAAGGCCGACGAGCTCAGCGAGAAGCTGGTGGAGGGCGGGTACC
This sequence comes from Streptomyces sp. DvalAA-43, assembly GCF_900091725.1. Taxonomy (GTDB): domain Bacteria; phylum Actinomycetota; class Actinomycetes; order Streptomycetales; family Streptomycetaceae; genus Streptomyces; species Streptomyces pulveraceus. Next base: position 66,743 of record NZ_FMBW01000091.1, on the reverse strand, counting down.
CGGCGCCCGACCCCGGCACCGTCCAGCGGCTGCTGGGCAAGGACGGCGGCATCGTCTGCGAGTCGCCCGACGACGCCCTCAGGACCGCCCTCTGGAAGATCCAGCTGTCCAACGGCTCGGACGGGCCCGGACAGCGCCCCGTCATCGCCGACACCCGGGCGGTAGGAGCCGAGCGGATCGTCCTCCAGGTCTACTGCCCCGACCAGGTCGAGGCGTTCGACAGGACCGTGGACGAGCTCAGGACCGACAGCACGGTCCGGCGCTGGCCCCGGACCCCACGAAGCAAGTACGAGAACCGGACCACCCGGGTCCGGGCCCGACGACCGGGAGACAACGATGAGCGAGCACGGACTGGCCGACCGGATCGCCGCCCTGATGCCGCGCGCCAAGGCGGATCTCACCGAGCTGGTCTCGATCCCCTCCGTCGCCGACCCCCGCCAGTACCCGCCCGAGGATTGCCGGAAAGCGGCCCAGTGGGTCGCCGACGCCTTCACCGAGGCGGGCCTCCACGATGTGCATCTCGCCGAGACGCCCGACGGCAGCGCGGCGGTGCTCGGCCACCGCCCGCCGCCGCCCGGAGCGCCGACCGTGCTGCTCTACTGCCACTACGACGTCCAGCCGCCGCTCGACGACGCGGCCTGGACCTCGCCGCCCTTCACGCTCACCGAGCGCGACGGCCGCTGGTACGGGCGCGGCACCGCCGACTGCAAGGGCAACATCGTCATGCACCTCACCGCACTGCGGGCCCTCGGCGACGACCTGCCCGTCGGGCTGCGGTTCGTCGCCGAGGGCTCGGAGGAACAGGGCACCGGCGGCATGGAGGCGTACGTCGAACAGCACCGCGAGCAGTTCCTCGCCGATGCCCTGCTCATCTGCGACACGGGCAACGCCGCCGTGGGGCAGCCGACCGTGACCACCTCCCTGCGGGGACTCGCCGGTCTCGTGGTGACGGTCTCCACCCTGCGGGGAGAGGTGCACTCGGGGATGTTCGGCGGACCGGCCCCGGACGCCCTCGCCGCCCTCGTCCAGATCCTGGCCACCCTGCGCGCCCCGGACGGCGGAACGCGCATCGACGGTCTCGACGCCACCGGCACCTGGTCCGGGGCGCCGTACGACGAGGAGCGGTTCCGGCGCGACGCCGATGTGCTGGACGGGGTGTCGCTCACCGGATCCGGCACCGTCGCCGACCGGCTCTGGGCCCGCCCCGCCGTCACCGTCCTGGGCATCGACTGCCCGCCGGTCGTCGGCTCGTCCGCCGCCGTCCAGGGCACCGCGCGGGCCCGGGTGAGCCTGCGCGTACCGCCGGGAACGGACCCGGACGCCGCCCTGCGGGCACTGACCGCCCATCTGGAGAAGGCCGCCCCCTGGGGCGCACACGTCTCCGTCGAGCCGGAGGGGACCGGCGCACCGTTCCGGGCCGCCACCGACGGACCCGCCTATGCGACCCTGGGCCGGGCCATGGCGGACGTCTACGGAAAGCCGATGGCCGCCCTCGGCCAGGGCGGCTCCATCCCGCTGTGCAACGTCTTCGGCAACGCCTGCCCCCGCGCCGAGATCATCCTGATGGGCGTGGAGGAACCGCAGTGCCTCATCCACGCCCCCGACGAGAGCGTCGACCCCACCGAGATCCAGCACATGGCCCATGTCGAGGCCCTCTTCCTGAGCCGGTACGCCGCCGCACGGCGGCACTGAGCACCGGCCGGAACCGACGGAGGGCCCCGCTACGACTCCAGATAGCGCAACACCGCCAGCACCCGCCTGCTGTAACCGGTGGCGCGTGGCAGACCCAGCTTCTCGAAGACCGCGTTGAGATTCTTCTCGACCGAACTGAGTGAGATGTGCAACTGCTGGGCGATGGCCGCGTTGCTGCGGCCCTGCGCCAGCTCCTGAAGGACGCTGCGCTCCCGGGGAGTCAGACCGGCCAACGGATCCACATGCGTGGTCCGGACCACCAACTGCCGTACGACTTCGGCGTCGATCGACGCCCCGCCCGCGTGGATCCGCTCCAGCGACTCCAGGAACTCGTCCACCTGCGCGACCCGGTCCTTGAGCAGATAGCCGACCCGCTCGGCGCTCTGGGACAGCAGCCGGACCGCGTAGGTGCGCTCCACGTGCTGGGAGAGCACCAGCACACCCACCAGCGGCCGGCGCTCGCGGATCTCCAGCGCGGCCCGCAGCCCCTCGTCGGTGTGGGTGGGAGGCATCCGGATGTCGACGACGACGAGGTCCGGCGGGTCCGCCTCGACGGCCCGGACGAGGGAGGTGCCGTCACCCACCGCGGCGAGGACCTCATGGCCCTCCTCCGCGAGCAGCAGGGCCAGGCCCTCCCTGAGCAGGGTCGAGTCCTCGGCGAGCATTACGCGCACGGCAACTCCGCGGTGATCGTGGTGGGGCCCCCGCAGGGGCTGTCGACGTACAACCGGCCGTCCAGCGCGTCCACCCGGCTGCGCAGCCCGGACAGCCCGCCGCCCAGGGGATCCGCGCCACCGGTGCCGTTGTCCTGGACGGACACCGACACACGGCTTCCGTCGCCGCCGACGCTCACCCGGATACGGGTGGCCCCGGAGTGCTTGGCCGCGTTGGTCACGGCCTCGCAGACCACGAAGTAGGCTGCGGTCTCCACCGGCCGGGGCGGGGGCAGCGGCAGACCGAACTCGACGTGCAGGGGAATGCCGCAGCGTTGGGCCACTCCGCCGAGCGCCTCTTCGAGCCCCAGGTCGTCGAGCGCCGACGGGTAGACGCGCCAGGCCACCTCGCGGAGTTCGGTGAGGACCTCCTGCGAAGCCTGGTGGGCCTGCCGGAGCAGCGACTCTGCCTGTTCGGGCGTCCGGTTGCGGCGCGCCCGCCCCAGCAGCATGCCCAGTGCCACCAGCCGTTGCTGCACACCGTCGTGCAGATCGCGTTCGATGCGCCTGCGTTCCGCGTCGACCGCCCGGAGCACTCCGGCCCGGCTGGCGGCCAGTTCGGCGATGCGCCGCTCCAGCAACTCCCGTTCGGAAGGCCCGAAGTGATCGTGTGCCAGCCGGGTGTCGAGCGCGTTCAGCGACACGAGCCCCTGGAGGTCCAGGAAGAGCAGGACACCGCCGAGGAGCGCCTGCGGCAGCAGTCCCCGCCAGTCGGTGGGATCGCGGACCACCCCCACGGCCAGCAGCCCCGCCAGCACCGCCCCGTACCCCAGCAGCGCGAGCACCCCGGCGGACAGTGCCCCCGTGCCGGTGCGGGCGGCCAGATAGCGCAGGACGTCCTGGTCGGCAGCGTGGTGGGCGGGGAACACATCGCCGAAGAACACACTGCGGCGGATCCGCTCCAGAGCGGTGAGCCGACGCGCCCCGGCAGTCAGCAGGGCCAGAGCACGCGGCCGGGTGCGGGGCCACCACACGAACGGCAGCGACAACGCGCCCGGCACGGCGAAATACAGCAGCCCGGTCAGAGCGGTGCAGCTGCCGAGCAGCGCGCCCGCGGCTCTGCGGGGCCACGGATACGGCCGCGCCGCGGGGACACCCGCCTCCTCGTGCCACCGGACGGGAACTCCCGGAAGCAGACCGGCCGTTCCTTCCGCGGATTCCCCCTGCACGGTTGCCGAGGCTAGTCGCGCGGCGGAGGCACGGCAAGATCCTTCCGGCCCGGTGGGGGCGACCGCAGGGCTCGGGGGCCACGGCGTCGGGTTCACCGGACCCGGCGGTGCTGCGCGCGGCCACGGGGCCGCAGCCGCATGACCACGTACCCCGCGACGGCGATCAGGACCAGGACGAGAACGGCCTTGGACAGCACCCCGACATAGGTCTCCACCAGATCCCACCGGTCGCCCAGCCAGTAACCCGCCATCACCAGAACCGAGTTCCACACCAGGCTGCCCATGGCGGTCAGCGTCACGAAGAGCGGCAGCGACATGCGCTCCACGCCCGCCGGCACGGAGATGAGGCTGCGGAAGATCGGCACCATGCGGCCCAGCAGGACCGCCTTGGTGCCGTGCCGGGCGAACCACCGTTCCGTGCGCTCCAGATCGGAGAGCTTCACCAGCGGCAGCCTCGCCCAGATCGCATGCATGCGGTCGCGGCCGAAGAGCATGCCGATCCCGTACAGAACCACCGCGCCGACCACCGAACCCAGCGTGGTCCAGAAGAGCGCTGAGGCCAGACCGATGACACCCTGCCCCGCCGCGAACCCGGTCAGCGGGAGGATGACCTCGCTGGGCAGCGGCGGAAAGAGATTCTCCAGTGCGATGGCGAGGCCCGCTCCCGGACCTCCCATGGTGTCGACGAGGCCGGCCGCCCAGCCGGCCACACCGCCCGCGGGTTCCTGGGGGAGACCCAGAATGACGAAATCCATGAATCGACTCCCGGCCGTCGAGGTGAGGCGCGGGAAGTCCGCCGCGCCCCACCGGCAACGCTAGGAACCGAGGGGCGGCGCCGGTACCGGGATGTCCGCAGGACCGGATGCTGTTCTCCGCACCCGCCACCCTGCGGTTTTCCGTAAGCGCGGTGCCGTGCCGGGCTGTTTCACTTCTGTAGGCGTGGTGCCGCGCCGGCCGTTTCACTTCTGTGCGAGGACGATCCAGACCTGGCCCGGAGCGAAGGTCATCCGCTCGCCGTCCGAAGCGGTGAACGAGGTCGCGGAATCGGCCGAGGGCCGCGACCAGCGCACGTCGTACTCCTTGCCGTCGCGCAGGACCACGGCGGATCCGGACCCCACGGTCTCGGTGTACGGGGAGGTGCTGCCCCACCGGTCCCGGTACAGCGAGGGGCGCACCGTCACGTTCTGCACCACCACATCCGCCGCACCGAGCCGGGCGCCCCCGGCCGTACGGGCCGGTGTGCCGTCCATGGCGACGAGCCACCGACCCCGTTCGGCGGACCAGGTGAACGTGAAGCGCGCGGCCGGGTAGCGGACCGTGCGGTCGGCGACGGCCCTGCCGCCCGGCACGGCGGCGGCGAAACGCAGCCCGATGTCCTCGGCCGCGTTCCTCCCGGTGGTGGCGTGCGGTGTCCGGCCGGGGCGCAGAAAGAGGTTGTGCGGTGCCGCGCGGTCGTCGGCGCGGAAGTACGCGCCCGGATCCTTCTCGGGAGGCAGCGGGTCCAACGGCGCCTCCGCGATGGCCGGGAGGAGCTTGGTCTGGGCCCCGGAGAAGGCGAGCGTCGGCCGGTCGAACTGGCGGAGCAGTTCCAGGTCCGTCTCCCGGGCACTGCGCACCGGGCCGACCACGGGTGGCAGCGAGGACGAATAGACGGCCATCATGCGGCTGAGACCGGCCTCGACCTGCTCCACGTAGATGATGTCCGCCTTGTCGAGTCCGGTCTGCGGGCGGGCGGGACCGACATTGTCGATCTTCACTGCGAGCACATGGGCGCGCGTGCCGGAGGACGTGGGCGCGGTACCGCTGGACGAGCCGCCCCGGCAGCCGGATACTGCCGCGACGAGCAGTGCCAGCAGGACCGATGAGGCCGCGGCCGGTCGCTTCGTCCGGGATGCGTGCATGAGGGGCCGTCCCTTCCGAGTCGGCCGACGCGACGCCTCCGGCTACTGCCGCCCGCCGCGACGGCTTCCTGCCCATCATCACGCAGAAGGGCGCCCCAGGGGCTCCCGAAGGCAGGACGTGCGGCCCTCGGCCGCGGACAGCGGCGTGTCGGACTCCGCGCTCAGTACGGCAGCGGGCGGCCGGACGGGGTCCTCAGATCGAGGGGCGGCGGCCGGGACGGCAGCTGTGGTCGTCGGACGATCCTGATGCGGCCCACTGCCACCACCCCCTGTCGGTCACCCGTCACATGCCCGGCGGGCGACCCGTTCATGCGGCTGCGGCGCGAATCGTCCGGATCACGGACCGCGGGCGGCCGCTTCGCGCCATCACGCGCAGGGCGAACCGGCCACGACGCCCCGTCGGACCGGTCATGACGCTCCGTCGGACCGGACGGGCCGCTCCCTGCCGCCCCGGCAGGATCTACCCGCGTTCGCGGGCCGGGACGGCGTGCCCAGGGTCCGGAGCCCCCTGGGCCGTTCGCCGTTCCCCGTACCGGAGCCGCGGGCGCACGGGAAGGAATGGGAGGTGACGGGAAGGCGCCATCTTCCCTTCGCACAGGGGACAGCGCGCCCACGCCCTCGCTATTCTCCGGGCTATGAGCCGTCAGCGTGGCACGGACGGGGCATCCGGCGGGGCGCCGCGGAGTCCCGGGTGACCGAGGGCATGGGCCCCGCGCCGGATGCCCGCACCGCCGAGGTGTGGCGAGCCTTCGGCACCCGGCTGCGTCAGTGGCGCAGGCGCGCCGGACTCACCCAGGCCCAGGTGGGTGCCCGCGTCGGATACGACCACACCGCCATCAGCAAGCTGGAGCACGGCACCCGCCGGACACCGCTGCCGCTGGCCCGCAGGCTGGACGAGCTGATGTCGGCGGACGGCGCGCTGCTCGCCGCCTGCGAGGCCGCCGAGGCCGCCGGCACGGGCGGCACGGGTGCGGAGAGCGCGGGACCGGTCCCCGCGCCGGCCCCCGCACGGCAGGGCCCCTTCCCCGGAGAGCCCGCGGGCGGCGCCCTGCTCGCGATGCTGCCACCGGACACCGTCCTGCCCAGCCGACTGCCCAGCTACGGGCTGATATGTCCGGTGCACGGCCGGGACGGCTGCACCGTCCCTGTACTCGCCGACGTCGTCGCCCTGCACTCGGCCTTCTGCTCCCTCGGCCCGGCCACCGTGTCGTGCCCGGCGCTGGACATCGACACCGTGCACGCCCTGACGGCGCTGCTCGCCGTCTGTCTGCGGGCCGACGAGGAGCGTGCCTGGCCCGGAGCGACCGTCGTGGTCGAACGTACCCTGCACGCGATGCTCCGCTGGATGGCCCTGCCCGCGGCGCCGTACCAGCGCCAGCTCGCCCCGCTGGCGGCCGAGTACGCGCAGTCCGCCGGCTGCCTTCGACTGCTGTGGGGCCGCAACGCGACGGCGATGGCCTGGCTGGACCGCTCCCTGGTCTGGGCCGGACTGGCCGGTCATGTCGGAACGGAGGTGGCCGCGCTCAGCGACATGAGCACACTGGCGCGGCTGGAGGGCGACGGCCCGTCCGCCCTCGCCTACGGAGGCGCGATCCGGCAGGCCGCCGTCGGCCGGTACTGGGCGGGCGCGATGAGCGACCTGTACCTGGCGCGCGGGCACGCGGTACGGGGCGACGCGCGGCAGACCCTGGGGCACATCGACCGCGCCTGGTCGCAGCTGGACCGGGTCGGAGAGCAGGACGAGACGGAGGCGCCCTGGCTGTCCGTCGCCTCGGTGCGCCTGCGGGTGGAGTCCGGTGCCGCCGGGGCGCTGCGGGACCTCGCCGCGGCGACGGGGGACCGCCGCCTGGCGCTGCGCGCGGTCGGGGCGGCCCGCACCGCGCTGACCCTGCTCCCGCCCGGGATGCATTCGGCGCGGATGCTGTTCCTGGTGCGGATGGCGGACGCCCATGTCTGCGCCCGGGACCCGCAGGCGGCGATCGCCATCGCGGGACCGGTGCTGGACACCACCGAGGTCACCGCCTCGACCCTGCTCGGCCAGGAACTGCGCGGCCTGCACGGACGGTTGGCGGCCCGGCACGACAACCGGCCGGAGATCGAGGACTTCACCCGCCGACTGGCGGCCGTCGTCCGCTGAGAGAGGCGGAGAGAATCCGGGGCGGGACGTGTGCGCACGCCCCGCCCCGGACGGTGAACCGGTGGAGAATCAGCTCGCGTCGAGCGTCACGTCGTCCAGGACGAAGCTGGTCTGCAGATAGGCGTCCTCACTGCTGGTGAAGCCGAGGGCGACCGTCTGGCCGGCGAAGGCGCCGACGTCGAAGGTCTTCTGGACGTAGGAACCCGAGGCGTCCGCGTTGGAGTACGTCGCGAGCGTCTTGGTGCCCAGCTTCACGGTGAACGTGTCGTACACGGTCGGGTCGCCCGCCGACTCGTCCGTGTCGGTGCGCAGATAGAACGACAGCTTGTACGTCGAGCAGCCCGCCGGAACGGTCAGCGACTGCGAGACCGTGTCCGAGTGCGTGGATCCCCAGCCCCCGAGCCAGGCCGTGTAGGAGCCGGAGTGGGCCGGCTTCTCCGACGTCCGGTTGTTGATCACACCGTCCGTCTGGGTCCATGGAGCGACACCGTTCTCGAAGCCGCCGTTGACGACGACCTGCCGGGCCTGGCAGCTGCCACCGCCACCGACGACGAGCGAGTACGTCGTGGTGTGGGTGGCCGTACCGGTCCCGGTCACCGTGAGGGTGTACGTGCCCGCCGCGGCCTGGGCCCCGGCGGAGACGGTCATCGTCGAGGCGGAGCCCGACTGCACGGACGCCGGGTCGAACGAGACGGTGACCCCGCTCGGCGCGCCGGAGGCCGTCAGCTTCACACTCTGCGCGGAGCCGCTGGTCGTCGCGGTGGACACGCTCGCGGTCACCGAGCCACCCGGCTGGACGTTGCCCGAGACCGGCTTCACCGAGACGGAGAAGTCGTCGGCGGGCGCGGTGGTGCCGACCGAGGTCTTCCAGATGGTGTACGCGACACCGTCGGCGCTGCGGTCGAGCGCGGTCGCGTTGATGTTGGCCGTGGTGTCACAGGACGAGTGGTAGCAGGAGTCGTAGGAACGGCCCGCCGTGCCGCCCCACTTGGTGGCCTGTGCCGATGTCTTGGTGGCGTCGGCGCCGGTCGCGTAGCCCGAGGTGGGGATGCCACCCTGCTGGAAGGAGTAGTCGTCCGAACGCCCCTGGCCCTCGATGTTCTCCTCCGGCGCGAGGCTCAGCGAGTCCCAGTACTCCTTCATCGGCGCGGAGGCGGCCGAGTTGACGTTGTTGATGAAGTAGCCGGCGTTGGTCGAGGCCACCATGTCGAAGTTGTAGTACGCCTTGATGGCGCTGCGCTGGGCCGCGCTGAGCTGGCCGACGTAGTACTCGGAACCCTGGAGGCCCTGCTCCTCGCCGTTCCACCAGGCGAAGCGGACGTGCTTCGTCATGGTCGGGTTCCGCTGGGCCAGGGTGAGGGCGTTCTCCAGCAGGGTGGCCGAGCCCGAGCCGTTGTCGTTGATCCCGGGACCGGCGGAGACGCCGTCCAGGTGGGCACCGAACATGATCGTCTGGTCGGACGGGCCGCCCGGCCAGTCGGCGATCAGGTTGTTGCCGCGGTAGGTGCAGCTGGTGCAGGTCTGCTCGCTGACGGTGTATCCGGCCGCCTCCAGCTTGCTCTTCACATAGGCGACGGAGGCCGTGTAGCCGGCGCTTCCGGCCCGGCGGTTGCCGCCGTTCTGGGTGGCGATGGTGTTCAGCTGCGTGAGGTGCGCCTGCACATTGGCGATGCTGATGTCCGGTGCGCCGCCGCCCGGATTGCCGCCGCCGTTGTCCACGGTCAGGGTGTACTGCGCGGTGTGGCTCTGGGTGCCGTCACCCTTCACCGTGAAGGTGTACGCGCCCGGCACGGCGTTCGAGGACGCCGAGACGGTCATCGTCGAGGACGCCCCGGACTGCACCGACGAGGGGCTGAAGGCCGCGGTGACCCCGCTGGGCAGACCGCTCGCCGTCAGGGCGACCGTCTGCGCGCTCCCGGAGCTGACCGTGGTCCGCACCGCGGCCGTCACCGAGCTGCCCGGCTTCACGGAGCCCGACGCCGGGTCCAGGGACATCGTGAAGTCGTTGTTGCCACTGGGCGTGCAGGACGGGTCGCCGCTCTGCGCGGGGACGCTGATGGCGTCCCAGGCGGCCTTGGTCCGGCCGAAGAGCAGACAGCTCGCGTCGAGGTTCTTCGCCGCGGTCAGCGTCGCCGTGCGGTAGCGCTTGTAGGTCATCCCGCTCGTCTTCAGCAGCATGCCGCCGTAGAAGACCTTGCCGGCGCTCTGGATGCCGACACCGGTGACCGAGGAGCTGTTGCAGGTGGGGCTGGACGGCTTGCCGCCGCCGGGGTTCGAGCCCTCCGCCAGCAGATAGAACCAGTGGTTGAGCGGACCGGCCGCGGCGTGCTCCTCCGTGTTGGGGATCGAGGAGCTGTAGCAGTTCGGGTCGCCGATCTGGCCCGGGTTGTACATGATCCGGATCGGCCCGTTGCCGACCAGGTTGATCTTCTCGCCGACGGTGTAGTCGGGGTCATCGTACGGGGCCGGCTCATTGGTGTACGCCTCGGTCAGGGCACCCATGATGTCGCCGGTGGCCTCACCGAGACCGGACTCGTTGTTGGCGCCGCCGGGCGTGTACTGGTCGATGCCGTGGCCGAACTCGTGGCCCACCACGTCGATCGCGCCGATCCACTGGTTGGCGTTGTTGTGGCCGATGGAGACCGAGGAGCCGTCCCAGTAGGCGTTGACGTCGTTCAGCCCGACCTTGACCGGCCAGCTGCCGCCGTTGCCGTTGTGCCCGTTGCGGCCGAGCCAGTCCTTCAGCATGTTCCACTCGTGCTGCGCCGCCCACATGACGTCGACGCAGCCGGTCTCCTTGCTGGTGGGGTTGCCGGTGCCCCAGGAGTCGGTGGACTTGGTGAAGACGCTGCCCGTGCTGTAGTCGGCGCAGCTCAGGCCGGGGCGGTTGGGGTCGCGCAGCGAGTAGCTGCTGCCCGACGCGGTGGTGTCGATGGCCAGCGGCGACGGGCCGTTCCACTGGCTGTTCCCGGTGCCCGCCTTGACGTCGTCGTAGCTGTCGAGCACCTTGCCGGTGCCCGCGTCGACGAAGACGTGCAGCCGGCTGGGGGACTTGGCGGTGCGTCCGGTGAGGACCGTCTCCCAGGCCAGCCGGGAGGACTTCTCGGTGGCACGGACCACCAGCCGCCGCGACTCCACCCGCTGCACCGTGCGGAGCTTCTTGCGGGCGGTGGTCTCGGCCGCCTTCGCGGAGACGGTCGGCGTGGTCGGCACGTTGATCCGCCGGGAGACCGCGGACTGGGTGCCGCGGACCCGGCCCTTCGAGTCGGCCACCACGACGGCGTCCCCGCCGACGACCGGCAGGCCGCGGTAGGTGCGCTGGTACGCGACGGAGTACAGGCCCTTGACCCAGGGGGTCACCATCTGCCGCTCGTACCGCTCCTCGGGCCCCTTCGCCAGGGTGTCGAGACCACTGGCGACGGCCCGGTCGGCCGCCGACACGGCGGCCGAGAGCGCGCTCGGGGCGGGCGGTGACGGTTCGGCGGATGCCGACTGCGCGCCGGTGACGACGAGCATGGAGGCGAGGACGGCCAGGGTCGTCCCGGCCGTCATCGGTCTGAGTTTCATCGAGGCTCCTTGATTCGGGGGGCCTCGATCACGGGCAGCCGCGTACCATGACGCGCTTGCCCCGGCCGTCGCCGGCCGCCCGCGCCCCCCGGTGTCCGTGATCGAGCGACCGAACACTCACACGTCGTCATGGACTCGTCAACGAACTGCGAAGGATGCCGGGGGACTTGGCAAGTTTGGTCAAGCCGCGGTGGTGGGATCGCACAACGCCGTTGGTACGAGCGGTGGTTACTCCAGTCCGGAGATCGTGAACACCGTGCGCGCGTGCCTGCGGTCGATACGGTCGGACAGCTGCCGCAGCGCCGTCACCCCGCACCGCAGCGTCCCGCGCTCCACAGAGCCGCGGGCATCCTCGTCCAGTCGGTGCCAGAGCGCCGGATTCGCGAGGAACACCTCCGGGTCGACCTCGACCCGGCCGCCCTCGGTGTCACGGAGCACCATGCGCTGGGCGACGCCGTCCGACCAGCGCACCGAGACGAGCCGGTCGGTGCGGACGGTCCGTCGGCGCAACAGGCCCTGGCAGGAGAGCCATCCGGCGCCCGCGCGGACCCGGGGCGGGACCAGGACCGCACACAGCAGTGCGGACAGCCCGGTCCACAGCAGGGCGCGGGGCCAGGTGAGGTGGCCGGCCGCCGCGTCGACGGCCGACAGCAGCCCGAGGAGTGTCACCGAGCAGTGGACGGCGAAACGCAGATCGGCGGCCCAGCCGTGGTCGTCGGCGGTCATGCCGGAGGGAGGCGGCCGCAGGCCGAGGTGAGGGCCGGGAACGCTCCGGGTGATGTGGCGTCGCATGGCAGTGACGCTAAGCGCGACCGCCGGGTCCGTCGGAGCCTGTTGACGAACCGCTGACGTCGGGGTGGGGGGTCCTGACGGTTGCTTGACGCAGGGCACCGGAACGGGCGCGGGGCTGTACAGAACAGATGGCCGCCATTATCCTGCACACATGGCAAAACATGACAGTAAATCAGAGCTCACAACTACTCTCTCACAGAGAGCGATTGATTGCAAGTCAATCGGGTGGGAGAGGGCCTTCCTCCTCGGTGGAGCCGACCGCGCGATACGGACAGAAGGGTGCGCGGTATGACCACGAGGACCCTCTCGGCGGCGGCGTCGGGCACCTGGGAGCTGGGCGACCTGACGGTCAACCGCATTGGACTGGGCGCCATGCGCCTGACGCAGAAGGGCGCGGCGTTCGACGACGCCGCGGGCCCGAGCGACCGCGACCGGGCCATCGCCGTGCTGCGCCGCGCGGTGGAGCTCGGTGTCAATCACATCGACACGGCGGCCTTCTACTTCTCGTCGCTGCGTTCCGCGAACGAGCTGATCAACCGGGCGCTGGGGTCCCGCCCGGACGACGTGGTCGTCGTCACCAAGGTCGGGCCGAGCCGTGACGCGTCCGGTGAGTGGCTGCCCTGGGCCCGGCCCGAACAGCTGCGGGGGCAGGTCGAGGAGAACCTCCGTCAGCTCGGCCGTGACCACTTGGACGTGGTGAACCTGCGCACCCAGGGGCCCGGCCCGATCGCCGAACACTTCGGCGCACTGGCCGAGCTGCGCGGGAAGGGGCTCATCCGCCATCTCGGTCTCTCCAACGTCCGGCCGGAGCAGTTCGCCGAGGCCCGGGAGATCGCGCCCGTCGTCTGCGTGCAGAACTGGTTCGCGGTCGGTTCGCTCCGTCCCGGATCTGCGGAGATGCTCCGGATCTGCGGTGAGGAGAAGATCGCCTTCGTACCCTTCTACTCCATAGCGGGGGAGCGGCGCGAGGCCGGGGCCGGTGATTCGGAGCGGCCGGAGATCCTTGAGGTGGCCCGTGCGCACGGGGTCTCGGCCGTCCAGGTCAGGCTGGCGTGGACGCTGCAACAGGGCCCGCACGTGCTCGTCATCCCGGGCACCGGGAATCCTGCCCATCTGGAGGACGATGTGGCCGCCGGCGCGCTTCGGCTCACGCCGGAGGAAATGGCCCTGCTGGGTTAGGACCTGCGCCTGGGCCAGGTCCCAGGGCCTTGTGCCGCCGTCCGGCCGAGGTGCGGTGGCGGGGTCAGTCCTCGTCGTCGTCCCCCTCCTCGCCCTGGGCCGGCTGCTCCGGCGCGGGCGAGTGGGAGTCGGACCGCGGTCCGGTGGTGGCCGTCGAACCGGATTCAGGGGTATCGGATCCACCGGAGTCCGGGGAGAACAGGGTCATCCCCAGGTACACGGCCGCGATGAAGGCGACCGTACCGGCGATGGCGCTCGCCACCCTGGGTCGACGCCTGATCGCGTCCCGGGCGACGGCTCCCCGCCGGGCGGGGACGGCCCGTTCCGCCGCGCGGCGTCGGTGGCCGCCGGCCTGCGGCAGCCGGTACGTCGCCATGCCCGCGCCCTGCTCGGCGGAGTGGGGCGTCGGGCCGGGGCCGTGGGCGGGAGCGCCTGCCGGGGCACGCGGAATGCCGGTCGCTGCGGGAGCGGCTGCGGGGGAGCGCGGAACACCGGTCGTCGGGGGCGGAGCCGGGGCGTACATCGGCAGCGGCTCCGGCTGTCCCCGCCAGGCATCGCTCTGGAACCACTCGGCGACCTGCTGGGCGCCGGGCCGGTCCTCGGGCTGCTTCGCGAGCAGCCCCAGCAGATAGGAGTCGAAGGCCGGGGAGAGGTCGACGCCGCGCTGTCTGAGCGGCACGGGTGCCGTGTCGACATGTTGATAGAGCGTGGCGGTCGCCGTGTCCGAGCGGAACGGCGGTTCGCCCAGCAGGAGCTGGTAGATCACACAGCCGAGGGAGTACATGTCGGACGCGGCACCGGCCGTACGGCCCAGGGCGCGTTCCGGGGCGAGATAGAGACTGGTGCCGACGATCTGTCCTGTGGTGGTCAGCGCGGCGGACGGGTCGTCGACGAACTGGGCGATCCCGAAGTCGCCGATCTTGACGGACCCCTCGGCGTCGAGCATCAGGTTCCCGGGCTTGATGTCACGGTGCACGATGCCCTGGCGGTGGGCGGCGGCGAGCCCCGCGGCAGCCTGCCCGGCGATCCGGGCGACCTGTGCGGCGCCGAGCCGCTCCTCGGCAGCGAGGAGATCGCCCAGGCTTCGGCCCTCGACGAGCTCCATCACGAGGTAGAAGCGGTCCTCCCAGGCCCCGAAGTCGAACACGGCCACCAGATGAGGGTGGCTCAGGCGGGCCGCGGTCTGCGCCTCCAGCCGGAACCGGGCGGTCGCCGACTCGTCCGCGTGGCCGCCCAGCAGCAGCTTCACGGCGACCGCTCTGCCCAGCACTTCGTCGGCGGCACGCCACACCTCGCCCATGCCGCCGCGGCCGATAGGGGATATCAACCGGTACCGACCTGCTACCAGCACCTGTGCACCAATCTCGAATTGTGGGCCGCTTCTGCTGCCACGGCTCCGCCCCGACCTGGGTCGGGGCGGGGTGGGGGGCGCGCGGCAAGATCAGGATATCGGGCCGCCGGACCTCGCGGTTCCGTGGAGCGGCCCCGCCGTCCCCAGACCGCGTGTCCACCGGGGCGATCACCGCGCCGACGGCCTTGCCGTGCCCGTACGGCAAGGCCGTCCCCGCCCGGAAGTCCTGCTCGCGCACCCCGGGACCGGGCCGGTCGGAGCCTGACCGGTGACCGCCCCGGCCGGATCAGGAGGACGGATCGCGCCGAGCGGGCGCGGGCCGGGCTCCGGCCCGCGGGAACAGCCAGTCGTACGCGGCCTGTGCGGTGAACTCGCCCTGCCCGCCCGGGAAGAGGAGACCGGCCGCCGCGAAGGCCGGATCGCCGGCCGTCGCGGCCACATAGGGAATCGCGATGCAGCGCATCCCCGCAGCATGCGCTGCCGCCGCGCCCGGCGCGGAGTCCTCCAGCACCACACAGCCGGCGGGTGGCGCACCGAGGCGCCGGGCCGCCTCCAGGAACACATCCGGTTCCGGCTTGCCGTGCGCCACCTCCTCGGCGGAGACGTACGTGGTCAGATACGCGTCGAGTCCGGTGCCCTCCAGCACCGCCTCGATCGCCGCCCGCGACGAACCCGACGCCACCGCCATGGCGACATCCCGCCGGTGCAGCAGCTCCACGAACTGCCGCATCTGCGGGAAGACCTCGGTCGACGTCCTGGCCAGCTCCAGATACAGGACGTCCTGGGCGGCCACCAGTTCGGCGACGGGCGCCTCGATCCCGTACCTGGCGCGCAGCGCCGCCAGCGTCTCGTGGACGCCGATGCCGATGAACGCGAGGTGCTCGGCCCAGGTGAAGCCGGGCGCGCCGTGATCCGCCAGCAGACGGCGTGCCGCCTCGTAGTAGGTGGGCTCGCTGTCCACCAGCGTGGCGTCGAGATCGAAGACGACGGCCGGTGCGGGGAAGTACGGAGAGGTCATGGCATCCAGCATGCCAAGCCCGTGATCACTTCCGGTGGCCCGCCGCCGTCCGGCCCACCGATTCGACCAGCGGCAGCAGCCGGTGCGGCACCCGTTCCCGCAGCGCCACCTCGGTACGTGTCCTGACCACTCCGGGCAGCTGGATCAGCCGCTGGATCACATCCTCCAGATGCCCGTTGTCGCGGGCCACCACCCGCGCCAGCAGATCCCCGCCGCCCGTGGTCGAGAAGGCCTCGACGATCTCCGGCACGGCGGCGAGCGCCTCGCCGACCTCGTCGAGATGCCCCTGGGTCACTTCGAGATGGACGAAGGCCAGCACCGGGTGGCCCAGCGCCGCGGCGGACAGGACGGGACCGGTACCGGTGATGACACCGTCCCGCTCCAGCCGGTCGATGCGGGCCTGGAGCGTGCCCCGGGCGATGGAGAGGATGCGCGCGTACTCACGGACGCTGGTACGCGGCTGCTCGATCAGCAGCCGGAGGATACGGGTGTCGAGGGCGTCCACCGCCATGGTCCGCTGGCCTCTTCCTGGTACGACGATCCGGGCTGTGACTGTACCAACGGCCCACTCCGGGCCCGGCCTGGACGATTCGGCCCCGGCCCTGACCGCGTGTCATACCTGTAGTCCCTGAGAGCTACGGAGAAGGTTCACACCCCGGTGGGACGCCGACTACGGAGCCCCGTCCATAGCTTCTGTACCGAAGCGCCGAAGCACCCAAGCGCCGAAGACCCAAGTGTCGACGCCCCCAGCCGTCAGGTACGGAAGGAACACCCCGTCATGCCGTCCCATCCGCGCAGTTCCCGCCTGCGCCGCGGCCTGCTCGCCGCGCTGGTGGCCGCCTCGGTGGCCGTGCCGGTCTCGGGCGCGGCGGGTCCCACGGCCGTACCTGCACCCGCTCCTGCCGTCCGGGGCCCGCTGCGTACCGCGGCACCCGAGGCCCTCGCCGAGCGGTACGCCGCGACACGGGCCGACATCGGCGCGGCCGAACGGACGGCGGCCCGCCACGGCGACCGCAAGCGGGCCGCCGCGCTGCACGAGATGGCCGACCCCGCCCGCCGGTTCCTCGCCTTCGACGGCCGGGACGGCGGCCGCGGCGTCGAGATCTTCGGCGATCTCTCGCGCGCGGAACGGATCGCCGTGCTGGTCCCCGGCGCGGGCATCGGCATCGATCACTACTGGCGGCTGCGTAACGGCTCGCTCGCCCTGAGCGAGGAACTGGGCGAGCGGTCGGCCGTGGTCGCCTGGCTCGGGTACCGGACACCGACGACGGTGAGCCCGACCTCGGTCACCTCCGGGCGCGCCGCCGAGGCAGCACCCGAACTGGCGCGATTCATGAAGGAGTTGAACCGCATGCGGCCCGAGGCGCGCACCACCCTGCTCTGCCACTCCTACGGCTCCGTCGTCTGCGCGCGGGCCGCGCACGGACTGCCGGTCGCGAACATCGTCCTGTACGGGAGTCCGGGCACCGGCTACCGGAACGCCGCCGCCCTGCACACCCCGGCCACCGTCTGGGCGGGCCGCGCCGCCGACGACTGGATCGCGGACGTACCGCACATCGAACTACAACTTCCCTTCGTGGACATCGGATTCGGAACGGACCCGGTCTCGCCCGCCTTCGGCGCCGAGATCTTCGCGGCAGGCTCCGGCGGCCACAGCGACTACCTGAAGACCGGTTCCGTACCGCTGAGGAACATCGCGCGGATCGTGGCCGGCGCGGCCGGATCCGCGGAGACCCCGGGAGAGCACCATGCGTGACTTCGCCCGGCGGATCGAATCCGCCACCCCCGCCGACCGCGACCGTGCCGTCGACGCACTGCGCGCCCTCGCCATCCTCGGTGTCGTCCTCGGCCATTGGCTGGTGACCGCCCTGGTCGTCGACAGCGGCACCCTGCACGGAGCGAGCCCGCTCCACTACCTGCCGGGACTCACCCCGGTCTCCTGGCTGCTCCAGACCCTCGCCGTCTTCTTCCTGGTCGGCGGACTGGTCGGGGCGAGGAGCCATGCCGCGGCCCGCGCCCGGGGCGAGAGCTACGGCCGGTGGCTCGGTGCCCGGATGAGCCGGCTGCTGCGCCCGATGGCGGTGGTCCTGGCCGTGTGGGCGGTGGCGGCGTGCGTGATGCTCGCCTCCGGGGTGGACGAGGACACCGTGCGCGCACTGGGCAAACTGGTTTGGTCCCCGCTCTGGTTCATCGTGGTCTTCGCGGCGCTGACGGCGGCGACCCCGCTGGTGGCGAGGCTGCATCCGCTGTGGCCGTTCGCCGTCGTGCTGCTCGTCGACGTCTACCGGTTCGGCCTGGCCGAGCCCGGCGGATTCGCCGAGGTCAACGTGGTGGCCGGCTGGCTGGTCCCGTACTGCCTGGGCGCGGCGTGGTCCCGGGGCGGACTGCGGAGCCGCCGGACCGGCTGGGCGCTGCTGCTCGGCGGAGCGGCGGCCACCGCCGGACTGGTCCTGTGGGCCGGGTACCCCGCCGCCATGGTCGGGGTGCCCGGTGGCGAGATCTCCAACCTCGACCCGCCGACCCTCGCCGTGGTCATCTTCGGCCTCGCCCAGTGCGGGGCGGCGCTGCTGCTGCTCGGTCCGCTGCGTCGGCTGCTGCGGCGCCCCGCGCTCTGGGCCGTGGTGGCGACGGTGAACCTCTCGGCGATGACCGTCTTCCTGTGGCACCAGACGGCCATGATCGCGGTCACCGCGATCGGTCTGACGGCGGGTGAGACCCTGCCGGGCCTGCACACGGTGCCCGACGGACCCGGCTGGGTACTCGCCCGGCTGGCCTGGCTGCCGGCGTTCGCCGCGGCGCTGCTGATCTGCTGGCTGGCCTTCCGCGGTCACGAACAGCGGCGGCCGCGGAACGGGAGCCGGATCGTCCGCGGGGGCCGCCCCGCCCGGTCGGCGGCGGCGCGACGTGTCTAAGGTGCGAGTTGTGAACCGGGGGGACATGGTGAAGCGTTCGGCACAGGTGCTGCGGGCTTGGCCCCGCATCCTGCGCGGGGACCTCGTGACGTGGGAGGCCGACCCGAACGGACAGGCCGGGCGTCCGCGTTGGCTCGACTGGCGGCCGGTGATCATGGTGCCGCTGGTGATGCTGGCGGTGGGACTGCTCATCGGCGGCGCCAACCAGTACGCCTTCGACTTCGGGATGGGCATACAGCTCGGCATCCTGTTCGCCGGGGCCCAGTCGGCGGCGATCGTCGTCGCCCTGTACCGCCCGGTCCAGGCCTGGTGGGCGACCATGCTCGTCATGGTGATGGTCGCCCCGTTCGCCGTGAACGCCGCTTCGGGGATGCGGATTCCGTGGAGCGGCGCGTTCCCCTGGAGCGGGGTCGGGATCGCCATGCAGGCCGGGGTGCTGTACCTGCTCGCGCTGCGGGTGCGTCCCCGGATCGCCGTCGAGACCCTGGTGATCACCGTGCTGGCCGGGCTCGTCTGCGGAGCGAGAAACCCCTTGCAGAGCGCCCATGACATCCGCCTCGCCATCGCGGCGCTCGCCATCACGGTGGCGATGGGTGTCGCGCTGCGCGGTCTGATGGCCGCCCGTACGCAGCTGGTCGTGCAGGAGGAACTCACCGCCGAAGAGCGTTCCAGGCGCACCCTGTTGGAGGAGCGCAACCGCATCGCACGCGAGCTGCACGACGTGGTCGCCCATCACATGTCGGTCGTCTCCATCCAGGCGCAGGTCGTTCCGCACCTGGTCGAGAACCCGTCCGACGAGCTGAGGGAGAACGTCGAGGGCATCCGCAGGAACGCGGTCGACGCGCTCACCGAACTGCGCCGGGTGCTCGGCGTACTGCGCTCCGAGGACCCCCTCCCGCACGCCGCGCGGCACGCCCCGCAGCCCACCCTGGAACGGCTGGACGAGCTGATCGACAACGCACGCGGCGCCGGGCTCACGGTCACCGCCGAGACCACCGGGGAGCCGCACCCGCTGTCGCCCGGCGTCGAGCTGTCGGCGTTCCGCATCGTTCAGGAGGCGCTCAGCAACGCGATGCGCCACGCGCCGGGCGCACGGGTGCGGGTGGAGATCCGCCACCAGGGTTCCGGGGTCACGGTCAGGATCACCAACACCGCACCGGACCGGGCCGCTCCGCCCACCTCGGGTATCGGCCACGGCCTGCTCGGCATGCGTGAGCGCACCGCGATGCTGGGCGGTGAACTCGCCACCGGAGCGACCCCCGACGGCGGGTACGAAGTCACCGCGACACTGCCCGCACTGCCCCCCGCCGAGCCCACCGGTCCCGCCGTGCCCACCGACCCTGCCGAGGACACCCGATGACGGCCATCCGCGTACTGATCGCCGACGACCAGATGATGGTCCGCCAGGGCCTCACGGTGCTGCTGAACGCCGAACCCGACATCGAGGTCGTCGGCCAGGCGGTGGACGGCGCCGACGCCATCGAGAAGGTGGCCGAACTCGCCCCGGACGTCGTCCTGATGGACATCCGCATGCCCCGGGTCGGCGGCATCGAGGCGACCCGCGCCGTCACCGAGGCCGACGGCTCCACCGTCAAGGTCCTCGTCCTGACCACCTTCGATCTCGACGAGTACGTCTACGAGGCGCTGCGCGCGGGCGCGTCCGGATTCCTTCTGAAGGACGCCTCGGCCGACGAACTCGCCCATGCGGTAAGGGTGGTGGCGGAAGGCGAGGCCCTGCTCGCCCCGAACATCACCAAGCGGCTGATCGCCGAGTTCGCCCGGGTGAGCGCCGGTCCGCGCGCCGCGCTCAAGGACCGCACCGGTGATCTGACGGAGCGTGAGACCGAGGTGTTGGCCCTGATCGCACAGGGCCTGTCCAACACCGAGATCGCCGCGCGCCTCGTGGTGGCCGAGCAGACCGTGAAGTCCCATGTCGGACGGATCCTCTCCAAGTTGGGGCTTCGCGACCGCACCCAGGCGGCGGTCCACGCCTACGAGACCGGTCTGGTGCGCCCGGCCGGCTACTGAGGCTGTCCATTCGGATCACGCCGTGCTGATCCAGGCGAAGGACCCCGGCCCGGCCCCGTCACCCGCATAACACCGCGTCCGCACCCGCCATCCGCTCCCGCACGCCCGGAAGCGGCAGCAGCGGCACGTCTCCGACACGTACGAAACCGGCACCGACCGGGCCACGGAGGCCCGCGCGGTGAGCCGCAGTGCCCGCGACCGGGCATCGGGCCGCCCCCTCCTCGCGGTCCGACCGATTACGACCAACCGAAGGAACCGAGAATTCCATGGGCTCCACCCTTGTCATCACCAATGACTTCCCGCCGCGTCAGGGCGGCATCGAGACGTTCGTGCACGCGATGGCCACCCGGGTCCCGGACGACGACGTGGTCGTCTACACCTCGCACGAGCCCGGTGACACCGCCTACGACGCGAGCCTCCCGTTCCCCGTCGTACGGGACCCGAGCCGCATGCTGCTGCCGACCGGCCGGGTGACCCGCAGGGCCGTCGAGATCGCCGGGGCCCACGGCTGCGACCGGGTCTGGTTCGGCGCCGCCGCCCCGCTGGCCCTGATGGCACCGGCCCTGCGGCGCGGCGGCGTACGACGCATCGTGGCGACCACCCACGGCCATGAGATCTGGTGGGCGAGGACACCCGGCGCACGCGGGCTCATGCGCCGGATAGGCAGCGGCGTCGACGTGGTGACCTATCTGGGGCAGTACACCCGCGCCCGGATCGAGCCCGCTCTCGGCCCGCGTGCGCGGATGAGCCGGCTGGTCCCCGGGGTCGACGCCGAGGTGTACCGGCCCCGCACCGGTGCCGGGTCCGACCCGCTCACCGGCCTCGCGCTGCACGGCAAGCGCGTCATCCTGTGCGTGGCCAGGCTCGTCCCCCGCAAGGGCCAGGACACCCTCATCCGGGCTCTGCCACTGATCCGGAGCAAGGTGCCCGACGCGGTGCTGGTGGTGGTCGGCCAGGGGCCCGACGAGGCGCGGCTGCGCAGACTGGCGGCGCGGCACGCCGAGGGGGCCGTTCACTTCGCGGGCGGCGTCTCGCACGCCGACACGCCGCCCTACTACGCCGCGGCGGACGTCTTCGCGATGCCGTGCCGCACCCGGCGCGCGGGTCTGGAGGCGGAGGGGCTCGGGATCGTGTTCCTGGAGGCGGCGGCGAGCGGACTGCCCGTGGTCGTCGGCGATTCGGGCGGCGCCCCGGACACCGTCCTCGACGGCAGGACCGGCCGGGTCGTGGACGGCACCGACCCCGCGGCCGTCGCCGGGGCGCTGACCGGGATACTCCTCGCCCCCGACCGGGCCGCGATGGGCGCCGCGGGCCGGGAATGGGTCCGGGAGGCCTGGTCCTGGGACGCGTCGGCCCGTCATCTGACGGAGCTTCTGACCCCCGTCGAGCAGGTGCCGGTGCCCCTGCCGGGCGAGGAGTAGCGGGCCGTCGCGGGACCGGAGAGCCGTCCCCGGCCGCCGCTTCGACGTGCGGGACGGGGCCGGCAGGGTCGTCGGCCGGGGTCCGGGGCGGTGCCGGTCCGTTGGCTTACTCATGGCGCAGTCGGTCCGGTAATCACTGTGCCAATGGCCCAGTGATGTCCGCCCCGGTTGAGCCATGGGCTGCGATGATGTTGTGATGTACCCGTCGATGGCGCTGCGGATCTCCGCGGCGCCTTTTTCATGCCGGTGTACAGGACCGGTGCGCGGAAGCAGGAGCGTGTTGGTGCTGAAGAGGATGTTCGTCGCCCCGGATCCGGGCCGGATGAGACTGCGCAGCGGGATCCGGGCCGTCCTCGGCATCGGACTGGCCGTCGCGGTGTGCGGCCTGGTCGGCCACTCCCTGGTCGCGGCCGTCACCGGTGGCCTCGCCGCGCTGCTGGCCCTGTTCACGGTGCTGGACACCACGGTGCGCGGCCAGGCGATCACCACGGCGCTGCTGCCTGTCGTCGGCTTCCCCGTGCTCGCCCTCGCCGCCGTGCTGCACGACCACCCGGTGGCCCGGGACGCGGCCTTTCTCGCCGTCGTCGGCGCGGGTGTGTACGCCCGGCGATGGGGGCCGCGCGGCCACTCGCTCGGCGTGTTCGCGTTCATGGCGTTCTTCACCACACAGTTCCTGCACACCCTGCCCGGCCGGCTGCCCGAGCTGTACTCGGCCGTCGCCCTCTCCCTGCTCGTCTCGTCGGCCGTCCGCTTCGGGCTGTGGTGCTACGAGCGGCGGCAGCCCGCCGCCGTCGTACCCGCCCCCGTGACCGGCACGGGGCTGGGCCGGGCCACCACGCGCCAGGCGATCCAGGCGACCGCGGCCGGGGCCCTCGCGCTGACGGCGGGGCTCGTCCTCTCCGAGGAGCGCTGGTACTGGGCCGTGGGCGCCACCTGGTGGGTCTTCGTGAACACCGCCTCACGCGGCGAGACGCTGGTGCGCGGCTTCCGCAGAGTCCTGGGGACACTGGTCGGCGTCCCTGTCGGCCTGGCCGTCGTCGTCCCGCTGCACGGAGCGCCCGTGCCCACCGCGGTCGTGGTCGCGGCCGGAGTCTTCGGGATCTTCTACACCGCCGCGGTCTCCTACACCTGGATGGTGTTCTCGGTGACGGTGATGGCCGGGGCGCTCTACGGACTGCTCGGGGTGCTGGACCCGGCCCTGCTCGTGCTGCGGCTGACGGAGACCGGCGCGGGCGCGCTCGGCGCGATGCTCGCGGTGCTGCTGGTGCTGCCGGTCACCACGCACGCCACGACCGACGCCTGGATCCAGCGGGCCCTGCGCTGTGTGCACGCCTGCACCGCGGAAGCCGCCGCACGGCTCTCGGGTTCGCCGACCGCCGACCCCGCACCCCGGATCGCCGAGCTGGAGGCGCTGCTCGGCCGGGTGCGGATGTCCCTGGCCCCGCTGGTCCACCCGCTCAGCCCGCTGCGCGCCCGCAGGGCCCGCGCCGGTCAGGTGCTCGCCCTCCTGGACGCCTGTGCGCGCGAGGTGCGCGGACTGGCCTCCGTCGCGGCGGACCCGGAGGCGTCCCACGACGCCCGCCTCGCCGCCGCCTGCTGGCGGGTCGAGGCATCCGTGGAGGCCCTGACGGCCCCCGACCCACGGCACCGGGCGGGCGTGGCGGGCGTACCGCCGCACCCGGCCGCCGCCGAGCCGGCCCTCGCCCATCTGCACGGCCTGGAGCGGGCGCTGGCCGAACTCGCCGCACCACTGCACAGCGATCCGCGTGCCCCGCTGATCACCGCGTGAGGCGCCCGCGCGGGCGGGCCCGGCGGCCGAGGCACTGGTCTGGACCTGACGGGTGACTGCTACCGTCGCCCCGGAAGATCACGGCGGTACGAGCCGTCGTGATCAGTCGGCGGAGAGGGGCAATGCGGTGAGCAGCGACGACGGCGCGGTACGGGCATTCATCGGGTCGTTCACCTCGGCGGGCGGGCGGGGAATCACCGTCGCCGCCGTGGACCGGGAGACCGGGGCACTGACCGCCCTCGGCGCCACGGACACGGTCCCCGATCCCTCGTATCTCGCCCTGGGCCATGGACCGGGGCCGGGCGGCGGCGCGCTCTACGCGGTCAGCGAGACCGAGGACGGTGCGGCGGCCGCCCTGGACATCACCGGCGACGAGCCGCGGCTCATCGGCGAGATCAGTCCGGTGGACGGCGCCGGCCCCACCCATCTCGCGCTCGCGGGCGGCCATCTGCTCACCGCCAACTACGGCTCGGGCAGCGTCAGCGCCCTTCCCGTCCGGGCGGACGGCTCCCCAGGCCCGGTCGCCTCCGTGCTCCGGCACGAGGGCAGCGGCCCGAACACCGACCGGCAGCGGTCCCCGCACGCCCACCAGGTGCTGCCCGACCCGTCGGGGAACTGGGTACTCAGTGTGGACCTCGGGACCGACTCCGTACGGATCTGCGCGCTCGACACCACGACCGGCACGCTGCGGCTGCACGGCGAGACGGCCCTGCGGCCGGGCGCCGGCCCGCGCCATCTGGCCTTCCACCCCGCGGGCGGCCACGCCTACGTCCTGAACGAGCTCGAACCGACCGTCACCGTATGCAGGTGGAACGCCGCCGCGGGCGTCCTGGAGCCGGTCGGGGAGACGCTCGTGCTGCCCGTGGAACCGGCGGCGGACGGTGAGAACACGGCGACCTACCCCTCGGAGATCGTCGTCTCGCACGACGGGCGGTTCCTCTGGACCGCCAACCGGGGCGACGACAGCATCTCGGTTCTGGCGCTCGACGCGACCGGCGAGCAGGCGACCCTGGTCACGACCGTGGACTGCGGCGGGCGCTGGCCGCGCGACCTCGCCCTCGACCCCGCCGGACGCCGGCTGTACGCGGCCAATGAGCGCTCCGGCGACGTCAGCTGGTTCGACGTCGACCCGGTGACCGGCATCCCGCGTCGCGCGGGTGCGCTGGAGGTCCCGGCCGCCTCCTGCGTGATCTTCGCCTGACCTCGCGCCGAGCACAGCACGATCGCCGGACGGGCCCGGTTCTCCCGGCCCGTCCGGCGATCGTGGACTGCCGGGCGTACCCGGCAGTGGATCAGTGCGCCTGGGCGCCCTGCGGTGCGACCGGCGTGATCCCGAGCGTCGTCATGTACAGCGACAGCACGAGCTTGCCGATCGCCGGGTAGGCGCCGAGCGGCTCGGCCGTCGCGCAGCCCGCCTCCTTCGCGGCGGCGTCCAGCAGCCCCTCGGCCACCTCCGGGCCGACCAGATACGGGGCCACCGCGAGCTGCACCGAGCCGGAGCCGGTGAGCTGCTCGGCGATCGACGCGACGGAACCCTCGACGTCGAGCGCCGCGGCCATCACCGGTACCGCGAGCCGGGCGGCCAGCAGCATGCCGGTGATCCCGGCCGCCTGCACGGCCTCGTCGCCACCCACCGTGGCCAGCACGATGCCGTCGGCGGCGGTGGCCACCGTGAAGAGCCTGGCCCGGTCCGCGCGGGCCAGACCGGCCTCGGACAGCCGTACGTGCAGCGCCTCGGCGAGAAGCGGGTGCGGGCCGAGCACATCGGTCAGCTCGACCTGCGTACCGCTGTCCATCACGGCCTGCCGTATCCGCCGGATCAGCGAGCTGTCCGGCCCCGCGAGCAGCGGCACCACGACGGCGGACGGACCCTCGGGCTCGGGAACCTCACGGCCTGCGGCCCGCGCCTGCTCGAAGCGCGCGACGCGCTCGGCGGCGCAGTGGGTGAGTACGGCGGAGAGCGCGGGGTACTCGGCATCGTCGCCGTCGAGGTAGCCGATCCGGGCGTTGAGGCCGGGCAGCTCGGAACGGGCGATGCTGATCACCTCTTCGGCCAGACTGCGCGTGGCCGAGGAGGGGGTACCGGGAACGGCGAGAACGAGCGCGGCAGCGCCCTCGGGCGCGACCACGGGCTCCGGGCGGCGGTGCCGTCCGGACTGGCGAGGTCGCGGCATTCGTACAGGCAGGCCGGAAGCGGGCCCAGTGGGGGTGCTCATGGCGCCGCATGCTACTGGTTTTGGGTGCGGCTCCGTTCGGGGAGGGCCCAGACAGGCGTT
The DNA here is from genome assembly GCF_900091725.1 of Streptomyces sp. DvalAA-43. GTDB lineage: Bacteria > Actinomycetota > Actinomycetes > Streptomycetales > Streptomycetaceae > Streptomyces > Streptomyces pulveraceus. Next base: position 40,798 of record NZ_FMBW01000091.1, on the reverse strand, counting down.
ATCTGTCCACTTTTATCCGATCAGAGGCTTACCGGCCGACTGGTCCTGCTCTGTCGCCACCTGGCCGGACTGCCACTCAGGCCCCTCACCAGGCACCCGAAGCAGCGTCGGGTGGCGGGGCAGTCGTAGGTCCCCGGTCGCCAGCGCCCGCGCGATGGACAGCGCCCCGGTCAGCGGATCACCCGAACCGGGGACCATCCGCGCCTGCGGGAGACGGCGGGACAACTCCTCGCGCAATGGTACGAGCAGCGGATCGCCCATCCGGAACAAGCCGCCCGTCAGCGCCACTTCGCACGGTTCGCCGTCGCGCCCCGCCTCGGGGCAGACCGCCTCGGCCGCCTCCGCGACATGCGCCGCGGCCTCGCGCAGAATGCCCGCGGCCACCGGATCGTGCCCGGCGCACGCGGCGACCTCGGGCGCGAACGAGGCCAGTACGGCAGGCCGGTCGGTCCGCGGATAGAGCCGTCCGGGCAGTTCCGGTGCGGGCCCGAACACCGCCTCCAGCCGGGACAGCAGAGCGGCGGATCCGCCGCGCCGCCCGTCATGGGCGCGCATGGCCGCGTCGAGCCCGGCCCGGCCGATCCAGGCTCCGCCGCCACTGTCGCCCAGCAGATGGCCCCAGCCGTCGGCCCGGCGCCAGCTCGTCAGATCCGTACCCAGCGCGATCATGCCCGTGCCACCTGCGACGACCGCCCCCGGACGCTGGCCGACCGCCCCCGCGTACGCGGTCACCGCGTCGCCGGCGAGCGCCAGCCGCCGTACCCCGAGGGCGTCCTCCAGGGCGGCGGGCAGCTCCGCGCGCAGTTGTCCGCCGAGCGTCGCCATGCCGGCCGCGCCGATCGCCACGGCCTCGATCCCGGAACCTGCCGCGCCGCGCTGCTCCAGCAACAGGCGGGCGGCGGGCAGCAGTTGCTCCAGCAGATGGCCCGCGTCGATCCCGGCCGGTCCGGTGCGCACCGGACCCCCGCAGTCCGTCGTCGCCACCGGGGCGGACCCGCCGACGGCGCCCAGCGCCACGCGCAGCCCCGAACCTCCCGAGTCCACGCCGAGCACATACGGCCCCGACACCGCCGCCCCCTCCGCACCCGCCCGGGCGGCGGTGCTTTCCGGTGATCGCCGCGGTGCGCTCATGGGCCGGCTCCAGGAAGGAAGAGGAATGACGGCGGCAGCCTATCCCCAGGACCCGGCCCCGGTCCTGGGAGGGCGGACTCGGAGGCGGGAGCGGGCCGTGTACGCCGGTAGAGTGACGTTTTGTGGCACCACGACCGTTGAATGAAGTAGTCGAGCCCGGCTGGGCCGAAGCACTCGCACCCGTGGCCGGACGCATCGCGGCGATGGGCGATTTCCTGCGCGCGGAGGTGGCGGCAGGACGCACCTATCTGCCGTCCGGAGCGAACGTGCTGCGCGCGTTCCAGCAGCCCTTCGACGACGTACGCGTCCTGATCGTCGGTCAGGACCCCTATCCGACGCCCGGAATGGCGATGGGGCTGAGCTTCTCCGTGGCCCCCGAGGTGCCCCAGGTGCCCGGCAGTCTGGAGAACATCTTCCGGGAGATGCATACGGACCTGGGGCTGCCGCGTCCGTCGAACGGCGACCTGACGCCCTGGACGCGGCAGGGCGTCCTGCTGCTGAACAGGGCGCTCACCACCGCGCCCCGCAAACCGGGCGCGCACCGAGGCAAGGGCTGGGAGGAGGTCACCGAACAGGCGATCCGGGCCCTGGCCGCACGTGGCAAGCCGCTGGTCTCCGTGCTGTGGGGGCGTGACGCCCGCAACCTGCGGCCGTTCCTCGACGGCTTCCCGGCGATCGAGTCCGCGCACCCCTCGCCCATGTCGGCGGACCGCGGCTTCTTCGGCTCGCGCCCGTTCAGCCGTACCAATGAACTCCTGCTGCGCCAGGGAGCCCAGGAAGTCGACTGGCGGCTGCCGTAGCGCGGCGCTCCGGGCACCGCGCACCGCGTCGGTACCGGACGTGGCACCGGCCCCTTCGCGGGACCGGTGCCACGTCCTCGGATCATGCGCGACGGGTCATGACGCGTCGCGCACCGTGCCGGTGAACACCGGCCCCTCGTGCGGCTCCCAGGAGTCGTCGTAGGTGATCATCCGCAACCGCACCGATTCCTCCGGCTCCTTGAGCCCGTCGGCGACCGTGGGCACGGTCAACTCGGTACTCAGCTTCCCGGCGGGCACGCTGACCGGCAGATACGGCGTCTCCACCACCTTGGACAGCGGCCGGGCCGGTTTCGGCGACTCGCCGAAGGTGTCCCGCAGCCACGACCCGTCGACGTCCAGGGTGGACAGCTCCGCCCCCTGCTCGACCGGCAGGATCTCGAAACCGACCGAGTCCATGTCGACATCGGCGGCTTCGGAGAGCGAGATCCGCCAGCGCAGGCTCTGCCCTTCGGTGACGTGGTCCGCGACCGGCTTCACTTCGACCGTGGGCATCGGATCGTCGTTCTTCACGGTCAGCCCGCCGCTGTAGGAGCCGACGACCGCGCCGCGAACGGCCTTGACGAACACGTTGTGCATGACGTCGTAGGAGAAGCGGGTGTTGCCCCGCACCTGGACGGGCACGTCGACGTCATGGCTGCCCGGACGTACCGTCACCGTCCGGTAGCGGACCTCGTCCGTGCCCGGCTCGGCGACGAACAGCCGTACCTGGCCGCTGCCGTGCCCGGAGACCCGCACCGGAATGCGGTAGTTCCGGACCCCGGAGTCACCTTCCTGGACCGTCAGCCGCCCGATGTCCACCCGCGGCAGCGAAGCCGCCCGGACCGCGGGTGTGCCGGGGCGCCAGCCCCAGGCGTCGACCAGCCACGCCTGCCCCGAACCGCTGCGCGGGGTCAGCTCCAGGGCCTTCACCTGCTTCAGATCCACCTTGCTCCGCGCGGCGGCGGACAGCGGCACCCGGATCTCGCGGCCCCAGTAGGACGCGGTCCGGTCGCTGCCCGGCAGCCCGTCGATCCGGGCCGTGCCGAGCACCGCCCGTCGGCCCCTGGTGTCGGTGAGGGCGATGTCCAGGCGGGTGCCGGTGGTGTTGGGCGGCACGATCACCCGGAGCGCCAGCGACTCGGAACCCGCCACGGAGACCGGATGGGCGGGACGGATCTTCACCGCCGTGCCCGGCTTCGACCAGCGCATGGCGACCGCGTGACGGCCGGGCTCCCGCGAGGTCTCCCACAGGGCGAAGTGCGGGGAGACGGCGGTTCCCTCGGGCGGCAGACAGGCGCGGCGCGGATCGGGATCCACCTGGGCGCACACCCGGCCGCCGGTCACGGACACCGAGGTGTCGGGAAGGAACGCGGGCGTGCGCCTGCCGCCGACGGCGTGGGTGAGCACGCGGACCGGGCCGGCCGACGGCGCGCGCCGGTCCGAGCCGTCCAGCAGCGGGCGTACGCGGTCGTCACCCGCGACGAACAGCCGGGCCGCCGCGGCGATGTACGTGGCCCCGGCGGTCTGCTGCCGTGTGGCGGTGAGCCGGGCCTTCTTGCCCGGGGTGCACACCGGGTCAGGGGTGTCGCCGTCCCAGAAGTCGTCGTCGGCGGGGGCCGCCGCCTGCCCCGGAGTCCACTCGCTGTTGAAGAAGTTGTGGTTGGCGCCGACCATGTAGACCGCGCTGTGCAGTGCGGCGCCGCGGCTGACGCCACGGGTGCCGTCCACATAGATCTGGCCCTGGAGATCGGACACGTCGCCGTCGCAGCCCGGCAGGATGGTCGTGGACGGTACGTCCGGAACCGGGTTCTGCCCGAAGACGGTGGGGCCGATCAGGACGGTGCCGCGAATGTGCCAGCGCACCGGACCGCGGTAGCCGTCCTGGTCCGCGGGCGGCCGGGACAGGCTGTCGAGCGCGGCCCGGTTGACGCCTTCGCCGCCCCGGGAGTGGCCGACGAGCAGCACCCGTTCCATGTCGGCGGGCGGGGCGGCGCGCACGGCCGCGGGCGCTCCGGCCCGATGGGCGGCCCATTCGGCCCAGCGGGCGAGGTGCAGCCGCACCAGGGACGAACGCGCCTGGGCGCCACCGTCCTCGGCGTTGTCGTCCTGCCCGTTTATCCCGTTGGCCGCGATGGACACCGTGACGTATCCCTGCGAGGCCAGGAGCTTCTGGTCGCGCAGATAGCCCCGGTGGCTCGGCACCGGCTTCGTGCCCGCCTCGCAGGGCCAGGACATGCCCTGGTCGCCCTTGGCGTTGTAGCAGGTGTAGTGACGGCCGTGCAGGAACAGCGCGAGGGGCCGGCGCCCCGGTGCGCCGACCGGCGACACCACCACGGCCCGCATCTCCACCGGTGCGGGGAAGCCGGGCAGCCGCACCGACTTCAGGGCGTACTCACCGCTGACGGTCCGGTACTTTCCCGCCACGCCGGGGTCGACCGGGTTCGCCGGCGGGAGAGTCGACGGCGGTGCCGCCTCGGTGGCACGCCGGGCGTCCGGGGCCCGGCCGGCCCCGGCGGCGTCGAGACGACGTCCGCCCGCCAGGGCCTTGAGGTCCGGCGCCGCTCCGATATGCGCGTCGCCGAGCTTCAGCCGGAACGCCCGCCGGTCCCGGCCGGCCACCGGCCGGCCCAGAAGCTTGTCCCCGGCGTAGAACTCGACCCGGGCATCGCCCATCGGCACCCGCTCGGGCGAGGTCCAGACGAGCTGCTTCGCGGTTCCCGCACCGGTGATCCGCCAGCCTGCCGGAAGCCGGCCGTCCGGCTCCTCCCGCGCAGCGGAGGCCATCGAAGCGGGCAGGGATATGGAATCGGCGGAACGCTGCGGGTGTGCCGGTTGCGGCGACGCGCGCGCCAGCTCCGGCCATCCCATGGTCAGGGTGAGTACCGCCAGCGCGGCGGTAACCGTGCGCGAGACACGGATCAAGGTGGTCCTCCTGGTCATCGGCCTTCTCGAACACCCCAGAGATCCCTGGGGCCCCCGCTTCCGGAGGACGGAGAGTGAAGCCCAGGGGTTGCCTCGGACCGCGTCACACTGTGCGGAACTGAAAGTTCGGGGAGAAGAGTTGGGCCGATGACCGGCCGGAACGAGCCGGCTGCCGGCGCACCGCCGGGCGGTGGTCAGTCGCCGATCACCGCCGCCCGTACGCACAGCACGTCCGGCAGGTGCGAGGCGAGCTGCTGCCAGCTGTCCCCGTCGTCCGCGCTCGCGTACACCTCGCCGTTGCGATTGCCGAAGTAGACACCCGCCGGATCGGCGTCGTCCGTACAGAGCGCGTCGCGCAGCACCGTGCCGTAGTGCGTCTCCTCGGGCAGGCCCGTTGTCAGCGGCTCCCAGGTGCTCCCCGCGTCGTTGGTACGGAACACCCGGCAGCGGTGTCCGGCGGGCACCCGGTCGGCATCGGCGTTGATCGGGAAGAGGTACACGGTGTCCGCGCGGTGCGGGTGCGCCGCCGCGGCGAAACCGAAGTCCGACGGCAGCCCCTGCCCGATGTCGGTCCAGTGGTCCCCCGAGTCGTCGCTCCGGAAGACTCCCCAGTGGTTCTGGAGGTAGAGCCGGTCCGGATCGACCGCGTCCCGCGCCACCTTGTGGACGCACTGACCGAACTCCGGGGCCGGGCCGGGGAGGAAGACCGCGGACACGCCCTTGTTCGACGGAGCCCAGCTCGCACCGCCGTCCTTGGTGCGGAACACGCCGGCCGTGGAGACCGCGACGGTCACGGCACGGGCGTCCCTCGGGTCCGTCAGGATGGTGTGCAGGCCCTCACCGCCCCCGCCCGGCACCCATCGCGAACGCGTCGGATGCTCCCACAGCGGGCGGACCAGCTCGAACGACTCCCCGCCGTCCTCGGAACGGAACAGCGCGGCGGGCTCGGTCCCCGCGTAGACGACATCGGGCGCCTCGGGGCCGGCCGGATGCAGCTGCCAGACCCGCTCCAGCGACGCCCCGGTGAACCGGGGGAACTTCACGGCCGGTTGTCCCGGCTCGACCCAGGTGGCGCCCAGGTCGTCGGAGCGGAAGACCGACGGGCCCCAGTGCGCGCTGTCGCCGCCGACCAGGAGTCGTGGGACCGGCCCGCGGGTGTCGACGGCGATGGAATAGATCGCCTGGGCATTGAAATGCGGGCCGCCGAACTCCCATGTGTCACCGCGCCTGCGGCCGATGAAGAGTCCCTTGCGGGTGCCCACGGTGAGCAGTACGTCGGACATGACCGAACCTCCCGAAACGCCGTTGTGCCGGATACCGGACAGTTTGCCCCCGACCACTGACAGTGGCCCGCAGGGCAGTCGCTGACACCCGGTCCCTGTTGCGGTCGCGGCCGGCGCGGGTACCGTGCAGCAGGCGTGGAAAGCGCTTGCCGAGCCCGCTGCGAACCCCTGCGGGTCGCAGGGGCGGAGAGACCGAGGAGCAGTTGTGCCGACCTTCGAAGGGCTGCCCGGCGCCGTCGCCGTGTCCCACCTGCGGGTGTACGACTGGCCCACCGCGGACGGGCTGCGCGGCGGAACGCCCCATCTCCATCTCACCTGTTCCGAGGGATACGTGGTGGTCGGGGGCACGGGCTCGGTGCAGACGCTCACCGCGTCGGGATTCCGCCAGACGCCGCTGGCGCCGGGGGCGCTGGTGTGGTTCACGCCGGGCACGATCCACCGACTGGTCAACGAGGACGGGCTGCGCATCGTCGTCCTCATGGAGAACAGCGGGCTGCCGGAGGCGGGCGACGCCGTACTCACCCTGCCGCCGGATCACCTGATGGACCCCGATGCCTACCGGGCGGCGGCCATCCTGCCCGCCGACGGTTCGGAGGCCGATCAGGAACGGGCCGCCCGCGCCCGCCGCGATCTCGCCGTCGAGGGCTTTCTCGCCCTGCGCCGGGCCACCGAAGCGGGCGACCCCGAGCCGCTCGCCGCGTTCCACCGGGCCGCCGCCGCACTCGTACGCCCGAGGGCCGAGGACTGGCGCGGGCGCTGGCGGCGGGGGGCCGTCGCCGCTTCCGAGGCGACCGGCGAGCAGCTCGACGCCGTGGCACGCGGCGACGGCGGCCATCTCGCCGACGCCCGTGTGCACGCCGAACAGCCAGCCGCGTACGGGAAGTTCGGCATGTGCGGCCGCCTGGACGTCTACCGGGGCTGACCGGCGGCGTGGGCGGTGTCGGCGTCCAACGCGGCGGAGCGGGTCAGGACCCGGGTCGTGCCGCCGTCGTCCTCCGCCCTGTCCCGGACGTGCCGGAAGCCGATCCGGCCCAGCAGCGCCAGCGACGCGGCGTTCTCGGCGGCCACCGTGGCATGCACCTCGGTGAGCCCGAGCGTGCCGAATCCGTACCCGGTCAGCGCCCGCGCGATCTCGGTGCCGAACCCCTGGCCCCACGCGGCGGCGGCCAGTGCGTAGACGATCTCGTGGCCCGCCGGGTCCGAGGACGGCTTGATCTCCGCATGGCCGACGAACCGGCCGCCGCAGCGAACGGCCCAGACATCGAACAGGTCCTGTGCGTACACCTTGCTGAAGATCCGTCCGAACAGGGCGCGGTCCTCGGCCTCGGTCGTGGGTCCTGCCCCCATCCAGCGGGACACCCGGGCGTCCTGGAACAGTGCGACGAAGTCCTCCTCGTCGGAGGGCGTGTACGGCTCCAGGCGCAGTCGCGCGGTGTGCAGGGCGGGGGTCGTCATGGCCGACGACGCTACGCACGGCCCCGGGCGCCCCGCAACGCAATACCCACGGCCCGGCGAGGGCGGCTCGGTCCTGGCCGAACCCACGGCACGCCCGGTCCGATCCGTGAACCCGCCGAAGAAAGGCCGCCGGTTCGCCGGATTTGGTTGACTGGCGCCCATGACCTCCTCGGTGTTCGAGACCATCACTCCCGACGCGTTCGCCTACCTCGACCGGGTCGCCTCAACCGATCTGGGCCGGTCCTACAAGCTGCGGATGCTCGACGAACTCGCCATCCGCGCGGGTGAGACGGTGCTCGACCTCGGCTGCGGTCCCGGCACGGACCTCGCCGCGCTGGCCGACGCCGTCACCGGGACGGGCACGGTGATCGGCGTCGACCACGACCGGGCCTCGGCCGACGCCGCCACGGAACGCACCGCGGGGCGGGGCAATGTGACCGTGCGGCTCGGCGACATCCATGAGTTGGAGCTGCCGGACAACTCCGCCGACCGGGCCCGTACCGACCGGGTTCTCCAGCACGTCGCCGATCCCGCCCGCGCGCTCGGCGAAGCCCGGCGTGTGCTCAGGCCGGGCGGGCGGCTCGTCATGGGCGAGCCCGACTGGGGAACCCTGACGGTCGACCATCCGGACAGCGGCCTGTCGCGCGCCTACACCCGGTACGTCACGGACGAGGCCGTCCGCAACGCCCGCATCGGCAGCCGGCTGGCCCGGCTGGCGGCGGACGCGGGATTCGCCGTGCCCACGGTCGTCCCGGTCACCCCCGTCTTCCGGGACGTCCGGGCCGCCGACCGGATTCTCGGCCTGGAGCGCACCGCGCGCCGCGCCGCCGACGCCGGATACTTCACCGAGGAGGCGGTGCGACGCTGGCTGGACCACCTCGTCGACGGTCCCTTCCTGGCGGCCGTGACGCTCTTCATCGTCGTGGCCGAGGCGTAGGGCGCGCCGTCGGCCCGGGAGCACCGGGGCGTACCAGGCGGAGGAACCGGCCGACGTACCGTACTGGCCGAGGAACCGGCCGATGTACCCGTACCGGCCGACGTACCGGCCGGGCGGGGGAGGAGTGGAGCGATGACGAGCGGGATCGAGGACATCGAGGGGCGCGGGGCGGCCCTGGAGGTGAACCCCGTGGGTGCACGGGTCGAGATCAGGGCCGCGGCACCGCCGGGCGGGCTGACGCTGATCTGCACCCCGGCCCGTGCCCGGGAGCTGGCGGCGGCGCTCACCCTCGCGGCGGACGAGGCCGACAGCGCACGGTCGGCGCGGCCCGTCACCGTCAAGGCGCGCGAGCTGCGCCGAGGGGACGTCCGGGAGGGCGACCGGGCCATGACGGTGGACGACATCAGGGTCGACGGGGCGACCGCCCATGTCACCTGGAAATCGGGTGCCGGGCGCAGCTGGACCCAGGGCTATGACGCGGACGCCGACATCACGCTCCGTCGGCGGGACGGGGGCCGCTGATCCCCGTCGGCCGCCCCTCTCGGGAGCGCGGGCACCCCTGCCGGGTGTCCGTGAGGCAGATCGTCGGGGCCCGGGGCCTTGTACGAAGGTCATCGTAATTTGACGGGTGTCGTAGTACGGGATGTATCGTACTAGCGATCCTTCCGTACCCGTCGAAACGGAGTCCGACGTGAGTGCCCTCTTCGAGCCCTACACCCTGCGGTCGCTCGTCATTCCCAACCGGGTCTGGATGGCGCCCATGTGCCAGTACAGCGCCGCACCGGAGGGGCCGGACGCCGGTGTCGCGACCGACTGGCACTTCGCCCACCTCGCGGCGCGCGCCATAGGGGGGACCGGGCTCATCCTCACCGAGGCGACGGCGGTCAGCCCCGAGGGCCGGATCAGCCCCGCCGACCTCGGCATCTGGAACGACACCCAGGTCGCCGCGCTCCGCAGGATCACGGCGTTCATCAAGGGCCAGGGATCCGTCCCCGGCGTCCAGCTCGCCCACGCCGGGCGCAAGGCGTCCACGGCCGCCCCCTGGCTGGGCGGTCATCCGGTCGGGCCGGAGGCGCACGGCTGGACGCCCGTCGCCCCCAGTCCGCTGCCGTTCGACGAGGGCCACCCCGTGCCGCACGAGCTGACCACGGACGAGATCCGGGGCATCGTCGACCAGTTCCGTGAGGCCGCGCGCCGCGCCCTCGACGCGGGCTTCGAGGTCGCCGAGGTGCACGGCGCCCACGGCTACCTCATCGGGCAGTTCCTCTCCCCGCACAGCAACCGGCGCACCGACGAGTATGGCGGCAGCTTCGAGAACCGCGTCCGCCTCGCCCTGGAGGTCGTCGACGCGGTGCGCGAGGTCTGGCCGGAGGAACTGCCCGTCTTCTTCCGGATCTCCGCGACGGACTGGCTCACGGAGAACGACGAGGACGAGCGCGAGGGCTGGACCGTCGACGAGACCGTCCGGCTGGCCGCGCTGCTCCAGACGCACGGGGTCGATCTGCTGGACGTGTCCAGCGGTGGAAACGCCCCGCGCGCCCGCATCGGGACCGGGCCGGGATACCAGGTCCCCTTCGCCGAGCGGGTCCGGACCGAGACCTCGCTCCCCGTGGCGGCGGTGGGCCTGATCACCGAGCCGCAGCAGGCCGAGAAGATCCTCACCGAGGGCCGGGCCGACGCCGTCCTCCTCGGGCGCGAGCTGCTGCGCAGCCCGTCGTGGGCCCAGGAAGCGGCCCGCGAACTGGGCGGTGAACTCCGCAAGCCGGAGCAGTATCTCCGCGCGGTCTGACCACTCGGCCCACCCCGGCCCGTCCGGTCCCGTGCGGTGCGCGGGCCCCGGCCCGGGGTGGGCCGCCCCCTTCCGCCTCTCACCCGCCGCCGCGCGTCAGGCGGCTGCGGACGAAGGGGCCCGTCGCGAGAGCGAGGGCGGTGAAGGCGGCGAGGCGCCAAAGCCCCGGCCGGTCCGACGCGCCGACGTGCTGGATGCCGTACGCCGCATACCAGTTGGCCGCCAGATCGGTCACCATGACCGCGCACATGAGGTCCACGCCGGCCCGCCTCCCGCGGAGCAGGAGCAGGGCTGCCAGCGAGTCGAGGACCGTCAGCGAGGTCCAGTACAGGTTCAGCCAGTCAGGGGCCCAGTCGTAGGGGTGCGGACCGTTGCGGAGCAGGTCGGCGAGGTGCGAGACGGTACCGACGGCGACCAGGACCGCGACGTACAGCGCCACGAGTGCGACCACCCACCGGGGGGCGCGTCCTGTCCATCCGCTCACGCGCCCGATCGTCCCAGACTCCGGCGGCCGGGGCCTCGGCGGGCCGGTCGCCGCTCCGGACGAAGGGCTCGGTGCGCGCGGCGGGCACCCAACACCCTTATCCGTAAGGGTTGTTCATCCATTCGGCGTTCACCGGGGATGCCGTCCCAGGTGGGTCCGGCATCGCGCAGAAACAACCCGACGACGTCTTGCCGCTCGCCTCGCACCACCTATATAACGTTGTAAATCGAGCCGCCATGCCCCCACCGCACGCCGGCGAGCGTGCCGTCCTCCCGCCAAGGAGCGTCCCGCGCATGATGATCCAGCGTCGATCCCGTACCCTCGCCGCGGCCGGTCTCCTCGCCGCCACCGCAGCGCTGGCCGTCTCCGGCTGCGCCAAGTCGGAGACCCCGGACAACGCGGGCGGGGACAGCAGCCAGGCCGCCCAGGCGGCCGAGTCCCCCGACAGCAGCTCCGGTCCGGGGTGCTCGCTGCGGACGTACGGTGCGCCGCAGCTGGATCTGAAGAACGCGGTCGTCGGCTTCTCGCAGTCGGAGAAGGAGGCCAACCCGTTCCGGATCGCCGAGACCCGGTCCATCAAGGACGAAGCCGCGAAGACCGGCGTGAAGAAGCTGCTCACCACCAACGCGCAGTCGCAGCTCTCCAAACAGATCAGCGACATCCAGGACATGCTGTCCCAGGGTGCCCAGTTCCTGATCGTCGCCCCGTTGAACTCCGAGGGTCTGGAACCGGCCTTCAAGGCGGCCGCGGCCAAGAAGGTCCCGGTCCTCACCATCGACCGCAAGGTGAACTCCACCGTCTGCAAGGACCACGTGGCCTTCCTCGGCTCCGACTTCGTGGCGCAGGGCAGGCGCGCGGCCGACGCGATGATCAAGGCGACCGGCGGCACGGGCAAGGTCGCCATCCTCCTCGGCGCTTCCGGCAACAACGTCACCACCGACCGCACCAAGGGCTTCGTCGACCAGGTCGCGGCCAAGGCGCCCGGCCTGAAGATCGTCGCCCGGCAGACCGGCGAGTTCGCCCGCGACAAGGGCCAGCAGGTCATGGAGCAGCTCATCCAGTCCAAACCCGACATCACCGCCGTCTACGCGGAGAACGACGAGATGGGTCTCGGTGCCGTCACCGCGCTGAAGGCGGCGGGGAAGAAGCCCGGCAAGGACGTGAAGATCGTCTCCGTGGACGGCACCCGCAACGCCGTGCAGGCCCTGGCCGACGGCGAGTACAACGCCGTCATCGAGTCGAACCCGCGCTTCGGGCCGCTCGCCTTCGCGACCGCCCGGAAGTTCTACGGCGGCGAGGAGATCCCGGAGAACGTCATCATCTCCGACCGGGCGTACGACGCGTCCAACGCCAAGGCCTCGCTCGGCGGGGCGTACTGACCGCACCGATCGGCAGGAACCCGCGACCACCGGTCCGGTGGCGCCGTGGCACACCACCCCGCCGCGGCCGCCACCGGCCTCCACTCCGGAACAGCGGAAGGCCAGGACGCCCCATGGCACCATCCGAAGCAGTACCGCACGCACCGGCGCAGGGGCGGACCGCCCGCCCCGAGGGGGTGACCGCTCCGCCCACCGGGGACGCCGTCCTCGAAGCCCGCTCGGTGAGCAAACGATTCCCGGGCGTCGTCGCACTCGACGACGTGTCCTTCGCGCTGCGCGCCGGGGAGACCCATGCGCTGGTGGGGGAGAACGGCGCCGGGAAATCCACCCTGATCAAGACCCTGACGGGTGTTCACCGGCCCGACGGGGGAGAGCTCCGGCTCGCCGGACGACCCGTCTCCTTCGCCCGTCCGGCCGAGGCCCAGCGGGCCGGGATCTCCACGATCCACCAGGAGGTGAACCTCGTCCCGCTGATGAGCGTGGCGCGGAACGTCTTCCTCGGCCGCGAGCCCAGGAACCGCCTCGGCCTCATCGACTTCGCCCGCATGCACCGCGAGACCACCGAACTGCTCGACGGCTTCGGCCTACGCGTCGACCCCCGCAAGCCCCTGCACACGCTCGGCATCGGCACCCGGCAGATGGTCGCCCTGGCCCGAGCCGTCTCGGTCGACGCCCAGGTCGTCATCATGGACGAACCCACCTCCTCACTGGAACCGCGCGAGGTCGAGACCCTCTTCCGCGTCATCGGGAGCCTGCGCGGCCAGGGCGTCGCCGTCCTCTACGTCAGCCACCGCATGGACGAGCTCTACCGGATCTGCGACCGCGTCACCGTGCTCCGCGACGGCCGCCACATCCACACCGGCGACCTCGCCGGCCTCGCCCGGACGCGGCTCGTCTCGATGATGCTCGGCCGCGATCTGTCCGAGGCCCGCCGCACCGGACCCACCGGCCTCGGCGGCGCGGAGCACCACACGGCGCGCACCCCCGTACTCACCGCCACCGGACTCGACCGGCGCCACCAACTCCACGATGTGTCCCTGTCGTTGTACGGCGGCGAAGTGCTCGGGCTCGGCGGGCTGCTCGGCTCCGGCCGCAGCGAGACGGCGAAGGCCCTCGCCGGAGTGCTCGGCCTGGACTCCGGTGACATCACGGTCGGCGGACGGAAACTGCGCCGCACCGGTCCGGCCGGTGCCATCCGTGCCGGGATCAGCCTGCTGCCCGAGGACCGCAAGGCCGAAGGCATCGTGCCCGGCCTCTCCGTGCGCGAGAACATCGTGCTGGCCGCCATGCCGCGGCTCTCCCGCTTCGGTGTGGTCTCCCGCCGCAAACAGGACCGCGTCGTCGACATCTTCATGAGACGGCTGCGGATCAAGGCGGCGAGCCCCGAGCAGAAGGTCGGCGAACTCTCCGGCGGCAACCAGCAGAAGGTACTCCTCGCCCGCTGGCTCTGCCTGGAACCCAAGGTGCTGCTGCTCGACGAGCCCACCCGCGGCATCGACGTCGGCGCCAAGGCCGAGGTCCAGGGCCTCATCGACGAACTCGCCCGGGAGGGCCTCGCCGTCCTGCTCATCTCCTCCGACATCGAAGAACTCATCGAGGGAGCCGACCGCATCGTCGTCCTGCGCGGCGGCTCGGTGGCGGGCGAACTCGCGGGCGACACGGTGACCGAGAGCCATCTGCTCGACGTGCTCGCCGACCACTCACCGGTGCCCGCCGGAACGGACCCGGCCGCTCAGGAGGACCCCCGATGACCACCCGGGCCGCCCTCCCCGTCCGGGCCCGCCCCCTGGCCCGGCTGCGCGACCCCGCCTGGTACCAGGAGTACGGCGTGTATGTCGCCGTGGCGGCGGTACTCCTCTTCAACGCCCTGTTCACCGAGCACTTCCTGACCGCCGGAAACCTGCGCACCCAGCTCGTCCAGGTCGCCCCCGTCGTCATCGTCGCCCTGGGCATGGCCCTGGTCATCGGGACGGAGGGCGTCGACCTGTCCGTCGGCTCGACGATGGCGCTCGCCACCGCGCTGCTGCCGCTCTACCTCGGATACGGGCTGCTGCCCGCACTCGCCGTCGCACTCCTCGCGGGCGCGGTCGTCGGGGCGGTCAACGGCACCCTGGTCTCGGTCGTCGGACTGCAACCGATCGTCGCCACGCTCGCGCTCTTCGTCGGCGGCCGGGGACTCGCCCTCGTCATGGCCGACGGCCGGCTCAAGCAGATCGTCAATCCCGGCCTCCTCTCGCTCGGCACCGGCTCCTTCCTCGGCATCCCGCTGGTCGTACTGATCGCCGCCGTCCTCTCCGTGGCCGTCACCCTTCTCGTCCGGCGCACCACCTTCGGCCGCCAGATCGTCGCCGTCGGCGGCAACCGCTCCGCCGCCGTCCTCGCCGGACTGCCCGTGCGGCGCGTACTCATCGGCGTCTACGTGATCTGCGGCGTACTGGCCGCCCTCGCCGGCGTCCTTGCCACTGCCAGGCTCACCGCCAGCGACCCCTCCTCGCTCGGCACTCTCATGGAACTCTCCGCCATCACGGCGGTCGTGGTCGGCGGCACCCCTCTCGACGGCGGTTCCGTCCGGGTGCTGGGTACCGTCGCGGGCGCCCTGCTGATGCAGCTGCTGCGCGCCACGCTCGTCAAGCACGACCTGCCCGACTCCACCGCACAGATCGCCCAGGCGGCCATCATCATCGCCGCCGTCTACGTCGCACGGGAGCGTCGGTCCCGATGAACGAAACCACACCCGCGGCGGTGGCCCAGGCCCCCGCGCCGTCCGGAGAGGGCGCACCCCGCCCGGCAGCCGGGTCCGGGGCTGCGCGGCGGCTCGCCGGACTCCTCCAGCGCCAGGGCGTGCTCGCCGTCCTGCTGACCGTCGTGATCGTGGCCTCGTTCGTCTACCCGACGTTCGCCACCCTGGACAACGCCCGCGGTGTGACCGTGCAGGCGTCGTTCCTCGCCGTGGTCGCCCTCGGCATGACCCTGGTCGTCATCAGCGGAGGCATCGACCTGTCCGTCGGCTCCGTCTTCGCCCTCGGCGGGGTGCTCGCCGCCTGGGCCTCGCAGTGGGGCCTCCTGCCCGCGCTGCTCGTACCGCTCGCGGTCTGCGGTGCGATCGGTCTGCTCAACGGATTCCTGATCGCCCGCGCCGGAATGGCCCCCTTCATCGTCACCCTCGCGACCCTGCTGGCGGCCCGCGGCATGCTCCTGGCCTTCACCGACGAGGGCGCCACCACCTACCTCGTGCCCAAGGGCTCCGCCTTCGCCGAGCTGGGGCAGGGCAGCGTAGGGGGCTTCGGCCACCCGGTCCTCGTCGCCCTGGCGCTGTTCGGCGCCGGCGGACTGCTGCTCCAGCGCACCTCGTTCGGTCAGACCCTCTTCGCCGTGGGCGGCAGCAGCGACGCGGCCACCCTGATGGGCCTGCCCGTCGCCCGTACGAAGCTCCTCGTCTACACGCTCAGCGGTCTGCTGGCCGGACTCGCCGGTGCGCTGAACGCGGCCAGGCTGTCCTCCGGCGTCACCATCGTCGGCGTGGGGATGGAACTCGACGCCATCTCCGCCGTCGTGATCGGCGGCACCCTGCTCGTGGGCGGCGCCGGATCGGTCGGCGGCACCCTCTGGGGCGTCCTGCTGCTGGCCGTCATCCAGAACCTCATCAACCAGATCGGTTCGCTGAACTCCTCCTACCAGTCGGTGGTCAGCGGCGGGTTCCTTATCGTTGTCGTGGTGGCCCAGCGCTTTCTGGCGCGCGGCCGCAGAACCACCTGAACCGTGCCGGACGGGAGCCGGGCCGATCCAGTGCGCACCGGTGCGCATCGAGCCGAAGCAGGGAGTGCCGTGGGCGTCAGCCTCAAGGACGTTGCGCAACGGGCGGGCGTGTCCATCAAGACCGTGTCGAACGTGGTGAACAACTATCAGCACGTCACACCGAAGATGCGCGCCAAGGTGCAGCAGGCCATCGACGAGCTCGGCTACCGGCCGAACCTCACCGCACGCCATCTGCGCAAGGGCCGCACCGGCATCATCGCCCTCGCCGTGCCCGAGTTCGGCAACCCGTACTTCGCGGAGCTCGCCGGCGCGGTCGTCGACGCGGCCGCCCGGCACGACTACACCGTCCTGGTCGACCACACCGCAGGCCTGCGCGAGAAGGAACTCCTGGTCAGCCAGGGCTTCCGGTCCCATGTGATCGACGGCCTCATCCTCAGCCCGATCCACCTGGAGACCGAGGACCTGATGGCGCGCACCGAGACCGCGCCCCTGGTCCTGCTCGGCGAGCGGGAGTACGAGGCCCCCTACGACCACATCGCCATCGACAACGTGGCCGCCTCCCGCGACGCCGTACGCCACCTCGTGGAGCGCGGCCACCGCCGGATCGCCTTCCTCGGCTCCCGCACCGGACGCGAGCGCCAGCCCGCCCATCTGCGGCTGCGCGGCTGGCGCGAGGAGCTCGCCGCGGCCGGCATCGAGCCCGACGAGTCGCTGGTGGTGGTCACCGACGGCTACGGGCGCGAGGACGGCGCCAGCGCCATGGCCGCCCTCCTCGACCGGGGAGAGCGGCCCGACGCGGTGTTCGCGTACAACGACCTCATCGCCATCGGCGCCATGCGCACCCTCAGCTCGCGCGGGCTGCGCATCCCCGAGGACGTCGCCGTCGTCGGCTTCGACAACATCGAGGAAAGCCTGTACGGGGCCACCACGCTCACCACCGTCGCCCCCGACAAGGAGGCGATCGCACGGCTCGCCGTCGACAGCCTCGTCGAACGGCTCTCCGGCAGCCCGGTGGCCGAGCCGCGGCGGCCCCGTCCCGGCTACCGGCTCGTCGTCCGCGAATCCACCGCCACTACTTGAGGTACGGACCGGCCGCGCCGATCTTGCCGGGCGCCGCGTTCCTGCCGCCCAGGTCGAGGACGTAGACGCGGAGGTTGCCCTTGCCGGGTGCGGCGACGGAGAGTCTGCCGTCCGACACCACCCGGGTGTCCCCGGTGACGGCGTCCTTGTAGGTGCCGTTGGGGATCCCGGTGTAGTCGGCCGTGCCGGTGACGGTGACGAGCGCGAAGCTGTCGATTCCGCTCGCGGCGTCGGTGTAGCGGCGCTTGTACGCCATCGATCCGGAGATGCCCTCGGTGGAGTACTGGCCCATCTGGAGCGCGGGCACGGCGCGCCGGATCTCGTTGAGCCGCTGAAGGTGCTTGACCAGCGGCTTGCCGAGCGTGTCGGCGACCTCGCCGGTGGCCGAGGAGACCTTGCCGAAGTCGGACGCCTCGACCGTTCCGGCGAGATGGTCGCCGTAGTAGGCGCGACCGGTGCTCGCCAGCGGGCAACTGGGCCCGCAGTCGATCTTCCTGCCCGCCTGGAATTCGATCTCGGAGCCGTAGTAGAGCGTCGGGATGCCGCGGAACGTCCACATCAGCGACATGTTCTCGGCCCAGGCATCGGTCCCGCCCGCGTAGCGCTCACCGCTCTTGTTGGGCCCGTAGTCGTGGCTGTCGACGTACACGACGTTGTAGGTGGCGTCGTTGTAACTGTCGTCGGAGTCCTTGCCGTTGTTGTACGCGTTGCCGGCGTCCCCGAAGTTCATGTGCATCCGCATGTCGATGACGTTCATGCCGGAGAAGCGGCTGTGATCCGGTGTGTGATAGGTGTTCCCGTCCAGGAAGGCGTTGGTGGAGGCGGGCTGGGAACCGGTGCCCAGCCGCTCCTCGTAGTCGTACATCTCCAACGCGGCCTTGGTGTCGTCGGCGTCGTACTCCTTGCGTTCCTTCCAGGTGAAGAACTGCGCGGAGTGATTGACCGAGCCGCGGTTCCACTTGTCGTTCACGAAGGCTCCGACCTCGCCGAAGACGAAGAAGTTCTTCGCCGCCCCGGCGCCGAACCGCGAGGTGACGCGTTCCTGGATGGCGGGCAGGAACCGGCGGTTCCAGGTGGTGCGCGGAATGTGGACGGCGGTGTCGATCCGGAAGCCGTCGACGCCCATGTCGATGTACTTGTCGTAGGCGCCGATCAGGTAGTTCTGGACGGGTGTGCTCTCGGTGTCGAAGTCGGCGAGGTCCTCGTGCAGCCAGCAGCTGCGGGAGTCCTCGCCCTCCCAGTTCCCGAGCCAGCAGTTGTGGTAGTACGTCTTGGGGAACATGCCGGAAGTCGGGCTGGGCCACTGGCAGTTGTACAGCTTGTAGCCCTCGGCGGAGGTTCCTCCGGTGGGCTTGCCCCAGTCGAGGCAGGTGTTGCCGGACGGTTCGGCGGTGGACCAGAGATCGCCGTTGTAGTACGACTTCCCGGACTTCGGTTCGACGGTGACACCGTCGTACTCGAAACCCTCGTTCTTCTCGTCGTAGTACCAGCTCCACTGGTCGTCACGGACCCCGTGGACCGTCGGTGTGAACAGGCCCTTGGCGCCCCAGCGCGAGGAGTGGTTGTAGACGACGTCCTGGTAGATCTTCATGCCCTTGGCGTGGGCCGCGTCGATCAGGTCCTGGTACGAGGCGCCGGCGGACTCCAGGCGGCCGTCGACCTTGTAGAAGTCGTAGCCGTGATAGCCGTGGTAGTCGTAGTCGGACCGGTTCAGCACGACCGGGGTGATCCAGATCGCGGAGAAGCCCAGCCCCTTGATGTAGTCGAGCTTGTCGACCAGGCCCTTGAAGTCGCCGCGGAACATCGGGTCGTTGTTGGCCGCGTTGCCGGACTTCACATGCTGGCTGCCGCCCCGGTTGTTGGTGCTGTCGCCGTCGTCGAACCGGGCGGTGAGCACGAAGTAGATCGGGTCCTTGCGTGGGTCGGTGCCCAGTGGTTTCCCGGTGGCCGGGGTGGCGGGCCTGTCGCCGGTGGTGACGGTGGCGGCGGCCGACGCGGCGGACACGTTGCCGGCCGCGTCCACGGCCTTCACCGTGTAGCTGTAGGCGGTCCGCTCCTCCAGGTTCGTGTCGGAGTGGACCGTGGAGCCGACATCGGTGACCGTCGTGCCCCTGGTACCGCCGGTCCGGGTCACCTGGTACCGGACGACGCCACGGTCGTCGGTGGACGGGTCCCAGGTCAGCACGGTGGACACGCCGTCCGCGTCGGCGTGCACCCTCGACGGCGCGGTGGGGGCCTCGGTGTCGGCGGGCTCCGTGGCGCACGGGTCCGCGGCGTCGGCGGTGACGGCCTTGTCCTTCACCGTGGAGACACCGGCCGGGATGGTGTAGTTGCCGCCGTTGTTGTTGTCCCAGACCCCGTTGCCGTTGTTGAACGCGGCCTGCATGGAGGTGGCGGTGCCGAGATCGACGGAACGCTTCACCCACCCCGTGCAGGCCGCCTCCATGCCCACGCCCGGAACGGCCGTCCACGATCCGCCTGTGGGCTGGAAGTGGATGTTGACGGTGGACCAGCCGACGGTGGTCGTGGAGTAGTAGACCGAGGCGGTGCGGGTGTCCGTGGGGGAGGGCGAGGGGTCCGGGCCGGTGCCGGCGCACGGGTCGCTGTGGGCCACGACCCCGTCCCTGACGGCGATGTCGCCGGTGCCCAGCGCGTAGTTCTTCCCGGCGTTGTTGTCCCAGGTGCCCGAGCCGTCGTTGAACGTCGCGGCCAGTCCGGTCGCGCTGCCCAGGTTCACGGTCCTCTTGACCCAGTCGGTGCAGGCGGCCTCCATCCGGACCCCCGGCACGGTCGTCCACGCTCCGCCCTCGGGCGCGTAATGCAGGTCGTACGCCGACCAGTTGCGGGTCTTCGTGTAGTAGAAGACCGTCGCGGTGTTCTCCGTCGCCGCGGCCGGGACGGTGGACGGAGCGGCGGTCTGCGGTACGGCGGTGAGGAGGCCCAGAAGCCCGGCGGCCACCACGGCCGCGGCCAAGGACCGTCTCGGCACGGAGCGTGGGGAGCGTTTCATTCGTGTCTCCAGGGGAGGGCCACGGCCAACGGCCGCGGCAGCCGGCAGCGCAGGCACTCGATGGCCACCTGCGAGGTCCCGCCGGAGAACCCTGACGCGCCTCGGGGTTCGGGCGAGCAGTCCATTCCGAGAGGCAAGATCTGTCGGAATTTTGCTGCAATCACTTGCGGTGAGGAAGTTACCTGGGCATGACAGGTACGTAAAGAGGTGTGGCGCCGACGGTGGTGCGGAGGCGGGGAATGGCGGACTGTGCAACGGGGTTGGGACGTTCATGACCTTCTTTGTTGATGTGACCGTCCGGGGCTACGAGCTCGACACCCAGGGGCATCTGAATCAGGCCGTCTACCTCCAGTACGCCGAGCACGCGCGCTGGGAGCTCCTGCGCGCCGCCGGCCTGCCGCAGGACAAGCTGCTGGCCAGTGGCGTCGGGCCGGTCGCGCTGGAGACGACCGTGAAGTTCCTGAGGGAGCTCCGCGGCGGCGACCTGGCCCGGGTGACCTGCCGGTTCGTGTACGGCGAGGGGAAGACGTTCACGGTCGCGCAGCAGATCCTCAAGGAGGACGGCACCGTCGCGGCGGAGGTCACGGGTGTGGCGGGGATGCTCGATCTGACGACCCGCAGACTGATCGCCGATCCGGCCGGCCACCTCGCCTCGCTCGCCGACAACCCCGGCCTGCTCGGCGAGTGAGGGAAGGGCGCCGGGCCGGTCGGGTCGGGCCCGCGCGATCCCGGTGTGCGTGCGGTGGTGGCGAGGGACATCGACCTCGTCGAGCAGGGCGACGGCGAAGTCACCCGGACCTTCGGGCCCGGCGGCCCCGGCGCGCCGTTGGGCGGAGGCCCACACGGACCGGCTCGCCGAAGCCCGCGAGTCGGCCTCACGTGGGGACCGTAGGGAGTGAGGCGCGGCGGGCCCCGCCGCCCGCCGCATCTCGAACTACGATGAGTCTCGTATTATGGAGGCCGGAACAGCCCCGCGAAGCAGACCGGAACAACCCCAGGAAGTGGAGCCGTCGTGACCCCCGCCAGCGCCCCCGCAGTAAGCGCCGCCGAGGCCGGCGGTCGTGTGCTCGACCACCCCGCGCGGGACGAGATCCGCGTCGAAGGGGTGCTGCACGCGCTCTCCGACCCGATGCGGCTGCGCATCGTCCGTGAGCTGGCCGCCGCCGAATCCGAACTCACCTGCTCCTGTTTCGACCTGCCGGTGTCCAAATCCACGTCCACGCACCACTTCCGGGTGTTGCGCGAGAGCGGGATCGTCCAGCAGATCTACCGAGGCACGGCCAAGATGAACGGCCTGCGGCGAGACGATCTGGAGGCGCTGTTCCCCGGCCTGCTCGACCGCGTCCTCGACGCGGCGAACCGCCAGGTCCAGCGCATCGGCGAGGGCCGTTAGCCTCCCGATCCGTCCCGGCCGCCACCGTGCGCGGCGCTCAGCAGCCCCGTCCAGTCCGGGATCTTCACCCGCTCCCGGCCGAGCGACCTGCCCAGTGCCGCCTCCGCCCGCTCGATGGAAAGCCAGCCGTCCCACTCCACCGGGCGCAGCCCCCACGCCCGCAGCGCCGTCACCGGGTCGGGTACCGACCGGCGCCCGGCGAGCCGTGGCGCGTCGTCGAGCAGCGAAGCCACCGTCTCCTTGGCGCACGACCGGTTCGAGCCGATCACTCCGGTCGGCCCGCGCTTGATCCACCCGGCGACGTACTCCCCGGGAGACGGCAGCCCGTCGCGCAGTACCCGCCCCGCCAGATGCGGCACCGTCCCGCGCACCGGGTCGAAGGGCAGACCGGGCAGCGGGGTTCCGCGATAGCCGACCGCCCGCAGTACGAGCCCGGCGGCGATGTCCTCGTACGTGCCGGCGTCGCGCACGCCCCCGCTGCCGTCCGGCACGGTACGGGCGAACCGCACCCCGGCCACCCGGCCGTCCCGCTCCAGCAGCTCGACGGGGCGCAGAAAGAACCGCAGGTGGATGGTGCGCACCGGAGGCCCGTCGGCGCCCGCCCCCGTGGCGCCGGCCGCGGCCCATCCGCGCAGGACCTCGACATTGCGCCGCGCCGCCGCCGTCGGGGGCGGCGCGTTCGGAGGAGAGGGCAGGGCGGGGACCGGGGCGGACGGATCGGCGTACGCCGGATCGCGGGCCAGCTCCGCCTCGTCCACCACGACCCGGGCCCCCGGCAGGCCGCCCAGCTCACGCAGTTCCTTGGTGGTGAACCTGGCCTGCGAAGGTCCGCGTCTGCCCGCCATGTGGATCTCGTGCACCCGGCTGTCGGCCAGCGCGCCCAGCGCACCGTGCGGCACATCGGTGGGGCGCAGCTCCTGACCGCTGCGCGCGAGAATCCGCGTCACGTCCACCGCCACATTGCCGACCCCGATCACCACGACGGAACGGGCCCGGAGCGCGAAGCCGTCCATGACCGCGTCGGGGTGCGCGCTGTACCAGGAGACGAACTCGGTGGCGGAGCGGCTGCCGGGCAGATCCTCGCCGGGGACACCGAGCGCGCGGTCGGTCGCGGCCCCGACGCAGTAGACCACCGCGTCGTAGAGTTCGCCGAGCCTCTCGGGCGGAATGCCGTCGCCGCCCACCTCGACGTTCCCGAGAAAGGTGATCCGCTCATGCTCCAGAACGGTCCGCAGACTGTTCTGCAGCGACTTGATCTTCTCGTGGTCAGGGGCGACGCCGTAGCGCACCAGTCCGTACGGGCAGGGGAGCCGGTCCAGCACATGGACCCGGACATCGGGAACCCGGTCCTGTGCGACCAGGGTCTGGGCGGTGTAGACCCCGCTGGGGCCGGAGCCGACGACAGCGACACGGAGCACGGTGCACCTCTTCCCGGAGGATGTCTCCAGCATGGCACCGGTGGGCGGAGCGGGGGCGGTGGTGTGCCCGGGGCCTGGTCAGGACGGCATCGTGCGCATTCGGTTGATCTCCACCGTCTGCTGCGCGACGACGTCCCCGGCCATCTCCTCGATCTGCACGTTGTTCCCCTCCGCGAGCACCTCGGTCGCCATCGTGATCGCCCCCTGGTGGTGGGTGATCATCAACTTCAGGAAGAGCTCGTCGAAGGCCGGCCCGTCCGCCTCGCGCAACCGCTTCAGTTGTGCCGGGGTCGCCATACCGGGCATGGCCGAGTGATCGTGGGCGGAGGTGCGCCGCTCGCCGCCGTTGTGCGTGAGCCAGCCTTCCATGGCGCCGATCTCCGGCTTCTGGCTCGCGGTGATGCGCTCGGCGAGCCGTTTGACCGAGGGTGATCCGGAGCGGGACGGGACCAGAGCGGTCAACTCCAGGGCCTGGGCGTGGTGTTGGATCATCATCTGCGCATAGCGGAAGTCGGCCGAGTTGGGGGTGTCGTCCCCGGCGGCCTTCGCGGCCTCCTCGGCGGAGAGGGTCCGTGCGGGTTCGCCCGGCCTTCCGGGCGCCACCACCGAAGGCCCCCCGCCCGTCTGTGCCTTCGTGCGGCTGTCACCGTCCCCGGCGTCGCACGCGGCGAGCACGAGAGCGGCCGACACGGCTGCCGCGACGAGGGCGGATCTGTGTACCAACCCGTTCTGACGGTGGATCAACACGTGGACCTCCATGGCCATATGGGGGTTTGCCGAGCCGTTCTCACACGCTTCCGCACATCAGCGATCAGAATCTCTCCATACGTCTCCGTTGCCATCTGTTGGGATCACCTTGGGAAGGACGATACTGCCGAAGACCGTGAACCGTTCAACTACGTTCGGATGCATGGGAGGACGCAGTGATTTCGTTGCGCATGAGCCCGGTACGGCGCAGACGCCTGGGCGCGGCGACGGCGGCCGCCGGCCTGCTGGCCACGCTGCTGATGGCCGGACCCGCGGCCGCGACGCCCGACCCCGGTGACACGGCCACGGCCCGGACCGGTGTCTCCGCCGCCCAGGAGGCAGAAGCCAGGGCGGCCATCAACAGCGGCGAGGTACCCGGCGTGGACGAGATCGTCCACAGTGCCAACATCACCCATCTGGCCAACGTCCCGAAGGACGCGCTCAAGGGCATCAACACGGATCTGGCCTTCCAGGGAAAGTACGCCTTCGCCGGAAACTACGACGGCTTCCGGATCTTCGACATCAGCAACCCCCGGTCCCCGAGGACGGTCGCACAGGTCCTCTGCCCCGGCTCGCAGAACGACGTCTCGGTCTCGGGCAACCTGCTCTTCCTGTCCACCGACTCCTCGCGCAGCGACAACTCCTGCGCCAGCACCACCCAGCCCGCCACGGAGAAGTCCTCCTGGGAGGGCATGAAGATCTTCGACATCAGCGACAAGCGCAACCCGAAGTACGTCGCCGCCGTCGAGACCGCGTGCGGATCGCACACCCACACCCTGGTCCCCGAGCGCAGGAACGTGTACGTGTACGTCTCCTCGTACGCGCCCAGCGCGACGTTCCCCGACTGCCAGCCGCCGCACGACGGGATCTCCGTCATCAAGGTGCCGCGCAACGCGCCGGAGAGGGCCGCGGTCGTGAACTTCCCGGTGCTCTTCCCGGACGGCGGCAACCCCGGCGCTCCGGAGAACCCGGGCGTCTCCAGGACCACCGGCTGCCACGACATCACCGTGCTGCCCTCGAAGGACCTGGCCGCCGGTGCCTGCATGGGTGACGGCCTGCTGTTCTCCATCAAGGACCCGGAGAACCCGAAGATCATCGACCGGGTGCAGGACAATGTGAACTTCGCGTTCTGGCACTCGGCGACCTTCAACCGGACGACGGACAAGGTCGTCTTCACCGATGAGCTCGGCGGCGGTGGCGCGGCCACCTGCAACGAGGAGATCGGCCCGAAGCGCGGCGCCAACGGCATCTACGACATCGTGGGCAGGGGCGACCACCGCAAGCTGGTCTTCCGCAGCTACTTCAAGATCGACCGCCCGCAGGCCGACACCGAGGTCTGCGTCGCCCACAACGGTTCGATCATCCCGGTCAAGGGCCGCGACCTGATGGTCCAGGCCTGGTACCAGGGCGGAGTGTCGGTGTGGGACTTCACCGACTCGTCGAAGCCGAAGGAGATCGGCTACTTCGAGCGCGGGCCGGTCAGCACCGACGCCGTCACCACGGCCGGCTCCTGGTCGGCGTACTACTACAACGGCTACATCTACTCCAACGACATCGCCAAGGGCTTCGACGTCCTCGAACTCGACGACCGGCGGACCGACCCGGCGAAGCGGGTGCGGCTGGACGAACTCAATGTGCAGACGCAGCCGGAGTACTTCGGCCACTGACCGGGCCGAACCCTCCACCCGCCCGGCGGCAGCAGGCTCCACCGACCACCGAAGGCGTCCCGCGGAGCGGATCTTCCCGCCCCGCGGGACGCCACGGCGTCTGTCACCCGATGTGCTCGCGTCGGCACCTCGTGTGCGGACGCGAGGCCGAGGGCCGGGACCGGGGACGGGGGCGTGTCAGGCGGCGGACCTGGCGGTGCCGCCCGTCGCCGCGGCCCACTCCACCAGCAGGCGCTGGTACTGCTCCTCGTCCTCCGGGGACAGGCAGCCGCCCGAGCGCTGCCACAGGTCACGGATCTCTTTGTTCACCACGGCGGCGGTGCGCGTGGAATCGGAGGAGCGCGGAGAACGGGACATACATACAGGCTAAGGCCCCGATGTGACAATCAGACCCATTGGGCGTCAGGGACATCTCTCACATGTCTGTCAGGCAACGCCCGGCACCAGTCCGAGCGTCCGCAGCCCGTCGGGCCGTTCCTCCACCGGCAGATGCCGCACGAACCGCACATCACAGCCTAGTGCGGCGGCTCCGCCGTCCGCCTGCCGGTCGTCGCCGACCATCACCACATCCGTCGGATCCAGCCCGAGAGATGTGCAGGCCGTGTGGAAGATCCGTGCGTCCGGCTTCTGGATGCCGTGCTCGTACGACAGGACGTAGGACTCGATCGAGGAGTCCAGGCCGTGTGCCCGGAAGACCGGCCGCAGGTCCCAGCCGATGTTGCTGACCACGCCGGTCCGGATGCCGCTGTCGCGCAGCGCGCCG
Organism: Streptomyces sp. DvalAA-43; assembly: GCF_900091725.1. GTDB lineage: Bacteria > Actinomycetota > Actinomycetes > Streptomycetales > Streptomycetaceae > Streptomyces > Streptomyces pulveraceus. The sequence continues at coordinate 14,784 of NZ_FMBW01000091.1, read as the reverse complement.
ACTACCTCCGCCGCGTCCGGGTAGGGCCGCCAGGCGGCGGGTGTCCGGTGCCGCTCGTACAGCGCGTCGTACAGACCGGGATCCGGCAGGGCCACCTGCCGGGCGACGGTGGTGAACGCCTCCCGGTGCAGTTCCGCGCTCTGGTCACGGGTGGCCCACACGGCGGCGAGCCGGGCGGGGACCTGCCGGGGAGGCGGACCGCCCGGCAGCGCCCCGGCGGCCTCCAGCTCCCTCACGTACCGCTCGAAGTCGGCCTCGTCCACCGTCACCTCCCGCTCGGTGAGGACCGCGCGCAGCCAGGACCGGACCGGCTCGATGCGGAAGAGCGTCCCGGAGAAGTCGAAGAGCACACCTTTGATCTGCATGGCTGCGATCTTCCAGCCCGGGGCGCGGCGCGACAAGGCCGGGCCGGTTCCGGCCGCCGGTCCTGGCTCAGGGAGCGCAGAGCAGGGGCGGACGGGAGCCTACGGGCACGGCCTGGGCCCGCCGCGCCGCTCGGACCGGGCGTATCCCGCGATCGAGAAGCCGACCAGGGCCCCGCCCAGCAGCCACCCGCCCAGTACATCGCTCGGCCAGTGGACGCCCAGGTAGAGCCGGGTCAGGCCCACCCCCACGACCGAGACGCACGCCACGACCAGCGCCGCCCGCCACAGCCGGGGCCCGGCGCCGTACCGATGCAGCAGCCAGAGCAGCATGCCGCAGGTCACCATCGCCGTCATCGCGTGGCCGGAGGGGAACGCCGCGTAATGGGCGGAGTCCACCGGGTCGGGCCACCGCGGCCGCTCCCGGCCCACCGCGGACTTCAGCCCCTGCTGCACCAGCGTGCCGAGCAGGCTCGTCGCCGCCACCCACACCGCGAGCAGCCGCGCCCCGCGCCACCACAGCACCACCACGGCCACGGCGGTCAGGGCGCGCATGGTCCATGGATCCCATGCCCAGTCGGTCAGGATCCGGTTGGCATGGACCAGACCGGGTTCGGTCACCGCCCGGCGGTGCAGGGCCTCCGCGACGGTGCGGTCCAGCGACATCAGCGGTGACCAGCGCACGGCGACGAGGATCAGTACGACCAGTGCGAGAAACGCGCAGACCGCGCCCGCCCCGAAGGGCGTGACACGGGAACGGGTACGGACCGGCGGGGAGAGCTGCGGGGACGCCATGGGGTGATCTTGGCGGAAGGCCGGTGGCCCTGGCTATCGCAGCGCACTGAGTCCCGGGATGAAGGCCACCAGAAGCGGGACCACCGGCACCAGCGCGGCCGCGGCGGTCAGCCGGAGCCGACGGCCCGCGGTGAGCCGGTCCGCCGGGGTCAGCAACCGGTTCACCCGCAGCGGGAGCTGGGCGTCCGGCGCCGGGCAGGGGCCGAACACGCCCCGGTCCTCGTTGAGTTCCACCAGGGCCAGCGCGATCGTCAGCCGGCCGAAACGCTTCGACGCCACATCGTCCGCGGCCAGTTCGACCAGTCGGTGCATCTCGTCGCGGAACGCCGCGAACACCGGCACCTGCGGAAACCCGGTCGCGAGCGCGCCGGAACAGTGCAGCAGCCAGTCGTGGCGCGCGTTCGCGTGCCCCTGTTCATGGGCCAGCACCGCATCCAGCTGACGGCCCTTCAGGCGCCGGAGTGCCGTGGTGGTGATGACCAGTTGGGGCGCGGCACCCGGCAGCCACCAGGCATCGGGCCGCTCTCCCTCCAGCACCACGAGTCGTCCGCCGCCGGGCTTCTCGCCGGGCATCAGCGGGGCGCGCACCAGGAGTTCGGCACGCCGCCGCCTGCGGCGGACCTGGGCCCGGTGGATCTCCCGGGTCAGCATCACCGCCGACCACACCCCGCCCAGCGCCAGCAGCACGGCCATGGCGGCCGACCACCGTCCGTGCCCGCCCAACGCGTACGCCTCCACCACGGCGCGCGGCGCCGGTGCGAACACATGCCCGCGCACCGCCTGCCAGGCGGCGGCCGCACTGAACGTCATGGAGAGCGCGAAGGAGAGCAGCACCCCGGCCACCACGCACTGCCACACCCACAGCGCCACGACGGGCTCACGCTCCGGCCATCGGGCCCTGGCCATCAGCCGTGGGGTCAGGACGGCGGCCAGTGCACCGAGCAGCAGCAGTGCGAGGGAGACCAACATGGCGTCAGCCTATGAGGGGGGCGGTACCCACGGGTATGGCTGTGCACGGCAAGTGACGCACACCACGGTTTGCCCGCCCGCTGTCTCACAGGGTGAGCAGCATCGCGAACATGGCCAGCCCCATCGTCAGCCGGCAGGCGAGCGCCAGCTCGGGCCGTGTGCTCCAGCCGCCCCCGGCGGGGCCGCCGCCACCCGCCGTGGCGGTGGCGGCCACGGGTATCAACCGGGACCCCGACCACAGCACGTACACCGCGTAGTAGGCCAGCAGCAGCCCGGTCAGCAGGGGCACGCCCCCGGCCACCGCGACCCCGTGGCCCGCATGACCGCCGTGCGCCGCGCCAACGCCCGGTGCCATCGTCAGAGCCATGTAGACCATCGCCGAGGAACCGACCAGGTGATGCAGATGGTGCCCGCTGCGCCGCAAGGACCACAGCGCGCGCAGGGAGGCCACGCCGAACAGCCCCGCATACACCGCCCACCCCCACGCCGGGGGTGTCATGACGGCCGCAGGCACCGCCATGGCGGCCATGCCGAAGCCCATCAGCGCCTCCGCACGCGCGGTTCTGCGCCCCTCCCCGGTCTCGCCGCTGCTGCGCAGCAGGCAGTACCCACCCGTCACCGCGCACAGCGCCATCAGCAGCCAGCCCGACATCGCCGGTCCGTGCACACCGCACCTCCCCCTGGCCGTAGGACGCGGTCCTTCCAGAGCGATGCCCGCGCGGATACCGCCGTACGCGGCGCACTGAGGTGGAAGGGGAGCGCGCGGAGGGAGTGTTCCCGCCGCGCGCTGTGCTCGTGCCCCTCGTCAGCCGAGCGTGAGGGACTTGAAGGCGCGTGCCTGCTCGGTGATGGCGCGCTCCGTGGGCAGCCGTTCCATCGACGAGGCTCCGAAGAATCCGTCGATCCCGGAGGTGCGGTCCAGCACGTAGCGGGCGTCCTCGGGCTCGGCTATCGGCCCGCCGTGGCAGAGCACGATGATGTCGGGATTGACGCGCTTGGCCGCGTCGTGCATCGCCTGCACGGCGGTGGCGGCCTCATCGAGCGTGAGCGCGGTCGAGGCGCCGATGGACCCCTTGGTGGTCAGCCCGACATGCGGGACGAGCACATCGGCACCCACCCGCGCCATTTCGGCGGCCTGCTCGGGGTCGAACACATAGGGCGCGGTGAGCAGATCGCGTTCGTGGGCCTGGCGGATCATGTCGATCTCCAGACCGAAGCCCATCCCGGTCTCTTCGAGGTTCTCGCGGAACTTGCCGTCGTACAGTCCGACGGTGGGGAAGTTCTGTACGCCGGTGAAGCCGACGGCCTTCAGCTGGTCGAGGAAGTTGCCCATGATCCGGAACGGGTCCGTGCCGCACACCCCGGCGAGCACGGGGACGTCCCGCACCACGGGCAGGACCTCGCCCGCCATGTCGAGCACGATGGCGTTGGCGTCGCCGTAGGGCAGCAGACCCGCCAGCGAACCCCGGCCGGCCATCCGGTACCGGCCGGAGTTGTAGATGATCAGCAGATCGACGCCGCCGGCCTCCGCGCACTTGGCGGACAGGCCGGTGCCTGCGCCCGCGCCGATGACGGCCCGGCCGGCCCGGACCTGCTCGGTCAGGCGGGCCAGGGCTTGCTTGCGGTTCACGGATGGGCTCCTGTTCGTTGGATGTGTTCGCGTTGCTCGGGGGTCGGGACTCAGACGTCCGGGTGGGAACGGCTCCGAGCGGTGATCAGCTGGTGGAGATGGTCGGCGGCGGCGACGGCGAACGACGGGTCGTTGAGATGGGCGCCGATCTCACGCAGATCGACGGCGCTGCCCCGCAGGGCCGTGCGCAGGGACGCCAGCCCCGCCGCGTCGGCCTCCGGATCGTGGAACGGGCCGCCCGGGGCGTCCACGGCTGAGACGCCGCCCAGCGGCCAGAGGACCGCCGTCGGGCCGTGCGCCGAGGCCAGCTTCCGCCCCATGGAGGCGCCGAGTTCGGTCATCTCGTCGGGCGTGGTGCGCATCAGCGTGACGGTGGGGTTGTGCACGAGGAGATGGCGCCGGGCGAACCGCTCCGGGACGGTGTCGGCGGCGCCGAAGTTGACCATGTCCAGCGCACCGGGCGCGACCACCTGCGGCACACCCGCCCGGCCCGCCGCGGTGAGCCGGTCGGGGCCGGCGCTCAGCACGCCGCCGACCAGATCGTCCGCCAGCTCGGTGGTGGTGAGGTCCAGGACACCGGCGAGGAACCCGCCCGCGGCGAGCTTCTCCAGCGCCCGGCCGCCCGCGCCCGTGGCATGGAAGACCAGGACCTCGTAGCCCAGCTCGTCCAGCCGCTGCCGGGCGGCGTCGACCGCGGCGGTGGTCACGCCGAACATGCTGGCGCCGATCAGTGGACGGCCCTGCGGCTCCGACCGCTTCAGGCTCTGCTCGCGGTGGATGGCCATGCCGGCCGCCGCGGCCGCCGCGTTGCCCAGGATCTGCGACGACACCGAGTTGATGCCCGCCACATCGACCACGCTGTACATCATGGTGATGTCGCTGCTGCCCACGTACGGCGACACGTCCCCGCTGGCCATGGTGGAGACCAGCACCTTCGGCACGCCGATGGGCAGCGCCTGCATGGCACGCGCGGCGATGAACGACCCACCGCTCCCGGCCACGGCCAGCACCGCGTGCACCTGCCCCTCACGGTGCAGATCACCGACGATCCGTTCGACGCCCTCGGCCATGGCGGTCACCGCCGCACCCCGGTCCCCTGCGGCGCGCAGCGCCTCCAGGCCGTGCCCGGCGCGGCGCGCGACGGCTGCGGCGTCGATGTCGCCCGCGGGGGAGCCGAGGGGCGAGGGCATCACCCCGGCATCGACGAGCACCACGTCGCATCCCGATTCACGGATCCGCGCCGTGAGCCACGCGTACTCCGCCCCTTTGGTGTCCAGCGTTCCGACGAGCACCACGGTCGCCATGTTCTTGCTCCTTTGCAACGGCGTTCTCCCGATCATGTGCGAGCCGCCCGAGGGCGGCAAAGACCACTTGACGGCAATTGGCCTGCGGCGGGCGATGATGGAGGGCATGGACCGGATTCCTCCCACCCGGCTGTCCCGGCTGCTGACCGGGTGGTCCAGGGACGGCACGGGCGCGCTTCCGCTGCTGCTGGCACAGGCGCTGCGCGAGCTGGCGCAGCGCGGGGACGTGGCACCGGGCACGGTGCTGCCCTCGCAGCGCGCCCTGGCGACGGCGCTGGGGGTCAGCCGCTCCACGGTGACGGCCGCGTACGGCCTCCTGGAGGCCGAGGGGCGGCTGGAGAGCCGGCAGGGCAGCGGCTCCCGGCTGCGGGGTTCGGGGGGCGTGGGCGAGCCCGCGACCGAGGGCCGGCTGGCCAGCTTCGGGACCAGGGACGGCGGCATCGACCTCTCCAGCGGCGCGCTGGACGGGCTGCCCTCGGTCGCGGCGGCGGTCGGCGAGCTGTCCGCCGACGACCTCACCGCCGCCCTGACCGGCGACGGCTACCTCCCGTACGGGCTGCCCGACCTGCGCGAGGCGATCGCCGAGTACCACCGCTCGGCGGGGCTGCCGACCTCTCCGGAACAGATCCTGGTGACCGCGGGCTCCCAGCAGGCCGTCTGGCTGATCACCCAGGGCCTGGTGGAGCCCGGCGACACGGTGATCGTGGAGGACCCGACCTACCGGGGCGCCCTCGAAGCGCTCCGCGCCCGTGGCGCCCGGCTGGTCCCGCTGCCCGCTGACGGGGCACACGGCGCCCGCGCACTGGCCCGGCTGTCCGGCCACGTCCGGCCACGCCTCGTCTATCTGCAGCCGTCCCTCCACAACCCCACCGGGCGCGGCATGGACGAGCCCACCCGCCGCGCCTGGGCCGCCGTACTGGCCGAACAGGGCCTGTACACGGTGGAGGACAACGCCTACGCCGAACTGTCCCTGCACCACGACGCGGCGCCGGTCGCCCTGGCCGGACTGCTGCCGCCCGCCGCCACGGCCACCGTCGGCACCCTGTCCAAGCTCTTCTGGGGCGGCCTGCGGCTGGGCTGGATCCGCGCCTCCACCCCGGTCGTCCGCCGCCTGGCCGACATCAAGAGGTCCGTCGACCTGTCCTGCCCGGTGGTGGACCAGCTGCTCGCGGTGCGTCTGCTCCGGCAACTGCCCGAGGCCCGCGCCCGACGCCGCTCCCGGCTGCGCGCACGTCTGGCGGAGACCGAACGGCTGCTGCGGGACCAGCGCACCGGCTGGCGATGGGACCGGCCCGACGGAGGCTCCGCCCTCTGGGTGGAGATCCCCGGCGCCGACGCCGAGGCCACCGCCCAGCTGGCCCGCCGCGCGGGCGTACTGATCGTCCCCGGCCCGGCCTTCTCCGCCGTGGACGGCTTCCGCCACCACGTGCGACTCCCGTTCGCCGATCACGACGGCGGCCTGGCGAGGGCCCTGCCCGTGCTCGTCGACTGCGCGGAGCGTAGCCGGGCCGCGCACTGAAGCCGCCCCGCACCGACCATGCCCTGGTCCTAGGGCCGATACCGCAGCGGATGGTCCGCCGGTACTTCCACCACGACGATCCGGTGCCCGTCCGGATCGCGGATCCACATCTCGATCAGGCCCCACGGCTCGCGCACCGGCTCCCGGAGCACCTCGACGCCGCGGGCCGACAGCTCGTCGTACGCCGCCCGCACGTCCGCGACCTGCATCCACAGTTCGAGACACGGGACCGGCGGCGCGGCGGCGCGTCCGGACACCTCCAGGAAGCCCCCGCCGAGGAAGTACACCGTGCCCCGCTCGGGGCCGGTGCCGAACTCCCGGTAGACGGGCAGCCCGAGGAACTCCCCGTAGAAGTTCCGCGAGCGTTCGGGATCGGCCGGGTGCAACAGGATCCGGCTGCTCAGCACATGAACCATGCGCCCGACTCTAGTTCCGGGACACCCGGGTTACGCTGCTCCGGCACGGCCACAGCGCAGAAACGGAGAGCCATCGCCATGGACATAGCCCCCGCCCAGGACCCGGGACAGCTGACCTTCCGCGACGGGGTCGACGCCGATGTCCCCGCGCTGGTGAATCTGATCGAATCGGCGTACCGCGGGGACTCCAGCCGGGCCGGATGGACCACCGAGGCGGACATCCTCCAGGGGCAGCGGACCGACCCGGACGGTGTGCGACGGGTCCTCGAAGCGCCCGGCAGCCGACTGCTCGTGGTGGAGCGCGACGGTGCGCTCGTCGCCTGCTGCCAGCTCGAACACCGCGGCGACGCCGCCTACTTCGGGATGTTCGCGGTCCGTCCCGAACTCCAGGGGGCCGGGCTCGGCAAGGTGATCATCGCCGAGGCCGAGCGCACCGTCCGGGAGAGCTGGGCGGTGAGCGAGATGCACATGACCGTGATCTCGGTACGCGCGGAGCTGATCGCCTGGTACGAGCGGCGCGGCTACCGCCGTACGGGAAAGCTCAGCCCGTTCCCGTACGGCGACGAGCGCTTCGGTGTTCCGCAGCGGGACGATCTCGCCTTCGAACTGCTGGTCAAGGACCTGGTCTGACCCGCCCGGCGGTTCCGGGGCCCCTGATCAGGCCGTGAAGCGGCCGGCGCGGCGGATCTCCGGGTAGTCGGTGGTCGCGCCGTCCAGCCGCAGGGCGCGCGCCAGCCGCAGATGGTCCTGGGTGTTCACCACCCAGCCGATGACCTTCAGCCCCTCGGCATGCGCCTGCTCGGTCACCTCCAGGGTGAGGCGGCGGATGTTCAGGGCCAGCGTCGCCGCCCCCACCGCCTTCGCCCGGTCCACCACATCGCCCTTCCAGCGGCTGGCGATGAGCACGGTCCGCACTCCCGGCACCAGCCGGGCGATCTCGGCCACCGCCTCGTCGTGGAACGAGGACACCTCGACCCGGTCGGCGAGATCGCGCCGCACCATCACCTCGGCCAGCGCGCGGGCCGCCGCCGCGTCCTTGATCTCGGCCTGCACGGGGGACCGCACGGCGTCGAGCACCTCCTCGAAGACCGGCACCCGCTCGCCCCGCCCGGCGTCCAGTTCACGCAGCTCGGACAGGGTCTTCTCGTTGATCGGCCCCTTGCCGTCCGTCGTACGGTCCACATCGGCGTCGTGCATGACGGCCAGCGCGCCGTCCTTGCTCAGATGAAGGTCCAGCTCGATCGCGTCCATTCCGGCCCGTTCCGCGTGGACGAACGAGCGCAGGGTGTTCTCCGGCTCGACGCCCATCACTCCGCGATGTCCGATGGTGAGAAAAGACATGGCAACCCGCTTCCGTCGTCGGTGTCTTCCCGCATGCGGCTCCTGCCCACGAGGCGCTACGGCATTACGGCAGTCCGGCAGCCTAACGGCCTCCGGGCCGATGTGAAGGGCGGACACCGGCGGTACGCGCCCCGCCGACGGAAGTGGTCGCCGAGGAGGTGCTGCACAGGAAGAATCACGGTGACCATGGGGGGTCGGCAGGATAATTTTCTGGGGCCCACTTGTCTCAAGGAACCGCACATGGATACGGTTGCTTAACGCGAGGTTCTCCCGTGAAGGAAGTGTTATGACGGAAATTCTTGTGCACGACGCCGCCGACGGCGGCATAACCACGGACCAGCGGGTGGTCGATCATCCCGCCTGGCCCGCGCTCAAGAATGCCGTGGAGGAGATCCGCCCCTGGCAGTCGAAGGATGGTTCCATCGACTTCGAGGCCGAGGGTGCGCCGTCCCCGCAAGCCGCCCGCTCAACGCTGGACCGTGTGATCGCCGCGGTGGAGGAGCTCGCCCCGCTTCTCCCGCACGACGCCGCGTACCACCGCGCCCTCGCCGCGGACCTGCACCGCTGGGCCACGGACGGCTTCGGCGTGCCGGACTTCCTGGACTCGCTGCTGGCCTTCCAGCCGGCCAAGGACCGCGCCGACGGGCTGCAGCACCTGGTCGTCTTCGCGATGTACACCCAGAACGGCAACCCGGACCGCAATCTCGAAGCGGTCGTGCTGCGGATGGTCTGGCCCGAGTGGCTGGCCGAGCTCGAAGCGACCCGCTACGACAACCCGCTGTTCTGCGGCATCACCTTCGAGGACTTCACCTCGGGTTACGACACCAACTCCGCCGTACTCTTCCCGGAGACCATCGCCGTGCGCGAGGCCCCCGAGCGCTTCAGCTGGGGCGGCATCTTCTGCGACCGCGAGGCGGCCCGCTTCCGCCGGGTCACCGAGGCCTCGGTCGAGCTGCTCGGCGTCGAGCTGCCCGACGACATCCGCGAGATGGTCGCCGACCAGCAGCGCTGCGAGCAGGCCTTCGTGCTCTGGGACATGGTCCACGACCGGACGCACAGCCACGGCGACCTGCCCTTCGACCCCTTCATGATCAAGCAGCGCCAGCCGTTCTGGATGTACGGCCTCGAAGAGCTGCGCTGCGACCTCACCGCCTTCAAGGAGGCGGTGAAGCTGGAGGCCGACGGCTTCGGCCAGGGCCGTGACGTGCAGTACGCCGTGCTGTTCGACCGGATGTTCCGCTTCCCCGTCACCGGCGAGCGCGTCCGCAACTACGACGGCCTCGGCGGCCAGCTGCTCTTCGCCTACCTCCACAAGCACGATGTGATCCGCTGGACCGACAACACGCTGAAGATCGACTGGGACCGGGCCCCGCAGATCACCAACCAGCTCTGCGCCGAGATCGAGAAGCTCTACCGCGACGGCATCGACCGCCCCAAGCTCGTCCACTGGTTCGCCGCGTACGACCTGGTCTCGACCTACCTCGCCCCGCACCCCGGCTCCCGCTGGGCCAAGGGCCCGGACGCCCTGGACCTGTCGCAGCCGCCGCGCAAGCTCGTCGACGACGTGCTTCCGGACGAGTTTCCCCTGAGCATGTTCTATGAGGCGCTGTCCAAGAAGCTGAAGAACGTGATCGCCTCGACCAAGGGGATCACCGCCGCGGATGCCGAGCGGGCAGCCGCGTGAGCGCCGGGTCTGAGGAGGCGGTGGCCATGAACGGAAACGGCAGGGGCAACGGGAGCGGTGCTCTCGAAGGCGCCGTGGTCGCGGTCGCCGGGGCCGCGGGCCCGGCCGGCCGAGCCGCGCTGATGAGGCTCGCCGAGGCCGGTGCGACCGTCGTCGCCTCCGACGCGGACGCCACGCGCCTGGCCGAGGCGGTCGACGCCGCCCGCTACGCCCACGGCGGCGCCACCGTCACCGGGGACACGGTCGATCTGCTGGACCTCGGCGCCGCCCGCGAATGGGCGGACCGGACCGAGAAGGAATTCGGCCGGATCGACGGCCTGGTCCACCTCGTCGGTGGCTGGCGCGGCAGCCCGAGCTTCGCCGAGACCGACCTCGCCGACTGGAATCTGCTGGAGAAGCTGCTGATCCGCACGGTCCAGCACACCTCGCTGGCCTTCCAGGAGGGTCTGCAGCGCAGCGACCGGGGTCGCTATGTGCTGATCAGCGCGGCCGGGGCGAGCAAGCCCACCGCGGGAAACGCGGCCTATGCCGCGTCGAAGGCGGCGGCCGAGGCCTGGACGCTCGCCCTCGCGGACGCGTTCCGCAAGGCGGGGGGCGAGGAGGGGCCGAGGACCGCGGCTGCGATCCTGGTCATCAAGGCACTGGTGCACGACGCGATGCGCGCCGAGCGCCCGAATGCGAAATTCGCGGGCTTCACCGACGTCAAGGAGCTGGCCGATGCCATCGCCGGCGTCTGGGACCGGCCCGCCCCGGAAGTGAACGGAAAGCGCCTGTGGCTGACCCCACAACCGTAAGGACCGACGCGCGGCGCCACCACGACCCGCAGATCCGCGGTTTCGCCAGCGACAACTACGCGGGCACGCACCCGGAGATTCTCGCGGCCCTCGCCCTCGCCAACGGCGGTCACCAGATCGCCTACGGCGAGGACGAGTACACCGGGCATCTCCAGTGCGTGATGCACAGTCACTTCGGCCCCACCGCCGAAGCCTTCCCGGTGTTCAACGGAACCGGCGCCAACGTCGTCTCCCTCCAGGCGATGACCGACCGCTGGGGTGCGGTGATCTGTGCCGAGTCGGCCCACATCAATGTGGACGAGGGCGGCGCCCCGGAGCGGGTGGGCGGCCTCAAACTGCTCACCGTGCCCACCCCGGACGGCAAGCTCACCCCCGAGCTCATCGACCGGCAGGCGTACGGCTGGGACGACGAGCACCGTGCCATGCCGCAGGTCGTCTCGATCACCCAGAACACCGAGCTGGGTACGGTCTACACCCCCGGCGAGATCCGCGCCATCTGCGACCACGCCCACGGACTCGGCATGAAGGTCCATCTGGACGGGGCCCGGATAGCCAACGCCGCGGCCTCGCTGGACGTACCGATGCGTACGTTCACCAACACCGTCGGCGTCGACGTGCTGTCCTTCGGCGGTACGAAGAACGGGGCGATCTTCGGCGAGGCCGTGGTCGTCCTGAACCCGGACGCCGTCCGTGCCATGAAGCACCTGCGCAAGCTGTCGATGCAGCTCGCGTCGAAGATGCGCTTCGTCTCCGTACAGCTGGAGGCGCTGCTCGCCGGGGACCTCTGGCTGCGCAACGCCCGGCATGCCAACGCGATGGCCCAGCGGCTCGCCGAGGGCGTGCGCGCGGTGGACGGCGTGGAGATCCTCCACCCCGTCCAGGCCAACGCCGTCTTCGCCCGGCTGCCCCGCGAGGTGAGCGAACGGCTGCAGAAGCGCTTCCGCTTCTACTTCTGGGACGAGGCGGCCGGCGATGTGCGCTGGATGTGCGCCTTCGACACGACGGAGGACGACGTCGACGCGTTCCTCCTCGCCCTGAAGGAAGAGATGGCGAGGTAGCCAAAGGTGAATAGATATGCGGTCAACCGGAAAGTCATTGACGTCCGGCCGACCGCATATCTACGCTCGGCGACCATGGAGCTGATCCCGCAGGTCCCCGAACTTTCCGCCTATCTCGCCGCCGACGAGGCCATCGACCACGAGCATCCGCTGGTGCGGGAGACAGTCACCGAGCTTCGCGGTGACACCATCGACGCATATGCATACGCGGCCGCCGCATACACCCTTGTGCGCGACACCGTGGCCCACTCCGCCGACTCCGGTGACATGCGGGTCACCTGGCGCGCCTCCGACGTCCTCGCGACACGCACCGGCATCTGTCATGCCAAGTCCCACGCCCTGGCCGCCCTGCTGCGCGCGGCGGGCATCCCGACCGCCCTCTGCTACCAGGCGCTCGCCGCCGACGACGGGGGTCCCGGTCCCGTGCACGGGCTGATCGCGGTGCGGCTGCCCGGCCGTGACCGTTGGGACCGCCTGGACGCCCGCGGAAACAAGCCGGGCGTCGACGCGCGGTTCTCGCTCGACGAGGAGCGACTGGCCTGGCCCGTCCGCCCGGAACTCGGGGAAGTGGACTACCCGGTCCTCTACGCGGCTCCGCATCCGGCGGTGCTGCACGGCCTGCGGTCCGCCGCGGACCGCCCGCAGCTGTGGCGCACCCTCCCCACGGCGCTCTGAGCCGCGGCGACCGCATTCCGGGGTACGGACCCACCGTCCGCACCCCGGAGTGACGTTTCAGCCGCGGACCGGCCGCGTCAGCTCCTCTCCCGCACCTCGGCGGGGGTCGGGGCCGTACCGCCGAGATGGGCGGGCACCCACCAGGTGTCGCTCGCGTCCTTCGGGCGCACCGGATAGGCGCGCTGGGCCGCCTCCAGGAGCTCCTGGACCCGCTCCCGCAGCCGTCGGGTGATCGCGCCCGCGTACTGGTCGGTGGGCGCCTCCACCGGCTCGCCGACCCGGATCGTCACCGGCACGTGGTCGCGCTTGAAATTGCGCGGCCGGCCCTTCGTCCACAGCCGCTGCGTCCCCCACAGCGCCATCGGAATCAGCGGCACGCCCGCCTCCTGGGCCAGCCGGGCGGCGCCCGACTTGAAGCTCTTCAGCGTGAACGACTCCGAGATGGTGGCCTCGGGGAACACGCCGACGATCTCGCCGGAGCGCAGCGAGGCGAGCGCGTGCGCATACGCGTCCTCGCCCTGCTTGCGGTCGACGGGGATGTGCTTCATGCCGCGCATCAGCGGTCCCGAGACCTTGTGCCGGAAGACCGATTCCTTCGCCATGAACCGGACGAGTCGCTTCTGCGGCAGGGCCGCGAGTCCGGTGAAGATGAAGTCCAGATAGCTGATGTGGTTGCTTACCAGTACCGCGCCACCGGTCTTCGGGATGTGCTCGGAACCCTGGGTGTCGATCTTCAGGTCAAGCGCCTTGAAAAACGTACGAGCGGCGCCGATGACCGGTCGATAGACGAGTTCTGCCATCTGGGGAAGACCCTTCTTCAGTGCCTGGGGAGGGTTCTCCCGGCGGAAGTTACGCAGCCGTAGGTTTGCGGCATTGCGCCGATCGTGCCCCATGCGCGACGCGGTGGCCAGTCTCCGAGGGCTCGGGGCGCGAGATTCTCGTCACGTGGAACCTCCGGGAATGTCTCGCGGGCCGACGGTGCTGACCTCTTGCGATGAGCTCTGACAGGAGGCCTGGGGTGGACGGGGAGACGCGGGAGGGGTCGCTGGACGCGACCCGGCTCGGCGCGGAACTGGGGGAGCGGGCAACGCTCGTACAGTTCTCCAGCGCGTTCTGCCAGCCCTGCCGGGCGACGCGCCGAACGCTCGCCGAGGTGGCGCGCGCGGTGGACGGCGTGGCCCATGTGGAGATCGACGCCGAGGCGCATCTCGCTCTCGTACGGGAGCTGGGGATCAGCCGGACGCCGACCGTACTGGTCCTCGACGCCGCCGGCCGGATCGTCCGCCGGGCCGCCGGACAGCCACGCACCGTGGACGTGGTCGCCGCACTGGGCCAAGCGATGTGACGGACCGTGACACATCTCCCACATCGCGGAACCCTCTTGACTGCACCCACCACGCATCGTCAGTCTGACGCTATGCCGCCGGAACTCCTTCTCTACGGCCGGGTCCACGTGGATCTCGCCCGCAACGCGAGCGCGCGCTGTCCGGGTGTCTGAGCAACCACGTCCCCGTACGCCTCTTCCGCAGAAGGACATCTCCATGACGGCATCGCCCGAGCTCGGTACCCCGCGCCAGGCTTCCCCCGAACTTCTCCGCTCCGTCTTCCGGCAGCACGCCGCCGGCGTGGCCGTGATCACCGCCGCCGGCGACCGGCCGGTCGGCTTCACCGCCACCTCCCTCAACTCCGTCGCCGCCGAGCCGCCGCTGCTCTCCTTCGGGGTCGGTACCTCTTCCTCCAGCTGGCCGGTCATGGCCGAGGCCGAGCACATCGGCGTCCACATACTCGGCGAGCACCAGCAGGAGCTGGCCGCCACTTTCGCCCGCAGCGGAGCCGACCGGTTCGGCCCGTCCACCTTCTGGCGCAGCGGGCCCGAAGGAGTGCCGGTGCTCGACGGCGTACTGGCATGGCTGGTCTGCCGCGTGGTCGCCCGTGTTCCCGCGGGGGACCACCGGATCGTGATCGCGCGGGCCGTGGTCGGCGATCCGGCCGGAGGCGGCCGCCCGCTCATCTATCACCAGGGTCGTTTCAACGCTCTGCGGGACTGATTCCTCCCGGGTGGCACGGGGGCGCAGTACGTTGGGCATATCACAGTTCCAAGCGCTTGCTCATGGGCGAGCGGCTGGGTGTACTGGCTAGTAATATTTCCGGTCGGGGCGTCGGTCGCCCCGACCGGATTCCGCCCCATCAGGCGCCTATGCTGCGTGCAACAAGGCAGCCCCGGAAATGACGATGCA
>NZ_FMBW01000084.1 GCF_900091725.1 Streptomyces sp. DvalAA-43 | reverse complement strand
CCTCGGCAACGCCGCCGCAGGCGTGGGCAGGTGGTCCCCACGAATGCCGGCTCACCACCCCCCCAGAGCAAGCCCAGCAAGAACCCACACAGGGCACCCCACACCCCCAGCCCGTAGCCATCACCCAGAAAGTCGATCACCCAGGGGCCTCGTGCAGTCAAAATCGATCACTACTCATCTATTTCGGAATCCGACACATGAACGCCCCCCACTCATGTCAAATACAGCCATGCTCCATGACCACCCCGAAGTCACCACCGCTTACGCCAAGTTGTCCCGCGCAGCGCGGACAGCCTGGGGCAAGCACGACCGGGCGGCCGAGGAGTGGCTTCCCTTGTGGCGGCACATGGCGGACAGTGCCGCTGTCGCGGGGCGGCTGTGGGATGTGTGGGTGCCGGAGAGTGTGAAGGCGCTCGTTGCCGAGGCGCTGCCCGGCGGGGCGGGGGATGCTCGGCGGCTTGCCGTGTATCTGGCTTGTGTGCATGACATCGGGAAGGCGACGCCGGCCTTCGCGTGTCAGGTGGAGGGGCTTGCCCACCGGATGCGGAGGGCCGGGCTCGATATGCCGGACCAGAAGCAGTTCGGCGAGGACCGCCGGATGGCACCGCACGGGCTGGCCGGGCAGTTGATCATTCAGGAGTGGCTGGGCGAGCGGTTCGGCTGGAGCGGGCGGGCCTCGGGGCAGTTCGCGGTGGTGGCCGGCGGGCATCACGGGATGCCCCCGGGCCACCAGCAGATCCGTGCTCTCGGGCTGCACCCCCGGCTGTTGCGTACGCAGGGGGACAGCGAGGACGCCTGGCGCTCGGTGCAGTACGAGTTGCTGGACGCGTGCGCGCGGCGGGCCGGGGTGGAGGGGCGGTTCGCGGAGTGGCAGGCCGTGCGGCTGCCGCAGACCGTCCAGGTGGTGCTGACGGCGATCGTGATCGTCTCCGACTGGATCGCCAGCTCCTCCGAGCTGTTTCCGTACGATCCCGCCTCCTGGTCCTCCTCGGGAGGGAAGGACGGTGAGGCCCGGCGGCTCGGTGCCGCCTGGGCCGGGCTGGATCTGCCGGGGCCGTGGCGGCCGGAGGTGCCGGAGCAGAGCGCGGAGGAGTTGTTCCGGGACCGTTTCGAGCTGCCGGACGGCGCCCGGATCAGGCCCGTGCAGGAGGAAGCCGTACGGATGGCCCGGAGCATGCCCGCCGCCGGGCTGCTGATCATCGAGGCGCCGATGGGCGAGGGCAAGACCGAGGCGGCGTTCGCGGCGGCGGAGATCCTGGCGGCCCGTACCGGAGCGGGCGGCTGTCTGGTCGCGCTGCCGACCCGGGCCACCGGCGACGCCATGTTCCCCCGGCTGCTGAGCTGGCTGGAGCGGCTGCCCTCGGACGGTCCGCTGTCCGTCGTACTCGCCCATGCCAAGGCCGCGCTCAATGAGGTGTGGGCCGGGATGACGAAGGCGGGGAACCGTACGATCGCCGCCGTCGAGCTGGACGGGGACGGGGAGATCTCACGTCCTGGGGCGGCCGATCCCGCCCATCCGGCCGGACTCCACGCCCACCAGTGGCTGCGCGGGCGCAAGAAGGCGCTGCTCTCCTCCTTCGCCGTGGGCACCATCGACCAAGTGCTCTTCGCCGGGCTCAAGAGCCGGCATCTCGCGCTGCGGCACCTGGCCGTCGCGGGCAAGGTCGTCGTGATCGACGAAGTGCATGCCTACGACGCCTATATGAATACGTACCTCGACCGGGTTCTGGAGTGGCTGGCCGCCTACCGGGTGCCGGTGGTGATGCTATCGGCGACCCTCCCGGCGGCCAGACGACGGCAGTTGGCCGCCGCGTACGCCGGGGAGGAGACGGTCGAGATGGCCGATGCGTTGCATCTCCCGGACGATGCCTATCCGTTGATCACCGGCGTCGGTCCCGGTGATCGACGGACAGGCATCGTCCGTACCGCGCGGCCCGAACCCGCCTCGGGGCGCCGTACCGAAGTGACGGTGGAACGGCTCGACGACGGCCTCCCGGCGCTCGCGGAGCGGCTGGGGCGCGAGTTGCGGGGCGGGGGATGCGCGCTGGTCGTGCGCAACACCGTCGACCGGGTGCTGGAGGCCGCCGAGCACCTGCGGGAGCGCTTCGGCGCGGAGGCCGTGACCGTCGCCCACTCCCGGTTCCTCGCCGCCGACCGGGCCCGCAAGGACACCGACCTGCGCGAACGGTTCGGGCCCGGCGGCGACCGGCCCGCCGGGCCGCACATCGTCGTGGCCAGCCAGGTCGTCGAGCAGTCGCTCGACATCGACTTCGACCTCCTGGTCACCGACCTGGCGCCCATGGACCTGATGCTTCAGCGCATGGGGCGGCTGCACCGCCATCCCCGTACGCGTCCACCGCTTCTGGCGACGGCCCGCTGTCTGGTGACGGGGGTGGAGGACTGGGGCGCCGATCCGCCCGTACCCGTACGCGGCTCACGCGCCGTGTACCAGGGGGCGCACACCCTCCTCCGGTCGCTCGCCGTGCTGGGTCCGCACCTCGACGGCGCCCCGCTGGTGCTGCCGGACCACATCAGTCCGCTGGTGCAGGCCGCCTACGACGATCGGCCCGCCGGACCGGACCACTGGGCTCCGGTACTGGCCGACGCCCGGCGGGAGTATCTGAAGAGGCTCACGGAGAAGCGGGTGCGCGCGGACGCGTTCCGGCTCGCCCCGGTACGGCGGGCCGGGCGGGCGGTCATCGGCTGGCTGGACGGCAACGCGGGCGATGCCGACGACAGCCGCACCGGGCGGGCCCAGGTACGGGACAGCGAGGAGACCCTGGAGGTGCTCGTCGTCCAGCGGCGGGACGACGGCCGACTGACCACGGTGGGCTGGCTCGACGACGGACGCGGCGGGCTGGACCTCCCGGAGCACGCGCCTCCGGTACGCCATGCCGCGGAGGCGGTCGCCGCGAGCGCGCTGACGCTGCCTCGCGCCCTGACGCATCCGGGCGTGATCGACCGGACCATCTCCGAGCTGGAGCGATTCGTCGTTCCGGCCTGGCAGGTGAAGGAATGCCCCTGGCTGGCGGGCGAGTTGCTGCTCGTGCTCGACGAGCGTTGTCAGACCCGCCTGTCAGGCTTGGAAATCCACTACAGCGCCGATGACGGACTCCGGGTGGGTTCCGTCGGCACGCGCAGAGCAAGCGGAACAAGCGAAACAAACAGAACAAGCAGAGCAAGCAGAGCAAGCAGAACGAGTGGAACCAAGGGGCTCGAACCGATGACGCCTTCCTTCGACCTGGTCTCCCGGCCCTGGCTGCCCGTACAGCGCGACGACGGCACGACGGACGAGCTGTCACTGACGGATGTCTTCGCGCAGGCCCACACGCTGCGGCGGCTGGTGGGCGATCTGCCCACCCAGGAGTTCGCCCTGCTGCGGCTGCTGCTCGCGATCCTGTACGACGCGTTCGACGAGGCGGACGACGGGAAGTCCGGGTCCGTCGAGGAGTTGGAGGACTGGGAGGAGCTGTGGCGCGACGAGAAGTCCTTCGCCGTCGTCGCGGACTACCTCGACCGTCACCGCGGGCGCTTCGACCTGCTCCACCCCGAGCGTCCGTTCTTCCAGGTCGCCGGATTGCACACGGCGAAGCACGAGGTCGCCTCGCTGAACCGGATCGTCGCCGACGTACCGAACGGGGAGGCGTTCTTCTCGATGCGCCGGCCGGGCGTCGACCGGCTGAGCCTCGCCGAGGCGGCCCGGTGGCTGGTACACACCCACGCCTACGACTCCTCCGGCATCAAGTCCGGAATGGAGGGCGACGACCGGGCCAAGGGCGGGAAGGTCTACCCGCAGGGCGTCGGGTGGGTGGGCGGGCTCGGTGGCGTCCATGCCGAGGGGCACACGCTGCGCGAGACGCTGCTGCTGAACCTGGTCCCGACCGGGGAGGACATCGTGGGGTTCATGGCGGACCCGGCCGCGGACCTGCCGGTCTGGCGCCGCGAGCATCCGCCCGGCCCCGGAGTGCTGGAGGACGACCCGTCCGTCCCCCGGCCCGCCGGTCCGCGCGACCTCTACACCTGGCAGTCACGGCGACTGCTCCTGCACACCGAAGGCGATGACGTCACGGGGGTCGTGCTCGGCTACGGCGACCCGCTCGCTCCCGTCAACCGGTGGAAGGAGGAGCCCATGACCGGGTGGCGGCGCAGCCGGGCGCAGGAGAAGAAGCTGGGCCGTCCGCTGGTCTACCTGCCGCGTCAGCACGATCCGGCCCGAGCCGCCTGGCGCGGTCTGGCGGGCCTGCTGTACCCACAGGAGTCGGACAGCGGGGCAGCGGGCCGGGGCACGGATGAGAGCAAGCCGTCCGGGGTGGTGCAGTGGCTGGCCATGCTCTCCGATCCGAACGAGGGCGTCCTGCCGGAGAAGTCGCTGTTCCGGACGCGGCTCGTCGGTGCGGTGTACGGGACGCAGCAGTCCGTGGTGGACGAGATGGTGGACGACGGGCTCACCCTGCCGGTCGTGCTGCTCCACGAGCACCGTCCGCTGTACGGTGCGGCGGCGGTGGACGCGGTCGCGGACGCGGAGAAGGCGGTGGCCGCGCTGGGACACCTGGCGGGAAATCTCGCCCGTGCGACGGGGGCGCCGCCCGGCCCGGCCACGGACACCGCACGTGATCGGGGGTTCGGGGCGCTCGACGGGCCGTACCGGCACTGGGTGGTGAGCCTCGGGGAGAGCGCGGACCCGGTCACCGCGCGCGCCGCGTGGCAGGCCGACGTCCGCCGGATCGTTCTCGCCCTCGGCCGCGAGCTGCTCGACGGCGCGGGCCGGGCGGCGGCGGAGGGGCGGGTGGTGGAGCTGCCCGGGGTCGGCAAGCGCTGGGTCGACAGTTCACGGGCGGACCTTTGGTTCCGGACCCGGATCAACAAGGTGCTGCCGAAGCCGCCCTCCGCCCCTCCCGTCGACGGCCACCGCCCCGACGACAACAGCCCGGAAGGACCGGAAGGAACCGTATGAGCACCATCTCGAAGACAGCCGGTCGCGTCGACGGCACGGACGAACGATCCGTTCGTGAGCTGGTAGAGCAGGCGACGCACACGTATGTCGCACAGCTCCAGTTCCGGTACTTCAAGGACGATCCGGCGGCCGTGGCGGAGATGGCCCAGCTGCGGCGCGGCGCGGGCAGGCGGGCACACGAGATCCCGGAGCTGTGGGGAATCGACGCCCTGGAGAAGCTTGCCGAACTGATGCCGAAGTCGGCCTCGGGCTCCGGCCGCCGGGAGGACGCCGAGGAGGCGGTCTTCCTCGCCTCGACGCTGTGGGCGCTGCACCAGCAGTCCCGTCCTGGCCAGAACACCCACGTCAGGGGGAAGGACCTCGGTGGTGCGGTCCGTGCGCTGATCCGGTTGAAGAAGACGGAGGGCGCGGACGAGGAGGAGTCCCCGCTGCGCAAGCGTCTGGTCCGTGTCGGTACGGCCGAGTCGTTCCCGTCCGTCGCCGTGCGGCTCAGGGAGATCGTCATGCTCCTGCGCACCGTGCCCGAGCCCCTGCCCCTCGACTACGCGCGCCTGGCCGGTCAGCTCTACCGATGGCAGGACCGGAGCACGCGCGCCGGCGTGCAACGCGAGTGGGGGCGCGAGTTCCACCTGGCCGCGTCCGCTCCTCGTACCGGGAAGGGGAAGACCCCGGACGCCGAGAAGGGCGACGCGATCGACCCGACGTTGGATGCGGACGAGGACGGCACGTACGGCGGATACGCGGCCGGGGAGTGAGGCCACAGCCCGCAGCCGCCTTACGCCACCTCCCCCACCTCGACGAACTGACTTCCGCCCCACGCACCGCCCTACCGAACAGAGGATTTGAAAGCACGTGACCAGGACGATTCTTGACATCCACATCCTCCAGACCGTCCCTCCGAGCAATCTGAACCGGGACGACACGGGGGCGCCGAAGTCGGCGATGTACGGCGGTGTGCGGCGTTCCCGGGTGTCCAGCCAGGCGTGGAAGCGGGCCACGCGCAAGGCGTTCGACGAACTGCTCGACACGTCGGAGCTGGGCGTCCGTACCAAGAAGGTCGCCGAGGAGCTCGCGGGGCGCGTCCAGGTGCTCGATCCGTCGCTGACGCGCGCCGCCGCCCTGGAGTTGGCAGCCGAGACGATCTCCACGGCGACGGGCTCGAAGCTCTCCGTGCCCAAGCGCAAGAGCAAGGACGCCGACGCCGACTCCGAGGAGCTTGCCGGGGAGTCCGGGTACCTCATGTTCCTGAGCGACCGGCAGTTCGGCGCGCTCGCCGCGCTGGCGGTCGAGGGCGGCAAGGGCGGTGACGTCAAGGCGCTCAAGGACTTCCTGAAGGTCAAGACGAACAGGGACCGGGCCAAGCAGGCCGTCGATACCGGACACTCCGTGGACATCGCGCTGTTCGGGCGCATGGTCGCGGACTCCGCCGATCTGAACGTGGACGCGGCCGTACAGGTCGCCCATGCGCTGAGCGTGCACCCGGTGGAGGTCGAGTCGGACTACTACACGGCGGTCGACGACAGGAACACGGCCGCCGAGCCGGGCGCCGGGATGATCGGCACCGTCGAGTTCAACTCCGCGACCCTCTACCGGTACGCGGCGGTCGACGTGAACCGCCTCCAGGAGAACCTGGGCTCCGGCGGGGACGACGAGAAGCAGCCGGCGGAACCCACCCGGCGCGCGGTCACCGCGTTCCTCGAAGGCTTCATCACCTCGCTCCCGACCGGGAAGATCAACACCTTCGGCAACCAGACGCTGCCGTCCGTCGTGATCGTCAAGGTCCGTTCCCGGCGGCCGATCAGCTACGTCGGAGCCTTTGAACAGCCGGTCCCGCCGGGGAGGAACGGCGGGTTCCTCCGGGACGCGTGTGATCAGCTCGCCACGTTCGTACCGGAGCTGGAAGCCCGGTACGGACTCGCCGGAAGCGAGCAGGGCAGCAGGCACAGCTGGGTGCTGAGGGTGGGCGACGAGACGAGCGCGCTCGACGGGCTGGGCACCGAGGTGAACCTGCCCGAGCTGCTGACCTCCGTGGGGGACACCGTGGTCGCCCGGCTGGCGCCGGAGACGGCTACCGCCGGTCGGGACGGGGCGGCTCCGGGTGTCACGGCTCCGGGGTCCGGGGCATGAGCGTGCTGCTGATGCGGCTCGCGGGTCCCCTGCAGTCCTGGGGGTCCGCGGCCCGCTTCGTGCGCCGCACCACCGAGAACGCACCGACGAAGAGCGGAGTCCTCGGCCTCCTCGCCGCGGCCCAGGGGCGACGGCGCGATGCCGACCTCTCCGATCTGGCGGCGCTGGAGTTCGGTGTCCGTATCGACCAGCCCGGCACCCGGCTGCGGGACTTCCAGACGGCGCACCACAGCGACACGCTCAAGGCGATGCCGCTGTCGGAGCGCTTCTATCTGGCCGACGCCGTGTTCGTGGCGGGGGTGAGCGGCGAGGCGGCACTCGTGCAGCGGCTGTACGAGGCGCTGCTGGAGCCTGTCTTCCTGCCGTACCTGGGGCGCCGCTCCTGCCCGCCCTCGGAGCCGATCACGATCGGGGAACCGCTGGACAAGGGCCTGGAGCAGGCCCTGCGCGAGGCGGAGTGGGAGGTGTCCGCACGGGTCCGGCGGCGCCGGGCGGCGTCCGGCGCGGCGCAGCTGGACCTGCTCCTGGACAGCCCGCCGGAGATCCGGCCGGACCTCACGCTGCGCGACCTCCCGATGAGCTTCGACCCGCGGCACCGGCGGTACGGGCTGCGCGGGATCCGCACGCTCCAGGTCCCCGCGCCCGGCACGGCGGGGTCGCCACAGCCGTCGCTCCCGCCCCACGAGCCCACCACCCTGCTCACACCCGTCACATCTGTCACACCGAGGACCGCCTGATGTACCTCACCCGATTCCGTGTGAACACCGGCCGCTCCGATGCCCGGCAGCTGCTTGGTTCGCCGCACCGCATGCACGGAGCGGTGAACATGTCCTTCCCCACGCCACCGTCCAGGGAGGGAAGCGCCCCCCGGGTGCTGTGGCGCGTGGACCGCAACGCGACCTCCGAGACGCTCCTGTACATCGTCAGCCCCACCCGCCCCGACCTGACCGGCCTGGTCGAGCAGGCGGGCTGGCCGGCCTCGGACGAGCCGGGGTGGACGACATTCGCGTACGAGGACTTCCTCGCCGCTCTCCATCCGGGCGACACCTGGGAGTTCAGGCTCACCGCCAACCCCGTGCACAACATCCGCCACGAGTACGTCAAGGAGGGCGAGCGGACCAAGCGGGCCGCGCACAGGACGCCGCGTCACCAGATGGAGTGGCTGCTGAAGCGGCAGAAGCAGGCCGGTTTCGAGATCGTCGAGAAGCCGGTGGAACACAGGCTGCTGCCCGAGGGCGACGAGTACGAACTGCTCGTCCGCGACCAGGTCCCGATGAGGTTCCGCCGTCCCCCGGCGAAGACCGGCGGGAACGACGTACAGATCACCAGGGTCACCTTCGACGGCCGCCTGCGCGTCACGGAACCGGACCTCTTCCGCCGCACGCTCACCCACGGCCTGGGCAAGGCGAAGGCGTACGGCTGCGGCCTGATGACCCTGGCCCCGGTGGTACGGGAGACGGCATGAGCACGGTCGGCCGCAGGGGTGCCTCCTCACCACGCGAACTCACCCGGGTCGGGGACCGTCTCTCCTTCGTCTACCTGGAGCGCTGCACCGTGCACCGGGACTCCAACGCCATCACGGCGGAGGACGCGGACGGCATCACGCACATCCCGTCCGCGACCATCGGCACGCTGCTGCTCGGTCCGGGCACCCGCGTCACCCACCAGGCGATGGCCCTTCTCGGCGAGTCCGGAGCCGGTGTGGCCTGGGTGGGCGAGCACGGTGTGAGGTACTACGCGGGTGGGCGGGCGCTGACGCGTTCCTCGGGCCTGATCGAGGCGCAGGCCACCGCCTGGGCGAACCGGCGCACCCGGCTGGACGTGGCCCGCGCCATGTACCGCCTGCGCTTTCCCGGCGAGGACACCGCGGGCCGTACCCGGCAGGATCTCCTCGGGATGGAGGGCAGCCGCCTGAGGGACTGCTACAAGCGGGAGTCGATACGCACGGGCGTGCCCTGGCACGGGCGTAAGTACAACCGCGACGACTTCTCGGCCGGAGACGCGCCCAACCAGGCGATCACGGCCGCCGCCCAGTGCATGTACGGGGTCTCCCACTCGGTGGTCGCGGCCCTCGGCTGTTCCCCGGGTCTGGGGTTCGTGCACTCCGGGCACGAGCGCTCGTTCGTCATGGACGTGGCCGACTTCTACCGGACGGAGATCGCGATCCCCGTCGCGTTCGACGCGGCGGCCGAGGGCGAGGAGGACGTGGCGACGCGGACCCGTCGCATGCTCCGGGACCACATCAACCGCACCGGCCTGCTCGACCGCTGCGTCCGGGACATCAAGAACCTGCTCGGCTACGACGGCACCCGCGACACCACGGAGGCGGACGGCACGCCACAGGACCGGGTCACCCTCCAGTCCGACGGCGACCGTCATGTGGAGAGCGGTCGCAACTACGGGGACGAGATCATCTGGTGACCGTCATCGTCCTCACCAACTGCCCCGTCGGCCTGCGGGGGTTCCTCACGCGCTGGCTGCTGGAGATCTCGCCCGGGGTCTTCCTGGGCGCACCCTCGGCCCGCATCCGCGAGGTCCTGTGGAACGAGGTCCGCCAATACGCGGGCCAGGGCCGGGCGTTGCTCGCCTACCAGACGAACAACGAACAGGGCTACACCTTCGAGACCCACGACCACGCCTGGCACCCGACCGACCACGAGGGCCTCACCCTGATCCACCGCCCGAACCCGGGTGCGCCACGCGCCGCGCGGAAATCGCCCGACGTTCCTCGCCAGGGCTGGAGCAAGGCAGCGAAGCGGAGAAGATTCGGCAGCAAGTAGCGCGGAGCGGAGCGATGACGGGGGCGGCGGAGCGGGACGACCGTCTTCGTTCATCCGGAATGAGGGAAAAGGGTGGCTTTGCCGGTATCGAAGGAAGTAAGTAAAAACAGCCTCCTGCCCGCATAAACCCCCAGGTCAGTTCCTGTGGTCCCCGCGCGTGCGGGGTTGGTCCCGAGTCCAAGCCCGGCTACCTCGCCGAGACCCTGTGGTCCCCGCGCGTGCGGGGTTGGTCCCCACGAGGTGGAGGCGCTGACCGGGCCGTCCTCGTGGTCCCCGCGCGTGCGGGGTTGGTCCCGCCGCCGTCGACATCAAGGACGACGCCGCCAGGTGGTCCCCGCGCGTGCGGGGTTGGTCCCGACTGGACGGCGAGCTGAACGGCCCGGTTGTAGTGGTCCCCGCGCGTGCGGGGTTGGTCCCCGCCAGGCCGGTGAATGGCACGACCGCCTTCAGTGGTCCCCGCGCGTGCGGGGTTGGTCCCGTCTCCAGGTACATGCTTCAGCTGGAGGTCATGTGGTCCCCGCGCGTGCGGGGTTGGTCCAAGAAGCCCGGCCGGGGCGTCTTCTCCCGCCGGGTGGTCCC
>NZ_FMBW01000070.1 GCF_900091725.1 Streptomyces sp. DvalAA-43 | reverse complement strand
TTCCGTGGCCGGAGCACGACCGGCCCCGCAGGGCCGGGATCTCCTCGTTCGGGGTGAGTGGTACCAATGCCCACCTCATCCTCGAACAAGCCGTCCCGGAGACCGAAGGAGCCGACCAGCCGGAAGTGACCGGGCGTCCCGTTCCGTGGATTCTGTCCGGGAAGACTGCGCAGGCGCTTCAGGACCAGGCGGCCCGGCTCGCCGCCCACCTCGAAGCCCACCCCGGACTCCGTCCCGCCGACATCGCGCACACCCTCGCGACCGCCCGCACCCGCTTCGCCCACCGGGCCGTCATCACCACCCACGACCATCACACCGCACTCCACGCACTCACTCAGCACACACCCCACCCGAACGTCTTCACCACGGCAGCCGAGCCGCTCTCAGGACAGCCCAGGACGGTCTTCGTCTTCCCCGGTCAGGGCTCCCAATGGCCCGCCATGGCACAGGAGTTGCTGATCTCCTCGCCGGTGTTCGCGGCTCGTGTCGAGGAGTGCGCGAAGGCGCTCGCACCGCACGTCACCTGGTCGCTCCAGGACGTTCTGAACGGCACGCCGGGCGCGGCCTCCCTGGACCGGGTGGACGTCGTCCAGCCGGTGCTGTGGGCCGTGATGATCGGTCTGGCCGCGGTGTGGCAGTCCAGGGGCGTACGCCCGGACGCGGTGATCGGGCACTCCCAGGGCGAGATCGCCGCGGCCTGCGTGGCCGGTGCCCTCACCCTTGAGGACTCCGCGAAGATCGTGGCGCTGCGGAGCCTGGCGCTCGCCGGTCTGGCGGGCACGGGTGCCATGGCCTCGATCGCCGCACCGGCCGGTGAGGTGCGTGCGAGGCTCGCGGGCAGCTCCGGCGGGGTCGAGATCGCGGCGGTCAACGGCCCGTCCTCCACGGTGGTGTCGGGCACCCCGGACGCGGTGGACGACCTGGTGGCCCGCTGCCACGCCGACGAGATCGCGGCACGCAGGATCGCCGTGGACTACGCCTCGCACTCCGCGAGCGTGGAACCGCTGCGCGAACGGCTGGCGTCGGAGCTGGCCGGCATCGCCCCGGCCGACTGCGACATCGCCTTCTACTCCAGCGTGACCGGCGAGCGGATCGACCCGTCCCGTCTCGACGGCGGGTACTGGTACCGGAACCTCCGTAGTGCGGTGGAGTTCGAGCGGGCGGTCCTTGCCGCGGCCGCCGACGGACACGGCGTCTTCGTCGAGTCCAGCCCGCATCCGGTGCTGACCGCGGGCATCGAGGAGACCCTGGCGACACAGGACGCGGCCACCGTGACGGTGGGCTCGCTGCGCCGCGACCACGGCTCCGAGCAGCAGCTCCTGGACCACGCGGCCCGCCTCCACGCCCAGGGCGTTCCGGTGGACTGGTCGTCGTGGCTGCCGGACGGCCGCCGCGTCGAGCTGCCCACGTACGCCTTCCAGCACACCTCGTACTGGCTGCGCGCATCCGCGAGCACCGTGAGCGGTGAGGTGACCGGCCTCGGGCTCGGCGCCGCCGCCCACCCGTTGCTGAGGGCCGAGCTCCAGCATCCGGACGGGCGGGAGCGGTCGCTGACCGGCCGGATCTCGCTGCGTACACATCCCTGGCTGGCCGATCACACGGTCGGGGGCACCGTAGCGCTGCCCGCGGGCGCCTTCATCGATCTGGTCACCTCCGTGGGCGACCGGGTCGGTGCCGACCGGATCGATGAACTCGCCCTCGACGCACCGCTGTTCCTCGCTCCCGATGCCGCGGTCGATCTTCAGGTGACGGTCGAGGCGCTCGCGGGCGACCGCTGGTCGGTGAGCGCGTACGCGCGCCCGGCCAAGGACGAGGGCGCCTGGGTGCGTCATGCCCGGGGCGTACTGTCCCTCGCCGACGGGACGGCGCCCGAGCTGCCCGTCCGGCTGCCGCGCGACGCGGCCCCCGTCGACGTCGGAACGCTCTACGCCGATCTGACGGCGGCCGGTTACGCGTACGGACCGGCCTTCCAGGGGCTCTTCGCGGCCTGGCGCGACGGTGCGGACCTCTACGCCGACATCCGCCTCCCCGACGGACTCGACACCACCGGCTACGGCATCCACCCGGCACTCCTGGACGCCGCCCTGCACCTGACGGCACGCGACGCCCTGCCCGTGGTCCATCAGGTCTCCGCCCTCACCGGTGTGGAGCTGTACGCGACCGGGGCCACCGCCGCGCGGGTACGGATCACTCCCGCCGCCGGGGGAAGCTTCGAGGTACTGGTCACCGACGCGGCCGGTCTGCCGGTCCTGCGCGTCGAGGAAGTGGCCCTGCGCCCGCTCGCCGCCGACCGCGCCGGGTCCGGCGCCGCCGAGCAGCCGGACGGACCGCTCGTCCTCGACTGGCCGGCACTCGGCGGGACCGACGGCACACGGCCCGCCGCCGACGACGGGCACTGGGCGGTCCTCGGAGGAGCGGAGCCGGACCTTCCTGGCGCGGTCGTCCACTCCGACCTGGCCGCTCTGACGCGTGCCGTCGCCGCGGGCGCCGGTGTCCCGGACGTCGTGCTCGTGGCGCCTTCGTACGGCACCGGCTCCTCCCCGGCCGACACCGACGGCGGCCGCGCGGTCGTGTCCACCGCCCACTCCGCCGCCGCGCGCGCGATGACCCTCGTACAGGAATGGCTTGCGCAGGATCGTTTCTTCACGGCGCGCCTCGTGTTCGTGACCCGGGGTGCCGTGGCGGCCAGCGCGGACGAGGACGTGGCGGACCTCGCCGCTTCCACTCTCTGGGGCCTCCTGCGGTCCGCGCAGTCGGAACACCCGGGCCGCTTCACCCTTCTCGACATCGGTACGGACACCGGCACCACCGCCGAGGACGTCCGCACCGCCCTGGCCAGGGGCCTCAGCCGCGACGAGCCCCAACTCGCCCTGCGCGACGGCCGCGTCGTGGTGCCCCGGCTGGGACGGCCGGGCCCGGGGACCATCGGTACCGCAACGGTGCTGAACCCCGGGGGCACGGTGCTGGTCACGGGGGGTACGGGGACGTTGGGTTCGTTGGTGGCGCGTCATCTGGTGGTGCGGTACGGGGTCAGCCGGTTGTTGTTGGCGAGTCGTCGTGGGCCGGGTGCGGAGGGTGCTGAGGGTTTGCGGAAGGAGCTCGTGGGGCTGGGTGCGGAGGTGACGATCGCGGCGTGCGACACGGCGGACCGTGCCGCGCTCGGCGCGTTGCTCGCTTCGGTGCCTGTGGAGCATCCGCTGACCGCGGTGGTTCATACCGCGGGTGTCACGGATGACACCACGCTGGAGGCGTTGACGCCGGAGCGGCTGGCGGCGGTGCTGCGGCCGAAGGTCGATGCGGCGTGGCATCTGCATGAGCTGACGCGTGGTCTGGATCTGTCGGCGTTCGTGCTGTATTCGTCGGTCGCGGGGCTCCTCGGCAACGCGGGCCAGGCCAACTACGCCGCCGCCAATACCTTCCTGGACGCCCTGGCCCAGCACCGCACCGCACACGGACTGCCCGCCACCTCCCTCGCCTGGGGACTCTGGGAGAACGCGAGCGGCATCACCGCGGCACTGGACGACGCCGCACGTGAACGCATCCGGCGTTCCGGGATCGCCACGCTCTCCGACGCACAGGCACTGGCACTCTTCGACCGGTCGATGCAGGGTGTTCCCCCGCTCGTCGCCCCCGTACGCCTCGACACCGCCGCACTGCACGCACGCCCCGCCTCGCAACCGCTGCCCGCGATGCTGCGGCGCCTGGTGCGCCGACCCCGCCGGATCGCGGCCGGTGCGGCCGACACCGGCGCCGGGACCGGCGGGCAGCCGCGCGGCCGCGAGGAACTGGATCTGCTGCGCACACTGCTCACCGAGCACCCCGCCGTACGGCACGCCGTGGTGGCGGACCGGACCGACGAACACGGCACCCACCGGCCGGTCGCCTACGTCGTCCCCGAAGCGGACGGGTTCTCCGCCGCCCAGGTGCTCGACGAACTGGCCGACCGGCTGCCGTTCCCGCTGCCGACGGTCGAGACCGTACCGGCGGACGGCCACGCCGGACCGCCCGCACCGGAGGCCGCCCCGAGCGGGGCCGGTGCGCCGCGCACCGCACGGGAGGAGATCCTGTGCGCCCTGATCGCCGAGGTGCTCGGCCTGGCACGGGTCGGCAGGAACGAAGGGTTCTTCGACCTGGGCGGCCACTCGCTGCTCGCCACCCGGCTCGTCAGCCGCATCCGCTCGGTCCTGGGGACGGAACTGGCCGTCAGCACCCTGTTCGACATGCCGAACGCGGCCGCCCTGGCCGAACAGCTCGGAGACGGAGGCGGTGACGGCGGGCGGCGCCCCGCGCTGCTCCCCGTACCCCGCCCGGACACCCTGCCGCTCTCCTTCGCCCAGCAACGCCTGTGGTTCCTGCACAAGCTGGAAGGCCCCTCGGCGACGTACAACGTCCCGCTCGCGCTGTGGATGAGCGGCGGCCTGGACCACGACGCCCTGGAAACCGCGCTCAATGACGTCCTGGCACGGCACGAGTCGCTGCGCACGGTCTTCCCGGAACACGACGGCCTGCCCTGCCAGGACATCCTCGCGACGGACCGCATACGCCTGGAACTGCGGACCACCGATGTCGCCCGGGAGGACCTGACGGCCGCGCTCGCCGAGGCCGCGCGCCACGAGTTCGACCTGTCCGCCGAGATCCCGGTCCGGGCCCGGCTGCTGCGCACCGGCCCCCGCGAGCACGTGCTCATGATCGTGCTGCACCACATCGCGGGCGACGGATGGTCCGTGGTGCCCCTCGCCCGCGACCTGGCCGCCGCCTACCGCGAGCGGAGCCGGGGCGAGCACCCGCAGTGGCGCCCGCTGCCGGTGCAGTACGCCGACTACACGCTGTGGCAGCGCGATCTGCTCGGCGCCGCCACCGACCCCGACAGCCTGTTCGGCCAACAGGTCGCTTACTGGCGGGACCAGTTGGCCGACCTTCCCGACCAGGTGACGGTCCCCACCGACCGCCCGAGGCCGGCTGTGGCCTCGTACGAGGGCGAGGTGACCCGATTCAGGCTGGACCCCGAACTGCACCGGGCGCTGAGCGAACTGGCCCGCTCCCACGACGCCACCGTGTTCATGGTCCTGCACGCGGCGATGGCCGCCCTGATGACCCGCCTCGGAGCGGGCACCGACATCCCGCTCGGCAGCGGGGTCGCCGGCCGCATGGACGAGGCTCTGGACGACCTGGTGGGCTTCTTCGTCAACATGCTGGTGCTGCGCACCGACACCTCCGGCGATCCGACCTTCACGGAGCTGATCGACCGGGTCCGCGAGACCGGCCTGGCCGCCTACGCCCACCAGGACGTGCCGTTCGAGTACCTGGTGGAGGAACTCAACCCGCAGCGCTCCAGCGCCCATCACCCGCTCTTCCAGGTCGCGTTGACCCTCCAGACCAATGAGCGGGCCACCTTCGACATGCCCGGCCTGCGGGTGCGCCCGGAGCTGGCCGGAACCGGAACCTCGCGCTTCGACCTGTTCCTCAGCCTCACCGAGAGCCACGGCACGGACGGCGAACCCGCCGGGATCGACGCGTACGCCGAGTACGCGACGGAACTGTTCGACGCCGGGACCATCGAGACCCTGATCGCCCGCTGGACCCGGATGCTCTCCGTGATGGCGGCGGACCCCGGACGCCCCATCGGGGACAGCGACATCCTCACCGCCGGGGAGCGCACCGGGATCGCGGAAGGCTGGGCCGACACCTCGACGCCGGACGACGGGCCCACGCTGGTGGAGTCCTTCCAGGCACACACGGCGCGGGCACCCCAGGCTCTCGCACTCGCCGCCGACGGGGAACACCTGACGTACACGGAGCTCGACGCGCGGGCCAACCGCATCGCGCACTGGCTGATCGGCCGAGGCGCCGGGCCCGAGCGGACGGTCGCCGTCATGTTCGAGCGCTCGGCCGAACTGACCGCCGCCGTCCTCGGCGTGCTCAAGGCCGGTGCGGCATACCTGCCGATCGACCCCGACTACCCGGGCGACCGGGTGGCGCACATGCTCACCGACGCCCGTCCGGCGCTGATCCTCACCACCACCGCGCTGGCGGGGCTCCTCCCGGAGACCGGCGGGATCGACGTCGCAGCCCTGGACGCCCCCGGCATCCGCGAGACCCTGCGGGACTGCCCGGCGACCAGCCCGTCCGGCCAGGACCTGACCGCCCCGCCGCGGCCGGACCACCCCGCCTACGTCATCTACACCTCCGGATCCACCGGCCGCCCCAAGGGCGTGGTGGTCCCGCACCGGGGCATCGCGAGCCTGGCGTCGACCCTGCGCCGGGAGTGCCGCGTCGACGACGCCTCCCGGGTGCTCCAGCTCTCGTCGCCCAGCTTCGACGCCGCCGTACTCGAAATGGTCATGGCCTTCACCTCCGGTGCCGCACTGATCACCGGCTCCCGGAGCAGGCTCGTCGGCGAGGAACTGGCCCAGGTCCTCGCCGAGCAGCGGGTCACGCACGCCCTGGTCCCGCCGTCGGTACTGGCCACGCTTCCCGCGGGCTCCGCCGAGCGGCTGACGGACTTCGCCACCCTGATCGTGGGAGCGGAGGCATGCCCGCCCGACCTGGTCGAGCAGTGGTCCGCCGGACGGCTGATGGTCAACGCGTACGGGCCGACCGAGTCCACCGTGTGCGCCGCCATGAGCGGACCTCTCACCGGCCGCGAAGCGCCGATCGGCGGACCGGTGGACGGCGCCAGGGTGTACGTCCTGGACGAGCGGCTCCGGCTGGTCCCCCCGGGGGTACGGGGAGAGCTCTATCTGACGGGCGCGGGCCTGGCCCGCGGCTACCTCGACCGGCCCGGCCTCACCGCCGAACGCTTCACCGCCGACCCCTACGGTCCCGCCGGCTCCCGGATGTACCGCACCGGCGACATGGCGCGCTGGTCGGCCGACGGCCGCCTCCACTTCGCCGGCCGGGCCGACCAGCAGGTCAAGATCCGGGGCTTCCGGATCGAGCCGGGCGAGATCGAGGCCGCACTGCGCGAACGGCCGGGCGTCGCGCGCGCCGTCGTCGTCGTCCGCGAGGACACCCCGGGCGATCAGCGCCTGGTCGCCTACGTGGTGCCCGACGCGGACGGCGCGACGGCGGACGGCACGACGGCCGCCCCGGACTCCGGCGACGGCCCCACCACGGACACGGGCGCCGTCGCCGAACAGGTCGGCGAATGGCGGGACATCTACGACTCCGTCTACGCCGGTGCCGACACCGAACGCCCCGGACTGGGCCAGGACTTCACGGGCTGGAACAGCTCCTACACCAACGAGCCGATCCCGCTCGACGAAATGCGCGACTGGCGCGACGCCGCCGTCACCCGGATCATGGAGGCCGCCCCGCGCCGGATCATGGAGATCGGTGTCGGTTCCGGCCTGCTGCTCGGCCCGCTGGTGCCCCAGGTGGAGTCGTACTGGGCGACCGACTTCTCCGCACCGACGATCGAGCGGCTGACCAGCCAGGTCGAAGCAGCCGGCTGGAGCGACCGGGTGACATTGGACTGCCGCTCGGCCGACGTGACCGAGGGGCTGCCCACCGGCTTCTTCGACACGGTGATCCTCAACTCGATCGTCCAGTACTTCCCCGACGCCGACTACTTCGCCCGGGTCCTGGACGGAGCGCTGGACCTGCTGGCGCCCGGCGGCCGCATCGTCGTCGGCGACGTCCGCAACCGCGCCTCGCTGCGCGCCTTCCAGACCGCGATCCACGCCGAACGGGCCGACGCCGGTGACATGGACACCGAGCAGGGCCACGGGGAGCGGGTCACCGGCTCCGACCGGATGCGGGCCGCCGTCGAACGCGCCATGGTCGTGGAGAAGGAGCTGGTCATCGAGCCCGACTTCTTCACCGTGTGGGCGCGGGGCCACGACACCGTCGGCGCCGTCGACATCCGCCTCAAGCGCGGTGCCCACCACAACGAACTGACCCGGCACCGCTATGAAGTGGTGCTGCACAAGACCCCGTCGCCCGCATCGACTGTGGACCTCGCCGCACTGCCCGAACTGGTCTGGGGCCAGGACCTCGACAGCCTGGAAGCACTGCCCGCCGCACTGGCCGGGCACTCCTGCCCGGTACGCGTGACCGGACTGGTCAACAGCCGTCTGTCGGCGGAGGCCGCCGCCGCGCGGGCGCTGGCTCGGAGCGCGCCCCTGGAGCGCATCCGCCAGGAGCTGTCCGGTACGGACGCCGGGCGGGAGTCAGGGCCGGACACGGAGCACGGCTCCACCTCCCCGGCCGAGCCCCGGCCCGCGGGCGTGGACCCCGAATCCCTGCCCGGCTGGGCCGAGGACCACGGCTACCGGGTACTGACGACCTGGTCGTCGCGGGCCGTCGACGCCTTTGAAGCGGTGTTCCTGCCCGCCGACGCCGCCACACCGGACGGCACGGTCTACACGGACCTCTACCGCCCGGCGAACACCGGCAGGTCGCTCCGGGCCCTGGTCAACAACCCCCTGGGCACCCGCACCACCGGACAACTCCTCGCGGGCCTCCGGGACGCGCTGCGCGAACGGCTCCCCGAGTACATGGTGCCGTCGGCCGTCGTGGCGATCGAGGAGATGCCGCTGACCGCGAGCGGCAAGCTCGACCGGCGGGCGCTGCCCGCACCCGACTACACCTCGGTGAACCGCCGCGCACCCCGCACCCCGCACGAAGAGGTCTTCTGCACGCTCTTCTTCGAGGTGCTGGGGCTGACCGAAGCCGGTGTCGACGACGGGTTCTTCGACCTGGGCGGCCACTCGCTGCTCGCCACCCGTCTCATCAGCCGGGTACGTGCCGCGCTGGGCGTGGAGATGCCGCTGCGGGTCCTTTTCGAGTTCCCGACGCCGGCAGGGTTGGCCGACTGGCTCGACACCGCTCAGGCCGGAACCACCGGTGCCCGGTCCCGTCCGGACCTGGTGCCTGTGGTGCGTCCGGAGGTGTTGCCGTTGTCGTTCGCTCAGCGGCGGTTGTGGTTCCTGTACGAGTTGGAGGGTCCTTCGGCGACGTACAACATGCCGTTGGCGTTGCGTCTGTCGGGGGAGCTGGACGAGGGGGCGTTGCGTGCGGCGCTGAACGACGTTCTGGTCCGCCATGAGTCGCTGCGGACCTTGTTCGGGGACCGTGCGGGGACTCCTCGTCAGGTGATTCTCGGTGCGGGTGAAGTCGATGTGCCGTTGACGGTCGTCGATGTGGCCGGGTCCGAGCTGCCGGTCGCGCTGGCTGAGGCGGCGCGGTACGCGTTCGATCTGAACGCCGAGATTCCGGTGCGGGCGAGTCTGTTCCGTGTGTCGCGTGATGAGTGTGTGCTGTTGATTCTGTTGCATCACATCGCGGGTGACGGGTGGTCGTTGGCGCCGTTGGCGCGGGATCTGGTGACTGCGTACTCGGCCCGTCTGGAGGGGCGTTCGGGTGCGTTGGAGCCGTTGCCGGTGCAGTACGCCGATTACACGCTGTGGCAGCGAGAGCTGCTGGGCGAGGCCGGGGACGAGGGAAGCGCCCTGAGCCGGCAGGTGGACTACTGGCGGAGGCAGCTTGCCGGGCTCCCGGAGCTGGTGACGGTTCCTGGTGACCGGCCTCGGCCTGTGGTGGCTTCGTACGCGGGTGAGGTACGGCGGTTCGGTGTGGATGCCGGGTTGCATGAGGGGATCGCCCGGATTGCGCGTGAGTGCGATGCGACGGTGTACATGGTGTTGCAGGCGTCGTTGGCCGCGTTGCTGACACGCCTCGGCGCCGGTACGGACGTACCGATCGGCAGCCCGGTCGCCGGTCGTACCGACGAGGCGCTCGATCAGTTGGTGGGTGTGTTCATCAACACGCTCGTCCTGCGTACGGACACGTCGGGCGATCCGTCGTTCACGGAACTCGTCGCACGCGTGCGGGAAGCGAGCCTGGGGGCGTTCGCGCACCAGGACGTACCGTTCGAGCACCTGGTGGAGGAGCTGAACCCGCAGCGCTCCACGGCGCACCACCCGCTGTTCCAGGTCATGCTGGCGCTCCAGAACAACGAACAGCCCGACTTCGATCTTCCGGGTCTTCGTGTCCGCCAGGAGGGCCTGCATTCGGGCGTCTCCCGGGTGGACCTGACGCTGAGCCTGACCGAGCAGCACGACGGACAGGGACGGCCTGCCGGGATCGAAGGGTTCGCGGAGTACGCGACCGACCTCTACGACCCGCAGACCATCAGCACGCTCATCACCCGCTGGACCGGCTTCCTGGAGGCCCTGACCACCCGGCCCGAGCAGCCGATCACCCACGCCGACATCCTCACCACCGAGGAGAACGAGAAGTTCCGGGCGGACTGGCAGTCGGCAGCCGGCCCCCGCACCGAACGGACCCTGGCCGAGGCGTTCCGTACGCAGGTCGAGAACGCCCCGGACGCCGTCGCGGTGGTCGCGGACGATGTCACGCTCACCTACGCGCAGCTCGACGCATGTGCCGACCGGCTGGCCCGGGAACTCATGAGGCGCGGGGTGGGCACCGAACACGTGGTGGCGCTCGCCCTGTCACGCTCGGCGAGCTTCGTGGTGGCCGTGCTGGCCGTCATGAAGGCGGGTGGCGCCTATGTCTCGCTCGACGAGCGGTATCCGCAGAGCCAGATCCGGATGATGTGGACGGACAACGCCGTCACCGTGCTGCTGGCCGACAGTTCCTCACGCGTACCCGAGTTCGTGCCCGAGTCGCAGGTCCTGCTGCTCGGGGCGGAGCTCACCGCCGAGGACCCGGGCACACCGGGTGAATCGGGCGTGCCGGGAGAGGCGACCGCCCGCGTCGAAGGTGCCTTCCTGCCGGACCAGTTGGCCTGTGTGATCTACACCTCGGGTTCGACGGGCAAGCCCAAGGGCATCGCCCTCACCCACGCCGACATCACGGCGCTGGCCGACGACCCGGTGGTCGGCCGGCACCCGGAACGGGTGCTTCTCCACTCGCCGACCGCCTGGGACTCGTTGCCCCTCGAACTGTGGATGCCACTGCTGCTCGGCGGCCGGGTCGTGATCGCACCGGACGGACGGCTCGACGCGGCCGCGCTGCGCGACCTCATCGTGAAACATCGCATCACCTCCATGTGGATCACGGCCGGTCTGTTCAAGGTCATCGCCGAGGAGTCCCCGGAAGCCTTCGTCCACATGAGGCAGGTCTTCACCGGCGGCGAGGTGGTGCCGCCCGCAGCGGTCCGGCGCGTGCTGGACGCCTGCCCGGACACCACCGTCATCAACGGCTACGGTCCCGGCGAGACGACCACCTTCGCCACCCTGCACGCGATGGTCCCGCAGGACACACTGGCGACGGCGCTTCCCATCGGCCGCCCCATCAGCGGCATGCGGGTCTACATCCTGGACGACCGTCTCGGGCTGACGCCGCCCGGCGTCGCGGGCGAGCTCTACGTCGCCGGTGCCGGCATGGCACGCGGCTACCGCGGCCGACCCGGCCTGAGCGCGGAGCGCTTCGTCGCGGACCCCTTCGGTCCCGCCGGGTCACGGATGTACCGCACGGGCGACCTGGCGCGCTGGAACGACGCCGGACAGGTCGAGTTCGTCGGCCGCGCCGACAGCCAGGTCAAGGTACGGGGATTCCGCATCGAGCCCGGCGAGGTCGAGACGGCACTCCGCGACCTCCCCGGCGTGACCCAGGCCGCCGCGGTCGTGCACGAGGTACGGGAAGGCGACCGGCGCCTCGTCGGCTACGTCGTGGTGGAGGAGGGCGTCGACCTCTCCGACGCGCGGAACGCGCTGGGGCTGCGCCTGCCGGAGTACATGGTGCCCTCGGCCGTCGTGCCGCTGGCCGCACTGCCGCTGACGCCCAACGGCAAGCTGGACCGCCGCGCGCTGCCCGCACCCGACTTCTCCGCCCAGGTCGGCGGGCGGGAGCCGCGCACGGAACGGGAGAAGAAGCTGTGCGCGCTCTTCGCCGATGTGCTGAGCCTGGAGCGGGTCGGCGTGGACGACCGGTTCTTCGACCTGGGCGGCCACTCGCTGCTCGCCACCGTGCTCATCAGCCGCATCCGCACGGAACTCGGGGTCGAGCTGCCGCTGAGGGCCCTGTTCGAGACACCCACCGTGCTCGGCCTGGCGAAGCGGCTCGACGAGGGCCCGGACCCGGACGCGTGGGCACGCCCCGATCTGGTGCCTGCGGTCCGCCCGGAGGCGTTGCCGCTGTCGTACGCGCAGCAGCGACTCTGGTTCCTGCACCGGCTGGAGGGCCCGTCGGCGACGTACAACATGCCGTTGGCGCTGCGCCTGTCCGGTGAGCTGGACGTCGAGGTGCTGCGGGCCGCGCTGGACGATGTCCTGGCGCGCCACGAGGCCTTGCGCACCCACTTCACCGAGACGGGCGGCGAACCCCGGCAGACCATCCGCGCGGCGGCCGATGCCCGGATCGACTGGGCGGTGCACGAGATCGACGCGCGGGAACTCGACACGCAGCTCTCCCGTGCCGCGCGCCATGCTTTCGATCTGTCCCGTGAACTGCCGGTGCGGGCGGGTCTGTTCCGTGTGTCGCGTGATGAGTGTGTGCTGTTGATTCTGTTGCATCACATCGCGGGTGACGGGTGGTCGTTGGCGCCGTTGGCGAGGGATCTGGTGACTGCGTACTCGGCCCGTCTGGAGGGGCGTTCGGGTGCGTTGGAGCCGTTGCCGGTGCAGTACGCCGATTACACGCTGTGGCAGCGAGAGCTGCTGGGCGAGGCCGGGGACGAGGGAAGCGCCCTGAGCCGGCAGGTGGACTACTGGCGGAGGCAGCTTGCCGGGCTCCCGGAGCTGGTGACGGTTCCTGGTGACCGGCCTCGGCCTGTGGTGGCTTCGTACGCGGGTGAGGTACGGCGGTTCGGTGTGGGTGCCGGGTTGCATGAGCGGATCGCCCGGATTGCGCGTGAGTGCGATGCGACGGTGTACATGGTGTTGCAGGCGTCGTTGGCCGCGTTGCTGACACGCCTCGGTGCGGGTACGGACGTACCGATCGGCAGTCCGATTGCGGGTCGTACCGATGAGGCGCTCGATCAGTTGGTGGGTGTGTTCATCAACACGCTCGTGCTGCGTACGGACACGTCGGGCGATCCGTCGTTCACGGAGTTGGTCGCGCGGGTGCGGGAAGCGAGCCTGGGGGCGTTCGCGCACCAGGACGTGCCGTTCGAGCACCTGGTGGAGGAGCTGAATCCGCAGCGCTCCACGGCGCACCATCCGTTGTTCCAGGTCATGCTGACGCTCCAGAACAATGAGCAGCCCGACTTCCGGCTCCCCGGCCTCCGGGTACAGACGAAGGGCCTGCATTCGGGTGTCTCCCGCATGGACCTGACGCTGAGCCTCACCGAGCAGCGCGACGAGCGCGGGCAACTTGCCGGGATCGAAGGAGTTGTGGAGTACGCGACCGATCTCTACGACCCGCAGACCATCAGCACGCTCACCACCCGCTGGACCGACCTCCTGGAGACCCTGACCACCCGGCCCGAGCAGCCGATCACCCACGCCGACATCCTCACCACCGACGAGCGCCACCAGGTGCTCACGGAGTGGAACGACACCGTGCACGAGGTGCCCGACACCACGCTGCCCGAGCTGTTCGCGGCGCAGGCCGCACGCACCCCGGATGCCCTCGCGCTCATCGACGGGGGCACGGAACTGACGTACGCACAGCTCGACGCGCGCGCCAACCGACTGGCCCGGCTGCTCGTCGACCGAGGCGTACGGCCGGGCGGCACGGTCGCCGTGGCGCTGCCGCGCTCGGTCGAGCTGGTCGTGGCGCTGCTGGCCGTGCACAAGGCGGGCGCGGCCTACCTCCCGCTGGACCTGGACTATCCGGCGGAACGGCTCGCGTTCATGCGGGCCGACGCCCGGCCCGACCTCGTACTCGACGACCTCGACGCCATCGCCGCGCTGACCGGCACGGCCGCCGCAGACGGTACGGAGCACGGCCCGTCCGTGGCCCTGTCGCCCGAGCTTCCCGCGTACGTGATCTACACCTCGGGTTCCACGGGCCGGGCGAAGGGGGTCGTGATCCCGCAGCGCGGGGTCGTGAACCGGCTGCTCTGGATGCAGGACACCTATCGGCTCGCGGCCGACGACCGCGTACTGCAGAAGACCCCGTCGAGCTTCGACGTGTCGGTGTGGGAGTTCTTCTGGCCGCTGATCACCGGAGCAACGCTGGTCATGGCAGCCCCGCAAGGGCACAAGGACCCGGCCTACCTGGCCGAACTGATCAGGACCCAAGGCATCACCACGGCGCACTTCGTCCCGTCGATGCTGGATGTCTTCCTCGCCGAGCCCACCGCCGCGCAGTGCACCGCGCTGCGCCGGGTGATCTGCAGCGGCGAGGCACTGTCCGCCGGTCTGACGGAGCGCTTCCGGTCGACCCTCGGAGCCGAGCTGCACAACCTCTACGGCCCCACCGAGGCATCGATCGACGTCACCGCCTGGCCCTGCCTCACGGACACCGGGGTGGTGCCGATCGGTCGTCCGGTCTGGAACACCAGGACGTACGTGCTCGATGCGGCGCTGCGACCGGTCCCGCCGGGCGTCGCGGGCGAGCTGTACCTGGCCGGCACCCAGCTGGCGCTGGGCTATCTGGACCGGCCCGGACTGACCGCCGAGCGGTTCGTCGCAGATCCGTACGGAGCCGCAGGTTCCCGGATGTACCGCACCGGAGACCTCGCCCGCTGGACCCCGGAAGGGGTGCTGGAGTTCCTCGGCCGGTCGGACGACCAGGTAAAGATCCGTGGCTTCCGCATCGAACTCGGCGAGATCGAGAACGCGTTGATGGGCCATCCGTCCGTCGGCGCTGCGGTGGTGGTGGCGCGTCAGGGCCGGCTGGCCGCCTACCTGGTGCCTCCGGCGGGCACGGAAGCGATGCCGGACACGGAGGCGATCCGGGTACACCTCGGTACCTCGCTGCCTGCCTACATGGTTCCGGCGGCGTTCGTGACGCTGCCGGAACTGCCGCTGACCGCCAACGGCAAGCTGGACCGCCGTGCGCTGCCCGAACCCGACTTCGCGCGAATGGTGTCGGGACGGGAGCCGCGTACGGAGCGCGAGAGGGCACTCTGC
Organism: Streptomyces sp. DvalAA-43; assembly: GCF_900091725.1. Lineage (GTDB taxonomy): Bacteria > Actinomycetota > Actinomycetes > Streptomycetales > Streptomycetaceae > Streptomyces > Streptomyces pulveraceus. Next base: position 500 of record NZ_FMBW01000070.1, on the reverse strand, counting down.
GCGGCATTCGCCGACGTCCTGGGGCTCGACACCGTGGGTGCCGACGACGACTTCTTCAGGCTCGGGGGACACTCGCTGCTGGTCATGCGGCTGGTGAGCAGGATCCGGGACCGGCTGGGCATGGAGATCGCGGTACGTACCGTCTTCGACGCCCCGACACCCGCCGGTCTCGCGGCGCACGTGGATGCCGACGCGCCGCAGCGGGCCCCGCTGGTGCCTGTGGTGCGTCCGGAGGTGTTGCCGTTGTCGTTCGCTCAGCGGCGGTTGTGGTTCCTGTACGAGTTGGAGGGTCCTTCGGCGACGTACAACATGCCGTTGGCGTTGCGTCTGTCGGGGGAGCTGGACGAGGGGGCGTTGCGTGCGGCGCTGAACGACGTTCTGGTCCGCCATGAAGCGCTGCGTACGGTGTTCCGTGATGTCGAGGGCGGCCGTCCCCACCAGGTGGTTCTGCCGGCCGTCGACGTCCGGATGGGCTGGTGGTCCGGCCAGGTGGCGGAGGC
>NZ_FMBW01000031.1 GCF_900091725.1 Streptomyces sp. DvalAA-43 | reverse complement strand
CCGGGGCCCGGACGCCCTGGGCCCTCGGGCCGGGGCCGATCGGCACCTTCGCGCCGGGCAGCCGCACCGGACCGCCCGCGTCGGGCGCGGGGACCGGGGCGGGGACCGGGGCCGGTGCCGGGGAGCGCAGGTCGGCGCCGCTGCGCCAGGCGGTGTCCCGGCCGGGGACCGGCGGCTGCGGGGGCGGCGGCGGTACAGGGACGGGTGCGGCGGTCTTCCGTCCGCCGCGGCGCTGCTCGATCATCGCGGTGGCGGAGGTCGGCAGCCATGCCGAGGCCGTACCGCTGTCGTCGCCGCCGGAGGCGAAGAGGTGCGGGGCGAGCTGGGCCTGGAGGTCGGCGGGGGTGGGCCGCAGCCCGGCGTCCATCTGCATGCAGGACTCGATCAGCGGGCGCAGCTCGCCGGGCAGGCCCTCCAGGTCCGGGCCCTCGCGCAGCAGCATGAAGACGGTCTCGACCGGGTTGGCGCCGTGGAACGGCGCGTGGCCGGTGGCGGCGAAGACCAGCGTGGAGCCGAGCGAGAAGACATCGCTGGCGCCGGTGACGCTGCGCGAGTCCCTGGCCTGTTCGGGCGACATGTACGCGGGCGTGCCCACGGCGACGTTCGTCATGGTCAGCCGGGTGTTGGAGACCCCGGACGCGATGCCGAAGTCGATCACCCGGGGGCCGTCCTCGACCACGAGCACGTTCGACGGCTTCATGTCACGGTGGACGAGCCCCGCGCCGTGGATCGACTGGAGGGCCTCGGCGATCCCGGCGGCCAGCCAGCGCACCGCCTGGGCGGGCATGGGCCCGCACTCACTCACTATCTCTTCCAGCGAGGGGGCCGGCACATAGGCGGTGGCCAGCCACGGCACGGCGGCGCGCGGGTCGGCGTCCACCACCGCGGCCGTGTAGAAACCGCTGACGGCGCGGGCGGCCTCCACCTCGCGTGTGAAGCGGACCCGGAACAGCTGGTCCTCGGCGAGCTCCGTACGGACCGTCTTGATCGCCACGCGTCGGCCCGAAGCCGAGCGGGCGAGATAGACCAGCCCCATGCCGCCGGCACCGAGCCGTCCCAGCACCTCGAACGGGCCGATCCGCCTCGGGTCGTGCTGCGTCAGCTGCTCCACCACTTGCCTGCCACCTCCCCGTACGGGCCTCAGGAACAGAAGCCCGCGAAAACCCGCCCTGTACGGCGTCTCACCACTGGGCACCACCCGGCGGTGCGCACCCCCGATTCTTCCTGGCTGAGGCCCTGGTTGCGAACCCGGGGGCGGATCGGGGTGTCACAGCTCACTCTGCCCCCTTCTCGGACACAGGGGGCTGAAGTACGCCGAAAACGGCGCCCTGATCGTCCTGGAGGACCGCCATCCGCCCGTGCGGGATGTCGAAGGGCGGCGCGGAGATGCGGCCGCCGAGGCGCACGGCGTGCCCGGCCGTGCTGTTGCAGTCCTGGACGGCGAAGTAGCTGAGGAAGTAACTGGGCATCTCCGCCGGGAAGGCGTCGGTGATGACGCTGCGGCCGCCGACCGCGGTCTCCGGTCCGGGCTCGGTGCCCGCCGGGGACCACATGCGGAAGTCGACGCCGGACTCGGCCGTGCCGGGCCCGGCCGCTCCGGAGGCGTCCGCGCCGGAGACGTCGAGCTCGGTGCCCTGGAAGCCGAAGACCTTCTCGTAGAAGGCGTCCACCCGGTCCTTCTGGCGGGTGTAGACCTCGGTCCAGCAGAAGGAGACGGGTTCGTTCTGCTTCTGGAAGCCCTCGCGGTCACCGGCCTGCCAGAGCCCGAAGACCGCTCCGCCGGGATCGGCCGCCTGGGCGAGCGCCCCGGCCCGGCCGGCCCGGACGGGCTCGGTGATCACCTGGCCGCCCGCCTCCCTGATCCGGGCCGTGGACGCCACGATGTCGTCGGTGGCGAAGTAGATCCCCCAGGCGGTGGGCATCCGGCCGTCCTGCTTGGCGGCGAGCGCGGCGACGAGCTTCCCGCCGCTGAAGGCGTCCGCGTACGGTCCGTCGCCCGCCCGGAAGGTCCAGCCGAACAGCTCGCCGTAGAAGCGCTTGCCCGCTTCCAGGTCGGGCAGCTGCACATCCACCCAGCACGGCGCGGATCGCGCGAATGCGGCCATGGGCCCGGGTCCTTCCGTGATCCCGCGTCGCGCACGGGTCGTGGCAGTGACGCTCGTCACAGCAAACGTAACCGCGGGTCGCGTGCGGCGCGCCCCGACCGGCCCGCATGGAACCCATTTTCGATAAAACCGGACGGAAGGGCCGCGGAAGGTCTACGGAAGGGTCATGGAAGGGTTCCCTGCTCATGGCATCACGGAAAGTTATCCACGGAAGTTATCCACAGGCTGTTGATAAGACTTATCGCTCCGTGGTGTGCTCCGGGTGCGCATACGGCGAAATCCGGCCACTCCCCCCACCCCGTCTGCGGCGATCCCCATTTGCAGTCGGCCGAATCGCGCTCCGATCACCCCTCGGTAAGCTGACGGCATGACAGGACAAGTGCGCACCGTCGACGGCCGCGTGGCCGGTCGGCGCGGGCAGGCGACGCGACAGAAGCTGCTCGACTGCCTCAGCGAGATGCTCAGCTCCTCACCGTACCGGGACGTCAAAGTCATCGACGTGGCCCGGAAGGCGGGGACTTCACCCGCGACCTTCTACCAGTACTTCCCCGACGTCGAGGGCGCCGTCCTCGAAATCGCCGAGGAAATGGCCAAGGAGGGAGCCGGGTTGACCGAACTGGTCGCCGGCCGCTCCTGGGTCGGCAAGGCCGGCCGGCAGACGGCCGAAGAACTCGTCGAGGGATTCCTCGACTTCTGGCGACATCACGACGCGATCCTGCGCGTGGTCGACCTCGGCGCGGCCGAGGGCGACAAGCGGTTCTACAAGATCCGCATGAAGATCCTGAACTCGGTCACCAACTCCCTCACCGAGTCGGTGAAGGATCTCCAGGCCAAGGGCAAGGTCGACAAGGAGGTCAGCGCCGCCGCGATGGCGGGCTCGCTGGTCGCGATGCTGGCCGCCGTCGCCTCGCACCAGAAGGGCTTCACCACCTGGGGCGTGAAGCAGGCCGAACTCAAGCCGAACCTCGCCCTGTTGGTGCATCTGGGCATCACGGGCAAGAAGCCGACGCGGTAGCGCCGGCGCCGACGGCCGCTCTCCCACCGGGTGTCGCGCGGCCGTCCCGGGCGCCCCAGGTCCTGTCTCACCGACGGCGGGCCACGCATGTGGTCCGCCGTCGGTGCACCCGGACCGTGGTCAGGAGCCGTCCCGCCCGCGCAGCCTGAACAGCCGTATCTCCCGGTCGATCCGCGCCTGGTACGCCGCGTACGGCGGCCAGAACTTCAGCGCCGCCCGCCACACCTCGTCCCGCTCGGCCCCCTCCAGCAGCGTGGCGTGCACCGGAATGTCCCGGCCCTGCCAGTTGACGACCGCCTTGTCGGGACCGGCCAGCAGATTCGCGGTCCAGGCAGGGTGCCCCGTGCGGCCGAAGTTGCTGCCGACGAGGATCCAGCTCCGCTCCGCACCGTTCCCGCCCCCCTCCCCGTTCCGCTCCCCGTTCTCGGGCATGCAGGCCAGTGGAGTGGTCCTGAGCTGCCCGCTCCGCGCTCCCGGCACCGTCAGGACCAGCCCCGGCAGCATCCGGGCGCTGAGCAGCACCCTGCCGCGCGTGAGCCGGTGCACCGTACGGTCCATGGCGGGGACGACATGCGGGGCGACCCTCGCGAACGCCCTGGTGGAAGAGACCTTCTGGATCAGCCGGACGCCGGTCGCCATCAGACCGCCACCCGCTCGGCCGTTCCCGGCGCCGCCGGATCGGGGGCTCCCCCGAACAGCCCGGCCCGCCGCGCCGCGTGGTCGCGGAGCCGGTGGGCGGGGCCGAAGAGCAGTTCGTCGGCCGCGGCGCGCCTGAAGGACAGATGGGCCTCCTGCTCCCGGGCGGGTCCGGGGCCGCCGGGCAGCCGGACGGCCTCGGCGGCTGTGTCCCGGAGCGCCTCCAGGGCCTGGGCGAGGGCCAGTCCCCCGGCTGCGGCCGGGTTCCAGGCCGCGTAGTACGCCGCGGAGCGGGCCTCCTGCACCCGTGCGTACAGCTCCGCGAGACGGTGTTTCACGCACTCGGCGGAACCGGACGACCGCTCCCGCTCCCCGACCTGATCGGCCATCCGCTCCAGCGCACCCGCCGCCGCCCCCACCGCCTCCGCGGCCAGCAGCGCGGCGGCCCGCGGTCCGGCCGAGGCGAGGGCGCCGGTGACGTCCACGGTGTCGTCCGCGCCGAGGAGTTCGGCCCCGGTGTCGCGGAGTTCGATCCCGGCCAGCGGGCGGGTCTCGTCGAGCGGGGTGCGGCGGGTGCGGACGACTCCGGCCGCCGCGTCGGGGCGGACCAGGAAGAGGAGCGTACGGCTGCGCGGAAAGCCTCCGGCGTGGGCCGCGACCAGGAGGAGCCCGGCGCTGTGCCCGTCGAGGACCTGGGCGGCCTCCCCGTACAGCCGCCAGCCCTTGGCGCCGGGGACCGGCCTGGCCTGCATGCCGCCCGCCCGGCCGCCGCCCGCCCAGGTGCCGCCGGTGTCGTCGCCGGTGAGGCCGAGGGCGGTGGCGAGCGAGCCGCCGGGGACGGCCAGGGCCGCGGTCAGCCCGCCGTCCGCGATGCGCGGCAGCAGGGCGGTGCGCTGCTCGTCCGTGCCCAGTGCGGCGATCAGGGGTGCGGCGAGCACGGCGGTGGCGATCAGGGGCGAGGGCAGCCGGGCCCGGCCGGTCTCCTCGCAGGCGACGGCGAGCCCGGCCAGGCCGCGGCCGGTGCCTCCGTACTCCGGTGGGAGGGCGAGCCCCGGCAGCCCGGGGTCCCGGGCGAGCCGTCGCCAGAGCTCCGCGTCGTACCCGTCGGCGGTCCGCCCGTCGCTCCCGTCGTCGCCGGGTGCGCGGGACGCGGCCAGGAGCTCGCGCACGGTGCGGCGGATCTCGTCCTGTTCCGCGGTGAAGGCGGCATCCATCGTCGGACTCCTTCCCCTGAGGGGCCGGAGGCCCCTGATCTGACGGGGCGTCATGTTAGGGGTCAATCCCCGAGATGCCCAGAGTCGCGCACCGGAGCGGGATGGACGGGACCATCCGGCGGAGCGGAAGATCCCGGCCACCGGGTGGTCCGCACCCCCACTATCTGATGTACCGTCAGATTCATGCCTTCTTCCCACCGCAAGGTCGCTGTCGTCGGCATATCCCTCGCCGACTGCGGACGCGTGGACACGGCCACGCCGTACGCCCTGCACGCCCAGGCCGCCCGCCGGGCGCTGGCCGATTCGGGGCTGGACCGGTCCGTCGTCGACGGGTTCGCCTCCGCCGGGCTCGGCACGCTCGCGCCGGTCGAGGTTGCCGAGTACCTGGGGCTGAAACCCACCTGGGTGGACTCCACCGCGGTCGGCGGCTCGACCTGGGAGGTGATGGCGGCCCACGCGGCGGACGCCATCGCGGCGGGGCACGCCGACGCCGTACTGCTGGTGTACGGGTCGACGGCACGCGCGGACATCAAGGCGGGCCGCCGGACCTCCAACCTCTCCTTCGGGGCGCGGGGCCCGCTCCAGTTCGAGGTGCCGTACGGGCACTCGCTGATCGCCAAGTACGCGATGGCGGCCCGCCGCCACATGCACGAGTACGGGACGACCCTGGAGCAGCTCGCCGAGGTCGCGGTACAGGCGCGGGCCAACGCGGCGGCCAACCCGGACGCGATGTTCCGGGAGCCGGTCACGGTGGACGAGGTGCTGTCGGGGCCGATGATCGCGGACCCGTTCACCAAGCTGCACTGCTGCATCCGAAGCGACGGCGGCTGCGCGGTGCTGCTGGCCGCCGAGGAGTACGTACCGGACACGGCGAAGGACCCCGTCTGGATCCTGGGCACCGGCGAGCACGTCTCGCACTCCACCATGTCCGAGTGGGAGGACTTCACGGTCTCCCCCGCGGCGGTCTCGGGCCGCCTGGCGTTCGAGCGGGCCGGAGTGCGGCCCGCGGACATCGATCTCGCCGAGATCTACGACGCGTTCACCTACATGACGCTGGTGACGCTGGAGGACCTGGGGTTCTGCGCCAAGGGCGAGGGCGGCGCGTTCGTGGAGAAGGGCCGGACCGGGCTGGCGGGCGAGCTGCCGGTCAACACCGACGGCGGCGGCCTGTCCGCCTGCCACCCCGGGATGCGCGGGCTGTTCCTGCTGGTGGAGGCGGTACGCCAACTGCGCGGCGAGGCGGGCGAACGCCAGGTGCGCCGGGCGGGCGGCCGGCTCCCGGAGCTGGCGGTGGCATCGGGGACGGGCGGCTGGTTCTGTTCGTCGGGGACGGTGGTGCTGGGGCGGGGGTGAGGGGTGTGCGCCGTGGCCGAGCGGACACACCGGTCCGCCGTGGCCGAGCGGTCGCACGGGGACGACGGTCAGGGCCCCCTCCAGCCCGTTGAAAGCGGCCGCGTCACGCGTGGGGAACGGCAGCGCCCGCCCCGTACCGGCCATGCGCTGCAATGGGGGCATGACCGACGCACACCAGAGCTTCCTGGACCTGCTCCACACCCAGCGCGTCTGGGACGTGGAGCTGCCCGGCTTCGACCCGGCGTCCGCGCCCCCGGCCCCGCTGCCCCTCTTCCACCGCTGGTTCGCCGAGGCGGTGGCCGCCGGGCAGCCGGAGCCGCACACGATGTCGCTGGCCACGGTGGACGCCGAGGGGCACCCCGATGTGCGGACGCTGATGCTGCACGACGCGGACGAGCGCGGCTGGCACTTCGCCACCCATCGCACCAGCGCCAAGGGCCACCAGCTCGCCGCCCGGCCGTACGCGGCGCTCGGCTTCTACTGGCCGGCGCAGGGCCGGCAGGTGCGGGTGCGGGGTCCGGTCACCGCGTGCACGCCCGCCGAGAGCAGCGCCGATCTGCACGCCCGCTCGACCGGGGCGCTCGCATCGGCGCTGACCGGATCGCAGAGCGAGGTGCTGGGCTCGGCGGAGGAGCTGGCCCGCACCGCCGACGCCGCCTGGGAGCGGGCGCGCGCCGAGCCGGACGCGGAGGTCGCGAGCTGGACCCGGTACGTGGTCGAGGCGTGGGAGGTCGAGTTCTTCCAGGGCGACGCACGGCGCAGGCACGTACGGCTGCGCTACCGCGCGCAGGACGCGGCCTGGACCCGGGAACTGCTCTGGCCATGAGGGCCCCGGGAACCGCTCCGGCCGCGTGGGGCGGGTCCGTGCGGGCCCGCCCGCCCGGCCAGGACGCGGGGCCCCACGCCCAACCGTGCCCGCACGACCCCGGTCGTACGGGCACGGTGAGCGGCCGGTCGTCAGTCGAGGGAGATCGCCTGCACCGGGCAGACGCGGACGGCCTCCTTCACCGTGGCGCCGTCGAGGGCCTCCTCGTAGTCGGGCAGCAGCGCGCTGAACCCGTCGTCGTCCTGCGTGAACACCTTCGGTGCGGTGAGCGCGCACTGGCCCGCACCGATGCACCGATCCTTGTCGATACTGATCCGCATCCCAGCAGAGCCTTCCGGTCGCATTTCGATCACCCTGTTTCGTTCACCCTGTTTCGATCAAACAGGTTTCTGCTTCGATCAAACAGGTTTCGCTCACCAGGTCACGGGCATTTCGAGCAGGCCCTGGATGGTGTCACCCGGCTTGAACGGGATTTCCTCGGCGGGTACCGCCAGCCGCAGATCGGGAAGGCGATCGAAGAGCGCGGGCAGCGCGATCTCCAGTTCGGCCCGAGCCAGGTTCTGGCCCAGGCACTGATGGACTCCGAACCCGAAAGCGACGTGATTGCGCGCGTTCCGGCCGAGGTCCAGATCGTCCGGGTGCGCATACACGTTCCCGTCCCGGTTGATCACCGACGTGGTCAATATGACGCCGTCCCCCGCACGGATGGTCACCCCGCCCACCTCGATGTCGTCGACGGCCACCCGCGAAATTCCGTCGGCGATGGACAGGAAGCGGAGCAGCTCCTCGACCGCCGACGCCATCAGCCCCTCGGACTCGCGCATCCGGGCCAGCTGATCGGGGTGCTGGAGCAGCGTGAACGTACCGAGCGAGATCATGTTCGCGGTCGTCTCGTGCCCGGCGATGAGCAGGATCTGGGCCAGCCGCACCAGCTCGTCGTGGTCCACGGCACCGGACTCCAGCTGGTTGGCGATGAGCTCGTCGAGCAGCCCTTCGCCGGGGGTGGCCCGCTTCCGCTCGATCAGTACCCGGAAGTACTCGTCGAGCGCGTCCCGCGCCGCCTCGACGTCCGAGGACTTCGGGCCGCGGAGCAGCTTGCGCGACTGCGCCTCGAAGAACTCGTGGTCGTCGTAGGGCACCCCGAGCAGCGCGCAGATGACCATGGAGGGCACGGGCAGGGCGAAGGAGTCGACCAGATCGGCCGGCGGCCCCTGCTCGACCATCGTGTCGAGCAGCCGGTCCACGGTCTCCTGGATCCGCGGCCGGAGCGCGGCCGTCCGCCTGACCGTGAAGCTCGGGATCAGCATCCGGCGCTGGACGTTGTGCTCCGGATCGTCCACGCCGAGCAGTTCGACGCGCCGCAGGGTGGTTCCGGCCAGCCGTTCGGCGAAGAACGGGAACGCGGGGTTCTCCCGGTCGGACGACAGTCTCTGGTCCACCAGGAGTGAACGTGCCTCGGTGTGCCCGGTCACCAGCCACACCGTGCGGCCGTCGAAGAGCCGGGCGGGGGACACGGGCTGCTGCCCCCGGTGCTCACTGCGGTATTCGGTCGGCGGGTGGTAAGGACAGGTGCGGTTCTGCGGGAAGGAGACGGTTTCGGCGTCTGCCATGGCGGACCTCGCAAGAGATGGGGGAGTCCTACCGATCTCCGCCCACTAGATGCCTCGGGCACCTAATGGGTCTAGGTGTAGTTCGGCCAAATGTCATCGGAGAGATCCATTTTCCGTCCGCCGGACCGATCGGGCATTTCGAGCCACCCGGGCCACCCGTTCGCGCTCCTTGTACCGACTGGTTCCGAGTTCCTTGTACCGACTGGTTCCGAGTTCCTTGTACCGACTGCCGGACGCGATCTCTCCTCCCATTCTGCTCCCGCGCTCCCCTTCCGTGTTCCCCGCTGCGCCCACGTGTTCTCCCCTGCTCCGCTCATCTCCGCTTTTCCTGTGCAGGGGGCAAGATGGAAGGCAGTAGGGCGACTGGAGGCGACGATGAGCCGAACCCGTTCCCGCACCCGTTCCCGTTACGCCCCGGACGGCGGGTTGACCACACGCATGGTCGGCACGATGTTCCTGATCGGCCTGTTGTACGTGGTCCTGGTCGGCGTACTGCTGGCCGTGCTGCGCGGCGCCTGGCCGATCATCCTGATCCTCGTCGGCGGCATGTTCATCGCGCAGTTCTGGTTCAGCGACCGCATCGCCGCGTTCAGCATGGGAGCCCGTGAGGTCACCCCCGAGGAGGCGCCGGAGCTGCACGGGGCGGTCGACCGGATCTGCGCTCTTGCCGATATGCGGAAACCGCGTGTGGCCATCGCCCAGAGCGACGTGCCGAATGCCTTCGCGACCGGCCGCAGCGAGAAGACCGCTCTGGTCTGCGCCACCACGGGGCTGCTGCGCAGACTGGAGCCCGGGGAGCTGGAGGGCGTGCTCGCGCACGAGATGTCGCACGTCGCGCACCGCGATGTCGCCGTCATGACGATCGCCTCGTTCCTCGGTGTGCTCGCCGGGATCATCACCCGGGTCGCGCTGTGGGGCGGGCTCTCCCGCAACACCAGGAGCAATGACCCCATCGGCATCGCGATCATGCTGATCCCGCTGGTCAGCGCGGTCGTGTACGCCCTGAGCTTCCTGCTGACCCGGCTGCTCTCCCGCTACCGCGAGCTCTCCGCCGACCGCACCGCCGCCCTGCTCACCGGCCGCCCCTCCGCGCTCGCCTCCGCCCTCACCAAGGTGAGCGGCCAGATGGCCCGTATCCCGACCGAGGACCTGCGCAAGGCGGAGCCGTACAACGCCTTCTACTTCGTCCCCGCGTTCTCCTCCAAGGAGAGCCTGAGCCGGCTGCTCTCCTCCCACCCGACCCTCGAACAGCGCCTCGACCAGCTGGCCCGCATCTCCGCCGACCTCGCCCGCCCGTGACGTACGCCCGCGGAAACACCCGAGGCCCCGGGTGCACCCGGGGCCGAAGCAGCACCGGACGCCGAAGGTACGCCCGAAACCGAAGCAACCGCCCGGAGGAACGCCCATGGGTCTTCTCGACGTCATCCTCGGCCGCAGCAAGCCGGTCCGCCCCGACCTCGACCAGCTCTTCGCCGTCCCCTCCGCCGCCCTCACCCTCCAGGCGGGCGCGGGGTTCACACCGACCGGTCTCGGCTCGGTCTGCTTCGCGGGCGTCGAGGGCGGCTCCTTCGCCCGCGTCCAGCAGGACGTACGCGAACTGCTCGACGCCGACACCGGACGCGGCGGCATCCCGGTGGAGTTCAGCCAGGACACGTACGGCTACACCTGGCTGCTCTCCCGCCGCCCGGACGACGACACCGCCGCTCTGGTCAACGACCTGCACGCGGTCAACACCCTGCTCCAGGACGGCGGGTTCGGGCCGCATCTGCTCTGCTCGCTGATCGGCTTCCGGGACGAGCGGGACCGTCCGCTGGCCCTGGTCTATCTCTACAAGCGCGGCACGTTCTATCCGTTCGCCCCTGTGCCCGGCGGCGCCGAGAAGCGGGACAACCAGCTGGAGTTGCAGGTCAGGGCGGTGCTCGGGGACGACCTGCGGATGGAGAAGGACCTCGCCCGGTGGTTCCCGGTGTGGGGGGCGCCAGGGCTGTGACCGGGACTGTGATCGGGGCTGTGCAGCGGGGAGGTCCGCCGACCGGGTCCCGGCGCGGTGCCCGCCCGTATCATCGCTGCCATGACTGCTGAGCCCGCCCGTTCCGCCCGCATACGCGCCTCGGATGCCGATCGCGAGGCGGTGGTCGAGCAGTTGCGTGAGGCGGCGGCCGAGGGCCGCATCGACCTGGACGAGCTGGACACCCGGCTCGGGCAGGCGCTCTCCGCCAAGACCTACGCCGAGCTGGCGCCCCTCACCGAGGACCTGGTCCCCATCGAGGTGGCCATCGGCGAGCCACTGGTCATCAAGGGCGGCATGCACGGCGTGAGGCGCTCGGGCGTCTGGAAGGTCCCCCCGGTGATACACGTCCAGGGCGGCATGGGCGGCGTCCGGATCGACTTCACCCGTGCCGAGTGCCGACTGCGCGAGATCGCGCTGGACGTGCGCGGCGAGATGGCCGGGGTGAAGATCGTGATCCCGGAGGGCTGGACCACGCACACCGACGACCTGGACCAGGGACTCGGCGGCCTGAGGGACAGGACCACGGCCGAGCGGACCCCGGGCGCCCCGCTCCTGCGGCTGACGGGCTCCTGCGGCATGGGCGGTGTGGTCGTACGCCACCCGAACTTCCGCGAGCGCCGCAAGCTGCGCGCCCTTGAGTCCTGAATCCTGGGTCCTGGGTCCTGAGCACGCGTGTCCAGTCCCCGCCGGGTGACCGCACCCATGCCGCGTCCTCCGGACGGCCGGAGGCCCCCGTGCTCGGGCCCGCACGGCGGAGCCGGCGCACGTTCGCTCATCCGGCGAAGCGCCCTCAGCAGTCCCCGGGGTGGAAGACCGCGACGGCCTCCTCCCCCTCCTCCTGCCGGAAGGCCACCCGCAGCGCCATGCCGATGGCGAGCGCGGACTCCTCGCACCCCACGACCTGCGTCATCATCCGCGGCCCCTCGGCCAGGTCGACCACGGCGGCGACGTACGGGACGCGGGCGCCGAACGGCGGCAGATCGTTGCGATGGACGACGGACCAGGTGTAGAGCGTGGCGTCCCCGCTCGCCGGCTCCCAGACGACATCCTCGCTCCAGCAGTGCGGGCAGAACTCGCGCGGGTAGTGGTGTGCGCGCCCGCAGGCGCGGCAGCGGCGCAGCAGCAACTGCCCCCGGGCGGCGGCGTCCCAGTACGGGCGGCTGAAGGCGTCGGGTTCGGGGAGGTCGAAACGTACGGCGGCCGCGGTCACAGGAAGAGTCCGATCGCTTCGTCGAGGGACCAGGTCTGCCAGGACATCGCGAACAGCGCGACCAGCGCGATGAGCGCCATCATCGCGTTCTGCCCCTGCTCGGCCCAGTCGTGGATCATCAGCACCAGGTAGAGAAGGTTGAGAAGGAGCCCCGCGACCAGCGCGACGGGGGTGAGGAAGCCGGTGATCAGGCCCAGCCCCAGGGCGAGTTCGGCATACACGACGACGTAGGCCATGACCTTGGGGCGTGGGGCGACGATCCGCCGGAAGCCGGTGCGTACGGCCGCCCAGCGGTGCTTGGCCGCGACGTCGGCGGCCCAGGCGATGCCCGTACCGCGCTCGAACCAGCCCTTCTTGTCCTTGTGCCGCCAGCTCTCCAGCCACCACAGGCCGAGGCCTATCCGGAGAACGGCGAGCCACTCGGCTCCGCCGAACCAGATCGTCTGCATGGGGCCTCCCGTTCACTGAATCTGACGGTACGTCAGTTCACCCGATGGCGGTCGCTTCGCGCAAGAGGCGCGCAAGGAGCGCCCGGAAAGCGAACAAGAAGCGAGAGCGAGTGACCAAAAGGCTTACGCGCGTGATCAATTCGCAATCGATTCCGGTCTTGACCGAGACCCATCAACCGGGTGCGCGATTACGCTCCGAACCATGCCCGACAGCGCACTCACCTCCGGCGGCTCCGTATCGGCCCGGAACGACCTCACCGAGGACCGGCCCGTATACGTCATCGGTGGCGGTCCGGGCGGTCTCGCCGCCGCCGCGGCCCTGCGCGAGCTGGGCGTACGGGCGGTCGTGCTGGAGAAGTCCGGGAACGTGGGGGCGTCCTGGCGCCGCCACTACGACCGGCTGCACCTCCACACGACCCGGCGCCGGTCGGCGCTGCCGGGGCTCGCGATGCCGCGCCGGTTCGGCCGCTGGGTGTCCAGGGACGACGTGGTGCGCTATCTGGACAAGTACGCCGAGCACCATGAGCTGGAGGTGGTGACGGGCGTCGAGGTGTCCCGGATCGACCGCGCCCCGGACGGCGGGAGCTGGCAGCTGACCGCGACCGGCGGCCGGGTGCTGACCGGCCGCGCCGTCGTCGTCGCCACCGGCTTCAACCACACCCCGCGCGTCCCCGACTGGTCCGGCCTCGACACCTTCACCGGTGATCTGGTCCACGCCTCCGAGTACCGCAACCCCGCCCCGTACGCGGGCAAGGACGTCCTGGTCGTCGGTATCGGCAACACGGGCGCGGAGATCGCCGTCGACCTGATCGAGGGCGGTGCGTCCCGGGTACGGATCGCCGTGCGCACCGTGCCGCACATCGTGCGCCGTTCGACCGCGGGCTGGCCCGCCCAGTCGACCGCCGTCCTGGTGCGCAGGCTGCCGGCCTGGCTGGTCGACCGGGCCGCGGCCCTGATGTGCCGGATCTCCGTGCCCGACCTCGCCGCCCAGGGCCTGCCGCGCCCGGACACGGGCCTGTACTCGCGCGTCAAGGACGGCGCCATCCCGGTGCAGGACGTGGGGCTGATCGACGCGGTGAAGCGCGGCCGGGTGGTGCCGGTGGCGGCCGTCGAGTCGTTCGACGGGGACACGGTGGTGCTGGCCGACGGCGACCGGATCACCCCGGACGCGGTGATCGCGGCGACCGGCTACCGCCGGGAGCTGGAGGGCCTGGTCGGCCACCTCGACGTACTGGACGCCCGGGGGCGCCCGGTGGTCCACGGCGCCCGCACCCCCAAGCAGGCCCCCGGCCTGTACTTCACCGGCTTCACCAACCCGATCAGCGGCATGCTGCGCGAACTGGCCCTGGACGCACGGAAGATCGCCAAGCGCCAGGCGCGCAGGGGCTGAGTCCTCGCGGATCGCCTGACGCCGGCCGTTCCCCTGTCAGTCGAGGACGGCGAGATCCAGTCGCCGAAGGCGCGCGGGGTCGGCGATCACGTCGTACTCGGCAATTCTTCCGTCCACGATGACGAAGGCGAGTACGCACGCCAATCGGCCGCGTGGGGCCACGATGACTCCCACGGCGCCATCGACCAGTGCCAGTTCGGCCGACCGCGACCTGTGCGCGAGGGCGGCGGTCCCCTCCGCGACGGCTCGCGCGCCACGGACCTCGGCGACTCCGCCCGGCGGCACCGCGGCGGGGTCGGCGCGACGCACCACGTCGGGGGCCAGGACCGCGAGGATCGCGGTGAGGTCACCGGCACGCGCGGCGGTGAGAAAGGCCGAGACGACCTGGCGGTGCCGGGCGAGTTCGGCCGCCGGGACGGCGGGAGTGCCGCGCAGCTTGTGGCGCGCGCGGCTGGCGAGCTTCTTCGTGGTGACCGGCGTGCGCCCCACGATGGGTGCGATCTCCTTGAACGGCACGGCGAACATGTCGTGCAGCACGAACGCGACCCGTTCGACGGGGTCCAGCGTGTCCAGGACCACGAGCAGCGCACGGCTCACCGATTCGGTCAGCAGCGCCTCGTCTTCCGGGAGGCTCTCCTGAGCACGGAAGGCTTGGTCGAGCACCTGCTGTTCGGCCAGATCTTCCCGGCGTGACCTGCGAGAACGCAATACGTCGAGGCAGATGCGGGTCACCACGGTCCGCAGCCAGCCGCCCAGGTTCTCCACACCGTCGGCATCGACCCGGCCCAAGCGGAGCCAGGCCTCCTGCACGGCGTCATCGGCGTCGTCCAGTGAGCCGAGCATCCGGTAGGCGACTGCCCGCAGCTGACCGCGCTGCGCCTCGAAACGTTCGGTCAGTCCGTCACGCTCGTCCACTGGTCACCTTTCCCCGTCCTGCTCCGTCACCCTCCTGACGATCACGACGCAGTTGAGGTGACAGGAGAACCGGTGATGTCCTTGCTGCACTTGGATTCCAGTGCCAATCGTTCCGACGAGTCGGTCAGCAGACGACTGACCGCGCTGTTCGCGAGCACCTGGCGGGCTGTGCACGGTCCGGCCGGGTATCGGTACCGGGACCTGGCCGCCGATCCGGTACCGCCGCTGGATACCGCCTATTGTTCGCTCGGCCGACGAGTGGAGCGCGACGGCCTCGTCCCACCGGCCGGGGTGGGCGACCTGGTCGAGAGCCTGGCGGAGGAACGGGAGTGGGGGCTGACCCGCCCGCTGATCACCGAACTGCTGGAGGCCGACACCGTGCTGATCGGCGCCCCGATGTACAACTACTCGGTATCCGCCGCGCTGAAGGCATGGATCGACCGGGTCAGCTTCCCCGGAGCGTTCACCGCACCGGGCACCGGGGACAACGCGCTGCGGGATACGAAACTGGTGGTGATCAGCACGCGGGGCGGCGCCTACGCCCCGGGAACGCCACAGGAGGCATGTGACTTCCAGATCCCCTACCTGCGGGCGTACTTCAACAGGCAGGGCGTGGCAGCGGACAACATGCGTTTCATCAGCGCCGAGATGACCATGGCCGGCCTCGCCCCGCACCTCGCCTCCTTCCGGCCGTTGGCGGCGAGCTCGCTGGCCTCGGCACGAGCCGAGGTGACCGCGCTGGCCTCGGTTCAGCCGGTTCAGCCGGCGATCCGGGCGACTTCGTAGGACGCGGTGCGCGGCCGGCTCTCCCGGCCGCGCACCGCGTCCCGTACGCCGGGGCCCGGTCAGGCCGTGGCGTTCACCACGAGCTGGGCCGTGTTGTTGGCCGGCTGGGGGTCGAACGGGAAGGTCGCGGGGGTGGAGCCGCCGGTGGTGAGCATGACGCGGCCGGTCGCGTCGGGAACCACTCGGTCGATGCGCAGCTGGAACGGGAGGGTGCGCGTGGTGTCCGGCAGGGCCCAGTACGGCATCTCGCAGCTGTAGCGCGGGGCGCCGGTCCGCTGCGGGTAGTAGCCGCCGCTCAGGGTGCGCGGTGCGCAGTCGGCGGGGGCCGAGGTGACGGTGACGCCCTCGGGGACGGTGAAGTCGACGGCCGCGACCGGGTCGCCGGAGCCGAGGTTGCCGATCCAGGCCGGTCCGTCGTTGCGGAAGCCGAGTCCGGCGGTGACGGTCTCCCCGGCGCCACCCGTGACCCGGGCGCCCTGTGCCGCGAAGTCGGCCGTGTTCACCGCGCCGAAGGCAGCGATGGTGTAGTTGTCCTCGTCCGAGAGGTCGGCGGCTCCGTTGCCGGGGGCGACGCTGATGTCCAGCCGCTCGGTGTACGCGTGCGCGGTGAGGGCGACCCGCAGCGGCGTCGGCAGGGTGAAGGAGTCACCCGGCTCGATGACCTGGTCGAAGGAGCAGGTGGCGTGGGACATCGGGGCGTAGTCGTCGCCGCCGGTCGTCCCGTAGGTGCACTCGGCGTACTCGGTCAGGAAGTCGAGCCCGTACGAGGCGGTGAAGGTGGCGGTGAGTCCCTCGGACCGCTCGCTGCCCTTGTTGGTCACCGCGAACGGCACGGTCCGCACGGCGCCCGGCTGGAGGTTCTTCACCGGAGCGATCTCCCCGAGGGACAGGTCGGGACCCGAACCGACCGAGACCGTGGTGTCGAACGAGTCGTGCGGGGCTTCCAGCGTGCCGTCGGGACCGCCGGTGGCCACGGCGGCGTAGGTGATCCGCCCCTTGGCCCCGAGCTCGGCACCATCGGCGGCGCGGACCGTGAGGTGGATTTGCGGGCTGTAGGCCTCGCCGATGACGGGGACCTCGGGGACGGTGCACACGGCCGTGGTCCCGGCCGGGGCGCAGTTGTCGGGCCAGGTCACATCGGCCACCCCGGCGACACCGGAGATGTCGACCGAGAGCCGTCCGTCGGTGACGGCGAAGTTGTCGTTGTCGTGGTAGAGCCCGATGTCCAGCGGGCTGCCTTCCGACGTGCTGCCGCCGGGCGTCAGCTTCTGCTCGCTGGGTGCCTGTATCCAGAGCTGGTCGGACTGCTCCTGCGCGAACGCGGGAGCCGCGAGTCCGGCGGTCAGCAGTCCGGCGGTCGCGACGACACAGACACCGAGGCGCACGGTGCGCCGGGCGGAGACGGGTCTCATGTTTCTCCCAGGGGTGGGCCATTGCTGGCGTACGACGGCCAGTGTGCCCGGCCCGACCGTTCGACCTTCAAGATCACCCGTAGGTTGTACGGCTCCGGCCGCCGCCGCCCTCCCTCTCTCAGGCTTTGCGTGCACACCCATTCCTGACGGCGCGTCAGTTCAGTAACCTGACAGAGCGTCAGCTTTTGGGCTGGCCGGGCACGATCACCCGACGGACCCCGAGCAGAAGTGGGCGGAACGATGCTTGGATCGACTCACGGCACCCTCACCACCGACTTCCGCGCCAGAGTGGTGGCCTGCGGCGAAGAGTCGCATGCCGCCGTCCACAGCATGACGGTCGACGCCGCCGCCGAGTGCGTCCTGGACGTCAGCGGCCGGCCGCTGCACGCCGCCGTGCCGGATCTGGACCGGTTCTTCCGGCCCGCCTCCGTGGCCGTCATCGGCGCGTCCGACGCCGAGGGGCGGCCCAATACCGGCATCACCCGGCAGCTGATCGGCTGGGCCGAGCGGGTCGGGGCGCGGCTGTATCCCGTGCATCCCACCCGGGAGTCCGTGTTCGGGCGGGCCTGTTCTCCTTCCGTGGCGGAGCTGCCGGAGCAGGTCGATCTGGCCGTGCTGCTGGTCGGCGATCCGCTGCCGGTGATCGAGGAACTCGCGCAGGCCAAGGTGCGGTTCGCCGTCGCCTTCGCCTCCGGGTTCGCCGAGACGGGCGAGGAGGGTGCCGCCGCCCAGGCGCGGCTGGCCGCGGCGGTGGAGCGGTCCGGGCTGCGGCTGCTCGGGCCGAACACCAACCTCAACGCCTTCGAGAGGTTCCGGGACGATCTGGACGGGCCGGCCATCGCGCTGATCACCCAGTCCGGCCACCAGGGCCGCCCCGTCTACACCCTCCAGGAACTGGGGGTACGGCTCTCGCACTGGGCACCCACGGGCAACGAAGCGGATCTGGAGACCGCCGACTTCATCTCGTACTTCTCGCAGCGCCCCGAGGTGGGGGCCATCGCCTGCTACGTGGAGGGGCTCAAGGACGGGCGCTCCTTTCTGCTCGCCGCGGACCGGGCGGCGCGGGCCGGGGTGCCGGTCGTGGCGGTCAAGGTGGGGCGTACGGAGACGGGGGCCAGGATGGCCGCGTCACACACCGGCAAGCTGACCGGCGCCGACCAGGTGGTGGACGCGGCGATGCGGCAGTTCGGTGTGATCCGGGTGGACGGGCTCGATGAGCTCCAGGACACCGCGACGCTGCTCGCGCGGGCACGGAAGCCGCAGGCCGAGGGGGTCGTCGTGTATTCGATCTCGGGCGGCACGGGGGCGCACTTCTCCGATCTGGCGACCGGCGCGGGGCTGAGCCTGCCCACCCTGTCCGAGGCGAAGCAGCGCGAGCTGCACGAGTGGATTCCCGGCTATCTGAACGTGGCCAACCCGGTCGACAACGGGGGCCATCCGGTCGGCGACTGGCGCGGCCGGAAGATCATCGACGCGATACTCGCCGACCCCGATGTCGGGGTGCTGATCTGTCCGATCACCGGCCCCTTCCCCCCGATGAGCGACAAGCTCGCGCAGGACCTGGTGGACGCGGCGGAGACCACGGACAAGCTGGTGTGCGTGGTGTGGGGCTCGCCCGTCGGTACGGAGGAGGCGTACCGCACGACGCTGCTCGGCTCGTCCCGCGTCGCCACCTTCCGTACCTTCGGCAACTGCATCACCGCCGTGAAGGCCTATCTGGACCACCACCGGTTCGCCGCCTCCTACCGCTCCCCCTTCGACGAGGCGCCCCGCACGCCGTCGCCCTCCTTCCGCAAGGCGCAGGCACTGATGCGCCCGGGACACCAGCTGAGCGAGCACGCGGCGAAGCAGTTGCTGCGGGCGTACGGAATCCGCGTACCGCGCGAGCAGTTGGTGACCAGCGCCGCGGCGTCCGTCCGGGCCGCGGGGCTGGTCGGCTACCCCGTGGTCATGAAGGCGTCGGGCGCCCAGCTCGCCCACAAGACCGAACTGGGCCTGGTCAAGGTCGGGCTCACCTCCGCGAGCCAGGTGCGGGACGCCTACCGCGAGCTGACCGACATCGCGCGCTACGAAGGCATCGAGCTGGACGGGATCCTGGTCTGCCAGATGGTCGAGCGGGGTGTCGAGATGATGGTCGGCGTCACCCAGGACGCGCTGTTCGGGCCGACGGTGACGGTCGGGCTCGGCGGTGTGCTGGTCGAGGTGCTGCACGACGCGGCGGTGCGGGTGCCGCCGTTCGGCGAGGACCAGGCGCGGTCGATGCTGGGCGAACTGCGCGGCCGGGCCCTGCTGGAGGGCGTGCGCGGCGGTCCGCCGGTGGATGTGGACGCGCTCGTCGAGGTCGTGCTGCGGGTGCAGCGGATGGCGCTGGAACTGGACGACGACCTCACCGAGCTGGACATCAACCCGCTGATGGTGCTCGGGCGGGGGCAGGGCGCGGTGGCGCTGGACGCGCTCGCCGTCTGCCGCTGACCGGTCACCCCGCCGACCGAACCACCTACCCAGGAGCTGCCCCATGCCGTCCTCCCCCGAAGACATCACCGAGTCCACCGAGTCCGCGGAAGCCGCCGACCCGCTCCATTCATTGGTACTGCACACCACTGACAACGGCGTCTGCTGGATCACGCTCAACCGGCCCGAGGCGATGAACGCCGTCACCTGGGAGCAGCGGGAACGCGTCATCGGCCTGCTCGCCGAGGCGTCCGCCGACCCGGCGGTCCGGGCCGTCGTCCTCACCGCCACCGGCCGCGGTTTCTGCGCGGGCGCCGACCTGCGCGGCGCCCCGGCGGCCGGCGAGCGGGTGCCGGGCGACGTGGCCCGTACGATCCGGCTCGGCGCGCAGCGTCTGATCGCCGCGGTCCTGGACTGCGAGAAGCCCGTCGTCGCGGCCGTCAACGGCACGGCGGCCGGCATCGGCGCCCACCTCGCGTTCGCCTGCGATCTGGTGCTGGCCGCCGAATCGGCGAAGTTCATCGAGGTGTTCGTACGCCGCGGCCTCGTGCCGGACGGTGGCGGCGCCTATCTGCTGCCGCGACTGATCGGCCCGCAGCGCGCCAAGGAGCTGATGTTCTTCGGCGACTCGCTGCCTGCGGCGGAGGCGGAACGGCTGGGGCTGGTCAACCGCACCGTGCCGGACGGGGAGCTGGCGGCGACGGCGCGGGCGTGGGCGCAGCGGCTGGCCGAGGGGCCGACCCGTGCGATCGCCCTCACCAAACAGCTCGTCAACGCGTCGATGGACGCGGACCGGTCGACGGCGTTCGCCGCCGAGGCCATGGCCCAGGAGATCAATATGACGACGCGGGACGCCAACGAGGGCGTGGCGAGCTTCGTGGAGCGGCGGGCGCCCAAGTACCGCGGGATTTAGGGTCTTTCATCCGCGACGGGGGTGGGCCGGGGGCGGGACACCCGAGCCCGGCCCCCCTCCCGCTCACCCCGGGGCCATGCGGCTGAGGGATTCCCAGGCGCGGTACTGCTCCTCGCGGGCGCGGTCCAGCTCCAGAACGATGTCGAACGACCGGTCACCGAGGATCAGGCGGCGCGGCGGGTCGGGCAGGGCGGCCAGTTCCAGGAGCACGGGGGCCGCCTCGCTCGGGTCCGGGCCCGCGTCGTCGCCCCACATCTCCGTCAGGCGGGTGCGCAGCTCCTCGTAGGCGGGGTCGGGGGTGGTCGCCGTCGTGCCGGAGGTGAACAGGCCCGTGGCGTAGCCGCCCATCTGCACGATGGTGACCTTGATCCCGAACTGCTCGACCTCCATCGCCAGCGCCTCGCTGACCGAGCCGAGCGCCGCCTTCCCGGCCCCGTAGAACCCGACCGAGGCCATACCGCCGCCGCTGCCCATCGACGTGATCTGGAGGAGGCGCCCGGAACCCCGCGCGCGCAGGTGGGGGATCACGGCCTGGGCGACCCAGACGGCGCCGAAGAAGTTGACGTCGAGGTGGTCGCGGATCTGTTGCTCGGTGGCCTCCTCGACCATGCCGTACAGCAGACCGCCGGCGTTGTTGACCACGACGTCG
This sequence comes from Streptomyces sp. DvalAA-43, assembly GCF_900091725.1. Lineage (GTDB taxonomy): Bacteria > Actinomycetota > Actinomycetes > Streptomycetales > Streptomycetaceae > Streptomyces > Streptomyces pulveraceus. Next base: position 327,530 of record NZ_FMBW01000031.1, on the reverse strand, counting down.
AGGCCGCCGAATGCCTCCGCCGCCCGGTCCACGGTCTCGAACACGGCGCTGCGGTCGGAGACGTCCAGGGAGAGCCGCCGGAGTGCGTCCGGGTACTTCTCCTCCAGTTCGGCGAGCGGCCCGACATCGCGGGCGACCGCCACGACCCGCTCCCCTGCGGACAGGGCGGCCTCGGTGAAGGCGCGCCCCAGACCGCGGGAGGCACCGGTGATGAACCACGTCCTGGTTTCGGGCACGGAATCCCACTCCTTCGGTCCTGGGGAACGCCGCGTTCACGGCGGCTTCCCCGCTCTGATGAGACGGACCGCTCCGTCTCGCTAGTGACCCTAGCCGACCGGGCGCGCCCGGCGCGAGGGAATTCGGCACCTGTGACTTTCGGCAGTGCCGGAGCGCTCACCGGCTGCGTACGGTCGTCCGGGTGGACAGAGTGATGATCAGCCGTGCGGTCCGGCGGGCCGTCGGCGCACCGGGGAATCCGCTGGCCGTCGGCGCGGCGGTCTGTGTCGGGCTGAGCGCGGTCAGCCTGTGGTGGGCCCTGCCCGCGGCCGTCGCGGCGTTCTTCGCGGGCCGGGAGCCGGGGCGGACCGGGCCCACGGTCCTCGTGCTCGTCGCGGTGCTGGCCGGCGGGGTGGTGGCGGTCGCCCTGGTGCCCTCCTGGCTGCTGATGGCGGGGCGGTTCGTCGCGGTGGTGGCGGTGGCCGCGATGCTGCCGTGGTTCGTGGGGCGCTTCTGGCGCCAGTACCAGGAGCTCGTCCGGGCGGGCTGGGAGCGGGCGGGCCGGCTGGAGCGCGAGCAGCGGCTCGTCGCCGAGCAGGCGCGCTCCCGCGAACGGGCCAGGATCGCCCAGGACATGCACGACGTCCTCGGGCACGACCTCAGCCTCATCGCCCTGTCGGCCGGTGCCCTCAAGCTGGCGCCCGGCCTCGACGAGGCGCACCGGGCCGCCGCCGGGGAGATCCGGGCCCGCGCGGCCGCGTCGGTGGAGCGGCTCGGCGAGGTGATCGGTCTGCTGCGCGAGGAGGCGGAGGAGGCGGACGACGTACCGCCGCGGCCGCCCGGCACCGGCATTGCGCGGCTGGTCGAGGAGGCCGCGGCCGCCGGGCTCGCGGTCGGCCTGCGGGTCGAGGGGGACGCCGGCGCCCTGCCCCCGTCGGCCGCGCGGGCCGCCCACCGGGTGGTCCAGGAGTCCCTGACCAACGCGGCCAAGCACGCGCCGGGGGCGCGGGTGGAGGTGCGGGTGACACACACGGCCGGGGAGACGGTGGTCCGGGTGGCGAACGGGCCCGCGCCCGCACCTGCCCGCGCCGAGGACGTCCCGGGCACCGGGCGGGGGCTGATCGGGCTCGACGAACGGGTACGGCTGACGGGCGGCACCTTCGCGTACGGCCCGTACGAGGACGGCTTCGCGATCACCGCGCGGATTCCGCACACCCCGCCCGCCCACCGGCCGCCTGCCGCGCCCCGGACCGCTCCCCCTGCCCTGCCCCCGGAGCACCGGCACGCCCGCGGCCGGGCCCGCCGGGCGCTGGCCCTCGCGGTCGTGCTGCCCCTGGTGGCCTGGGCGGTGCTGAGTGCCGCGCTGATGGCCTGGGACATCCGCTCGGCCCGGCAGTCCGTACTGGACCCGGGCGACTACGCCCGGCTGCGGGTCGGACAGGATCGGGAGACGGTCCGGCGGCTGCTGCCCGACCGCGAGACCAGACAGCGGCCGGTGGCCGGGGAACCGAGGGGAGAGGGCATCTCATGCGCGTACTACGCGATGACGGCGGACCGCTTCGACGACCGGTCCGGGGACGCCTACCGGCTCTGTTTCCGGGACGGCAGGCTGATGTCCAAGGAGGCCCTGGCCCCATGAACACGCCACTTGGAGAGGGGACCCCCGTGAACGCACCACACGGAGAGGGGACTCCCGTGAACGCACCACACGGAGAGGGGACTCCCGTGAACGCACCACTCGGAGAAGGGACTCCCATGAACGCACCACACGGAGAAGGGACTCCCATGAGCGCGCCGCGCGGAGAAGGGGCGGTGAGCGGCCGGTGATCCGGGTGCTGATCGCGGACGACGAGCCGATGATCCGCGCGGGGGTACGTGCCGTGCTGTCCACCGATCCGGAGATCGACGTCGTCGCCGAGGCCGCCGACGGGCGCGACGCCGTGGAGCTGGTCCGCCGCCACCGCCCGGCCGTCGCCGTGCTCGACATCCGGATGCCCGGGACGAACGGCATCGAGGCGGCGGCCGAGATCCGGCGCACCGTGCCGGGGACGGGGGTCGTGATGCTCACGACCTTCGGCGAGGACGACTACATCCTCCAGGCGCTCGGAGGCGGCGCCGCCGGTTTCCTGATCAAGTCGGGCGAGCCCGAGGAGCTGATCGCGGGGGTCCGCGCGGTGGCCGACGGGGCCGCCTATCTGTCACCGAAGGTCGCGGCGCGGGTCGTCGCCCATCTCTCGGCGACGGGCGCGGGCGCCCTGGCCGGGCGCCGCACCGCCGCCAGGGAACGGGTCGATGCGCTCACCGCCCGGGAACGCGACGTACTGGCCTTCCTCGGTAGCGGGCTGTCCAACGGGCAGATCGCCCGGCGGCTGCACCTGGTGGAAGGGACGGTCAAGGCCCATGTGAGCTCCATCCTGGCCCGGCTGGGCGTGGACAACCGGGCCGCCGCGGCCGTCGTCGCCCACGAGGCCGGGATCGTCGCGCCGCCGCAGCCGCCTCCCGAGCGCTGACGCCGCGGTCCGGGCGAGCGGCAGGAACGCGAGCAGGACGGCCGCCACCACGCAGGCCCCGAGAACCGCGCCGGCCAGCACGTCGTGCGGGTAGTGCGCCCCCACCGCGACCCGCAGCAGCGCCGCCGCCGCGCCCACCGGCAGGGTGACGGCCGCCAGGCGCGGGCGCAGCACGGCCAGGCCGACCGCGAGGCCGGCGGCCAGGGTGGCGTGGTTGCTCGGGAAGGACCAGTCGCCGGGCGGCGGGCATGCGGCGGCCGTCTCCGCGATGCCGTGCAGGGCCCGGCAGGGGCGTTCCTCGTCCACCACCAGTTTCGCCGCCTCGCTGAGGGCGTACGCGGCCACGGTGCCGATGCCGGTGAGCACCGTCCCCGCGGACATCCGGGTGTCGCCACGGCGTACGGAGCTCCACCAGGCCCACAGGAGCAACAGCCCGAGGATCACCAGGGTGCCGTCGGTGGCCGCTTCCAGCAGCGGTCCCGTCCAGGAGGGCGCGTCGGCCACCGCCCCGGTCACCGAGCGGTACATGGACGCCGAGGCGCCGTCCGTCACCTCCACGGCGCGGTCGGTGCCCAGGCCGCCGGGGGCGAGCGCCACGACGGCCGCCGCCCCCGAGCCCAGGACGACGCAAGCGAGCAGCGGACTCATGGTCCGTCGGGGCCGGGTTCTGCTGCCGGTTTCTCGTCTTTCTCGTCTCATGGGACGTGAACCTAGAAGCGGCGGGAGCGGCGCACCCGGGCCGAACGGCAGGGCCCACCCCTGACGATCGTCGGGGGTGGGCCCTTCCCGGGACCACGGTCCGGGCGGTCATGCGGCCGGCCGGTCCGTGGCTCGCCGGTCCGGGCGTAGGACGCGATCAGTGCGAGGGCCCGTCGGATCGGTCACGCAGCTGCCGTGATGCCCCGTCGGATCGGGTCGCACAGCCGCCGCGACGTCCCGTCGGATCGCTCGCGCAGCCGCTCGGTCGAACGTTCTCGGAACACCGGCCCTCTTCTCCCGCTACGGTCTCCGGGTGACCGGACTCGACACCTTCCGCACCACCCGCGAGGCCTACGACGCCATCGCTCCCACCTACGCGCAGATGTTCCAGGACCCCCTGCGCGAGCGTCCTTTGGAGCGCGCCCTCCTGGGTGCCTTCGCCGAGCTGGTACGGACGAACGGCGACGGCTCGGTCGCGGACCTCGGCTGCGGACCGGGCGACTTCACAGCTCACCTCCACGGGCTGGGGCTGAATGCCTTCGGCGTCGATGCCTCCCCCGCGATGGTCGGGCTCGCTCGCGAAGCCAACCCCGGGCTGCGGTTCGAGGTCGGCTCGATGGCCGCGCTGGATATCGGGGACGGCGCGCTCGGCGGGGTGCTCTCGCGGTGGTCCGTCATCCACACCCCGCCGCAGGACCTGCCCGCCGTCCTGGCCGAGTTCGCCCGTGTCCTGGCTCCCGGCGGGCACCTGTTGATCGCGTTCTACGCCACTGACGGCCCCCACGACGCGACACAGGCCTACGACCACGCGGTGGTGACGGCCTACCGCTGGTCCCCCGATCGCTTCGCCGAGCTCCTGCGTGATCATGGATTGGCGGAGTCGGCCCGTCTGGTGGCCGAGCCGGCCCCCACCGACCTGCGGCAGTTCCAGGAAATCCAGCTCCTCGCACGCAAGGCGTAGACCGAGGCGCCACTCGGCCGATCACGGGACAGCCCTCAGGACGAGCCCCGCCCAGGACCACCATCCGGAACCCGGGAACTGCCCAGCCGCGACGTCCGTACCGCTCCGCACCCGCCAGAGCCACCCCGCACCGGCGACCGTCACGACGGCCGTCGCCGCGATCGCGGTCCAGTACTCGGTCTGCGACGGATCGTTGGGGTAACTGAAGAGGAACCAGGCGACGTTCATCAGCGAGGGCGCGAGGACGGTCAGTGCGAAGCCGGTCCACTTCTGCCCCGACGTCCAGTGGCGGGACCTGAACAGCACGACGGCTCCGGCGACCTTCAGCGCGAAGCCGAGCGGAATCCAGAGGTAGCCGAGGCCGAAGGCGAGCACCGGCAGCAGCACCACGAGCCACGCGGGCGAGCGGCGTCCGGGCGCCTGCCCCGTACCGGCGCCGGGAGTGGCGAAGGCGCCGGGGGCTGCCCCGGGGCCGAAGCCGGACTCCTGGAGCGCGGTGGCGGCTATGGTGCGTGGGTCGCCCAGTTCGCGCAGGATGTCCCGGCAGCTCTCGGGCCGCTCGGTGAGCGCGACCTCGATGTGTTCGGCGAGATCGGCCACGAGCTCCTGACGGCGCTCCGCGGGAAGCGCGGACGCCTCGCGCTCGACCGCCGCGAGGTACTCCCGGACCAGTTCGCCCCCGGCACCGTTCCCGGCGTTCCCCGCATTCTCGGCGTTCTTGGCGTTCTTGGCGTTTCCGACGCTCTGCGACCCAGCTCCCGCAGCAGCTCGCCCCCGTACCGCGCCCCGTCACGCATCAGGGCGAGTACGCAGTACTCCAGCACGCCCTTGCGGAGCTGGCTCTCGGCCTTGCTCGCGGTGCGGTTGATCGGATCACCTGGTTCCAGGCAATGCAATGCACCTTGCCGCGCACAGGCATGTCCAAGCTGCCGGTCCCCGGCCCTTCCCATCTGATGGACCGTCAGCTCTAATCGAAGGGTGATGGGACACGCAGGCATGGCCGCCATCGCCGTCCGGTACCTCAGGTCCGTCGGCGCCGCCACCACCGCCGGGCCGGCATCGGTCGATCCGTTGCCGCGCCCGCATCTGCGGGCCGTCACGGACGGCGAGCGGCCCCCCGTCGACCCGGGCGAATTCCGCCGCGTCCTGGGGAGCTTCGCCAGCGGCGTCACCGTCGTCACGGCGCGCGACCCGGACGGCGCGGCGGCCCCGGCGGGCTTCGCCTGCCAGTCGTTCGCCTCGCTCTCCCTCGATCCGCCGCTGGTCACGTTCATGGTCGCCCGTACGTCGACGACCTGGCCGCGCATCGCGCGCGCCGGGGCCTTCTGCGTCAACATCCTCGGCGCGCACCAGGGCGCCCTGTGCCGGAGCTTCGCGGTGAGCGGCGCGGACAAGTTCGCGGGGGTGGCGTACGAGGCCGCCCCGGTGACCGGGTCGCCGCTGCTGGACTCCGTGGCGGCCTGGGTCGACTGCCGCATCCAGGCCGTCCACACCGGGGGCGACCATCTGATCGTGGTCGGCCGGGTGGAGGCGCTCGGGGCGGCGGACGGGACCGATCCGCTGCTCTTCCACCGGGGGGTGTTCGGGCGGTTCGGCCCGCTCGACGGGTGAGCGCGGTCGGCCCGCTCGACGGGTGAGCGCGGCGCCGTACGCCCCGCTCCGCCCCGTCCCGTCCCGGCGGGTGGCCGTTCAGCCGGCGGTGGTGCGTGGCACGGCCGCGCGCAGCAGTTCCCGCAGTTCCCGTGCCGCCGGAAGCGGGGCGGCGGGCAGGGCTACGTGCACGGTCCGGCGCGGGGCGAGGTCGCCGAGCCGGCAGACGGCGAGTTCGTCGGGGACCGCCCAGGTGGCCAGCGAGGGCACCAGCGCGACCCCCAGCCCGGCGGCCGCATAGCCGAACTTGCCGGTCCACTCGGCGATCCTGGTGATCCGCTTCGGCGCGAAGCCGGCCCGGCCGCACACCTCGGCGAGCATCATGGGCCGGTCGGCGGAGACGTCCTGGAGCCAGGTCTCGTCGCGCAGTTCCCGCAGGTCGATCGTCCCCGCGCCGGCCAGACGGTGGTCGCGGGGAAGGACGACGAACAGTTCGTCCTCCAGCAGCACTTCGGTCGTGACGGCGTCGACCGACGGCAGACCGGACGGGTAGTCGCTGACCACGGCCAGGTCCAGCGCCCCCTCCGCCAGGCGCCGCATCAGCTCACCGGTCCGGCCCTCGGCCGCGACGACCTCGACGTCCGGCCGGGACCGCGCGAACGCCCGCAGCGCGGCAGGCACCAGTGAGATGTTGGCCGTGGCGAACGCCCCCACGCGCAGCCTCCCGCCCTGCCCGGCGTGGATCGCCGCCATCTCGTCCGCCGCGCCCGCCAGCCGCGCGAGCACCTCCACGGCGTGCCGGTGCAGGGCCCGCCCGGCCGGGGTCAGCCGCACGCCCCGGGCGAGCCGTTCGAAGAGCGGGCCGCCCGCCCGCTTCTCCAGCGAGGCGATGCGCCGGGACACCGCGGACTGCGTGTAGTCGAGCCGGACCGCTGCCTTCGTGAACGATCCGGTTTCGGCCACGGTCACCAGCAGACGCAGCGCGTCGATCTCGAACACATTCCCCCCAAGCATGGCTCACATGCAATGTAGTCGCTGGTGGAATGCCTCGTCCGGCCCTAGCTTCAAGACGAGCCCGCGAGCTTCGAGACGAGCCCGCGAGCTTCAAGACGAGTTCGCGAGCTTCGAGACGAGGGACACGTCCATGGCAGCCGTACCGAACACTCTCCCGCCCGAGGCCGCCGAGCTGGCCGCCACCCACCGACTCGGCGCCCTGCAGGGCACGTTCGCCCCCAAGCGCCTGAACAAGGCGCTCTTCGCCCTCTACATCTTCACGACGCTCTACCTCCTGGCGATGCTCGTGATACCCGGCCTGCTGTTCTTCTGGTGGCTGCGCCGGTATCCGGACTTCAGCCGAAGACAGGCCGCCAAGCGTCTCCATCTGTTCGAGCACGGACTGGTCGTGCACCCGGAGTCCGGCGACGGCAGGGTCGCCATCCGCTGGGACTCCGTACGGCTCTACCAGGAGATCACGCAGAAGATCATCAACGGCATCCCGACGACCACCGAGTACGTCTACTCCGCGGTGGGTCCGGGCCGGGACCATGCGAGGATCACGCACTTCTACGAGGGCCCCGAGACCTGGGGACCCCATATGCAGCAGGCCGTCCTCCAGGCCCAGGGCGCGGCGGTCCTGGAATCGGTCCTGGCGGGCGAGACGGTCGATTTCGGGGAGTTCTCGCTCTCCCGCACCGGCCTGACCGCCCGGGGGAAGGGCCACTTCCCCTGGTCCGGCGTGCAGGAGATCCAGGTGTCGGCGGGCCGGGTCAGCGCCATGGGGAGCGGCGGCTCCGGCCGCCGGTGCAGCGCCGCGGTCAGCGACATCGCCAACCTGCACGTCTTCCTGGCCGTCGCCCAGCACCTCTCCGCCGACAGCACGGCGGCCTGAGGCGCCGAGCACCGGGCGGCGGACACCCGCGGGTTCAGCCGAGCCCGGCGACGGCGTCCGAAGGCTCCCGGACCCGCCGGATCACCAGCGCCATCAGCGCCGCCGTCGCGCAGAGCGCCCCGGAGGCGTACCAGACCATGTCGTACGAGCCGAACACGTCCCGCGCCACTCCGCCCAGGAACGCCACCAGCGCCGCCCCCACCTGATGGGAGGCCAGCACCCAGCCGAAGACGATGGCGCTGTCCTCGCCGTACTGCTCGCGGCACAGGGCCAGCGTCGGCGGGACGGTGGCGACCCAGTCCAGACCGTAGAAGACGATGAAGAACACCATCGGCGGGTGGACCGTGGGCGCCATCAGCATCGGCAGGAAGAGCAGCGAGACGCCGCGCAGCGCGTAGTAGACGGCGAGGAGCCGGCGGGCGTCGAAGCGGTCGGTGAGCCAGCCGGAGAAGACGGTGCCGATGATGTCGAAGACCCCGATGACGGCGAGCAGCGAGGCCGCGGCGGTGATGGGCATGCCGTGGTCGTGGGCCGAGGGCACGAAGTGCGTACGGATCAGGCCGTTGGTGGAGGCCCCGCAGATCGCGAACGTACCGGCCAGCAGCCAGAAGGGTCCGGTGCGCGCCGCGTCGGCCAGTACGCGTACGGTCCGCCGCGCCGCCCCGCGCGCGGGCGCGGGCTTCTCCGCGTACTCCCCGCCGTACGGGGCCAGCCCCACATCGGCCGGGTGGTCGCGGAGCAGCAGCCAGACGAACGGGACGACGACCAGGGCGGCGAGGGCGACGGTCACCGACGCCGGGCGCCAGCCGTGCCGGTCGACGATCCAGGCGCACAGCGGCAGGAAGACCAGCTGCCCGGACGCGCCCGCCGCGGTGAGGATGCCGGTGACCAGGCCGCGCCGGGCCACGAACCAGCGGTTGGTGACCGTCGCGGAGAAGGACATCGCCATCGCGCCGGTGCCGAGGCCGACGAGCAGGCCCCAGTAGATCATCAGCTGCCAGGCGGCCGTCATCCATACGCCGGCCAGCGCCCCGGCCGCCACGGTGCTCAGGGCCACGACGACGACCCGGCGGATGCCGAAACGGTCCATCAGCGCGGCGGCGAAGGGCGCGGTGAGCCCGTACAGCGCCATGTCGATGGAGACAGCCAGCCCGATCTCGCCGCGCGACCAGCCGAACTCCGTGTTGAGGGGGTCGATGAGGAGGCCGGGGAGCGAGTTGAAGGCGGCACCGCCGATGATCGTCACGAAGGTGACGGCGGCGACGATCCAGGCGCGGTGGACACGTCGGCGGGACGGGCGCCCGGGGGCTGCGGGGACGGCCTGCCGGTCGTCGTCCCGGGCGGCGCTTGCGGTTGTCTGGGTCACGTCACTCAGCATCGGGCCGTGGCCCACTCCCTCACGAGTGGCCGGAGAGACACCCTTCGCAGGAATCGGGCCACCGGGCGCCGCCCCCTTCCGGCCCGGGGCGGCGTACCGCTACCGCCTCCGGTCGCGGTGCGAGGCGGAGGCCGCCGGTGGGGCGGAGGCCGCCAGGACCATCACCGCCCAGGCGAACCCCGCCCCCACCGCGTACCAGAACAGATCGGGTGCGCCGAAGGTCGAACCGAGCACCAGCCGGGCCGCCGTGCTGTGCCGGGAGAGGTCGGCGGGCACCCCGGTCAGTTGCAGCAGCTCCACCGCCCAGCTGAACGCCAGCCCCGCCCCCGCTCCGACGACCGGGCGCGCGCCGGGCGCTATCACGGCGACCAGGGCGCAGATCAGCACCGTGTAGAGCGCGTCCCCGGCGTACTTGGCGAAGGCGCCGTCCATCGACGCCCTGACCCCGAGCCCGGCGAGGACGGTCAGCACCGCGGCCCCGGCCGCGACCGCACGGGTGCGCGCGGCCCCCGGCCGGCCCGCCCCGGTCACGCGATCCGCTCCAGCCGGCTGATCGGCCGGGCCACCAGCAGCACCGCCACCACCAGTATGTTGATCACCGCCCCGGCCAGCAGCACCTCGGGCGCCCCCACCCGGTCCGCGACCGGCCCCGCCAGCGCCCGGCCCGCCGCCAGCATCAGCAGCGAGCCCGCCACGTCGTAGGCGTGCAGGCGGTTCAGCGCCTCCGGCGGCACATGGGTCTGGACCGTCGTCGACCACATCACCAGCCAGAACGCGAACGCCGCACCCGCCACGAACTGCCCCGCCCCGAGCGCGGGCACCGACAGCCCGAGGCCCAGCACCAGCAGGTTCACACAGACCCCGGTGAGCGCGACGGCCCCCGCCGCGAGCGGGCGGCGGGGTCTCAGCCGCAGGGCGAGCAGCCCGCCGACGACGCTGCCCGCGCCGTTCACCGCCATCATCACGCCGTACGTGCCCGAGCCGTGCGCCTCGGTGACCTCGACCGCGGTGAGCGGGAGCATCGGGCCGAGCACCGTGAAGCCGTACACCGTCCAGATCGCGATCACGCCCCACAGCCAGCTGCGGGCCCGGAACTCCCGCCAGCCGTCGACCAGTTCGGCGACGAATCCACCGCGCTGCGCGTCGTCCGAGGGGGCCGGGGCGAGGCGCAGCAGGAACAGGCAGATGCCGGAGACCAGGAACGTCGACGCGTTCGCCGCGTAGACCGCCCCGGCGCTGGCCAGCCCGACGAGCATGCCCGCGAAGGCCGGGCCCGCCATGGTCATCAGCGCCTCGGAGACCCTCAGCACCGCGTTGGCCCGCTGCACGTCCGAGGAGACGCGGGGCACGGTCGAGGCGACGCCCGGCTGGAAGAGCGCGGCGCCCACCCCGGCCACCGAACTGAGCGTGTACACCGCCCACAGCGGCGGGTTCCCGGTGGCGAAGGAGAACGCCAGCACGGAGGCCCCGACCAGTCGCAGCGCATCCGCGATGATCATCATCCGGCGGGGGGTGAACCGGTCCGCCAGTACGCCTCCGAAGAGTACGAAGAGCGCCAGCGGCCCCATCCACGCCGCGAGCGCGTAGCCCACCGAGGAGTGCGGCCGGCCGGCCCCCAGCAGACCGGCGGTGAGCGCCACCGGGATCATGCCGTCGCCGAAGAGCGCGGCGGTACGGGCGACGAAGAAGAGCCGGAAATTCCGGTTCCAGAGCCCCTCCGACCGGCCGCCGCCCAGGCCGTCACCGAGGCCGCCGCCGAAGCCACCGCCAAGTCCGTCACCGAGACCGTCACTCGTCGGGCGCACACCGGAGGAACCGGGCAAAAGGGTCTGTACGCCGTCGTGTTCGACGGCGGGAATGCGCGGATGCTCCGCTGACTTTTCCTTCACAGGAGTGACATGTATCAGGGTTGAGGTCTATACCACTAGGGTCGAAGGGAGTCCGCCCATGCCCCACCGCATCGCCGTCCTGGCCCTCGACGGGCTGCTCCCCTTCGAACTGGGCATCCCCCAAAGGATCTTCGGCCGGTCCTTCGGCGTCGAACCGCACGACGAGGGTCGCAGTCTGTACGAAGTCGTGACCTGTTCCGTCCGCCCGCCGGGCCCGGTCCGCACCGACGCGGACTTCACGATCACCGTCGAGCGCGGCCCCGAGACCCTGGCCACCGCCGACACGGTGGTGATCCCCGCCAGTTACGAACTCGGCCCCGTCTACACGGAGGGCAGGCTCACCGACGAACTGGCCGCCGCGTTCGCCCACATCAGGCCGGGGACCCGGATGGTGTCCATCTGCACGGGCAGCTACGTACTGGCCGCCGCCGGCTATCTCGACGGGCGCCCCGCCACCACCCACTGGTGGCACGCCGACCACTTCCAGCAGCTCTTCCCCGGGGTCCGGGTCGACCCGGACGTCCTGTTCATCGACGACGGGGACGTCCTGACCTCCGCCGGGGTCGCCGCCGGGATCGATCTCTGCCTGCACATCGTGCGCCGCGACCACGGCACCGCCGTCGCCAATGACGTCGCCCGCCGCACGGTCGTGCCCCCGCACCGGGACGGCGGGCAGGCGCAGTACATCCGACGCCCCGTGCCCGAGAACCGGTTCGCGACCACGACCACCGCGCGCACCTGGGCGCTCGGGCGGCTGGAGCGGCCGATCCTGCTGCGCGACATGGCGCAGCAGGAGTCGATGAGCGTACGGACCTTCACCCGCCGGTTCCGGGAGGAGGTCGGGGTCAGCCCCGTCCAGTGGCTGACCCGGCAGCGGATCGAGCGGGCCCGGCACCTGCTGGAGTCGACGGACCTGTCGATCGACCAGGTGGCCAGGGACGCGGGCTTCGGGACGCCCACATCGCTGCGGCAGCACCTCCAGGCGGCGCTGGGGGTCTCCCCGACGGTCTACCGGCGCACCTTCCGCACCGGGAGGGTCTGAAGCACACTCCCGGGCGGAAGTCAGAACACCAGCACGCCCCGGGCCACCCGGCCGTGGTGCGCGTCGTCCGCCGCCCTGTCGAAGTCCTCCACCGGGTAGGTGGTGGTGACGAGTTCGTCCAGCAGCAGCCGGCCCTCCCGGTACAGCTCCGCGTAGAGCGCGATGTCGCGCTGCGGGCGCGAGGAGCCGTAGCGGCAGCCCAGGATCGACTTGTCCAGGTACATCGACGAGACGAGGAACGAGGCCTCCGCCGTCACGGCCGGGACGCCCAGCAGGATCGCCTGGCCGCGACGGTCCAGCAGGTCGATCGCGGTACGGATCAGCTCCGTACGGCCCACGCACTCGAAGGCGTGGTCGGCGCCGCCCGGCAGGATCTCGCGCACACCGTCCGCCGAGGTCAGGAAGTGTGTAGCGCCGAACTGCCGGGCCGCCGCCTCCTTCGCGGGGTTGGCGTCGACGGCGACGATCGTCAGCGCGCCCGCGATCCGGGCGCCCTGGATCACGTTGAGACCGATGCCGCCCGTGCCGATCACCACGACCGTGTCCCCCCGGTCGACCTTCGCCCGGTTGAGCACGGCCCCGACGCCCGTCAGCACCCCGCAGCCGATCAGGGCCGCGGAGGCCATCGGGATGTCCGCCGGGATCTTCACCGCCTGCACGGCCTTGACCAGGGTCCGTTCGGCGAAGGCCGAGTTGGACGCGAACTGGTACAGCGGCTTCCCGCGCCGCGTGAACGGCTTCCCCGGCATCCCGATCGCCTTGCGGCACATGGTCGGGCGCCCCCGGTCGCACTGGGCGCACGCCCCGCAGCTGGCCAGCGTGGACAGCGAGACGTGGTCGCCGGGCGCCACATGGGCCACCCCCGCGCCGACCGCCTCCACCACGCCCGCGCCCTCGTGCCCGAGCACCACCGGCGACGGGAACGGGATCGTCCCGTCGATCACCGAGAGGTCGCTGTGGCACAGCCCGGCCGCGGCCACCGCCACCAGCACCTCGCCGGGCCCCGGATCACGTATCTCCAGATCGTCGACGACCTCGGTCCGCTTGCCGTCGAAGACGACGCCTCTCATCCCGGCTCCCTCGGTAGGCCGAGCAGCCGCTCGGCAATGGTGTTCCGCTGGGTCCAGGGCCTCTCGTCCGGATCGCGCCGGGTTCGCGCGCCCGGCGCGACCCGGCCCCCGCTCCCCGATCCGGCCCGATCCGAACGCAAGGCCCTACGCGTTCGGCCGTGCCTTCGCCGCGGCCGCCGCGGCCATCTCCTCCAGCCGTGCCAGCATCGGCATCGGGTCGGTGCCCACCGTCCCCGGCAGGAAGTCCGCGATCCGTTCCGGGGTCCACGCCCCCTCGACGTAACCGGCCCGCAGCTCCCTCGGCTGGGCCCAGACCGCGATCTTCGGCCCCGCGACCGTGTAGACCTGGCCGGTGATCTTCTCCTGGCGGGCCCGTTCGCTGAGCAGGTAGACGACGAGCGCCGCCACGTCCTCCGGCTCGCCGATCTCCTTGAGCTCCATGGGCACGTTGGCGGACATCCGGGTACGGGCGACCGGGGCGACGGCGTTGGCCGTGACGCCGTACTTGTGCAGGCCGAGTGCCGCGCTCCGGACCAGCGAGATGATCCCGCCCTTGGCCGCGCTGTAGTTGGCCTGGGCGACGCTGCCCTGGTGGTTGCCGCTGGTGAAGCCGATCAGGGTGCCGCCGCCCTCCTGCTTGCGCATCACCGCCGACGCGGCCCGGAAGACGGTGAAGGTGCCCTTGAGATGGGTGGCGACCACCGGGTCCCACTCCTCCTCGGACATGTTGAACAGCATCCGCTCGCGCAGGATCCCGGCCACGCAGACGACCCCGTCGATCCGCCCGAACCGGGCGAGCGCCGTGTCCACGATCCGCTGCCCGCCCGCCATCGTGGAGATGTCGTCGGCGACCGCCACCGCCTCGCCGCCCGCCGCCACGATCTCCTTGACGACCGACTCGGCGACCTCGCTGCCCGGCTCTCCGCCCTCGATGGAGACGCCGTAGTCGTTGACGACGACCCGCGCCCCCTCGGCGGCCGCCGCGAGCGCCACCGCCCGACCGATGCCGCGCCCGGCACCCGTCACGGCCACCACCTTGCCTGCCAAGAAGTTCCCCATGCCCGGCCCCTTCCCGCGGTTTCTGACGGACCGTTAGATTTTATGGGCCATCAGGTCCACGAGCACAAGCCCCAGGAGGCGCCATGTCACTGCCGGCCGAGTTCCACGACATCGCGAAGCGGGTCAACAACTGGGGCCGCTGGGGCGCCGACGACGAGATCGGGACCCTCAATCTGATCACCGACGCCGTGGTGCGCGAGGCGGCCGCCACCGTCCGCAGCGGTCTGCGGATACCGCTCGCGCTCCCCCTCCGGCAGGACGGCGTCCAGAGCGGACTGATCCCCGGGCGGATCAATCCGCTGCACACCATGGTCCAGATCAACCAGGAGCTCTTCGGCCCCGGCACCGTCGCCACCAGCGACGACACGGCGGTCCTGAGCCTGCAGACGGCCACCCACTGGGACGCCCTGACCCATGCCTCGCACTCGGGGAGGATCTACAACGGCCGCCCGGCCGCGACGATCACGGCCCACGGCGGCGCGGAGTTCAGCGGGATCGAGAAGGCGCCGCACATCGTCTCGCGCGGAGTGCTGCTCGACGTGGCGCGCGCCCTGGGCCAGGACAGGCTGCCCGGCGGCCACGCGGTCACCCCGGAGGACCTGGAGGCGGCCGAGGAGCTGGCGGGGGTACGCGTCCGGTCCGGCGACATCGTGCTCGTACGGACCGGGCAGGTGCAGGTCTACCTGGCGGGCGACAAGCACGCGTACGGCTATCCCTCGCCCGGCCTGTCGGTCCGGACGCCCGAGTGGTTCCGCGCGCGCGATGTCGCGGCGGTCGCCAACGACACCCTGACCTTCGAGATCTTCCCGCCGGAGATCGAGGACCTCTGGCTGGGGGTGCACGCGCTGGACCTGGTCGAGATGGGCATGCTCCAGGGCCAGAACTGGAACCTGGAGGGCTTGTCCACAGCCTGTGCGCAGGAGAAGCGGTACGCCTTCCTGCTCTCCGCGATGCCCGAGCCGTTCGTCGGTGCGACCGGCACCCCGGTCGCACCGGTCGCGATCCTCTGAGGGCCCGGACGGCAGCCCGGAAGACGGCCCGGAGAGTAGCCCGGCGGGCGGTCCGGCGGGCGGCTTGGACCGACTGCTTTAACCTTTATGCAAGTTTCGTCACGGCGCGCGAAACCTTGCGCGCATCGCGGTCCGCGTCCCCCGCGCCCTGCGCGCCGGAGTGCAGCGGCAGCTGGATCAGCGGCGCGCCCCGGTCGACCTCGCACCAGATGCGCTTGCCCGCGCCCTCCGGCTGCCAGCCCCAGCGGTCGGCGAGGCCGTCGACCAGCTCCAGGCCCCGGCCGTTGGTGTCCTCACCGGCCGCGTGGCGCTGCTGCGGCGGGCGGCAGCTGGCATCGGCCACCTCGACCCGCACGGTCCCGGACCCACCGGCCGTGCCGGTCAGGCCGAAGAGCATGCGCAGCACGGCCGGGCACCCGGTGTGCACCACCGCGTTGGTGACCAGCTCCGAGATCAGCAGGATGAGCGTCTCGGCCAGCGGCTCGTCGTCCCTTATCCCGGACCCGACCAGTCTCGACCGGGCCCATCTACGGGCCCGCCCGACCTCCGCGGGATCCGGCCCGACCTCCAGCTGAACCTGAAGCACCTGCACCGCTCACACCATCCGAACCGGCGGACACATCGCCTCGCGCCTCCTCGGGGTCACGGAACGTGATTCCCCTGCGAGACAGCATGGTTGACGTACAGTCACCGCAACAAGCGCTTCGGGCATATTCCAGCGCGAAGGAGTACCCGTGGTGCATACTGTGCGACGCACGTTGCGGGGAGTCGAACAGAAGCACGTAGAGGCCGCGGGAGCCGCCTCCCGGGCACGCCCGGCGCTTCTGCCTGGAACGCGAGCAGGGCACCTCTTCCGGGCCGGAGTCACCGCGGGGGCAACGCCCGGATCACCCGGTTCCAGTTCCTGTCGCATCCCACGGAGCGTACCCGAGCCCGGCGCCGACTCCACCCCGTGACGGAAGACGTGAAGGGCGCGGACCGGAGCCCGCGCCCTTCGACTGCACTGCGTAACTCCGCAGCGTGAGGCTCCTGCCTCTGTCCGTCACCTGTGTGCGGCGGGCGTCCGGGCGCCCGAAGTCTGCACGGAACCCGTCCGGCTTCAGCACAGGTTCCCCGCAAGCACCTCCTCCGCCGCCGCCGCGGTCAGCCACTGCCCGGACCGCAGCCAGGCCCGTTTGAGGTGCAGGTGAACATCTGATTCCCAGGTGAATCCCATGCCGCCGTGTACCTGGAGGCAGTCCCGCGCGTTACGGACCGCCGCGTCGTCGGCGAGCAGTTTGGCGCCCGCGATCTCGACCGGGTCCGCGGTCACGGCCGCCGCGTACACCGCGCAGCGGGCCAGTTCGGCGCGGACCAGCATCCCGGCGCACAGGTGTTTGACCGCCTGGAAGGACCCGATCGGCGCGCCGAACTGTTCGCGCGCACCGGCGTGTTGGACGGCCATCTCGGTCGTCCTGGCCGCGCTGCCGAGCTGTTCGGCGGCGGCGAGCAGGGCGCCCTCCGTACGCAGCCGCCCGTCCCGGGGCAGCGGTTCGCCCGCCTCCGCCGGCTCCGCGACCCGCCACAGGGGCGTGAACGGGTCGATCGAACGTACGGGGTCGGCGGCCTCCCGTACCGTCGCGGCCTCCCGTACCGTCGCGGACTCCTCCGGCACCCCCCGCCCGTCCCCGGGGCCGAGTACGAGCAGCGCGTCCGCCTCCCCCAGGTGGGCCACCGGCTGCCCCGCGTCGAGCACGGCCACCACCGCCTCGCCCTGGGCCGCGCCCTTCACCGGACCGGCCGCGAGATGGGTGGCGATCAGCGGCCCCGGCAGCAGCGAGCGCCCCGCCTCCTCGAAGAGCAGGACCGCCTCGGGCAGCCCCAGGCCGACGCCCCCCTCCGCCTCCGGCAGCCGCAGCGCGAAGAACCCGGCCTCGCCGAGCTCCCGCCACAGGGCCCGGTCCACACCGGTACCGGCGTCCAGCGCGGCCCGCATCCGGTCCCTGCCGAAGCGCCCGGCGAGGAGTTCCCGCACCCCCGCCCGCAGGGCCCGCTGGTCGTCCGAGAGCTGGAAGTCCATGAGTGCGTCAGCGCCCCTTCGGCAGGCCGAGTATGCGTTCGGCGACGATGTTCCGCTGGATCTGCGAGGTGCCCGCGGCGATGGTGTACGAGAGCGAGGAGAGCCGGTCCAGGGCCCACTCCCGGTCCAGGTCCGCGCTGTCCGCGCCGAGCACCTCGGCAGCCGCCTCGTACAGCTCCTGGCGGGCGTGCGAGTAGCGCAGCTTGAAGACCGAGCCGCCGGTTCCGGGCACGCCGCCGGACCCGGCCCGCTGCGCCTCGCTGACGTTCCACTGGGTGAGCCGCCACAGCGCCCGGAATTCGGCGTTCAGCCTGCCGAGGCCGCGCCGCAGTACCGGGTCGTCCCAGCGCCCGTTGCGCCGGGCCTCGGCCGCGAGTGCCGCCAGGGTGCGGCGGCAGGCGACCACCTCGCCGACGAACGCCGTGCCGCGCTCGAAGGAGAGGGTGACCATGGTGACCCGCCAGCCGTCGTTCTCCGCGCCGACGCGGTGGGAGACCGGCACCCGCACCTCGTCGAGGAACATCTCGGCGAACTCGGTGGACCCGGCGAGGGTGCGCAGCGGGCGGACGGTGACCCCCGGCGCGTCCATCTCCATCGCGAGCCAGCTGATCCCGCGGTGCCTGGGCGCCGCCGGGTCGGTGCGCACCAGGAGTTCGCACCAGTCGGCGACCTCGGCGTGCGAGGTCCAGATCTTGCTGCCGCTCACCACGTAGTGGTCGCCGTCGCGCACCGCCCTGGTCCGCAGCGCGGCGAGGTCCGACCCCGCCTCCGGCTCGCTGAACCCCTGGCACCAGATCTCGTCGCCGCGCAGCACCGGCGGCAGCCAGCGGGCCCGCTGTTCCGCGGTGCCCTCGGCGGCGATCGTCGGGCCGGCGTGCAGCAGCCCGACGAAGTTCGCGCCGACGTACGGGGCCCCGGCCCGTTCCGTCTCCTCCAGGAAGATCAGGTGCTGGGTCGGGGTGGCGCCCCGGCCGCCCGCGTCGACGGGCCAGTGCAGACCCGCGTAGCCCGCGTCGTACAGCGCCCGCTGCCAGGCCGTGTCGTACGCGCGGCGCCCCGGCCAGTCGTCGGGGGCGGGCTTCGCGGGCAGTGCGGGGAGCACGGTGGCCAGCCACGCGCGCAGCCGCGCCCGGAACTCCTGCTCCTCCTCCGTGTACGCGAGGTCCATCGCGCGCCTACTTCGCCCGGTCCCGGTCCAGGTCGAGGCCGAGCATCCTGATCGCGTTTCCGCGCATCAGTTTGTAGACGGTCTCGTCGTCCAGCCCCTTGACGTGGTCGAGGGCGACCTCCTTGGTGTGCGGGAAGGTCGAGTCGACGTGCGGGTAGTCGGTCTCGAAGGTGGCGTTGTCGCGTCCGACGACGTCGAGCGAGGCGACGCCGTGCTTGTCGCGGAAGAAGCAGCAGAAGATCTGCCGGTAGTAGTACGTGGACGGCGGCTCGGGGATCAGATCGCGCACCCCGCCCCAGGCCCGGTGCTCCTCCCAGACGTCGTCGGCACGCTCCAGGGCGTACGGGATCCAGCCCATCTGGCCCTCGCTGTAGGCGAGCTTCAGCCGGGGGAACTTCACCAGGACCCCGCTGAACAGGAAGTCCATCATCGAGGCCATGGCGTTGTTGAAGGAGAGGCTGGCCTGGACGGCGGGCGGGGCGTCCGGTGACGCGGCGGGCATCTGCGAGCTGGACCCGATGTGCATGTTGACGACCGTGCCG
The DNA here is from genome assembly GCF_900091725.1 of Streptomyces sp. DvalAA-43. Taxonomy (GTDB): domain Bacteria; phylum Actinomycetota; class Actinomycetes; order Streptomycetales; family Streptomycetaceae; genus Streptomyces; species Streptomyces pulveraceus. The sequence goes on along the minus strand of NZ_FMBW01000031.1, from coordinate 308,449 downwards.
GTCTCCTGGCAGACGGCGAAGAACGGGTCCCAGTAGCCGCTGTGGATGGACGGCAGGCCGAGGTAGGTGGGGATCTCGGAGAAGGTCACCGCCCGCACGCCCCGGGCCGCGTTGCGCCGGATCTCGGCGACGGCCAGGTCGATGTCCCAGAGCGGGATGATGCAGAGCGGGATGAGCCGGCCGCCGCTGTCGCCGCACCACTCCTCCACCATCCAGTCGTTGTAGGCGCGGACGCAGGCGAGCGCGACCTCCTTGTCGTGCGCCTCGGCGAAGGTCTGGCCGCAGAAGCGCGGGAAGGTGGGGAAGCAGAGGCTCGCCTCGACGTGGTTGAGGTCCATGTCCTTGAGCCGCTCGGCCGGGTCCCAGCAGCCGGGCCGCATCTCCGCCCGGGTGATCCCCTCCAGCGTCATGTCGTCGCGGTCGAAGCCGACGGCCGCGATATTGCGCTTGTACGGGAACTTCAGGTCCTCGTAGATCCACCAGTCGGTGGGCGGGCCGTCCGGGTCCATCGTGATGACGTACTTGCCGCCGGTGTACGCCAGCTCTCCGATGCCCGCGGTCAGCGGCTGCGGGCCGCGCTCGCGGTATTTGGCGGGCAGCCAGGTCGAGAAGAGGTGCGGCGGCTCGATCACATGGTCGTCGACGCTGACGATCCGAGGCAGTTCCGTCATGGTGTCCCCTTCGGCGCACGCATTTCTGATGGTCCGTCAGATTGACGTCGCCCCCAGGCTAGCCCCGCACCCCTGGACCGACAAGGCGCGGCGCTCTACGCTCTCCGCACTATCTGACTATCCGTCAGCTGTGAGGGGTACGCCGTGACCGAGACCGCGCACGCCCTGGGTGCATCGGGCACCTTCTGGGAACTCGTCGAACGCCGGGCCGGCCTGACCCCGGACCGCCCGTTCCTGATCCAGGACGACCGCACCCTGACCTTCGGCGAGCTGCGCGACCGTGGCGAACGGGTCGCGGCCGGGCTCTGGGGCATGGGTGTGCGCCCCGGCACCGTCGTCGCCTGGCAGCTGCCGACCCGGATCGAGACGGTGCTGCTGTCGTTCGCGCTGACCCGGATCGGGGCCGTGCAGTCGCCGGTCATCCCGTTCTACCGGGACCGCGAGGTGGGGTTCGCGCTGCGCGGGTCGAAGGCGGAGTTCTTCGCCGTACCGGGCACCTGGCGCGGCTTCGACCACACGGCGATGGCCGCGCGGCTGACCACGGACCGGCCGCCGGTGGTCTTCGAGGCGTACGACTCGCTGCCGGACGGCGATCCGTCGGTGCTCCCGCCGCCGCCCGCCGACGGTACGGCGGTGCGCTGGATCTACTGGACCTCGGGCACCACCTCCGACCCGAAGGGGGTGCTGCACACCGACCGCAGCCTGATCGCGGGCGGCTCCTGCCTGGCCCACGCGCTGCGGCTGTCGGCGGACGACATCGGTTCGGTGGCCTTCCCGTTCGCCCATGTCGGCGGGCCGGACTACGCGGTGATGCTGCTGCTGTACGGGTTCCCCGCGGTGCTGTTCGAGCACTTCGCGATACCCGGCGCGCTGGCGGAGTACCGGCGCCACGGGGTGACGGTCGCGGGCGGGTCCACGGCCTTCTACTCGATGTTCCTGGCCGAGCAGCGCAGGGCGCCGGACCGGAAGCCGGTCCCCACCCTGCGGCTGCTGGCGGGCGGCGGGGCGCCGAAACCGCCGGAGCTCTACCACGCGGTGGTGCGGGAGATGGGCGTCCAGCTCACCCACGGGTACGGGATGACCGAGGTCCCCATGATCACGATGGGCGACCCCGAGGACACGGCGGAGCACCTCGCCGGGACGGAGGGGCGGCCGCCCGCGGGCATGGAGATCCGGATCACCGACGAGGGCGGCAAGCCGCTGCCGCGCGGCACGGACGGCGAGGTGCGGCTGCGCGGGGAGGCCGTCTGCGCGGGCTATCTGGACCCGGTGGCGTCGGCGGCGGTGTTCGACGCCGAGGGCTTCCTGATCACCGGCGATGTCGGCCATGTCCGGGAGAGCGGCCATCTGGTACTCACCGGGCGGCTGAAGGACATCATCATCCGCAAGGGCGAGAACATCTCCGCCAAGGAGATAGAGGACCTGCTGCACCGGCATCCGGACGTCGGGGACACGGCGGTGATCGGGCTCCCGGACCGCGAGCGGGGCGAGCTGGTCTGCGCGGTCGTGGAACAGCCGGCGGGCGCCGGGCCGCTGACGCTGGCGGAGGTCACGGCGTATCTGCGCGCCGAGGGGCTCTCCGTGCACAAGCTGCCGGAGCGGCTGGAGGTGGTGGACGCCCTGCCGCGCAACGAGGCCCTGCGGAAGGTGCTGAAGTACCGGCTGCGGGAGCGGTTCGCCTGAGGGGGCGGGGGTGCGGGCGCCGGGCGGGCACCCGCGCCCCCGTGGTCCCGTGGCCCTACGTGTCCGGGGCGATCACCGTGAAGTACGCGGCGAACGCCGACACCGCCTCGTCCTCCGTGATCACACCGTCCTCGTCCGCGTCCAGGCTCCGTGCCGCGAGCTCCGCCGTCCCGGCGTCCGCGCCCAGCACCTTGAGGGCCCGCACCACGGCCGGTACGGGAGCCGCGCCCAGGTCGTCCTGGTCCGCCACGGCGATCGCCGCGCGCAGGAAGGGCCGGGCGATCTCCGCGAAGCGCTCCGGGTTGTCGCGCAGCCGTTTCACGGCCCCGCCCACGAACTCCTCACGGGTGACGCGCTGGTCCCCGTCGACATCGGCGATGCCCGCCATGCCCTGCCAGAGCGCCTCGGCCCCGGTGTAGAGCGCCTGGCCCTTGTCGCAGCGCGCCGTCGTACCGAATTCGGCGAGCAGTCGGGCGGCGGCGGCACTGAAATCCGCGCGATCGATGCATCCGTTGCCGTCCTGGTCGAAGGCGGCGAAGCGGAAGGCGATCTTGCGCTCATACTCTGCGCTGTCCATGCGGGGAGCGTACGACGCCGGAGGGCGCCACGTGTCACTTACGCGCTTACGCGCTCCGCCCGAGCGACAACCCGTCACCGATGCCCCTTCCCGCCCGGCCGCTCTGGGCCCCCGGGCCCTGTCGCGGGGCCGCGTCCGTTCCTAGGCTCGGGCGCGGGCACCGCCATCCCCGCCGGGTGGCCGACATCCGGCACGGGCCACCGCCGATCCCCCAGGAGTCGAAGATGCTCAGAGGTACGAACCGCCTCCGGCCACTGGCCGTCCTGCCCTGTCTGCTCGCCCTGCTGCCGGCGCTGTCGTCGGCCCCGGCCGAGGCGGCGGGCACGGCGCTCTGCGACACGTACTGCGACGCCCGCGACCCGCAGTACGCGACGGGAGACCGGGTGCCGGTCAGCGCCACGGTCCACTCCCGGACCATCGGACTCCATCTCTCCGACAACGATGTCATGGGCTGGGCGTCGATCGACGACGGCGCCGCCGGTGACGAGGTCTGGCTGGACCGCTCCTTCGACGGGGGCGCGAGCTGGGCCTCGGGCAGCAAGCTGGGGGACACCCGGACCCCTTCGGGCCGCAGCGGCTGGCGCAGCCAGATGTACAACGTCGACGACTGGAACAACGCGGGCGTCGGCGCCCTGCGCGCCTGCGGCAAGGCGGGCGACCGCCCCGAGATCGCCTGCACGGGCTGGGCCCGGGTCGACCGGAACGCCTGGAGCCCGAGCACCGCGGCCGCCACCGCCCTGATGATGCGCTACAACCGCGACACCGGGATGTTCCCCGGCTGGTGGACCGCGGCGACCTCGCTCACGTCCCTCATCGACAACATCCGCATCAGCGGGATGCCCAGCTACAAGTACGCCATCTCCCGGACATACGAGAAGAACATCGGGTCGCACGGCGGGAACTTCACCAACGAGTACCTGGACGACACCGGCTGGTGGGGGCTGGCCTGGGTGGCCGCCTACGACGCCACCGGTGAGCGCCGCTATCTCGACACCGCGCGCGCCGACGCCGACCACATGCACGCGTACTGGACCTCGCGGTGCGGGGGCGGCGTCCAGTGGGCCGAGGACAAGCCGTACAAGAACGCCATCACCAACGAGCTCTACCTCCACCTCAACGCCGCCCTGCACAACCGGATCGCGGGCGACACCGGCTATCTGCAACGGGCGAAGGACGAATGGTCGTGGTTCCGCGGCAGCGGCATGATCAACGGGTCCCGGCTGATCAACGACGGGCTGGGCGACACCTGCGCGAACAACGGCCAGGTGACCTGGACGTACAACCAGGGCGTCATGCTGGCCGGGCTGACCGAGCTGTACCGGGCCACCGGTGACGGCGGGCTGCTGGACGAGGCCCGCGCCCTGGCCGACGCGTCCACGTCGTCCGGCTATCTCAACCCCGGGGGAACACTGCACGAGCCCTACGAGCCGGACAGCGACTGCACCACCGACGGCGACTCGTTCAAGGGCGCCTACGCCAGGGGGCTCGGCATCCTGAACGCGCAGCTGGACGGCCACCCCTACAGCGCGTACCTGCACCGGCAGGCGGACACCGCCCGCGCCAAGGACCGCAACGCGCTGGACCAGTACGGACCGCACTGGGCCGGGCCGCTCTCCGCCACCGGGAACGGCTGCCAGCACAGCGCCCTCGACCTGCTCAACGCGGCGTCACGGGCCTGAGGACCGCCCCCCGCTCGCCGGGGCGCCGCGTGCTTCGTGCACGGCGCCCCGGGCGGGCTCTCACGCGGAGAGCGGCCGGGACCGTTCGTCGACGGCCGCGTCCCAGTCGGGGTAGACCTCGAAGAGACGGCGTACACCGAGGGCGGCCAGCACCCGGTTGACGTGGGAACCCTCCTCCGCGCCCCGGGCCGGCAGGATCAGCCGCAGCCGGCCCCCGCAGGAGCGCATCAGACGGCGGGCGGCGATCAGCACGCCGACGCCGCTGGAATCGCAGAACAGGACCTCGGAGAGATCGAGCACCACATCGTGGCGGCCGACCGCCACGGCGTCATGGACGGACTGGCGCACCGCGGGCGAGGTCACCAGATCCAGTTCGCCGTGTATGTGCAGTACGGTCCATTTGCCCCGCACGGTCTCGGCCACGGTGAGCGTGTTACGGGAGTTTTCCTGGGCGGGCCGGGGGACGTGGGAGGTCGCGACCCGGGGGCGGTTTCCAGGAGGACAGGGTTTCCTCACGCGACTGGGCCTCTCGTTCCGGGGATTCCGACGATCCGGACGTTTCCGTTCCTTCTCGCGGCTGCCCCCGACGCTCCCCCGCGAAACACCGAGGGCCTGTCAGGACACAGTCGGATTCGGGCAGAAATGATCGTTTCGGCTCCGCGCTCCGCCGCCGCCCGACGACGCATTCCCTACCATCCCGGGCCTCTTCAGGGGCGTACTTGCCACAAAGGGACGCGTGTCGTCGGCACCGCCGACTACATTCTGTGTGACGAGGGGAACAGGGCTGGGGGTCTCATGGCGAAAAACGCACCACCCCGCTGGGACCGCAGGATGCAGCAGCGGCTGACACGCGGTGAGGCGGCCGCCCTCGGCGAGCTCTACGACCGGTTCGCCTCGCTCGTGCACAGCCAGGCCCACCGGATGCTGGACGACGAGACCGCCGCCGACCTGGTGACCCGCGAGGTCTTCGGCTACGTGTGGGAGAACCCGGACGCGTACGACCCCAAGCAGGGCTCGATGCGCTCCTGGGTGGCCCGGCTCACGCACCGCCAGTCCGTGCGGCGGCTGCGCGAGGAGTACGGCCGGGGCGGCGCGGACGACGACGGCGGCGCGCTGGAGGAGCGGGTGCACCGGGCCACGGCCTCGGCGCGGGCCGACTACATCGTCGCGTCCATGCCCGCCCCGTTGCGGGCCGCGCTGGAGCTCGCGTACATCCAGCGCCGGGACTACCGGCAGACCGCGGCCGACCTCGGGGTCACCGAGGACGAGGCCCGCCGTCGGCTCCGGCTCGGGCTGCAACTGCTCTCCACCGCCCACACCCGTCCGCTGGAAGGGACGTCACCGCCCGGATACGGACGGCCCCTGTGACCGGCGACGACGCGCACGGGCGCGAGGACGGCGGACGCGACGACGAGGTGCGGGGCGCGCGGCGCATACCGGGACCCCGGTCCGCCGCGGACGACCTCGACCTCGCCGCCGTACCGCTGCCGCTGCCGCCGCCCGTCCCCTCGGACCCGCCCGAGGAACCGCGGCCGACCCCGCGGCCGACCGCACCGGAACCGGAAGCCGCCGTGGACCCATCGGACCCATCGGACCCGCTGGTGCTGCCGCACCAGGTCCTCAAGGCGCTCCTCGGCGCATGGGCCCTGGCGGCCTGCTCGGCGCAGGAGTCCGAGGCCGTCGAGGCACATCTGACCGAGTGCGCCGCCTGCGCGGACGAGGCGCTGCGGCTGCGCGACGCGGTCGGGCTGCTGCACACCGACCGCAGCCTGGACCTCGATCCGACGCTGCGCACCCGGGTGATCGACGCCTGTCTGAGCCGCCGCCCGGCCAATATCCCGGTGCCGGACTGGGCCGCGCCGTACGACGCGGAGACCGCGCGGCTCGATGCGCTGCTCCGTGACATCGGCGGCCCGGAGTGGCACGCCCCGGTGCGGCTGAAGTGGTTCGAGGGCGAGCAGGAGGTCCGCCGCAAGACCACGGTCGCGGGCGTCGTCGGCCACCTCATGACCGTCGACGGACTGCTCGGCACCGCCCTCGACCTCGAAGTGCCGCTCGGCGACGGCGTCCTCGGCCGGGGCGCCGACTGGCCGCTCTCCCCCACCGCCCGCACCGAGAAGTACTGGTCCGCCACCCGGCTCCCGCCCACCCGTGCGGTCCACGAGCCGTGGCGCGCGCAGAGCCACACCCTCATCCGCACCGTGTCCTTCGCCGGCCGCGGGGTCTCCGAACTCTCCGTCTCGTACGGGGACTTCGCCCTTCCGCTGCACGACGCCCTGCTGGACCGGGCCTTCGAGTGCTGGGTGCACGGCGGCGACATCGCGGACGCGGTGGACTACCCGTACGAGCCGCCGTCCCCCTCCCATCTCCACCGGATGATCGACCTGGCGGCCCGGCTGCTGCCCGCCGCCCTCGCCGAGCGCCGCAGGACCGGTCTCGCCGGGCCCGCCCGCCATCTGGTGACGGCCGGGTCCCCGGGCCGTTCGCTGCATCTGGAGGTCGAGGGCTCGGGCGGCGGCGACTGGTACATCCCGCTGGACTCCCCGGCCGCGCTCGGCTCGCCCGCGCACGCCGTGGCCCAGGTCGCGCTGGACGGCGTGGAGTTCTGCCGGCTGGTGGCCGGGCATGTGCCACCGGTGGAGGCGGCGGCCGGTCAGGAGGGCGACCGCGAGGCGATCCGCGACGTGCTCTTCACCGCCGCCTCGCTGAGCCGCCTGTAGAAGCCGCTATGCGAAGATCACCGTACGGCGAAACCGCTACGCGAAGATCACCGTACGGTGGCCGTTGAGCAGGATGCGGCGCTCCGCGTGCCACTTCACGGCCCGCGCCAGCGCCTGGCACTCCACATCACGCCCGACGGCGACCAGCTGGTCCGGCGTGACGCCGTGGCCCACCCGCGCGACCTCCTGCTCGATGATCGGCCCCTCGTCGAGATCCGCGGTCACATAGTGCGCCGTCGCACCGATCAGCTTCACACCCCGGGCGTGCGCCTGGTGGTACGGCTTCGCGCCCTTGAAGCTCGGCAGGAAGGAGTGGTGGATGTTGATGATCCGGCCGCTCAGCTGCTTGCAGAGGTCGTCCGAGAGGACCTGCATGTAGCGGGCGAGGACCACCAGCTCGACGTTCTCCTCACGGACCAGCGCCAGCAGCTGCGCCTCCGCGTCGGCCTTGGTCTCCTTGGTCACCGGGATGTGCCGGAACGGGACGTTGTACGAGGCGACGAGCTCGGCGAAGTCCGTGTGGTTGGAGACGACCGCGGCGATCTCGACCGGCAGCGCCCCGATCCGGGAACGGAACAGCAGGTCGTTGAGGCAGTGCCCGAACTTGCTGACCATCAGCACGATCCGCATCCGGTCCGAGGAGCGGTGGATCTGCCAGTCCATCCGGAAGGAGTCGCCGACCGCGGCGAAACTGGCCCGCAGCTTCTCCTGGGTCACCGTGGCGTCCGCCGAGAAGTGCACGCGCATGAAGAACAGGCCCGTGTCGTGATCGCCGAACTGCTGGCTGTCCTCGATGTTGCAGCCGGTCATGAAGAGGTAGCTCGACACGGCGTGCACGATGCCGTGTCTGTCGGGGCACGACAGGGTGAGGACGTACTGCTCGGAGGCGGTTTCGGCGAGCTGCGGCGCGGTCATCCCCGTAGCGTGCCACACCGGCCCGGTCTCAGGCCGATCTGGTCATGATGCGGAGCACGTCGAGGGAGCGCGGCGGCGTGTCGGGGTCCTCGCCGTCGTTTCCGGCCAGCAGCACATGGGCCTCGCGGGCGGCCCGTACGGCCTCCGGCCAGCCGTGGTGCTCCAGGTAGGCCGAGACCGGGGCGTCCGCGCCGACCTGGTGCATGATGCGCAGCACCCGGAGCACGGCACCGTCGACGAGAGCGGCCTCGTCGGCGTCGCGGAAGATCGTCCCGATGTACTTGTCGGCGGACCAGCTGTCCAGCCAGGTGTCCTCGACCAGGCGGTACACGGCGTCGGTGACGTCGCCGTACCCTTCCTGGCCGGCCAGCCAGCACTCGTGGTGGAAGACGGGGTCGGAGAGCATGTGCAGCGCCGAACGCACGTTGCTGCGCCAGCGCCACCAAGGCATGTCATTCAGCGGCATGCCGCCCATGGTGGAGGAGCGACGGCCGCGACGGGAAGAGTTCTCCGAACCTTGCTGCACGGTCATCGATCGTACGTTCCCTTTTCGGCCCACCGCACCGGCCCCCGCAATTCACCCGGATGTCACCGAGCGTTGAGCGGAGCACACAGCAGCGTTACCCCACGGGCGGAAATGTTCATGCCCATGACCGGACGGCACCGCCCCACCTTCCCCCGCCCCTACAGGCTCCTCGCGTGTACGGCGGCGGCCGGGGCGTTGCTGGTCACCGGTTGCGGCGCACTCCCTGGGGCCACGGGGGGCTCCAGGGAGCCCGTCACCGTCATGACGTGGGCCCCCGCCGGCGTCGCGGGGCCGGACGCGGTGAACATGGCGGGGATGACCGCCATGGCGCGCGCCTACGCCCGCTGGGCCAACGGCAACGGCGGGCTGGACGGTCACCAACTGCGCGTCGTCACCTGCGACGAGGAGGACACCTCGATCGGCGCGGGCAACTGCGCCCGCCGAGCCGTCAAGGAGAAGGCGGTCGCGGTCGTCGGCTCGTACAGCCGGCACGGGACGGCGTTCATGCCACCGCTGGAGGCCGCCGGAATCCCCTTCATCGGCGGGTACGGCGCTTCCGACGAGGAGTTCAGCAGCTACACCTCCTATCCGGTCAACGGCGGCCAGCCCGCCCTGCTCGCGGGCAACGCCCGGCAGCTGGCCCGCGGCTGCGCGCGGGTCTCCGTGGTCCGGCCCGACACCCTGGGCGGCGACGGCCAGGCCTGGCTCCTCAGGACCGGCCTCACCGAGGCCGGCCGGCCCGCGCCCGCCGACATCCGGGCGGCGGAGTCGGCCACGTCGTACGACGATGCCGCCGGGGCGGCGCTCCAGGCCGCGGGGGCGGCCGACGGCTGTGTGACCGCGGTGCTCGGGAAGCGCACGGAGACCTTCTTCGACTCGTTCCGGCGGCTGGAGCCGTCGCACGGGGGCGGCGTACGGATCTCCTCCGTGCTCGGCAGCGTCGACCAGCCGCTGATCGACAGCACCGGCGGCCGGAACAGCCCGTTCGAGGGGGCCTACATCACCGGCTGGTACCCGGACGCGGGCGACGCCCGCTGGGACGGGATGCGGAACGTGATCCGCGAGCACGCCTTCGGCGACAACCGGATCGACCCGGACGACACGGGCGTGCAGACCACCTGGATCGCGTACACCGTGCTGAAGGAGATCGTGAAGGCGGTCGACTCCCCCCGGATCACCGCCTGGAAGCTCACCTCCGCCCTCAACGGGGGCACCCCGGCCGACACCGGCGGCCTCACCCCGGTGCTGCACTGGAGCTTCAAGGACGTGCTGGGCTCGTCCGCGTATCCGCGGATCGTCAACACCCGGGTGACGTTCCAGGTGGTCCGTGACGGACGGCTCGTCGCGGACCGGAAGGGTTTCATGGACGTCTCGAAGACGCTCTCCGACGCGAGCGCGAAGAGCTGACCGCCGGGTCCGCGCCCGCTCCAGGGGGGCGGGGCGGCTCCCCGCCCCGCCCGGCCGTCACAGCTCCGTCGCCGCCCGGCGGGTCAGACCGTACTTCGACGCGATCGAGTTCCACAGCTCCGACGCCTGCCGCTTCGCCTTGCTCGCCTCACCGCTCTGCACGGTGGCCGCCTGCGTCTCGGAGGTCGTACGCGCCTTCCCGTGCTTGCACACCTTCTTGCCGTTCTTGGCCTGTCCGGCCCAGGCGGCGTAGTGCTCGTCGGCGGCGGCGGACGCCTGCCAGGCCCTGGTGAGGGAGGCGGTCAGCCGCGCGTGGTCCGGCAGCTTGTCGACGGACAGCCCCTGGAGCCGGGTCACCAGATCGCGGCGCTGCTGGGCGGCGCCCTTCAGATCGGTCACCGCCTGGTCCAGCTCCGTGCAGTTCTTGGTCTTCTCGACCGCCCCGATGACCGCGGAACGGCTGTTGTTGCTGTCCGCCAGCAGCTTGTCGAGCGCCTCGGCCTGCGGCTTCGCCGGATCGGCCGGGGCCTGCTTCTTGGTCTCCCCGCCGGGTGAACTCGCCGCGGCGACCGGCTCCTTGTCGTCCTTGCCCTGGTCGTCACCGCCGCTCAGCAGCGCACCGGCGCCGAGACCGACGACGGCGCAGCCGGCCACGACCGCCGCGATCAGCGTGACGTGCGCCCGCTTCTTGCGCGGCGCCGGCCCCTGCGGCTCCTCGCCCACGGGCTGGTACGGGGGCTGTGGTCCCTGCGGCGACTGCGGGGCCTGCGGGGCGCCCTGGTACTGCGGCCCGGGGTCGAACCGGGGCATCTGCATCTGCTGGGTGGAGCCCGGCGGCTCGTCGCTGCGGAACAGGTTGTCGAACTCGGCGGGCGGCTGCCGGTCGCCCGGGGTCCCGGGCCTGATGCCGTACGGGGCGCCGCCGGGGACCGGCGGGATGTACTGGGTCGCGTCGGCGTCGCCGCCCTGGCCCGGCTGCTGCGGGTACCCCTGCTGCGGAGCGCCGTGGCCGAGGTACTGGGTCGACTCCGCGGGGTTCTCCGGCGGCAGCCCGCCGGGCTGGGGCCCACCGGCCACCGGCGCGATGTACTGCGTGGCCTCCGCGTCCCCGCCCCCGCTCATCCCCGCCTCGGGCGGCAGCGGCTGCGCGAACGACTGCGGCGGCTGCTGGCCGCCGTGCGGTGGCTGCTGACCGTGCGGCAGCTGGGACTGCTGCGCCTGCTGGGGATACGGGGACTGCTGAGGGTGCTGCGACTGCTGGGGGTGTACGGGTGGCAGCGGCTGGGCCTGCGGCATCTGCGCGTGCTGCGGGGCGGGCGGCTGCCCGTACCCCTGCCCCTGCTGCGGCCGGCCGTACGGCCCCTGTCCCGGCTGCGGCTGACCGTACTGCCCCTGCCCGTACGCTGCCTGCCCCTGGGCGTGCGCCGGCGGCAGGGGCTGCGACGGGGGCTGCTGCGGGGCGTCCTGGTTTGCTGCCTGCGGCCCCCACGGCTGCCCCCACGGCTGGCCGCCCGCCGGGGCGGCCTGATCCGCCGGGCCCCCTGGTATCCAGGGCTCGCCGCCACCCGCGGGCAGCACGACACCTTCGTGCGCGGGCCGTACAGCAGGGAGCTGCTGCTCGTCACCCTGTCCGCTCTGCGTCACCGGGACTCCTACGTGTAAACCTACGGAATCGTCGGCTCACGCTATCGGGTGGTCGCCGCCGTTCGCCAAGCGTGTCCGGTCACTCACCAGCCCTTCACAGCCGCTGTAACGCTCAGCGCTCTCAGGACGCAGTTAAGGGGGCACCCGGACGCAGCTCCCGTCCGGGCCCGGCCCCGTCCCCGGTCAGGCCGCCTGGAGTTCCAGCCGCGCACCGAACTCGCGCACCGCCGACTCGTCCCCGTACGGGATCAGCCGCTGCTGGAGATCGTCCAGATACTCCGCTCCCCGGCTGGAGCGGACCGACCCCAGCAGCTCCATCGCCCGCGTGCCCGTGTGGCAGGCCTGCTCCACCTCGCGCATCTGGACCTGGGCCGTGGCCAGGAGCACCAGGCCGATGCCGCGGCGGCGGGTCCGGGACTCCGGATGACCGGCCAGCGACTCCTTCGCCCGGCGCGCGGCGGCCTCCGACTGGCCGAGGTCGCGGTGGCAGTGCGCCAGCTCGTCCGCGAGATAGGCGTGGTCGAAGTGGGCGATCCAGTCGGGGTCGTCGCCCGTGTCCGCCTCGGCCTGCTCCATGGCCGTCAGCGCGCGGCCCGTCACCGCCTGGCAGGTGCGGGCGTCGCCGAGCAGGGCGTGTCCACGGGCCTCCGCCGCGTAGAACATCGCCTCCGCTCTCGGGGTGACGCGCCCGCGCGCGCCCTCCTGCGCGGCGCGGGCCAGCTGGGCGATCTCCCGGGGGTTGCCGAGCTGGGCGGCGAGATGGCTCATCGAGGCGGCCAGTACGTAACCGCCGTACGCCCGGTCGCCCGCCGCCTGGGCCAGGCGCAGCGCCTGGATGTAGTAGCGCTGGGCGAGCCCCGGCTGGCCGGTGTCGACCGCCATGTACCCGCCGAGTTCGGTGAGCCGCGCGACCGCCGCGAACAGCTGCCGGCCGACCGATTCGCGGTACGCCCCGGAGAGCAGCCCGGAGACCACGCTGTTGAGGTAGTGCACCAGGACCGGCCGCACATGTCCGCTGCCGAACCGGTGGTCGAGGTCGACCAGCGCGGCCGTCATGGCCCGCACCGCCTCCACGTCCGGCATCCCGACCCGGGCACCGGCGGCGCGTGCCACCTGCGGGTCGGCGCCGGTGATCAGCCAGTCGCGGCTGGGTTCGACGAGCGCGGAGGAGGCGACCGCCGAACCGGACAGGAAGTCGCGGCGGCCGACGTCGCTGCGCCACAGCTCGCAGACCTGCTCGATCGCGCCGATCACGGTCGGGGCGAACTGGAGACCGACGCCGGACGCCAGGTTCTTGCCGTTGGCCATGCCGATCTCGTCGATCGTGACCGTACGGCCGAGCTTGCGGCCGAGTGCCTCGGCGATGATTCCCGGTGCCCTGCCGCGTGGTTGCTGTCCACGCAGCCAACGGGCCACGGACGTCTTGTCGTAACGCAGGTCGAGCCCGCGCTCCGCGCCGACCATGTTGACGCGGCGGGCGAGGCCGGCGTTGGAGCATCCGGCTTCCTGAATGAGCGCCTGGAGCCGTTCGTTCGGCTGGCGGGCGACGAGAGGCCTGGCTGCCATGTTTCCCCCTGAGGCCGCAGTGATCATTGAGCCGATCACTGCCCGGCGAATACGCGGAAAATGCACAGATTCATCGTGTTCGTCACGTGCGTCGTGTTCCTTGTCATTCATGTCGGCATATGACAGAGGCCGACCGTTCCGGGCCCGTACGTCGGCCGCCGGGCGGTTGCCCGTATGTGACTACCCGCCCCGCCGGGCACGGTCTTACGCGCGCCCCCGCCCATGCATCCATGCGCCCCATGTGAGGGATCGATGCGCCATGGCGCACCCGTCACCCCCGTAACCCCGAGCGTTGGCCGTAGTTGTGCTCTGCGTGGAAGAGCCCATCGGAGTCGAAGAGCCCGTCGTCGTCATGGAAGCCGCGAAGGTCCCCCGGCAACGGGGTGAGCACATGCTCGACGCGGCGGTGCGGTACACGGAGGAGCGGCACTGGGACGTGTGCCCGGGTACCTGGCTGGAGGCGGCGGAAGGGGCCGAGCGGTGCTCCTGCGGCGACACCGGCTGCGCCGTTCCCGGTGCCCATCCCGTCGGCCCCGACTGGGCGGGGCAGGCGACCGGCAGCGGGGCCGCCGCCCGCCGGATGTGGTCCAGGCACCCGAAGGCGTCGATCCTGCTGCCCACCGGTCGCGCCTTCGACGCGATCGACGTACCGGAGTCCGCGGGCTTCCTGGCGCTGGCCCGGATGGAGCGGATGGACCTGCCGCTCGGTCCCGTCGCCCACAGCCCCGACCGGCGGATGTTCTTCTTCGTGCTGCCGGGCGCGGCGGCCAAGTCGGACGCACTGGTAAGGAAGTTGGGCTGGCGGGCCGCCGCCATCGACCTGGTCGGCCGCGGCGACGGGCACTACGTGACGGCCCCGCCGACCCGGGTCGGCGGACGCGGGGCGGTCCAGTGGGCCCGCCGCCCCACCCCCGCCAACCGGTGGCTGCCGGACGCGGAGGAGCTCATCAGCCCGCTCGCCTACGCCTGCGCCAGGGAAGCGGCCGACGCACGGACCCGCCACCCGCAGAGCACCCTTTCGTAGGCTGGTCCCGAAAACGGGGCCACCGAAAGGCAGTGCATCATGCAGGACCGGACAGAGACCGACAGAGAGCCGCGGGCGGGTGAGGCGGCGGGCGGACCGGCCACGCCGCCGCCCGCCGTTCGCGTACAGGGGCTGTGGAAGCGGTTCGGGGAACAGACCGCGGTGGCCGGGATCGATCTGGAGCTGCCCGCGGGCAAGTTCATCGGTCTGGTCGGGCCCAACGGCGCGGGCAAGACCACCACGCTGTCGATGGTCACCGGGCTGCTCCGGCCCGACCACGGCACCGTCGAGGTGGCCGGACACGACGTGTGGCGCGACCCCGTCGAGGTGAAGAGCAGGATCGGCGTGCTCCCGGAGGGGCTGCGGCTCTTCGAGCGCCTCTCGGGACGCGAACTCCTCGCGTACACCGGCAGATTGCGGGGGCTGCCGGGCACCGAGGTCGACCAGCGGGCCACCCAGCTCCTCGATGTGCTCGACCTGGCGGGCGCCCAGCACAAGCTGGTCGTCGACTACTCGACCGGCATGCGGAAGAAGATCGGGCTCGCGGCCGCGCTGCTGCACAACCCAGAAGTGCTGTTCCTGGACGAGCCGTTCGAGGGCGTCGACCCGGTCTCGGCGCAGACCATCCGCGAGGTCCTGGAGCGCTACACCCGCTCCGGGGCGACCGTCGTCTTCTCCAGCCATGTGATGGAGCTCGTCGAGTCCCTCTGCGAGTGGGTGGCCGTCATGGCGGCCGGCACGATCCGGGCCCAGGGCACCCTGGAGCAGGTGCGCGGCGAGGCGTCCTCGCTGCAGAACGCCTTCCTCGAACTCGTCGGCGCGGGCTCCCGCACCACGGGCGAGTCCCTGGACTGGCTGGGCGGCAGGCGATGAGCGTGCTCGACGCCCCCGTGGGGGCCGCGCCCGGACCGGCCGGCACCGGCGAGGGGCTCGTCGGTGTCTTCGTACGGCTGAAGCTGACCCTGCTGCGCAACGGGCTGCGGCAGTCGTCCGGCCGACGGGCCGCGTACATCGCCTCCGTCGTCTTCACCCTGCTGGTCGCCGCGGGCGTGCTGATCGGGCTGATCGCGCTGCACGGCTACGCCCACGCCGCGACCCTCGTGGTGCTGCTGGCGGCGGTGGTGGCGGTCGGCTGGGCGGTGATGCCGCTGTTCTTCTCCGCCGGCGACGAGACGCTCGACCCGAGCCGGCTGGTGATGCTGCCGCTGCGGCCGCGCCCGCTGATCGGGGCGCTGCTGGCGGCCTCGCTGGTCGGGATCGGTCCGCTGTTCACGCTCTGTCTGGCGGCCGGATCCGCCTTCGCGCTGGCGAGCGGGGCGGTCGGCGCGGTGTTCGCCGTGGTGGCCGCGCCGCTCACGCTGCTGCTGTGCGTGGCGCTGGCGCGGGCCGTGGCCACGGCCAACACCCGTCTGCTGACCTCCCGCAAGGGCCGCGATCTCGCGGTGCTCAGTGGGCTGGTGATCGCGGTGGGCTTCCAGTTCGTCAACTTCGGCGCGCAGCGGCTCGGACAGGCGGGCGGGCTCGCCGCGCTCGATCCGGCCGCGGACGTGGTGCGCTGGCTGCCGCCCGCCTCGGCGGTCGGGGCGGTGGACTCGGCCTCGCGGGGCTCGTACGGACAGGCCCTCGCGCAGCTGCTGCTGTCCGTCGCGGCGCTGGCCGCGCTGCTGTGGCTGTGGCAGCGGAGCCTGGTGAAGCTGATGACGGCCCCGGACGGTTCGACCCTGGCCGCCGCCGGGCCGGGCCGCGAGAAGACCGGCAAGGACGGCCCGAGGGTCACCGCGCTGCTGCCCCAGGGGCGCACGGGAGCGGTGATGGAGCGCAGCCTCCGGTACATCGCGCGCGATCCGAAGACCAAGGCCGCCTGGACCACGGCGCTGGCGGTCGGCCTGATCGTGCCGGTCGTCAACGCGCTCCAGGGCAGCGGCTCGATCTACTTCGCCTGCTTCGCCGCCTGGATGCTCGGCATCCAGATGTACAACCAGTTCGGGCAGGACACCTCCGCGTTCTGGATGGTGGCGCTGACGATCTCCTCCACCCGGGACGCCTATCTGGAACTGCGGGCGCGCGCCCTGGCGTTGCTGCTGATCACGCTGCCCTACACGATCCTGGTGACGGTGGTGACCGCGGCGGTGCTCGGCGACTGGGGCGACCTGCCGGAGGTCATGGGGCTGTCGCTCGCCCTGCTGGGCGGGATGCTGGCGACGGGCGCGGTGGCGTCGGCCAACTTCCCGTACTCGATCCCGCAGGACGGGGCGTTCAAGAACGTGGCGCCGGGACAGGCCGGGCTCGCCTGGATCTCGATCTTCGGCGGCATGGTCTCGGCGGGGCTGCTCTGCGCGCCCGTGATCGCGGTGACGATCTGGCTGCATGTCGCCGGTCTGGAGCAGTGGCTCTGGCTGCTGCTGCCCGTGGGGGCCGGGTACGGGGCGCTGATCTCCTGGGCGGGGGCGCGGCTCGCCGCGCCCCGCACGGCGGACCGGCTCCCGGAGATCCTGGCGGCGGTCAGCAAGGGCTGAGGGCCACCGCCGGGGGACCGGGCCGACCGCGCCGCCCCGCGACACGGCCTGCGACACGCCCCCGGCGACGTCACTCCGTCACATCGGGACGGGCTCGCGGTCGGTCTGGGGGCCCTCGGCGAACCGCTCCAGGAAGGGTTCGACCGCCGCGCGCCAGCCCTCGGGCCGGTCGTAGTGGACGAGATGGCCGGCGTCGGCCACCTCCGCGTACTGCCCGCGCGGCAGTACGCGGACCATCTCCTGGGCCTCGGCCCGGCCCAGCTCGCCGTCGAGGCCGCGGAGCACCAGGGTCGGACAGCGGACCTGTGCCAGCTCCTCCCAGTGCGCGTCGAACACCCAGGTCGCACGGGTCCGGAGCATCTGGCGGCGGGAGAAGACGGGGCGCCAGCCGTCGGCCCGCTCGGCCATCACCTCGGCGAAGAACTCGCCGCGGGCCGGGTTGGGCCGCTCCACCCAGGGGTCGTCCTCGCCGAACCACTTCCGTACGTCGGAGAGCGTCGCGAACGGCACCGGCCAGGACTTGAACCAGTCCTCCCACTCGCGCTGCGAGGCCGCGCCGAGCGCGGAGGCCCGCATGTCGCAGATGACCAGGGCCCGGACGAGATCGGGGCGCTTCGCGGCGAGCTGCCAGGCCGTCAGCGCTCCCATCGCGTGCCCGATGAGGGTGACGGGGGCGAGGCCGAGCTGTTCGATCGCCGCCTCGGCGTCGGTGATGTACGCGTCACGGGTGTACGGGCCCTCGGCCGACTTGTCGCTGCGGCCGTGGCCGCGCTGGTCGAGGCCGACCGCCCGGTACCGCCCGGCGAGCCAGCGCGCGGTCGAGGCCCAGTGCGCGGCCCGGCCCATCAGGCCATGGAGCAGTAAGACCCCGGGGGCGCGCTCGCCCTCCGCGCACCCCTTGGGCGGGTCGGCGAACTCCCAGGCCGCGAGGCGTACGCCGCCGGTCCCGGTCACATCGATGCGCCGCACCATATGTCCTGGCACCCCCTTCTGGTCCTCGATCACCGCTCGATCACCGCTCGATCACCGTGTGCTCGCGTCACGCCAGACTATCGAACTTGTATTCGAAAACCGGGTTCCGCCACCCAACACCGCTCGTTCGAGTGACCACCTCCAAGGATTGATGGCGGCGGCGGAGGGGAGATCTTCTCCGGGAGGCGGGCCACTCGGGGATGAGGGCCCGTGGGGAGCGACCTTGAGAGCTCGGGGCTCCAGGTCACAGCAGGGGAGGACAGGCCCCGGCGCCGCGAGGCGCCGGGGCCCTCTGCCGTCCGGGAAGCCGTTCGGAAAGCCGCCCGGGAGGCTGTTCGGGAGGCTGTTCGGGAAGCCGCACGCGCGGGTCCGCGCCGAGGTACGGAGGCCCGCGTTCCAGGGGCGGTGGCGTGCGAGGCACGGGTGCGCCCGCAGGCGCTCCCCCGGGCACCGCCGCGCGAGACGCGAACGGCCGGGACCATGGCAGCGGCTCTCCGGTGCGCGTGCCGGACATGCCGGATACGCCGGTACGACGGGCGCATGCGCCTGCTCCCTCCCCGACCGCGCGGCCCATCGGCCGACACTCTCAGGTATGCCTCAGCGACAGCCTGGCACGCGATCCGTCCGGGCGCTGCACTTCCGGACGGAAAAGGTCAAGCGGACATCCTGCTTCGACGCCCCCGGCGGCACCATCCGGCCAACCGGCATTCCGGCGCCGCCCGGCCGCAGCCACCCCGACGGCAGGACCCCGGTCGCGGGCACTCCGCCCGCAGGACCCCGGTCGCGGGTACCCCGATGACACGGTCCGGCCACCGGCATCCCGGTGCCGACGGCGCCGCCCGGCCAGAACGGGCACCCCTCAGCGGCACCCGCCGCCCAGAGGTACCCGCCCGCCGCCGGGGTTACTCGGCGGCAAGGCGCTGAGCTCTCAGCGCTTGCCCACGAACACGTGCGAGGCGACCTCGGAGTCCAGCTCCGCCGCCTCACCGCTGCTGCCGACCAGCACGCCACCGGGCGACTGGGTCACGCTGACCACGGAACCGGGCTGCACACCCGCACGCCGCAGCGTGTACATCAGCTGGGCGTCCGTCTGGATCGGCTCACCGATCCGCCGCACGACCACCGTCTTGCCCTCGGCGCCCGGTTCGAGCTCCGCCAGGCTCACCATGCCCTCTTCGAGGAAGGGGTCGGCCTCGGCCTTCTCGCCCAGCTCCTCCAGGCCCGGGATCGGATTCCCGTACGGGGACTCCGTCGGGTGGCGCAGCAGCTCCAGGACCCGCCGCTCCACGGCCTCGCTCATCACATGCTCCCAGCGGCATGCCTCGGCGTGGACCTGCTCCCACTCCAGGCCGATCACATCGACGAGCAGGCACTCGGCGAGCCGGTGCTTGCGCATCACACGCGTCGCGAGGCGGCGCCCCTCGTCGGTCAGCTCCAGGTGGCGGTCGCCCGCGACCTGCACCAGGCCGTCGCGCTCCATGCGCGCCACCGTCTGGCTGACCGTCGGACCGCTCTGGTCCAGCCGTTCCGCAATCCGGGCGCGCATGGGGACCACGCCTTCCTCTTCGAGTTCGAGGATGGTGCGGAGATACATCTCCGTGGTGTCGATCAGTCCGGACATTCGTGCCCCTCGATGCTGTGACAGGAAAACGTCGTAAGCGCTGTGCGCTGGCCCTCCCCCAATTCTGACGCATACCGCCGACAACCGTGCCGCGCCGGCCGTACGGCGGGCGGCGGAGCCGCACGGACGGTATTGACAGGTCACTGGTCCAGACCGCAACGTGATCCGCGGCACGGACATCCATGAACACTTTCTCCCGCCGGAAAGGGCCTCCTCGATGAGCGACAGCAAGCTGGCCGGTCAGTTCTTCGACGCAGCGATCGGCCTGCTGGAGCGGGTACGCGACGAGGAGTCCGGCAATATCGCGGCCGCCGGCGCCGCGATCGCCGACACCGTCACGGCGGGCGGCCGGCTCTTCGCCTTCGGCGCCGGACACTCCTCGCTCGCCGCGCAGGACGTCGTCTACCGGGCGGGCGGCCTCGCCCTGATGAACCTCCTGGCCGTACCGGGGACGGTCGGCGTCGATGTCATGCCCGCGACCCTCGGCTCCGCGCTGGAACGGGTCGACGGGCTGGCGGGCGCCGTGCTGGACTCCAGCCCCGCCAAATCCGGCGACGTCCTCGTGATCATCTCGCTCTCCGGCCGCAACGCGCTCCCGGTGGAGATGGCGCAGAACGCGCGGGCGCTCGGCCTCACGGTCATCGGTGTGACGTCGGTGGCGTACGCGGACGGCACCCGCTCCCGGCACTCCTCGGGCGGCTTCCTGCGGGACCACTGCGACATCGTGCTCGACAGCAAGATCGCCATCGGCGACGCGGAGCTGACCCTCGACGGGATCGAGGCCCCGTTCGCCCCCGCGTCGACGGTGGTCACCAGCGCGTTGATGCAGGCGATGATGGCCGCCGCGGCGGAACAGCTCGCGGCACGCGGCGTGGAACCGCCGCTGCTGCGGTCGGGGAACGTGGACGGCGGCTACGAGTGGAACGACCGCGTCATGACGGAGTACGGCGACCGGATCTTCTACCACCGCTGATCGCGTACCACCCCTGTCCGCGTACCGGCACTGACCGCCGACCGCGCACCACCGCTGATCGGTCCGGGCCGCCGGCCGCCCCGCGAGGGGCCCTACGGGCACGTCGGCAGCACGACCCGGACCGTCAGTCCGCCGCCCGGGTTCGCCGTCGCGCTCGCCCCGCCGCCGTGCGCCCTCGCGATCGACGCCACGATGGAGAGCCCCAGGCCGGCCCCCTCACCGGGAGCGTGGCGGCGGGCCTGCGCCCGGCGGAACGGCTCGAACAGCAGCGGCACGGTCGCCGGGTCCACCACCGGCCCGGTGTTGGCGACCTCCAGACCGCCCGGCCCCACCCGGACCCGTACCGTCCCGCCGGGGTGGTTGTGGCGCAGCGCGTTGGCGACCAGGTTGCGCACGAGATGGTCCAGCAGGACCGGGTCGCCCTCGACCGACACCGGCCGGGCCTCCGTCTCGACGGCGATGGAACGGTTCTTCGCCTCCGGCTCCAGCACCTCGGTCACCGTGGCCGCGGTCGCGTCCAGTCCGACCCGTTCGCGCCGACGCAGGCCCTCGTCCGAAACCGCGAGGAGCAGCAGCCCCTCGATGAGCTGCTCGCTGTCGGTGGCGGTGTCGATGAGCTTGTCCCTGATCCAGGCGACCTTCTCGGGCGACGGGTCGTCGGCGAGGCCGATCTCGGCCGCGGCCCTCTGCACGGCGAGCGGGGTGCGCAGCTCGTGGGCGGCGTTGGCGGCGAACCGCTGCCGGGCGGCGACCAGCTCCTCGATCCGGTCGAGCATCCCGTCGAAGGTGTCGGCCAGTTCCTTGAGCTCGCCGGGCGGGGCCTTCAGCGCGAGGCGTTCGTGCAGGTTGCTGCCGGAGAGCCGGCGGGCGCGGGCGGTGATGACACCGACCGGCCGCAGCACCCGGCCCGCCATCCACCAGGCGAGCGCGACGGAGAGCGCCGAGTAGACGGCGAGGGAGACCCCGGAGACCGTCAGCAGCTGGCTGAGCGCGGCGTCCCCGGCGGCGGTACTGACCTTCCGCGCCACCGCGTACTGCCCGGGTTGCATGATCGTGGTCTGCGCCCAGTCCGACGACGGCAGCGCGGGCGCGGCCATGCCCGACCGGATGGCGACGTCGGTGGCCCCGGAGGGGACCGCCGGGGCCACCGCGGTCAGCACGCTGGCGTACAGGCCCTCGCTGACCAGCAGGTAGACCAGCCCCACCAGCAGGGCTCCGGCCAGCACCAGCAGTCCGCCGTACAGCGCGGTGAGCCGGGCGCGCTCGCTGCTCACCGGCGCTCCCCCGGCCGGTCCCCGGAGCCGTCGTCCGGCTGCTCCGCCGGCCCGGTCGCGGGGCCGTGGTCCCGCGGCCCGTCGGCGCGGCCGTCCCCGATGCGGTAGCCGGCCCCCGGGACCGTCTCGATCACCGGGGGCGCGCCCAGTTTGGCGCGGAGCTTGGACAGGGTGACCCGGACCGCGTTGGTGCGGTAGCTGGTGTCCTCCTCCCACACCTCCTCGATCAGGTCGTCGCCGCTGACGACCGCGCCCTCGGCCCGCAGCAGGGCCTCCAGCACCGCGAACTCCTTGCGGGAGAGCGAGAGGTAGCGGCCGTCGCGGCAGACCTGGCGGCGGGCGGTGTCGAGCGTCAGCCCGGCCCGCTCCAGCACCGGAGGGAGAGCGGGGCGGGCCCGGCGGCCGAGCGCCAGGACCCGGGCGAGGAGTTCGTCGTACGCGAACGGCTTGGTCAGGTAGTCGTCGGCGCCGAGCCCGAGGCCGGCCACCCGGTCCCGTACCGTCCCGGACGCGGTGAGCATCAGGATCCGGGTCAGCAGGCGCATGCCGACGACCCGCCGGGCCACCTCGTCACCGTGCAGCCCCGGCAGATCGCGGTCGAGGATCATCACGTCGTACGCGCCGAACCGGAGCCGGTCCAGCGCCGCCCGGCCGTCGGGGGCGATGTCCACCGTGACGGCGTCACGGCGCAGCCCCTCGGCGATCATCCCCGCCAGGAATTCCTCGTCCTCCACCAGCAGCACACGCATGGGCCCTGTTTAGCCGAAAGCGGTGTTTCGTCGGTGTAAGCATCCGGGCTGAGAGAAACGAAACCGCGTCCTCGCACACGCTCGGGCCGTACCCACCCGGCCTGTCAGCAACGGACGAGGAGCCCTCATGAATCCCGCCATTTTCCGCCGGACCACCTCCCGCGAACAGAGTCGCGGCGCCGTCGCCGCCTGCCTGGTCGCCGCCGCCGTCGTCCTGTCGGCCACCGCCTGCTCGGGGGACGGCAGCGGAAGCGGCAGCAAGAGCGGCGGATCCGCTTCGGGCAACAAGAAGACGGAGGAGGATCAGGCCCTGGAGCACCGCAAGTGTCTGCGGGAGCAGGGTCTGGACGTCGCGGAGCCGAAGCCGGGCGAGGACGGCCGCGGTATCACCATCGGCGGCGGCGGCAAGAGCAAGAAGGAGATGGAGAAGGCGTTCAAGGCCTGCCAGGACAAGGCGGTCGGCGGCGGGCCCAAGGAGCTCACCCAGGCCGAGAAGGACAAGGCGGTCGCCTTCGCCCGGTGCATGCGCAAGAACGGCTTCGACATGCCCGACCCGAAGTTCGACGGCGGGGCGATGCAGGCGGCGCCCATGATGAAACCGAAGGACATGAAGAAGTTCGAGAAGGCCAACGCGGCGTGCGAAAGCGTCGGGCGGTGAGGCGCGGACGGATCATGGCGGCCACTGCGGCGGTGCTCATCGTGGCGGCCGGGTCAGTGGCTCTCACCCGGCTCGGCTCCGCCGGGGAGACGGGCGGCCCGACGGACACCGGGCTGCCCCCGGCCACCGTCGCGGTCGAGCGCGGCGACCTGCGCGACAGCGCCCAGGCGGACGGGACGCTCGGCTACGACAAGCAGCGCAAGGTCAACGCGGGCGCGGCGGGCACCATGACCTGGACCCCGCGCACCGGCTCGACCGTCAAGCGGAACGAGCGGCTGTACGAGGTCGACGGCCGGGCGGTGTGGCTGATGTACGGCGCGGGGCCGATGTACCGGACGCTGAAGCCGGGCGACCGGGGCCGGGACGTGGAGCAGCTGGAGCGCAATCTCGTGGAGCTCGGCTACACCGGCTTCACCCCGGACGACGAGTACACCGAACTGACCGCGGCCGCCGTCGAGCGCTGGCAGAAGTCCCACGACAGCGAGCGGACCGGAACGGTGGGGCCGCAGGACATCGCCTTCGCCCCGGGGGAGGTCCGGATCAAGAGCGTCGAGACGGCCGTCGGCGAACTGGCCCAGCCCGGTGCTCCGGTCCTCACCACGACCGGCTCCGAGCGCATCGTGACGTTCGAACTCGACGTCGCCGAGAGCGAGCTCGCCGAAGCGGGCACCGAGGTCACCGTCGATCTGCCGGACGGCAGCAGCGCGGCCGGGTCGGTCTCCTCGGTCGGCCGGACGGCGAAGCCCGGCAAGGACCCGCAGGACGACAGCCCCAAGGTCACCCTGACCGTCTCCTTCGACAAGCCGGACGAGGTCGGCGGCTTCGACCAGGCACCGGTCACGGTCAACCTGACCGGCGACGTGCACAAGAACGTCCTCAGCGTCCCGGTGAACGCGCTGCTCGCGCTGGACGGCGGCGGCTTCGGCCTCCAGGTCGTCCAGAACGGCACGGTCCGCGATGTGAAGGTCGAGCTCGGCATGTTCGCCGAGGGCCGGGTCGAGGTGTCCGGCGGCGGGCTGCGCGCGGGCATGAAGGTCGGGGTGCCGAAGATATGAGCACGGTCGTCGGCCTCAGGGCCGTCACCAAGGAGTACCCGGGTCCGGTCGCCGCCCTGCGCGGGGTGGATCTCACCGTCGAGGAGGGCGAACTCCTCGGCATCGTCGGCCCGTCCGGCTCCGGCAAGTCCACGCTGCTGCACATCATCGGCACCCTGGACCGCCCCACCGCCGGGTCCGTCCACATCGCCGGTCACGACGTGGCGGCGCTCTCCGACCGCAGGCTCTCCGCGCTGCGTGCCCAGCACATCGGCTTCGTCTTCCAGGCGTTCCACCTGGTGCCGGGCGTCAGCGCCCGCGACAACGTCGCGGAGGGCCTGCTGTACTCCGGCCTGTCCCGTGCCGTACGCCGCCGCAGGGCCGCCGCCGCGCTGGAGCGGGTCGGCCTCGCCGACCGCCTCGACCACAAGCCGCACCAGCTCTCCGGCGGACAGAGACAGCGGGTGGCCATCGCGCGGGCCGTCGTGGGGGAACCCGCGCTGCTGCTGGCCGACGAACCGACCGGGGCGCTCGACTCGGCGTCCGGGGAAGCGGTGATGCAGCTGCTGCGCGACCTCAACGGGGAGGGCGCCACCATCGCGGTCATCACGCACGACACCGAGATCGCCCAGGGCCTGCCGCGCGAGGTACGCGTCCGGGACGGCCAGGTGGTCGCAGACGTACGCAACCCGTCGACGAACGTACCCAACCCGTCCGCAGCCGTACGCACCCCGTCCAGGAACGGGAACGGCCGCTCCCCCGCCGCGACGGGGGCGGACCAGTGAGGGCGCGGCGCGCGGACCGCGAGGCCGGCGGCCGGGGCCGGGAGCGGCTGAGAGCGGCCCGGCTCCGCCCCCGGGACGTGCTGCACGTCGGCTCGGCGGGGCTGCGCAGCCGTCCGGTGCGGGTCGTGCTCTCCGCCCTGGGCATCGCCATCGGCATCGCGACGATGATCTCGGTGGTGGGCATCTCCGCCTCCAGCCAGGCCCAGCTGCTCCGGGAGCTCGACAAACTGGGCACCAACCTGCTCGTGGCCTCCCCCGGCGATTCGATGTTCGCCGGGCAGGACGTCGAGCTGCCCGAGGAATCGGTCGGGATGGTGGGCCGCATCGAGGGCGTCCAGGAGGTGGGCGCGACCGCCGACCTCGACGCGACCGCACGTCGCAACGAGAAGATCGACAAGGACGACACGGGCGGGATCACCGTCAAGGCGACCACCGGCGACCTGCTGCGGGTGCTGCGCGGCGAGGTCCGCAGCGGCCGCTGGCTCGACAACGCGACCGGACGCTACCCCTCCGTCGTGCTCGGCCATGTCTCGGCGGAGCGCCTCGGCATCACCGCTCCGGGCCGGCAGGTGTGGATCGGCGGCCGGTACTTCACGGTGATCGGGATTCTCGCCCCGCTGCCGCTCGCGCCGGAGATCGAACGCTCCGCCCTGGTCGGCTGGGAGGGTGCGAAGCGCCTGCTGGGCTTCGAGGGCCACCCGACATCGGTGTACGAGCGCTCGGCCGACGCGGCGGTGCAGGACGTGCGCAAGGTCATGGCGGCGACGGTCGACCCCCGGAACCCGCAGAACGTGAAGGTCACCGATCCGTCGTCGGCGCTCCGGGCGAAGGCGGCGACCGAGGGGGCGTTCAGCAGCCTGCTGCTGGGCCTGGGCGGCATCGCGCTGCTCGTCGGCGGCGTCGGGGTCGCCAACACCATGATCATCTCGGTGCTGGAGCGGCGGTACGAGATCGGGCTGCGCCGCTCGCTCGGCGCGACCCGGGGCCAGATCCGTATCCAGTTCGTCACGGAGTCGCTGATGCTCTCCGGCCTGGGCGGCCTGGCGGGCGTGGCACTCGGTGCGGCGGCGACCGGGGTGTACGCGTACTCCGGCGGGCTGCCCTGGGTGGTGCCGCCGTGGGCGGTCGGCGGTGGCTTCGGCGCGACGCTGGTGATCGGCACGATCGCGGGCCTCTACCCGGCGGTGCGGGCGTCCCGCCTCTCACCGACGCTGGCACTGCACGCGGCGTGAGGCCGGGCCGGAACCGGTGCCGGGGTCGGCGCGCCTTGGCCGGACCGCGTGCGGCGGCCCGACGGATACGCGTACGGCCCTCGGCACGAGACCGCCGAATAAATGGGTTGTGGCGTCCCCCGCCCCCTTTCTAGGCTGCTACCACACGCGAAAGGAGGTGTTCCGGAAGTGATTTCTTCTCGGACTCGTGAGGTGGCTGCGGGCTGACGCCCGTTCGTCGCGCTCTTTGCAGTGCAGGCCGGTCGTCGGCCAATCCCAAGCAGTCACCGACCCGCAGGCTCGCCGGTAAGTCCGGCCGGCTCCTCCGCAAGGAGGGACCAGAGCCTGCGGGTCTCTGCGTGTCCGGGCGGGGCTGCCCCGGGAGGATTCGCTACGGGCACAGGCGCTCGACGCGCCACTGCTCGCCCTCGCGTACGTACCGCAGCCGGTCGTGCAGCCGGTTCTCGTGGCCCTGCCAGAACTCGATCGTGTCGGGGACGACCCGGAAGCCGCCCCAGTACGGGGGCGCGGGGACGTGTTCGCCCTCGGGGTAGCGGGCCGCCAGTTCCTCGTAGCGGGCGAGCAGCTCGTCGCGGGTGCCGATCACCGTGGACTGGGGGCTCGCCCAGGCGCCGAGCTGGGAGCCGTGCGGGCGGGTACGGAAGTAGGCGACCGTCTCCTCGCGGCCGACCCGGTCCGCCCGGCCGGTGACGATGACCTGGCGTGCTATCGGGTGCCAGGGGAAGAGCAGCGAGACGTAGGGGTTGGCGGTCAGTTCGCGGCCCTTGCGGGACTCGTAGTTGGTGAAGAAGACGAAGCCGCGCGCGTCGTACTTCTTCAGCAGCACGGTGCGCGAGGACGGCCGGCCCTCGGGGGTGGCGGTGGAGACCACCATGGCGTTGGGTTCGTGGAGCATCCCGCCCACGGCGATCTGCCGGAACCAGTGGGCGAACTGCTGCATCGGGTCGGCGGCCAGCGTGTCCTCGGTGAAGCCCTCGGAGCGGTACTGCTCGCGCATCGCGGCCGGATCGGTGGTGGAATCGGAGGGGGAGTCTGAGGTGGGCACGGGGTCATCCTGCCGCAGCGGCCGACCGGACCCGATAGGGAGGGGCGGGCAGCGGCCCGGGTGTTGTGCCGGATGTCACGCTTCCCCGCGTCGGGGGAACCCGCCACTATCGTGAGCAGGCCGCTGTGGCCTCCGCAGAGCCGTCGACCGAGGGAGCCGCCATGTCCGACTTCGTACCGGGACTAGAGGGAGTCGTCGCGTTCGAGACGGAGATCGCCGAACCGGACAAGGAAGGCGGTTCGCTCCGATACCGGGGGGTCGACATCGAGGATCTCGTCGGCCATGTCTCGTTCGGGAACGTCTGGGGCCTGCTGGTCGACGGGGCGTTCAACCCCGGTCTGCCGCCGGCCGAGCCCTTCCCGATCCCGGTGCACTCGGGGGACATCCGGGTCGATGTGCAGTCCGCGCTGGCGATGCTCGCCCCCGTGTGGGGGCTGAAGCCGCTGCTCGACATCGACGAGGAGACGGCGCGCAACGATCTGGCGCGGGCCGCCGTGATGGCGCTGTCGTACGTCGCCCAGTCAGCGCGCGGGCAGGGGCTGCCGATGGTCCCGCAGAGCGAGATCGACAAGGCCGGTTCCGTGGTCGAACGGTTCATGATCCGCTGGCGCGGTGAGCCGGACCCCAGGCATGTGAAGGCCGTCGACGCGTACTGGACGTCGGCCGCCGAGCACGGCATGAACGCCTCCACGTTCACCGCCCGGGTCATCGCGTCGACCGGCGCCGATGTGGCGGCGGCCCTGTCGGGTGCGGTGGGTGCGATGTCGGGGCCGCTGCACGGCGGTGCGCCGTCCCGGGTGCTCGGCATGATCGAGGAGATCGAGCGGACCGGCGACGCCACCGCGTACGTGAAGCAGGCCCTGGACCGGGGCGAGCGGCTGATGGGCTTCGGGCACCGGGTCTACCGGGCGGAGGACCCGCGGGCGCGGGTGCTGCGGCGTACGGCGAAGGAGCTGGGCGCGCCGCGCTTCGAGGTGGCGCAGGCGCTTGAGAAGGCCGCGTTGGAGGAGCTGCACGCGCGGCGCCCGGACCGGGTGCTGGCGACGAACGTGGAGTTCTGGGCGGCGATCATGCTGGACTTCGCGGAGGTCCCGGCGCACATGTTCACGTCGATGTTCACCTGCGCGCGTACGGCGGGCTGGTCGGCGCACATCCTGGAGCAGAAGCGGACGGGGCGGCTGGTGCGTCCTTCGGCGCGGTACGTCGGCCCCGGTTCGCGGGATCCCCGGGAGATCGCGGGGTACGAGCAGCTGGCGGATCTGGGGAACTGAGCGATCCGCCCAGCTCGGGGCCGGGGCCTGAGGGACGGATTCTCTCTTCGGCCTCGGCTCCCGTTCGGGTGGAATCACCACCCGTGACGCCCGGTATTCCTCGTAACGGGTTGCCAGCTTCCTGTACTCGCGATTCACTTGCGCACAGTCCCACTGAATCGCTGGGGGGGGAGGGCTCACGTGCTACTGAACTTCAGGGTGTCGAATCATCGCTCGATCCGGGAAGAACAAGAACTTCAACTTCACCCCGCCTACGACGCGGATCGGCCTCCCGGCACGGACTGGCAGGCCGTTCCCGTGGCGGGCCTCTTCGGCGCCAACGCGGCCGGCAAGTCCAATCTGCTCGGCGCGCTGGAATACATGGCCCGGATGGTGGTGAACTCACACCGTGACGCGGAGCCCGACGGCGGCGTCACTCGCAATCCCTTCCGTCTGGACACCGCCGCACTCGACGAGCCTTCCTGGTACGTGGTGGATCTGCTGCTCGACGGTGTCCGCTTCACCTACGGTTTCAGCGTCGATGACGAGCGGGTTCTGGACGAATGGCTCTACAGCTATCCGCACGGGAAGAAGCGCAAGATCTTCGAGCGGCCGGACGGCGACGTGCAGCCGGGCGACTCGCAGGCCAAGCGCGAACTGGAACTGGTCGAGAACATCACCGAACCCAATGTGCTGTTCCTGACCATGGCGGCACGTTCCAAGCAGATGGACTTCCGCCCGGTCTATGACTGGTTCCTGACGGACTTGAGGTTCGGCCGGCAGGGACCAGGACGCCTCGGCGGCCTCGACATGGTCCGGATGCTGGAGAGTCCGGAACGTCATCCCGAGCTGATGGCCCTCTTGCGCGCAGCTGACCTGGGTATCGAGGAGTGCGGCGCGGAGCGCCTTCTCCTGGACGAGGACGCGCTGCGACAGCGGTACGGCGGACGCGTTCCGGCGCGTCTGCTCGCCAGGCTGGAAGAAGAGGGCCCGCAAGAACACCTACGGCCCTGGCTCGGACATCGCAGTCGTACCGGCGTGGTGCGGATGGACCTGCACGAGCAGTCCGCCGGTACCCGGGCGCTTCTGGAACAGGCCCCACGGTTCATGTCGGTCCTGCGGCGGGGCGGCACCTTCGTCGTGGACGAGATCGACTCCAGTCTCCACCCGCTGCTCACCGCGCAGCTCATCGGCCTCTTCCAGGATCCGTCCACCAACCCGCACGGAGCCCAACTGGTCTTCACCACCCACGATGCCAGCCTGCTCGGTCGCATGGGCGGGGAGGACATCCTCAAGCGGGACCAAGTGTGGTTCCTGGAGAAGAATCAGTACGGCGAGACGGAGCTGTTCGCCTTGGCGGAGTTCAAGCCCCGCATCGGGGAGAACCACGAGCGCCGCTACCTGGGCGGCAGTTATGGCGGCGTGCCGTTCATCGACGACAGTTTCGCCAGGGCGCTGGCGGGCCGGGGGGAGCAGGATGGCGAGGACACCGAAGCCGAGCGGACGTAGGAGTCCCTCCTTCGAGTCCCGGCTCGACAGAAGAACAGGGCGTCGAGTCACCCGACAGCGACTGCTGGTCGTCTGCGGCACCGAAGTGACGGAACGGGACTATGTGCAGGGACTCACGTCCTCTGTGCGGAATCCGGCAGTTTCGGTCAAGATCATCGAACGCCCCAAGGCGCCTTCCCAAGTCGTCGCGTACACAGCGAAGTTACTTGAGTCGGCGGCCGACGAGTACGACCAGGCGTGGTGCGTTTTCGATGTCGACGAGTTCACCGACATCGACCGGGCCGTGACCGAGGCGGGCCGCCACGGCATTGAGATCGCGCTGTCCAATCCGTGCTTCGAGCTGTGGTTGCTGCTGCACTTCACCGACCACCGCGGTCACGCCCCGTCGTACGCCCATCTCGTGCCGCACCTGAACAGACATGCAGCAGGCGGGTACAGCAAGACAGACCTCGACTTCCGCTCCTACGAGGGCACCTGGCGCGAAGCGGTGTGCCGCGCGCGGGAGCTGGCCCCGGAGGGCAAGGAATCGGAAGTGAATCCATCCACCGGCATGTGGCGGCTCGCTCTCGCCATCGGCGGCCCGGCGGTATAGCGGCGCATTGGGTCAGTCGAGTGCGGCGTCCAGCAGTAGCGCCCACTGTGCCACGACCCTCTGACGGCGGGCGGTGTCGTCGGTGAGGACGTTGGCGAGGCCGAGGCCGCGGGCCATGTCGAGGAGGCCCTGGACGGTTTCGCGGACGCCGGGCTTCGTCTCGTCGGCGGCGAGGAGTTCGACGGCGATGCGGTGGGTCTCGCGGCCGACGCGGGCTTCGAGTTCGGTGACGCGGGGGCGTAGGGGTGCCTCGTTGGAGGCGGCGACCCAGAGCTGGAGCGCGGCGCGGAAGAGCGGGCCGGTGTAGAGGTCGACGAGTGCGGCGACGACCGCCGCGCGGCCCTGGACGGGCAGGGCGCGCAGGGCGGCGGAGCGTTCCTCTGCGACGTATTCGACGGCTGCGGTGAACAGGTCCTCGCGGGTGGGGAAGTGGTGCTGGGCGGCGCCGCGCGAGACGCCCGCGCGTTCGGCGACGACGGAGACCGTGGAGCCCGCCCAGCCGTGTTCGGCGAGGCAGGCGACGGCGGCTTCGAGGAGTCGGCGGCGGGTGGCGCGGCTGCGGTCCTGTTTGGGGGTCCGGTCGGTGGGGGGCGTCACAACTCCCATGCGGGATCCCGTCGTTCGAGGAAGGCCGTCATTCCTTCCCGGGCCTCGGCGGAGGCGAAGAGGGCCGCCGAGCGGGCGATGAGGTCTTCGGCGTGCTGGTCGAAGTTGCTCAGCACAGTAGCTGTGACCAGCTCCTTCGATGCCGCCAGCCCCTGGGGGGACGCCTTGCGCAGCCCGTCCAGGACGGGTGCGAGGCCCTTGTCCACCTCTTCGGCGGCGAGTGTGATCAGGCCGATGCGGGCGGCCTCGGTCGCGTCGAAGCGTTCTCCGGTGAGGTAGTAGCGGGCGGCGGCGCGCGGGTCGATGCGGGGCAGCAGGGGCATCGAGATGACGGCCGGGGCGAGGCCCAGGCGGGATTCGGTGAGGGCGAAGGTGGCCACGGGGCCGGCCGCGGAGATGTCGCAGGCGGCGAGCAGGCCGAGGCCGCCCGCCCGTACGTGGCCGGTGACGCGGGCGACGACGGGTTTGGGCAGGGCGACGATCTGCCGCATCAGGGCGACGAGGGCGTGCGGGTCGGGCGGTGCGGTGAGGTCGGCGCCCGCGCAGAAGGTGTTGCCGGTGTGGGTGAGGACGACGGCCCGTACGGTGCCGTCGGCCGCGCATGCGTCCAGAGCGGCGGAGAGTGCGGCGACCAGGGGCGCGGAGAGTGCGTTGCGGTTGGCGGGCGAGTCGAGGGTGAGTGTGGTGATGCCCCGGTCGTGGGCGGGGGCGGCGAGCGCCGTCATGGGCCGGTCGTCTCCTTCTGGTGAGTGCTCGGGTGCTCGGCTCGTGGGTGCTCAGTCGGTGGCCGTTGCCCGGGTCTTCTCCCGGTCGCGCAGTTCGCGGCGGAGGATCTTGCCGGAGGCGGCGCGCGGGATCGCGTCGGTGAATTCGAGCCGCCGGACCTTCTTGTACGGGGCGACGCGCTCGGCGACGTACGCCATGATGTCGTCCGCGGTGAGGTCAGGTGCGGACGGCTGGCGGACGACGTACGCCTTCGGGACCTCGTTGCCCTCGTCGTCGTACACCCCGATGACGGCGGCGTCGGCGACGGACGGGTGGGTCAGCAGCAGGGCCTCCAGGTCGGCGGGGGCGACCTGGTAGCCCTTGTACTTGATGAGTTCCTTCACCCGGTCGACGACGAACAGCCAGCCGTCGGCGTCGACGCGTCCGATGTCGCCGGTGTGCAGCCAGCCGTCGGCGTCGATCATGTCGGCGGTGGCCTCGGGGCGGCCGAGGTAGCCCTTCATGACCTGTGGGCCGCGGATCAGGATCTCGCCGTCGGTGTCGACCGGGGCGTCCTCGGTGTCGTCGCCGAGCGGGGCGATCCGCATCTCGGTGCTGGGCAGGAGCCTGCCGACCGCGCCCGGGGGGGGGTTCTCGGCGGCGAGCGGGACGACATGGGTGCCGGGCGAGAGTTCCGTCATGCCGTACGCCTGGCGCACGGGCGGCAGTCCCAGGCGCTGGGAGCAGGCGGCGGCGAGTGCCGCGTCGAGCGGGGCGGCGGCGCTGACGACGTACTCCAGCGAGGACAGGTCGTACTGGTCGACCGCGGGGTGCTTGGCGAGTGCGAGGACGATGGGCGGGGCGACGTACAGGCCGGTGATCCGGTGCTTCTCGATGGCGGCGAGGAACTGGCCGAGGTCGAAGCGCGGCAGTACGACGACGGTGGCGCCCATCCGCAGCGGGGCGTTCATCAGGGCGGTCAGACCGTAGATGTGAAAGAAGGGGAGTACGGCCAGGATGCGGTCGCCGGGGCCCATGGGGACGAAGGGGCGGAGCTGCTCCAGGTTGGTGGCCATGGAGCGGTG
Source organism: Streptomyces sp. DvalAA-43 (assembly GCF_900091725.1). Classification (GTDB taxonomy): domain Bacteria; phylum Actinomycetota; class Actinomycetes; order Streptomycetales; family Streptomycetaceae; genus Streptomyces; species Streptomyces pulveraceus. The sequence goes on along the minus strand of NZ_FMBW01000031.1, from coordinate 275,431 downwards.
GGTGAGCATGACGCCCTTGGGTGTTCCGGTGGTGCCGGAGGAGTAGGGCAGGGCGGCGATGTCCGCGCCGGGGTCGAGGGCGATGTGGGGTTCGGGGGCGGTGGTGGCGAGCAGGTCGAGTACGGAGGTGTGTCCCTCGGCCCGGTCGCAGACGAGGATCCGCTCGATGGGGCCGGCGAGTGCGGCGGCCTCGCGCGCCGCGCCCAGGAGCGGGGAGACGGTGACGATCCAGCGGGCGGAGGAGTCGCGGAGCTGTTTGGCGAACTCCTCCGCCGTGGAGAGCGGGTGGACGGTGGTGACGGTGGCACCGGCCCTGGTCGCGCCGAAGAACACCGCGGGATAGGCGATGGTGTTGGGGCTGTGCAGGGCCAGTACGTCGCCCTTGCGCAGCCCGGCCGCGGCGAGCCCGGCGGCGATCTTCCGGTGGAAGGCGTCGAGCTGCCGGTAGGTGAGGGTGGTGCTGCCGTCCGTACCGTCGATCAGGGCCACCGTGTCGCCGTACGCGGCGGTGGCCTCGCCCAGGACCGCGTCGTGGATGGGCAGGTCGAGTGCCGGTACGGCGGGGTAGTCGCTGTGGAACACGTGTGCCATGGCGGGTCCCTTCGGGGCGGCGGTGTGGGAGACCGGAGCGGCGGTGTCGGAGACAGGCTGCCGGTCGGTCTCAGTACGACTTGGGCAGGCCCAGGGACTGGTGGGAGACGTAGTTGAGGATCATTTCCCGGCTGACGGGGGCGATCCGGGCGACGCGGGCCGCGGTGATCAGGGACGCGAGGCCGTACTCGCGGGTGAGGCCGTTGCCGCCGAGGGTGTGGACGGCCTGGTCGACGGCCTTGACGCAGGCTTCTCCGGCCGCGTACTTCGCCATGTTGGCGGCCTCGCCCGCGCCGATGTCGTCGCCGTCGTCGTAGAGCCGGGCGGCCTTCTGCATCATCAGCCGGGCCAGTTCCAGTTCGATGTGGGCCTGGGCCAGGGGGTGGGCGATGGCCTGGTGGGAGCCGATGGGTTCCTTCCACACCTGGCGGGTCTTCGCGTAGTCGACGGCGCGGCCGAGGGCGTAGCGGCCCATGCCGATGCCGAAGGCGGCGGTCATGATGCGTTCGGGGTTGAGCCCGGCGAAGAGCTGGAGCAGTCCGGCGTCCTCGTCTCCGACCAGCGCGTCGGCGGGGAGGCGTACGTCGTCGAGGACCAGCTCGAACTGCTTCTCGGGGGCCTGGAGTTCCATGTCGATCTGTGAGCGGCCGAAGCCCGGGGCGTCGCGGGGGACGATGAAGAGGCAGGGCTTGAGCCTGCCCGACCGGGCGTCCTCGGTGCGGCCGACGATGAGGGTGGCGTCGGCGATGTCGACGCCGGAGACGAAGACCTTGCGGCCGGTGAGGAGCCAGTCCCCGCCGTCCTTGCGGGCGGTGGTGGTGATGCGGTGGGAGTTGGATCCGGCGTCGGGTTCGGTGATGCCGAAGGCCATGGTGAGGCTGCCGTCGGCGAGGCCGGGGAGCCACTGGCGCTTCTGGGTGTCGGTGCCGAAGCGGGCGATGACGGTGCCGCAGATCGCCGGGGAGACCACCATCATGAGCAGCGGGCTGCCTGCCGCGCCCAACTCCTCCAGGACTATGGAGAGTTCGGCCATGCCGCCGCCTCCACCGCCGTACTCCTCGGGGAGGTTGACGCCGAGGTAGCCGAGCTTGGCGGCTTCGGTCCACAGTTCGCGCGGGTGGGCGCCGTCGCGGACGACGGAGGTCATGTAGTCGCGTCCGTAACGCTTTCCGAGGGCGGCGACGGCGGCGCGCAGGGCCTGGTGCTCTTCGGTTTCGAGGTCGGTGCTCATGGCTTCGGTTCCTCCTGTACGTCTTGCACGACGGCGAGCAGGGCGCCGACCTCCACCTGGAGGCCGGGGGCGGCGTGGAGCGCGGCGAGGGTGCCGGAGGCGGGGGCGAGGATGCGGTGTTCCATCTTCATCGCCTCCAGCCAGATCAGCGGCTGCCCGGCCCGGACGGCGGCCCCGGGGGTGAGTCCTTCGGCGACGCGGACGACGGTGCCGGGCATGGGGGCGAGCAGTGAGCCGGGTTCGGTCCGGTCGGTGGGGTCGGTGAAGCGGGGCAGGGCGGTGAGGGTGTACGAGCGGGTGGCGGTGTCCACGTAGGCCGTGTCGCCGTGGACGGCGATGTCGAAGTGGTGGGTGATGCCGTCTGCTTCGAGGGTGACGCGGCCGGGCCCGGCGGCGATGACCTGTTCGCCGGTCTCGGGGACGGGGCCGGTGCGGGTGGTGCGGTAGGCGGCCCGGTGTTCGGTGCCGTCGGGTTCGGCGCGGTAGCGCTTGGTCCGGGGCTGCGAGGAGATGTTGCGCCAGGCGCCGAGGCGGACGGGGCCCGGTCCGGGGCCGTGCTGCCGGGTGGCGGCGTCGGCGAGTGCGGCGGCCAGGGCGGCGCGGCGGGGGCCGTCCTCCTCCGGCCCGGTGGTGAGGGCGTCCAGGTGGCGGTCGTAGAAGCCGGTGTCGAGGCGGGCGGCGAGGAAGTCGGGGTGGCGCAGGGACCGTACGAGCAGCTCGCGGTTGGTGACCGGGCCGTGGATGCGGGCGCGTTCGAGGGCGCGGGCGAGGAGGCGTACGGCTTCGGTGCGGGTGGGGGCGTGGGCGATGACCTTGGCGATCATCGGGTCGTAGTGGACGCCGATGGTGTCGCCGTCGGTGTAGCCGGTGTCCAGGCGCAGTCCTGGTTCCCCGGGTACGTGGAACGTGTGCAGGGGGCCGGTCTGCGGCTGCCAGTCGTGGGTGGGGTCCTCGGCGTAGAGGCGGGCCTCGACGGCGTGGCCGTGCGGTGCGGGGGGTGCGGGGGCGGGCAGGGGTTCGCCTTCGGCGATGCGGAGCTGGAGGGCGACGAGGTCGAGTCCGTGGACGGCTTCGGTGACGGGGTGTTCGACCTGGAGGCGGGTGTTCATCTCCAGGAAATACGGGCGCCCGTCGGCGGCGAGGAGGAATTCGACGGTGCCCGCGCCCTGGTAGCCGACGGCCTGTGCGGCGGCCACGGCGGCGTCGTGCAGCCGGGTCCGCAGTGCGTCGTCGAGTCCGGGTGCGGGGGCCTCCTCGATGACCTTCTGGTGGCGTCGCTGGAGGGAGCAGTCGCGGGTGCCGAGCGCCCAGACCCCGCCGTGTCCGTCGGCCATGACCTGCACCTCGACGTGCCGGCCGCGTTCCACGTACGGTTCCGCGAAGACCTCGCCGTCCCCGAACGCGGCGGTCGCCTCGGCGGTGGCCGCCGTCAACTCGGCGGGCAGGTCGACGAGTTCGTGAACGATCCGCATGCCGCGTCCGCCGCCGCCCGCCGCCGCCTTGAGCAGCAGCGGCAGGTCGTCGGCGGTGGCCCGTTCCGGGTCGACGGGGGCGAGCAGCGGTACCCCGGCGGCGGCCATCAGTTCCTTGGCTCGGGTCTTCGACGCCATCAGTTCGATGGCCTTGACCGGCGGGCCCACCCAGACGAGACCGGCGTCCTGCACGGCGCGGGCGAATCCGGCGTTCTCGGAGAGGAAGCCGTAGCCGGGGTGGACGGCGTCGGCACCGGCCGCGAGCGCGGCGCGTACGACGAGGTCGCCGCGGAGGTAGGTGTCGGCGGGGGCGGCGCCGGGCAGCCGTACGGCGGTGTCGGCCTCCCGTACGTGGAGCGCGTCGGCGTCCGCGTCGGAGTACACCGCGACGGTGGCGATGCCGAACGCGCGGCAGGTGCGGAAGATCCGGCAGGCGATCTCGCCCCGGTTGGCGACGAGCAGGGTACTGATCATGGTCGTCCTCACATCCGGAAGATTCCGAAGCCGCCGCGGGCGCCTTCGACCGGGGCGGTGTGGATCGCGGACAGGCACATCCCGAGGACGGTCCTGGTGTCGCGCGGGTCGATGACCCCGTCGTCGTACAGCCGCCCGGACAGGAACATCGGCAGCGACTCGGACTCGATCTGCTGCTCGACCATGGCGCGCAGTGCGGCATCGGCCTCGTCGTCGTAGGGCTGTCCCTTGGCGGCGGCGGAGGCGCGGGCGACGATGGAGAGCACCCCGGCGAGCTGCTGCGGACCCATGACGGCGGATTTGCTGCCGGGCCAGGCGAAGAGGAAGCGCGGGTCGTAGGCGCGGCCGCACATGCCGTAGTGCCCGGCCCCGTAGGAGGCGCCCATCAGCACGGAGAGGTGCGGGACCTTCGAGTTCGACACCGCGTTGATCATCATCGCGCCGTGCTTGATGATGCCGCCCTGCTCGTACTCCTTGCCGACCATGTAGCCGGTGGTGTTGTGGAGGAAGAGCAGGGGGATGTCGCGCTGGTTGGCGAGCTGGATGAACTGGGCGGCCTTCTGCGACTCCTCGCTGAACAGCACGCCCTGCGCGTTGGCGAGGATGCCGACGGGATAGCCGTGCAGCCGCGCCCAGCCGGTGACCAGGCTGGTCCCGTACAGCGGTTTGAACGCGTCGAAGTCGGAGCCGTCGACGAGCCGGGCGATGACCTCGCGCGGGTCGAAGGGCACCTTGAGGTCGCCGGGCACGATGCCGATCAGCTCGTCCTCGTCGTACTTCGGCGGTTCGGCCGGGCCCGGGTCGGCGTGTGCCTTGCGCCAGTTGAGGCGGGCGACGATCCGGCGGGCCTGGCGCACGGCGTCCTGCTCGTCGACGGCGAAGTGGTCGGCGAGGCCGGAGGTGCGGGCGTGCATCTCGGCGCCGCCGAGCGATTCGTCGTCGCTCTCCTCGCCGGTCGCCATCTTGACCAGGGGCGGTCCGCCGAGGAAGACCTTGGACCGTTCCTTGATCATGACGGTGTGGTCGGACATGCCGGGGACGTACGCCCCGCCGGCGGTGGAGTTGCCGAAGACGACGGCGACGGTCGGGATCCCGGCGGCCGACAGCCGGGTGATGTCGCGGAAGAGCGCTCCGCCGGGGATGAAGATCTCCTTCTGGGACGGCAGATCGGCGCCGCCCGACTCCACGAGGCTGACGCAGGGCAGCCGGTTGGCGAAGGCGATCTCGTTGGCCCGCAGCGCCTTCTTCAGGGTCCAGGGGTTGGAGGCGCCGCCGCGTACGGTCGGATCGTTGGCGGTGATCAGGCACTCCACGCCCTCGATCACCCCGATCCCGGTGATGAGCGAAGCGCCGACTGTGTACCCGGGGGCCTCACTGCCCCAGGCGGCGAGCGGCGACAGCTCCAGGAACGGGGTGTCCTCGTCGATCAGCAGCTCGATCCGCTCGCGGGCCAGGAGCTTGCCGCGCGAGCGGTGCCGTGCCACGTACTTCTCGCCGCCGCCCGCCTGCGCCTTGGTGTGCTCGCCGGCCAGTTCGTCGAGCTTGGCGAGCATGGCCGTGCGGTTCGCGGCGTATTCGGGGCTCGCGGTGTCGAGCGCGGTGGGCAGGACGGTCATGCGTGCGCCTCCGGTGCGTGGACGGTCATGCGTGCGCCTCCGGTGCGTGGGCGGTCTCCAGCAGCGCTACGGGTATGGGCAGGTGCCGGGAGCGCAGCCACTCCCCCACCGCCTTGGCCTGCGGGTCGAACCGGTGCTGGGCGGCGACGCCCTCGCCGAGCAGCCCGTGGACGGTGAAGTTCAGCGCGCGCAGGTTCGGCAGGACATGGCGTACGACGGTGAGCGCGGCGGTCTCCGGCAGCAGCTCCCGGAACCGTTCGACGGTCAGCTCATGGGCCAGCCACCGCCAGGCGTCGTCCCCGACGGCCCACACGCCCACGTTGGCGTCCCCGCCCTTGTCGCCGCTGCGAGCACCCGCGATCCGCCCGAGCGGGGCGGAGCGGGTGGGCCCGGGGTCCGGCAGGGGTGCGGGCAGCGGCGGTTCCCCGGCGTCCCGGAGCGGCTGTGTCGTCGCGGGAGGTGCCAGGCTCTCCCGCCGCCCGTCGGGGAGCACGGCGATGTGCGGGACCTCGCCGGCCGGTACGTACCGGGCCTCGAACACCCCGTACGGCGTGCCCTTGCCGGGCGGGGCGGTGACGTGGAAGCCGGGGTAGCTGCCGAGCGCCAGCTCGATCGCGGCGCCGGAGACCGCGCGTCCGACGGTCTCCGGGTCCGGGTCGCGGACGACGAGCCGGAGCAGGGCGCTCGCGGTCTCCTCGGTGGCGGCGTCGGCCCGGTCGGTCCGGGACAGCTCCCACCGCACCTCGCCGGGTGCGGCGCCGGAGCGGGCGAGCGCGTCGGCGAACTGCTCCTGGACCAGCGCGGCCTTGGGCTCGATGTCGAGGCCGGTGAGCACGAAGACGACCTCGTTGCGCCAGCCACCGAGCCGGTTCAGCCCGGCCTTGAGGGTGGGCGGCGGGGCCTCGCCGCGCACGCCGGAGATCCTGACCCGGTCGGGTCCGTCCTGGGTCAGCCGTACGGTGTCGAGCCGGGCCGTGACGTCCGGTCCGGCGTACCGGGCGCCGCCGGTCTCGTACAGCAGCTGGGCGGTGACGGTGCCGAGGTCGACGACGCCGCCGGTGCCGTCGTGCTTGGTGATGACGGAGGAGCCGTCGGCGTGGATCTCGGCGACGGGGAAACCGGGCCGGCGCAGGTCGTGGCCCCGGAAGAAGGAGTAGTTGCCGCCGGTGGCCTGGGTTCCGCACTCCAGTACGTGTCCGGCGACGACGGCCCCGGCCAGCGCGTCCAGGTCGTCGGGCCCCCAGCCGAAGTGGGCGGCGGCGGGTCCGGTGACGAGGGCGGCGTCGGTGACCCGCCCGGTGACGACGATGTCCGCGCCCGCGTCGAGGCAGGCGGCGATCCCGGCGCCGCCGAGGTAGGCGTTGGCGGTGAGGAACCCCTCCGGGACGGGCAGGCTGTCGCCCTCCACATGGGCGACGCGCACCGGGACGCCGAACTTGTCCGCCAACTCCCTTACGGCGTCGGCCAGTCCGGCCGGGTTGAGCCCGCCCGCGTTGGCGACGATCCTCACCCCGCGCTCATGGGCGAGCCCGAGGCCCTCTTCGAGCTGGCGCAGGAAGGTGGTGGCGTAGCCGCGCGCGGGGTCCTTGAGCCTGCTCCGGCCGAGGATGAGCATGGTCAGCTCGGCCAGGTAGTCCCCGGTGAGGACGTCGAGCGGCCCGCCGGTGAGCATCTCGCGCATCGCGTCGAAGCGGTCGCCGTAGAACCCGGAGGCGTTGCCGATCCGCAGCGGTGCGGTCATTCTCCGGCTCCCCGGGGTGCGCGGCCCGGTCCGGCGGGTCCGGCGAACGCCTGGGCGATGCCGAGCCACTGGTCGGCGTCGGGGCCGACCGCCCGGACGGCGAGGTCGTCGCGGTGGGCGCGCTGGGTGACGAGCAGGCAGAAGTCGACGAGCGGCCCGGTGACCCGCTGCGGCGCGTTCGGCGGCCCGAAGGCGATCAACTCGCCGCCCGGGGCGTGCAGTTCGACCCGGAACTCCTCCTCGGGTGCCTTGATCCCCCGTACCAGGTAGGCGTAGTCGCGGGCCCGCACCCCGATCCGGGCGACGTGCCGCAGCCGGGCGGTGGGGGTCCTGGTGGCCCCGAGGGCGTCGGCGACGTCCTGGCCGTGCGCCCAGGTCTCCATGATCCGGGCGGTCGCCATGGACGCGACGCTCATCGGCGGCCCGTACCAGGGGATCCGGGTACCGGCCGGGGCCTCCCGCAGCACCGCTTCCAGCCGCTCCCGCCCGGCACGCCACCGCGCGAGCAGCGCCTCCGGGGCGAGGGCGGCGGCGATCTCCTCGGCACCCCGGTCCACGAAGGACTCGGGCGCCTCCATGGCCCTGGCCACCTCCCTCGCGAAGGCCTCGGCGTCGGTGGCGGCGAGCAGCGCGACCTCGTCGGTCCAGGTGAGGTGGGCGATCTGATGCGCGACGCTCCAGCCGGGAGCGGGGGTCGCGGCAGCCCATTGCTCGGAGCTCAACTCCCGCACCAGCACGTCCAGTTCATGGCTCTCGTCGCGCAGATCGTCGATCACGGCTGCGACATCGGACACGGTGCGCTCCCCTCGGGGCGTGGCGGTGTGCCCAGGAGCATGGCAGCGCCCCGCAAAACAAGCAAGCATGCTTGCATTGTTTTCTTCCCGCGACGGTCCGGCGGGGCGGCGGCCGTGGTCGGGGCGGTGTACGCGTCCACCGGCGGCGACCCCGTGCCGGACCGCGAGCAGGTACCGACAGCCACTGAGCGGGGCGCACCGGCCGGCGTACGACCGGGACGCGAAGGGCCGTTCGTACCCGCCGAGCCCGGACCCGCGCTACCGGGTGGTGGGCATGGCCCGGCTGCCCGCCGGGACCGTGACGGACCCGGCGCACACCTTCGGGCCGTCCGCGCCGCACGGGGTGCCGGACACGCTCAGGGAACGAGGGCGATGACGACCGCCGAGACCAGGGCGAAGAAGCAGCCCGCCGCGGTGATCACGGCCCTGGCGTGGCGCATGCCGAAGGACGGTGCCCGGGTGGTCGCACCCTCCGGGTTCGCGGCGCTGTAGTAGACGGTCACGAAGTCGCCCTTGGCCGGTGTCGGGCGAGACTGGCGCTCCTCGAAGCTGACGGTGCGCCCGTCGTCCGTGCGGAACTCCAGGGTGAGGTGGGTGTACTCGACGGGTCCGCCCTCGGGGTTCTGGACCCCTTCGGTGCGCAGGGAGACGCACCGGGCCTCGGCGGTGAGCCCCTCGGCCCAGGCGGCCCGGAGCCGGGGGCCCTGGAGGGTACGGTCCAGGCTCCTTCCGGACATCACGGCCGCCCCCACGGCGACGACGAAGTAGACGGCGGCGACAACGACCATGGGGTCCCCCTGCGTGATCCCGTGCGAGGGCCGACATGATCCCGCGCGCGGGGCGGGCCGACAAGGGCCCGGCCCCCGGACGTCAGGCGCGTTCGCGGGGTTTCGCGCGCCGGGCCTGACTCCGTACCGCGCCCATGCTCGCCCCGATGACGAGCGCGATCGCCAGCGCGTCGGTGGTCGTCAGGGCCTGGTCGAGGATGAGGAAGCCGGCCGTGGCCGCGATCGCCGGTTCCAGGCTCATCAGGATCGCGAAGGTGGGCGCGGGCAGGCGGCGCAGCGCCATGAGTTCGAGGGTGTACGGAAGCACCGAGCTGAGCAGCGCCACCGCCGCGCCCAGTCCCACCGTGGACGGGACCAGCAGTTTCGAGCCCGACTCCATGATGCCCAGGGGCAGCGAGAGGAGCGCGGCGACGACCATGGCCAGGGCCAGGCCGTCCGCCTGGGGGAAGCGGCGGCCGGTGCGGGCGCTGAAGACGATGTACGTCGCCCACATGACACCGGCGCCCAGGGCGTACGCGGCGCCGACCGGATCGAGACGGTCGAGGCCGCCGCCGCTGAGCAGCACGACGCCGCCCAGCGCGAGCCCGGCCCAGACCACGTTGATCAGGCGGCGGGACGCGAACACCGAGAGGGCGAGCGGACCCAGCACCTCCAGGGTGACGGCCGCGCCCAGCGGGATGCGGTCGGCCGCCTGGTAGAAGAGCGTGTTCATGCCGCCCATGGCCAGCCCGAAGGCGAGGACCGTGCCCCAGTCGGCGCGCGAGTGGCCGCGCACCTTCGGACGGCAGACGACCAGCAGCACGAGCGCGGCCACGGCCAGGCGCAGCGTGACGACGCCGAGCGCACCGGCCCTCGGCATCAGCAGCACCGCGACGGCGGAGCCGAACTGGACGGAGAGGCCGCCCGCGACCACCAGCGCGACCGGGGCGAGCGCCGCACCCCGGCGGCGTGCGGGGCCTGCCGCGTCGCCCAGGGCGGAAGCCACCTCGGGTACGGCGACGGCCACGGCCTGCTCGGCGGCCGCCACCCCTGCTGCACTGCGCTGGTCGTTCACCTGCGGTGTTCCTCCCGAATCCGACAGTACAATTCAATGCACCACTCGATTGAACATACTGCACTCCGCTCGTGCGGTACGTCCTCTTACGGTAGGTACCTCCGCGTGCCACGTGAAATGTCGATCGTGCTGCGGTTATGCTCCCGGCGCATGAGCATCGGGCGTTCCGGACAAAGCACCGGCCGCGGTATCGAAGTGCGGCATCTGCGCGCCTTCCTCGCCGTGGCCGACGAGGGCAATGTCACTCGCGCCGCCGCCCGCCTCCGCCTCACCCAGCCCGCGGTCTCCCGCACCCTCGCCGCCCTGGAGCAGCACCTCGGCATCCGCCTCGTCGACCGCTCCACCCACCATCTCGTCCTCACCCCCGAAGGCGTCGCCTTCCGGGACAAGGCCGCCGCCGCGGTCGCCGCCTTCGACGCGGCGCTCGACCCCGGCGGGCTGCGCCACTGGCCGCTGCGGCTCGGGCACGCCTGGTCGGCGTTCGGCCCGTACACCACACCGCTGCTGCGCCGCTGGCAGGAGCTGTACCCACAGACCCCGCTCGAACTGCTGCGGATCGACGACCGCACCGCCGGGCTGACCCGCGGCGAGGTCGACGCCGCGCTGCTGCGGGGGCCCGTCGAGGCACCCGGCCTCGTCACCGAGGTGCTGTTCGAGGAGGACCGGGTGGCGGCGGTCGCGGCGGACGGCCCGCTCGCGGACCGCGCGGCGCTCCACCTCACCGACCTGGCGGGCGAGACCGTCGTCCTCAACACCGTCTCCGGCACCACCACCGTGGACCTGTGGCCACCGTCCGCCCGCCCCACCGCGACGCTCACCGTCGCCAACACCGACGACTGGCTGACCGCCATCGCAGCGGGCCGGGGCGTCGGTGTCTCCGCCGCGTCCACCGCCGACATGCACCCGCACTCCGGGGTCATCTACCGCCCACTCGTCGACGCCCCGCCCGTCCCCGTACTACTGGCCCGGCGGGACGCCCCGGGGCACCCGGCACTGCCGAACCTGGTCGCGCTGGCACGCGAAGTGGTGGGGCGGGACGGGGGTGGCGGCTGAGGCGGGCACGTCCCACCCACCACACACGCCGTGATCGCGGGACTTTCCGCGAGCTCGCGATGGCGGAGGGAAGGCGGAGGGAAGAGCGTGCGCGGATCGCCATGAAGGAGATCCGCCAGGCTCTGCCGAGCCACGATAGTTGGCACCTGGCCACGCTGGTTGGTATCGCCCTCGCTCATCCATGCCAGGATTCGAGGGTGGATATGACTGACGTCACGCGTGCGATCGCGGCTGCGACTTCGGTCGCCGCATCACTCGACCTGCCAGCCAACGATGCAATCGTTCTTCACAACTCGAACAAGCTGGCACTGCGGCTGACGCCATGCGACGCCTTTGCCCGGGTCGCCCCTGTGGGACAAGAGGTTGCACAGTTCGAAGTCGATCTCGCTCAGCGGCTCACCGAGGCCGGATGCCCGGTGTGTCCCCTGGAGCCTCGGGCGGACCCGCGTGTGCACACACGCGATGGCTTCGCAGTGACGCTGTGGACCTACTACGAGCCCGTGACACCTCACACCTCACCAGTCGACTACGCCAAGGCGCTGGAGCAGTTGCACTCCGGCATGCGCAAGGTCGATGTGCCGAGCCCGAGGTTCACGGACCGGATCACGGAGGCGGAGGAAGTTGTCGCCGACCCGGATCGCTCGCCGGAACTCACCGACGCGGACCGCGTGTTCCTCAGCGGCAGGCTGGCAAGTCTGCGACGAGCGATCGACGACCGCGGCGCCGTGGAGCAGCTGCTCCACGGCGAGCCGCATCCGGGCAACGTGCTCAGCACGGGCAACGGCCCGTTGTTCATCGACCTTGAGACGTGCTGCCGTGGACCCGTCGAGTTCGATCTCGCCCATGTTCCCGAGGCGGTCTGCGAGCACTACCCAAGCGTTGACCACGGGCTGCTGGACGAGTGTCGGCAGCTCGTTATCGCGATGGTCGCCGCGTGGCGTTGGGAGCTTGGCGACCAGTTTCCGAATGGGAGGCGATTCGGAGAGGAATTCCTGCGCTTGCTGCGCGAGGGTCCTCCTTGGCCGACACTCGACACAGTGACCAGGCGACTGGATGGTCTGTAGAAATCGCCGAAGGCCATGTGAAAGCGGCAAGGAACCAAGCGACGAGACTGTCGCCGTCCCTCGAACCATACGGTGGGTCAAGAGCACCTACTGTGGCGGCGATGGGGGGAAGTGCATCGAGTGGGCGCCCCACCACGCACGCACGACGGGTGAGTTCCTGATCCGTGACAGCAAGACGCCGGACGGCCCGCGCCTGACCCTGACGAACGAGCGGTTCGCCGGTCTCGTGGAGTTCGCCAAGCACCACGGATGACCGGCCCCGAATGACCGGCCCTCGCCGCGCGGCGAGGGCCGTTGTCATGCCGTCAGGCCAGGTCGGGCTCGCGGCAGCGCTTGCACAGGCCGTCGCGGATCGCTTCGGGCCTGCCCGGGGTGCCGCACTCGGTGCACTCAAGCATCAAGCGGCGCACGGGAGTTGCCTGAGTGGCCGAGGTCGGGGCGGGCAGGCGGGGCGGGAGCTTGTCGTGGAGGCGGCGGCGGACGAAGCCGAAGGGGGAATCGACGGACGCGGGGAGCCCGGCGGTGAGGGCCTGCGTCAGGTAGTCGGCGTCCACACCGCGCGCCAGCCACTCGGCGGCCGCCTGTTCCAGTGCCGCGCAGTCCGCTGCCGAGAGGGCCAGGCGGGAGTCGGTACGGCCGAGGCGGGCCAGGGCGGCGAAGGCGGGTGAGGGGTCCCCCATCGTATGGACCGGCGTCAGCACCTGCCCTTCCGTGCGCTGCTGCGGCACCACCGTGGCGGGCGGCTGCGCCGGTACGGGTGCGGGCTCGCGTACGGGCGCTTCGGCCGGGGCGTCCACCCTGGCGGCCTCCGTGGGCTCCTGCGGTGCGCAGTGGTGTTCCTCGGCGGCCAGGAAGGCGGTCCACCACTCGTTGTCATGGGCGGTGCGGGACCAGAAGGTGCGGGTCACCCACCGGACCTGGTCGCCCTCGCCGCTCAGGCATCGCACATGCCGCAGATGGCCCGCCACGCCCAAGGCCCGCAGCGCGCTGCCGACGGCCATCTGTCCGTACAACGGCTGGGTCCTGGCCAGCGACTTGATGTCCATCGCCGCACCCTCGGGCAGCGCGTCGACATAACCGGCGATGTGCCGCTCACGTTCGGGGAGCAGCGCGAAGTCGCCTCCACCGTCGTGGCGTTGCCTCGATACGGATCGCTTTCCGTAGCCGGGCTTGGCCTTCGGGTGGGCGCGCGAGGATGCGGGCGCGCGCAGAGCAGGGCTAAGGTTTGAGACAGCCACGGGATCGCCTCTATCGGTCTTGGGGTCAGACCCCGGCCGGTGCTGTGAACACCGCGTCGGGGTCGTTACGTTGGGCACCGTAAGCAGCCGCGTCTTCGCGCCGCAAGTTGGTCGCGACTAGTCATACTTGCTGGCCGTGACGGGTCGGGGAGGGCGGGGAGGTTTCCCCAACCACCTTCATTTCCCCATCGGTTGTACGGCATCGCTCGAATCCCGACGTCCGGATCCCGGCTCCCGAAGCCCGAAGCTCAAGACCCGGACCCGGACCTCTCCGCATACCCACGAAAGAGTGAACGAGCCCCCCTCGAAGCTCGAAGCCTGAAGCTCGAAACCCGGCTCCCGGGACTCGGGGCTCGGATGTGCCCATACGCGGGCTTCGGCGGCCGTTCGCCGGTTTGTGCGTGTTGATCGCGTTCGTCACTGTTCTACCGGCAGTTCATCAGATAGCGCGAACTCGCGTTTGTCTGCTGGTCGGGCCGTATGGGCATGGATAGCGTCGTCCGCGCCGTCCCGAGAGGCCGGCACCCGTCACGTGCCGCACGCGTCCGGGCCGCCCCGTCCGTCATGCACCGGTACGGGGCTCGCGCCAGGGCGGTTCCCAGGGAGTGGACATGAGTTCTGTAGGGCGTAAGACCGTCGCGGTGATGGCCGCGGCTCTGGCGTCGCTGGGCGCGGGAAGCGGTGTCGCCGCGTCCGCGGCCACCCCGCCGCCCACGTCGTGCAGCGGGGCGGAATGCCCCAGCCTGAAGCCGGTCAGGCTCGCGGCCAGTCAGGCCACCCTGAACATCACGCAGATGCAGCTGGAGAACATCCAGGCGATGGCGTCCGACGCGGTGACCGGGGAGCCCATCCGCGGCGCGAAGGTCGTGTTCGCCACCGTCGGCGGCCGGACGCTGGGAGCCGCCTACACCGACTACGACGGCGTGGCCGCGATCACCGCCCCGGAGAACCTGGGTCCGGGAACCCTCCAGGAGCTGCTCGGCGGCTACGAAGCCGCGCTGGTCGGCGACGGCGTCCACGCCCCGGTCGGGGCCCACGGAGCGATCACCGTCGGCACCGACCAGGCCCCCGGCGTCCCGAACGCCCCGTGCGGCATCTGCAGCGACCGCGGGCTCAAGCAGGACGTCGTCCCGGTCGACTGGAGCCGGTGAGGATGCGGATCTTCCGCCGACGGTCCCGGGCGGCCGGCCAGGGCGCCCCGGGCCCTCGTCCGGACGGGGCGCGGGAGAGCGGGGCCGGGGCCGTGGCCCCGGTCGGCGCGGTCAACGGCCATGCGGTCCTGGACACCGTGGCCGCGCTGCCCATCAGTACCTGGCGCTATCTCTGGGAGCCCGAGGACGTACGTCATCTCGGGCCGATGGCCCAGGACTGGCACGCCGCCTTCGGCTTCAACCGGGACGACACCACCATCCCCGTCGTCGACGGCCTCGGCGTCGCCCTGGTGTGCGTCCAGGCGCTGCACCGCCGGGTGGAGGAACTCACGGCCGAAGTGGACCGTCTGCGAGAAGCCGCCCGCGTGGACCCGGCCGAGGCCGCGTGACGACGCCGGGATCCGGGATCCGGACCAGAGGATCAGGCCACCACGACAAGCAGGACGGCATGACAGAGACAGAACAGGACACCTCGGCAGGGCACGGAACCGTGCCGGAGCCGTCCGGGGCCGTGGACGAACCGTCCGGGGCGATGGACGAGCCGTCGCCGGTGTGCACGGACGCGATCTGGCGGCTTCCGGTGACGGTCTGCCGCATCACCCAGTTCCTGGGCGAGCGGACGGCCGACGCTCTGCTGGAGCGCGCCATCGCCTCCACCGGCGACGCGTTGAAGCCCTCGATGATCCGGGACCGGGAGGTCGTTCCCGACGTTCGCCGGTCCCGGTCGTACCAGGACTTCGCCGCGCCCGAACTGATGGCGGCCATCGACGACGTACTGGAGGCGGTCGAGCACACGCTGGGCATCTCCTGCCGGTACACCGAACCCAACTACAGCCTCAACGTGCACAACGACGGCGACTTCTACCGGCCGCACCAGGACACCAGCGCCGAATTCTCGCCCCGGCGCCTGCTCACGTTCGTGTACTACCTGCATCGCACGCCCCGGCCCTTCGACGGGGGCGAACTGCGCGTGTTCGACGCCGCCCTGCCGCTGCACACCGACACGACCGGGAAGTGGGAGGAGCGCACCTGGCGGGACTGGGAGCCCGAACACGACAGCATCGTGTTCTTCCCGCCCACCGCCTGGCACGAGGTACGGCCGGTCGGCTGCCCGAGCAAGCGGCACGCGGACAGCCGCTTCGCCGTCAACGGCTGGCTGTGCAGCCCCGACCCCGCACACCGCGCATCGCACGCCGCGCACCGCACGCCTCGGGCATGACGTGAGCCGGTGAGGGCCGTCGCGTCTCGGTGCTGCCCCGCTACCGCCCCGCCACTACCCCTCTTCCCGCTCGTCGGCCGGCCCCTCCGTCAGGCCCTGCGCCAGCACCTCCGCCAGGTGTCGTGCCCGTACGCCGCCCAGCTGTTCCAGTTGGGTCCGGCAGGAGAAGCCGTCCGCCAGGACCTCCGTGCCCGGTTCGGCGGCCCGTACCGAGGGCAGCAGGCTCTCCTCCGCGCAGGCCGCCGACACCTCCCAGTGGCCCCGCTCGAAGCCGAAGTTCCCGGCCAGGCCGCAACAGCCGCCGCTCAACTCACCCGTCAGCCCGGCGCGTTCACGCAGTCGGCGCTCCGCCGCGTCGCCCAGGACCGCGTGCTGGTGGCAGTGGGTCTGGCCGACGGCCGGGCGGTCCAGGCGGGGTGGCTGCCAGTCGGGGGCGTACTCCTCCAGGTACTGGGCCAAGGTCCGTACCGACGAGGCCAGTTCGGCGGCTCTCGGGTCGTCGTGGAGGAGCTCGGGCAGGTCGGCGCGGAGGGTCGCGGCGCAGCTCGGTTCGAGGACGACCACGGGGGTGCCGAGCGTGCCGCCCAGCCGGTCCAGGGTGCGGCGCATGACCGTGCGGGCCTTGTCGAGCTGGCCCGTCGACACATAGGTCAGGCCGCAGCACAGCCCGCGCCCGGCGGGGATCGTGTGACGGCCCGCCGCCTCCAGGACCCGCACCGCCGCCCGGCCCACCTCGGGTGAGAGGCGCTCGGTGAAGGTGTCGGGCCAGACCATGGCCACCTCGTCGTTCGAGAAGATGAACGTGCCCTTGCCCCAGCGCCGGTTCAGCCACCGGGTGAACGTCTCCCGCGCCAGGACCGGAATCCCACGCTCCGGTGCGACGCCCGCCAGCCGCTTGGCGAGGGCGGCGAGCGGCCGCACCCGGGCCAGCGCGTTCAGCGCGGCCGCGAAGGGGGACGCCAGGCGCAGCCACATCGGCAGCCGGCCCATCGTGTAGTGGGCGGCGGGGCGCAGCCGGTGGCGGTAGTGGTGGTGCAGGAACTCCGCCTTGTACGTGGCCATGTCGACGCCCACCGGGCAGTCGCTGCGGCAGCCCTTGCAGGACAGGCAGAGGTCGAGCGCGTCCCGTACCTCCGTCGAGCGCCAGCCCTCCGTGATCACCCCACCCGTGCCACGCCCGTCGCCCGCGATCACCCCGCCCGCGAGCATCTCGTGCAGCAGCCGGGCCCGGCCCCGGGTGGAGTGGGCCTCCTCGCCGGTCGCCCGGAACGACGGGCACATCACGCCGGTGTCCGTCGGCTCCGCCGTACGGCATTTCGCGACGCCCACGCACCGCCGCACCGCCGCCGAGAAGTCGCCGCCGTCGTGCGGGTAGCCGAACGCGACGTCCACCGGGCGCTTCGGCAGCACCTCGAAGCGGAGGTTCTCGTCGAGCCGGGCGGGGCGGGCGAGGATGCCGGGGTTCATGCCGCCGTCCGGGTCCCAGATGTCCTTGAACCGGGAGAAGAGGGCGACCAGCTCGTCCCCGTACATGCGCGGGAGCAGTTCGGCGCGGGCCTGGCCGTCGCCGTGCTCGCCGCTCAGTGATCCGCCGTGTGCGACGACCAGGTCCGCGAGCTCCTCGGAGAAACGGCGGAAGCGGGCCACGCCCTGGGTGCTCAGCAGGTCGAAGTCGATCCGGACGTGGATGCAGCCGTCGCCGAAGTGCCCGTACGGGGTGCCGCGCAGCCCGTGTCCGGCGAGCAGGGCGCGGAAGTCGCGGAGGTACGGGCCGAGCCGGGCGGGTGGTACGGCGCAGTCCTCCCAGCCGGGCCAGGCCTCGGTGCCGTCCGGCATCCGGGTGGCGGTGCCCGCGGCGTCCTCGCGGATGCGCCACAGGGCCCGCTGTCCGGCGGGGTCGGTGACGACGGTGCCGTCCAGCGCCTCGGCCGCCCGGAGGATGCGCTCGGCGTGCGCCCGCGCCTCGGCGGGGGTGGCGCCGCCCGTCTCGGCGAAGAGCCAGGCGGCGCCGCGCGGCAGCCCGGCCGGTTCCCGTACGAGATCGGCGGCCATGCCCTCGACGGTGAGCGGGTGGTACGGGAGCAGGCCGGGGGCGGCTTCGGCGGCGGCCGCCTCGTCGGCGTAGCCGAGCACGGCCAGTGCGCGGGCCGCCGGGGCCTCGACCAGGCGCACGGTCGCCTCCGTCACCACGCCGAGCGTCCCCTCGCTGCCGCAGAAGGCGCGGGCGAGGTCGGTCCCGCGCTCGGGCAGGAGGGCGTCCAGGGCGTAGCCGGAGATGCGGCGCGGGAGCTCGGGGAATCCGGTGCGCAGCGGGGCGAGGTGGGTCCGGATGAGTTCGGGGAGGCCGGTCAGGGCCTCGGGGACGGTGCCCCGGTCCAGGCGCAGGGTGTCGCCGCCGTAGCGGGTCACGGCCAGGGCGTGCACGTTGTCGGCCGTGGTGCCCCAGGCGACCGAGTGCGCGCCGCAGGAGTTGTTGCCGATCATGCCGCCCAGCGTGCAGCGGCTGTGCGTGGACGGGTCGGGGCCGAAGGTGAGGCCGTGCGGGGCGGCGGCGGTGCGCAGGCCGTCGAGGATCACGCCCGGCTGGACGACGGCGGTGCGGGAGGCGGGGTCCAGTGCGAGGATCCCGTTCAGATGGCGGGTGAGATCGAGCACGACTCCGGTTCCGGTGGCCTGCCCCGCGATGGAGGTGCCGCCGCCGCGCGGCACCACGGGCACCCCGTGCGCGCGGCAGACCGCGAGTGCGGCGGCCACGTCGTCGGCGTCGCGCGGGGCGACGACCCCGAGCGGGACGCGGCGGTAGTTGGAGGCGTCCATCGTCGTCAACGCCCTTGCGGTGGCGCCGAATTCGACTTCCCCGCGGACCGCTGAGCGCAGGGCCCGAGCAAGCTCGGCACGTTCGGTCGGATTCTGTCGTTCGGCCATGAGGCCCAGGATGCCGTTGATCGGGCCACTCGGCCGTCCGGCGCCGCACGTTTCCCCCGAATACGTCAGTGCGCCGGAATACGTCGGATGCGTAGTCACATACGTAACAGAGAACGCCACAAGGTCTTCCCAAAGAGAGCGTCAATTCTCATATAGTGACCACGACTTACCTTGGAATTGTCAGCTCCAGTTGCCGCATTCCATCGCGTTGTCCAGAAAGACCCCTTTCTGAATCGTTCGACCTGCCCGATCCGTCCGTTCCATCCGCACTCGTCCGCTCCCAAGGACTCCCATTGAGCGCCTCATCCCGGCCGACCGCAGTGGCCCTGCTGATATCGCTGGCCGTCACCGGATCCCTGTGTGCGTGGGCGGTCACCGCTGCCCCCGACTCGGTACGGACCGAGCTGGCCTGGGGGGCGGGGGCCGCCGCCGTGCTGCTGTCCGCCGCCGTGGCCACAGCCGTCCAGGCCCGCGCCAACGCCGGCCGTCTGCGCGCCCGCCTCGCGTCGGAGACCCAGCGGTTCACCGGCGAGATCAGCCGCCTCGTGTCCAGCTCCGCGGCCGAGGGCCAGCGGTTCACCGCCGAGACCGCCCGGATCAAGGCCGCCGCCTCGGCCGAGATCGCACGGGTCAGATCCGCGGCCGAGGCCGAGAACGCGCGGCTCACCGCACAGGCCGCAGCCGAGACCGAACGGCTCACCGTCGAGACCGCCCGGCTCACCGCCCGCGCGACCCGCAGCGAGACCGAGCGCTCCGCCGCGGTCGCCGCCTGCGCCAACGCCGCGGGCCGGATGCAGGCCCTGGCCACCAGCATGCTCGCCGACCTGCGCGAGATGGAGCACCGGCACGCCGCCGAGGACGTGCTCGGCGACCTGCTCCACCTGGACCACCGCACCGCCCAGGCGGGCCGGCTCGCCGACTCCATCGCCGTGCTGACCGGCGCCCGCTCCGGGCGGCGCTGGGCGAAGCCGATCGTGATGGAGTCGATCCTGCGCGGCGCCATGGGCCGGATCAGCGGCTACCAGCGGGTGCGGCTCCACTCGACCAGCGATGTCGCGGTCGCCGGCCACGCCGCCGAAGGCGTCATGCACGCGCTCGCCGAGCTCCTCGACAACGCGGCCAACTTCTCGCCGCCCACGGCGGAAGTCCATGTGTACGTCGAGGAGGTGCCGGCCGGCATCGTCCTGACCGTCGAGGACAGCGGCCTGGTCATGAGCGATGTGCAGCTGCGCCGCGCCGAGCGCGCGGTGTCGGCCACCGACCAGGACCTGACGGGTCTCTCCGGCACCCGGCTCGGCCTCGCCGTCGTCGGCCGGCTGGCCCGCAAGCACGGTCTGACCATCTCCTTCCGGCCCTCCGCGCGCGGTGGCACGGGCGCCCTGATGATGCTCCCGCAGGAGCTCCTCACCCGGGCCGCCGTACCGGTCCCCGCCCCGGCCCCGGTCTCCCGCCCGGTGCCCGAGCCGGAGCCCACGCACGGCACCGCCCCGGCGACGGCCGCCCCGGCGACGGCCCCGTCCGACGCGCAGCACGCTCAGCCCACGCAGCACGCGCCGGCCTCCGCCGAACCCACCGGACGGGCCGGACACACCGCCCCCGCCCCGGCGGACTCCACCGCGTCCGACACCAGCACCGTCAACCTCCCCCGGTTCGGCGAGAGCGGACTGCCCAAGCGACCCCGCGGCCGCACCCTCGCCGCCGCGGAGGCCCGCGCCCACGCCCACTCCGACGACGCCACGGCCTCCCGGCCCCGCACCTCCGACCCCAAGGAACAGGCCGCCCGTTTCAGCAGCTTCCGCCAGGCTGTTCGGGCCAATTCCCCGCACCCGGAAGAAGGCAACACCCGATGACCGCCACCACCGACGAGAAGCTCAACTGGCTGCTGGAGGGGCTCCTGGAGCGCACCCCCGGCACTCGTCACGCCCTCGTCCTGTCCAGGGACGGCCTCAAGCTGTGCCGCACCCCCGAGCTCTCCGTCGACCAGGCCGATCAGCTGGCCGCGATCTCGGCCGGTATCCAGAGCCTGTCGCACGGCGCATCCGTCGAGTTCGGTGACGGCACCGGCGGCGTACGGTCCGCGATGGCCGAGTTCTACGGCGGCGTGCTGTTCATCGTCGAGGCGGGCGCGGGCGCCCATCTCGCGGTCGTCGCCTCCGAGGACTCCGACGTCGGCCTCATCGGCCACAACATGAGCGAGCTCGTCGAGCAGCTCGGCGAGCACCTCAGCGCCCCGCCGCGCTCCTCCTCGGCCTCCGACGTCGGCGCCGCCGACGCGAACGCGGCCGTATGACCCGCCCCCGCCGCCCCGGCCGGGACGACGATCCGGACCGGCTGTACACCCTCACCGGGGGGCGCAGCCGGTCCGACTCGGACGCGTTCGACCTGGTGACGCTGGTGGTCTCCGAGTGCGAGCCGGCTCCCGGCATGCAGTCGGAGCACGCCACGATCCTGCGGATGTGCCAACTGCCCACCGCGGTCGTGGAGATCTCGGCGGCGCTCGGCCTGCCCGTCAGCATCGTCCGGATCATGCTGTCCGACCTGCTGGACACCGGACGGATCAGCGCCCGTCACCCCCGTACTGCCCGTGTCGCGGACCGGCTCCCCGACCCCGACATCCTGGAACAGGTGCTCGTTGGACTCCGCAACCTCTGACCGTGCCGCCCTGCGGGCGACGGCCGACAACGGACTGAAGATCGTCGTCGTCGGCGGCTTCGGCGTCGGCAAGACCACGATGGTCCGCTCCGTCAGCGAGATCCGTCCGCTGAACACGGAAGAGACCATGACCCGCGCGGGCGAGGCCGTCGACCACCTCGACGGTGTGCAGTCGAAGACGTCCACGACCGTCGCCTTCGACTTCGGCCGGATCTCGCTCGACGAGCGCTCCGTCCTGTACCTCTTCGGCGCCCCCGGCCAGGAGCGCTTCTGGTTCCTGTGGGACCGGCTGTTCTCCGGCACGCTCGGTGCCGTCGTACTCGTCGACACCCGCAGGCTCGCCGACTCCTGGTACGCGATCGACCGGCTGGAGCACCACGGCACGCCGTTCATCGTGGCCTGCAACGACTTCGGCGGCCCGCTCCACACCGAACAGCAGATACGCGAGGCGCTCGCGCTCTCGGACGACGTACCCCTCGTGGAGTGCGACGCCCGGGACCGTTCGTCCAGCAAGTACGTGCTGATCACCCTGGTCGAGTACCTCCACACCCTCTCGCAGGGCGGGGCTTCCGCCCGGTCCGCCGCCACCCGTCCGGAGATCGCGCCGGAGAAGACCCCGGAGCCCACCCCGTGACCCAGCCCCCGGCGCCGCCCGCCGGCTGCCCCGTCTCCCAGGGCCGCGCGCCGCTCTCCGGCCCCCGGTTCCAGACCGAACCGACCCGGCTCTACCGGGAGATGCGCCGCGACCACGGGGCTGTGGCCCCGGTCGTCCTCGACGGCGACATACCCGCCTGGCTCGTGCTCGGCTACCGCGAACTGCACCAGGTCACCGCCGACCCGGTGCTGTTCAGCCGGGACTCCGACCTGTGGAACCAGTGGGACCGCATCCCCGGCGACTGGCCCCTGCTGCCGATGATCGGCCGCAAGCAGCCGTCGATCCTGTACACGGTCGGCCCCCGGCACACCGAGCGCGCCGCGATGATCAGCAACGCGCTGGAGGCCGTCGACCCGTTCGCGCTGAAGCGGTACGCGGAGGAGTTCGCCGACGACCTCATCGACCGGTTCTGCGCCACCGGCGGCGCCGAGATCATCGCCGAGTACGCGATGCTGCTGCCCGCCCTCGTCCTGGCGAAGATCTACGGCTTCAGCGACACCATCGGCCATGCGCTCGTCGGCTCGCTCAACGACATGATCGACGGCCGGGAGCGGGCCCTGGCGGGCCAGCAGCACCTGGCCTCGTCCATGTTCCAGCTGCTGGCCGACAAGCACTCCGAGCCCGGCGACGACGTCGCCTCGCGGATGCTCGCCGACCGCGGCGGCTTCACCGACGAGGAGGTCGCCCAGGACCTGATGGTCATGATGGCCGCGGGCCACCAGCCGACCGCCGACTGGATCGGCAACTCGCTGCGGCTGATGCTCACCGACGACCGGTTCGCGGCCTCCCTCTCGGGCGGCCGGCACAGCGTCGCCGAGGCCATGAACGAGGTCCTGTGGGAGGACACCCCGACGCAGAACGTCGCGGGCCGCTGGGCCTCGCGCGACACCCGCCTCGGCGGCCGCCACATCGAGGCGGGCGACCTGCTGCTGCTGGGCATCGCCGCCGCCAACGCGGACCCTCAGGTCCGCACCGACGGTTCCACGCTGACCGGCGGCAACAACGCGTTCCTCTCCTTCGGCCACGGCGAGCACCGCTGCCCGTTCCCGGCCCAGGAGACCGCCGAGGTCATCGCCCGTACCGGCATCGAGGTACTGCTCGACCGGCTCCCGGACATCGACCTCGCCGTCCCCGCCGAACGGCTCACCCGGCGTCCGTCCCCGTGGCTGCGGGGCCTGACCGACCTGCCGTTGACCTTCACACCCACCCTCGCCCTGGGACCCACCGCGGAAGCCACCACCGGAGGCCAGAGATGACCCGCATCGCCCTCGACCCCTTCGTCGCCGATCTCGACGGCGAGAGCGCCCGGCTGCGGGCCGCCGGTCCGCTCGCCGAGGTGGAACTGCCGGGCGGGGTGCACTGCTACGCGGTCACCCACCACGCCGAGGCGCGGCAGCTGCTCACCGACAGCCGGATCGTGAAGGACATCGATGTCTGGAACGCCTGGCAGCGCGGCGAGATACCCATGGACTGGCCGCTGATCGGCCTCGCCAACCCGGGCCGCTCCATGCTCACGGTCGACGGCGCGGACCACCGCCGGCTGCGCACCCTGGTCGCGCAGGCGCTGACGGTCAAGCGGGTGGAGCGGCTGCGGGCCGGCATCGAGGCGCTGACCACGGCGAGCCTGGACCGGCTGGCCGCGCTGCCGAAGGGCGAGCGGGTCGACCTGAAGGCGGAGTTCGCCTACCCGCTGCCGATGAACGTGATCAGCGAGCTGATGGGCGTCGACAGCGCCGACCACCCGCGGCTGAAGGAGCTGTTCGAGAAGTTCTTCTCGACGCAGACGCCGCCGGAGGAGGTCCCGCAGATGATGGCGGACCTCGGCGCGCTCTTCACGAAGATCGTCGACGGCAAGCGGGAGAACCCGGGCGACGACCTCACCAGCGCCCTGATCGCGGCCTCCGAGAACGGCGACCAGCTCACCGACGAGGAGATCGTCAACACCCTCCAGCTGATCATCGCGGCCGGTCACGAGACCACGATCAGCCTGATCGTGAACGCGGTCGTCGCCCTCCAGACCCACCCCGAGCAGCGCGAGCAGGTGCTGGCGGGAGAGGTGCCGTGGGAGAACGTGATCGAGGAGACGCTGCGCTGGAACACCCCCACGTCGCACGTCCTGATCCGGTTCGCCACCGAGGACGTCGAGGTGGGCGACAAGGTGCTGCCCAAGGGCGAGGCGCTGATCGTCTCCTTCGGCGCGCTCGGCCGCGACGAGGCGCAGCACGGCCCGACGGCCGGTGACTTCGACGTCACCCGCTCCCCCAACCGCCACATCGCGTTCGGCCACGGCCCGCACGTCTGTCCGGGTGCGGCGCTCTCCCGGCTGGAGGCGGGCGTGGCGCTGCCCGCGCTGTACGAGCGGTTCCCGGAACTGGAGCTCGCCGTCCCCGCGTCCGAGCTGCGGAACAAGCCGATCGTCACCCAGAACGACCTGCACGACCTGCCGGTGGATCTGGGCTGACGCCGGTCCCCGTACGCGGTCCACGGACCGGAGCGGGCGTCTCATCCGACGGACACGGTGCTCGGCCGTGTCCGTGAGGTACTACGCTCCGGTTCGTGGCCGATATCCAGATTCCCGCTGACATCAAGCCCGCCGACGGACGCTTCGGCGCCGGTCCTTCCAAGGTGCGGACGGAGGCGCTCGACGCGCTGGCCGCCACCGGTACGTCTCTCCTCGGTACGTCCCACCGCCAGGCCCCGGTCAAGAACCTGGTCGGAGCGGTGCGTCAGGGCGTACGCGACCTCTTCTCCCTGCCCGAGGGCTACGAGGTGATCCTGGGCAACGGCGGTTCCACCGCCTTCTGGGACATCGCGACGCACGGACTCATCGAGACGAAGTCCCAGCACCTCAACTTCGGCGAGTTCTCCTCGAAGTTCGCGAAGGCCGCCAAGCTCGCCCCGTGGCTGGCCGACCCGACCGTGATCGCCTCCGACCCGGGCACCCACCCGGACCCGCAGGCCGAGGCGGGCGTCGATGTCTACGCCTTCACGCACAACGAGACCTCGACCGGTGTCGCCGCGCCGGTCAAGCGCGTCGCGGGCGCCGACGAGGGCTCCCTCGTCCTGGTGGACGCCACCTCCGGCGCGGGCGGTCTGCCGGTCGACATCACCGAGTCGGACGTCTACTACTTCGCCCCGCAGAAGTCCTTCGCCTCCGACGGCGGCCTCTGGATCGGCGTCTTCTCCCCGGCCGCCCTGGAGCGCGCCGCGCGCGTCCACGCCTCGGGCCGCCACATCCCGGAGTTCTTCTCGCTGCCCACGGCGATCGACAACTCCCTGAAGAACCAGACGTACAACACCCCGGCCCTGGCCACGCTGTTCCTCCTGAACGAGCAGCTGACCTGGATGAACACCCAGGGCGGCCTGGACTTCACCACCGGCCGCACGGCCGCCTCGTCGCAGCACCTGTACGGCTGGGCCGAGGAGTCGAAGTACGCGACCCCGTTCGTCACGGACCCGGCGAAGCGCTCGCAGGTCATCGGCACGATCGACTTCGCGGACGAGATCGACGCCTCCGCCGTCGCCAAGGTGCTCCGTGCCAACGGCATCGTGGACACCGAGCCGTACCGCAAGCTGGGCCGCAACCAGCTGCGCGTGGCGATGTTCCCGGCGATCGACCCGTCGGACGTCCAGGCGCTGACCGCCTGCATCGACTACGTGATCGAGAAGCTGTAACGCATACCCGTACGACGAAGGGCTCCGCGCCGACGCGCGGGGCCCTTCGTCGTTCACTCGGTCGAGTGTCGGAACGGCTTTCGGGCACTGGCGATTGCATCGGCCTACGATGATGACCTCGACATCACCCCTTCAGGAGGCCCGCAATGTCTGCAACAGCAGTCGAGCACCCCTGTGGCGGTGAGCCGGATTCGCTGCTCGACACGGCCAACAGGCTCGCGGAGCAGAACCCGGGTTGCCGTGTCGAGATCATCGGAGGCGTCATCACCGTGGCCCCACCCCCGGACGGACCGCACGGCCGAGCGCTCACCAAGATCATGCGCCCCTTCATCGCAGCCGGTCTCGATGACGGTGAGACGGAGGTCATCCAGGCACTCGGAGTGTGGCTCCCCGGCGGCCCTGCGGACTTCGCCATCCCCGATCTGTCGATCGTCGACGCCGATCTCGACGACCACCTGGTCGAGAACAACTGCTACGACCCCGCCGTCTTCCGCCTCGTCCTGGAAGTCACCTCCAGCAACTACAACAACGACCTGCGCAACAAGGTCGCCGCCTACTCCGAGGCCAAGATCCCGGTCTACGTGATCATCGACCGGAAGCACGGCCGGGTGCATGTCCTGACCGAGCCCATGGGCGGGGGTTACGAGAGCCACCAGGTGTACGCCCCCGGGCAGACCGTCACCCTCCCGGAGTCGATCGGCGCCCCGGTGACCCTCGACGTCGACCAGCTCATCCAGGCCGGCCGCCCCCGCGCCTGATCAGCCGGCCGCCGCCACCAGGACCTCCCGCAGGCGGGCTATGCCCGGGGCCCACTCCTTGTCCCCCGCGTCGTCCCACAGCTCGCGCAGCTCCGAATTCTCGCCCAGCACCGCGTCGAGGGCCTTCACCGCGAGGGGGCGCAGCTCCGTCGGGAGCGTGGGCAGCGGCTTGTCGGGGCCGTACGCGGTGGTCACCGGCTCGCCTCCCGGGCACTGGGCGGCGATCAGCGCGGCCGCCGCGACGGCGGGAGCGCCCTCGTCACTGTCCAGGTAGTCCGCCTCGATCGCGACGGTCAGGGCGTTGCGGAGCAGCGCCGCCCGCTCGGCCTCCGGTGCGTCGTCGACCGCCCCGGAGAAGTCCGCAGCGGTGTCGTTGTCGAAATGGCCGGTGTCCCAGGTGCCCATGGGGTGTTCCCTCCGCGAGTGCTGTCCGTACGTGCGCCACTCTCTCAGCCACCACTGACAACGGCGGGCCGGCGCTCAGCCGTTCTCCGCTCCCCGCTCCCAGCGCCGTTCGCCGTCGCACCACTCTCCCGTCGGCACCAGCCCCGCCGCTTCGGCCACGGCGGCGGAGGCGTGGTGGTCCGGATGGATGTGGGCGAGGACGGTAGGCACCGTCCCCGCCGCCAGCAGGTGGGCCGCCAGCCCCGCCGCGGCCTCCTTCGCGTACCCGCGCCCCTGCCACCGCGTCCCGACCACCCAGGCGATCTCCGCCGCGGCGCCCGGCACGTCCACCGTCGCCTGGACGTATCCGGCCAGGCGGTCCTCGTCCCGTACCCGCAGCACCCAGTTCCACCACCGCACCCGGGGGTCCGGCGAACCGGCGGTCTGGCGTCCGTAGCGGGCCCTCAGCCCGTCGGCGGTCTCCGGGGCACCCCCGGTGTACGTGTGCAGGGCCGGGTCGTCCAGCACCGCCGCCATCTCGTCCGCGTACGCGACCCGTAGCGGCAGTACGTCCAGCCGTGCGGTGGCGAACGGTTCGGGCTTCAGGATCATTCGGCTCTCCATAGGGCCCCGACCCTATGCGCGCCGCGGCGCGCACCGGATCGCGGTGCCCTCCGTTCCCCTTCCGCCTCGATTCTCCTCGTGCCTCAGTTCCCTTTCCGCCGCCGCTTCATGAGCACCAGGAAGCCGATGCCGGCGAGCACGAGCACACCGGTCAGAGTCGTCCCCTTCACGTCCCCGGTACCCCCGCTCCCCGCTCCGGCGGACGAGGACGACGCCGCGCCGCCCTCCTTGGACGGCGACTTGCCGTCGCGACCGGCACCGCCGCCGTCCACGTCCACCCGCTGGACGTCGCTCCGCTCCCCCTCCGAGCCGAACATCAGCGCCGAGCCGTCCGCCGTGTACGTCACGGACTCGGCCTGCCGCTGGAACGGCGCCTGGACCGCGTGGCCGGCGCCGAGCCTGCCGTTCTCGAAGGCGTAGCCGCGGGCGCTGAAGTACGAGCGGAGCACCAGCTCCTTGCCGTCCGGCGAGAACGCCCCGTCCGTCACCCACGGCACCTCGCCCACCCGCCGGAACACATTGGTGGCCCCGGTGGTCAGCTTCGCCGGGCCCTCGTACAGCCCGCCGCCGTCCTCGTTCTTCGACGCGATGTAGACGCGCCCGGTCTTCGGGTGGACCATCAGCGCCTCGGCGTTGCGCGGGCCGTCCGCGTACTTCACGTCGTACTGGGTGGCCCGGACCGTCGTGTCCTTCAGTTGCTTCGGCTCCGGGAAGCGGTAGATCCAGACGTGGTCCCAGCTGCCGTTCAGGTTGTCGCCGATGTCACCGACGTACAGATCGCCGTCCGGTCCGAGGGAGATCGCCTCCACGTCCCGTGGCTCGCCCACCCCCTTCATCGTGATGGTCGCCACGGTCTTCCCGGTCCGGGAGTCGACGGCGTAGACGTACGGCCCGTCGTCGCTGTCGTTGTGCGTCCAGTAGATGCCGGGGTGGGCACGGCTCGCGGCGAGGCCGCTGGACTCGGTGATCCGGGGGTCCTCGATCGTGAAACTCCGGTCGGCTCCGTCGTCGGCCACGGCCGGAGCCGCCCCGGAGAGCAGGAGCAGCGCGGCGGCTCCGGACACAGTCAGGTACGAACGCATGACACAAGTGTCCACCGTCACGTCGCAGGCGGCGGGAGCGATCCGCGATGATGACGCCATGCGGTTCACGTTTGTCGGCGATTCCATGACCATCGGCCGCGCCGGCGACTTCACCTGGCGCTACCGGATGTGGCAGCACCTCGATGCCACCCTCGGCGCCCCGTTCGCCATCGTGGGACCGCGCGGCGAGCTGTACGACACCTCGGCGAACGCCCCCGTCTCCTACGCGTACGGCGCGCCGGACTTCCCCGCCGGGGCCCGCGCCCACCTGGCCGGCTGGGGCGAGGGCTGGCTGCACATGGCCCCGGTGATCGCCGACGCGGTGGCCGCGCACCGCACGGACGTCCTGCTGGTCTCGCTCGGCCTGATAGACCTCGGGTTCTACACGGACAGCGGCCAGACCGCCCTGAACGCACGGGCGTTCATCGCGGCGGCGCGCACCGCGAACCCGCACGTCAAAATGGTCCTCCTGCCGGTGATACCGAACATCCGGGCGGAGTCGGACGCCCCGTTCGCCGCCGAGTGCGACCGCTTCAACGAACTGCTGGCCAAGGCCGTCGCCGATCTCGACGACCCGAGGTCCCCGCTCCTGCTGGCCTCCCGCCCGCCGGGGTACGACATCCACGAGGACACGTACGACGGGACGCATCCCGGCCCGACCGGTGAGCACGCGCTGGCGGGCGCGTTCGCCGACGCGATGCACCAGGCGTGGGGGCTGGGCGGCCCGTACACACCCCGCCCATGACCGGACGCGGGGGAAACCGGGACCGGAGGCGACTCACCGCTCCGAGGACGGCCGGGCCCGCACATGCATCCGCTCCCCCTGCTGCCCGAACAGGCTGAGGAACTCGACCGGATCGGGACCGGCGCTGGCCCAGGCGTGCGGTGTACGCGTGTCGAACTCGGCGACCTCACCGGCCGTGAGCACCAGATCGTGCTCGCCCAGCAGCAGCCGCAGCCGCCCGGCCAGCACGTACAGCCACTCGTACCCCTCGTGCACCCGCTGTTCCAGCGGTCCCGTGGACCCGCGTCCGCCGGGCAGGATCTGCTTGTACGCGTGGAGCCCGCCGAGGTGCCGGGTGAGCGGCACGAACGTCATGCCGTCGCGGGTGAAGGGGCGGAAATGGATGCGCGGGTCACCGGTGGCCGGGGCGCCGACCAGTTCGTCGAGCTGGACCCCGTACGCCTTGGCCAGCGGCAGCAGCAGTTCGAGCGTGGGCTTGCGGCCGCCCGACTCCAGGCGCGAGAGGGTGCTGAGGGAGATCCCGGTCGTCTCGCTGAGCTGCGCCAGGGTCGTGCCGCGCTCCTGGCGCAGGGCCCGCAGGCGCGGGCCGACGCCGGTCAGGACCGTCGTGATCTCGTCGTCCGGTCGTTCCGCGTGCTCCGCGCCGTGTTCCATCTCCCCATTATTTGCCGTCCCGGCAATCGGGCACGCCAGGACGGCAGGATCCGGGCACCTCAGGTAGGCAGGATCATGGCCAGCGAGAGCCGGGTCAGCTCGTCGGTCAGCCACTCGGCGTCGACCTGACGGGGCCGGCGGCCGTGGTGGGCCATGAGCTCGTCCACCGCGTGGTTGAGCACCGAGACGGTCACCGCGTGGTCGCTCGGCACCGCCTCGCCCCGGCGCACGGCGCGTTCGGCCTCGGACGTCAGGAACTCGATCCACATCGTCCGCCAGGTCGCGAGGTGGTTGTCCACCTCGCGGCTCACCCCGAGCACCTCGACGAAGGCCACCCGGGCCGCGCACCGGTCCTCGGTGACCGCCTTCACATAGGCCTCGAAGAGCAGCCGGACCCGTACCGACGTCGGACAGTCCTCCATGCCCTCCGCCATCAGGGCGTTCTCGGCCGCGCGCAACCCGTGGGTCGCCACCTCGTCGTACAGCGCCATCAGCAGGACCTCCCGGGAGAGGAACTCCTGCTGGAACACATGGGCGGGCACCTTCGCGCGGGCGCACAGATCCTCGACGCCCGTCTGCGCGTACCCGTACGCGCCGAACAACTCCCTTCCTGCCCGCAGGAGTCGGTCCCGCGGCCCCAGGAGCTCCATGGGCTGCCCGACCGCCCCGTTCCGCCGGCTCGCCACGACACCCGCCATCGGTCCTCCTTCGTCGTCCGTACCGTGCCCCCCACTCTCCACGTTCCGCGCGGTCGGTGGTGGCTCCGCCACGCACTCCGGCCCGCGCAGGGTGGCACCTCGGCCAAGTCCGATTACCCATCGAACCGTTGCCGTCAGGGGATCCTTCGCACCGCACCCCGCACTCCATCACCTTCAGGGCCCCCTCGGCTGCCGGACTCCCGAAGAAACACCCGCCCGGGGGCGCGGGGCGTGCCGCTTCACGCCCCTGTGCGAATGCCCCCGCGCCCGATGACCGCCCGCGCGACAGGGTTGCCGGGCCTCTCCCCGCCCGGCCGCCACGGGGCCGCCGACGGCTTGCGCCGACTCCTTCCCAACTGGGCCCCGGGGCCCCGGGGATCTACGATTTCCCCTGGTGGGAAGGGGGCCCGCATGGACCGGAGCATCCGCACGACGGACGACGTACTCAGCCTGATGGACGGCCTGTTCGCACGGGAGACCGACCGGTGGACGGCCGACGCGGGCACCTGGTGGGACGGCTTCTACGCGGACCGGGAGAAGCCCGTGCCGTTCTTCGCGGCGAAGCCGGACGAGAACCTCGTCTCGTACGCCGACCGGGGGCTGATCGCCCCCGGCCGCGTCCTGGAACTCGGCTGCGGGCCGGGCCGCAACGCCGTCCATCTGGCGTCCCTGGGCTTCGAGGTCGACGCGGTGGACCTGTCCCCGTCGGCCCTCGCCTGGGCCGAGGACCGCGCCCGCGAGGCCGGGGCCGAGGTCCGCTTCCACCGGGGCGACATCTTCACCCTCACGGAGACGGAGTTGACCGGCCCGTACGACCTCGTCCACGACTCCGGCTGCTTCCACCACCTGCCGCCGCACCGCCGCATCAGCTATCTCGCCCTGCTCGACAGGGTCCTCGCCCCGGGCGGCGGCTTCGCCCTCACCTGCTTCGCGGCCGGGGAGGGCGGCATGGGCTCCGAACTCCCCGACGCGGCCTTCTACGACCGGGGCGGGTTGCGGGGCGGCCTCGCCTACACACCGGAGTCGCTGCGCCGGATCTTCGCGGACCTGACGGAGATCGAGCTCCGCCGGATGCACGACGAACCGTCCGATTCCCCGTACTTCGGCGAGCCCTTCCTCTGGACGGCCCTGTTCCGCCGGGGCGCCTCGTAGTTCCGCCGGGGCGATCACGGCGAAGGCCCGGTCCGGTACCGACGCTGGAGCACCGAGCAGATCCCGGACCTTCCGACGGCCCTCCGGCGCACGCCCCGCGGCCGGTGAGGCGCACGCCCCTCGGCCGGTGAGGCGCACGCCCCGCGGCCGGTGAGGTGCACGCCCCGCCGGCCGCGGGGCGCCTTCCGGCGCGGGCCGGTCAGGCCTTGCCGGTGCAGATCGCGTCGTAGGGGCGGCCGGGGCTCGGGAACAGCTCCAGGGGCTTGCTGCCGGCCGGGCACTGCGCGGCCGTCTTCGTCAGGCCGAGCACCTTGCTCACACCGCTGCCGCCGCTGCCGCAGGCGACCTCCTTGGCCTGGTCGTCCACGCAGTCGCCCTTCACCAGCTGACCGCCGCCCGCCCCGGCGTCGCCGGGGTGGTCGCCGCTCAGGTTGCGGCCGCAGATGGTCTTGCTGGGGATGCCGGACTTGGCGTCGCCGCCGGAGCCGAAGGAGACCTTCACCGAGATGATCGAGTCCGTACCGGCCGGGCACTGGATGGAGTCGGAGAAGATGGCGCCGTCCTTGATCTCCAGGGCCTTGATCGTCGCCTTGGAGTCGTCGCAGTCCAGAGGCTGGTAGGCGTCCTTCGCACTGCTGTCGGGCCCCGCGCAGTCACCGACCTTCCAGTCCTTGGCCGCATGGGTCCCGTCGCTCGACTTGCTGCACGCGGCGGCCGCGCCCAGGACGAGCGCGACGGCCAGCACCGCCTTCGAGCCGTTCAGGAGAGCCGTACGAGAGCTGCGTCGGGGGGAGGAGGCGGTGCCGTCCCGGCTGCCGCCGTGGGGGCGTGTGCTGCCGTTGACTCTCATGCTGCTCCTTGGAGTTCGGGTGAGTGGCGCGGCCCGCACAAGCACTCGGGGTGGCCCGCGCATGTGGCGCGCGTGAGGACGACAGGACCGGGCGCGGCGGTTCCCGCCCCGCCCGATTCAGCCGGCCCGCGACGACGGGGCGGCGAACGCGACGTCCGCGGCGTGCGCGACGACCTCCAGATCGCTGCCGAGGGACCATTCGGCGACCCGCGAGACCATGGCGGCCGGGACGGGCCCGCTGATCCCGGGCGCGGCCGGGATGTCGTGCGTCGCGTGGGCGTCGTGCGGCATGACGACCCGGTACCCCAGCTCCAGCGCCGTACGGGCCGTCGCCTGCACGCACATCTCCGACATCACCCCGCAGATGGCGAGCGCCCGCACCCCCGCATCGGTCAACAGGCCCCCCAGCGGCGTCCCGTGGAACCCGTCGTCCCGGGTCTTGCGGATCACGGCCTCCGTGGCCGAGCTCTCGACGGGATGATGAAGCTCCCACCCCGGCGTCCCCGGCTCGTCCCCCGCCCCCGGCTGCCCGTCGTTCTGCACATGGACGACGAGCGCCCCGCCCGCGCGCGCCCGTGCGATCAGCCCCGCCGTCCGCTCCACGAGCCGTTCCGCCTCGGGCACCGCCCGGCCGCCCCGGACCGCGTCGGCCTGGATGTCCACAACGATCAGTGCCTGCACGGGAAGTACGCGATTGCTCATACCGCCATCATCTCCGCCGGTACCGGACCTCTCCACGTGTTTATGCTGAACGCATACGGCCCTCGCGTACGCCCGCAGCACCCCTGTTTCATGAAGCGGAACGAATGATGAACCATGAGCGGCTGCCACCCGAAGTACGCGACTGGCTGGTCACGTGCGGCTGGTCTCCGGAGCGTGACATCGGCGACCTGGCCGACGCGTTGATCCGGATTCGGCTGGACGACGCCGAGCAGCACGGAATCACCCTGCCCCCGACGCCGGGCGCGGTCCGCGTCATCCGCAACTGCGGCGAACTACAGCTCTCGCATCCCACCGACCGGAGATGCGCGTGGATCATGAATCCGACGTTCGGGTACGCCGGCGACGCCCGAGCCATCAGTGAGCTGGCATGCGAACTCGGCACTGAACTCTTCCCCGTCGGCTACGAGTCGCTCGAATACGGAATCATCCTGATCGACCGGAGCGATCGCTTCTTCGCGCTCCATCACACCGGTGGGTACTACCTGGGAGCGGACGAGGCAGACGCGTTTTCCAGGTTTCTGACCGGGACACATGCCGAGGACGCGGAGGATTTCTTCGTCTGAGCGATTCCTTGCCGCAGCGTCCGGCCAGTCGTGGGCACCCGGCTCCGCACGGAGTGACAGCGTGCGGGTGATGTCCTGGCGGAGGACCGGTCGCCCTTCTACTCGCTCAGCCCCACCACACCCCAGCCCCGCCCGGCGGCTTCGGTGAGGATGTGGCCCCACTCCGTCAGCAGGAGGGCGAACGCGTCGAAGTCGCCGCCCCGGCCGTCAGGGACGGCGGAGTACATGGTGAAGGCCTCGCGCAGGCCGTCGAGCCGTGGCCGTACACCCTCCCAGGTCGCGGCCAGTTCCCGGACGCCGTCCGGTGACCGTGCCACCAGCAGACCGTACGAGACTTCCGGGTCGCCGGAGAAGAAGTCCCGGTCCGTCTCCCCCGACTCGCCGTCCATGCCGTCCCAGATCAGCCCGAGCAGGAAGGCGTCCAGCCCGGTCCGCACCAGCGGATCGGCGTGGTCGCGGACGCGCTCCCAGTCGTGCGTGGCCCAGAAGTGCGGCTTGTACGAGCCGAGGGTGTGACGGAACTCGTAGAGGGCGAAGAAGGCGCCGTTCGGCCCCTTCGGCCACTCCCAACCACCCTCGGCCACGGGGGCGTCGTGGTCCCACAGCCCCGTCTCGTCGGCGTACCAGGCGTTCCTCAGCCGCGACAGCCGTTCCCGCTCGGGCACGTCACCCAGCCATGACCAGTCGGCGATCATCGCCGTGATGTCCATGCCCATGCGGCGAGGCTACCGATCCCCGTCCGGCGATGCCGCGAGTGCCGCGACGCGTTCGCGCCACGGGGTGTGGGGCGGCACGTCCTCGTCCTCCTCCGCACGGGCCCGGTAGAGCGCCCACGCCGCCTCCCGGTGACATGGGCCGCAGTGGGTCTCGTCGTCGTCGGTGGTCCGGAAGACGTGCTCCTCGCCCGGCCCGGCACAGGTGACGGTCCTCGGGACCGGGGCCACCGGCGCGGGAGCGACGGGCTCCGGAGGTGGCGGCAGCTTCTGCTCAAGGCGGTGGCGCAGGAATCCGACCGCCGATCGCACACCGTCCGAGGGCAGTTCGCTCATCAGCGTCCGGCGCATACCGGCGGCGGTCACGCCTCTGCGGATCCACTCGGCAGCGAGTCCGGCCAGCCCTCTGGCCTCCGGGACGCCCAGATGGAGCTGGGGATTCGCGTGCCGGAGCGAGAGCAACACGCCTTCGGCCTCCGCCACTTCGGGGCCGCACTCGGCGGCAGCCGCCTCCGGCTCGGCTTCGGAGGGTGGGTGGGGGACGTTCTTCTCTCGCTCTTCGTCTACCGGTGGTGAGTCACCGACCACCCGGCCCCCCGGACGACCGACCGCCGGATTCCGCGCACTCGGAGAGGCCTCCGCCATGACCACCAGGCCGTCCCGGGCCCGGCGCGCCTGTTCATCCGTCAGGGGCGTGTTGGCGAAGAGCTGGTCGGTGACCCAGAATCCCCGGTCGCCCTGCCGTCGCCACTCGTGCACGAAGCCGTTCTCGATCAGCTGCTGCTTGGCCTTCTGGTACGCCCGCCCGGTGATCCTGAGCTTCCGCGCGTGCTCGCTGAGCGCCTGCCCGGACTGGCCTTCGGGGAGCCCCTGTACGTACAGGAGGAGGATCTTCGCGTCGCTGCCCAGACGCGCATGGCGCACGATGTCGTGCGAGGCCTTCGTGTAGCGCCGAGAGGGCGCGATAGCATGCCAAAGCATCTCTGGTGGAGTTCCCGTCCACTTGTGGTGAAGGCCCTCGGAGCGGTGTTGGTAGCACCACCGGGGGCCGCTCCATGCATGGATATGCACAGAGCGTGATGTCGCGATCACCGTACCGCATGATCCAGGCGGGCTGTCCCGCGTTCGCGGAATGAGGCGACGACGTGGTTCGCGGGCGGGACCGGCTCGCGGATCAGGGCGTCAGCAGGTCAGGGCGTCAGGACGGGCACTCCGCCAGCTTCGGTTTGTTCGGCGGGCTCGTCCGGTTCAGCAGCGGGGCGAGGTGGTCGGCGTACAGCTGCTCCCAGATCCCGTCGGTCATGATCTTCTTCAGCGACGAACACACCTCCCCCTTCAGCCCCTTCTCGTCCGGGTTCATGGCGACGCCGTAGCCCTCCGCGCCCGGACCGCTGTCCAGCCGCTTCAGTTTGGAGGGGTTGTTCTTGACGAACCCGGCGAGGATGACGTCGTCCGTGCTCACCGCGTAGACCGACGACGTCGGGTCCAGCAGGTCGCGTACGCACCGGTCGTAGCCGTTGGGCAGCGACCCCGTCATGTTGTAGCCCGCCTTGGGCAGCCATGACTCGTACGTGGAACTCCTCGCGGTACACACTTCGAACTGCCTTTTCCGCAGCATCCTGGCGTCGTCGATCGAGACCGTCTTCGCCTTCCTGAGGACCATGAAGCTCCGGCTGGCCACGTAGTACGGACCGGCGAACGCGACGCTGTAGTCGGGCGCCTTCGCGTGCTTGCGCTCCTCCGTGATGCTGTAGGTGGCGATGACCAGATCCACATCGCCCTTCTCCAGTATCGTGCTGCGGTTCTCGCTGCTCACGGGCTCGAAGGTGACCTGGTCGCGGCTGTAGCCCATGTCGTGCCCGATGGCGTAGGCCAGGTCGATCTCGTACCCGCGGTACGTGCCGCCCTTGGTCTTCTCGCTCAGTCCGGGCTGATCCGCCTTGACGCCCACCTTCAGGAGCGGGTGCGTCTTCCTGTACGGCTCCGGCTGGGCGCCCCGGCCCGGCCGGGGGCCCGCGTCCGCCGGGCCGTCCCCGCGCATCCGGTCCGCGGCGAACCATCCGAGACCGAGCACCAGGGCCCCGCACACCACGGCCGCCGAGACCTTCTGCCATCCCGGGATGCGCTTCTTCGGCCGTTGAGGCTGCTGGGCCCGTTGGGGCTGGAGGGGTTGCTGACGCTGTGGGGACTGCGGGGGTGGCGCCGGGGCCGGGAGCGGTACGGGGGCGGGCTCCTCCTCCGGCGCTTCGGCCTGGGCCTGGGCCTGGGCCTGCGCCGCTTCCTGAGCCTGCGCCTGCGCCGCTTCCTGAGCCTGCGCCTGCGCTGCTTCTTGCGCCTGTACCGGGGCCGGAGGGCGTACCGGGTCCGGCCTCGCGGCCGTCCTGCGGAGGATGTCGCGGAGCATGTCCTCCGCGCCCTCCGCGCTCAGCCGCCGGTTCGGGTTCTTGTGCATCAGCCGGCCCACGACCTCGGCCAGCTCCCGGCCGTGCTCCATCGGCAGGGGGTCGGACTGGCAGGCGGCGACCAGGACCTCGTACTCGTTCGGCCGGTCGAAGGGGTGCCTGCCCTCGACCATCTCGTACAGCGTGACACCCAGCGACCACAGGTCGGACGCGGAGGTGGCGATGCTCTCCTGCGCGGTCTGGGCGAGCAGTTCGGGCGCCAGGTACTTGAAGGTGCCGATGAGCTCACCGGCCCTGGTGAGCGGGGCGGCTCCGTCGAAGGTCGCGATCCCGAAGTCGACCAGGATCGCGAAGTCGTCCTTGGCGAACAGGATGTTGGCGGGCTTCACGTCGCGGTGGACCACCCGCGCCTCGTGGACCGCCCGCAGCCCGCTCAGCACCTGGAGCCCGATCGCGGCCGTCCGCCGCACCGGGAGCCGCCGCTCCTCCCGGATCAGGTCCGCGAGCGAACGCGCGTTGAGCAGGTCCATCACGATCCAGACCTGGTTGCCGGACTCGACCCGGTCGTGCACCGCCACCACGTTCGGGTGCCTGATCTTGGCGATGGCCGCGGCCTCCCGCCGGGCCCGCTGCATCATCTGTTCCTGCGTGGCCGCCCCGACGGCGTCCCGGCCGAGCAGGCCCTTCACCGCCACGTGCCGGTCCAGGCGGGTGTCCAGCGCCTCCCAGACCTCGCCCATGCCACCGCGTCCGAGGCTGTGCAGGAGCTCGTAGCGGCCGTCGATCACGATGTGCGGTGCGGGGAGCGCGGGCTGTTCCGAGGACTCGTGCGTCGGCTGCGCCTCCGGCCACGACTGCGCCTGTCCGGTCGAGTCGCTCCGGAGGAAGTCGCCCGTCCAGCCGCCTTCCGCCCCGCGGGGGGAACCGTCGCCCTGTCCGTGGTCCGAATCGCGACCGGCCGTACCCTCGCTGTGCATGCGACCCCCTGTGGACTACATGGAGCAACAGACTAGACGCTCGGTCATATGCGCATCAGTGCACGGCACTTGCTATTCCGTCACCGCCCGGCCGCTCCCGGCCGCGTCCGGGGCCGCCGCCTCGCCCCCGGGTCTCGCCCTTCGGTCTCACCCCTCGGCGAACCGCTCCCCGCACCGGCTGCAGAACACCGGCTCCGGGTCCTGCGAGAGCCGCCCGCACCCCGGGCAGACCCGGTCCAGCACGCAGGGGGCCTCGCCGCCCTCGTACGACAGGGCGGGGGCGGCCGGGGACGTGATGGCCAGGCCGGGGCGGCGGCGGTGGACGGTCAGGCAGGTGAGTCCGTCCGGGCCGGCGGCGAGGGCCCGCCGCGAGGTCCGGGGCAGCCAGGCCACGGTGGTGGGGGTCAGCTCCAGCGCGCCGTCGCCCGTGTCGATCCGGCCGTTGCCCGCGACGACGACCAGGAGCACGTCCAGGACGTCCTCCCGGTGCGTGCCGACCTCGCCGCCGGGCGGAAGGCGCACCAGGTTGGCGTCCAGTTCCCGGCCCTGTCCGGCCAGTTGCCACAGCGCGCCGCGTGCGTCAGGGGTCGCGTCGCGGAGCAGGTCGTCGAGCACGGCCAGGACGCGCGGTACGGAATTCACGGCAGCCAGGCTACGCGCTGGCGGGGCGCCGCCCCGGCCGTCCGCCGCCGGTCCGCCCGGGGCGGTCGCGTCCCGGTGGCTCTTGCCTTGAGCGGACTCGAAGGCGTTGGCTTGGTGTCCATGGAGTACACGCAGCTCGGACGCACCGGACTCAAGGTCAGCCGCCTCGTCCTCGGCACCATGAACTTCGGCCCGCAGACCGATGAGGTGGACAGCCACGCCATCATGGACGCGGCGCTGGACACGGGTCTGAACTTCTTCGACACCGCGAATGTGTACGGCTGGGGCGAGAACAAGGGCCGCACCGAGGAGATCATCGGCACCTGGTTCGCCCAGGGCGGCCAACGCCGAGACAAGGTGGTCCTGGCCACCAAGATGTACGGGAACATGGCCGCCGACGGCGAGGCCTGGCCCAACCACGACAAGCTCTCCGCCGTGAACATCCGGCGCTCCGTCGACGCCTCGCTGAAGAGGCTCCGGACGGATTACATCGACCTCTACCAGTTCCACCACGTCGACCGGAACACCCCCTTCGAGGAGATCTGGCAGGCGATCGACGTCCTGGTGCAGCAGGGCAAGATCCTCTACGCGGGTTCCTCGAACTTCGCCGGTTACAAGATCGCCCAGGCCAATGAACTGGCCGCCCGGCGGGGCTCGCTGGGCCTGGTCAGCGAGCAGTGCATCTACAACCTGATCGAGCGCCGCGCCGAGATGGAGGTCATCCCGGCCGCGCAGGAGTACGGCCTCGGCGTCATCCCGTGGTCCCCGCTGCACGGCGGGCTGCTGGGCGGTGTGCTGAAGAAGGAGCGCGAGGGCACGGCCGGACGCTCGGGCTCCGGCCGCAGCGCGGACGCGCTGAAGGACGCGGCGCAGCGCGAGAAGATCCAGGCGTACGAGGATCTGCTCGACAAGCACGGCCTGGAGCCGGGCGAGGTCGGTCTGGCCTGGCTGCTCACCCGTCCCGGGGTGACGGGGCCGATCGTCGGACCGCGCAACCGGGAGCAGCTCGACTCGGCGCTGCGGGCGCTGGAGCTCGATCTCTCCGCGGAGCTGCTGGCGTCGCTGGACGAGATCTTCCCGGGGCCGGGGCCTTCGCCGGAGGCGTTCGCCTGGTGAGAACCGACTGGTGAGAACCGTCTGACGGATCACTGGGTGGCCGGGCCGCCAGAATGCCTGATCGCCAGAACGCCGGGCCGTCGCCGTCCCGTCCCCGCCGGGGCGAGGGCGGCGGCGGCCCGTCGTCGTGTCCGCGAAGAGCGCCCTCCTCAGGACGGCGCGTCCAGTTCCTTCAGCGTCGCCCCGAGCCAGCTCAGCTCCGCCTCGCCGGTGGCGCGGGCGATCCTCAGCAGCCCCCGCCGGAAGGGGTCGTCGAACGACTCGGCGCCGAGCGGCCGGTCCCCCTCGTAGAAGAAGCTGCTCGGCTCCTCCAGGAACGCGAGCCGCCGCCGCAGCACGTCCGCCTGCTCGGCCGGGGACGGCAGATGGCGCCGCAGCCATGCGTCTGGCGGGCCGGGAGGCGCTGCACCGCAGCGCGGTGCACCTGGCCCGCGGGACGGCGCCGACGATGCGCGAACTGCTGCTGGGGCTGAAGATCCCGCGCACCTTCCTGCGGCCGCGGAACGCCGGGCCGCTGCCCGGCGAGGAGCGGCTCGTCGAGCACGGGGTACGGGTCGTGGCCGTGCCGGGGTGCGGGCACAACATCATGCTGGACAACCCGGAGGCGTTCGCCCGGGAGACCGCGCGGGCCCTCGCCGACTGACGAAGGGGCGCGCGGCCGACGGGCGCCCCGCGCGGACGGCGGCCGGCCGCGTCACGCCCCGACGGCGGCCGCCACGGCGACGACGACGAACATCAGCACGAGCACGGCCGCCATGATGCGGTTTCTGGTCTTCGGATCCACCCTCTGAGCGTAACCGCCGGTCTCAGTGCCCCAGCGACCAGGCTGCGACCACCTCGTACCGGGGCTGCTCGCCCGGCACCCCCGAGACCGGCAGATCGCTGCGTACGAGGGCCATCTCACCGACCTCCCACGCCGTGCCCTCGAAGCCTCCCAGCGCCTCGACGCAGGGGCGCAGGTCGGTCTCGTGGCGGCTGCGGGCGAGGGTGAGGTGCGGGCTGTAGCGGCGGTGCCCGTCCATCGGGATGCCGGTGCGGCGGGCGGCGGCGTCCGCGCGTTCGGCGAGCAGCCGCAGCAGGTCGATCGAGCCCGCGGCCCCCGCCCAGAGCGCCCGCCCGCCGAACCGTCCGGCACCGTGGATCCGCAGCGGGAAGGGCTCGGTGCGGCGGGCGGCCCGCGCCAGGCGCTCCTTCAGTTCGGGCAGCAGTTCCTCGTCCACGGCCCCGAGGAACGCGAGGGTGAAGTGCCAGCCCGGCACGTCGGCCCAGCGCAGCTCCCCGGCCCCGGGAAGCGCGTGCAGCGGGGCGACGGCGCGGCGCAGTTCCTCGACGGCGGGGGCGGGCGGCAGCACGGCGACGAAGAGTCTGAGACGGCTCATGGGCCGAGTGTCGCACCGTACCGGCGTGTCCCCGTCTCCGTACGTATCGTTGTACTACGCGGCTCCCCGCGCCCGCGCGGCAGCGGGCGACTTCCCCTGCGACTGACGCCCCCGGTACATGGCGCGGCCCCGACCGGTGCTCACCGGTCGGGGCCGCGCCATGTGGTTCACGGGCCGTCGTTCACGCCGCCGTGGCCAGTTCCTCCCGGGGGACGAACCGGAGGTGCGGGCGCCCCGGGCGCAGGTCGACCCGGAGGCGCAGGCCGCCGGCGCGGGCCAGCATCAGGCCGACGCCGAGTGCGGCCAGCAGCGAGAACGCGCCGCCGACCGCCATGCCGATACGGACCCCGTAGGCGTCGCTGATCCAGCCGACGATCGGGGCGCCCACCGGCGTACCCCCGGCGAAGACCATCATGTACAGGCTCATGACGCGGCCGCGCATGGCCGGGTCGGCGGCCATCTGGACGGTGGTGTTCGCGCTGATGTTGGTCGTCAGGCCGATCATGCCGATCGGGACCAGCAGGATCGCGAAGAGCCAGACGGACGGCGCCATGGACGCGATGATCTCCAGCAGGCCGAACACCGTGCCCGCGGCCACCAGCATCCGCAGCCGGGAGGAGCGGCGGCGGGCGGCGAGCAGGGCACCGGCCAGGGAGCCGGCCGCCATGAGGATGTTGAAGTACGAGTACATCCCGGCGCCGCCGTGGAAGATCTCGTCCGCGAAGGCCGTGAGCCAGATCGGGAAGTTGAACCCGAACGTGCCGACGAAGCCGACCAGGACGATGGGCCAGATCAGCTCCGGGCGGCCGGAGACATAGCGCAGGCCCTCCCGCAGCTGGCCCTTGGCGCGCGGCACGAGGGTGGGCCGGTGCAGCTCGCTCGTCCGCATCATCAGCAGGCCGACGAGCGGGGCGGCGAAGGACAGGCCGTTGAACATGAAGGCCCAGCCGCTGCCGACCGTGGTGATCAGGACACCGGCCACGGCCGGGCCGATGAGCCGGGCGGACTGGAAGTTCGCCGAGTTGAGACTGACCGCGTTGCGCAGCTGGGCGGGCCCGACCATCTCGGAGACGAACGACTGGCGGGCCGGGTTGTCGACCACCGTCACCATGCCGAGCAGGAAGGCGATGAGGTAGACGTGCCACACCTGGACCACACCGGAGAGCGTGAGCACCGCGAGGGCGATCCCGCACAGGCCGAGCGCAGCCTGGCTGACGAGAAGCAGCTTCCGCTTCGGGAGGCGGTCCGCGATGACGCCGCCGTAGAGGCCGAACAGGAGCATCGGAAGGAACTGGAGGGCCGTGGTGATGCCGACGGCGGCGGCGGACCCGGTGAGGCTCAGGACGAGCCAGTCCTGCGTGATGCGGGACATCCAGGTACCGGTGTTGGAGATCACGGCGCCCGTGGCGAACAGGCGGTAGTTGCGGATCTTCAGCGACGAGAAGGTCCCGCCGGGCTTGCTCTCGTGGGTGGAAGTCGGTGCGGGGGCGGAGTCTGCTCCGGATCCCGTACTCAAAAGGGTTCGCCTCCTCGGGCGTCTACGTTTCGCTGACTGACGGGGGCGGTACGGGCGGCGCCCCGGCTGTGGCCCGGGGCGCCGCCCGTACCGCTACAGGTGGGCGAGCTTCTCCAGCACGGGCGCCGCCTTGCGGAGCGTCTCCCACTCTTCCTCGTCCAGGCCCTCGGCGAGGGCGGTCAGCCAGGCGTTCCGCTTGGAGCGGCTCTCCTGGAGCATGGCTTCCGCCTGCTCGGTCTGGCTGACCACCTTCTGGCGACGGTCATCGGGGTGCGGTTCGAGTCTGACCAGCCCCTTCGCTTCCAGCAGCGCGACGATGCGAGTCATCGACGGAGGCTGCACATGCTCCTTGCGGGCCAGCTCGCCCGGTGTGGCCGAGCCGCACCGGGCGAGCGTGCCGAGCACCGACATCTCGGTGGGGCTCAGCGACTCGTCGACGCGCTGGTGCTTGAGGCGCCGGCTGAGCAGCATCACGGCGGAGCGGAGGGAGCTCACGGCGGCGGCACTGTCGCCGTCGTGGATCAGGTCAGGCATGTTTATTAGCGTAACTCATTACCTACCCTAAAGACCATTCGTGTTACACGCGCGAGAGGCACTTCACCCAATCGGTCACCCGAAAGAGTGAGTCGCATCCGGAAAGTGACGTGAAACGACGCACCGGACCGTAACCCTGCTTGTCATGGGATCGACTGTGCTCAGCCTGCGGATAGACGGTGAGCTGCTCGACCGGCTCCGCCAGCACGCCGCCAAACGCGGAATGAGCGTCCAGGACTATGTCGTCCGGACGCTCATTCGCGATGACTTCGACGAGCGCTTCAAGGCGGCCGTCGACGAGACGGAGAGGTTCTACGGCCCGGAGGGGACCGCGGGGATCAGGACCGAAGAGGTCACGTGAGGCCGAGGGCCGGCATCGCGTAGTAGAAGACGAAGACCGCCGACACCACGTACATGGGCACCGGCACCTCGCGCCAGCGCCCGGCCACCACCCGCAGCACGGAGAAGGCGATGAAGCCGATGCCGATGCCGTTGGTGATCGAGTACGTGAACGGCATCATCAGCATGGCGAGGAAGGCCGGGATGGCGAGCGTGTAGTCGCTCCAGTCGATGTCCCGCACCGAGCCCGAGATGATCAGGAAGCCCACCGCCAGCAGCGCGGGGGTGGCCGCCTGCGACGGGACCATGGTCGCCAGTGGTGTCAGGAACAGCGCCACCGTGAAGAGCAGGCCCGTCACGATGCTCGCGAAGCCGGTGCGGGCGCCCTCGCCGACACCCGCCGTCGACTCCACGAAGCAGGTGCCCGCGGAGGCGGAGGTCGCACCGCCCGCGGCGACCGCGATGCCGTCCACGAACAGCACCTTGTTGATGCCGGGGAAGTTGCCGTCCTTGTCCGTCAGCTTCGCCTCGTCGCCGACCCCGAGGATGGTGCCCATCGCGTCGAAGAAGCAGGACAGCAGCACGGTGAAGACGAACAGGACGCCGGTGAGCACACCGACCTTGTCGAAGCCGCCGAACAGACTGACCTTGCCGAGCAGCCCGAAGTCCGGAGTGGCGACCGGGTTGCCCGGCCACTGCGGGACGGTCAGCCCCCACGCCTGGCCCGGCAGGTCGGCGATCGCGTCGATGATCATCGCGACGACCGTCATCGCGACGATGGAGATCAGGATCGCGCCCGGCACCTTGCGGACGATCAGCGCGAGGGTGAGCAGCGCACCGAGGACGAAGACCAGGACCGGCCAGCCGTTGAGGTGGCCGTCGCTGCCGAGCTGGAGCGGCACGGTGGTGTGCGCGATGTCCGGGACGCGGGAGACGAAGCCCGAGTCGACCAGGCCGATCAGCAGGATGAAGAGGCCGATGCCGATCGCGATGCCCTTGCGGAGCGAGGTCGGCACGGCGTGCATCACACGTTCCCGCAGACCGGTCGCGACCAGCAGCATCACCACGATGCCCGCGAGGACCACCATGCCCATCGCGTCCGGCCAGCTCATCCGGGGGGCGAGCTGGAGGGCCACGACGGTGTTGACGCCGAGACCGGCCGCCAGCGCGATCGGCACATTGCCGATGACGCCCATCAGCAGCGTGGAGAACGCGGCGGTCAGCACGGTGGCGGTGACCAGCTGGCCACCGTCGAGCTGATGGCCGTACATGTCCTTGGCGCTGCCGAGAATGATCGGATTCAGCACGATGATGTACGCCATTGCGAAGAACGTGGCGAATCCGCCGCGAATCTCGCGTGCGACCGACGACCCCCGCTCGGAGATCTTGAAGAAACGATCCAGGCCGTTCTGCGGCTGGGGAGCCGCGGGCTGCCTGGCGTCGACCGGAGCGGTGGCCGAGGGGGACATGTATGACCTCAGTCGTACGTAGGGTGGCTTAAATACGGTCAGCTTTGGACTTTCGCACGAATAAATCGAGACAGCCATAAGCAGATTCAGTATGAATACATAAGGCGAAGATCGCTATCTCCGCGCGTAGACCCTTGGGCCACCTGCACCGGGA
Source organism: Streptomyces sp. DvalAA-43 (assembly GCF_900091725.1). Classification (GTDB taxonomy): domain Bacteria; phylum Actinomycetota; class Actinomycetes; order Streptomycetales; family Streptomycetaceae; genus Streptomyces; species Streptomyces pulveraceus. The sequence goes on along the minus strand of NZ_FMBW01000031.1, from coordinate 230,564 downwards.
AGGCTTCGCGCAGGGGCTCCATACGCCCGCGCAGGGGGCCCATACACTGAGGCCATGGCGAAGTGGACACCGAAGCACGAGGCACCCGAGCCCCTGGAGGGGCCCGTCGTCGCCACCATCACCGGCGGCACGATTCTCTGGTTCGTCCTCTTCCTGGTCCAGATCCCGTTCTACAACTGGTTCGACGACCACGGCCACCTGTGGTGGGTGTGGACCTGCCTGGCCGGTGCGGGGCTCGGCCTGATCGGCATCTGGTACGTGCGGGGGCGTGACGCCGCGATCAAGCGGGCGGCCGCCGCGGCCGCCGCCGACAGCGAGAAGGGCGCCACCGGGAACGGCGCCACCGCCTGAGGGACCGGCACGTCCACCCCCTGAGGGTCCGGCACCGCTCCCGTACCACCACAGGACCATTCCCCTCCTCCGCCGGTCTGATCTTCGGACCACCCGGTGGGTGAACCGGACCATCCCCCCGTACCGTCGAAACCATGACGCAGCGGGCATCCCATTCCTTCGGTGAGCAGACCCCCGAAGCACACGGCTCCACCGGCCCTCCGGGCTCGGCCATGATCGACGCCGGGGCCGAACTCGATCCGGTCCACCCGGTGCGGCTGCCCGCCCCGGCGGTGGACCCGCGCGGGCTGACCGCGGCCGAGGTGGCCGAGCGGATCGCCCGCGGCGAGGTCAACGACGTACCCGTGCGTTCGTCCCGCTCCCTCCGCGAGATCGTCCGCGCCAATGTCTTCACCCGGTTCAACCTGATCATCGGCGTGCTCTGGCTGATCATGCTGTTCGTCGCGCCGATCCAGGACGGCCTCTTCGGTTTCGTGATCATCGCCAACACCGGCATCGGCATCATCCAGGAGTGGCGGGCCAAGAAGACCCTGGACAGCCTCGCGGTCATCGGCGAGGCCAAGCCCACGGTGCGGCGGGACGGGGTCGCGGCCGAGATCTCCACCTCCGAGATCGTCCTCGGCGACCTCGTCGAACTGGGCCCCGGCGACAAGGCCGTCGTGGACGGCACGGTCGCCGAGGCCGACAGCCTGGAGATCGACGAGTCGCTGCTCACCGGCGAGGCCGACCCGGTGCTCAAGCACCCCGGCGACCCGGTCATGTCCGGCAGCTTCGTCGTCGCGGGCGGCGGCGCCTTCACCGCCACCAAGGTCGGCCGCGAGGCCTACGCCGCGCAGCTCGCCGAGGAGGCGTCCCGCTTCACCCTCGTCCAGTCCGAGCTGCGCACCGGCATCTCCACGATCCTCAAGTACGTGACCTGGATGATGGTGCCGACCGCGATCGGCCTGATCGTCAGCCAGCTCGTCGTCAAGAACAACGACTTCAAGGAGTCGGTCGCCCGGACCGTCGGCGGCATCGTCCCGATGATCCCCGAGGGCCTGGTGCTGCTCACCTCGGTCGCCTTCGCGATCGGGGTCGTACGGCTCGGCCGCAAGCAGTGCCTGGTGCAGGAGCTCCCCGCCATCGAGGGGCTCGCCCGGGTCGACGTCGTCTGCCTGGACAAGACCGGCACCCTCACCGAGGGCGGCATGGACGTCACCGAGGTGCGGACCCTGGGCGGGGCGGACGACACGTACATCCGCGCCGTGCTGGGCGCCCTCGGCTCGTCCGACCCCCGCCCCAACGCCAGCCTCCAGGCCATCGTCGACGCCTACCCGGACGACGGGCAGTGGCTGTGCACCCGGACGCTGCCGTTCTCCTCGGCCCGCAAGTACAGCGGCGCCGCGTTCGACGAGGGCGGCGGCCGGGAGTCGTCCTGGCTGCTCGGCGCCCCCGATGTGCTGCTGCCCGAGCGGGACCCGGCGCTCGCCGAGATCGAGCAGCTCAACGAGAAGGGCCTGCGGGTGCTGCTGCTGGCCCGCGCCGAGGGCCCGCTCGACGGGCCGGACATCGCCACCGGGGCCGTGCCGAACGCCCTGGTCGTCCTGGAACAGCGGCTGCGGCCCGACGCCGCGGAGACCCTGGCGTACTTCGCCGACCAGCGGGTCGCCACGAAGGTCATCTCCGGCGACAACGCGGTCTCCGTCGGCGCGGTCGCGGGGAAGCTGGGCCTGCCGGGCGCCGAGCACACCCTGGACGCGCGCCGGCTGCCCACCGACCCCGACGACATGGCCACGGCCATGGAGGAGAACGCGGTCTTCGGCCGGGTCACCCCGCAGCAGAAGCGGGACATGGTCGCCGCCCTCCAGTCCCGCGGCCACACCGTCGCGATGACCGGCGACGGCGTCAACGACGTCCTGGCGCTGAAGGACGCCGACATCGGCGTCTCCATGGGTTCGGGCTCCGAGGCGACCCGGGCCGTCGCCCAGATCGTGCTGCTGAACAACAGCTTCGCGACGCTGCCGTCCGTGGTCGCCGAGGGCCGCCGGGTGATCGGCAACATCACCCGGGTCGCCACCCTGTTCCTGACCAAGACCGTCTACTCGGTGCTGCTGGCGGTCCTGGTGGTCTGCTTCCAGGTCGACTACCCGTTCCTGCCACGCCATCTGACCCTGCTGTCGACGCTGACCATCGGCGTCCCGGCGTTCTTCCTGGCCCTCGCCCCCAACAAGGAACGCGCCCATCCGCACTTCGTGCGCCGGGTCATGCGGTACGCGATCCCGTCGGGCGTCATCGCGGCCGTCGCCACCTTCGTGACGTATCTGATCGCCCGGCACCACTACACCGGTGCGGGCGCCCTCGACGCCGAGACCAGCGCGGCCACGCTCACGCTGTTCCTGGTCTCGATGTGGGTGCTGGCGATCATCGCCCGCCCGTACACCTGGTGGCGGATCGGCCTGGTGCTGGCGATGGGGCTGGCGTTCCTGATCGTGCTGGTGGTGCCCTGGCTGCAGAACTTCTTCGCGCTGAAGCTGGTGGGGACGACGATGCCGTGGACCGCGGTGGGCATCGCGGTGGTGGCGTCGGCCGCCCTGGAGTACGCCTGGCGGCTGGTCAGCCGGCGCTTCCCGGTGTAGGGCGGCGTCGCTCGTGGGGTGGCCCGGCGGCCGCAGGAGGCCGCCGGGCCGTCCCGCTGCTACTTCACGTCGACGAAGTCACCGGCGGTGGTGATGGCCGGGGTGGTGGACGTACCGGCGAAGCTGTAACGCCAGTAGCCGTCGACCGAGGCCTTGACCGTGGTCTTCAGGTTCCCGGTGCTGTCCGTCTTGATCGTCTTGACCGTGGAGTACGTCGAGCTGGTCTTCTTGCGGAACTGGAGCTTCACCGGCTGACCTGTGTACCCGTGGTACGCGTGGTCCTCCCAGTTCGCCCGCGACAGCTTCCCCGTCACCGTGATCGTCTTGCCCTTCTTCACCGGCTCCGGCGAGGCGTTGACGGTCAGCTTCGAGTAGCGCTGGACCTTCGTGGTGGCGGCGTAGTCGGAGTAGTAGCTGGAGCCGTCCTTGGCCTCCGCGCCCGCGAGGACGTGCCAGGAACCCGCGAGCACGTTCTTCGGCAGGTCGACCTTGGGGTTGACGGTGATGGTGAGGGAGCAGGTGCTGGTGGTCGCACTCGCGGCCTTGCACGTCGGCTCGTCCTCGTTCGGCAGCAGGGCACCGTCCATGCCCTCGTCCTGGTCCTTGCCGTGCCACAGGATCAGCCAGCCGGATTCGATGCCGGAGGCGTGCGAGGCGGTGACCGAGACGGTGATGGTCCGCGGCGCCGTCGTCCCCAGGACGGTGTCCTTGCCGCCATTGATGGTGATCTTGGAGATGACGGGGTCGGCCGAGGCCGCGTGCGCCGCCGGGACGGCGAGGGCGGACAGGACCAGGGCGCCGGAGGCTGCGGCGACGGTGGAACGTATGCGCATGGGGTTCTCCGTGGAGAAGGCCTTGGGGGCCGGATGGGGGTGCACGGGACAGATGCGTGAACAGCGGGACCCCTCGCGGAGGGATCCCGCTGCTCGCTCGCGGACGGCCGCGGATGCGGATGCGGATGCGGCCGGATGGGACTGCCTACTTCACGACGCCGGGCTTACTTCACGTCGACGAAGTCACCGGCGGTGGTGATGGCCGGGGTGGTGGACGTACCGGCGAAGCTGTAACGCCAGTAGCCGTCGACCGAGGCCTTGACCGTGGTCTTCAGGTTCCCGGTGCTGTCCGTCTTGATCGTCTTGACCGTGGAGTACGTCGAGCTGGTCTTCTTGCGGAACTGGAGCTTCACGGGCTGCGCCGAGTAGCCGTGGTACGCGTGGTCTTCCCAGTTCGCCCGCGACAGCTTCCCCGTCACCGTGATCGTCTTGCCCTTCTTCACCGGCTCCGGGGCGGCGTCGACCGTCAGCTTCGACAGCCGCTGGACGCGGGCGGTGCTGTAGAAGTCGGTGTACGCGATGTCGTTCTGGTTACCCGCGAGCGCGCCCGCGGAGACGTGCCAGGTACCGGCCAGGGCGTTCTTGTGCAGGTCGTAGCGCGGGTCGATCGTGAACGTCAGCTTGCACGTCGAGGTCGTCGCGTTGACCTTGGTGCACTTCGACACGTCCTCGTTCGGCAGGATCACGCCGTCGATGCCCGTCTCCGACATCGGGTTCGTGCCGTGCCACAGGTCGGCGTAGACGTCGACGACACCGGAGGCGTGCGAGGCGGTGACGGAGATGGAGATCGTCTTCTTGGCGGTGGTGCCGAGGACGACATCCTTGCCGCCGTTGACGACGACCTTGGAGATGACCGGCTCCGCCGCCGCGGCGGCGGTGGCGGCCGCGGCGGCCTTCGACGCGCCCCGGGCGGTGGTGCCGAAGACCTCGGCACCCGACGTCGGCTTGTGCAGGTCCGGGACGGAGTGGTCGCCCGCGTGGGCGGCCGGGACAGCCAGAGCAGACAGGGCCAGGGCGCCGGAAACGGCAGCAACAGTGGCACGAATACGCATGTGTTTCCCCAGTGGAGAAAGGCCCCGCGGGCACGTGAAGCGCCACGGGCGGGGCTGGTTCGGACTGTGAGTCTGCTGACTCGTCAAACCAGACCCCCGGGGCCTGTGAAGGGTTGTACACAGAGATGAACTTCTTGCGAAGATCCCTCCCGGGGTGTGCCCGGGAGGGCGTGACCGCCCGTCAGTCGAACCAGCGGTCCCGGGCCAGCTCCTCCGTACGGGACGGGTCCTCCAGCAGCGCCGCGACCTCGAAGCGGCGCGGCCACTGACCCGCCGCCCAGGCCAGGCCCGCCGCGACGCCCTCCAGCGTGGCGGCGTGGACCGTGCCGTCGGGGGTACGGCGCCAGTCCAGCTCGACGCCGCCCGCGCGCAGCTCGACGTGTTCGACGTACGCGTCCGGGGTCCCGGCGCCGAGCAGGACGCGGACCGCGTCCGGTACCCGGTGCTCCTCGCCCTCCGTCGAGACCGCCGCCTCGACGCTCTCGCCCAGGCGGCGCACCTGGAACAGCTCGGCCAGCTCGGCCGCGCGCGTCGGGGCGACCGGGAGCAGCGGGAGCCCGTCGGTGAGCGGCAGCAGATCGGGGGCGTCCGCGATCACCGCGTCCGCCGCGTCGACGACCCGCACCTCGCCGTCGACCACGGCCCGCAACTCGTCCGGCAGCGTGACCTGTTCCGGGTCGAGATCGGCCAGGGCCGTGTACAGCGAGTGCAGTTGCACGGGGTCGACCGGGCGGTCCTCGTCGGCGAGCCGGCCGAGGAGTTCGGCGGCGCCGCCCGGCTCGTCGAGCAGGGCGGCCACGGACGTCCGTACGCCGAGGGCGCGCAGCACCTGCGCGTCGTCGAAGCCGGTCGCGTCGGCGGAGTCGTACAGCCCGGCCAGCCGGGGGTCGCCGCCGGCGGCCCGCAGCCCGGCGGGGCGGCGCCCGTCGAGCACCGGGTGATCGCGCAGCCACCAGGCCGTGTACGGGCGGACGGACTGCGTGGTGCCGTCCGGCAGCAGCACCCGCACCGGCTGGGTCAGCGCGTCGCGCAGCGGCGGCCGGGCGAGCATGGCGAGCGCCTGCGGCCAGGCGTCGTCGTCGACCAGGTCCAGATCGCGGACGGCGACGATCTCGGTGGCGACCGGCGGTACGGGGGTGTCGGGCAGCTGGTCGAGGACGTCCTCGCACCACACGTCCACGGCGTCGAGCAGCCCGGCGTCGTCGGGCTCGGCGAAGTCGCCCTCGCGCGGCTCCAGTTCGTCCGGGTCCAGGACCACATCGGTGGTCCGTACGAGGGCGAAGGTGGCCAGCACACCGCAGGCGGTGAGCGGCTGCTCGCCCCAGCGGTCGGCCAACTCCTGGTCACAGAGGGCGAGTTCACCCTCCCGCATGATGGCTGCGAACGGGCTGCCGGGCAGCACGAGTTCACCGGCGGGGGCCGGTTCGCCGTCCTCGTCGGGGAGGGCGAGCGCGCCGAGCCAGGGCTCGTCGCCGGGTGCCAGCTCGGCATCCCGGACGAGGGCGAGGACGGTCTCGGCGAGCTCCTCGCCGTCCAGCGCGTCCTCGTCCCAGATCTCGCCCGCGTCCAGCGAACCGGCGACGGCGGTCCGCACCTGCGGGGTCGTCAGCACGGCGCGCGGGGTGGCGGGCAGGGCGCCCAGCTTCTCCAGCAGCGGATGGGCGGCGTCCGGGTGGGCGACCTTCAGCCCGAGCCGGGCGAGGCGCTCCAGCACCGGTCCGGCGGCCGCGTCGGGGAGCGGGAGGAGGACCTGGCGGGGTCCGATGGTGGTGCGGGGCACGGCCGGGGCCCCGGAGTCCGCGTCCCGCGCCGTACCGGCCAGCGGTACGGGCAGGCCGGAGAGACGGTCCGGGTCGATGCCGGTCAGGCTGTCGTAGAGCCGCCGCCACCAGCCGGGGTCGCGCTCCAGTCCGGCGAGCCGGTCGATCGCCTCGGTCAGCGGGACCCGGGCGACCTGGAGCGTGCGCAGCTCGCTGCGGCGTTCCAGTCCGGCGGGCAGCAGACACGGCAGGACCTCGGCGAGCACCCGTACCGTCTCGGCGCCGACGCCTTCCAGCACCTCGGCCTCGATGGGCCGCAGCGCGGTGGTGGCCGCCGTGGGGAGGCCGTCCGGCCGCGCGTCCCAGGTGTCCCAGCGGTCCGTCTCGGCGGTGGTGTCGCGCGGGGCGGCGGGCGCCAGGAACGCGACGCGCGGCAGCCGCTCCAGGATCGCGCCGCGCACCATGCCGTCCAGCTCGCCCTTGCCGAGCGGCCCCGGTACGAGGTCGATGGTGTCGACGGACACCGGTTGCCAGCCGGCGAGCAGTTCGGTGTAGGCGTCGGCGGCGCGCTGCACCAGGAAGTCGGTGAGCGGTCCCGGCGCGAAGTGACGGCGGGCGGTGTCCAGCGGCAGCGAGGCGATGAGCAGCGCGGGGATGCCGAGGGGTTCGTCGGTGGGGGTCGGCGCGTGGACGACGGGGAGGGTACGGGGGCGTACCGGGGAGCCCTCGGTGTCCACCGGGACCGCCCAGGTGACCGACCAGTGCGGGCGCAGCCGTTCCTCGCGGGGCCGGTCGGCGAGCAGGGCGGGTTCGACGGGGCCGTGGTGGGTGACGGTGCGCCAGCGGTTCGTCCCGTGCGCGGAGTCCTCGACGTGGGTGTACGGGCCGTGCTCGGAGCGGCGCAGCGTCCGTACGGTGTCCGGGGTCTCGATCACGATCTCGTCGAGGCCGCGCAGGGTGAGCAGCAGGGCGTCGTCGACCGCGCCGAGCAGCCGGAGCACGAGGTCCTCGGCGCCGCCGTCGCGCAGCGGGAGGACGACGACGGTGTCGTACCCGTCGGGTGCGGTGCCCTCGGCGGGCAGCGGGAGCCGGAGCAGGGGTACGTGACCGTCGCGGCGGCGCAGTTCGTCGCCGAGGCCGGGGCTGGCGACGGCGGCCCGTGCGGCGAGGTCGCGGGCCTCGGCGAGGGACCAGCGGACGCCGCCGTGCCGGCCGACGACGGCGGGCTCGTCGCTCACCGCGAGCACGGCGGCGAACCCGACGCCGAACCTGCCGACGGCTCCCTCGTGCCCCTCGCGCTTGGCGGAGGCGCGCAGGGTGGAGAGCGACTCCACGCCGGTGGCGTCGAGGGGTGCGCCGGTGTTGGCGGCGGCGAGGACCGCGGGGGTGTCCGGCCCCGCCGGGTGCAGGGTGAGGCGGAGGCGGCCGGGGACCCGGGCGCGGGCGGCGGCGTCGGCGGCGTTCTGGGCCAGCTCGACGACGAGGCGGTCGCGGTAGCCGCCGAGCGCGAGGTCCTCCTCGGCGTTGGCGTCCTCACGGAATCTGGCGGGGCCGGCGCCCCAGGCGTCGAGCACACCGCGCCGCAGCCGTGCGGTCCCGAACGGATCGGCCCCCTCGGTCGCATTCATGCTCACGCTCTGACTCCGCTCTTTCCGGTCTGTCCGGTCGGGCACTGCCCATGCCGCCAAGTGTGCGCCCGAAGGTACCGGGTCCTCGCGCCGGCCGGGCGCCACCGCACAGCGCTTCGGCCGGTTCGGCCCCTTGGCTCCGTGCTCGGCTCCGCCCCTGGGCGGGAAATCGCCGCACCGCCCTCCACGGCAAGGGTTCCGTCCTCGATCGCCGGACGGGCTGGGGTGGGTGGCCGGGGTGGCCGGGCAAGCGGAAAGTTCGCCGGACGAGCGGCACGATCGAGCCCGTCCGGCGATCGGGGACGGAACCGGTCCCCCGGAGCACCCCGCAGCGCACGGCCCCGGCCCGCCGGAGCACCCGCACCCGCACCGGCACCGGCAGGAAACCGCCCCCAGGCCACCGCCTACGAGTGGCCGAGGTCCTCCGTGGGCGCGTCCGGCTCCGCCGGGACCGAGCCGGAGTCCCGGGCCGGCCGCAACGGATACTCGTCCACCTGGATCGTGTCCAGCGCGTGCGGCGCCGGCTTCGGCGGCTTCGGCATCACCGCCGCCTCCGAGTGCCCACCGCACCCGTAGGCGAGCGAGACGACCCGCCCGTCCGCCGGACCGAACTCGTTCGCGCACACCCCGAACGCCTGCCTGAGCGAACCCGCCAGCGGCACCAGGAAGGCACAGGTGACGCACGAGGCCGGGGCGGCCTGGGCCATCGGTGTCTTCGCACCGAACGCCTCGTCCCACCGGTCGGCCGCCGCGTGCAGCCCGTACCGGGACAGCACCCGGGCCCGCCTCATGCCGAGCTCGTCCGCGACCGCCGCGATCGAGCCCCGGCTCGTCGTCGCGGGGCGCGTCGTCAGCTCCGCGTCCTCCGCGTCGACGCGGTCGGCCATCTCCCGCGAGACCTCGGAGACCGCGGAGTTCGGCGGCGGCTCGTCCTCGCCGGTGTAGCCGGGCTCCAGGCGGATGTCGTCCGCCTCGGTGGGCAGCAGGTCGCCGGGCCCCATGTCACCGGGGCGCAGCCGCTCGCTCCACGGCACCCACTCCGGGGCGAGGAGCGCGTCCTCACCGGGCAGCAGCACCGTTTCGTCGAGGGTGACGTGCTTCGCGCGGGAGGCGCGGGCGACGGTCACCGCCCAGCGCCAGCCCCGGTAGCCGGGCTCCTCGCACTCGAAGAAGTGCGTGACGACCCGGTCACCCTCGGAGACCACGGCCACATGCTCACCGACGACCCCCGGCGCGGCTGCCTCCTCGGCCGCCGCGCGGGCGAGGTCTACCGCCTCGGCGCACAGACGGTCGGGGACAGGGGTACGGGCCGTACGGCTTCGCGTCGTCGCAGCACTCACAGGTCTCGCTTCTCTCCTACGCCAGTCTCACGAGCGCGCCAGCACATCCATCGGTTTCGGCCATGACGGACGCGGGCGGAGCGGACCTGGGGGCCGCGTCGACGTCCACACCCGTTGCTGCCTGCCTCGGGCACACCTTCTGCAATCCATTCTGCGGGATCGCCGAGAGGCGCGCGGCCGAGAACAACCGCCGGTGGCGCGCTACGCACGCTACCCTCTCCGCCGCCCCCCGCCCACCTGCCCGTCCCAAACAAGGCCCTATCCGGTGTCGTGTCCGCTGCGAATCCCCTGCGAAGACCACCCTCGGGTGCGCACTCCCGGCCACGGCGCCACGCCGGATCGCCCTGCCCGACCGGGACGGAATTGCTGGCCCGACAGGGCGGAGTGCACCGCGCCCCGCGCCGATGCCGGTTCGCCACCACCCCGACTGGGGCACTATGACGAAGTGACTTCCGCCAGGTCGCACGAGGAATCCGGCCCGCTCCGCAGGACGGGCCGGGCGGTCGGCCATGCCCTTCGGACGCCGTTCACCGGCACCGCCAGGGGCATCCGGAAGGCGACGCACGCCCATGGCGCCGGGGAGTCCGGGCTCGGCAAACTGATCGAACTGCACGCCGTGAACGGCGCGGGTGACGTGATGATCACGATCGCGCTCGCCTCGACGGTGTTCTTCTCCGTGCCGACGGACGAGGCCCGCGGCCGCGTCGCCCTCTACCTCGCCGTCACCATGGCGCCCTTCACCCTCCTCGCCCCCGTGATCGGCCCGCTCCTGGACCGGCTGCCGCACGGCCGCCGCGCCGCGATGGCGGGCTCGATGCTCGCCCGCGCGGTGCTCGCGCTCACCATGTCGGGCGCGGTCGCCACCGGCGGCCTGGAGCTGTATCCGGCCGCGCTGGGCGTCCTGGTCTGCTCGAAGGCGTACGGGGTCGTGCGCAGCGCGGTGGTGCCGCGGCTGCTGCCGCCCCGCTTCTCCCTGGTGAAGGCGAATTCCCGGGTCACCCTGGCCGGGCTGCTGGCGACCGGTGTGGCCGCCCCGATCGGGGCGGGGTTACAGCTCATCGGGACCGGCTGGCCGCTGTACGGCGCGTGCGCGATCTTCATCGGCGGGACGGTCCTCGCCTTCACGCTGCCGCACAAGGTGGACTCCTCGAAGGGCGAGCGGAAGGCCAGGCTGGTTCCGCCGCACGGCACGGCGGCCCCCTCCCCCGGGACGAAGGGCCCCCGGCGGGGCCGGGCGGGCGGCTGGTTCGGGCGCCGGGAGCGGAACGGCGAGAAGCGGCCCGGTCTGCGGTCCGTGGGGCCGTCCGTGCTGAACGGGCTCCAGGCCAACGCCACGCACCGCGCGCTGTCCGGCTTCCTGATCTTCTTCCTGGCGTTCCTGCTGCGCGAGCACCCGCTCGCCGGTCAGAGCGCCGCCATCTCGCTCGGCATCGCCGGTGTCGCGGCCGGCGCCGGGAACGCGCTCGGTACGGCGGTCGGCTCCTGGCTGCGGGACCGGGGCCCCGAAGTCATCGTGGTGTCGGTGCTGGCCCTGGCACTGGGGGTCGCCGTGCTGGCCGCGCTCTTCTTCGGCACGGTGATGGTCGCCGCGCTCAGCGCCACCGCCGGTTTCACCCAGGCCCTGTCGAAGCTCTCGCTGGACGCGATGATCCAGCGCGACGTACCGGAAGAGGTCCGCACCTCCGCGTTCGCCCGGTCCGAGACCGTGCTCCAGATGGCCTGGGTGGTCGGCGGCGGCATCGGTATCGCCCTCCCCCTCAACGGCGTACTGGGCATGTCGGTCGCCGCGGGCATCCTCGCCGTCGGCGCCGCAACGTCCGTACGGGGTCTGCTGGGCGCCGCACGACGCGGCTCGCCGCACCCCCGCGTGGCGTGAGCCGGAGCGACCGATAGCCTTCGGCCCATGACCGTTGCGTTCTTCTCCGGTAAGGGCCGTCGAATCGGCGTCGCTCTTGGTGCCGTGTCCGCGGGACTCCTTGTCCTCTCCGCCTGCGACAAGCCGACGCCGCTCGCGACCGTAACGGTCGGCGGCAACTCGGTGAGCACCGAGGCGTCCTGCTACAACGACGGCAAGGCCCTCAAGAAGTCCGAGTACCAGAGCTGCCTCAACAAGAAGGCGGAGAAGTCCGTCGAGGTCGCGATGGACGACAAGGTCCGCTTCGGCGTCGACCCCGAGATCGCGGACAACGGCTGGACCCTGTTCATCAACGGCCAGCAGGCCGAGCAGGAGCCGTACAAGAAGACCTACCGGTCCATCCCGGGCAGCGCCTTCTTCTCCAGCCAGACCGGCGAGACCGCGGACAAGACGCAGATCAGCATCGTGGAGACCAAGGGCAAGGAACTGACCGGCGTCTGGCACTTCGAACTGAAGAAGTCCTCCTGACCCGCGTCTGACCCCCTCCTGCCCCCCCGGAGGCTCTTCCCGTGCGTGTGCTCGTCGTGACCGCTGTCCCCGCGGAACGGGACGCGGTCACGCGTGCGTTCGGGGACGGTTCCGGAGGCGGTCCCGGGACGCAGGCGCACCGGGTGCCGGGCGCGGAGCTCCACCGCGCGGGCCCCTTCGACGTCCTCGCGGGCGGTGCCGGACCGGCCGCGGCGGCCGCCGCGACGGCCTTCGGCCTCGCCTCCGGCCCGTACGGTCTGGTCGTCTCGGCCGGTATCGGCGGCGGATTCGCCCCCGCCGCCCCGGTCGGCTCGCTCGTCGTCGCGAGCGGCATCGTCGCCGCCGATCTGGGCGCCGAGACCCCCGGCGGGTTCGTACCCGTCACCGGTCTGGGCTTCGGCCGCGACCGGTTCACGCCACCGCCCGCCCGGGTACGGGACGTGGCCGCCGCCACCGGCGCGCTCGCCGCCGAGATCCTCACCGTCTCCACCGTGACCGGCACCGCCGACCGCGCCGCCGCCCTGATCGCCGCGCACCCGGGGGCCGCCGCCGAGGCGATGGAGGGCTTCGGGGTCGCCGAGGCCGCCGACCGCGTCGGCACGCCCGCCCTGGAGATCAGGGCCGTCTCGAACGCCGTCGGCCCCCGCGACCGGGACGCCTGGCGCATCGGCGACGCGCTGGCCGCGCTCACCGAGGCGTTCGGGAAGCTCGCACCCGTACTGGAAGGTTGGACCCACCATGACCGAAACGACTCCTGACCCGTCGGATCCGCTGCGGATCGCTTTCTCGCCGTGCCCGAACGACACCTTCGTCTTCGACGCCTGGGCGCACGGAAGGGTCCCCGGCGCGCCCGCCCTCGACGTCACCTTCGCGGACATCGACATCACCAACGGCATGGCCGAGCGCGGCGAGCTCGATGTCCTCAAGGTCTCGTACGCGGTGCTGCCCTGGGTGCTCGACGAGTACGCGCTGCTGCCGTGCGGCGGGGCGCTGGGCCGGGGCTGCGGCCCGCTCGTCCTCACGAAGGAGGCGGGCACGGACCTGACGGGCCGGACCGTCGCCGTACCGAGCGAGCGCTCCACCGCCTATCTGCTGTTCCGCCTCTGGGCGGCCGAGGCGGTGCCGGGCGGAGTCGGCGAGATCGTCGTGATGCCGTTCGACGAGATCATGCCCGCCGTGCGCGACGGGAAGGTGGACGCCGGTCTCGTCATCCACGAGGCCCGGTTCACGTACCAGAACTACGGGCTGCACAACCTCGCGGACATGGGCCGGCACTGGGAGGAGACGACCGGGCTGCCGATCCCGCTCGGCGCGATCATCGCCAAGCGGTCGCTGGGCGCGGACACGCTGAAGCTGCTCGCCGAGTCGGTGCGCGCCTCGGTGCGGGCGGCCTGGGACGACCCGGAGACGTCCCGGCCGTACGTGCTGGAGCACGCCCAGGAGATGGACCCGGCCGTGGCGGACCAGCACATCGGGCTGTACGTCAATGAGTTCACGGCCGACCTGGGCGAGGACGGCTACGCGGCGATCCGCGGACTGCTGACGCGCGCGGCGGCCGAGGGACTGGTACCGCCCCTCGGCCCCGACGCACTGTCATTCGCCTGAACCCCGAGATCCGGGATACGCCCGGGTCCTGTCCGGGATCAGACGTCGAGCTGGTCGGCGACCGCGCGCAGCAGGCCGCCGATCTTCTTCCCGGCCGCCTTGTCCGGGTACCGGCCGCGCTCCAGCATCGGCGTGATGTTCTCCAGCAGGGTGGTCAGGTCCTGCACGATGGACGCGAGCTCGTCCGGCTTGCGGCGCTGCGCGGCCGCCACGGAGGGGGTCGGGTCCAAAACCGCCACCGAGAGTGCCTGGTCTCCACGCTGACCTGCGACGACCCCGAATTCGACCCGCTGCCCCGGCTTGAGGGCATCGACACCGTCGGGAAGCACGGAGGAGTGCACGAAGACGTCGCCGCCGTCGTCGCGGGAGAGGAAGCCGAAGCCCTTCTCGCTGTTGAACCACTTGACCTTGCCAGTCGGCAAAGCACGCACCCCATCTCAACCCGTGTGCAACCTGTGCAACCTGTATGCCGGAACAAAGCCTCAGCAGGTCAGGCTATCCAGTGGTGGTGCTCCCCTGCTGGCAGCAGCCTCCCCAGGGGAAGTACCCCTCGTCAAGCCTGGTCATCCGGACTCTGTCCGGAAACGGCGCCTGCTTTCCGCGCCGGTGACCACGGGGTCGACCACGGGGTCGACCACGGGGCGGTTCACCGCCGCCGGGAACTACCCTGGCCGGGTGAGTACTACACCTCCTGGCGCGGGCGACCGGCTGGTCCGGATCGGCGCGATCGTCTTCTTCGTCGGCGCACTGTCCACCCTGGCCACCATGGCCCCCCTCTTCCTCGGCACCCACCCGCTCCCGTCCATCGCCTGGTCGCTCTGCATGCTGATGGGCGTCGGCTTCCTGATCGCGGCGGCGGGCGTGATCCGCTCGGTGCGCGCGGGGGCGGCCAAGCGGTAGCACGGCACCGCGTCCTGCCCGTCCCCGCCCGGCCTCGCACGGGCCCTGTGGGCGGAGCCCGGCTCAGCCGGCCGTCGGCAGGACGCGGTGCCGCAGGCGCTCGCCCTGCGGTCCGAACACGACCAGGTACTCGACCGGTCCGCCCGCCCCGGCGTTGGCGACCCCGTGCGGGGTACGGGTGTCGAACTCGGCGACCTCGCCTGCCGTGAGGACGAGGTCGTGCGCGCCGAGCGCGAGCCAGAGCCGTCCGGACAGCACGCACAGCCACTCGTGCCCCTCGTGCGCCGTCTGGCGCGGTCGCGGCGGCGGTCCGTCGGTCGCGGGCAGGACATGCTTGTGGGCATGCACGCCGCCGACGTAGCGGGTCAGTGGCAGCACCGCCTTCTCGTCCACCGGACGCCGCCGCGGTGGACGGTGCGGTTTCTCCACCTCGGCGGGCACGGTACCGGCCAGCTCGTCCAGGGTGGCGCCGTAGACCTTCGCCAGGCGCAGCAGCAGCTCCAGATTCGGCCTGCGCCGCCCGTTCTCGACCCGCGACAGCGTGCTGAGCGCTATGCCGCTCGCGCGGCTCACCTCGGTGAGGGTGTGCCCGCGGGCTTCGCGCCGGGCACGCAGCCGCGCCCCCATGGCGGCCGGCACCCCCTCGATCCCGTCGTCCGCCATGCCGCCCCGCCCCTCTTCTCCGGTCCCACGTACCACCCCCTGCCCTGCGAGTTTGCCAAAGTGTCAACGCCGGTCGCGTCCCCCGGTGCCTCGGCGCATGATCGGTGCGTACCGCAGCCGACCCGGGAGCCCAAGGAGCATTCATGCAGTCGCCCGTACCCTCCGCAGATCCGCACCACCGCACCGTGGCCGCCCCCGCCGGGCGGCTGCACCTGGTCGAGCAGGGCACCGGTCCCCTGGTCCTGCTGGTCCACGGCTTCCCCGAGTCCTGGTACTCCTGGCGCCACCAGCTCCCGGCCCTCGCGGCGGCGGGGTACCGGGCGGTCGCGCTCGACGTACGCGGCTACGGCCGTTCCTCGAAGCCGTCCGCGCCGCGGGAGTACCGGATGCGGGCCCTGGTGGCGGACAACCTCGCCCTGGTGCACGCCCTGGGCGAGGAGTCGGCGGTGGTCGTCGGGCACGACTGGGGGGCGAACATCGCGGCCGCCTCCGCCCTCCTCCACCCCGAGGTCTTCCGCGCGGTGGGCCTGCTGAGCGTTCCGTACGCCCCGCCCGGCGGCCCGCGCCCCAGCGAGGTGTTCACGCGGCTGGGCGGGGACGAGGAGTTCTACGTCTCGTACTTCCAGGAGCCGGGCCGGGCGGAGGCCGAGATCGAGCCCGACGTCCGGGGCTGGCTCGCGGGCCTCTACGCGGCCCTGTCCGCCGACACCATGCCGGGACCGGGGGAGCCCGACCCGCACTTCATCGGCCCCGGCGGAAGGATGCGCGACCGCTTCCCCGAGGGCCGGCTCCCCGCCTGGCTCGGCGAGGCCGATCTCGACCACTACGCCGGGGAGTTCGAGCGCACCGGCATGACGGGGGCGCTCAACCGCTACCGGAACATGGACCGCGACTGGGAGGAACTCTCCGGCTTCAGCGGCTCGCCCCTCACCCAGCCGTCCCTGTTCATCGGCGGGGCCCTGGACGCCTCCACGACCTGGATGGCCGAGGCGATCGACGCCTACCCGGCCACGCTTCCCGGCCTGGTCTCCTCCCACGTCCTGGACGACTGCGGCCACTGGCTCCAGCAGGAACGCCCCGAGGAGACCAACCGGCTGTTGGTCTCCTGGCTCGCGGAGGTGTCCCGGCGGGCGCCTCTGAGGTAGCCGACGCCTCTGCGGCAGCGGACGCACCGGGTCGTGACAGCCGCGACCCGGTGGACCACGACGCGGCCGACCGGGAGTCGGCGTGCCCGCGCACGCCTCGCCCCCCCCCGACTCCGGCGTCGCGCACGTCCACCCCCGCCGGACCAGCCGGTACACGATCATCGGCAACCATCCTGCGGGACCCAGCCGGCCAACGGCCCTGCTTACCTCTTCCCGACAGCAAACGTACGGTCCACCCCGCCGACGAGCATCTCGTCCTGGGCGGTGCCCTGGAGCAGGCCTGGCGCACCCTCACCGGAGCCCCGCCCGCCGGGTGGGCGACCTCCGAACCCGTCGGCGTTCCCTGGTCACCGCGGCAGTTGACCGATCTGGCCCGCGCCCGCGCGCAGCAGTCCCTGCCCACCTGGATCGTCGCCGTCGGCACCCCCGGCCACCCGGCGATCGCCACCGTGCGCACCACCCGCACCCACCTCGGCGTCGAAGAGCACATCACGCTGGCCGTCGGCCACCGCGCCGATCAGCACGCCCCGGTGGACACCATGCCCGAGCTGGCCGAATCCCTGGCCGCCAGGCACAACCTCGCCACGATGATCGGCCAACTGCGCACCGCACGCGCGGACCTGACCGCCCCGGCCCACCACGAGCCGCCTCCGGTGCCGTTCTCCTTCACCCTCGGCCCCGACGCCATGGCCGATCGCGACGGGGACGACACGGCCTTCGCACCCGCCCGGCTCGGCCCGGCCGCCCGGCCTGCCCTGCACTACACACTCGGCGACGGCACCGACCCCGCCGCCTGGGAGCGCCTGCGGCAGATCAATGGCCGCCTGGCCGCCACCGGTGAGGGCTGAATCCCCGCACGGACCAGGTCGGTGGACGGGGTCCAGTGGTTCCGCGCCCCGCCCCGGGCCTCAGCGCGCCGCGTACCCCTCCAGCCATGCCGGGAACTCCGTCAGGGACGACAGGACGACGTCCGCTCCCGCCTCCCGGAGTTCCTGTTCGTCGCACGGGCCCGTGGTGACCGCGACCGACAGGGCGCCGGCCGTGCGGGCGCCGCGTACGTCGCCGGTGTGGTCGCCCACGTAGATGTGGGCGCCGTGCTCGCGCAGGGCGCGGGCCTTGGCCTCGGCCCAGAGGCCGCCGATGATGGCGTCGGGTTCGATGCCGAGGTGGGTCAGGTGGAGTTCCGCGCTCGGGCGGTACTTGGCGGTGACGACCACTGTCCGGCCGCCCCGCTCGTGGATCGCCGCGACCGACTCCCGGGCGCCCGGCAGCGCGAGGCTGGGGGCGATGGCGTGTGTGGGATAGATCTCGCGGTAGCGGTCGGCGGTGGCGGGCACCGAGGCGTGCGGGAACCAGTTCCGCAGCTCCTCCTCGACCGGCGGGCCGAGCCTGCTCACCACCAGGTCGGCATCGATCGGCGTCCCGGTTTCGGCGGAAAGTGCCAGGTAGGCGGCCTTGATGCCGGGCCGGGTGTCGATGAGCGTCATGTCGAGGTCGAAGCCGACCGTCAGGGGGTGCGAAGGCATGACGTCCATTGTCCGCCCGGGTGGGCGTCGCTCCGTCGCCGGTGCGGCGTCGGTGCTGCCTTCGGTGCGGCCTTCGGGCCCGAAACGGCGGTGCTTAGACTTAGCCAAGCCTTACCTTCGCACCGTTCTTCGCCACTTGATTGGGTCCGATGTCAGCCGCCGCACCACGCCGCTCCAGACGCGCACTCGCGACGGCGGCGGCCGTCGCGGCGCTGCTCGTGGCGGTACTCCTCAGCCTGGCCGTGGGGGCCCGTTCCATACCCCCGTCCGAAGTGTTCGACGTACTGCTGCACGGCGGGCACTCCGACAACGCCGAAGTCATCCGGAACATGCGCGTCCCGCGCACCCTGATCGGCCTGATGGTCGGCGCCGCGCTGGCCATCGCGGGCACGGTGCTCCAGGGCATCACCCGTAACCCCATCGCCGACCCCGGCATCCTCGGCATCAGCCAGGGCGCCTCGGTGGGGGTGGTGCTGGCCATCGCGTTCGCCGGGGTCCACAGCCTGACGGGGTACGTGTGGTTCGGCTTCGCGGGGGCGGCGATCGCCTCCGTCGCCGTGTACGCGATCGCGTCGAGCGGGCGCGGGGGCGCCACCCCCGTGAAGCTCGCGCTGGGCGGCGCCGCCATCAACGCGCTGTTGGTGTCGGTGGTCTCGGCGGTGCTGACCACCAAGGCGTCCGCGCTGGACGAGTTCCGCTTCTGGCAGGTCGGCTCGCTCGGCGGGCGCGAGGCCGAGGTGGCGGGGCAGATCTGGCCGTTCATGCTGGTCGGAGTGGTGCTCGTGCTGTTCGTCGCGCGCGGGCTCGATGCGCTGGCGCTCGGCGAGGACGTCGCGAAGGGGCTCGGGCAGAACGTCGCGACGGTACGGATCGTCGGCGGGATCGGTGCCACGGTGCTGACCGGTGTCGGTGTCGCGGCCGCCGGGCCGATCGCCTTCATCGGGCTCGCCGTCCCGCACATCGCCCGCGCGGTCGTCGGCTCCGACCACCGCTGGGTGCTCCCGATGGCGGCGCTGATCGGTCCCGTGATGCTGCTGGTCTCGGATGTGATCGGCCGTATCGTCTTCCCGCCGAGCGAGGTCCCGGCGGGCGTGATGACGGCGCTGATCGGCGTTCCGTTCCTGGTCGCCCTGGTACGCCGGAAGGCGGTTCCCGCATGAGTGCCGAAACCGCGGTCCGGGTGCGGCCCGCCGGGTACCACCTCGTACGGATCGGGGCGCGGGGGCGGTTCCTGCTGCACCGGCGGGCGGCCCTCGTCGCCGCCGTGCTGGTGGCGCTGCTGGCCGCGGTCTGTGTCGCGTACCTCTGTGTC
Source organism: Streptomyces sp. DvalAA-43 (assembly GCF_900091725.1). Lineage (GTDB taxonomy): Bacteria > Actinomycetota > Actinomycetes > Streptomycetales > Streptomycetaceae > Streptomyces > Streptomyces pulveraceus. Next base: position 211,451 of record NZ_FMBW01000031.1, on the reverse strand, counting down.
GGCGAGAGCTTCGTCGCGCCCGGCGAGGTCGTGAAGGTGGTCCTGGGGCAGCCCTCCCCCGACGAACTGGTCGTCGGCACGCTGCGGCTGCCGCGGATGACCGTGGGGCTGCTGGTCGGCGTGGCCTTCGGGATCGCCGGTGCGCTGATCCAGACCGTCGCCCGCAATCCCCTAGCCAGCCCCGACATCATCGGCATCAGCCAGGGCGCGAGCGCGCTCACGGTCGGCGCGATGACCTTCGGCATCACCTCGTACACCGTGCTGCCGTACCTCTCCGTGATCGGCGGGGTGGCCGCGGCGGCGCTCGTGTACGTCTTCGCCTGGCGGGGCGGGCTGCACGCCACCCGCTTCGTCCTCATCGGCATCGGCTTCGCCATCGCGCTGCGGTCGGTCACCACCCTGTTCCTGACGAAGGGCGACTACCTGGTCGCCCAGCAGGCGCAGATCTGGATGACCGGCTCGCTCAACGGGCGCGGCTGGTCCGAGGCCGCGCCGATCGGCTGGACGCTGCTGGTCCTGCTGCCCGCCGTCCTGTGGGCGGCGCGCGCCCAGCGCACCGTCTCGATGGACGACGACACCGCGACCGCGCTCGGGGTGCGGCTGGGGCGGGTGCGGCTCGGGCTGGTCGCGCTCGGCGTGATCCTGGCGTCCGTGGCGACGGGGACGGCCGGGCCGGTCGACTTCGTGGCGCTCCTCGCCCCGCAGATCGCCCGCCGGATGACCCGCACCGCGCAGATACCGCTGCTCTGCTCGGCCCTGCTCGGCGCGGTGATCGTGGTCTTCGCGGACCTGCTGGCGCGCAAGCTCTTCTCGCCCACCGAGCTGCCGGTGGGCGTACTGACGGCGGCGGTCGGCGCCCCGTATCTGATCTGGCTGATCATCCGCGGTCAGGGCGGCGGTCGCGGCCGTAGTGGAGGCACAGCATGAGTTCGACCCCCAGGTCCGGCGCCGAGACGACCGCGTCCGACGCCGAGGCGGCCGTGTCCGACGCCGGGGCGGCCACGACCGATGCCGGGGTCGCCGTGGCCGAGGCCGCTGCGGCCGGCGCCACGGCCGGCCGGCTCACCGCGCGCGGGCTGACCCTCGCGTACGAGGAGCGCACCGTCGTCGACGCGCTGGACCTCGATGTGCCGGACGGCCGGGTCACGGTCATCGTCGGCCCGAACGCCTGCGGCAAGTCGACCACCCTGCGCGCGCTCGGCCGGCTCCTCAAGCCGCGTGGCGGGGCCGTGCTCCTCGACGGCACCGAGCTGTCGAAGATCCCCACCCGGAGGATCGCCCAGTCGATCGGGCTGCTGCCGCAGACCCCGGTGGCCCCGGAGGCGATCACCGTCGGCGACCTCGTCGCCCGGGGCCGTCAGCCGCATCAGCACTGGTGGCAGCAGTGGTCGGAGGAGGACGAGCGGGCGGTGACGGACGCGATGGAGCGTACGGACATCACCGCGCTCGGCGACCGCTCCGTGGACGAGCTCTCCGGCGGTCAGCGCCAGCGGGTCTGGATCGCGATGGCGCTCGCCCAGGAGACCGATCTGCTGCTGCTCGACGAGCCGACCACGTACCTCGACATCGCGCACCAGGTGGAGGTCCTGGACCTGGTGCGCCGGCTCACCGCCCCGGCGGCGGACGGCACCCGCGGCCGGACCGTCGTCACCGTGCTCCACGACCTCAACCAGGCCGCCCGGTACGCGGACCACCTGGTCGCCATGAAGGCGGGCCGGATCGTCGCCGAGGGCCGCCCGGCGGACATCGTCACGGCCGATCTCGTACGCGAGGTCTTCGGCCTGGAAGCGGTGATCGTCCCGGACCCGGTGACCGGTTCGCCGCTCGTGGTGCCGGGCGCTCCGTGGCAGCCCGGACCGGCCTCGTGAAGCCGCGCCCCGGCGCACCCTGCGGACCCGTGCCTCGTGAAGCCGCGCCCCGGCGCACCCGCCGGCCGCCCGCCGGTTCGTACGTGACCCAGTGACCCACCACCCCGTCCCCACGAAAGGCACCCCATGGCCACCGCCATCCGCTCCGTCCGCCGCCGCGGCCTCGCTCTCGGCGCACTCTCCCTGACCGGCGCGCTCGCGCTCTCCGCCTGCGGCTTCTCGGAGTCCGGCGGGAGCGCCAGCGGCTCCTCCGACTCCGGTTCCGGAAGCGCCGCGACCCACACCGTCAAGACGGCCATGGGCGACGTCAAGGTCCCGGTGGACCCCAAGCGCGTCGTGGTCCTGGACACCGGTGAGCTGGACTCCGCGCTGACCCTCGGCGTGCGGCCCGTCGGCGCGACGCACTCGGCGTCGGAGGACAGCTTCCCCTCCTACCTGCCCGCGAGCGAGACCAAGGGCATCAAGGAGGTCGGTGAGATCGCCAACCCCAACCTGGAGACCGTCGCCTCGCTGAAGCCGGACCTGATCCTCACCAGCAAGGTCCGTGACGGCGACCGCTACGAGCAGCTCCGGGCGATCGCCCCCACCGTGATGACGGAGTCCACCGGCAGCGCCTGGAAGGAGAACTTCCAGCTGCACGCGGAGGCGCTCGGCAAGCAGGCCGAGGCGAAGAAGGTCGTCGCCGACTACGACGCCCATGTCGCGAAGGTGACCGAGGCGATCGGCGGCAAGAAGAAGGCCGCCGCCACCGAGGTCAACTTCGTCCGCTTCGTCGAGGGCGCCGACATCCGCATCTACGGCAAGCAGAACTACATCGGCTCGATCCTGGCCGACCTCGGCGTGGGCCGCCCCGCGATCACCGACAAGGCCAAGGACGGCTTCTCGTACGACGTGTCGCCCGAGAAGATCGACCTCGCGGACGCGGATGTCGTCTTCACGTCGACGTACGGCGACCCGGCGAAGGCGGGGACGACCAAGACGATGAACAGCGGCCTGTGGAAGGGGCTGAAGGCGTCGAAGGACGGCAAGGTCTTCAAGGTCGACGACCGGCTGTGGATCGCGGGCATCGGCTACACGGCCGCGGGCAGGATCCTCGACGAGTTCCAGGCGAAGATGACCGGCTGACGCCCGGCCCGGGGCCCTCGGCGGGCGTGAGGCGAGCCGCGGTCGGCGAGCCGCGTGGTCCGCGAGCCTCGGTCTCGGCGAGCCGCGACCGGCCAGGCGTTGCCCGCCGTGGTCACGGCCGTCGGCGAGCCACGGCCGCACCACCGCCACCGCGGCCACCGACGCCGAGCCACCGCCGACGCCGACGCCGACGCCGACGCCGACGAACCACCATCACGACCGTGGCCGCCGCGCCCTCCACACCAGGTAGAGCGCGGAGGCCACGGCCGCCCCCCGCACCACCCACGGCCACATCTGGCCGATCGCGTCGCTCATCTGTCCGGTCCCTATGGGCTCGCCCCACCGGCCGTCGCTCCTGCCCCACAGCCAGACCACGGCCCCCGCCGCGACCACGCCCGGCAGCCCCATCGCGGCCCACTTCGCCTCCGCGCGGGACAGCGTGCGCGAGCTGTACGCGAGGATCCAGCCGCCCGCCAGGGCCAGCCAGGAACCCGTCACTGCACCGGCGACCAGCAGCACCGCGGCGAGCAGCAGCAACGGGTGCGAGAACCCGTGCCCGCGCCCCCCGTCCTCGCGCGGCGCACGGCGACGGAGCCCCGGAAACCGGCGGCGGCGCGGCGCCGCCTCCTCGGACCCGGACTCCTCACCACCCCCCCCCATCCCCCATCCCCGTCCCCGTACCCGAATCCGTCCTCGTCCTCGTCCGGCAGCCCGTCGCCCGCCGCGCGCGGGCGCGGCACCGCCTCCCGGGGCGGCGGCCGCATCATGTCCGGGATCTCCACGCCGCCGACGAACCCCGGCACATCGACCCCGCCGCCGAACGGCCCCGGCTCGATCCGCCACCAGTCGGGCTCGCTGCCGGAAGGCCCCAGCTCGTCCGTACCGGCCCGGTGCGGCGGCGAGGGCACCCGGTCGGCCGCCGGGGCCGGGCCGCCGGGGCCGGGCTCCTCCGGCCGCGACGCGCCCTTGCCCGAACTCTCTTTCCGGAGCATCGCCTTGCGCGGACGGGGGATAGCGCGTCCCTCTCCCGGAGCGGCCTGTGTCCGCTCGGGCCGCTCCGGCAGCTCCACCGTGCCGTCGCCCGACGCGGCCGCGGCCGCCACCAGTTCGTCCGGTGCGCCGAGCTTCCCGATGATGCGGCGGACCGCCGCCGGGCTGTCCCCGGACTGCTTTCCGCGCTGCCGGTCGATCTCGCCCCGGAGCGTCGCCACCAGCCTCATCCGGGCGGCCGAGGACAGCTGTTGCTGCTGCGCCAGGTCCCCGACCCGGCTCAGATAGTCGTAGACCAGCTGGTCGCTCTCGATCCCCACGCGATCCGTCCCCTCTGCCGCCCTGCACCGACGGTAGCGCCCTCGAAGCCCGTCGGGCCCGCCCGGAGCGACTACCGTGGGGCGGATGGGGATGACCACACCACCGCGGACGCTCGCCGAAGCCCTGCGCGCCCGGGACGACGAGTCGCTGGCCGGGCTGCTGCGCGCCCGCCCCGATCTCCTCAACCCGGTACCGGGCGACATCACCCAGCTCGCGACGAGGGCCGGTACCCGCGCCTCCGTCGTACGCGCGCTGGAGCACCTCGACAGGTTCGCCCTGCAGACCGCCGAGGCGCTCGCGGTCGCCGCCGACCCCGCCCCGTACGAGACGCTGCTCGGGCTGCTCACCGGTGACGGCCGGGACGACGGCGAGCACCGCGACGACGCGGGCGCGGCGATCGCGGACGCGCTGCCCGGCGCCCTGGCCACGCTGCGCGAACAGGCCCTCGTCTGGGGCGAGGACGACCGGCTGCGGCTGGTGCGCACGGCGCGCGAGATCCTCGCACCGTCCCCGCAGCACGCCTCCCCCACCGGACTCGGGCCGACCGTCGCCGAGGCGACCTCCGGGATGTCCCCGGGCCGGCTCCAGGAGATCCTGGCCGCCGCCGGGCTGCCCGCCACGCACGACCCGGTCTCCGCCGTGGCCTCCCTGTCCGCGCTCTTCACCGACCGGGCCAGGATGGGCGCGCTGCTGGACACCGCCCCGGCCGAGGCCCTGTCCGTGCTGGACCGGCTGGTGTGGGGACCGCCGTACGGGGAAGTGACGCCGAACCCCACCCCGCCCGTGAAGTGGCTGCGCGACCACGGGCTGCTGCTGCCCGTGTCGACGCGCACCGTGGTGCTGCCCCGCGAGGCGGCCCTGCATCTGCGGGCCGGGCGCGCCCACCGCGTACCGGAACCGCGGCCGCCGGCCGTGGAGGCGGTGGCCGAGCGCGATCCACAGGCTGTGGACAGCGCCGCGGCCGGTCAGGCACTCCTCGCCGTGAACACCGTCGAGGAGCTGCTGAAGAGCTGGAACGGCGGCGGCCCCGCGATACTGCGGGCCGGCGGGCTCAGCGTCCGGGAGCTGAAGAAGACCGCCACCGCGCTGGAGGTCCCCGAGCAGGTCGCCGCGTTCTGGGTCGAACTCGCCTACGCGGCCGGGCTGCTGGCCTCCGACGGGGAGGCCGACGAACGCTACGCGCCGACACCCGCGTACGACGACTGGGCCGAACTCCCCGCCCAGGAACGCTGGACGGCCCTCGCCACCGCCTGGCTCGCCGCCACCCGCACCCCCGGCCTGGTCGGCGGCCAGGACGCCAAGGGCCGGGCGCTGTCCGCCCTGGGCCCGGAACTCGACCGCTCGGCCGCGCCCGAGGTGCGCCACCGGGTCCTCGCCCTGCTCGCCGCCCTGGCCCCCGGTACCGCCCCCGACCCGGAGACCGTCCTCGCCCGGCTGCGCTGGGAACGCCCCCTGCGCGGCGCCTCCGTCTCCCCCGGGGACACCACCGATCTGCGGTCCCGGGTCGCCCTGTGGACGCTCAACGAGTCCGAGCTCCTCGGCATCACCGGCCGGGGCGCCCTCGCCACCCACACCCGCGCCCTGCTCGACACCGGGCCCGCCGAGGCCGCCGCGCTGCTCGCCCCCCTCATCCCGGAGCCGCTGGACCACGTCCTGCTCCAGGCCGACCTCACGGCCGTCGCCCCCGGCCCGCTGGAGCGCCCGCTGGCGGACATGCTCTCCGCCCTCGCGGACATCGAGTCGAAGGGCGGCGCGACGGTCTATCGCTTCACCCCCGGCTCGGTGCGCCGCGCCCTGGACGCCGGGCAGTCCGCCGCCGACCTGCACGCCTTCCTCGCCGCCCACAGCCGTACGCCCGTCCCGCAGCCGCTCAGCTATCTCATCGACGACGTGGCCCGCCGCCACGGCCACCTCCGGATCGGCGCCGCCTCCTCGTACGTGCGCTGCGACGACGAGGCCGTACTGAACGAGATCCTCGCCGACAAGCGCTCGGTCACCCTGCGCCTGCGCCGCCTCGCACCGACCGCGCTGGCCGCCCAGATCGACCCGGCCTCCCTGCTCGAAGGGCTGCGCGAGATGGGCTACGCCCCGGCCGCCGAGTCCGCCGAGGGCGATGTCCTGATCACCCGCGCGGGCGCCCGCCGCACCCCGCCCCGCACGGCCCCCGCCCCCGTGCCCGAGGGCCCTCCGGTGCCGGACGCCACCCTGCTCGGCGCGGCGGTCCGGGCGATCCGCGCCGGGGACACGGCCGCCACGGTGGTCCGCAAGGACGCCCCGGAGGCCTCCGCCGCCGAACCGGGCGCCCTGCCCCGCACGACCTCCGCCGAGACCCTCGCCACGGTCCAGGCCGCCGCGATGACCGGCTCGGCGCTCTGGATCGGCTACGTGAACGCGGACGGCGCCGCCAGCCAGCGGGTCATCGCCCCGGTCCGGGTCGAGGGCGGCTTCGTCACGGCGTACGACCACACGGCGGACGAGGTCCGCACGTACCCCCTGCACCGCATCACGGGCGTCGCGGAACTGGCGGACGACGCCACGGCCTGAGCACGGGACGCGTCAGCGGTCGCCCTGCTCCCGGTCCCCCGGGCGTCCTCCGTACCGCGCCGCCCTCAACCGCCCCACCAGCCGGTCGACGTCCGTCCAGGGATTGTCCGCGTGCCCCTTCGTCGCCCGCTCCCGCAATGCCTGCGCGCGCTGCTCGGCCTGCCCGTGTCCGGCGCGCAGGCTCTCGTACTCCAGGTGTTTGCGGTCGACGGAGTAGCCGCAGGCGTCGAGCCGCTCCAGCGCTCGCTGCGCCTCGGCCGATGTGCAGTACCCCGACACGTCCTTGAAATGCAGCAGGAGCCAGAGCTCGAAGCAGGGGTTGGTGAGCGCCACCTGGACCCCGTACCGCCGGGCCGGCTTCAACGCGGCTGCCAGCCCGTCATGCGGGACGGGCGCTTCGACGTCGGTCACGCACCAGACTTCGTCGTACTCCGTCCACCGGTCGCTCGCGGAACGGGGAGCGCGCTCCTGATGGTCGATCGCCGCCCGGACCAGCGACTTCGGTTCGCCGTGCTCGCCACCGAGGCAGATGGCCACCGGAAGAGAACGCAGTTCGGTTCTCAGCCCCTTGAAGTACTGGTCCTCCGTGCACGCCCCCTCGCAGTAGAACAGGAACCTACGCTGCTCCGGGCGTACGCCCTTCGTCCGCTTCAGCGGTTCTCCCCGCTTCACGCCCACCCTCATGCCGGAATGCCGCGCTCATGTCCCGCAGCAATTCGTCGTCCAAGTACGGCACAGCCCCGTAGCGCCCGCCCAGATACCGCTTCTCCAGGTTGTCGGCGGAGTCCCGCACCGAGAACTCCGTCATGGGGAACAACCGCGTCGCGAGCGTATGCGGGTCCTTCTCGGTGAACCACACCTGGTCCCTGAAGAGTTCGATCCGTACATTCCGGCCGAGCAGCGCCGCTTCATGGGTGCTGAATACCAGCTGGGCCCCGGCGCGGTTGGTCTCGGGCGACTGGAACATACCGACCAGGGCATCGACGAGGTAGGGATGCAGCCGGGCATCCAGCTCGTCCACGCAGAGGACTCCCCCCGTCTCCAGCGTGGTGATCACCGGGCCGATCAGGCCGATCCAGGTACGTGTTCCGCTCGATTCGTAGGCGAGACCGAGCGGGAAGACTCCATCGGCCGTGCGGTGCTCGACCCGCACGCGTCGGGCCTGCTCCTGCTGAATACGGACCTTGTCGCCCAGCGCGTCCCGGAGCGCCTGGGTGATCCGCTGGTGGTCCTCCCGGGCCGCTTCGTCCCATTCCTTGATCTCCAGCCCGTAGACACCGAGATCCGCGAACCGGAGCAGAGCCATCGCCGATGCCGCGGTGTGTTTCCCCTCGTCGGCGAGGCAGAGCTGCACCGTCTGGTCGAGCCGCTGCGGAAAATCGTGATCCGTCGCCATGCGCAGCCCGAACCCGAACCAGCGGAACACCTCGCTGAGCTGGTCATGGCCCTGAGCCGCCGCGACCGACAGATAGAGGCTGTTGGGCCGCAGCAGCTCAGCGATCAGCTTGCGCCTCCCGGTGAGCCAGCGCCCGAAGGTGACCGTGCAGTCCGCACCGCGCTCGTAGAGGCGACGCTGCCGGCCCTCGGGGTAGTAGTAGAGCCACTCCTCGGTCACCTGGTCGTCATCGACCGAAAAACCGAACTGGTGATGCACTCCGCCCACCACGAAGTCGACGGCGAAAGAGCTCGGATACGAGGCGGCCTCCCGGTGAAACGACATTGCATAGCGTTGTCACCCCTTCGGATCGGGGCGGCTGCCCGTGCCCGACAACACACGCGCCGCGGCCCCCCGATGCGGCACACTGGACGTTTGGCCAGGACCGGCTGTCCCGGCCGTCCCCGCAGCAGAAAGGGCCGCGCGTGACCGGACCTCTCATCGTCCAGAGCGACAAGACACTGCTCCTCGAAGTCGACCACGACCAGGCCGACGCCTGCCGCCGGGCCATCGCGCCCTTCGCGGAGCTGGAGCGGGCGCCCGAGCACATCCACACCTACCGGCTGACCCCGCTCGGGCTGTGGAACGCGCGCGCCGCCGGGCACGACGCCGAGCAGGTCGTCGACGCGCTGGTGCAGTACTCGCGCTACCCCGTTCCCCACGCGCTGCTCGTCGACATCGCCGAGACGATGGCCCGGTACGGCCGCCTCACCCTCTCCAAGCACCCGGTGCACGGTCTGGTGCTGACCTCCACCGACCGGCCCGTGCTGGAGGAGATCCTCCGGTCGAAGAAGGTGCAGCCGCTGGTCGGGGCGCGGATCGACCCGGACACCGTGGCCGTGCACCCCTCCGAGCGCGGGCAGATCAAGCAGACGCTGCTGAAGCTGGGCTGGCCGGCCGAGGACCTCGCCGGTTATGTCGACGGCGAGGCGCACCCCATCGAGCTGGCCGAGGACGGCTGGGCGCTGCGGCCGTACCAGAAGCAGGCCGTCGAGGGGTTCTGGCACGGCGGTTCGGGTGTCGTCGTGCTGCCCTGCGGAGCGGGAAAGACGCTGGTCGGGGCCGGTGCCATGGCCGAGGCCAAGGCGACCACGCTGATCCTGGTGACGAACACCGTCTCGGCCCGGCAGTGGAAGCACGAGCTGGTGAAGCGGACCTCGCTGACCGAGGACGAGATCGGCGAGTACAGCGGTACCCGCAAGGAGATCCGGCCGGTCACGATCGCCACGTACCAGGTGCTGACGACGCGCCGCAAGGGTGTCTATCCGCACCTGGAGCTGTTCGACTCCCGGGACTGGGGGCTGGTGATCTACGACGAGGTGCATCTGCTGCCCGCGCCCGTCTTCAAGTTCACCGCCGATCTCCAGGCACGGCGGCGGCTCGGGCTGACGGCGACCCTGGTGCGTGAGGACGGCCGTGAGTCGGACGTCTTCTCGCTGATCGGGCCCAAGCGGTTCGACGCCCCGTGGAAGGAGATCGAGGCGCAGGGCTACATCGCGCCGGCCGACTGCGTGGAGGTGCGGGTCAATCTGACGGACTCGGAGCGGCTGGCGTACGCGACCGCGGAGGCCGAGGAGAAGTACCGGTTCTGCGCGACGACGGCGACGAAGCGGAAGGTGACGGAGGCGCTGGTGCGCAAGCACCGCGGCGAGCAGACCCTGGTCATCGGGCAGTACATCGACCAGCTCGACGAGCTGGGTGAGCATCTGGACGCCCCGGTGATCAAGGGCGAGACGAGCAACGCCCAGCGCGAGAAGCTCTTCGACGCGTTCCGGGAGGGCGAGATCAGCGTCCTGGTGGTCTCGAAGGTCGCGAACTTCTCGATCGACCTGCCGGAGGCGACCGTCGCCATCCAGGTCTCGGGGACGTTCGGCTCGCGTCAGGAGGAGGCGCAGCGGCTCGGCCGGGTGCTGCGGCCGAAGGCGGACGGGCACGAGGCGCGGTTCTACTCGGTGGTCGCGCGCGACACGATCGACCAGGACTTCGCGGCGCACCGCCAGCGGTTCCTGGCCGAGCAGGGGTACGCGTACCGGATCGTGGACGCGGACGAGCTGCTGACGGACAACTGAGGCCGGTGGCCGGTCCGCGTACGCGGACCGGCCGTGTCCCGACCGGGTCAGCCGCCGAGCGTCAGGAGCAGGGCCAGGCCGCCCACCGCCGTCAGCCCCGGCAGCACGGCGATCACCGCCGCACACCGGCGGGCGGTGGTCCAGCGGCGACGCCACGTCAGCACCCAGGCGGTGATCAGGGCGAGGGGCGTGATGAACGGGGTCGCGTACAGCCCGTAGGCCATGAGGCTCAGCGGAACCGTGATGCCCGAGGAGCAGTCGTCCGGGCCGCAGCTGTCGGTCGCCATCGCCGCGAAGCCGATGGCGAACATGCCGAAGCAGGTCAGGAAGAAGGAAAGGACCGTGGCGAGCACGGGGGCGACCCAGACGTTCGGGCTGCGCGCGGGGACGACGGGACCGGCGGGGGCGGGACGCAACACCTGGACGTGGCTGTTCTCCATGGCGCTACCCAATCCCGGGGCAGGGCCGGGCCACCTCCGGTCGGATACTCATACCGGGGCGGTTCCGGGTACTCAGCGGGACCCGCGGCGGACGCCCGCCTCCTCCGCGTACTCGCCGAGCACGACCACGCCGAACGCGGCGCGGGCGAAGACCTTGACGGCGCGGACCGCGTCGCCGACGCGGTGGGCGTGGTGGTGACCGGTGGCCGCGGTCGCGCCGTGCGCGGGGCCGGTCCTGCGGGGGTTCAGGAGGACTGTGCTCATGTGTCCATGGTCCTGCGCCCGGCCCGTGCGGGCATCGGCCCACGGGCGTAATCCGGGGTGGGCCCGTGTAGGCCTGCGGTCCCATGCCGTCCCCTGGAGGATGGACCCCGCCCCCTACGGGTCGGAGCCGGTCCCCTACGGGATGGGCCCGGCGGTAATTCTTTACGGGACGGGAATTCTCTACGGGACTGGCCCGGTGGTAATTCGTTGGCCCCGGACGGACCTCGTCGATACAATCGCCGGTCTGCCCGCCTCCCGCACCGTGGTACCGGCGGCCCGCAAGGGCCCGCGCCGGCAGCCGGGGGAGCGCCGCCGACCGGACGGAAACCGGCCGACAGCCGTACGCGCACCTGCTGCGCGTACCCGTGATCGATCCCCGAGCGGACCGCATCGCCCCCGCGCACCGGCCGGGGGACGGGCTGCGGTCCGCCGTCCTGCGTTGAACAGCCGGAGGCAACACCGTGCCCGCGCACGCACACGAAAGCGACACCACCACCGATCCACTGGCGCGCGAACGCGCCCACCTCACCGCGTCCCGCGCCGCGCTGCGGGCCATGCGTGAGGACGCCCAGGCCCTGGACATCCGTGATGTCACGGCGAACTGGGTCAACGCGGCCGTCCTGCAGGCCCAGATCGACGAGCGCATCAAGTCGCTCGCCGATCTCGCCCACACCCCGCTCTTCTTCGGCCGCCTGGACTATCTGCACGAGGTCGGTGCCGAGCAGGCCGAGGGCGCGGAGGGCGAGCAGTTCTACATCGGGCGCCGCCATGTCCACGATGCCGACGGCGATCCGATGGTCATCGACTGGCGCGCGCCCGTCTCGCAGCCGTTCTACCGGGCCTCCCGGAAGGACCCGCAGGACGTCGGGCAGCGCCGTCGCTTCGGGTACACCGGCGGCGAGCTGACCGCGTACGAGGACGAGCACCTCACCGACCCGGCCGAGGCCGAGCAGACCAGCAAGCTCCTCCAGGCGGAGATCGAGCGCCCGCGCGTCGGTCCGATGCGGGACATCGTCGCGACGATCCAGCCCGAGCAGGACGAGATCGTCCGCAGCGAGCTCGGCGGGACGGTGTGCGTGCAGGGTGGCCCCGGCACCGGGAAGACGGCCGTCGGCCTGCACCGGGTGGCGTATCTGCTGTACGCGCACCGGGAGCGGCTGGCCCGTACCGGCACGCTGGTCATCGGGCCGAACCGGTCCTTCCTCCAGTACATCGAGCAGGTGCTCCCGGCCCTCGGCGAGCTGGCGGTGAAGCAGGCGACCGTCGACGATCTGGTGACGGCCGGTGTCGAGGTGCGCGGCACGGACGCGGCGGACGCCGCCGTCGTCAAGGGCGACGCCCGGATGGCCGAGGTGCTGCGGCGGGCGATCCGTTCCCATGTGACGCTCCCGGCGGAGCCGGTCGTGGTGGTGCGCGGTTCGCGGCGCTGGCGGGTGCCCGCGTACGAGCTGGAGGAGATGGTCACCGAGCTGCTGGCCCGCGACATGCGGTACGGGGCCGCCCACGACGCGCTGCCGCAGCGCATCGCGCACTCGGTCCTGGTCCGGATGGAGGAGGCGGGCGAGGCGCCCGACGACCGGGTGCAGAACGCGGTGGCCCGCAATCCCGCGGTGAAGGCGGCCGTGAAGGCGATCTGGCCGGCCGTCGACCCGGCGAAGCTGGTGCTGCGGCTGCTGTCGGACGCGGAGTTCCTGGCCGCGCACGCGGAGGGGCTGCTCAGCGAGGACGAGCAGAAGACGATCCTGTGGACGAAGCCCGCCCGGAGCGTGAAGTCGGCGAAGTGGTCGGCGGCGGACGCGGTGCTGATCGACGAGGCCAACGACCTGGTGGCGCGTACGCATTCGCTCGGTCATGTGGTGCTCGACGAGGCGCAGGACCTGTCCCCCATGCAGTACCGGGCGGTGGGCCGGCGCTGCACGACCGGTTCGGCGACGGTCCTGGGTGACCTCGCGCAGGGCACGACGCCGTGGTCGACGGAGAGCTGGGCGCAGGCGCTGCACCACCTCGGCAAGTCGGACGCGGTGGTGGAGGAGCTGACGGCGGGCTTCCGTGTGCCGCGCGAGGTGATCGCGTACGCCTCGCGGCTGCTGCCGGTGATCTCGCCGGGCCTGGCGGCGGTGGAGTCGGTGCGTGAGTCGCCGGGTTCGCTGGAGGTGCGGGCGGTGGCCGATCCGGCGGAGCTGGACGCGGCGGTGCTCGCGGCGTGCGAGGCGTCGCTGGCGCAGGAGGGGTCGATCGGCCTGATCGCGGCCGACGCCCGGATTCCCGCGCTGGCGCAGACCCTGACCGCGGCCGGGCACGCGTACCTCTCCCCCGGCGAGGAGACGACCGCGGAGTCCCGGCTGACCCTGGTACCGGCGTCGCTGGCGAAGGGTCTGGAGTACGACTACGTGGTACTGGACGAGCCGGCCGCGGTGGTCGACGGCGAACCGGACGAACGCACGGGCCTGCGCCGCTTGTACGTGGCGCTGACGCGTGCGGTCTCGGGCCTGACGGTGGTGCACGCGGCGGCCCTGCCGGACGAGCTGACATCCTCCGGCCCCTCCGGCGTTTGAGGAGCGGGGGGCCGGGGGCTCATCCCCCGGCCCCCCCTCCCCGCTACGCGTCGAGCACCGTCCGCCACTCCCGTACCGCCGCCGCGTCCACCGGCCCCGACCATCCGCGCGGCCGCGCCGCGCCGCCGATGTGCACGGCGTCGATCCCCGCGTCCAGCAGCTCCGGCAGGTGCTCCAGGCGCAGGCCCCCGCCCACCAGGATCTGCGGCTCGTACCCGGGCTCGCCCTTGCGCGCCGCCTCGACCAGCAGCGTCGGGATGCCGTCGTCGACGCCCTTCGCCGAACCGGCGGTGAGGTACGTGTCCAGGCCGGGCAGGTCCGCCAGCTGCTTGCGCAGGGCGTCCCGGTCGGCGGCGCGGTCGATCGCCCGGTGGAAGGTCCAGCGGCAGCCGTCCAGTTCGGCGACGAGCCGTTCGACGGCGACCAGGTCCGGGCGCCCCTCCGCGTCGAGGAAGCCGAGGACGAACTCCTCGGCGCCCGCCGCCCGCAGCTCGCGCGCCCTGGCCACCAGCACCTCGATGTCACCGGCCGCGAAACCGTCAGCCACCCTGAGCATCACCCGCAGCGGAATGTCCACCGCCGCCCGGATCTCCGCGAAGGTCGCACAGGACGGGGTCAGACCGTCCGCCGCCATGTCGGTGACCAGCTCAAGCCGGTCCGCACCACCCGCCTGGGCGGCGACCGCGTCCTCCGCGTCGAGAGCGATCACCTCCAGGACTGCACGGTTGCTCATGGGATCCCAATCCTCCAGGAGACATCAATAGGTCTAGTCCAATGGCCAGCCTACGGGTCGGTACACCGAGGATGCAGCCTCAATGCCAGGCGAAGATACGTGAGGTCAGACGCACATCGGGTGATCGAACGCTCACGATCCGGGCCCGAGCGGCATATCCACCCTTGCGTTTCATAGGGGAGGGGGGTATACCTGAATCAGTAATGCATACCCCCTAGGGGTATAAACGTCTCCGCCAGGGAGGAAACCGTGTCCGCGCACACCGCCACCACCGGCACCGCCGACGGCACCGGCACCGCAGAGGTCGAGCTCGCGATCGGCGGCATGACCTGCGCCTCCTGCGCGGCCCGGATCGAGAAGAAGCTCAACCGGATGGACGGCGTCGAGGCCACCGTCAATTACGCCACGGAGAAGGCCAAGGTCAGCTACCGGGGCGAGGACATCTCCGTACAGGACCTGATCGCCACCGTCGAAAAGACCGGCTACACCGCCCACGAGCCCGCTCCCCCGGTGCGCGCCGAGGGCGACGGGCCCGGGGCCGGGGCCGAGGAGACCGACGAGCTGCGGCCGCTGCGCCAGCGGCTGCTGACCGCGGTCGCGCTCGCCGTTCCGGTGATCGCGATGTCGATGATCCCGGCGCTCCAGTTCGACTACTGGCAGTGGCTCTCCCTGACACTGACGGCCCCGGTCGTCACGTACGCCGCCTGGCCGTTCCACAAGGCCGCGTTCACCAACGCCCGGCACGGCGCGGCCACGATGGACACGCTGATCTCGGTCGGCACCTCGGCCGCGTTCCTGTGGTCGCTGTGGGCCCTGTTCTTCGGCACGGCGGGCATGGTCGGCATGACGCACCCGTTCGAGCTGACCATCGGCCGGAGCGACGGCGCCGGGAACATCTATCTGGAGGCCGCCGCCGGAGTCACCGCGTTCATCCTGGCCGGGCGCTACTTCGAGGCCCGCTCCAAGCGGAAGGCGGGCGCCGCCCTCAAGGCGCTGCTCGAACTCGGCGCCAAGGAGGTGACCGTACTGCGCGGCGGCCGTGAGGTGACCGTGCCGACCGCCGAGCTCCAGGTCGGGGACCGGTTCCTGGTCCGCCCCGGCGAGAAGATCGCCACCGACGGCACCGTCGTCGAAGGCGCCTCGGCCGTGGACGCCTCGATGCTGACCGGTGAGTCCGTGCCCGTCGAGGCCGGCGTCGGCGACTCCGTCACCGGGGCGACGCTCAACGCGGGCGGCCGGCTCGTCGTCGAGGCGACCAGGATCGGCGCCGACACCCAGCTGGCCCGGATGGCCAAGCTCGTCGAGGACGCGCAGAACGGCAAGGCGGCGGCCCAGCGCCTCGCGGACCGGATCTCCGCCGTCTTCGTCCCCGTCGTCATCGCCCTGGCGCTCGGCACGCTCGGCTTCTGGCTCGGCAACGGCGCGGGCCTGACCGCCGCGTTCACCGCCGCCGTGGCCGTACTGATCATCGCCTGCCCCTGCGCCCTGGGCCTGGCCACCCCCACCGCCCTCATGGTCGGTACGGGACGCGGCGCCCAGCTCGGCATCCTGATCAAGGGCCCGGAGGTCCTGGAGACCACCCGCCGCGTCGACACGATCGTCCTCGACAAGACCGGCACCGTCACCACCGGCCACATGACCCTCCTCGACATCCACACCGCCGACCACACCACCGAAACCGACGCACTCCGGCTCGCGGGCGCACTGGAGCACTCCTCCGAGCACCCCATCGCCCAGGCCGTCGCCGCCGGAGCCGCCGAACGCACCGGCGCACCCCTCCCCACCCCCGAGGACTTCGCCAACATCCCCGGCCTCGGTGTGCAGGGCGTCGTCGAGGGCCACGCCGTCCTCGTCGGCCGCGAGCAGCTGCTCGCCGAGTGGGAGATCCACCTCCCGGTGGAGCTGGCCCGGCGCAAGGCCGAGGCGGAGGCCGCGGGCCGGACGGCCATCGCGGTCGCCTGGGACGGCGAGGCGCGGGCGGTGCTCGAAGTCGCCGACGCGGTGAAGGACACCAGCGCGCAGGCCATCGAGCGGCTGCGGGCCCTGGGCCTCACCCCGATCCTGCTCACCGGCGACAACCGGGCGGTGGCCGAGTCGGTCGCGGCCGAGGTCGGGATCGAGGAGGTGTACGCGGAGGTCATGCCGGAGGACAAGGTCGATGTCGTCAAGCGCCTCCAGGCCGAGGGCCGTTCGGTCGCGATGGTCGGTGACGGCGTCAACGACGCGGCCGCCCTCGCCCAGGCGGATCTGGGCCTGGCGATGGGGACCGGCACGGACGCCGCGATCGAGGCCGGCGACCTGACGCTGGTCCGCGGGGACCTGCGGGCCGCCGCCGACGCCATCCGGCTGTCGCGCAAGACCCTGGGCACCATCCGTACCAACCTGTTCTGGGCCTTCGCCTACAACGTGGCCGCGCTGCCGCTCGCCGCGGCCGGGCTGCTCAACCCGATGATCGCGGGCGCCGCGATGGCGTTCTCCTCGGTCTTCGTGGTCGGCAACTCGCTGCGGCTGCGGGGGTTCAAGGCGGCGTCGTAGCCCCGGCCCGGGTCATCTCCCGGCTCGCCCGGACGGAACCGCACCCGCGCCCGCGGGTGCGGTTCCGTGCGCATACCGCCGACGCCCCCGAGAAGCCGCGGAGAAGCCCTAAGGTCGTCCCCATGACCGACACCGAGGACTCCCTCCACGTCCGCTGGCGGGAGACGCTCACCCGCGCCCGGGGCGGGGCCCCCGGCCCCGATCCGGCGCCGTACGCCGACCGTCTGCTGGCGCGCTGGGCCGAGCCGCAGCGGCGGTACCACACCACCGCGCACCTGGTCGCGGTGCTCGACCACATCGACACGCTCGCCGGATACGCGGCCGACCCGGACGCGGTCCGCCTCGCCGCCTGGTTCCACGACGCGGTGTACCGGCCCGACCGGTCCGAGAACGAGGAGCGCAGCGCGGCGCTCGCCGAGCGCGCCCTCCCGGAGGCGGGCGTGCCGGACGGTGTCACGGCCGAGGTGGCCCGGCTCGTACGGCTGACCGTCACCCACGACCCGGCGGACGGCGACGCCGACGGCGAGGTGCTGTGCGACGCGGATCTGGCCATTCTCGCGGCGCCCCCGGGTCAGTACGCGGCGTACGCGGCGCAGGTCCGCGAGGAGTACGGCTTCGTCCCCGACGACGCGTTCCGGGAGGGCCGGGCGACGGTGCTGCGCCAGCTGCTCGGACTGCCCCGGCTGTTCCGTACGCCGTACGGGGCGGAGCACTGGGAGCCGCGGGCGCGGCAGAATCTGCTGACCGAATGGGAGCTGCTCGGCCACTGACCCCCGGGCAGCGGGGCGACGCGGAGAATGCGGGGGAATGCGGGGGCCGTGATCGCTGTTGGCAGCTGTCATGCCCGACTCTGCCGCTAGCCGCTCTCGCATGCCCCTGGCCGTGTACATCCTGGGTCTCTCGGTCTTCGCCCTGGGAACCAGTGAATTCATGCTCTCCGGGCTGTTGCCGCCCATCGCCGACGACATGAACGTGTCGATCCCGCGCGCCGGACTCCTCATATCCGCCTTCGCGATCGGCATGGTGATCGGCGCCCCACTGCTCGCCGTGGCCACGCTCCGGCTGCCGCGCCGCACCACGCTGATCTCCCTGATCTCCGTCTTCGGCCTCGGCCAGGTCGCGGGCGCGCTGGCGCCGACGTACGAGGTCCTCTTCGCGTCCCGGGTGGTGAGCGCGTTCGCCTGTGCCGGGTTCTGGGCGGTGGGGGCGGCGGTCGCCATCGCGATGGTGCCGGTGAACTCGCGGGCCCGCGCGATGGCCGTGATGATCGGCGGTCTGTCGATCGCCAATGTGCTGGGCGTGCCGCTGGGCGCGTTCCTCGGTGAGAACTTCGGCTGGCGCTCGGCGTTCTGGGCGGTGGGCGCGGCCTCCGCGGTGGCCCTGGTCGGGGTGACGACGCTGATTCCGCGCATTCCGCTGCCGGAGCAGAAGCCCCGGCTCAAGCAGGAGATGAGCATCTACCGGGACCACCAGGTGTGGCTGTCGATCGTGGTCACGGCGCTCGCCGCGGGCGGTGTCTTCTGCGCGTTCAGCTATCTGGCCCCGCTGCTGACGGATGTCGCCGGGCTGGACTCGGGCTGGGTGCCGACGGTGCTCGCGCTCTTCGGGATCGGCGCGCTGGTCGGTACGACGATCGGCGGCCGGGTCGCGGACGCGCATCTCTTCGGGGTGCTGATGAGCGGAATCGCGGCCTCGACGGTCTTCCTGGCCGCGCTGGCCCTGTTCGCGTCGAACCAGATGGCGGCGGTCGGGCTCTCGTTCCTGCTGGGCCTGTCCGCGTTCTACACGGCCCCGGCGCTGAACGCCCGGATGTTCAATGTCGCGGGCGCCGCCCCGACGCTGGCCGGTGCGACGACCACGGCCGCGTTCAACCTGGGCAACACGGGCGGCCCCTGGCTGGGCGGCACGGTGATCGACGCGGACTTCGGTTTCGCGGCGACCGCGTGGGCCGGGGCGGCGATGACCGTACTGGCGCTGGTCGCCGTGGTGATCTCGCTGCGGCTCCAGCGCAGCCGCGGTTCGTCCTCGCTGCTGGTGACGGGGGCCCCGGCCGCCGCGTCGCCGGAGCCGGGCGCGGCCCAGGCGTGCGCGTCCTCGACGACCGCCTGAGAAGGACCACCGCCTGAGAAACCCGTCTCACCCCGGTGCGGGCCGGCCCTTGGGGCGGCGCAGCCCCGCCTCCGTGATCCGGCGGACGAGCTCCTTCGAGCCGATCTGCCGGGCCCCGGCCCGCACCGCGTCCTCGTACCGCGCTTCCGGTACGTCGTAGTGGTCCCGCTCGAACGCGCGCGGCGGGCAGCCGATGGACGCCGCGAAGGCGTGCAGTTCCTCGAAGGAGACGTCGCTGACCAGGTGCGACCAGAGCCGCCCGTGGCCCGGCCACTGCGGCGGGTCGATGTAGACGGTCACCGCCGCGCTATCCCGCTCAGCGAGCCGACCGGCGCCACGGCCACCGCGGCCTTGGTGCACACCCAGTGCGGGTCCGGGCCCAGCTCGGGTTCGACGTCCAGGGCGTGCGGGTCGCCCGCGTCGCAGACCGGGCAGAGCGGCCAGCGTCCGTACCGTTCGAGCAGCGCGTCCTGTACGTCCTGGGCGACGAGGCCGACCACGAACGAGGCCCCCTCGGGCCACTGCTCGACCCACCAGCGGCGGTGCGTCACCGCGTCCTCGACCAGCGAGACGATCCCGGCCTCGGCGACGTCACCCGCGGCGAGATCGGCCATGACCAGCGCGCGGGCCGTGTGCAACGCCTGTTCCAGGGGGTTCATCTCCATGGCCCCATTGTCACCCCGCCCACGGACCCGCCTCGCGCGCCCGCCGCTGCCGTCACCGCGCTGTCGGCGGCGGCCGGAAAGGCAGGGACCGGGCGACCGGAGAAGCAGGGACCAAAGGGGGGTTGACGGGCAACCCGGTTGAAAATATCTTTCAAAGGTGACCCATGACCTGAAGGAAAGTTTCAACGCTGACTCCCCGCCCGCCCCGGCGGCCCTCGCGGCCAAGGTGCGCACGCTCGCGCCGTCCATGACCCGCTCCATGCAGCGCGTCGCCGAGGCCGTCGCCGGTGACCCGGCCGGCTGCGCGGCCCTCACGGTCACCGGTCTCGCCGAGCTCACCGGCACCAGCGAGGCGACCGTGGTCCGCACCGCCCGCCTCCTCGGCTACCCGGGCTACCGCGATCTGCGCCTGGCCCTCGCCGGGCTCGCCGCGCACCAGCAGTCCGGCCGGGCCCCCTCCGTCACCGCCGACATAGCGGTCGACGACCCGATCGCCGACGTGGTCGCCAAGCTGGCCTACGACGAGCAGCAGACCCTCGCCGACACGGCCGCCGGGCTCGACACCGTCCAGCTCGGTGCCGCCGTGGCCGCCGCCGCCACCGCCCGGCGCATCGACATCTACGGGGTGGGCGCCTCCTCCCTCGTCGGCCAGGACCTCGCGCAGAAGCTGGCCCGCATCGGCCTGATCGCGCACTCCCACACGGACCCGCACCTCGCGGTGACCAACGCCGTGCAGCTCCGCTCCGGCGATGTGGCCATCGCGATCACGCACTCCGGCTCCACGGTCGACGTCATGGAGCCGCTGCGGGTCGCCTTCGACCGCGGCGCGACGACGGTCGCGATCACCGGCCGCCCCGACGGCCCGGTCACGCAGTACGCCGACCACGTGCTGACCACGTCCACCGCCCGGGAGAGCGAGCTGCGGCCCGCCGCCATGTCGAGCCGTACGAGCCAGCTCCTCGTCGTCGACTGCCTGTTCATAGGCGTGGCGCAGCGTACGTACGAGACGGCCGCACCGGCCCTCGCCGCCTCCTACGAGGCGCTGGCACACCGCCACACCCCGCGTCCCCGCTGACCGGCCCGCCGATCCGCGAACCCCCGCACCCGCACCCGCACCCGCACCCGCTGAACCGTACGAGACCGAGAAAGCAGAGAGCCGCCCTCCATGACCTCCACCACCGACGCCGACGCCACCACCGACGCCGACGCCACCGCCTCCGCCGACGCCACCGCCGACGGATACGGCGAGCTGCGCGCCCAGCTCGCCACGCTCACCACCGAGGCGTTCCGGCCCGAGCTCGCCGAGATCGACCGCCTCGGCACGCTTGAGATCGCCCGCATCATGAACGGCGAGGACCAGTCCGTCCCGGCCGCCGTCGGCGCCCGGCTGCCCGAGATAGCCGCCGCCATCGACGGCACCGCGGAGCGCATGGCCCGCGGCGGCCGGCTGATCTACGCGGGCGCGGGCACCGCCGGCCGGCTCGGCGTGCTCGACGCCAGCGAGTGCCCGCCCACCTTCAACACCGACCCCTCCGAGGTCATCGGCCTGATCGCGGGCGGCCCGACCGCCATGGTCAAGGCCGTCGAGGGCGCCGAGGACAGCAAGGAGCTGGCCGCCGCCGACCTCGACGCCCTGGAGCTCACCGCCGACGACACCGTGGTCGGCATCTCCGCCTCCGGCCGCACGCCGTACGCGATCGGCGCCGTCGAGCACGCCCGCCGGAAGGGCGCGCTGACCATCGGGCTGTCCTGCAACGCGGACTC
This sequence comes from Streptomyces sp. DvalAA-43, assembly GCF_900091725.1. Taxonomy (GTDB): domain Bacteria; phylum Actinomycetota; class Actinomycetes; order Streptomycetales; family Streptomycetaceae; genus Streptomyces; species Streptomyces pulveraceus. Next base: position 190,034 of record NZ_FMBW01000031.1, on the reverse strand, counting down.
CGCGCTGGGCGCCGCGGCGGAGCACGGCATCGAGGTCGTCGTCGGCCCCGAGCTGCTCACCGGCTCCACCCGGCTCAAGGCGGGCACGGCCCAGAAGCTCGTCCTCAACATGCTCTCGACGATCACGATGATCCGGCTCGGCAAGACGTACGGGAATCTGATGGTCGACGTCCGCGCCTCCAACGAGAAGCTGCGCGCCCGCTCCCGCCGGATCGTCTCGCTCGCCACGGGGGCGTCCGACGAGGAGATCGAGGCCGCGCTCGCCGCGACCGACGGCGAGGTGAAGAACGCCATCCTCACCATCCTCGGCCAGGTCGACGGCCCCACCGCCGCCACCCTGCTGACCGCGTCCGACGGCCACCTCCGCGCCGCCCTCGCCGCAGCCCCCCGCACCACCTGACCCACCGGCTCCACCCCCGCACCCCCCGCACAGCAAGGCCCACGCACCATGGCAACAGAAGACAAGAACAGCGCCACCGCCGCCGCGATCCTTCCGCTCGTCGGTGGCGCAGCGAACGTCGGCTCCATCGCCCACTGCATGACCCGGCTCCGGCTGGGCCTGCACGACCGCTCGCTCGTGGACGACGAGGCCCTGAAGGCGGTCCCCGCCGTCATGGGTGTGGTCGAGGACGACACGTACCAGATCGTCCTCGGCCCCGGCACCGTCGCCCGGGTCACGCCGGAGTTCGAGCGCCTGGTCGAGGAGGGCAGGGCGGCGGCGACCGCACCCGGCGAAGCCACCCCTCCCGCCCCGGCCTCCGCGTCCGCGTCCGCGTCCGCCGACGAGCTGGCCGCCCAGGGGGCCGCGATGAAGGCGGCGCGGAAGGCGAAGAACGCCACCCCGTTCAAGCTGTTCCTGCGCCGGATCGCGAACATCTTCGTCCCGCTGATCCCGGCGCTCATCGGCTGCGGCATCATCGCCGGGCTCAACGGCCTGCTGGTGAACCTGGGCTGGCTGACCTCGGTCACCCCCGCCCTCGCCGCGATGGCGTCCGGATTCATGGCGCTGATCGCCGTGTTCGTCGGCTACAACACGGCGAAGGAGTTCGGCGGTACGCCGATCCTGGGCGGTGCGGTCGCCGCGATCATCGTCTTCCCGGGCGTCGCGAACATCGAGGCGTTCGGCCAGAAGCTCGCCCCCGGACAGGGCGGTGTGCTGGGCGCGCTCGGCGCGGCGGTGCTCGCGGTGTACGTGGAGAAGTGGTGCCGGCGCTGGGTGCCGGAGGCGTTGGACGTGCTGGTCACCCCGACCCTCACGGTCCTGCTCTCCGGACTGGTGACGATCTTCGGCCTGATGTACGTGGCCGGCGAGATCTCCACCGCGATCGGTACGTTCGCCGACTGGCTGCTCTCCAACGGCGGCGCGGGCGCGGGCTTCGTGCTCGGCGGTCTCTTCCTGCCCCTGGTGATGCTGGGCCTGCACCAGGCACTCATCCCGATCCACACCACCCTCATCGAGCAGCAGGGCTACACCGTGCTGCTCCCGATCCTCGCGATGGCGGGCGCCGGCCAGGTCGGCGCCGCCGTGGCGGTCTACTTCCGCCTCCCCCGCAACCAGTCGATCCGCCGCACCATCAGGTCCGCCCTCCCGGCCGGTCTGCTGGGCGTCGGCGAACCGCTGATCTACGGCGTCAGCCTCCCGCTGGGCCGCCCGTTCATCACGGCCTGCGTGGGCGGCGCGTTCGGCGGCGGCTTCGTCGGCCTGTTCAACCAGCTCGGCGACAAGGTCGGCTCCACGGCCATCGGCCCGTCCGGCTGGGCCCTGTTCCCCCTCCTCGACGGCAACCAGGGCCTGGGCACCACGGTCGCGATCTACGCGGGCGGCCTGCTGGCCGGCTACCTCACCGGGTTCCTCGCGACGTACTTCTTCGGCTTCAGCAAGGACCTGCTGGCCGAGTTCGACGTCGCACAGGAACCGGCCGAATCCACGGTCGCGGCGACGGGCGGCCCGACGTCCCCGCCGACGAAGGAACCGGCCGGGGTCTGACCGCGGGCACACGGACAGGGATGAGGGCGGCACCCGACACACCGGGCGCCGCCCTCACCCATGTCCGCCATGTCCGCTCGGATCGGGACAGTGACCGCCCGCGTCATACTGGCCCGGTGACCGCAGCACGCATTCTCGTCGTCGAGGACGACCACGGCCTGCGCGACGTCCTGGCCCGTGGCCTGCGCGACGAGGACTTCGACGTCGTGACCGCCGCCGACGGCGCCGCCGCGCTGAAGGCGGTCGACGGGTCGGTGCACGCGGTCGTGCTCGATGTGGGGCTGCCGGATTCGGACGGGCGCGATGTGTGCCAGGCGATGCGCGGTGCGGGCTTCACCGTTCCGGTGATCTTCCTGACGGCCCACGGCAATCTCACCGACCGGCTCTCCGGCTTCGCCTCCGGCGGCGACGACTACCTGGTCAAGCCGTTCCACCTCAGCGAGCTCGCGGCCCGCGTCCGCGCGGTCCTGAACCGCACCGGGCACCAGGGCAGCACCCTCGCCGACGGCGCGGGCACGATGCGGCTGGACCCGGTACGGCACGAGCTGACGGTCCACGACCGCCCCGTGACCCTGACCCCGACCGAATTCCGTCTGCTGGCATGCCTGATGGCGGACCCCGGCGCCGTGGTGCGCCGCCGGGCTCTGCTGCGGGCGGGCTGGCCGGAGGGGGCGCAGGTCAGCGACAACACGCTGGACCAGTACCTGGCCCGTCTGCGCCGCAAGCTCCGGGAGTCGGACAGCCCCCAGGGCATCGGCACGGTCCGGGGCGTCGGCTACCGCTTCGGCTGATACCTCATTGGGAGCCGTGATCCGCCACCTCACCCCCCGGACCCTCCGCGGCCGCCTCGCCCTGATGGCCCTCGCCACCGGCGCGCTGTGGATCGGCGTCCTGACCACCGTCTTCAACCTGGCCCTGAACCAGCGGCTGCACGGCCAGGCCGACGATGTCCTGCGCACCCGCGCCGAGGCCGTGGCGGCGACGGTGGACGTACGTCCGGACGGCCGGCTCGTCGTCCGGGAACCGGCCGAGGACCAGGCCCTGGACACCGGAGTCTGGATCTTCCAGGGCACCACTGTCGTCGAGAAACCCCCCACCTCACCCCCCGGCCCGGCGGCGCAGGCGGCCCGGCTCGCCGGGCGCCCCGAGACCTTCGCCGACGCCGGGGGCCCCGGCTCGTGGCGGCTGTACGCCTACCCCCTCGACGCCCCCGCCCGGCAGGGGCACCCGCCCGTCCGGGTCGGTACCGTCGTCAGCTCCGTGAGCCTGAACCCCTACCGCAGCACGGCGGGCACCGCCCTGGTCGGCTCGATCGCCCTGGCCGTGCTCCTGCTCGCCACCGTCTGGCTCCTGACCCGCCTCGTCGTACGGCGGGCCCTGCGCCCGGTGACCGCGATGAGCGAGCAGGCCGCCCGGTGGAGCGCCGCGGGCGCCCCGGAACGGTTCGGCGCCGAAGGCAGGCCCGCCGAGCTCGCCGCGTTCGCCACCAGCCTGGACGCACTGCTGGACCGGCTGGCCGCGGTCCTGCGCCACGAGCAGCAGCAGGCCGCCGAGCTCTCCCACGAACTGCGCACCCCGCTCGCCAGGATCACCGCCGAGACCGACTGGCTCATCGGACGGCCACGCAGCGCGGAACAGCAGGAGACCTCCCTGGCGGCCATCGCGGGCGCCGCCTCGACCATGCAGCAGATCTGCGACTCGCTGCTCTCGGAGGTCCGTACCCGCAACGCGCAGACCCCCGGCCGGTGCCGCTTCCCCGGCATCGCGCACCGCCTGGCACGGCGCCACACGGCCCAGTTTCCCGATGCCCCGCCCGTGACCGTCGTGGCGCAGGACGCCCCCGAGGTGGGCATCGGTGTCTCGGAGGATGTCGTCGAACGCATCCTGACGCCACTCCTGGACAACGCCCGCCGTTACGCGACCCGGTCGGTCACCCTCTCCTGCGCACCGGGCGCGGGCGGGATCACGCTGTTCGTCTCCGACGACGGCCCCGGCGTCCCACCGGACTTCGTCGCCTCGCTCTTCGAACCCGGCCGCCGTGCCCGCCCCGAGGACGGACACGACGGCGCGGGGCTCGGTCTGGCCCTGGCCCGCCGACTGGCCAGGGCCGCGGGCGGCGACATCGCACTGGACACCACCGCCCCCGGCGCGCGTTTCGCGGTCACCCTTCCTGCGGGCTGACCTGCCGCGCGCCGGCCGTCTCCAGGGGGGCGTCCTCCGCCACATCGCGCCGGGTCCGGGTCAGGAAGACGACCAGGCCGAGGATGACGACGAGGAACAGGATGCTGGTGCCGACCGTGCCCAGTCCGAGACCGCCGTCCGCGGTCGGCTGCGAAAGGTAGTCGCCCAGCGAGGCACCGAGCGGCCGGGTCAGGACGTACGCGATCCAGAACGACCACACCGCGTTGAAGTCGAGTGCGCGGTGGGCGAGGGCGACGGCCGCGATCAGCGCCGCGAACACGACCGCGGAGAGCCAGTACCCCAGATTCAGTTTCTCCGCCGTCAGGTCGCCGGCGGATGTGCCCAGGGCGAACGTGAACAGGATCGCCAGCCAGTAGAACGCCTCGCGCCGCGTCGTCCGGATCGAGTGGATCGACAGCGTCCGCTCGCTCGCGTACCAGGCGAAGAACGTGACGGCGAGCGCCACCGCGAACACCACGGTCGTGGTCTGGAGCGGTACGCCGAGGTTGTCGGTCAGGTTGTCACTGATCAGCGTGCCGACCACGCTGATCAGGACCACGGACAGCCAGTAGAGACCTGGTACGTAGGAACGCGCCCGGAACTGCAGGACCAGGGTGCCGACCAGCAGCGCACCCATCAGGTACGAGGTGTTGGTCAGCCCCATGCCCAGATTGTCGTTGAGCAGATCGGCCGCGGTCTCGCCCACGGTGGTGCACAGCACCTTGATGACCCAGAAGTAGAGGGTCACTTCCGGGACCTTGTTCAGCGTCTGCCGCGCCCGGGAGCGGCTGCCGGGCGCGTACGCGTTCGTCATGTCGGTCGTCATGGAACGGCACGCTGGCAGGGGCTCCCTGAAATTTTCCTGACTGCGCTCCACGACCCTGCCCCCGTGGATCGTCTCGACGAGGCCGGCAGCCCCTCCTGCCCGGCCTCATCCCCTGCCCCCGGACCTCGGCTCCCGTACCCGAGGTCCGCACTCCGTGACCAAGGCGGAACGGGCCTCATCGGCCCGCTCGAAGGGCGGCACCCTCCCAGGGCGTCGCCCTTCCGTACATCCGCCGCCGGATCACACGCGGCGTTCCCACACCTTCACGGCAGCCTCCCCTCCCTGTTGACCTCCCGGACCCTGGCCCGCAGCACCTCCCCCAGTGGAGCCGGGCGCACCGACTCCGGCGGGCATTCCCACTCCGGCCCGCCCCCCGGCGCCCGCAACTGCACGTACGGCCCGACGTTCCCCATCACGCGCCCAACCCGGCCGTCCCGGGTGTCCACCGCGAACGACCCCGGCTCGGGCGTACGCGGCTCAAGGCCCTCACCCGTCATGACCGGCCGACCTCTGCGCCTCCAGCACCACGCTCAACCGCAGCGCCGTGTCGAGGTTGCACCGTCCGAGGTCGACCAGCGGCGACACCGGATCGTTCCCCGCGCATGTCACCGGGTCGATCCGCAGCGACGGCAGCGTGATCCCGACACCCGAGAAACTCTCCTTCAGCCGCGTCACCGCGTCCTCTGCTGCCCGCACTCTGCCCTCCGTCATCCTGCGCCGTTCCTTGATCGTCATGATCCATCCCTTTCCACGCTGAGTAATGACAATGCATACCCAGCGTGTCCAACGCGTCGCTAACCTGGAAGAGGCGCAGAACCAACAACCGCACATGTGTCACAGGGAGTTGTCATGCCGGGTCCCAAGAAGCTCGACCCCTCCTCCTCACCGCGTGCCCTGCTCGGGGCAGAACTCCGCCACCGCAGACAGGGCGCGGGTCTCTCGCAGGAGGCGCTGGGGGACCCTCTGTTCGTGAGCGGTTCCTTCATCGGGCAGTTGGAATCCGGTACGCGCCGGATGCAGTTGGACCAGGCCGAGAAGCTGGACGAGATCCTGGGATCCGGCGGGTTCTTCGTACGTCACTGCGCCGCCCTGAAGAAGTCGAAGTACCCGAATCACTTCGCCGAAGCTGCGGAGGCGGAGGCTCTCGCCAAGGTGATCAAGCAGTACGCACCCCAGCTCATTCCGGGGCTGCTCCAGACCGAGGCGTACGCACGAGAGGTGTTCCGGGCGTATCAGCCGACGGGCACGGAAGACGTCATCAACGAACTGCTCACGGCGCGGCTCGAACGCGCGCAGCTTCTGAGCGATCCAACAACCCCACTGGTCTGGGTGGTGCTGGACGAGGCCGTACTGCGTCGAAAGATCGGCGGACCTGCGGTCATGGGCGAGGCTCTTAGCCACGTGGCGAAGCTGGCGCGTGGGCACCGGATCATCGTGCAGGTACTGCCGGACAGTGCGGGCGCACACGCGGCCATGAGCGGCATGGTGAAGCTGATGTCGTTCGACGCCGCCCCCACGCTCGCCTACTTCGAAGTACTGGGAAGCGGATGGCTGGAGGACGATCCGGCAACGGTCGCCCGCTGCGAGCTGTCGTACGATCTCGTCGCGGCCAGCGCCCTGTCACCGGAGGCGTCCCTGGCACTCATCGAGTCGATGGCAGAGGACTACGCCCATGAAGCTCAACAGCCCTGACTACGAATTCTCCACCGCGGCTTGGCACAAGTCCTCTTACAGTGGCGGCGAGGGCGGCAACTGCCTCGAAAACGCGACCTGGCGGAAGTCCACGTACAGCGACGGCAGCGGCGGCGACTGCCTCGAAGTCGCCGATGGTCACCCCGGAATCGTCCCCGTGCGCGACTCCAAGGTGGCCGAGGGCCCGACGCTCGTGTTCCGGGCCGCCGCCTGGACGTCGTTCGTCGCGGACCTCAAGAACGACTAGTCTCCGCGCCCGACCTCCGGGCCGTGGCGGCGATGCCCTGGAGCGCCGCGACATGCAGCGCCAGGGCCTCCCGCCCGGCAGGGGTGAGCGACAGCCAGGTCCGGGGGCGCTTGCCGACGTAGCCCTTGCGGACGGCGAGGTATCCGATCGCCTCCAGAGCCGAGGCGATCTTGCTGAGCATCGAGTCGGACACCTGGCAGCCACCGCGCACGGCGGCGAACTCCGCCTCGTCGCACGCCGAGAGGAAGGCGACGACCGCCAGCCGGGTGGGGTGGTTGATCGCCGCGTCGATCGCGGGCCCGCCCGCCTCGGAGGTGGCGGTCATCCGGTCACCTGGAGCTTCTGCCTGATCGACGCGTTCCGCGCGATGAACACCGTCCAGACGCCCAGCCCCAGGACCACGAACACCGCCACCTTGCTGGTGGCCTGATCGGCCCCGAACGCCTGGGACAGTCCATACGTCGCACCGCCCGCGACAAGCAGGGCCAGGAGCGGGACCCCTCCCCGGCGCAGCCGCGCGGACCAGGGCCGCGTCACCCGCACTCCGGAGCTGCGCCTGACGACGTCGACGAGCGCCACCAGCACGGCCAGGGCCGCGAGCGCGACCAGCAGGGACAGGAACACCGCCCAGCCGCGCCGCTCCTGGGCCCAGGCGTCGACGAGGGCCGGAACGATCAGGGCCGCGGCCGCCACAGGGCCGTACCAGGCGGGAGTCAGCCCGGCCGTGAGACGGGCCCGCTCCCTGGCCGCGTCTATGCCGTGCAGAGCCTCGGCCGCGGAGTCGGCGGACACGGCTGTGTCGCCCGGACGGGTGGGGGTGTTCTCCTGCGGCGCCATCACGTCTCCCGGACCTGCTCTGCTCATCACTGCCTGAACGATCTGCCCCTCATCCTGGCATGTACTTTCCTGAAAGGAAAGTAGTTTCCCTCTCGCAGGGAGGTCGGGAAAGGTGGCGGCCTCAACTACCGCACCTAGCAGCGAGATTGACGCGCACCTCGAAAAACGACGGGAAGAAGGGCGGGAATAGCTCGATTGGGTGGAGGTTTCAGGCCATACATGCGGTTTGGATGAGAAATGACGCCCTCGAACGCAATCATTCGGCGGTGATCTCAACATTTCGGACGGCACGCCGTCCCAAGTCGCTGCGCGCGGCCGGTTTCGGCGCACTCGCCGTACTCACCCTGCTTCCGGCCATTCCGGCCGCCGCCGCCCCGGCGAGCGAGCCGGCGCCCCGGCCCACCGCCCACGCACTGCCCCGGCCCGTCACCCCCGCCGAGGCCAGGACCTCCGCGCACCTCGCCGCGCTGCAGGGCAGGCCGGCCAAGCTGAAAGCGTTCTTCAAGGCGCTACCCAAGGGCGGCGACCTCCACAACCACCTGTCGGGTGCGGTCACCACCGAATACCTGATCAAGCTCGCGGCCGAGGAAGGGCTGTGCATCGACGCGACGGACACCGCCGTGGCGCCGCCGTGCGGGCCGGGCACACGGCCCGCGAGCGACGCACGGCACGACGCCGCGTTCCGGCAGCGGATCGTCCGGGCCTGGTCCATGCAGGACTTCCCGGCCGACCAGTCCGGGCACGACCACTTCTTCGACACGTTCGGCAAGTTCGGCATGGCCACCTGGTACACCCGCGGCAAGATGCTCGCGAATGTGGCCAACACCGTGGCCGAGCAGAACCAGTTCTACCTGGAGACCATGGTCACCCCCGCGTCGGACAGCAGTAAGGCGCTCGCCGACAAGGTGGGCTACGACGCCGACCTTGCCGCCCTCCACCGCAAGCTCGTGGCCGGCGGGCAGCTCGACCGGGTGGTGGACGAGGCGATCAAGGAAGCCGACGACGCCGACGTACAGTTCCGGGCCGCCGCGCACTGCGACACCGCCCGCCCCGACCCGGGCTGCAGGCTCCCCGTCCGGTGGATCTCCCAGGTCTCCCGGGGCAGCTCCCCGGTGCGGGTGTTCACTCAGATGGAGGTCGGCCTGCGGCTGGCCGAGCGCGACCCGAGGTTCGTCGCGACCAACCTCGTACAGCCCGAGGACGGCGAGAGCGCGCTGGCCAACTACAGCCTCCAGATGCGGATGCTGAAGTACCTGCGCGGCCAGTACCCGGGCGCCCACCTCACGCTGCACGCCGGTGAGCTGGCACCCGGCCTGGTCAAGCCCGAGGACCTGACCTTCCACATCCGCGAGGCGGTGCTCGTCGCCGGGGCCGAGCGCATCGGCCACGGCGTGGACCTGGTCCACGAGAACGACTGGCGCCAGCTGGCCCGGACGATGGCCCGGCGCCATGTGGCCGTCGAGGTGCCGTTCTCCAGCAACAAGCAGATCCTCGGGATCTCGGGCGCCGCCCACCCGTTCAACGCCTACCGCAGCTACGGCGTCCCGATCGTCCTGGCCACCGACGACCCGGGCGTCTCGCGCATCGACATCAGCCACGAGTACCAGTACGCGTCGAAGACGTACGGCCTCGGCTACGTCGAGCTGAAGGACCTGGCCCGCGCCTCGCTGGAGTACGCCTTCCGCGCCGGCCGCAGCCTGTGGGCCACCGGCTCCGCCCCGTCCGGCTACCGTCCGGTGGCCGCCTGCCAGGGCAACGTGCCAGGCACCGACCGCCCGAGCGCGCGCTGCGCCCGCTACCTCGCCGCCAACCCGAAGGCGGCGACCGAGTGGCGCCAGGAGACGGCCTTCGCCGCCTTCGAACGCGCCAACCGCTGAACCACCACCGACCAGGCCGGGCCCGGGGCTCAACCCCGGGCCCGGCCCCGTCTTCACCAGGGCCTGCCCTACACCTCGCCGTCGCCCGGCTCCGCCGCCCACAGATGGCCGAGCGTGCCGAGGACGAGACGGCAGACCTCGTCCGGCTCGGCCCCGGCCAGCGGCTCGCGCGCGACGACCGTGCGCATCAGACCGATCCCCAGCAGCCAGGCCATGGCGAGATCCGCCCGCAGCGCACCGTCCGGGGCACCGGAGAGCCCGGCCAGCGCGCTCTGGTACTCCTCCCCCAGATCCCGCAGGGTTCCGGCCGCCTCGTCGCCCCGCCCGACCGAGCGCAGATAGACCTCCAGGGAACGGTCCTCCGTCCCCTCCGCGCTCCGGGTCAGCATCGAACGCAGGGCGGTCTCGAAAAGCTCCTCGGGCGGCGTCGACCGCACCTGCTCCAGGCCGCCCAGCGCGACGACTTCCGTCAGCAAACCCCGTTTCGAGCCGAAATACCGGAACAGCAGGGCCTGGTTGACCCCGGCCCGCGCCGCGATGCTCCGGACCGTCGCCCCCTCGTAGCCCCGCTCCGCGAACAGGTCACGGGCCGCCTCCAGCAAGCGGCGGCGGGTGGCCGAGGCGTCCCTGCGGCGCTCTTCGGACGGCGGGACGGAACCGGGTTCCATGGTGGCATTCCTCTCGGACGGCCCGTCAGGATAACGGCCGTAAAGCGTCGTTGACTGGCCGTGAAAGGCGCTCCTACCGTTGTAAGCAGCTGCTTACATCCGGGAGGACGCAGTGACGACCGCAGATATCGCACCCCTTGCCTACCCCTTCAACACCCCCGACGGACTCCAGCTCTCCGATGCCTACGAGCGCGTCCGCGACCAATCGGGCCTCTTGAGGGTCCAGCTGCCGTACGGGGAACCGGCCTGGCTGGTCACCCGCTATGCCGATGCCCGGCTGGTCCTCGGTGACCAGCGCTTCAGCCGGGCGGCGGCCGCCTCGCACGACGAGCCCCGCCAGTCCGAGGGGCAGCGCGACGGCGGGATCCTCGGCATGGACCCGCCGGACCACACCCGGCTGCGCTCCCTGGTCGCCAAGGCGTTCACCGTCCGCCAGGTCGAGAAGCTGCGCCCCCAGGTCCGGGAGCTGACCGCCGCCCTGCTCGACGAGATGGAGACGGCCGGGCCGCCCGCCGACCTGGTCGACCTGTTCGCGCTGCCGCTGCCGGTCGCCGTGATCTGCCGGATGCTGGGCGTGCCCACCGAGGACCGGCCGCGGTTCCGCGTGTGGAGCGACGACGCGCTGTCGACCAGTTCGCTCACCGCCGAGGAGTTCGACGCGAGCCGCGCCGAACTGCGCGCCTACATGGCCGGGTTGATCGACCAGCACCGCCAGGCGCCGCAGGACGACCTGATGACGGCGCTCATCGAGGCCCGCGACGACGGCGACCGGCTCTCGGAGCTCGAACTCATCGATCTCTGCGTGGGCATCCTGGTCGCGGGGCACGAGACCACCGCGTCCCAGATCCCCAACTTCGTCCTCACCCTCCTCGACCACCCGGACCAGCTGGCCAGGCTCAGGGCCGAGCCGGAGCTCGTACCGAACGCCGTGGAGGAGCTGCTCCGCTTCGTGCCCCTGGGCAGCGGCGCCGGTCAGCCCCGGTACGCCACCGAGGACATCGAGGTCGGCGGGACGCTCGTCCGCGCGGGCAGCCCGGTCCTGGTCGCCGTGGGCGCCGCCAACCGCGACGCCCTGCGGTTCAGTGCCCCGGGCGTGCTCGACATCGCCCGCGAGGGCAACCAGCACCTCGGATTCGGCCACGGGGTCCACCACTGCCTGGGCGCCCCGCTGGCCCGGCTGGAGCTCCAGGAGGCGCTGTCCGCCCTCATCACCCGCTTCCCGGAGCTGCGCCTGGCGGGCGATGTGACCTGGAAGTCCGAGATGCTGGTGCGCGGGCCGCGCGTCATGCCGGTGGAGTGGTGAGCGCCGTGGCCTGGAACGTACGCGTCGACGCCCAGCTCTGCCAGGGTTCGGGGATGTGCGCCGGAACGGTCCCGGAGGTGTTCGCCCTGGACGGCGAGCGCGCCCGTGCGCGGGCCGAGGGGATCGAGCCGGACGAACGGGTCCTGGACGCGGCCGACATCTGCCCGGCGCTCGCGATCACCGTGCACGACGGGGACTCCGTCATCGGCCCCCGCCGCGACTGACCATCCCCCACGGGACCGGAAACCGCCCCGTCCCCGGAAGCATCGTTCCGGGGACGGGGCGGTTCACTGGTTTCCGCGAGCGGCTCAGCCGGACGCGGGCGGCTCAGCCGAAGGGGACGGCGTCCGCCGGGGAGGCGTGCCAGTTGGTGACGACCGGCTTGTCGACCGTGATGGTGCCGACCTTCAGGGAGACCGGGTCGGGGTCGCCGTCGCCCACGGCGACGATGATGCTGTCCAGTTCCTTGCCGCCGTCCGCGTTGCCGGACTTCGGGTTCACCCCTGCGTAGGCGGTGGTGCTCCCGCTCAGCGTGATCGGGTCGCCCGCGGACTGCTCCGCGGGGCCCGCCTCGGTGCCGTCGGAACCGAACGCCACGGTCGGGAGATCGCCCGGCAGGACGCAGGTGATGCCCGGCTTCGCCTTCGCGGTGATCAGGATGTAGCCGCCGGCCTGGGTCTCGGACCTGGTGCTCCAGGAGATGTCGTTGGCACCGCAGACCTGTCCGACCTGCTCCCGCTTGCCGTTGCCGGTGTCGGCCCCGGAGCCGTCCCGGCCCCCGGCCGCCTTGCCCGCCGTACCGGACCCCTGGTCGGCGGCCTTGTCGGCACCGCTACCGGCGCCCTTGTCGGCGGCCTTGCCCGCGCCCTGGCTGCTGCCCGCGTCCGACGAGCCGGACGCGCCACCGGCCGATGTGGCGGACGAGGAAGCCTGCGCGGAACCGTCGCCCAGGGCGGCGTCCGTGTCCTGGCACGCCGTCATCAGCAGGGCCCCGCCCACGAGGGCAGCGGAGACGAGGAAGGACTTGCGACGGTTGCCGGACATGGAATCCCCTTGGTGATCAGTGGTTGAGACCGGAGCGGCATCGGCTTCTCCGTGCTCGCTCGATCACTATGCGGGGGCCGCGAGCCGCAGGGCCATGGGCGTCTCGGTTCCAGGACGACGCTGTCGCAGGCCGGTGACATGATCACGAAGCGGAGACCGGGGCCGGGACCGTCCGGCGGCGGCCCCGGCCCCGCCCGCACCTCGAAGGCCCTAGCCGACGCGCACCAGGTCCCACTCGCGCTCGCCCTCACCGGCCAGCGTCGCCCGGTCCCCGCGCGAGGTGAGCGTGCCGATGCTCGCCAGGCCCTTGAGGCTCAGGGCGACCCGCTCGCCACTGGACGGGCCGTTGACCAGCCAACGGTCCGGAGCGTTGCCGCACTCGCTCTCGGCCACGGCGGGCGGGAAGATCTTCAGCGGCGACAGCCCCAGGCACCGGCTTTCGTCGTTCGCCTCGCGGAACAGCACGGAGCCGTCCGGCAGGTTGACCACGCGCCAGGCGGACTCCTGGCCGCAGTCGCCGAGTTGCCCGCCGAGAGCGCCTCCTCCGGCGTTCAGACACGTACCGCTCTCGGCGTCCTGGATCAGGTAGTAGCCGTTGCCGACGGCCTGGGAGGGGGTGGCGAGCGCCAGGACCGCGACGGCGGAAGCGGCCAAAGACACGATGGATCGGATACGCACGGGACTCCTCGTACGAGTTGAGTGGAGGGACGTTCGGGCCCGACCGGCCCGGCACCCAAGATCACAGGGGCCCGCCGCCCTCTTCCCCTTTCCCGCATCGCGCCCCACCGGTCCACCCCACCAGCAGGGGCGCATTCGGAGTGCACCCAGCGCATTCGGATCGCCGCGCACGCCCCCTCCCACCAGGAGTGTTCCGCCCGGAGCTCAAGCCACGAAGTCCGAGCGCTCTTTCCGAGGAACGGGAGGCGGGCCACTTCCCACCCACCCACCCCGAGCCGCGAGTTGACGGTTCGTGACCGACTTGCCACGGATGGTGGCGACGCTCTAGCGTGCCGAAAGCAGGACGACGCAAGCAGAACAACGTAAAACGCAGAACGGCCCCCGCCGGTGGTGGAACACCAGACAGGGGCCTGACCACTTCGATCGTCAGGAGCGATCTAATGGCTGACAGCCAGCTTAGTGCTGCCCCGCGTGTGCCGCACGTACCTCCGACCGCACCGCCGCCCCCGCACCCGATGGCCAACCCGGGTTACGGCAAGCGCGCCGCGTCCGGCCAACTGCCGCGTACCGAACGCGATTTCGCGCACCTTCCGCCGCGCGAGGCATCCATCGCCGCGTACATCGACCGGCTGCCCGAGGGCGCCGACATCTCCGTGAAGACGCTGGCCAAGGTGCTCCCGTACGGGCAGTGCGCGCTGCGTACCGCCCTCAACCGGCTCCAGGACGCCGGGCACCTGCGGCGCGGCAGCGAGTGCGTCGCCAACGACGAGGTGCTGCTCTGGGTGACCCGGACGTTCTTCTCCCGGACCGCGCGGGACGACGCGTGGTGGGCCGCCTTCACCCGGGGCGACGTACCACCCGAGCGGCCGCACCGCCCCACCCGTTCCCGCGCGTTCACGCTCCTGGCCGCGCTCGGGCGCACCGCACCCTCGCTCACCCTGTCGGCGGCGGACTGCGCGGCGCTCGAACCGCAGGTCGGCGAGTGGTTCGAGCGCGGGGCCACGGAGGCGGAGCTGCTGCACGCCCTCACCGCCGGGCTCCCCACACCCGTCCACCACGCGCCGTCCCTCATCGGCAGGCGGCTCACCGACAAGATGCCACCCGAACGAGTCACTCCGCCGCAACAGCGCGCGGTGTTGCGCACCCTCGAATGCAGCGAATGCCGCTCGCCGGGCAGCGCGGAGGCCCTGATCGGCGGCCGGTGCAGGCCGTGCCGGGGCGAACCGGCCGCCGCACCCGCCGGGCCCTGCGGAGCCGTACCGGCGAACGGCGTGCGCGAGCGGATGAACGACGTACGGGCCGGGCTGGCCCGGCGGCCCGTACGGCCGAGGGCGCGCTGACCTGTCACGGCGGGACACGGCGGGACTCCGCGGTGCGCGGCGGGACGCCACGCCCGGTGTCTGAAACCGGCTCCCACCTGGGGGTGGTTTGAACCACTTCTCCTGGCTGATGGCTACGTTGCGTGTTCCTCTTGGCGCGCATCGCTATCAACTGTCCCAAAGGGGAACGAACCATGTCCGAACCGTCCCACGAGCAGATCGTCTCCGAGCTCCGCGACAAGCCACCCATCGTCCTGTCCCCCGGCCCCCGTCTGGATGCCCAGCGGCCCAGCTCCCTCCCGCTGCCGCCCAGCACCGTATGGGATCTGCCGGGCGGCACCGCCTGGGTCTACTACGGCGAGGGGAACACCGGTCTCGTACGGCCGGTCATCTTCGCCGACGGCTTCAGCATGGGGCCGAGCGAGCTGGAATTCTCCTGGGAGATCATGGAGTTCGGCGACTACGCGCTCATCAGCGAGCTGCGCCGCCGGGGCCGTGACGTCATCCTTCTCGGCTACCACGAGCGCAGTGCGTCGATTCTGGACAACTCCCGCACCGCGCAGGCCGCGATCATGCGGGCCATCGAGGAACGGCAGGGCGACACACCCCTGGCAGTCGGCGGGTTCAGCATGGGCGGGCTCGTCACCCGGCATGCGCTGGCCAAGATGGAGGTCGAGAGCATCGACCACCAGACGGCGCTGTACTTCTCGTACGACAGCCCGCACCGGGGCGCCTGGATCCCGATCGCGCTCCAGGCGTTCGCGCACTACATCAAGGACCTCGACAGCCGGTTCTCCGACCAGATCAACAGCCCGGCCGCCCAGCAGCTGCTGTGGCGGCACATCGAGAAGTGGGACGCCACCCCGGACCGGAGCGACTTGCGTGCCGCGTTCCTCGCCGAGATGGAAGCCGTCGGCCGATGGCCGCGCCGGCCCCGGCTGATCGGTGTCTCCAACGGCACGGACAACGGCATCGGCACCGATGTGCGGGCGGGCGAACTGGCCCTGGAGGGCAAGGGCCTGTCGGTCCTGGGGACCAAGCTCTACACCCAGGCGCCGGGCCCCGACGAGCTCGTCGCGAAGCTCCGGGTGGTGACGCTGAAGGCCAACGAGGGCCGTACGAACGGGCTTCCGTCGATCGACGGCGCCCCCGGCGGATCGCTGGAGGGCTTCGGCATCCTCGCCGACGGGCTCAACGCCCTGAGCCCGTTGCTCGGCTTCAAGACCGACGTACGTATCCGGTCGCACTGCTTCGTGCCCGCGGTCAGCGCGGTCGACATCCGCGGCCTGGACACGGACGAGGAGCTCTACGCGGACATCTCCGCGCTCCCGGAGGAGGACAGCGGGCTCGACGAGTTCAAGCTCGCCTCCCGGAACGAGGGCCACGCCCTCGTCACCGAGGAGCTCTGCACCTGGCTGCTCGACCGCCTGCCGTAGGGCCGCAGGGCCGTACGTCGCGGTGTCCGGCACCCCGTCTCATACCGGGGAGCCAGCCGGTCCCGCATACCCGGGAGCCAGACGGCCCCGACGCTTTGGGGACTGCGGTATCACGCGCTCACGATGCTCCGGCGGGCATCGTGGGCGCGTCCACCGCACGCCTCGGGGGGAGCCCTCACGTGACCGTTGTCCCGCACGACCAGAGCCGCAGCCTCAACCGCCGCCAGTTGCTCATCACCGGGCTGGCGGCCTCGGCGCTCCTGGCCACGAGCGCACTGCCGTCCCCCGGCAGCAGCCGTCGTCGTGGGCGGCGTTCCGGGCGGACACCCGCGACCGGAAGGCCGATGTGACGCCGACCGGTGGCTGCGCGGGCGCGACGACCACCTGCCGGACGGGCCCTCGTGGCGCTTCCCGGAGATGGTGCTCGCGCGGTGAAACACCTCGGCCCCCTGGACCGGCTGGTCCAGGGGGCCGAAGCGACAGAGCTGTACAGGAACTACCGATCCGTCAGGATCAGAAGTCCATGTCACCGCCCGGCATGCCGCCCGGAGCAGCCGCGGAGGCCTTCTCCGGCTTGTCGGCGATGACGGCCTCGGTGGTGAGGAACAGCGCGGCGATGGACGCGGCGTTCTGCAGGGCGGAACGCGTGACCTTCGCCGGGTCGAGGATGCCCTCGGCGATCATGTCGACGTACTCGCCGGTCGCGGCGTTCAGACCGTGGCCGACGGCCAGGTTGCGCACCTTCTCGACGACGACGCCACCCTCAAGACCACCGTTGACGGCGATCTGCTTGAGCGGGGCCTCCAGCGCCAGCTTGACGGCGTTGGCGCCGGTCGCCTCGTCACCCGAGAGCTCCAGCTTCTCGAAGACGGCCGAGGCCTGGAGCAGAGCCACGCCACCACCGGCGACGATGCCCTCCTCGACGGCGGCCTTGGCGTTGCGCACCGCGTCCTCGATGCGGTGCTTGCGCTCCTTGAGCTCGACCTCGGTCGCGGCACCGGCCTTGATGACGGCCACGCCGCCGGCCAGCTTCGCGAGGCGCTCCTGGAGCTTCTCGCGGTCGTAGTCCGAGTCGGAGTTCTCGATCTCGGCGCGGATCTGGTTGACGCGGCCCTGGACCTGGTCGCTGTCACCGGCACCGTCGACGATCGTCGTCTCGTCCTTGGTGATGACGACCTTGCGGGCGCGGCCGAGCAGGTCGAGACCGGCGTTCTCCAGCTTGAGGCCGACCTCCTCGGAGATGACGGTGCCACCGGTGAGGATGGCGATGTCGCCGAGCATGGCCTTGCGGCGGTCACCGAAGCCCGGGGCCTTGACGGCGACGGACTTGAAGGTGCCACGGATCTTGTTGACGACCAGGGTCGACAGGGCCTCGCCCTCGACGTCCTCGGCGATGATCAGCAGCGGCTTGCCGGACTGCATGACCTTCTCCAGCAGCGGAAGGAGGTCCTTCACGTTGCTGACCTTGGAGTTGACGATCAGGATGTACGGGTCGTCCAGGGACGACTCCATGCGCTCCATGTCGGTGGCGAAGTACGCCGAGATGTAGCCCTTGTCGAAGCGCATACCCTCGGTGAGCTCCAGCTCCAGACCGAAGGTCTGGGACTCCTCGACGGTGATGACGCCTTCCTTGCCGACCTTGTCCATGGCCTCGGCGATGAGCTCGCCGATCTGGGTGTCGGCGGCGGAGATGGAGGCCGTCGAAGCGATCTGCTCCTTGGTCTCCACGTCCTTGGCCTGCTCCAGGAGGGCGGCGGAGACGGCCTCGACGGCCTTCTCGATGCCCCGCTTGAGCGCCATCGGGTTGGCACCCGCGGCGACGTTGCGCAGACCCTCGCGGACGAGAGCCTGGGCGAGAACGGTGGCGGTGGTCGTACCGTCGCCGGCGACGTCGTCCGTCTTCTTGGCGACCTCCTTGACCAGCTCCGCACCGATCTTCTCGTACGGGTCCTCCAGCTCGATCTCCTTGGCGATGGAGACACCATCGTTGGTGATCGTGGGGGCGCCCCACTTCTTCTCAAGGACGACGTTGCGACCCTTGGGGCCAAGGGTGACCTTGACGGCGTCGGCGAGCTGGTTCATGCCGCGCTCGAGACCGCGCCGGGCCTCCTCGTCGAACGCGATGATCTTGGCCATGTGAAGTGGTCCTCCCGGACAGGGGTGGATTTCTCCGGACCGAGTGGCGCCCGCGACGGACGGCCTGCGTGACCGGTGGTTCCTTGCCCCACCGACCCTGCGGGCCTCACCGGCCCGGTCCAAGTTCTGTCACTCTCACCTGGAGAGTGCTAACGCCAATGATTAGCACTCGACCCCCGAGAGTGCAAGCGTCCCCCTCGGGATGTGGACACCGCGCCGGAGCACCCGGGGCGCCGCGCCGGAGCCTCCGGGGCGCCGCGCCGGGGCGTGCCGGGGGCTCGGGCGCGGCGCGCACGGCACGCGCAGGACGCACTGAGGGCCCGTACCCCCGGGGGTACGGGCCCTCAGTGCGTGAGTGGTGTCGTTGGCCGACCGCTCGAACTCAGCCGACGGCGAGCTTGACCATGTCCGCCTGCGGCCCCTTCTGGCCCTGCGAGATCTCGAATTCAACTCGCTGACCCTCTTCGAGGGTGCGGTACCCGTCCATCTGGATCGCGCTGTAGTGGACGAAAACATCCGCACCACCGTCGACCGCGATGAAGCCGTACCCCTTCTCCGCGTTGAACCACTTGACGGTGCCCTGAGCCATGCCTAACTCCCCTATTACTGGCCCTTGCGCAGGACCGCACTTCGCGGACCCGGGTCAGAACTCACCCTCCGACAGGAGAGGGTGTGTGCGCCGGAACGCGTCGACCGCGGCTGAATGTATCTGCCCAACTGCCCTCTGCAACAGGTCAATCGGACGAGAATTCTCGGCAGAACCGAACGCCCGGATATGCGGAATTCACATGAATCCTGGGCAAGTCGGGCCGGACAAAGGCGACTTATGCCTCAAGGAGATCGCGCACTTTGGCTGCATCTTGTCGTGGCCGGGCGCATTCTCGTATGCGGGCGGCATGGGCAGCTGGGGGGACTTCCCACACTCTACCGCGCTCAACCATGCAGAATTGCCCCCTCCGTTTCAAACACGGAGGGGGCAATTCGATAACGCGGTGCGGTCGGACGGGGCGTCAGCAGCCGCCGGCCACGGCCGGGATGATCGAGATCCCGGCGCCGTCCGGCGTCGCCGTCTCCAGGCCGCCCTCGAAGCGCACGTCGTCGTCGTTGACGTACACGTTCACGAAGCGGCGCAGCTTGCCCTGGTCGTCCAGGACGCGGGCGGCGATGCCCGGGTGGTTCTGCTCCAGGGACTCGATGACCTGGGAGAGGGTCGAGCCCTCGGCCGGGACCTCGGCCTGGCCGCCCGTGTAGGTGCGGAGGATGGTGGGGATGCGGACCTTGACGCTCATGGTGGGTGCCCTTCCTGGTGTCTCGGGTGGTCAGCTGGTGGCGAGGCCGGCGGCGCGGAACGCGTCCAGGCTGGGACGGATCGTCGCGGTCGCCTGCGAGGTCTCGGCCACCGCGTCGAGGGTCTTGAGGCCGTCACCCGTGTTGAGCACGACGGTGGTCAGCGACGGGTCGATCAGACCGGCCTCGATGAGCTTCTTCGTCACGCCGACCGTCACACCGCCCGCCGTCTCGGCGAAGATGCCCTCGGTGCGCGCCAGCAGCTTGATCGCGTCGACGACCTGCTCGTCGTTCACGTCCTCCACCGCGCCGCCGGTGCGGCGGGCGATGTCCAGGACGTACGGGCCGTCGGCCGGGTTGCCGATGGCCAGGGACTTGGCGATCGTGTTCGGCTTCTGCGGCCGGACGACGTCGTGGCCGCCCTTGTACGCGACCGAGACCGGCGAGCAGCCCTCGGCCTGGGCGCCGAAGAGCTTGTACGGCTTGTCCTCGACGAGGCCGAGCTTGATCAGCTCCTGGAGGCCCTTGTCGATCTTGGTGAACTGCGAGCCGGACGCGATCGGGATGACCAGCTGGTCCGGGAGCCGCCAGCCGAGCTGCTCGCAGATCTCGTACGCCAGGGTCTTGGAGCCCTCGCCGTAGTACGGACGCAGGTTGACGTTGACGAAGCCCCAGCCCTCGCCGAGCGGGTCGCCGATGAGCTCGGAGCAGAAGCGGTTGACGTCGTCGTAGTTGCCCTCGATGCCGACCAGCTCACCGCCGTACACCGCGGCCATGACGACCTTGCCCTGCTCCAGGTCGTGCGGGATGAACACGCAGGAGCGGAAACCGGCGCGGGCCGCGGCGGCGCCGACGGCACCGGCGAGGTTGCCGGTGGAGGAGCAGGACAGGGTGGTGAAGCCGAAGGCGCGGGCGGCCTCGATGGCCTGGGCGACGACGCGGTCCTTGAAGGAGTGCGTGGGGTTGCCGGAGTCGTCCTTGACGAACAGCTTGCCCTGTTCGACACCGAGCTCACGGGCGAGATTGTCGGCCTGGACGAGCTTGGTCCAGCCGGGGTTGAGATTGGGCTTCTCGGCGACATCGGCGGGGACCGGCAGCAGCGGCGCGTAGCGCCAGATGTTGGCCGGACCGGCCTCGATGCGCTTCCTCAGCTCTTCGGGGGAGCCGCTCGGCAGGTCGTACGCCACTTCGAGCGGCCCGAAACAGGACGCGCAGGCGAAAATGGGTCCGAGTTCAAAACGCTCGCCGCACTCGCGGCAGGAAAGGCCCGAGGCGGGACCGAGGTCGACGGCTTCGGAGTCGGCGTCAACGTCGACGGAAGAATTGGTGCTTACTGCAACGGTCTGCGCAGCCATGGTGGCGAGGCCCTTTCTCCTCATCTTCCCCGCGGCGCGTTTCGCCACGAGACGGAATTGGCACCTTCCTCACCGGACCTCTCGGTCGGTGGGGGGGTTGCCGGGACTTCAACGGGCCGTTCCCTCAGTCCCTCTGGATGAGCGCTGTGGCACCGGATCTTCGATCCGGGCATTTATCGGCGGACGGACCCCGGCATGCGATGGTCGTCCGCGTTGTTCAAGACTGTAACCGAAGCACCGGACCGTTGAGATAGCCGTCCGAACCGCGAGATGGATCACATACAGGGAGTATCGACCGTGCTGGAAGAGGTCGAATGCTGGTTGACCAGGCGTTCCTGGTCGGCCGCCGACCGCCCGCTGGACCGCCTCCTGGCCGCCAGGGCCGCGGCCGGGGAAGCGGGTCGCGGGAGCGTCAGTGTCGTACTGCCCGCGCTGAACGAGGAGGCGACGGTCGGCGAGATCGTCGCGACGATCCGGCGTGAGCTGATGGAGAAGGTCCAGCTGGTCGACGAGCTCGTGGTGATCGATTCCGGGTCCACGGACGCCACCGCGCGGGTGGCCCGGGAGGCCGGTGCCCGGGTGGTGCACCGGGACGCGATACTCCCCCGGATCCCGGCCGTGCCCGGCAAGGGCGAGGTGCTGTGGCGCTCGCTCCTGGTGACCGGCGGCGACATCGTGTGCTTCATCGACGCCGACCTGAAGGACTTCTCGGCGGATTTCGTCTCCGGCATCGTGGGCCCGCTGCTGACCGATCCGGACGTGCAGTTCGTGAAGGCGATGTACGACCGCCCGTTCGGCGACACCACGGGCCAGGGCGGCCGGGTGACCGAGCTGGTGGCCCGCCCGCTGCTCAATCTGCACTGGCCGCGGCTGGCCGGCTTCGTCCAGCCGCTGGGCGGCGAGTACGCCGTACGCCGCTCGCTGCTCGAACGGCTGCCCTTCCCCGTCGGCTACGGAGTGGAGCTGGGTCTCCTGGTCGACGCGCTGCACACGGTGGGGCTGGACGCGCTGGCCCAGGTCGACGTCGGGGTGCGCAAGCACCGGCACCAGGACGGGCAGGCGCTCGGCCGGATGGCGGCGGCGATCTACCGGACCGCGCAACTAAGGCTGTCGCGGGGCCACTTGGTGCGCCCGGCGCTCACCCAGTTCGAGCGCGGCGCGAACGGCTTCGTCCCGCGCACCCATGCCGTGGACACCGAGGAGCGGCCCCCGATGTGCGAGATCGCGGAGTACGTTTCGCGCCGGGCGGCCTGACGTGGCCTGACTTCGCACGTTTGGGCGGTTCGTGATCGGGCTAGATTCCGCAACATGGTCTCCGCGCACGAAGCCCAGCCCCCTGCCCAGCCCCCCGTCCGGCCCTCCACCCAGGTCCTCGTCGCCTCCAACCGCGGCCCGGTGTCGTACACCCTGGGCACGGACGGATCGCTCGACGCGAAGCGGGGCGGCGGCGGTCTCGTCTCCGGTCTGAGCGCCGTCGACGACAAGCTCTGGGTGTGCGCCGCACTCGGTGACGGCGACCGGGAGGCGGTCCGGCGCGGGGTCGGCGAGCCGGGTGTGCGGATGCTCGACATCGACGCGGACGTGCACGCCGACGCGTACAACGGCATCGCGAACTCGGTGCTCTGGTTCGTCCACCACATGCTGTACCAGACGCCGCTGGAGCCGGTCTTCGACGCGGAGTTCCGGCGGCAGTGGGCATCGTTCGAGACCTACAACCGGGCCTTCGCCGAGGCGCTCGCCGAGGAGGCGGAGCAGGGCGCCGCGGTGCTGGTGCAGGACTACCACCTGGCGCTGGTGCCTGGCATGCTCCGCGAGCTCCGTCCCGATCTGCGCATCGGCCACTTCTCGCACACCCCGTGGGCACCCGTCGACTACTTCCGGCTGCTCCCCGACGACATCGCCGAACAGCTGCTGCACGGCATCCTGGGCGCGGACCGGGCGGCGTTCCTGACCCGGCGCTGGGCGGACGCGTTCATCGGCTGCTGCACCCAGATCCTGGGCGGCACCGGGCACACCAGGATCGGGGTGCACGGTCTCGGCGCGGACGCCGACTTCCTGCGCCGCCGGGCACACGAGGCGGACGTGGACGAGCGGATGGCGGCACTGCGCGAGCAGACCGGCCCCGGCCGGAGGACGATCGTACGGGTGGACCGAACGGAACTGTCCAAGAACATCGTGCGCGGGCTGCTCGCGTACCGCGCGCTCCTGGACGAGCGGCCCGAATGGCGCGAGCGGGTCGTCCATGTCGCCTTCGCGTACCCCTCCCGGCAGGACCTCGCGGTGTACCGCGACTACACGGCCGAGGTCCAGCGGGTCGCCGACGAGATCAACGCCGTGTACGGCACCGCGGGCTGGACGCCGGTCGTGCTGCACGTCAAGGACGACTTCGCCCGCTCGCTCGCCGCGTACCGGCTGGCCGACGTGGCGCTCGTCAACCCGATCCGCGACGGCATGAACCTGGTCGCGAAGGAGATCCCGGTCGTCTCCGACCACGGCTGCGCGCTGGTGCTGTCGCGGGAGGCGGGGGCGTACGAGGAGCTGGGCAGCGACGCGGTGGTGGTGAACCCGTACGACGTCTCCGCGACGGCGGCGGCGCTGCACGAGGCGCTGACGATGGCGGACGACGAGCGGGCCGCGCGCACCGAGCGCCTGGCCGCGGCGGCGGTCGCGCTGCCGCCGCAGCAGTGGTTCCTGGACCAGCTGGACGCGCTGCGGCGGGACTGAGCCCCAGGGCCTGCCCGGCGGGTCAGGGCCGGACAGGCCCGGGAGGCTCCGGCGGGACCGAGGCCTCAGATCTGCCGGGCCAGCGCCGCCAGGAAGGCGACGACGTCGCCCGGTCCGGACAGCAGCAGATCGGCCCGCCCGGCCAGCTCGGGCACCTCCGCGCTGCCGCTGCAGACCAGCAGTCCGGGGATGCCGTCGGCACCCTCGGAGCGGAGCTTCTCCACCGCGGCGTACGCGGCGAGGTCGCCGAGGTCGTCGCCCGCGTACAGCACGGACTCGGCGTCCGTCTCCCGGAGGTACTGGGTGAGCGCCACGCCCTTGTCCATGCCCGGCGGGCGCAGCTCCAGGACCAGCCGGCCCGGTTCGACGATCAGCCCGTGCCGGGCGGCGAGTTCGCCGAGGGGGGCGCCCAACGCCTCGAACGCGGCCTGCGGGTCGGCGGCCCGGCGGGTGTGGACGGCGATCGCCCGGCCCTTCTCCTCTATCCAGGTGCCGTGCCACGAGCCGGAGCGGTCCAGCACGCCCGGGAGCTCGGCGCGGACGGCGGCGATGCCGGGGTGCGGGGCGGGGGCGTGGACGGTGCCGGACACGGCGTCCCAGCGCTCGGCGCCGTAGTGGCCGAGGACGACGAGGTGGTCGAGGCCCGGCACTCCGGCGAAGCCGCCTTGCCGCACCGCGACGCCGGCCGGGCGGCCGGTGATCACGGCGATGGAGGCCACCTTCGGGGCGAGCGCGACGAGGGCCGCGACGGCGCCGGGGTGGGCGCGGGCCTGCTCCGGGTCCGGGACGATGTCGGCGAGGGTGCCGTCGAAATCGAGCGCGATCACGGCATGGTCGGGGCGCGCGAGGATCGCGGCGAGGGCCTCTCGGCCGGCCGGGGTGGTGGGGTTCGGGAGCTCGGACGGGGTTTCGCTCGGTGTGGGTGCTTCGGGGTTGCTGCCCATGGGGGGAGCCTATAGCCGGGGCGGGGAGTTGGGGCGGTGCGGGCGTTTTCGGGGCGCTGCCGACCTCCGCTCCCCAGCACTCGCCGTAGGGGCCCGGTTCCGGTTCTGTCGGAGCGGCCCGGTCCCGGCCTCAGCGTCGTTCGCGTCGCGCGGCCCGCACCCGGCGCAGGCGGTTCACCGTCACCGGGTCCTCCTCCAGTGCGCGGCGGTCGTCCAGGAGCGCGTTCAGGAGCTGGTAGTAGCGCGTGGGCGAGATGCCCAGCTGTTCGCGGATCGCCCGTTCCTTCGCCCCGGGGCCGGTCCACGACTGGCGTTCGACGGCGAGCACGGCGCGATCCCTGTCGGAGAGGCCGTCCGGGTCGTCGGGGCCATGGATGGGGGCGGTCATATCAGCCAACATATCGCCCGCCCGGACCGCCGCCACCTGCCGGAGAGCCCCGGACAGGCGGCCGGCCCGCTGGTCCGCTCTCGCCCAGTCCGCTAGTCCGCTCTCGCCGCCGCGGCCGAATCGCGGGCGATCCGTCCCAGCACGCTCGCGGGGCTGCCGTTCGGCTCGACCGCCTTGCCGATGTTCTCCTTGATCGACTCGCTGGACCGGGCCCAGGACGTCTTGCCGTACGGATAGAACTGCGAGTCCGGCAGCGCGTCCAGGAACTTCCACAGCGGCTTGTACCTGGTGTCGGACTCCATGGCGGCGGAGGCGCTGTCGGTGACCGGGAGCAGGTCGTACTCGTCGGCGAAGTCGATGACGTTCCTGTCGGTGAACAGATAGTCGAAGAACTTGCCCAGCTGCACGCGGTGGCCGTTCTGCTTGAAGCCCATGATCCAGTCGGCCACACCCAGCGAGCTCCTGCCGGGGCCGTTGATGCCGGGCATCGGCACCATGCCGACGGAGACACCCTTGCGCTCGGCCTCCTGCATCAGTGTCGGGTGGCCGTTCAGCATGCCGACCCGGCCGTCGGTGAACGCGTCGAACGCCTTCTGGCGGTCGAGCTTCCCTGGGGCGGTGGGGCCGACGAGGCCCTTGTCGACCAGGTTGGTCTTCAGCCAGTCGAACGTCCTGACGTTCTCGGCCGAGTCGATCTCGTACGAGCCGCTGTCGTCGATGTAGCCACCGCCCCCGCCGAGCAGCCACATCATGGCCTCGGCCTGGGACTCCTCGGGACCGAGCGGCAGCGCGAAGGGGTAGGTCACACCGCGCTGTCCGAGCGCCGCCGCGTCGTCCCGGATGTCGTTCCAGGTCCGCGGGGCGTCGAGGCCCGCCTGCGCGAAGACCTTCTTGTTGTAGAAGAGCAGCCGGGTGCTGGCGACGAACGGCAGTCCGTACTGGGTGCTGTTCAGGCTGCCCGCCTCGGCGAGGGACGGCAGGAAGTTGGCCTGAGTGCGGATGGACACCATCTGGTCGGCCCGGTAGAGCTTGCCGGCCTTGGCGTAGTCGGCGTAGGAACCGATCTGGGCGATGTCGGGGGCCTGCCCCTTCTTCACCATCGCGGCGACCTCGCGGTCGATGTCCTTCCACGAATGGACCGTGACGTCGACCTTGA
Source organism: Streptomyces sp. DvalAA-43 (assembly GCF_900091725.1). Classification (GTDB taxonomy): domain Bacteria; phylum Actinomycetota; class Actinomycetes; order Streptomycetales; family Streptomycetaceae; genus Streptomyces; species Streptomyces pulveraceus. The sequence continues at coordinate 163,949 of NZ_FMBW01000031.1, read as the reverse complement.
TGCCGGGATGGCTCGCCTCGAAGCCCTTGACGAGTCCGTCCCAGAACTTCCGGGAGGTGTTGGCCGGGCCGGTGCCGTAGTCGGCCGCGACGAGCTTGAGGGTGACCTCCCCCGTACCGCCGGTGCCGCCGCCGCAGCCCGCCAGTGTCGCCGTCATGCCCAGCGCGGTCACGACCGCGGTCAGTACCCGGTAGCGCAGCTGCACAGCCCAGACCGTCCTCATCCATCGCGTCGTCCGAGCCGGCCACGCCGTCGTGGGCTCTCCGAACGGGGTGTGATCCTCTCCCAGGCCGTCGCCGATGGTCTACACCAAAGCCGGTATCGCTTTCGCAACGTAACCGGGCCCGTACCCGGGGGCAGGGGCGCCGTGACCCGGCCGCACTTTCATGACCGGGATTTTGTATGGATCCGCAACAAACTAGGATAGTGGACTAGACCTTTTTGCCTCCTCGGGCGAAACTGTTTCCCGTGAAACACGTCATCGCCCTCGATGTGGGCGGCACCGGAATGAAGGCCGCACTGGTCGGGGCCGACGGCACCCTGCTCTACGAGGCGCGGCGGGCCACCGGCAGAGAACGCGGCGCCGAAGCGGTCGTGGAATCGATCCTCGCCTTCGCCGCCGATCTGCGGGCGTACGGCGAGGAGCACTTCGGCGAGAGCGCGGTCGCGGCCGGGGTCGCCGTACCCGGCATCGTCGACGCCGAGAACGGGATCGCGGTCTACGCCGCGAACCTGGGCTGGCGCGACGTACCCATGCGGCGGCTGCTCGGCGAACGGCTCGGCGGTGTCCCCGTCGCGCTCGGCCACGACGTCCGCACCGGCGGGCTGGCCGAGGGCCGGATCGGCGCGGGCAAGGGTGCCGACCGCTTCCTCTTCGTACCGCTGGGCACGGGCATCGCCGGGGCCATCGGCATCGCGGGCACGATCGAGGCCGGCGCGCACGGGTACGCGGGCGAGATCGGCCACATCGTGGTCCGGCCGGACGGCCCCGACTGCGGCTGCGGCCAGCGCGGCTGCCTGGAGACCCTGGCGTCCGCGTCCGCGGTGACCCGGGCCTGGGCCGCCGCGTCCGGCGACCCGGAGGCGGACGCGGCGGACTGCGCGAAGGCCGTCGAGTCGGGCGACCCGGCAGCCCTGGAGGTCTGGCGGAACGCGGTGGACGCGCTCGCCGCCGGGCTGGTCACCGCGCTGACCCTGCTCGACCCCCGCACGCTGATCATCGGTGGCGGTCTCGCCGAGGCCGGGGAAACCTTGTTCACACCACTCCGTGCGGCCGTCGAGGAACGTGTCACGTTCCAGAAGCTGCCCCACATCGTCCCGGCGGCCCTCGGGGACACCGCCGGATGCCTGGGCGCAGGGCTGCTCGCCTGGGATCTTCTCTCCACGGAGGTATCCGCCTGATGGCCGGACGCGCAGACAGCACAGTTCTCGCAGGTGCCCGGGTGGTCCTTCCCACCGGGACCGTGGAGAACGGCCGGGTGATCGTCGAGGGCACCCGGATCGCCGGTTCCGCGGCGGAGGGCGTCCCGACCGTCGACCTGAGCGGCCACTGGGTGGTCCCCGGCTTCGTCGACATGCACAACCACGGCGGCGGCGGCGCGTCGTTCACCTCCGGCACCGTGGACGAGGTCCTCACCGGCATCCGCACCCACCGCGAGCACGGCACCACCACCCTGGTCGCCTCCACGGTCACCGGCGAGATGGACTTCCTCGCCCACCGGGCCGGTGTCCTGTCCGAGCTGGTGGAGCAGGGCGACCTGGCCGGCATCCACTTCGAGGGACCGTTCATCTCGCCGTGCCGCAAGGGCGCGCACAGCGAGGAGCTGCTGCGCCACCCGGACCCGGCCGAGGTCCGCAAGCTGATGGACGCGGCGCGCGGCACCGCGAAGATGTTCACGCTCGCCACCGAACTGCCGGGCGGCATCGACTCGGTGCGGCTGCTCGCCGAGCACGGCGTCATCGCCGCGATCGGGCACACCGACGCCACGTACGAGCAGACCGTCGAGGCGATCGACGCGGGCGCCACCGTCGCCACCCACCTCTTCAACGCGATGCCACCGCTCGCCCACCGCGAGCCCGGCCCGATCGCGGCGCTGCTGGAGGACGAGCGGATCACCGTCGAGCTGATCAACGACGGCACGCATCTGCACCCCGCGGCCCTGGAGCTGGCCTACCACCACGCGGGCGCCCACCGCGTCGCGCTGATCACCGACGCCATGGACGCGGCCGGATTCGGCGACGGGCTGTACCAGCTCGGCCCGCTCGCGGTCGAGGTCAAGGACGGCGTCGCGCGGCTGGTCGAGGGCAACTCGATCGCGGGCTCCACGCTCACCCTGGACACCGCGTTCCACCGGGCCGTGACCATCGACCGGATCCCGGTCGGCGATGTCGTGCAGTCCATCTCCGCCAACCCGGCCCGGCTGCTCGGCGTCTACGACCGGGTCGGCTCGCTGGAACCGGGCAAGGACGCGGACCTGGTGGTCCTGGACGAGGGCTTCGCGGTCCAGGGCGTCATGCGCAAGGGCGCATGGATCAAAGAGCCCAGGATCGGCTGATCCGTCCGATTATTGACGGTGAGTCGAATACGTAACGAAGAGACGGCGGTTGGTCCCGAGGTCTGGGCCGACCGCCACCTCTTTGGCATGATCGCCTGGAAAACAGCAGGAGAAAGCGCATTCCCCCCAGGGTTTCGCGCTTCCGAGCAGGGATCGAGGGAGCGGCCGCGGTGATCCTCACGGTCACACTGAATACGGCACTCGACCTGACGTACGGCGTCCCGGAACTCGTGCCGCACGCCAGCCACCGCGTCAGCGACATGTCCGAGCGCCCCGGTGGCAAGGGACTCAATGTGGCCCGGGTGCTCTCCGCGCTCGGCCACGAGACGGTGGTCACCGGATTCGCCGGGGGCTCCACCGGAGCCGTGCTCCGCGAGCTGCTGGCCGCCCGGCCGGCGGACGCCCCCACGCCCGGAACGGCCCCCGCCCCGCTCACCGACGCGCTCGTCACCGTCGCCGGGAACACCCGCCGCACCATCGCCGTCGTCGACCGGGCCACCGGCGACACCACCCAGCTCAACGAACCCGGCCCGCTCGTCACCGCCGACGAGTGGACCGCCCTCCTCGGCCGGTACGAGGAGCTCCTCGCCGGGGCCGACGCCGTCGCGCTCTGCGGCAGCCTGCCGCCCGGCATCCACGTCGGCGCCTACGCCGAACTGGTCCGGTCGGCCCGCGCCGCCGGGGTCCCGGTGCTCCTGGACACCAGTGGCGAACCGCTCCGCCGCGGCATCGCCGCCCGCCCGGACCTGATCAAGCCGAACGCCGACGAGCTGGCCCAGCTCACCGGCTCCCGCGAGCCCCTGCGTGCCACCCGCGACGCCCGCCGACGCGGTGCGCACGGCGTCATCGCCTCGCTGGGGCCGGACGGCATGCTGGCGGTCACCCCCGACGGAATCTGGCAGGCAGCGCCGCCCGCCAGGGTCCCGGGCAATCCGACCGGCGCGGGCGACTCCGCGGTGGCCGGGCTGCTGTCCGGCCTCGTCGAGGGGCTGAGCTGGCCGGACCGGCTGCGGCGGGCGGTGGCACTGTCGACGGCGACCGTGCTCTCCCCGACGGCCGGTGACTTCGACCGCGCGGCGTACGAGGAGCTGCTGCCGCGCGTCGGCATCGAGGAACACGCACCGGCGGCCTGAGGCCGCGCCCGTCACGGACCGGCCCGTCCGCCGGTCCGAAAGAAGTAGCAAGAGGTCAGCATGCCGCTCGTCAGCACCGGTGAACTCGTCTCCGCCGCCCAGGCCGAGGGACGCGGGATCGCCGCCTTCAATGTCATCACGCTGGAGCACGCCGAGGCCATCGCGGCCGGCGCGGAGCGCGCCGGAGCGCCCGCCATCCTCCAGATCTCCGAGAACGCCGTGAAGTTCCACGGCGGACGGCTCTCCGCCATCGCCGCCGCGGCCGCCGCCGTCGCCCGCGCGTCGAGCGTCCCGCTCGCCCTCCACCTCGACCACGTCGAGTCCGTGGACCTGCTCCACCAGGCACACGACGCGGGCTTCGGCTCCGTCATGTTCGACGCCTCCAAGCTGAGCTACGAGGAGAACGTGCGGGCCACCGCCGAAGCGGTCGCCTGGGGCCATGAGCGCGGCATCTGGATCGAGGCCGAGCTCGGCAAGGTCGGCGGCAAGGAGGGCGAGGCCCCGCTCGACGCCCACGCCCCCGGCGTCCGTACGGACCCGGCCGAGGCCGCCGCGTACGTCGCCGCCACCGGCGTCGACGCGCTGGCCGTCGCGGTCGGCTCCTCGCACGCGATGACCGAGCGCACCGCCGCCCTGGACCACGAGCTGATCGGCCGGCTGCGCGACGCCGTCCCGGTCCCGCTGGTGCTGCACGGCTCCAGCGGCGTCCCGGACGAGGAGATCCGCCGGGCCGTCGCCGCCTCCGGCATGGTCAAGATCAATGTGGGCACGGCCCTGAACACCGCGTTCACCGGCGCGGTACGGGCGTACCTGGCCGAGAACACCACGGGCGTCGACCCCCGCAAGTACATCGCGCCGGGCCGCGAGGCGATGGCCGCGACGGTGGCCGGGTTCCTGGGCCTGATGGGCTGACGGCCCGCACACGGAAACGGTCCGGCCCCCACACCTTCGGGCGTGGGGGCCGGACCGTTTCCCGTCACACGCTCAGCGCTTCACGTGCCCGGCCTTCAGCGAGAGCTGGTCCAGGTTGGCGTCGCACTGGTCGCCCTCGTTGCAGGAGATCATCAGGGTGTTCGCACCCTTGTTGAGATTGACGTAGGCGAACGTGTTCGTCCAGCCCTTCTCCAGATCACCGTCGGGGGCGTTCGCGTAGTTCTTCATGTTGATGCCGCGCGGGTCCTCGGAGTTGACCGTGAGGGACGTCTTGGCGTCCTTGCCCGGCACCCCGTACGTCACGAACAGCGTGTACTCACCGGCCTTCGGCACCTCGACCGACCAGGTCGCGGACCGGCCGACCTCGTTGAGGTTGATGTACTGGCCGTTGGCGCTCTTGGCGCCCTTGGTGGTGTTGTCCAGCTGGGCCGTGCCGCCGAGCTTCAGCGTCGCCGCGTCCTGCTTGGGCAGCTCGGCCGGGGCCTCGGGGCTGGTGGACTGCTCGGGCTTCGGGGACTCCTCGACCTGGGAGCCGGGATCGGCGGAGCTGGTCGTCTCGTCCTTCTTCTTGTCCTTGTCGTTGCCCGTGATCAGCGCGGCGCCGATGCCGATGAGCACGACCAGGACCACCGCGACCGCGGCGATCAGCAGGCCCTTGGTGTTCGGGCCGCCGGACCTGCCACCACGACCGCCGCCCTGCTGCGGAACGTGCGTCGTGGAGGCACCGGGGTACGTCTCCGGGGCCGCGTACTGGGCGTTCGGCTGGCCGTACCCCTGCTGCTGGCCGTACGCCTGCTGCTGCGGCACCTGCTGGCCGTACTGACGCTCACCGACGGTACGCACCTGGTTGTACGAGGTACGGGGCACGCCGGGCTGCGGGGCCACGGGCGGGTAGCCGTAGCCGCCCTGCCGCGGCGGCTGGGCACCGGAGGCCTGTCCGTCCTCGTACAGATAGCCGAACGGATCGTCGTCCTCGGGCGTGTTTGCGCCGTTGTTCCCGGCCGTCATCCCTGGGTCACTCCTCACCATGTCGCCAGCCGTCGCCGAATATCGCCAGCCGTGGCCGACCGGCCGAGCCTACCCCGAACGGGCCACACCAAGAATTGACGTCGCCCGCACCGGAACGGCGGCGAAGCCCGTGAGCGGCGCCGCCGTGAACGTCACCCGGCCCTGCGGTGAACCTTCGAGCGGGACCGCTTCTCCACGTACATCCGCTGGTCGGCGGAGCGCAGCACTTCCTCGGCGGTCATGCCGCAGGCGGCCCAGCCGATGCCGAAGCTCGCCCCCACCCGCACCGCCCGGCCGTCGACCCGGATCGGCGGAATGATGGCGTTGCGCAGGCGTACGGCCAGGTCGGCGGCGTCCGCGTCGCCGAGTCCGTCGGCCAGGACGACGAATTCGTCACCCCCGAGCCGGGCCACGGTGTCACCGTCGCGGACACAGGTGGTGAGCCTGCGGGCGACCTCGATCAGCACCGCGTCACCGGTGTGGTGGCCGAAGCGGTCGTTGATCGACTTGAAGCCGTCGAGGTCGCAGAAGAGGACCGCGAGCCCCTTCGCCCCGTCGTCGTGCTCGGTGTCGGGCGCGACGGCGTGCACATGGTGGTCGTACGGGCCGCCGGGGGCCGGGTCCACCTCGTAGCCGTGGGTCCGGGCGTCCGGGTCGTCGCCGTCGCCGTAGGCCGCGTCCAGCGCCTCCACGGGGCTGCCGGCCGCCGCGTTCGGGCGCTCGCAGAGCCGGGCGCCCAGCCGGGAGCGGAGCTCGGCGCTGTTGGGCAGGCCGGTGAGGGCGTCGTGCGAGGCGCGGTGCGCGAGATGCAGCTCGTGGCGCTTGCGCTCCTCTATGTCCTCGACGTGGGTGAGCAGGAAGCGGGGGCCGTCGGTGGTGTCGGCGACGACGGAGTTGCGCAGCGAGACCCAGAGGTAGGTGCCGTCCCGCCGCCCGAGCCGGAGCTCGGCACGGCCGCCCTCGGCGGAGGTGCGCAGCAGGGTGCCGATGTCCTCGGGGTGGACGAGGTCGGCGAAGGAGTAGCGGCGCAGCACGGACGCGGGGCGGCCGAGCAGCCGGCACAGGGCGTCGTTGGTGCGCAGCAGCCGGCCGTGCTGGTCGCCGCCCATCTCGGCGATGGCCATGCCGCTGGGCGCGTACTCGAACGCCTGGCGGAAGGACTCCTCGCTGGCCCGCAGCGCCTGCTGTTCCCGTTCGAGGCGGACCAGCGCCCGCTGCATGTTTGCTCTGAGCCGGGCGTTGCTGATCGCAATGGCCGCCTGCGAGGCGTACATCTGGAGGGCCTCGCGGCCCCAGGCGCCGGGGCGGCGGCCGTTGCGGGGGCGGTCCACGGAGATGACGCCGAGGAGATCGGGGCCGCCGCCGGAGGCGTACATCGGGGCGTAGAGGCGGTCCTGGGGGTGCCACTCGTCCTCGAAGCGGGGATCGGGCCCGTCGGTGTGCCACTGCGGTACGTCGTCGTCGAGGAGGACCCAGCCGTCGGTGTGCGGTATGAAGCGGAGCTCGTCCCAGGCCTGCCCCATCGTCAGCCGGCGCTCCCAGGAGGCGCGCGAGCCGACCCGGCCGGTGATCAGGGCCTCCGCCGCGCTGTTGCCGGCGAAGGCGGCGACGACGAGATCGCCGTCGGGGCGGACCAGGTTCACGCAGGCAAGCTCGTAGCCGAGACCGGTGACGATTCCGTCGGCCACGGTCTGCAGTGTGTCGGCCAGGCTCCGCGCCGTATTGAGATCGGCCACGGCCTGGTGCAGCTGCCGCATCGTCGCAAGACGGACGTACGGCTCCGACTCGGCCTCCATTGCTCGCACTCCCCGAGACCTCGACAGCACTCCAGGTTTCATATCGACGTACTAACTGCAGTGTCACGGCAACTGAATCACAGTGAGCTGTGCCGTCGGTACACAGGGTCAACAAATATTGCACTCTGTGACTCAAGTCACAACAGATGGTAAAGAGATGTGCGTGCCGTACGGATTCGCCCCGTCCCGCTCCCGCCATTTCTTGAACGCAAATCCGGGTGTCCCTTGAACGCAATCCGGACGCCGCGACACCGGTCGCGTCCGCTCCTGGGAGACCGGCCGCGTCCGCTCATCGGACAGGGGTCCTAGGACCCGGCTGGTCCCCTGGCCCGATGCGCGGGCATGCGCTCCGCGGCTAGCGTTCCCGGTGTGTTGCAGACGACGACCCCCGCCCCGCGTTCCCAGCCCGTCCCCCATGCTGAGGGGGTGAGCAACGATGAGTTCCGAGGCGCCCTCGCCCGGCTGGCCGCCGGTGTCGTACTGATCACCGCCCAGGAGCCGCCGCTGGACGAGCACGGGCGCGGCGAGGACGTCGGGATGACGGCGACCGCCTTCATGTCGGTGTCGCTGGACCCGCCACTGGTGATGGTCGGCCTGCGCAACGGCTCGCGGATGGACGACCTGCTGTCGGAGCAGCCGCTGTGGGCGGTGTCCGTGCTGGCCGAGAGCCAGCGGCACGTCGCCGGACGGTTCGCGATGAAGGGCCGGATCAGCGACCGGCTGCTCTTCGAGGACATCCCCCACACCCGGGGCGAGGTCAGCGCCGCGCCGCTGATCGGCGGTGCGCTGGCGACGCTGGAGTGCCGGACCGAGCAGCGGGTCGTGGCGGGCGACCACACGCTGGTGATCGGCCGGGTGCTGGGCGCTACCCTGCCCAGCGCGGAGGGGGCACCGCTGACGTACTTCCGGGGGCAGTACCGGCAGTTGGGGTGAGGACGGCGGGGCGGGAGCCTCTTCGCGGGGGCCGGCAACCTCTTCGGCGGGAGCTCGGCAGCCTCGTAGGGGCCTCGGCAGCCCCTTGGGCGAGGGCCCGGTCCGTCACCAGTCGCGGCCGGAGCGGCCGCGCTTGGTCTCGCCGCGCTGCTTCTTCTCACGCAGCCGGCGTTCGTTGATGCCCCGGGGGATCCGTGTCTTGCGGCGCGGCCTCGGGGGCGGCGCCGTCGCCTCGGCGAGCAGGGAGGCGAGCCTGACGAGAGCGGTCTCGCGGTTGCGCCACTGGGAGCGGTGCTCGGAGGCCCGTACCGCGATCACCCCGCCCACGAGCCTGCTCTCCAGGCGCTGGAGCGCCCGCTCCTTCCACACCTCGGGGAGCGACTCGGTCGCCGCGAGGTCGAAGCGGAGCTCCACCTGGGAGTCGCTGGTGTTGACGTGCTGCCCGCCGGGTCCGGAGGACCGCGAGAAACGCCACATGAGCTCGGCCTCCGGCAGGGAGACCGAACCGCGGATGACATAGGGCCCGGACATGACACCCATGTTCCCCGCACCGCGGGGGGTTCGTCACCTTCTTTTGCCGGACCGGCCGGACCGGCCGACATCGGGCCGGCATCCGGCCCGGCCTCCGACCGGGGGGTTTCGGTAAAGAAAGTAAAGGGATCAGGAACCTCCTGGTCCCTTGTCCGCGTTATCCCCTGTGACGGTAGCTTCGTGATGGCATGAAGCCCGCAAGCGACGACGAAAGGGACTTCCCATGGCTGTAAGCCTGTCCAAGGGCGGCAACGTCTCCCTCACCAAGGAGGCCCCGGGCCTGACCGCCGTCACGGTCGGCCTCGGCTGGGACGTCCGCACCACCACCGGCACCGACTTCGACCTGGACGCCTCGGCGATCGCGGTCAACCCGGGCGGGAAGGTCGTCTCCGACGGCCACTTCGTCTTCTTCAACAACAAGTCGACGCCCGACCAGACCATCGTCCACACCGGTGACAACGTCACGGGCCAGGGCGAGGGCGACGACGAGCAGATCAACGTCAACCTGGCGGGCCTGCCGGCCGACGTCGACAAGATCGTCTTCCCGGTCTCGATCTACGACGCCGAGACCCGCAGCCAGAACTTCGGCCAGGTGCGCAACGCGTTCATCCGCATCATCAACCAGGCCGGCGGCGCCGAGATCGCCCGCTACGACCTGAGCGAGGACGCCGCCACCGAGACCGCCATGGTCTTCGGCGAGCTGTACCGCAACGGCGCGGAGTGGAAGTTCCGCGCGGTCGGCCAGGGTTACGCCTCCGGTCTGCGCGGCATCGCCCAGGACTTCGGCGTCAACCTCTGACGCACGGGCACACAGCCCCTCCCAGCCCCCGGCCGCCGCCTGCGGCCGGGGGCTTGTGCGTGTGCGCGGCCCGAGCACGTGTGCGGCCGAGCGTGCGCACGGCCGCACACGTGCATGGCCGAGCAGATGCGCGATCAGGAGCACGCACGCCGCCTGCGCCTCCGCAGAGCATCCCGTATGTGAAGTCACCGGGCATTTACTCCCAACTCCCGCCGATTAACGAACAGATGTGTATTCCATTCGGACAAGAAGTGGTCAAATAAATGTGAGGTATTTGTTAGTGCTCCGTCAATCTTGCTCATTCGGTGGCACGCTCTCGGCTCGTAACCCCCCACGGAACGAGCAACGGAGAGCGCATGACCCCCCACATGAACACCCGTCGCGCCGCAGCCCTGGCCGCCGTGGCCGCGATGGTCGTCGTCGGCCTGCAGACCGGTGCGGCGAACGCCGTGCCCGACAACGGCAATGACGGCCCCTCCGCCACTCACAGCGTCGTCCCCTTCAGCGCGAACAAGGCCTCCCAGCGCAGCGCCGCCATCAAGTCCGCGCAGAGCGAGGTCGCTTCGACCGCCGACTCGCTCGGGCTCGGCGGCAAGGAGAAGCTGATCGTCCGTGATGTGATCAAGGACGCCGACGGCACCGTCCACACCCGCTACGAGCGCACCTACGACGGCCTGCCCGTGCTCGGCGGCGACCTCGTCACCCACACCGCCCCCGGCGGAAAGCTCAAGGGCGTCACCAAGGCGACCAAGGCCCGGATATCCGTGCCGTCCACGACGCCGAAGATCAAGACCGCGGCCGCCGCCCGCAAGGTGGTCTGGGCGGTCTCCGGCAAGCCCGTCCTCGCCCTGGAGACCGTGAAGACCGGGGTGCAGAAGGACGGCACGCCGAGCCGGGTGCACACCATCACCGACGCGATCACCGGCAAGAAGCTCCAGAGCTACGAGGCGGTCGAGACCGGCGTCGGCAACAGCCAGTACAGCGGCGAGGTCCAGCTGTCGACCACCGCGTCCGGCTCCGGCTTCGAGCTGGTCGACGGCGACCGCGGCGGCCACAAGACGTACGACCTCAACCAGGGCGAGAACGGCACCGGCGACCTCGTCACCGACGACGACGACACCTGGGGCGACGGCACCGGCAACGACCGCCAGACCGCCGCGGTCGACGCCGCCTACGGCGCCGCGCAGACCTGGGACTACTACAAGTCGGCGTTCGGCCGCGACGGCATCGCCGGTGACGGCAAGGCCGCGTACTCGCGGGTCCACTACGGCGACGCGTACGTCAACGCCTTCTGGGACGACAGCTGCTTCTGCATGACGTACGGCGACGGCGCCGACAACAAGAGCGCGCTGACCGCCCTCGACGTCGCGGGCCACGAGATGAGCCACGGCCTGACCGCGTCCACCGCCAACCTCGACTACTACGGCGAGTCCGGCGGCCTGAACGAGGCGACCAGCGACATCATCGGCACCTCGGTCGAGTTCGCCGCGAACAACAGCACCGACGTCGGCGACTACCTCATCGGCGAGAAGATCGACATCAACGGCGACGGCTCCCCGCTGCGCTACATGGACCAGCCGAGCAAGGACGGCGGCTCGGCCGACTACTGGGACAGCAGCGTCGGCGACCTCGACGTGCACTACTCCTCCGGTGTCGCCAACCACTTCTTCTACCTGCTGTCCGAGGGCAGCGGCGCGAAGACCATCAACGGGGTCGACTACGACTCCCCGACCTCCGACGGCTCGACCGTCACGGGCATCGGCCGGGACAAGGCCATCCAGGTCTGGTACAAGGCCCTCACCGAGTACATGACGTCGTCCACCGACTACGCGGGCGCCCGTGAGGCGACCGAGAAGGCGGCGACCGACCTGTACGGGGCGGACAGCGCCGAGCTCGCGTCCGTCGACGCCGCCTGGAACGGCGTCAATGTGAAGTAGTCCGCTCAGCGGTACTCCGACGGGAGCCGGTCAGCCCTTCGAGGCGGGCCGGCTCCTGCCGTACAGCCAGGTCTTCCACAGCTCCGTCAGGTCCTTGCCGGTCGCCTTCTCCACATAGGCGGTGAAGTCGGCGGTCGACGCGTTGCCGTGCCGGTGGGCCTTCGTCCAGCCCCTGATGAGCGCGTAGAAGCGCTGGTCGTCGTCCACAGCCTGGCGGATCCTGTGGATGACCATCGCCCCGCGCCCGTACACCGGCGCCTGCGAGATGTCCGCGGCCGTCGGCGGATCGGCCGGCGGGAAGGCCCAGTTGGCGTCGTTCGCGAAGGCGGCGTCGAACCGGCCCTGGACCGGCTTGCCCTCCTTGTCTTCCCCCCACAGCCAGTCCGCGTAGGTCGCGAAGCCCTCGTTGAGCCACATGTCCCGCCAGCTCTCGGGCGTGACGGAGTCCCCGAACCACTGATGGGCCATCTCGTGGACGAGCAGCCGGGCGTCCGGCGGCCCGGAAAAGAAGGGCCGGTTCTGGGTCTCCAGCGCGTAGCCGGCGTCCCCGGAGCGCTCGACGATCGCGCCCGTGGCGGAGAAGGGGTACGGGCCGAACCGGTCCGCCTCCCACCGCACGACCTCGGGGACCCGGGCGAGGATCCGCGCGCTGTCCGCCGCCACCGTCGTGTCCGCGGCGGTGAACACCTTGATCCCGCCCGCCATCGTCGACGCCTTCGTGTCGAAGCGGCCGATGGCGACGGTCGCGAGATAGCTCGCCATCGGTTCGGCGACATGCCAGTGGTACGTGGTGGTGGCGCCCGTGGTGCGCCGGGAGGTCAGCTCGCCGTTGGACACCGCCGTCAGCCCCTCGGGGACGGTGACCGCGATGTCGTACGACGCCTTGTCGCTCGGGTGGTTGTTGCCGGGGAACCATGCCATCGAGCCGGCCGGCTCGCCGAGCGCGACCGCGCCGTCCGCGGTCGTCAGCCAGCCCTCCTTCGACCCGTCGGGATCGGTGAGGGTCCGCGGGGACCCCGAGTAGCGGACCACCGTGCGGAAGGTCCCGCCCCTGCGCAGATGGACCCCGGCGTCGGGACGGAGCGTCAGTTCGTGCCCCGCCCGGTTGACCGCGGCGGGGCGGCCGCCCACGGTCACGGAGTCCACGGCGAGTCCGGCCAGGTCGAGATCGAAGGCGCTCAGGTCCTGGGTGGCGCGCGCGGTGATCGTGGCGGTGCCGCGCAGCCGGCGGGCGGCCGGGTCGACGTCGAGCGCGAGGTCGTAGTGCGTGACGTCGTAGCCGCCGTTGCCGAGCTTCGGGAAGTACGGGTCGCGCAGACCGGAGGCGCCGGGTCTGCCCTCGACACCGCCGGTGCAGCCGGTGGACGTCGTCAGCACCAGCAGGAGGAGAGCGGCGACGCGGGCCGTGCGGCGTAAGGGTGTTCGCCGATCCGGGCCAGGCACAGGTGTTCGCCGATCCACACTGGGTACAGGTGTTCGCTGATCCACACCGGCGATCCTAGGGGCGGAATGCCCGGTTGGCGGGATTGCGGCTCAGAGGACGGCGATCCCCAGCGGGCGGGCGCCCGCGACCACCTCGAACGGCCGCTTCGCGCCCGTGAGATCGACGACGGTGATGCCGTTGCCGTACCCGTCGCGGGTGAAGCCCTCCGTGACGTACGCGGTACGGCCGTCGTCGGAGACCGCGACGTCCTCGTGCGGCCCGTCCAGCGGTACGACGCGCTCGGCGCCCCCGGGGGTGCGGATGGTCAGGGAGGGGCCCCGGTCCTCGGAGAGGATCGGGCCGGTGCCGACGACGAGCAGGGTGCCGTCGGGGGCGAGCGTCGCGCCGTGCTGGTGGGTGTCGGCGGTCATCGGCTCGACGGTGCTCCGCCCGGTGCGCGGATCGAGGACGACGAGCCGTTCGCCCTCGAACGGCAGCAACAGCTTGCCGTCGGCGGGGCGTACGACGGCGTGGTGCGGCTTCAGCCAGGAGCCGAGGCCGCCCTCGGTGCCGTACGGGGCGACCTCGAAGCGCCGGGTCCCGCGCGTCGCCGGGTCCACCGCCGTGACGTCGAAGGAGTCGTGGCCGGTGACGTACACCTCGGTGCCGTCCGGCGAGACGTCCACGTCGAAGGGGCGGCGGCCGACCGGCACCGTGCCGGTCACCTCGCGGGTCGCGGTGTCGACGATCTCCAGCACGCCGTCGCGGCCGGGCACATGGACGCCGACGTAGACGTGCCGGCCGTCCGGGGCCAGGGCGATCCCCATGCCGCCGCCCCGGTACTCACCGGTCGTGACCGGCCCGGTCCGCGTCCTGTACGGAATCCGGGCCAGGCGGGTGCGCTTCGCCGTGTCGACGACCGCGACCCCCTCGGCGGTCGCCACCCAGGCCAGCCCCTCGCCGTCGACGACGAGGCCGTAGGGGGCGGTGCCGACCTCGACGGAGCCGAGGGTGTGCCGGTCCTGGCCGGGGTCCGGGTCGACGAACGTCACGGTGTCGCCGCCGAAGTCCGCGACGAGGAGGGTGCCGTGCGGGGCGGCCCTGCCCGCCGAGGGGGACGGGGCCGGGGCCGCCGGTGCGCCGGAGTGCGTACGGGACGCGGCCGGACCGGCGGGCGTACCGGCCGCGCAGCCCGCGAGGACCAGCGCCGCGGCGAGCGCCGACACCGCGCGGCGCGCGCTCACCGGGCGTCCCGCAGCAGCGCGGCGATCCGCGCGAAGCCGCGGCGCTCCGCGTGTTCCAGCGCCGTCGTCCCCTCGCCGTCCGGCAGGTCCGCCCGTGCACCGGCCGCGAGCAGGAGCTCGATGACCTCCTGGTGGGCCCGGCCGCCGTCGCCGAGGATCACGGCCTCCAGCAGGGCCGTCCAGCCGAGCCGGTTGACGTGGTCGACGTCGATGTCGGTGACCCTCAGCAGCTCCCGTACGTAGGCGGCGTGGCCGCGCTCGCTCGCCGGGATCAGCGCGATGCCGCCGAAACGGTTGCGGAGCTTCAGATCGGGGCCCGCCGGCAGCAGGACGTGCAGCATCGGGACGCTGCCGGTGACCCCGGTCGCCAGCCAGGGGCTCTCCTCGCGCCTGTCCTGCGCGTCGGGGTCGGCGCCGGCCGCGACCAGCAGCCGGGCGGCCTCGACGTGGTCGCCGTGGACGGCGAGGAGCAGCGGGGTGCGCAGCTCCTCGTCACGGCAGTCCGGCCGGGCTCCGCCCTCGATCGCGGTCCGCACCCGGTCGGTGTCGCCGGTGCGTGCGGCGTCGAGCAGTTGTCGATCGAGGGCGTTCATGTCGTACTCCTGTCGCTCGGCCCGGCCGGTGCCGGGCGGGGTCGTTACTTGGTGAGGGAGGCGACGCCGGCCTGGGCGAACTTCTCGTCGAGGTCGCCGCTCGGGGCGCCGGCCACGCCGATGCCCGCGATCGGGGCGCCCTTGACCTGCACCGGGGCGCCGCCCGCGAGGAACAGGGTGCCGGGGATGTCCTTCAGGGTGGGGGCGTTCGTCAGGCGCTGGGCCAGCTCGGAGGTGGGGGCGTTCCAGGAGACCGCGGTGTACGCCTTCTTCACGGCGGACTCGTAGGCCTGCGGGCCCGCGCCGTCGCCGCGCAGAGTGAGGACGGTGTTGCCGTTGCGGTCGACGACGGCGACGGAGACGCGCTGGTTCTCCTTCTTCGCGGCGTCGAGGGCGGCCTGGGCGGCCTTGGTGGCGGCGGCCAGCGTCAGGTGGGTGGTCTGCTGGAGGTTGCGGTTCGCGGCGTCGGCCTTGACGGCGGCGGCGGGCGCGGCGGCCGGGGTCGAGGCGCTGGCGGACATCGCGCCGAAGGTCCCGGCGCCGAGGGCGACGACGACGGCACCGGTCAGGACACGGGTGCGCAGCGACAGCTTCTTCATGGGGGTGAACTCCTCAGCGGGGTGGACGAGCGTGTTCGGCTCTGTCATCGATCCTCCGGCCGCGTCCGGCCCCGTACGGTCGACGGACCGGCTCGACACCGCACGCGGGACGGTCGACGTCCCCATCAGCCGATCGGTTGATGCGGGCGTGGTCATCCGGGGTGACCATGGATCCGTCCGTGCAGGTCAGCGGCGCCGCTGATGGTGAGGAGCGAGGTACGAGGTGAAGCACCGGACCCCGCCGGCATCCGGCCCCGACGCGGGAGGGACGCCCTCTGGCACGGAAGGGACGCCCGGCCCCGGCACGGGAGGGACGCCCTCTGGCGAGGGACGAACGCCCGGCCCCGGTACGGAAGGAGCGCCCGGCGATCCGGACGCCCGGTGGCTCACGCTGCTGATGCACGCCGCGTTCTTCCTGCTGCTCGGCGCCTCGCTCACCCGCTTCCTGCTGCGCCACCCCGGCGAGGCCCGCACCCCGTGGATCATCGCGCTCTCCGTCGCCCTCGCCGTGCTGTACGTGCTCGGGCCGGTGCTCGGCTCGCGTCCGACCCCGCGCTCGCTGGTGTGGCTGGGGGTGCTGGTCGCCGTGTGGATGGTGCTGGTCGTCCTCGCGCCGAGCTTCGCGTGGTGCGCGGTGCCGCTCTTCTTCACCGGGCTGCGCATCCTCCCGCCGCGCGCCGCGCTCGCGCTCGTCGCCCTGCTCACGCTGTTCGTCGTCGCCGCGCAACTGCGGCTGGCCGAGGGCTTCGACCCGAATCTGGTACTCGCCCCGCCCGCCGTGGCAGCGGTCGCGACGGCGGTCTTCGTCCATATGCGGCGTCAGGCCGGGCGCCAGCGCGAACTGTCCGAGCGGCAGCGCGAACTCATCGACGACCTGCTGCGCACCCGCCGCGAACTGGCCGCCACCGAGCGCCGCGAGGGCACCCTCGCCGAACGCCAGCGGCTCTCCATGGAGATCCACGACACCCTCGCCCAGGGCCTGTCCAGCCAGCAGATGCTGCTCCAGGCCGCCGACCGCACCTGGGACGCCGACCCGGCGACCGCCCGCCGCCACGTCCGTACCGCCACCGGCATCGCGGAGCGCAACCTCGCCGAGGCCCGCCGCTTCGTCCACGACCTGGCACCGGCCGACCTCGCCGAGGGCGGCGGCCTGGAGGCGGCCCTGCACGCACTGGCCGCCCGCGAGACGGCACAGGCACAGGGGCGGCTCACCGTCCGCTGCCATGTGGAGGGGGAAGGGCACCCCGCGCTGCCCGACCGGGTGCAGTCCGCACTGCTGCGCATCGCCCAGGGCGCCCTGGCCAATGTGAAGGAGCACGCGCACGCGACGGAGGCGGCGCTGACCCTGACCCATCTCGACGACCGGGTCGTCCTGGACGTCGCCGACAACGGACAGGGCTTCACCCCCACCGGGGCCGCCCGGACCACCGGCAGCGTGCGCGGTCACGGGCTGCCCGCGATCCGCGCCCGGCTGCACCAGCTCGGCGGCACGCTGACGATCGAGTCGGCACCGGGCGAGGGTACGGTGCTGTCCGCCGCCGTTCCCCTCACCCCCACCGCCGCCCCGCCGCCCGCCCCGGAGGAGCCCGCATGACCGCGACGCCGCCCGTACGCATCCTGCTCTGCGACGACCACGTCGTCGTACGCGCCGGTCTGCTCGCCCTCCTCGGCAGCGAACCGGACATCGAGGTGGTCGGCGAGGCCGGCAGCGGCGAGGAGGCCGTCGCCCTGGCCGCCAAGCTCACCCCGGACGTCGTCCTGATGGACCTCCAGCTCGGCGAGGGCATCGACGGTGTCGAGGCCACCCGCCGGATCGCCGCCACCGGCGTCCATGTGCTGGTCCTCACCACGTACGACACGGACGCCGACATCACCCGGGCCATCGAGGCGGGCGCCACCGGCTATCTGCTGAAGGCCGAGCGCCCCGAGGAGCTCTTCGCCGCGATCCGCTCGGCCGCCCAGGGCCGTACGACGCTCTCCCCGCCGGTGGCCAGCCGCGTCATGGCCCGGATGCGCAAGCCCCTGCCCACCCTCACCGACCGCGAGCTCGACATCCTGGCCCAGCTCTCCCAGGGCCTGGGCAACCGCGACATCGCCCGCGCCCTGTTCATCAGCGAGGCCACGGTCAAGACCCACCTCGGGCGGATCTACGACAAGCTCGGCGTCGACACCCGCGCGGGCGCCGTCGCCGTCGCCAAGGAACAGCGACTGCTGCCGTAGGCGCCCACTGCCGCAGGGGCGGAGGGTCCGGGCCCGGCCTCCGGCCGCCCCGGCGCCGGGGCCCCTGCGGGCATGACACCATCGAAGCGTGCTCGACATCGGCTACTCCCTCTCCCGACGTTTCCCCGATCCCCCGCAGACCGACTACCGCCGCGCGGACGTCCACGCCCTGCGGCACGATCTGTTCTCCGGGGACGTCTACCTCGCGGACACCAAGGAGGACCGCGAGGTATCCACAGCCTGGGGATGGGTGCCGGTGCTCGACTTCGCGTGGGCGCTGTGCGACATCGTCGAGCAGATCGACCAGGACCCGCGCGGCAACCGCTCGCACCGCAGGCAGTTCGCCGAGCTGGACTTCACCGAATCGTCCGACCGGATGCTCTTCGAGCGCCGCTTCGGCTGGGTCGACGTGGAAGCGGACTGGATGCCCGGCGAGGAGCCCCCGCTCACCTTCAGCCACTCGCTGCTGCGCCGCGAGGCCCGCGACTTCCTGCACGATCTGATCGCCGACCTCGCCGACATGCACGAAGGTCTCGCCGACAACCCCGTGATCTGGGACCTCCAGGCCCGCTTCCCCCGTATCTGACTTCCGCCGTATCCGACCCCGACCGGCCCCGGGCCCCCGGGCCCCGGTCCGCGCGAAAGGCCCTATGCCTCCACGCGCACCCCGATCTGCGCCGCGAACGCCGGCGCCAGCTCCATCAGCTGTGCCGGGCTGATCACCGCACCCGACAGCCGCTCCACCCCACGCGCGATGTCCAGCTCCGCGACCGCGCGCAGATCCACCGACTCCATCCGCACCGAGCTGAAGTCGGCCCGCTTCAGCACACAGTCACGGAACTCCACCCGCACCAGCTGCGCGTCACCGAAATCCGGCTCGGACAGCACACAGCCCTCGAACACCACGTCCTTGAGCCGGGCCTTGCGCAGATTCAGGTAGTCGATCTTGCCGCCGCGCACGAGCACCCGCTCCAGCACCGCGCCGTGCAGCTGCACCCCGCCCAGCCGGGCGTCCACCACCTCCACGTCGCGCAGCGAGGCCCCCGCGAGATCGGTGCCCACGCCCCGTACGCCCGTCAGCACCGAGTCGATGAAGCGGGCCCTGATCAGCTCCGCGCGGTCGAGCGCGCAGCCGTCCAGGGCGCAGTCCATGAACCGGGCACCCGGACCCGACTCGTCCGCCAGATCCGTGCCCTCGAACCGGACTCCGTCGTAGTCCCCGTCCGGCTCCAGGCCCTCGCCGTCGTACGGAACGAGGGGTGGGAGCCGCACCTCCGGCCGCCGAGCCGTCGCGATGGTGTCCGTCTTCCTGCTGTTGCTGCGCGCCATGCCCCCATCGTGGCCCATGCCACTGACAACGCCCCCTCAAGGGCGTCCCGGGCCCGGGAGCTCCTTGCGCATCAGCGTGCACATCGTTTCGTGGCGGCGCAGCGATCCGTCCGGGGCCTGCTCGTCCCACGCGTCGGGCCGGCGGTCGTAGGCGACATAGCCCAGTCGTTCGTACAGCGCCCGCGCCCGGGGGTTGGACTCCTCCACACCGAGTTCGGCCCGGCGCAGACCGCGCTTCCTGATCCGGAGCTCCGCGGCCCCGACGAGGAGGGTGCCGATCCCGCACGACTGCAGGGCGGGATGGACCGCCAGCTGCCACAGGGTTCCGGCGCCCTCCTCGACCCGGTAGTCGACGCCGCCCTTCGCCACGGGAATGTCCGCCACGGAGCAGACCGCGAGGTAGTCCACCTCGCCGAGCCGGACACGCTCCAACTGCCGTGCGACACCGGCCAGATGGTGTCCGGACCCGGCCCACCCGCACGACGCGAGGTCCGCGGCCACCAGATCGCGTACCGACAGCTTCAGCACCACACCGGTCATCGTCATCGCCTCCGGCGGGCCAGCATCCCTGCCGCCCGCACGGGCCGCAAGGCGGTTTCCCCGGGCCGACCGCCCCGCCCCCGCGGGTCGCGGAAGGCATCGCACCCACGCCCGTCACGGAGCGCATCGCACCCGGTCCCGAAGCGGAACCTCGCCCCGGCCTCGACGGAATCGCGCCCCGTCAGCCCCGCCCCAGCAACTGCCGTGCGATCTCCGCCTGGTTCGGGTCCAGCCGCCGCCGGCCGTCCGCCACGTCCCACAGCGCGTTCTGCAGCACCCGCCCCAGCGTCCAGGCCAGCGCCCGCTCCCGGTCCAGGCCCGGCGCACCCGTCAGCAGGTCGAACCGCCACCGGACCGCCGCCGGGTCGAACCGGTTGACCAGGGCCGGCAGCAGCTCGAAGCCCGGATCGCCGGCCAGCGGCTTCGGGTCGATGGCCACCCACCGGCCCGCCCCGTCGGCCAGCACGTTGCCGTAGTGCAGGTCCCAGTGCAGCAACCGGTCCCCCGGCTCCCCCGCGACCTCCCGCACCGCCGCCGCGCAGTCGGCGAGCAGCCGCGCCTCCGCCGCGTCGGCCAGCTCCGCCACCGCCCCCGGCGCCGCCGCCAGCATCCGTTCCGCCAGGTCGCCCAGCCCCCGCAGCCCGCTGTCCGGCGGGGCGGGTACGGACGTCAGCCGGGCCAGCAGCCCGGCCAGGATCCCCGTCGCCTCGCGCACGTCCGCCACCGCCTCCAGCGAGCGGTGCCCGTCCAGCCGCTCCAGCAGCAGCGTCCCCGTCGCGGCATCGTGGTCCAGCAGACCCACCGCCCCCGCGCCCGCCTCACCCCACACCCGCAGCGCGACCGGCTCGCCCGCCGTCTCCTCGTCCACCAGTTGGAGCTTCAGCGCCGCCCGACGGTCGTCCGCCACCCGCACCACCGGGAGCACCAGCGCACACACCCCGTGGAACGCCCCGCCATCCCGCCGCAGCCCCCACCGCTCCAGGAACTCGGCGGCCCGCCCCGGCAACGCCGCCAGGAATGCCCGCCCGGCGGCGCCGTTGTACTTGGACTGGGTGGCGATGAGCCCCTCCGGAATGTCGATCACGCCGACGATCGTAGGGCCGTGCGTCAATCGGTTATGACTCCGAGCAGCCCCGCACCGCCCACCCGGCACCGCACCACCGCCGGCTCGTGGCTCCGCAGCGCCGGCTACTGGATCCGCAGCGCACCCGGCACCTACATCTGGCTGGCCGCGCTCTTCGTCACCACGGTCATCGTCCACCAGATGTCACCGGACTTCGAAGAGGACTTCCTGCGCCAGCGCTCGACCAATATCCATGAACTCTCCCAGGACCCCGTACGCGTCCTGATCGCCAGCGCCTTCTGGATCGACGGCGGCCTCTGGTTCCCGTACGCCGTCCTGTACACCGTCTTCCACGCCCCCGCCGAGCGCTGGCTCGGCACCCTGCGCTGGTTCGCCGTCGTCGTCCTGGCGCACGTCCTCGCCACGCTCGCCGGCGAGGGCGTCCTGGCCTGGGCGATCCGGCACGGGCACATGGCGCCGTCGGCCGCCAACACCCTGGATGTCGGTGTCAGTTACGCGCTCGCGGGGGTCGCCGCCGTCCTCACGTACCGCGTCCCGGCACCCTGGCAGTACGTGTACCTCTTCGCCGTCCTCGTCTTCTACGGCATCCCCCTCGTCACCGGCCGCACCTTCACCGACGTCGGCCACTTCACCGCCGTGCTCATCGGCCTCGCCTGCTATCCGCTGGCCCGGCCCCGTTCCCGTTCCCGGCCCCGGCCCGGTTCCCGGTCCCGGCACAGGACGAGAACGCCTGTCGCGCAGTAACGTCCCGCCCCAGAGAGAACAGGGCCCCGCCCCGCACGGGACCCGCACAGCGCTCCACCCAGACCTCACCCAGGGCTTCACACCGGACAAAGCAGGGGCAACATGAGCACCGTCAGCACCGTCAACGGCGGCATATCGTTCTGGTACGCGGACCGAGGCACTCCCCTCGCCCGGGAACCCCTGCCCGGCGACGCGACCGCCGACATCTGCATCGTCGGCGGCGGATACACCGGGCTGTGGACCGCCTACTACCTCAAGAAGGCCGTCCCCTTCCTCAACATCACCGTCCTCGAAGCCAAGTTCTGCGGCTACGGCGCCTCCGGGCGCAACGGCGGCTGGCTGTACAACGGCATCGCGGGCCGCGACCGCTACGCGAAGCTCCACGGCCACGAAGCCGCCGTCCGGCTCCAGCAGGCGATGAACGAGACGGTCGACGAGGTCGTACGGGTGGCCGCCGAGGAGAACATCGACGCCGACATCCACCGGGGCGGCGTCCTCGAAGTCGCCTACACCCCCGCCCAGCTGGCCAGGCTCAAGGACTTCCACTCCGTGGAGATCGCCTTCGGCGAGACCGACCGCGTGCTGCGCGGCGCCCGGGAGACCTGCGAACGCGTCAACGTCACCGGAGCCGTCGGCTCGACCTGGACCCCGCACGGCGCCCGGCTGCACCCGGTCAAACTCGTCCAGGGGCTCGCCGCCACCGTCGAGGCGCTCGGCGTCACCATCCACGAGTCGACCCCCGTGACCGAGATCAAGCCCAAGCACGCGCACACCCCGTACGGGACCGTCCGCGCCCCGTACATCCTGCGCTGCACCGAGGGCTTCACCGCGAACCTCAAGGGCCAGCGGCGCACCTGGCTCCCCATGAACTCCTCGATGATCGCCACCGAGCCGCTCCCCGAGTCGGTCTGGGACACCATCGGCTGGGACGGCCGCGAGACCCTCGGCGACATGGCCCACGCCTACATGTACGCCCAGCGCACCGCCGACGACCGCATCGCGCTCGGCGGACGGGGTGTTCCGTACCGCTTCGGCTCCGGCACCGACAACGACGGACGCACCCAGCCCGCCACCATCGAGGCCCTGCGCGACATCCTCGTCCGCTTCTTCCCGGCCACCGCGGGCGCC
Source organism: Streptomyces sp. DvalAA-43 (assembly GCF_900091725.1). Taxonomy (GTDB): domain Bacteria; phylum Actinomycetota; class Actinomycetes; order Streptomycetales; family Streptomycetaceae; genus Streptomyces; species Streptomyces pulveraceus. The sequence continues at coordinate 141,420 of NZ_FMBW01000031.1, read as the reverse complement.
CGCATCGACCACGCCTGGTCCGGTGTCCTCGGCGTCCCCCGCGACTGGTGCGCCACGGTCACCCTGGACCGTTCCACCGGGCTCGGCTGGGCGGGCGGTTACGTCGGCTCGGGCGTCGCCACCACCAATCTCGCCGCCCGCACCCTGCGCGACCTGATCCAGCAGGACTCCGGCCAGTCGGGTCCCACCGAGCTGACCGCCCTCCCCTGGGTCGGCCACAAGGTCCGCCGCTGGGAGCCGGAACCCTTCCGCTGGCTCGGCGTCCACGGCATGTACGCGGCCTACCGCGCCGCCGACCGCCGCGAACTGACCTCGCCGCGGGCCGGTACGGACCCGGTGGCGACGGCCGCGGACCGGCTGGCCGGGCGGCACTGAGCAACCGCCCGCACGCAGGACGAGGGCGGTGCCCCTGCGGGGTCACCGCCCTCGTCCACGCACCCGGCGGCCGCCCCACACTCCCCTCCCCTTCCCCACCCCTACAACTGAACAAAGGTTCAGTATCCTCGCACATTGACAGGGCCGATCCACACTCTCAATACTGACTGTTCATTCAGTAAGGAGCCTGTGCAGTGCCTGGAGACGCCATGCCGGAACCGCCCCCGCCCACCCCCGACCGGCCCCCACGGGACGGGCTCACCGGCGGGGAGGCCCTGGTGCGGGCGCTCGCCGCACACGGCGTGACCCAGGCCTTCGGCATCCCCGGCACCCACAACCTGGAGATCTACCGGCACCTGGCCGACCACCGCATCGACCACCTCAACCCCCGCCACGAACAGGGCGCGGGCTACGCCGCCGACGCCTACGCCCGGGTCAGCGGCCGGCCCGGCGTCGCGCTCACCACCACCGGCCCGGCCCTGCTGAACATCGCGGCCGCCGTCGGCCAGGCGTACTCCGACAGCGTCCCGCTGCTCGTCGTCTCGCCCGGCATGCCGCTGCGCCACCCCCGGCAGTCGACCGGCCTGCTGCACGAGTCCCGCAGCCAGACCGAGGCACTGCGGGGCGTCGCGGCCCTCAGCCACCGGGTCTCCTCGGTCGAGGAGATCGGCGTGGCGGTCGCCCGCGCCTTCACCCTCTTCCGTACGCGGCGCCCCCGCCCCGTGCACATCGAGATCCCCCTGGACCTGCTCACCGCCGTGGAACCGGCCGGGCCGGTACGCAATGCCCCGCCGACCACCCCCGCCATGGCGGACCCGGAGGCGCTCTCGGCCGCCGCCGGGGCACTGCGCTCGGCCGCCCGGCCCGCGATCGTGCTCGGCGGCGGGGCGCGCACGGCCGCCGCCGCATGCCTGCGGCTGGCCGAGGAGCTGGGCGCCCCGGTGGTGACCTCGGCCAACGGCAAGGGGATCGTCGCGGAGACCCACCCGCTGTCGCTCGGCGTCTCGCTGCACAGCCCGGCGGTCCGGAACTGGCTGGCCGGGTGCGACGTGGTGCTCGCCGTCGGCACCGAACTCGCCGAGTCCGACCTCTGGGAGCCCCTGCCCGCGTTCGGCGGCACCCTGATCCGGGCCGACATCGACCCCGCCCAGATGTACGCGGGACCGCCCGCCGACATCCCCCTGGTCGGCGACGCCCGTCACACCCTGCGCTCGCTCCTCGCCGCCCGCCCCGGAACCGGCGGTCCGCGCCCCGACGCGCACCGGACCGTCGCCGCGCTGCGCACCGAACGGGACGCCGGGACCCGGAGCGAGGACGCGCGGCTGCTGCCGTACCTGGCGGCGATCAGGTCGGTGCTCCCCGCGGACACGGTGCTCACCTCCGACAGCGCCCAGTGCTGCTACTACGGCGCGATCCCGCACCTTCCCGTCGGCCCGGAGGGCCGCTATCTGCACCCGACGGGCTTCGGCACGCTCGGCTACGCGCTGCCCGCCGCCATCGGCGCCAAGACCGCGGACCCGGCCCGGCCGGTCGTCGCACTGAGCGGCGACGGCGGCCTCCAGTTCTCCGTACAGGAGCTGGCCACCGCCGTACAGCTGCGGCTCCCGCTGCCCGTCGTGGTCTTCGACAACGGCGGCTACGGCGAGATCCGCGACGAGATGGTGTCCCGCGGCGACCGCCCCACCGCGGTCGACCTGCCCCCGGTCGACCTGCCCGCCCTGGCCCGCGCCTACGGCGGCCACGGCGTACGCGCCGACTCGCCCGAGGCGCTCGCCGAAGCACTGCGCCGGGCCCTGGACACCCCGGGCCCCACCCTCATCACCGTCCCCCAGGAGCTCCCCGATGACCACCTCCCCCTCCCCCGCCACCATCACTGACCCCACCACTCCCCTGATCTCCCTCACCTGGACCGACCAGGAGACCGGACACCAGGGGCACCTGGTCATCGACCGCCTGGTGCGCGGCGTCTCCAGCGGCGGCCTGCGGATGCGCGCCGGCTGCACCCTGGAGGAAGTCGCCGGACTGGCCCGCGGCATGACGATGAAGGAGGTGCTGCACTACGACCCGCAGGGCCGCTACATCCCGCTGGGCGGCGCCAAGGGCGGCATCGACTGCGACCCCCGCGACCCCGCCGCCTACGGCGTCCTCGTCCGCTATCTGCGCGCCGTACGCCCCTACATCGAACAGTTCTGGACCACCGGCGAAGACCTCGGCCTCACCCAGGACCTGGTCGACCGGGCCGCCGCCGAAGCGGGCCTGGTCTCCTCCATCCAGGCGGTCTACCCACTCCTGGACGACGAGGAGGCCGCCCGGCGGCGCCTCGCCGACGCGTTCGCCATCGAGGTGGACGGCATCGGCCTGGACGAGCTGGTGGGCGGCTGCGGAGTCGCCGAATCGGTGCTCACCGCACTGGACCGGGCCGGCGTCGCCCACCGGGGCACCCGCGTCGCGGTGCAGGGCCTCGGCACCATGGGCGGCGCCACCGCCCGCTTCCTGGCCCGCGCCGGGCTGCGCGTCGTCGCGGTCGCCGACATCAAGGGCACCATCGCCAACCCGGACGGCCTGGACGTCGAGGCGCTGCTCGCCGCCCGCGACGGCCACGGCACCGTCGACCGCGCCGCACTCCGCGCCGAGGACCGCGAACTCCCGGCCGACGCCTGGCTGACCGCCGACGCCGAGGTACTGGTGCCCGCCGCCGTCTCGTACGCCGTGGACGCCGCCAACCAGGCGGGCATCACCGCCCGTTGGATCGTCGAGGCCGCCAACATGCCGGTGGTGCCCGAGGCGGAGACGCTGCTGACCGCCCGCGGCATCACCGTACTGCCGGACGTCGTCGTCAACTCCGGTACGAACGCCTGGTGGTGGTGGACCCTGTTCGGCGACATCGGCGCCGACGCCGACGAGGCGTTCGCGCACACCCGCCGGTCGATGCGCGCCCTGGTCGACCTGGTCCTGGCCCGCGCCGAGGCCGAGGACACCACCCCCCGGGCCGCCGCCCACGCCCTGGCCGCGGACCGGCTGCCGGTCGTCACGGAACGCTTCGGCCGGTTCCGCTGACAGCCGGAAAGAGCTTGCGGGGAATGCGGTCCTTTCGAACCCCGATTCAATTCCCCGCAAGCCCTTTCGACTCACCTCACCGAATCACCCACTCATCGGCTCAGCAACTCACCGAATCACCGACGTGGCGAGAATCCCTCATTTGACGAGCCGGATGGAGTTGTACGGGGTGTAGTTGTAGTCGGCGTACGTGTTGGCCTGCTGGTACCCGCCGCAGTTCGTACCGGCGGCGTCGTAGCAGTTACGGGCGGTGGCGCCGCCGGTCTGGTGGTTGTAGATCCGCTTGGTGCCGAGCTGGTTGTAGATCTTGTGGGCACCGTGGGAGTAGAAGATGTACGTGGGCTTGTCGTTGGCCCAGCTGCCGTTCGGGTAGAGGCAGACCGCCCCGGACGGACAGCCGTGGATCGTGGCCGCCGCCCCCGCCGCGGCGGCGCTCCCGCCGAGCGACAGCGCCGAGCCGCCCGCGACCAGAGCGGCCGCCGCGGCCGTCGTGACGATGGTGCTCCGAATCCTGCGCATATGCGTTTCCCCCTTGTTCCGACACCGCGGCCTTGGTCCGGGCCGCGGCCCTTCTTCGTTCACCGCTCATTTATGAGCTGCCCACATCATGGAAGCGAGGACGGCCGAGGGACCAACAGTTCGCAGCACAGGGAAAACGTCCAGTTCATCAATCGGGGGAACGATGAGACTGCGCATCCACTTCACCGCCGACGATGTGGCCCGCACCACGGTCGCCGCCCGCCCGGACGACAGGTGGGAATTGGTCAACAGCCTTCACATCCTGCAGTCCCCACGGCCACCGGCGCAGTACGGCCCCTGGCTCCGCCACGTCAGGAACCGGTGCGCCGGAAGGGACTTCACAGGGCCCTCGTCCGCCATGTGACCACCCTCGTCCCCCGCCGGGGCGACTTCCCCGACTTCCTCACCCCGTCGGGCGCGGACAGCTTCAGCACCTCGCTCGACCTCATCCACGCCGCCCTGGCCGCCCGGCTCCGCACCGAACTCGCCCCCCATTTCCGGCGCCGCACCCCACCACCATGGGCCCGCCGGCTCGCCGAGGGCGACCACTCCGCCCGGCAGGAGCTACGGGACGCCCTCACCACCTGCTTCCACGAGCTGCTCGCACCCCAGCTCCCCCTGATCGCCGAGACGTTCCACCTCGAACGCGCCCAGCACAGCCGGGACGTCCTGGAGGGCGGCGTCGAACAGCTCCTGCACACCCTGCCGCCGTCGATCCGCTGGACGTCCCCGACACTGACCGCCGACTACCCGCGCGACCGCGACCTGCATCTGCACGGCCGGGGCATCACCCTGGTCCCGTCCTTCTTCTGCACCAAGTCCCCGGTGACCCTCATCAACCCGGGCCTCCCCCGGTGCTGGTCTACCCGGTGGCCCGCCACCCCCTGCCGGTCACGGCCCCCGAGGGCCTGACCGACCTGCTGGGCCGGACCCGCGCCCTGATCCTCCACGCGCTGACCCCACCCTGCTCGACGGGCGAGCCGGCCCTCCGCACCCACGTGTCCATCGGCACCGCGAGCAAGCACGCCTCGGTCCTGCGCAAGGCGGGCCTCGTCACCAGCACCCGCCGAGGCTGCATGACGCCGCACGCCCTGACCCCACTCGGCCACGAACCGACCCGCCACCCCACCCGCTGAACGAAAGAACCCCGGCCCGGACGACATCCGGACCGGGGTTCACCCGGAGCCCCCTGTCGGATTCGAACCGACGACCTACGCATTACAAGTGCGTTGCTCTGGCCAACTGAGCTAAGGAGGCATGCCGAAGCAGTGTAACCAACACCGCACCCTGCGAGGTCCCAGAATTTCGCGCCCTTCGAACTACTGACAGATTCCACATGGCCAGGTAGCGTCGCTGAAGGTTCACTCAAGTGGACCAGACCACTCCCGCACTCGGATCGTCCGGCACGTTCCTGCCGGTGGAGGAGAAGATCCAGCATGGCCAGTGTCACGTTCGACAAGGCGTCCCGCGTCTACCCCGGCTCCACGAAGCCGGCCGTGGACCAGCTCGAGATCGACATCGCGGACGGTGAGTTCCTCGTCCTCGTCGGTCCTTCCGGTTGTGGCAAGTCGACCTCCCTGCGCATGCTCGCGGGTCTTGAGGACGTCAACGGCGGCGCGATCCGCATCGGTGACCGCGATGTCACGCACCTGCCCCCGAAGGACCGGGACATCGCCATGGTGTTCCAGAACTACGCGCTGTACCCGCACATGACCGTCGCGGACAACATGGGCTTCGCGCTCAAGATCGCCGGGGTCAACAAGACCGAGATCCGGGCGAAGGTCGAAGAGGCCGCCAAGATGCTGGACCTCACCGAGTACCTGGACCGCAAGCCGAAGGCGCTCTCCGGTGGTCAGCGTCAGCGTGTCGCGATGGGCCGTGCCATCGTGCGTGAGCCGCAGGTCTTCCTCATGGACGAGCCGCTGTCGAACCTCGACGCCAAGCTCCGTGTCTCCACCCGTACGCAGATCGCCTCGCTCCAGCGCCGCCTGGGCATCACGACCGTGTACGTCACGCACGACCAGGTCGAGGCCCTGACCATGGGCGACCGGGTCGCGGTCCTCAAGGACGGTCTGCTCCAGCAGGTCGACTCGCCGCGCAACATGTACGACAAGCCGGCGAACCTCTTCGTGGCCGGCTTCATCGGCTCCCCGGCCATGAACCTCATCGAGGTCCCGATCACCGACGGCGGCGTGAAGTTCGGCAACAGCGTCGTCCCGGTCTCCCGCGAGGCGCTCTCCGCCGCCGCGGACAAGGGCGACACCACCGTCACGGTCGGCATCCGCCCGGAGCACTTCGACATCGTCGAGCACGGCGGCGCCGCCGCGAAGTCCCTCTCGAAGGACAGCGCCGACGCCCCGGCCGGCCTGGCCGTCTCGGTCAACGTCGTCGAGGAGCTCGGCGCCGACGGCTTCGTCTACGGCTCCGCGCGGGTCGGCGGCGAGGACAAGGACCTGGTCGTCCGCGTCGGCGGCCGCGCCGTCCCGGAGAAGGGCACCAAGCTGCACGTCGTGCCGCGCCCGGACGAGCTGCACGTCTTCTCGACCTCGACGGGTGCCCGTCTCACCGACTGACGCCCGCACACCACCGCACCACAACGGCCCCGCACGCCCCGCGTGCGGGGCCGTTCGCGCGCTCCGGAGCAGGGCAGGACAGCAGGGCCGGGCGGCGGGACCGGACAGCGAGGCCGGACCGCAGCGCCGGGCGGCAAGGCCCGGGTTCGGGCCGTACGGTGCCGGATTCCCCGGCACACCGGTCATTTCGGCACCGTCCGTCAACGCCCGATTCGAAAAGCATCCTCGAACCATCCCCCTCAAGGGTGACGAAGTGTCGCCGCCTCATTACCGCCCGCTACGCTCGCTGCGTGACCCACACTGCGCGCCGCATCGGCCGATCCCTCGCCTTCGTCCTGCCCGTCGTGATGGTCCTCTCCGGGACCCTCGCCGTCACCAGCGTGCCGTGGGCAGCGCACAACTCCGAGCCGCAGGTCCTGACCGCCTCGGCCCACGACATCTCGAAGCGCGCCAAGACCCGCACCCCGCAGGACGCCCTCCGCGACCGGCTCCTCCTGGAGCTCCAGGAGAAGGACCCGGGCGTCGCGCTGACCGACCTCCAGCGCTCCGTCGAGGGCCGCCCCTCGCTCGCCCGGCACTGCATGTCGATCGCCAGGGCGCTGGGCCGCGCGGCCGTCGAGAAGTACGGCCCCACGCACGCCCACCGGTTCTCGCGCCCCGTCTGCGACACGTCCTTCGCCTCGGGCGTCGCCCGGTTCAGCTGACCGGCCGCTCCGGGCACCGCATATCGTGCCTGGCATGCATACGTATCCGACGCAGGCCGTGGTTCTGGCGGGTGGCCAGGGATCGCGGCTGCGCCCGTACACCGACGACCGCCCCAAGCCGATGGTCGAGATCCCGGGCACCGGGACTCCGATCATCGGCCATCAGCTTTCCTGGCTGGCCGCCGAGGGCGTGACCGACGCCGTGGTGTCGTGCGGTCATCTGGCCGAGGTGCTGCAGGAGTGGCTGGCCTCCGCGGTGCTGCCGCTGCGCGTGACGACCGTCGTGGAGTCCGAGCCGCTGGGCCGGGGCGGCGGGCTGAAGTACGCCGCCGCCCGGCTGCCCGACCCCGAGCAGCCCTGGTACGCCACCAACGGCGACATCTGGACGCGCTTCTCCCTGCGCGAGATGGCCGCGTTCCACGCCGAACGCGATGCGACCGCCACCCTGGCCCTGGCCCGTCCCCGCATCCCCTGGGGTGCCGTGGAGACGGACGCGTTCGGGCACATCACCGACTTCATCGAGTCACCGCCGTCGCCGTATCTGATCAACGCCGGCGTGTACGTCTTCTCCCCGGCCTTCACGACACTGCTGCCGGACCGCGGCGACCACGAGCGCACCACGTTCCCCCGGCTGGCCCGCGAGCGCAGGCTGGCCGGATACCCGCTCCCGCACGGCGCCTACTGGCGGGCCATCGACACCGCGAAGGACCTCACCGAGGCCGCCAAGGAGCTCGACGGGCAGTAGCGGGACCCCGCGCATGGAGGAGGGGCGGCCACCGGATCCGTACCGGTGACCGCCCCTCCGTCGTCGGCCGAAGGCCGCCCGGCGGCTCAGCCGAGCAGGCCGCCGATGGGGTTCTGCCCGCCGCCGGAGGTACCGCCGGTGGAATCGCCGCCGTCCGGGCCGCCGGCGGCGCCACCGGCCGTACCAGTGGAGCCGGAGGACGACGGGCCCGAGCTGCTGGACGGCGGCGGCTGCGGTGCCGTCTGTTGCGGGACCTGCTGGCCGGTGCCCTGGGTCTGGCTGGGCTGTCCGGCACCGGCCACCTGGCCGGACTCGCGGACGGTGCCCGCGGCCGGCGTGGACGGCGCGGTGGAGGGCGTCGTGGCGACGGTGCTCCGGGACGGCGAGGGGCGGTGGCCCTCCGGCGTCTGCGAGGCCCGGCCGCCGCGCGACTCCTGCGGGAGCGGGGAGCCGGGGAGCTGGTTGGTCGGGTCGCTGTTCGGGCCGGGTACGGTGACGACCCCGGAGGAGCGGACCGCGCCACCGAGCACGGAGCCCACGAGCAGGGTCAGACCGACGACGACGGCGGCGACGACGGCGCCCCGGCGCAGCACCCGGCGGCGCAGGTCCCAGATCGCCGAGCGCGGGCCGAGCCTGCGCCAGGCCTCACCGGCGAGCCGTGCGTCGAGGGAGTAGACCGGAGCGCCCGCGATGATCAGCGGGCTCCAGGCCGCGAGGTAGATGATGTCGGGCGTGTCGTAGGCGGCGACGCTGCGCCAGCTCACGGTGACCAGCAGCGCGGCGGAGAGCAGCGCGCCGACCGAGGCGGCGACCCGCTGCCAGAGGCCGAGGACGGTGAGGACGCCGACGACGACCTGGAGGAAGGCGACGCTGAGTCCGGCGCCGACAGGGTGGGAGAGCGCGAAGTCGCGCAGCGGCTCGGCCAGCGTCCAGGGGTGCAGCGAGGTCAGCCACTTGACCATGGAGCCCCGCTCACCGCCGTCGAAGAAGACGGGGTCGCAGAGCTTGCCCATGCCGGCGTAGATGGAGATGAAGCCGAGGAAGACGCGCAGGGGCAGCAGCACCACGCCGAGGTTCATCCGGCGGCCGGGGTAGTACGCGTGGCGCAGGGAGTCGCTGTTCTGGCGGCCGCGGTCCTCGGCCTCCTCGTCGAACCCGTCCTCGTCGTACTCCTCCCGGGGGTACGGTCCGCTGTCCGCGGGGTCGTAGGCGCCGTCCCCCCGGCGCATGGGCGGCAGCAGCGGTCCGTTGCCGTAGTGGCCCGGCTGGTGGGGGGCGCCGACGACGGGGGTGGGCTGGGTCTCTTCGAGGAGGTCGATGAGCTGGGTGCTGCCCGTGCCGTGTCCGCCGTCGAGCTCCGGGGCCGCGTAGGGGCCGTAGGAGTCGTACCCGGCGGCCCGGCGGCCCGCGGTGGAGTTCCGCACGGCCTGGAGGAGCCCGGTGGCGCCGGGGTCGCCGGGGGCGGACCTGCCGCTCCACACGACGGGCGAGCGCCTGCCGCGGGCCGCTCCTGCACCGCTCATGGCGGGGATCCTGGGCGCGCCGGCGGGGGCCAGACCGCGCAGCCGCGGGCGCTGGCCGGGGGCGAGCTGCACCCGGAAGCTGGCGTGGTTGACGATGACCTGCGCAGGGTCGCAGTCCACCTTGGCCATGCTCAGGGCGGGTTGTTCGTCGAACCGAGGCGTTCTGGTGTCCACACTCATCTAACCGAGTGATGTGTGGTTAGGACACTGCCTTGACGGGCCCGATGTGTCCGAGGCCCGTCAATGGTGTCCGGCCGGGGGGTGAAGCCGGACGGCGGCCCCCCGGCCGGTTCGACCTCAGGCGCGGCGCCGGGCGACCTCGTACAGGACGATCCCGGCCGCGACGCCCGCGTTCAGCGACTCCGCGCCGCCCGGCATCGAGATGCGGACCCGGTAGTCGCAGGTCTCGCCGACGAGGCGGCCGAGGCCCTTGCCCTCGCTGCCGATGACGATGACGACGGGTCCGGCGAGCTCCGCCAGGTCCTCGACGGTGTGCTCGCCGTCGGCGGCGAGGCCGACGACCGTGAGACCGGCCTTCTGGTAGCCCTCCAGGGCCCGGGTCAGGTTGGTCACCCGGGAGACCGGCGTACGGGCCGCCGTACCGGCCGAGGACTTCCAGGCGCCCGCCGTCATCCCGGCCGCGCGCCGCTCGGGCACGACCACGCCGTGGCCGCCGAACGCGGAGACGGAGCGGACGATCGCGCCCAGGTTGCGCGGGTCGGTGACGCCGTCGAGGGCGACGATGAGGGGGTCCTCGCCGTTGTCGTACGCGGCGGCGGTGAGGTCCTCCGGGTGCGCGTACTCGTAGGGCGGGACCTGGAGGACGAGGCCCTGGTGGTTCAGGCCGTTCGTCATCCGGTCCAGCTCGGGGCGCGGGGCCTCCATCAGGTTGATGTTGCCGCGCGCACCGGCGAGCTGGAGCGCCTCGCGGACCCGCTCGTCGTTGTCGATGTACTGCTGGACGTAGAGGGTCGTCGCGGGGACGCCGTCGCGCAGGGCCTCGTAGACCGGGTTGCGGCCGACGACCATCTCGGACGTGCCCTTGACGCCGCCGCGCCGGGGGGCGGGGCGGCGGGCCGCGGCCTGCTTGGCCTGGGCGTTGGCGACCCGGTTCTTCTTGTGTCCCTTGCGGGCGGAGGCGGGCGGCGTCGGGCCCTTGCCTTCGAGGCCACGGCGTCGCTGGCCACCGCTGCCGACCTGCATGCCCTTCTTGTTGGACGTGCGGCGGTTCCTGCGCTGGCTGTTCCCGGCCATGACCTACCTGTTTCGTTGCTTCAGACGTGCGTGCGTATAAGTGAAAGTGTGCCGCCCGGCGAGCCGGGCGGCACATGGGAGGACTACTGGCGCGGGCCGAGTGTCCACCGCGGTCCGGTGGGGCTGTCCTCGATGACGAGTCCGGACTGGTTGAGCTGGTCGCGGATGGCGTCGGCGGCGGGCCAGTCCTTGCGCTCGCGGGCCGACTGGCGCTGGTCGAGGACGAGGCGTACGAGGGTGTCGACGACGCCGTGCAGATCGTCGCCGCGGTCGCTCTCGCCCGCCCAGTGCTCGTCGAGCGGGTCGAGGCCGAGGACGCCGAGCATCGCGCGGACCTCCGCGAGCCGGGCGACCGCCGCTTCCTTGTCGTCGGCGGCCAGTGCGGAGTTGCCCTGGCGGACCGTGGTGTGGACGATCGCGAGCGCCTGCGGGACGCCCAGGTCGTCGTCCATCGCCTCGGCGAAGGCGGGCGGCACCTCGGCGGCGGGCGCGACCGTCTCGCCCGCCTTCTCGGTGACGCGCTGGACGAAGCCCTCGATCCGCGCGAACGCGGACTCGGCCTCGCGCAGGGCCTCCTCGCTGTACTCGATCATCGACCGGTAGTGCGGGGTGCCGAGGTAGTAGCGCAGCACGATCGGGCGCCACGCCTTGACCATCTCGCTGACCAGCACGGAGTTGCCCAGCGACTTCGACATCTTCTCGCCGGACATGGTGACCCAGCCGTTGTGCACCCAGTACTTCGCGAACGTGTCGCCGTACGCCTTGGCCTGGGCGATCTCGTTCTCGTGGTGCGGGAAGATCAGGTCGATGCCGCCGCCGTGGATGTCGAAGGCGGTGCCGAGGTACTTGTGCGCCATGGCGGAGCACTCCAGGTGCCAGCCGGGGCGGCCGCGGCCCCACGGGGTCTCCCAGCTGGGCTCGCCCGGCTTGGCCGCCTTCCACATCGCGAAGTCGCGCTGGTCGCGCTTGCCGGTCTCGCCGTCGCCGGAGGGCTGGCGCAGATCGTCCAGGTCCTGGTTGGAGAGCTCCAGGTAGCCGGGGAACGAGCGCACGTCGAAGTAGACGTTGCCGTCGGCCGCGTAGGCGTGACCGCGCTCGATCAGGCCGCGCATCATCTCGATCATCTCGGGGATGTGGCCGGTGGCACGGGGTTCGTAGCTGACCGGGAGGCAGCCGAGCGTGTCGTAGCCGGCGTTGAACGCCCGCTCGTTCTCGTACCCGATGGCCCACCAGGGGCGACCTTGTTCCGCGGACTTCGTGATGATCTTGTCGTCGATGTCGGTGACGTTCCGGATGAACGTGACGTCGTAGCCGCGGTACTCGAACCAGCGTCGCATGATGTCGAAGTTCAGCCCGGACCGGATGTGCCCGATGTGCGGGGCGGCCTGGACGGTCGCGCCACAGAGGTAGATCGAGACACAGCCCGCTGTGAGCGGTACGAAGTCACGGATCTGCCGGGCGCTGGTGTCGTACAGGCGAATAGTCACGCCTCAAGGGTAGTGGGCGCGCACCAGTGCCCCGCGACCCCTTGGGGGATCGCGGGGGCGAGTTCGTGGCGCGGGAGGTCTCAGACGCCTCCGACGACCTTGCGCGGGGTGATCCGGACGATCACCCGCTCGCCGCCCTCGCCGGCGGCCGCGGGGTTGAACTCCGCGAACTTCTTGCCGGTGTACTTCACCGACAGCTCGTCCACGAGTTCCTCGGCGCCCTCGGTGGTCAGGGTGGCGGTGCCGCGGATCTCGGCGTAGGTGTACGGGGCGTCGAAGGGCTGCACGACGACGGAGACCCGCGGGTCACGGCTCAGGTTCCGCTCCTTGCGGAGGCCCACCGAGGTCGAGATCAGCACGTCGTCGCCGTCGCGCTTGACCCAGACCGGGGAGGCCTGCGGGCTGCCGTCGGGCTGGATGGTGACGACGGTGACGAAGACGGGGGTGTCGAGAAGCGCTTTGAGCTCTGCGGAGAGTGCGGCGGTCATGACGTACGTCCTCCCGGTGGGATCGGTGGTGTCTCCACCCCTACCTCAACCCCGTCGCACCGCTCCCGCTTCCCGTTCCGGCCCACCGGAAGGCACAGGGCGAGCGCGGCGCCCGCGAGCGGCACGGCGGCGAGCACCGCCCAGCGGACCGGGCCGGGCGCCTGGAGCAGCGCCCCGGTGGCGGCGCTGCCGCCGAGCACGGCGAGCCCGGAGACGGACGAGAGCGCGCCGGTGGCGAGCCCGAGCCGCCGGTCGTCGACGAGTTCCGGCACGAGGCCCCGCGCGGCCGGGACCAGCAGCATCTGCCCGAGGGTCAGCAGCACGACGAGCGTGGCGCCGGGCAGCAGTCCGGCGGGGCCGCCGGGGGTGAGCGGTACGGCGGCGAACCCGGCGGCGACGGTCCCCAGCCCGGCGACGAGCGCGGTGCGTGGGGCGAGACGGTGGGCGGCCCAGCGGGTCAGGGGCAGCTGGGCGCAGACCACCAGGAGCGAGGAGAGCGCGAACAGCCAGCCGAGTGCGGTCTGCGCGCCGGTGGCCCGCTCCACCTCGGCGGGCAGCGAGAGGTAGAGCTGGTTGTAGGCGATCAGATAACTGCTGTACGCGAGGCAGAGCAGGAGGAAGGGCCGGTTGCCGAACACCTCGCGAACGGAGCCGCGGGACTCGGCCGTCCGGGTGACGGGAGCCCGGCGGGGCATCAGCCGGGCGTGTCCGGCGAGGACGCCGACGAAGACCAGCGCACCGGCGAGGCAGGCCGCCCGGAATCCGGCGCCGAGCAGCAGGAGCAGCGAACCGAGCAGCGGCCCGATGAAGGCGCCCGCCTGTCCGGCGGCGGAGAACACGGCCAGCACCTGGGCACGCGGGGTCCCGGTGTCCCGCTCGTACCGGACGGACTCGCGGGCGGTCTCGGACTCCACGGCGGGCGAGAACAGCGCGGCGGCGAATCCGATGAGGACCACCGCGCCGATGACGGTCGCGGTGGACCCGGCGAAGGCCAGCCAGCCGAAACCGGCGATCCGCAGGGCGCAGCCGACGAGGACGACGGGCCGGGGCCCGTACCGGTCGGTGAGGGCCCCGCCGACGACGAAGAGCCCCTGCTGGCTGAAGGCGCGCAGGCCGAGGGCGAGCCCGACGAGCCAGCCGGCCATGCCGAGGCCGGTGCCGAGGTGGGTGGCGAGGTAGGGCAGTACGGCGTAGAAGCCGATGTTGAAGGCGAACTGGGTGGCGGTGAGGAGGCGGAGGTAGGGGGTGGTCCTCGTCGCGGCCAGGAGGGTGGGTGCGGCGGGGGTCACGGGGTCACCCCGTCGCCGGGTTTCGGGTGGGGGGGTCCGGGGCCCCTCCGGGGTGTCTCCTCGAACGACGAACGTTCCGCGGGTACGCGGGAGAACCCGGGTATCCGTTCGTCGTCCTGCGGGGACTCCCCTGCGCGGCCCCGGACCGGGCCGTCGTGCGTCCTCGGGCGTACCGGGGTGGTGGGGCCGTGCCCGAAGGAGCCCGTCCCGGTACGCGATTCCGTCCCGGTGTGCCCGTTCAAGGCCGTCCTGGTAGGCCCGTTCGTGCCCGTACCGGTACGCCCGTTCATGCCGTGCCTGCCCTGGTGCGGGCCCGTCCCCGTACGGTCGTCGCCGTGAGGACGGACAGCGCGCCCAGGGCGGCGAGCGCGGCGGCGGGGGCGAGCACGGACCAGGGGGCCCGTTCCGCGTACGGCAGGTTCTCCGACAGCATCCGGCCCCACTCCGGCGCCGGTGGCCGGGTGCCCAGGCCGAGGAAGCCGAGGGAGGCGAGGGCCAGCGCGACGGCCGGGACGCGCAGGACCGCGTGGCGCAGCACCGGGGGCACCACGGCGGGCAGCAGGTGGCGCCGGGCCAGGTGCAGCCGCCCGGCGCCCATCGCGCGGGCGGCCGCGAGGTGCGGGGCGGCCCGCTCCTGTGCGTACAGGGCGGAGGTGTGCGCGGCGAGCGGCGCCCAGGCGAGGGCCGCGACGGCGACGGCGGCGCCCCAGGGGCCGGGGCCCGCGACGCCCGCGACGACCAGGCCGCCGAGGACGGCCGGCAGGGCGTTGGCGCTCTCGGTGAGCGCCCCGGCCCGTACCGCTCCGAGGAGCAGGCCGAGGAGCAGGGTCACGGCACAGACGGCGACCGCGGTGAGGACCGTACGGGCCGTGCCGTGGCCGAGCCGGGCCAGTACGTCGCGGCCGAGGGAGTCCGTGCCGAAGGGGTGCGCGGCGGACGGTCCGGCGAGGCGGGCCGCGGCGTCGACGTGCAGCGGGTCGCGCAGCAGTCCGGCGACGGTCACGGCGGCGAGGAGCACGGCGAGCGCCACCGCACCGGCGGTGAGCAGCCGGCGGGCGGGCAGGGCCGGGGGCACCAGCGCCGGGAGGGCCCCGTCGCGCAGGGCGGGCCCGAGCAGGACGCGGGCGGCGAGGCGGGCCGCGGCGCCCGCGATCACGCCCAGGAGCAGCAGGAGCAGAACGCAGGCCTGGAGGACCGGGAGGTCCTGGGCGAGGGCCGCGGCCAGCGCCGTACCGCCGAGGCCGGGGATGGCGTACAGCGTCTCGACGGCGACGGCGCCGCCGGTGAGGCCGACGACGACCAGGCCGAGCTGCGGCAGCAGTCCGGGCAGGGTGCGGCGCAGCGCGTGCCGTGCGACGCGGCGGCCGGGCAGTCCGCCCGCGGCGGCGGCCCGCGCCCATGGTTCGGCGAACGCGGCGGGCAGCGCGTCGTCCAGCAGCCGGCCGAGGAGGGCGCCCGCCGGGATGCCCATGGCGAGTGCGGGCAGTACCAGCTGCTCGGGCGCGCCCCAGCCGAGCGCCGGGAGCCAGCCGAGCTGTACGGCGACGACGGTGGCCAGGACGGCGGCGAGCAGGAACTCCGGCAGCGCGGCGAGGACGGCGGCGCCCGTCCCGGCCCGTGCGGTGACGATCCGCCGCCGGGCCCCGCGCCGCAGCGTGCCCGCGCAGAGCGCGGCGGCCAGCAGCAGGGCGACCGCGAGCGAGACGCCCATCAGGGTCAGGGAGACGCCGAGCGCGGCCGTCACCTCGGGGGCGACGGGCTGTCCGGAGACCCAGGAGGTGCCGAGGTCGCCGTGGAGGAGGCCGCCCAGCCAGTCGCCCAGGACGTGTGCGGCCCCGCCGTCGAGCCCGGTCTCGGCGCGGATCGCGTCGAGGGTCTCGGGGGTGGGCGGCCGGTCGGCGTACCGGGCGTGCAGGATCGTGAGCGCCGGGTCGGTCCGGGTCAGCCTGGGCAGCAGCCCGATGACGGCGAGGATCGCGAGGAGCGTGCCGAGCCGCCCCGCCAGGTGCTTCACCCGGTCACCCGACGCGGGTGTCGGCGGTGATCAGGGTGCGTTCCATCGGGTCGAGCGAGACGCCGTGGACGCGGCTGTCGTCGTACCCCTGGACGAAGCGTTCGTGGAGCAGCGGTACGAGGGCGTCGGTGCCGAGGATGTCGGCCTCGGCGGCCATCTCGGCGCGGTGGCGGTCGTCGGTGGCGGCGAGTCCGGCGGCCTTGGCCACGGCGGCGTCGACGCGCTTGTCGCAGAGCTGGGAGATGTTGAAGCTGCCGTCGCAGGTGAAGTCGGACGCGAGGTAGGAGACCGGGTCGGCGGTGTCCAGGAGGGTGTTGCGGGCCTGGATGAACGCGTCGTACTTCCCGGCCAGCGCGTCGGCCTCCAGCTGGGCGTAGTCGCGGACGACCTGCTTGACGGTGAAGCCGCGCGCGGTGAGCTGCTGCTGGACGACGGTGGCGACCTCGGGCAGCTCGGGCCGGTTGGTGTACGTGGCGAGGACGATCTGCTCCGTCTTCGCCACCTCGGCCTTGCCTGCGGCCTCCGCCCGGTCCGTGGGGGCGGTGCGGCCGGCGGCGGCCCAGGGCACGCCGGGGCCGAGGAGGCCCTGCGCGGTGTCGGCGCGGCCTTCGTAGACGCCCTTGACCAGGGCCCCGGAGTCGATGGCCTCGCGGGCGGCGGCACGCATCGCGGGGTCGGCGAAGACCCCGTGGCGGGTGTTGAGGGAGAGGCCGTTGGTGCGGGCGGAGGGGAATGCGTGGACGAGCTTCTCGCCGAGGAGGGAGGCCTGCGAGATGGGTACGTACTCGGCGACGTCGACGGAGCCGGTGCGCAGCGCGTTGGCGCGTGCGGTGCCGTCGGCGACGAACTTCACGTCGACGCCGGGGGCCTTGGCCTTGGTCCCCCAGTAGGTGTCGTTGCGCTGGAGGGTCGCGCTGACGGCGCCGTTGACCTTGCTCAGGGTGAAGGGTCCGGTGGCGTGCCCGGCGGGGTTCACCCCGCCGCCCTTGTACGCGGCCTCGGACAGGATCGTGAGGGAGGGGTTGGCCAGGCGCTGGGGCAGCAGCGGGTCGGGGGCCGCGGTGGATATCCGTACGGTCCGCGCGTCCGGTGCCGTGGCGGTGAGGCGGGTGTCGCTGAGGACGCGCGGCTTGGGCGAGGCCGTCTCGGCGGCGCGCAGCGAGCGCACGGCGTCGGCGGAGGTGAGCTTCGTGCCGTCCTGGAAGGCGGCGTCGCGCAGGGTGAAGGTCCAGGTGCGGTCGTTGTCGCGCTTCCAGGAGGTGGCGAGCGCGGGCTCGGCGTCGCCGTTCCTGCCGAGGGTGGTGAGGCCCTCGATCACGGCGAGACGGCTGAGGGTGACCGCGTCGTCGCCGTAGGGGGACATGGCCTGGGCGGGCGGGAAGGCCATGACGACCCGGAGCCGTTGCCCGTCCGCGGAACCGTCGGTGCCGCTGGAGGAGCAGGCGGTGGCGAGCGGGACCAGGAGTGCGGTCGCGCAGAGCGCCAGGGGCAGCGCGGGGCGACGGCGTCGGGGTGTGGGCATGGCAGCGACCTTATATGAAAACGATTGTCATCTAATGGGCGGGGGTGGCGGGTGCCGGCATCGGCAGCGCGAAGTGGACGATGCCCTGGCCACCGCCCGCCAGCGTGCGCTCGTCGCACACCTCGTCGGCCAGCGACCGCCAGAACGGCTCGGCGCCCGGCACGGCCGGGTCGGTGTGCAGGTAGATCGCCTCGTACCCGCCGGCCGCCGTGACGAAGTCGCACAGCTCGCGCACCAGCCGTCGGGCCAGGCCGTTCCTGCGGTGCCCGGGGGCGACGTAGATCCGGCAGAGCTGGGCGGTGGTGCCGGACGGGAAGCGGTCCGCGACCCACTGCGGATTGGGCGGCGCCTGGGGCCCGCGGTCGCGCACCGCGCCGGTGGCGACGATCTCCCCGTCGCACTCGACGACCAGCAGGGTGCAGCGGTCCGGGCGCAGATAGGCGGCGTCGGGATCGATGATGTCGGCGTGCCAGCGCGGTACGTAACCGGACTTCAGGTCGCGGTAGACGGTGTCGAGCATCACGGCCCGCGCACCGCCGAGGTCGGCCGGGGTGGCGGTGCGCAGTACGTACTGGTCGGCTCCGGCCGACACCGCGGCCCGGGTCATCGTGCTCATCGGTGGGCCCACCGTCCTCGTACGACACATCGCTTGCCGCACCAGCGTACGTGCAAGCGATGTGCAACAAGGCCGTGGCCCCGGAGTACCGGCAGGTCAGGGCCTCGCCGGGTCAGCCGGTGCGGTAGACCAGCGCGGTCGCGATCCCGGCGATGCCCTCGCCGCGCCCGGTGAAGCCGAGCCCGTCGGAGGTGGCGGCGGAGAGCGAGACGGGCGCCCCCACGGCGGCCGACAGCACCTTCTGCGCCTCGTCGCGCCGCTTGCCGATCTTCGGCCGTACGCCGACGACCTGGACAGCGACGTTGCCGATTTCGAACCCCTCGGCCCGTACGATCCGCGCCGCCTCCGTGAGCAGGGTCACCCCGGCCGCGCCGGACCACTCGGGCCGCCCGGTGCCGAAGTGCTGCCCGAGGTCACCGAGCCCGGCGGCCGAGAAGAGCGCGTTGCACGCGGCGTGGGCGACGACATCGGCGTCCGAGTGCCCGGCCAGACCGGGCCCCTCGCCCTCCCACAGCAGCCCCGCGCACCACAGCTCGCGCCCCTCCTCGAAGGCGTGGATGTCGGTGCCGATCCCGACCTGCGGGATCACCGGTCCGGTCCGTTCCTCAGAAGCCATCGTTGGCCCTCCTGCGCGCGAGTACCGCCTCGGCCAGCACCAGATCCAGCGGCCGGGTCACCTTGAACGCCTCTTCGTGCCCGGGGACGACCACGACGGGCGCCCCGAGCTGCTCCACCATGCCCGCGTCGTCCGTCGCGCCCTCACCGTCCACGGCGACGGCGCCGTGCGCCCGTACGAGCGTGTCGCGGTCGAAGCCCTGCGGGGTCTGCACCGCACGCAGCCTGGCCCGCACGGGCGTCCCGAGCACCGGCTCCGGCTCCCCCGGCGCACCAGGCTCGACCTCCTTGACGGTGTCGGCCAGCGGCAGCGCGGGGACCACGGCGGGCGCCCCGTCCCGTACCGCCTCGATCACCGCGTCCACCGTGTCGACGGGCACCAGCGGGCGGGCCGCGTCGTGGACGAGGACGACGGAGACGTCCTCGGGCAGCGCGTCGAGACCGAGCCGCACCGACTCCTGGCGGGTGTCGCCGCCGGGCACGACGAGGTAGTCGGTGCGCTCGGGAAGGGCGTGCTCGTCGAGCAGGTTCTTGACCTCGGGGGCGCCGTCCGGCGGGGCGACGACGACCACCAGGGAGACGGCGCGGGACGCCGCCATGGCCCGGACCGCGTGGATGAGCATGGGCGTCCCGCCCAGCGCGCGGAGCGCCTTGGGGGCGCCCGGCCCGAGCCGTACACCGCGGCCGGCCGCGGGAATCACGGCGGCGGTGCGGTACGGGCGCGATTGATCAGACATCGATTGCACTCCGAAGCTTCGGCATGTTTGTTTCCACGGCCGACATGGGTATGGCCACAAGCGAGCCGGGCGCCACGCCCCGATTCGACCGGGCCCTTTCCGTGACACCCGGTCGACGTCGGACAAGCCGTACCGGCCGCTCGGGGTCGGCTGCACAAGATCGCGAGCAACGTATCGGGGGTATCACCGATGAAGCCAACGCATCGGTGCGTCGGGATGTAATCCGGACAGGCTGCGTAGAAATCAAGACAGGCCGCAGCCTGATACGGGCATGCCGCATGCAGACATGCCGCAGCGCCCGACGACATACCGTGAATACGGTTGTCAACGGGCACCGCGGCACATTGATTACGACCGGCGCGAACCGGTTCAGGACGCGAGAACCTCGTCGAGCAGAGCCTCGGCCTTGTCTTCGTTCGTGTTCTCCGCGAGAGCGAGCTCGCTCACCAGAATCTGGCGAGCCTTGGCGAGCATGCGCTTCTCACCTGCGGAGAGTCCACGCTCGCGCTCACGACGCCACAGGTCGCGAACCACTTCGGCGACCTTGATGACGTCGCCGGAGGCGAGCTTCTCCAGATTTGCCTTGTAGCGCCGGGACCAGTTCGTCGGCTCTTCGGCATACGGTGCGCGAAGCACCTCGAAGACCCGGTCCAGCCCCTCCTGCCCGACCACGTCGCGCACACCCACGAACTCCGCATTGTCCGCCGGCACACGAACCGTCAAGTCGCCCTGGGCGACCTTGAGCACCAAGTAGGTCTTGTCCACGCCTTTGATCTGGCGAGTTTCGATAGCCTCGATCAGCGCGGCCCCGTGATGGGGATAGACCACGGTGTCGCCAACCTTGAACGTCATGTGACAGGTACCCCTTCCGTGGCTATCAAGAGTAACACGAGAACTGCTTCTCCTGAATGGCGTTTTCGCAGGTCAGGGCATATCTCGGGGCTTGACAACAGCAACACGCACGTGCTGCGGAAGGCTCGTGGGGGACGGTATTCGCAGGTCGGAGCGGTTCTGCAGGTAGGGCGAAACACACACGTCACACACATCCGGACCACTCTCCGGAGGGGTCGAACGTCCCGTTTTGCCGGATTCCGGATGATGAACTTTCCGTACTCCGTTCGGAGATCGATCACTCGTACGGAGGTAAGTGCCGTCGATCAATGAAATTGATCAACAACTCGGCGCGATCGCTTATACGCAGGGAATGCGCCATGCCCCATGAATTGATCACCGGCGATATGTGAACGGCATGTGTCGACCCGTTTCGGCCCGCACCGACCCGCATGCCTTTGCCCGGCCGGAGGGCCGGCCCGATCCAAACGAGAGGCCCAAGGGGCGGGTCGGGTGCGGGGCGGACAGGGCGGCTCGGTAGCCTAAGGCCGCTGACACACCCTTAGGGCGGCTTTACGTCGCTCCCCTCGGGGCGGCTTTACGTCGCTCCTTCCCCCGTCCGCAGTCCGACACGTTCTAGGAGTTGCCGCCGCCGTGAGCCGCAGCCTTCGACACGGCGCCCTCGCCGCCACCGCCATCGTGTTCTCGATCGCCTCGCTCACCGCGTGCGGTGCGGGCAATGACGCAGCGACGCTCAAGGTCAGGCCGGACACCGCTGCCACCACCATCGGTGACATCAGCGTCCAGAACGCGAACGTCATCACCCAGCCCGAGCACTCCGCCGAGGGCCCGGCCGTCGTCTCCGCGACGCTGTTCAACAGCGGCACGAAGCCGCAGACCCTGGAAGCCGTCACGCTGCCGGGTTCGAGCGCCTCGGTGCAGCTGCACGCCGCCAAGGGCGCCGGAGCGGTCGTGGTCCCGGCCGGCGGCCGGGTGGTCCTCGGCGGCAAGGGCAACGCCTCCGCCGTGATCGAGAACAGCCGCGAGGCCGCCCGGGCGGGCAACGTACAGCCCGTCGTCTTCAAGTTCAGCTCGACCGGTGAGATCCCGCTCGGCGCCTTCGTCGTGCCGGCGACGAGCTACTTCACCGGCTTCGGCCCGAGCACGCTGCCGGTGGCGCCGAAGAAGTCGACCGGGGCGACGCCGAGCGAGTCGGCCTCCTCCACCACCGGGACGCAGGGCGGCACCCCCTCGGAGTCCGAGAGCGGCGACACCACCCCGAGCGACGCCGCGTCCGCCTCGACACAGGCCGACTGACGCGCTGACCGCTGACCGCTGACCGCAGGCAAACAGCAGGCAGCAGGCAGCAGGCAGCAGCACGCGAATACGCGAACGGCGGAGGGCGCCCCCCATTCGGGGGGGCGCCCTCCGCCGTTCGCGTACGTACCTGCCGGTTTACGGCTCGAACTTGTACCCCAGGCCCCGGACCGTCACCAGGAAGCGGGGAGCGCCCGGGTCGGGCTCGATCTTGGCGCGCAGCCGCTTGACGTGGACGTCGAGGGTCTTGGTGTCACCCACGTAGTCCGCGCCCCACACCCGGTCGATCAGCTGCATACGGGTCAGCACCCGGCCCGCGTTGCGCAACAGCATCTCCAGCAGGTCGAACTCCTTGAGCGGGAGGTCGACCTTGCCACCGGCGACGGTGACGACGTGACGGTCCACGTCCATCCGGACCGGGCCCGCCTCCAGGGCGGCCGGCGTGACCTCCTCCGGCTCGCCGCGGCGGCGCAGCACCGCGCGGATGCGGGCGACCAGCTCCCGCGAGGAGAACGGCTTGGTCACGTAGTCGTCGGCTCCTATTTCCAGGCCGACGACCTTGTCGATCTCGCTGTCCTTCGCCGTGACCATGATCACGGGGACATTGGACTTGCTGCGCAGCTGGCGGCAGACCTCCGTGCCGGGCAGGCCCGGCAGCATCAGGTCGAGCAGTACGAGGTCGGCGCCGTTGCGCTCGAACTCGTCAAGCCCGTCCGGGCCGGTGGCCGCGATGGCGACCTCGAAGCCCTCCTTGCGGAGCATGTAGGACAGGGCGTCGCTGAAGGATTCCTCATCCTCGACGACGAGCACTCGGGTCACGGAAGGACCTCCGGGGCAGGGAATGGTTCAAGGGTGTCGGGGTGAGCGGATCCATCGGGGCCCTCGTCGGCGTTGACGACGGGCGGTCCGCCCGAGCTGCGGTCGCGTTCCCGTACGGAGCCCGCTTCGGGCAGCCGCAGGGTGAAGGTGGAGCCCTGGCCCTCCGAGCTCCAGACGGTGACCTCCCCGCCGTGCGAGGCGGCCACGTGCTTGACGATGGCGAGGCCGAGGCCGGTGCCACCGGTGGCCCGTGAGCGGGCGGGGTCGACGCGGTAGAAGCGTTCGAAGACCCGCTCGCGGTCCTTCTCCGAGATGCCGATGCCCTGGTCGGTCACCGCTATCTCGATCTGGTCCCCGCCGGGCACGGACAGTCGCCTGGCGGCGATGCCCACTCGGGTGCGGGCGGGGCTGTAGTTGACGGCGTTCTCGACGAGATTGCCGAGCGCCGCGGCGAGCTGGCCG
The DNA here is from genome assembly GCF_900091725.1 of Streptomyces sp. DvalAA-43. Classification (GTDB taxonomy): domain Bacteria; phylum Actinomycetota; class Actinomycetes; order Streptomycetales; family Streptomycetaceae; genus Streptomyces; species Streptomyces pulveraceus. The sequence continues at coordinate 118,473 of NZ_FMBW01000031.1, read as the reverse complement.
CGGTTGCCCCAGATGCGGAGCTCCGCGGTGCCGCCCGCGGCCATGGTGATCTGCTTCGAGCCGGCCTGCTGGCGGCAGCGGTCGATGGCCTCGGCCACCAGCTCGTCCACCCGGACCGGCTCGGCGTCCTCCAGCGGGTCGTCGTTCTGCACCCGCGAGAGGTCGATGATCTCCTGTACGAGGTTGGTCAGCCGGGTCGCCTCGATCTGCATCCGGCCCGCGAAGCGCTCCACCGCCTCGGGGTCGTCGGAGGCGTCCATCACCGCTTCGGAGAGCAGCGAGAGTGCGCCGACCGGGGTCTTGAGCTCATGGCTGACATTGGCGACGAAGTCACGCCGTACCGCTTCTATCCGGCGGGCCTCGGTGAGGTCCTCGACCAGCAGGAGCACCAGCCGGGAGCCGAGCGGGGCGACCCGGGCGGAGACCGCGAGGGCCTCGCCGCGGCCCGTACCGCGCCGGGGAAGGTCCAGTTCGACCTGGCGTATCTCGCCGTCCCGGCGGGTGTCCCTGGCCATGTTCAGCATCGCGTCGACGGCGAGCCGTCCGCCCCTGACCAGTCCCAGCGCATAGGCGGCGGAGCTGGCCTTGACCACGCTGTCGCTCTCGTCGAGCACGACCGCCGAGGAGCTGAGCACGGACAGGACCGTGTCCACCCCGGGCGGCAGGGGTGCGTTGCTGTCGGGCCGCATGGAGGTTCGCGTCGGCTTCTTCTGGTCGCGCTCGCTCCAGCGGAACGCAAGCATGGCGATCACGCCGGTACACGCACCGCCGATCGCCGCAGCTGCGGCGACTGCCGCGTTCACGTCCATACGTCAAGGTTATGCGGGTCCGGGAGGAGCCTCCCAGCCATCCGAGTGTCTATCCGAACACTCGTCGCCCAGAGTTCACCGAGGAGCAAGGGTTGGTTCACTTGGTCGGCCGGAAGCCGACGCGTACGCCGCTCAGGGTGGCAACGTGGGGTTCGAACCGTGCCCCGGCCTTACACAGAGGACTGGAGAGGGACTTCCATGCGTGACGCGTACCACGAGGAACTCGACTCGATCGGCGAAGGGCTGGTCGAGATGGCCCGTCTCGTCGGGTCGGCGATCGGCCGGGCGACGACGTCCATGCTCGACGCCGATCTCAAGCTCGCGGAGAGCGTGATCGCCGCGGACCAGAAGGTCGACGACCTTCAGCACGACCTGGAGGCGCGGGCCATCGCCCTGCTCGCGCGTCAGCAGCCCGTGGCGACGGATCTGCGCATAGTGGTCACCTCCCTGCGGATGAGCGCCGACCTGGAGCGCTCGGGCGACCTGGCCCAGCACGTCGCCAAGCTGACCCGGCTGCGGTTCCCGCAGTCGGCGGTGCCGCACGACCTGCACGCCACCATCCTGGAGATGGGGCAGCTGGCGCAGCGCCTGATGGCCAAGGCCGCCGAGGTGATCATCACCAAGGACGTCGACCTGGCGCTCCAGCTGGAGCAGGACGACGACGAGATGGACCTGCTGCACCGCACGCTGTTCCAGCACCTGATGGACGACCGCTGGAAGCACGGCATCGAGACCGCCGTCGACGTGACCCTGCTCGGCCGCTACTACGAGCGCTTCGCGGACCACGCGGTGTCGGTCGCCAAGCGCGTCGTCTACCTGGTGACGGGCGAGCACGCCGACGAGATCCAGCAGCAGGCGCCGGTGGAGGGCGCGTAGGCGTCCGCCGGTGGGGGGTACGCAGGCGTCCGCCGGTGGCGGGGGGGGTACGCAGGCGCACATGGGCGCATCGGGTCGCACACGTGTTTCTGCGCACATGCGCCGTTGATACGCCCGCCGGGGTGGGCATGCAATGGGGTGGGGCGGCACGCCTTGTCCGTACGCCCCGGTCGTACGCGCGTCACTGTGGCGTACGGCTCTGTCGTACGCCTTGAGGAGGAACCATGGCCGATTCCCCCACGACCGATCCCCGGCAGGAGGCACCCGCCGAGGTGGTGCACCTGACCCTGCTCGGCGCCTGCGGATGCGGCTCGGGCTGTGGCTGCGGCTGCCAGTCCGGGGCCCCGTGCCAGTGCGGTGGCTGCTGCGGCTGACCGGCAGCGCCGGAATGCTCGGTGCGCCCCGCGCGGAGACGAACCGCTCCGCGCGGGGCGCCGCCGTGGGCGGAGCGACTACGGGGCGGGCGGCGTGCGCCCGCGCGACCGGTGGCTCTCAGCCCGCCCGCTCGACGGCGGGCCCGGTGCCGGCGGCATCGGCCCCGGACGCGGGAGCGGGAACGACCTCGGGCACGGGCACGGGGACCGGAACGACCCCGGGAACGGGATCGGCATCGGACCCGGAAGCGGGCTCTCCCCCACCGCTCTCCGCCACCCGGCTGCCCTCGGACTCCGCCGTGCCGTCCGCCCCCGGGAGGTTGCGCATCAGCAGCCAGTACCCCAGCGCGGCCCCGGTCCCCAGGACGGCGCACGCGCCCCACAGCCACTGCGCCCCGAACCGGTCGATCACCAGGCCCGACATCAGCGGCGCGATCAGCGCGGCCGCGGACCAGGACATCGTGTACATGCCCTGGTAGCGGCCCCGGCCCCGGGCGGGCGACAGCCGGACGACCAGGCTGCTCTGGATCGGCGCGTTGACGATCTCGGCGACCGTCCAGACGCAGATGGTCAGCGCGTAGACCGCGACCGACCCGGCGAACGCGGTCAGCCCGAATCCGTACCCCGCCAGCAGCGACGACACGAGGAGCAGCCGGCGCGGGTCGCGGTGCTGGATGAAGCGGGTGACGGGGATCTGGAGCACGACGATCAGCACCCCGTTGACGGCGACCGCGGTGCCGAAGTCGGAGCTGGAGAACCCGTCCGCCCCCATGGCCACCGGCAGCCCCACGTACCCCTGCTGGAAGATCAGGGCGATGACGAAGGAGAGCCCGACGACGCTCATGAACCGCCCGTCGCGCAGCACGGTGGAGAGCCGGACCTCCCCGGCACCGTCGTCGACCGCGCGCCCGGACACCACCGGCTTCTCGGGCCGCGACTCGGGCACCTTCAGGAAGACGACGACGGCGCAGAACAGCGTCATCGCGGCCTCACCGAGGAACCCGGCGAGATAGCTGTACTCGGCGACGAACCCGGCACCGGCCGAGGAGACCGCGAAGCCGAGGTTGATGGCCCAGTAGTTGAGCGAGAAGGCCCGCACCCGGTCCTCGGGCCGGACGATGTCGGCCATCATCGCCTGCACGGCCGGCCGCGAGGCGTTGCTGGCCATGCCGACGACGAAGGCGACCGCCGCGATCGCCACCGGGTGGACCATGAATCCGAGCACGGCCACGGACACGGCCGTCGACGTCTGCGCGATGAGCATGGTGGGCCGGCGGCCGAGCCGGTCGGTCATCACCCCCGCGCCGAGCGAGGAGACGACCCCGCCGAGGCCGTGCAGCGCGGCGACCAGACCGGCGTACGAGGCGGAGTAGCCCCGGTCCAGGGTCAGGTAGAGCGCCATGAACGTGGCGACGAACCCGCCGAGGCGGTTGACCAGCGTGCTGGTCCACAGCCACCAGAACTCTCTGGGGAGACCGGACACGGATTCGCGTGCGGCCCGTCTGAGACCGGCGACAGACATACGGAATCCCCCCGGGGATGTATGGAGCGGACACCACCGGTAAGAGTCCCGATGACTGTCCGAACATTACGAATCCCGAATTCCGGTCCGCCAGTCAATTGACGCCTGCCGTCAATCGTCCCGCTCCGGCCGTCCGCGCGGCCTCCCGTCCCGCGCCTCCCCGTACCGCCTCCCCGCCCGCCGCTGTCCGCCCTGTGGCCGCCCGCGCGGGGCCCGTACGGGTTCGATTACGCTCGGACCCATGGCCGACGCACCGTACAAGCTGATCCTCCTCCGCCACGGCGAGAGCGAATGGAACGCGAAGAACCTGTTCACCGGCTGGGTGGACGTCAACCTCACGGAGAAGGGCGAGAAGGAGGCAGTCCGCGGCGGTGAGCTGCTCAAGGACGCCGGTCTGCTCCCCGATGTCCTGCACACCTCCCTCCAGAAGCGCGCCATCCGCACCGCGCAGCTCGCGCTGGAGTCCGCGGACCGCCACTGGATCCCGGTCCACCGCTCCTGGCGGCTGAACGAGCGCCACTACGGCGCCCTCCAGGGCAAGGACAAGGCACAGACGCTCGCCGAATTCGGCGAGGAACAGTTCATGCTCTGGCGCCGCTCCTACGACACCCCGCCGCCCGCCCTGGAGGACGGCACCGAGTTCTCGCAGAGCGACGACCCGCGCTACGCGACGATCCCGCCGGAGCTGCGCCCGCGCACCGAGTGCCTCAAGGACGTCGTCGTCCGCATGCTGCCGTACTGGTACGACAACATCGTCCCGGACCTCCTCGACGGCAGGACCGTCCTGGTCGCCGCCCACGGCAACAGCCTCCGGGCCCTGGTCAAGCACCTGGACGGCATCTCCGACGCCGACATCTCGGGCCTCAACATCCCGACCGGCATCCCGCTCGTCTACGAGCTGGACGCCGACTTCCGCCCCGTGAAGCCGGGCGGCACGTACCTCGACCCGGACGCGGCGAAGGCCGCCATCGAGGCCGTGAAGAACCAGGGCAAGAAGTAGAAGCAGCAGCCCAGAACGGTCAAGCCCCCTGCCCGCGGACTGCGGACAGGGGGCTTGTCATTGCGCCGAGTCCCTCTCCGGGCCGTCGGGTGCGGGCGGGGACGGCGTCAGTCCTGTCAGGAAGTGAGGATGGAGACGCCGTCTCCGAGCAGTTTCAACCCGAGAACGAAGAACAGGGCGGCCATCACGGCGACATTGTGCTGAGCGGCCCAGTCCTTCCAGTTGCCGAGAGTGGTCCTGGCCCGCTCTCCCCCGAGCAGGAAGACCCCGAGCGGGGCCAGCAGGCCGAGGGTGGCGATCAGGACGAAGATCGCCAGCAATGCGATCTGCTGCCCGCCCGGCAGCCCGGCCGAGCCGATCGCGGCGCCCGCGGCGATGGTCAGCGGGGCGTTCTTGGCGTTGAGCGCGGCCAGGGCCAGTCCGAGTGCGAAGACCTTGACCGGCGTGAGGCGGTCGATCGCGCCCATCCACTTCGGCAGCCGGGCCTGCGAGGGATCCTTGGGACGCCGATGCCATTGCCGAGCGCCGAAGAGGACGAGGAGCACGCCCAGAACGAGCTTGAGCACTCCCACCCAGGTGGCCGGGTGATTGTGGACGGAGGCACCCGCGGGGGGAGCGATCGCCAGCATCACCGCGCCCAGCGCCGAGAGTCCCAGGATCCAGCCGACGGTGAAGAGCACTCCGTTGCCACGCCCCCGGGGTGTGGCGAGTATGAGGATGATCGCGATGATCGGGAGCGGGCTGATCGCGACGGCTGCCGCGAAACCCAGCACATCGCCGAGGACTGCACCCATGGTTGCCTCCGTGCGGGAGTCAGGGTGGCGACGTGGGTTGGGGGTGGCGGCTCCCGGCAGGGCTCGGGGAAGGCGGGTGCCACGACCGCCTGGGCGGACCAATGGGCCGTTGCCTGTCGCGTGCTCGGCCGCGCCGCTGTGGCCGGAGCCGAGCGGACGTGCTGCCGAAGAGTGCTGTCGCCGACGTACTCGGACACCCCGGTTCCATCTTCCTGCGCCTGGCCCGATCTGTCCTCGGGAGCGGAGGCGGCTCTGTCCTCGGGAGCGGAGGCGGAAGCGGAGGCGGCACGGAACGCAGTCGGCTCCGGTGGGTGACCGGGAAGCGATCGGGCCGTGGCTCCGCGACGGCGGAGTTCCCCGTGAGCCCGCATCGGGCGGCCATCGCGCCCGGGCCCCGAGATGCGGGGGCAGCGCATACGTGGTGAGGATGGGTGTGTGAGGGCGATGGCGCCCCATGTCCGGGCGCTTGGCGACCCTCGCATCGATCCGTGGCAGGAGAATCTCACGATGACTGCGGCGACAGGTGCGGCCCGGACAGCTCACCCCGAACGGCCCGGCAGGTCGGACGGGGTCAGCAGCGAGTTCACCGTCTTCACCAGGATCAAGCCGGGCGAGGCCGACGCGCTGCGTGAGGATCTCGCCACGCTCTCCGACGCGGCGGACGACGAGAGGGTCCACGCAGCGGTGCGCCAGATCGGCACCCTGCACGACGCACGGCATGTGATCTTCGACAACGACACCCGGTTCATGTTCGCCAGCGTCTTCGACGGCTCCTGGGACACCTACATCGACGACTTCGCCAAGACGGTGGTAGGGGCCCGCTTCGACAAGGTCTTCTCGCACAGCGAAGGGTTCCCCGGCGTCACCGACCCGGGGGCGAAGGACTGGTTCGTCGCCCACCAGGCGCCGGCGGGGGTCTTCGTCAGCGCCTACCCCGACCTGACCGTTCAGCAGATCTACAAGGACCAGCGCGTGGACGACGCGTTCCAGGAGGTGCTGGACACCCCCGAGTTCCGGGCAGCCCTGGACAACCCGGCCAACTCCGGGCTGGTGGCCACCCCGGCCTTCCAGAAGCTGCTGGCGGAAGCCTCGGCCTAGAACCACGGCACAACCGACCCCCGGAGCCGACCCCACATCCGTGGACCGCGTCGGCGCGCGGACCAGTCTCCGCCGGGCCGTCCCGGCGGAGACCGATGTGGAGGCACGAGCAAGCATGAATGCGACGGCAAGCAGCGGGGCGGCCGGCGGATGCGTCGAGATCGACGACGTCCAGAGCGGGGCGCTGCGGCCACGGCCCGTTCCCTACGAGGGAAGGTTCATCTTCCTGCGCGTCGATGACCGGCACGCCGGGCGCGCCCTGCTGCGGCGGCTGCTCCCGGTGACCTCCGGTGGACTGCCCGGTGCGGATCGGAGCCAGGACGCCTGGGTGGCTGTGGCCATCACCTACCAGGGGCTGAAGGCCCTGGGGGTGCCCCAGGAGTCGCTGGACAGCTTTCCGCGGGCGTTCCGTGAGGGCATGGCCGCTCGGGCGGAACTGATCGGCGACGTGGGTGAGAGTGCACCGGACCGCTGGGAGGCACCGTTCGGAACGGGCGATGTCCACATCGCGTTGAGCGCCCTCTCGTCCGATACGGCCCTTCTGGACAAGGAACTGGAGCGGGCCCGCGTCGCCTATGAGGACACTCCCGGTGTCCAGGTCATCTGGCAGCAGGAGGTACGCCAGCTCCCGACCGGGCGCACCACCTTCGGCTTCCGTGACGGCATCAGCCATCCGAACATCGAGGGCGTCGGACTGCCCGGCTCCAACCCGAGGGAAACCCCCATCAAGGCGGGCGAGTTCATCCTCGGCTACCCCGACGAGACCGGCAGCCTGCCGCCCATGCCCAGCCCCGATGTGCTGGGGCGCAACGGGACCTACGTGGCCGTTCGCAAGGTCCACACCGATGTGGCGGCCTGGCGCCGGTATCTGCGCGCGAACAGCTCCGGCGCCGAGGAGGAGGCGCTCCTTGCGGCGAAGATGGTCGGGCGCTGGCCCAGCGGGGCACCGCTGACCCTCTCGCCGGAGCACGATGATCCGGAGCTGGCGGCCGATCCGCACCGCGTCAACGACTTCCTGTACCGGGAGAACGACGACCGCGGTTTCCGGTGCCCCGCCGGTGCCCACATCAGGCGCACCAACCCCCGCGACTCCGCCATCATCGGCGACGCCCGGATGCACCGCCTCATCCGTCGCGGCACCACCTACGGTCCGCCGCTGCCCGAGGGTGTTCTGGAGGACGACGGTGCCGAACGGGGCCTGGTCGGGGCCTTCATCGGGGCCCATCTGGAACGGCAGTTCGAGTTCATCAAGGCCGAGTGGATCAACGACGGCAACTTCATCGGCTACCCCGGCGAGAAGGACCCGGTGGCCGGTCATCACGGCGGAACCGGCAGCGTCACCATCCCCGAGAAGCCGGTCCGGCGTCGCCTGCGGAACCTGCCCGGCTTCGTGGTCACCCGGGGCGGCGAGTACTGCTTCCTGCCGGGTCTGCGCGCCCTGCGCTGGCTCGCCGAACTGGAGGACTGACGGCGCGGTTCCCCCGAGGTCCGATCACGCTCTCCGAGGAGAGGTCGAAGTCATGGCAGCACAGTTCGTCCGCTACACGCCGGATGTCGAAGACGATGACCCGCACTTCGACCAGAACCTGCGGACGGTGATCGAGAAGACCGAGAGCTACATCGCCGAGTCGGTCAGGGCCGGTGGCACCGGACGGGCCCTCCGGGACGCCCACGCCAAGGGCTACGGACTGGTCCGGGGGGAGGTGGAGATCCTGGACGGGCTGCCACCCGAGTACGCCCAGGGAATCTATGCGACTCCGGGAACCCACGATGCCCTGATCCGCTTCTCCAACGGCTCGCCCCACGCCGGAGCCGACGCGCGACTGGGCGCCGCCACCGGACTGGCGCTGAAGATCTTCGGCGTCCCCGGCCCGACCCTGCTGGAGGACGAACCGGACACAGGCACGTTCGACTACGCCAACATCAACGGACCGGTCTTCTTCTGCAACACGGTCGAGCACTATCTGTTCATCCAGGAATTGTTCCTGAACGCGCCGGCCTACTTCTCCCGAGGCCGACCCGGCGCACATCGCTTCTTCACCGATTTCGTGACCGGAAAGGGAACGCTGGACCAGGACGACTGGGCGTGGGACGAGTTCCTGGCCTTCCTTCGCCTGTCGAAGACTCCCCCGGCGAACCTGCTGCTGTCGAGCTACTGGACGATGGGCGCGGTCCGGCACGGGGACTACATCGCCAAGGTGCGCATCACCCCCGACCCGTCCTCCGCCGCCGCGGTGGTCCGGCGCGACATCGACCCCGCCTCCGCGCAGGAGGTCTTCCGGCCGGCCCTCCAGGCCGAACTGCGGGAACGGCCCTACGTCTTCGACATCCAGGTGCAGCTCTGCACCGACCTGGAGCGCATGCCGGTGGAGGACACCACCGTGGAGTGGCCCGAACAGCTCTCGCCGTCCGTCACCGTGGCCAAGCTGCGGCTGCCGCGGCAGGACATCTCCGGCCCGGAGAACCTGGAGAAGATGGACGCACTGTCCTTCACGCCCTGGCGGGTCACCGCCGAGCACGCGCCCCTGGGCAACATCATGCGGGCTCGCAAGGAGGTCTACCGGCGGTCCTCCATCGAGCGCCACGAGCTCAACCGGCAGCCGCGGGCGGAACCCCGCAGCGCCGACGAGGTGCTGGGCCCACCCCGATGACACCGACCGGCACCGGGGCGAGCGCCCACGCCGGTCGCAGCTGCCCCGGTGGGAAACCTGTATGCCCCCTCACCCGCCCGACAGGACGTACCCCTCCCCCTCGTCCCACGGGACATCGACATCGTCCAGGTGGACGTGCCACTGCGCTTCCCCGACTGCGCGGCGCAACTCGGTGACGGAGTCGAGGACATGGGCTATCACCGGTATCCACCGGTCCGGGTCGGTCGGCAGTTTCGTGGAGCCGGCGAGGATCTCGTCGTTCTCGTCCGCGCCCGTGCCCTCGCCCTCGTCACCGTCGTACAGGTACAGGCCCTCCTCGTCGGCGTACGGGAACGACCGGGCGCGCGTGGCGAGCAGGTGCTCGACGGCGGTCGACTCGGTGCCGGTCAGCGGCTGTGCACGGCGGGCGCTGTAGTAGAGAGAGACGCTCATGGGCCGAGCGTAGGACGGGGGTGTGACAACACACCGTCTCCGTCCTGCTTCCCCAACGCCTGTTCCAGGCGGACCGCCAGGCCGGTCCAGGGGCGGCACTCGACCACCGGCAGGCCGTGCCGGGCCGCCTGGCCTGCGAGCCAGTGCGAGTACGCGGCGCTGACCTGGGCCCGGTGGCGCTGCTCGCCGCTGTCGGGTTCCCGGGCCGCGTAGTTGGCGAGGATCTGTTCCGGGTCCGGTTCGTGCAGGAACACCGCGCGCACCCGGCGGCCCGTCGTCCGGCCCTCGCGAATCGCCTCCGCCGCGGCGGCAGGGGTGAGGTAGTCGCCCTCGATCACGGCGGGTACGTCGACGGTCAGGCGGTTGCGGACCACGCCCAGCACCGCGGGTTCCAGGGCTTCGGCGGTGGTGATCTGGAGGGCCAGCACCTGATCGACGGTGAGCCGTGCCGGGTCGGGGACGGTGTCGAAGTGGTGGAGCGCGGGGTGGTGTTCGGCCGTCGTCATGGACTCCACCGCGCTGACCACGTCGTCGAACTCGACCACGAATGCCCTCGACTCGTCCGCACCATCAGCCAGTTGGGCCGCCGCCCGGCTCTTGCCAATGCCCGAAGCCCCGCCGATCAGCAATATGTCCCATGTTGTCGCTGTCATGGGGCGAACGTATCGCGTGGGTTCCGTGTCCCTCCTCCGCACTGGCGCTACGGTGACCCGAGTACCGGCCCTCGCAAGGGCGGAGCCGACCGGACGGGCCGTGCGGGGAGAGCAAGGAGAGCGGGGAGAGCAACCATGGGCGAGCCCCTGAAAACCTTTGTCGGCGGTGCCGAGGTCGATGTGCCCAACAGCATTCCGGCCATCCGGGCCACACTGCCCGAGGAGAGACGCGCGGAGTTCGACCGCGCCATCAACGAGGCGGGGGTGCACGAGATCCAGGCCGTGATGCGGCACTGGATGCTGGAGGCCGTACCCGACCCGGAGGCCGAACGGATCCTGGACCGGCTGGCGCAGGACGAGGCCGAGAGGCGGAGCGTCGCTTGAGCTTCCGCATCTCCTACGCACCGCCCGCCGACGACTCCCTGGCCAAGATGCGCGACGGCGAGACCTTCCGCGCCGAGATGGCCCGCACCCTGGGTCTCGATCCGTACGGGCACGGCTCGTCGGCCGTCAAGAGCGAGCGCGACCGCCGCGAGGCGACGGTCGCCGGGGCGATCGTGCTCTATTACGTCTCCGGGTCCGTCCTGATCGTCACCGTGGTGCGGCTCGTCCCGCTGCCCTGAGCCCCGGGCCGGTACCGGCCCGACTCCTAGGAACCGGCCGGGACTTCGATGATCCGGCCGTCCTTGTCCACGCTGTGGGTCCGCCAGTACACGTCCCACTTGTCGTCCACATGCTCGGGGACCTTGCCCTTCGGGTACCGCACGTACCCCTTCGGCGGGTCCTCGTCGTCGGACACGCAGGCCGATCCGGTGCCCCCGATCGTCATGACCGGGTACTCGCCGCCGCCGCAGCTCGCGTCCTCCATCGAGCAGCCCGTGGCCAGCGCCGCGACGGTCGCGGCGGCCAGGGCGAGCCCGGCTGCGGAACGTCCCAGGCGGCGCCCGCTCCTCGCGGACGCCACCCGGCCGATTCGGCTGATCCCGTACATGTTGGCTCCTCACTGCTGACTGGTACTACCAGCCTGCCCGGAGCACGAAACGTCGATCATGAGTACGAGTACTCACCAGCGGGGCGTCAGGTACTCGTCCGCCCCGCCGCCGGCCCGAAGGCCTCAGGCCAGCTTCGCGGCCTGCGCCTCGACCACCGCGGTCGGCAGGTCGAAGTCCTTCACCTCACCGGCGAGCATGGCCATGTTCATCGAGGAGAACGACGCGAACGAGGCGCCCTGACGCAGGGCCACGAGCTTGAACACCACCTTCTCCCCGCCCTGTTCCAGCTGCACGGCCCAGGCAGCCGCCTCCTCGCCGCCCTTGACCTGCTCCTCGGTGATCTTGACGGCCTTCTGCTTCTCACCGGCCGCCGTGAACTCGAAGCCGCCGGCGCACTCGGTGGCCGCGGTGCGCAGCGAGGCGACCGACTCCTGGGCGCCCTTGCCGTCGTACGAGCCGAGGGCCAGCTGCGTCGTCGTGATGTCGAACGCCGCCTTGAACGCCTCCTCGGCGTCCCCGCTGTCCTGCTTCGCCAGGTCGCCCTTCTTCGGCTCGCTGACGACCGTGCGCTTGGTGAACGCGCCCGGCTCTCCGACCTGCGCGCCCATCAGCGCGTTCGCCAGCGGGGCGCAGACCTTCTTCTCGACCTTGATGTCGTCGACGGAGATCGTGTCCTTGGCCGCGGCCTTGGAGATCTTGTGCCCCTTGACGTCGCCCTGGGCCAGCGCGGCCTTCTCCAGCTCGGCGGCGCTCAGCGCCTTGGCCGCGGGGGCGGCGGCCGCGGACTCCTTGCCCTTGGCGTCCTTCCCCTTGTCCCCTGAGCCCGAGTCCGAACCGCCGCATGCGGTGGCGAACAGGGCCAGGGACACCGCGGTGGCGGCAACTGCGGTACGGCGTATGGCGGTGGAACGCATGGTCCGGTCCGTCTCTATGAGCTGGGTGTTCGGTTTTACTCACTCTATGAGCGGAGATTGGTTTGATGATCAATCAAGTCGGGCACGGGATGCGATCGTGACGGCGCTGTGATCATCCTGTGAAGGCGGTGCCCGTCGCCGGGGCCGCCCACGCCGCGCACCGGTACACGGGCAGAATCACTGCCATGCAGGCAGACGGAACAACCTCGGCCGTTCTCCGCTCCGTTGGGCTGGCGGAGGACCGGATAGCTGGATGCGTGCCGCTCACCGGGGGCACCTTCAACACGGTCACCCGGGTGACCCCCACCGACGGCGGCGGCGACTGGGTGGTGAAGACACCGCCGCCCGCGACCCCCGGGACCCTGATGGGCTACGAACAGGATCTGCTGGTCAACGAGGTCACGTTCTACACCGCCGCGGACGGTTCGGCACCGGTCCCCCGCGTCCTGCACAGCGAGCTCGACCCGGCCGCGCCGACCGGTCCGTACCTGGTGATGTCGGCCTGTCCGGGACGGTCGTGGAGCGAGTTCGCTCCCGGCTCCCTGTCCGCGGCCGAGGAGCGCGGGCTGAGGAAGGACCTGGGGCGGATCGTCGCCCGGCTGCACGCCGTCACGAACCCCGCCGGATTCGGCTACCCCTCCCTGTCCGTGGGCCGGTTGGACCCGTCCTGGCGGCAGGCGTTCACCGCGATGACCGACGCCGTCCTCGCCGACGCGGACGCCTACCGGGCCCGGCTGCCACGCTCGGCGGCCGCCGTCCGCGACCTGCTCGCCGCCGCGTCGCCCGTGCTCGACGACGTCGCGCGTCCCGCCCTGGTCCACTTCGACCTGTGGCAGGGCAACCTCCTCGTCGACGGCGGGCCCGGTGCGCGGACCATCGGCGGGATCGTCGACGGCGAGCGGATGTTCTGGGGCGACCCGGTCGCCGACTTCGTGTCGCTCGCGCTGTTCGGGAACGTGGCGGAGGACGCGGACTTCCTCGCCGGGTACGCGGAGGGCAGCGGGCGGCCGGTGGTGTTCGACGCGTCCGTGCGGCTGCGGCTCGCGCTCTACCGCTGCTACCTCTACCTGATCATGCTGGTGGAGACCGTCCCGCGCGGCGCGTCCCGGGAGGACCGGGAGTGGGCGTGGACGCATGTCGCCCCGCAGCTCGAATCGGCCCTGGCGGACGTGGAGTCGGCGCTGCGCACCGGGGAGTGAGCGCAGCGCCCGCCGCCCCTCGCCCTCAGCCGGTCAGGGCCCGCTGGGCCTCGTACAGATTGGGCGGCCACACCGCTTCGGGTGTGCCGTACGCCTCCAGCCGGGTGTGCAGATCGCCAGTGAAGTCGGGGACGTCGATCTGGTCGAACTCCGTCACCTCGCTGATGCCGACCGTCGCGCTGTACGGGGCGAGTCCGTCGATCCGCATCAGCCCGGCCCGGCCGTTGGTGACCCGGATGTTCCAGTGCGTGAAGCGGGCGCCGAAGAGCGGCCCCGCGCTCGCGTCGCCGCCGTGCCGCCCGTTGTTCTCGACCGTGATGTCGGTGCGGACGTTGGCGAACGGCATCCCCCGGTGCGAGTCGAACGTCCCCATCTCCATCACCCCGCGCGACCAGACATTGCCGCTGGACAGGCCCTCGACGTTGATGCCGTGCAGCTGCGTCCCGGCGGGCGCGGGTACGGTGCGCCGCTCGATGGTGAAGTCCTCGATCAGGTTGTCGTGCGAGCCCTCGCGGCAGTAGTACGGGTGGTGGGAGCCCCGCCCCGCGACCTTCGTACGGCGCAGGGTGCAGGCGGAGGCGGCGACCAGGCCGAAGCCGTTGTCGACGTGGCGGACGGTGATGTCGTCGGCCCAGCAGTCGTACGCGCACTGGAACGCGACCCCGTTGTACCCCCGGTCGAGGAGATGCGGCGACTGCGGGGTCTCGACCGCTTCGAGCGTGAGTCCCTCGACGCCGGAGCCGGTGAGCGGGGTGACGAGGGTGGTCAGCCGCGGATCCCACTCGGGGCGGACGTCGAGCGGGAGCGGGCGCTCCAGCGTGACCCGGTGGCCGTGTACGGAGATGACGCGGACCGGCCACTCGTAGGGGACGTACGAGGTCAGCTTGGTCTTGTCGTCCCAGGAGTACGCCTCGGGGCCGGGGCCGCCGCCCGCCATGTGCTCCAGGAGCGTGTGGCCGGCGTCGTCGGCGAGGCGGAGCAGGACGAGTCCGCCGCGCCGCAGCCCCGTGGTGTCCCGGACGGTGATCGAGCGGTCGCCCCGGCGGGCGGGGGCGACGGTGGTCAGCGTCCGCCACTCGTCGCGGTGGTTGCCGGTCCAGCCCTCGAAGGGCCAGGACTTCGCCCGGATCGCGTCGGTGAGCGAGGCCCAACGGTCCTTCGGGCAGAGCCAGATGAGGCCGCCCGCCCAGGACCAGCTGGACTTGTCGCCGCCGTACCGGCTGCCGTACGCCCCGATCAGCTCGGTGAGGTTCCTGGTCGCGTACAGCCTGGTACGCCCGCTGCCCGCGCCGCGTACGACGACGTCGCTGTGGCCGATCCGGACGAGGTCGTCGATGCGGTACGTGCCTTCGGGGACGAGCACCGTGCCGCCGCCGCGCTCCCCGGCGTCGGCGATGGCCCGGTTGATCGCGGGGGCGGCGTCGGCGGAGCCGTCGGGCTTCGCGCCGTAGCGCCGGACGTCGGCGACGAAGCCGCGGCCGGTGCGGCGGGGCGGGCGGGAGCCGGTGCGGTAACCGGCCCGGCCGATGAACGGGATCTGCGGGTGGGTGAACGGGGCGGCGGCGAACTCCCGCCAGAGCGGGGTGGCCGCGCGCGGGCCCCCGGCCGCGGTCCCCCGGCCCGCGGCGGCCGCCGTGGTGCCGGTGGTGCCGGCCGCCGTCGCGGCGAGGGCCACGGCACCGGCCAGCAACCCGCGCCTGCTGATGTTTCCCTTGATCGCCATGAAACCGAGCCGCCTTTCATCCATGTGAACGACGTTCATATCCGGGTCGGCGGTGAGCATGCCACGGCTCCCCGGCACGACGAAAGGGGCGTGCACGGGGGAATGTTCAGGCGGGGTCGCTCAGTTGGGCCGGGTGCTCGGGACGGGCGGTCAGGCCCCGGCTTTCGCCTGGCCGGCCGGGCCCCGGCCCAGGGTCATCCGGCCGGGCGTTGGGTCAGATGTGTGAACGCGTCGAGGTTCCGGGTGGATTCGCCGCGCGCCACCCGCCACGCGTACTCCTTGCGGATCGCGCTCGCGAAGCCCAGCTCCAGCAGGGTGTTGAAGGATCCGTCGGCCGCTTCGAGGACCGTGCCGAGCAGCCGGTCCAGCTCCTGCGGGGTGACCACGGAGAGCGGCAGCTTGCCGACCAGATAGATGTCGCCGAGCGGGTCGATCGCGTAACTCACGCCGAAGAGGCGGAGGTTGCGCTCCAGCAGCCAGCGGTGGACCGCGGCGTCGTTCTCGTCCGGGTGCCGGACGACGAAGGCGTTGAGGGAGAGCGAGTGCTTGCCGACGCGCAGGGAGCAGGTGGTGGACAGCTTGTGCGTACCGGGCAGCGTGACCACGTAGTCGCCCGGCCCGGGGCTCTCCCACGCGAGCCCGGCATCCTCCAGGGCCGCCTCGATGACCTGCGCGACCCGCGTCGTCGCCGCTTCGGTCGGTGCCGCTCCGCCGGGTACGTCAGCCATGGTGCGAGCGTACGCGACGGCGGTGTTCCTGCATCGCGGCCGTGTACACGTCGGCGGTGGCGGACGCGGCGGTGTCCCAGCCGAAGCCACGGGCGTGCGCGGCGGCCGCCGCGCCCATCCGGGCGACCAGGTCCGGCGCGTCGGCGAACCGGGCCAGCGCCTGCGCGTACGCCGCCGGGTCGTGCCCGGGTATCAGGAAGCCGCTGACGCCGTCCCGCACCGCCACCGGGAGGCCGCCCACGGCCGCAGCGACGACGGGGGTGCCCGCCGCCTGCGCCTCTATGGCGACCAGGCCGAAGGACTCGCTGTGCGAGGGCATGACCAGTACGGAGGCGGCCCGGAACCAGTCGGCGAGCCGCTCCTGTCCGACCGGCGGCTGGAACCGTACGACATCGGCGATGCCCAGCCGCGCCGCCAGCTTCTGCAGCCCCTCCGGCTTGGCGAGCCCGCTGCCGCTCGGCCCGCCGACGATCGGAACCACCATCCGGGAGCGCAGCGCGGGATCGCGGTCCAGCAGGACGGCGACCGCCCGCAGCAGCACATCGGGGGCCTTCAGCGGCTGGATGCGGCCCGCGAAGAGCGGAATCAGGGCGTCCGTCGGCAGCCCGAGGCGCGCCCGCGCCGCGGCCCGCCCGTCGGCGGGGCTGAAGCGCTCCAGGTTGACCCCGGGGTGGACGACGGCGACGGATCCGCGATCGGCCTCGTAGAAGCGGACGAGCTCGTCCGCCTCCTCGGCGGTGTTGGCGATCAGCCGGTCCGCCGCGTCGACGATCTGGGTCTCGCCGATGACGCGGGCCGCTGGCTCGGGGGTGTCGTCCGCCGCGAGCGCCGCGTTCTTGACCTTCGCCATGGTGTGCATGGCGTGGACGAGCGGGACGCCCCAGCGCTGGGCGGCGAGCCAGCCGACATGGCCGGAGAGCCAGTAGTGCGAGTGGACGAGGTCGTAGTAGCCGGGGCGCTGGCCGGCCCACGCCTGCATCACTCCGTGCGTGAAGGCGCAGAGCTGGGCGGGCAGCTCCTCCTTGGCCAGACCCTCGTACGGTCCCGCGTCGACGTGCCGGACCAGGACGCCGGGCGCCAGCTCGACCACGGGGGGCAGCCCGCCCTCGGTCGACCGGGTGAAGATCTCGACCTCGATGTTGATCGCGGCGAGGCGCCTGGCCAGCTCCACGATGTAGACGTTCATCCCGCCCGCGTCGCCCGTGCCCGGCTGGTGCAGCGGGGAGGTGTGCACGGAGAGCATCGCGATGCGGCGGGGTCTGCGGTGGCCGCCGGGGAACGCGGCGGGGAACCTGAGGCGCGGTGCGACACGGCTGCTGCCGAGCCGGGAGACGTACTGACTCACGTCGTCCGGTCCTCCTCATCCAGGGCATGACACCGAAGGGACCCGAGCCCCTGCGAACGGCTGCAACAGCGGAATTTCTCCTTTCATTTCCGTTTTACCAAATCATTACAGTGCGGGCTCCGCACCCCGGGGTGCCCTGCCCCGGGCAGACGCCGCACCCCGGGCGGGTGCCGCACCCTGGACAGGCTCCGCACCCCGGGCTGGCCGCGACCGCCCACCGGACCGGGCCCCCCGCGCCGCCCGGCGCACGCCGCGTGCTCGTTACGCTCGCTGTCATGCGCCCCATCGGCACCGCGACCCGCGGGACCACCAACCCGAACCGGCTCCGCCGCATGGACCGCTGGATCGCCGCCACCCACGGCCCGGCCCTGCGCCGCGCCGACCACCCCGTCGCCGTCGACCTCGGGTACGGCGCCGCGCCCTGGACCGCCGTCGAGCTGCTGCACCGGCTGCGCACCGCCGAGCCGCGCACGGCGGTGGCTGGGATCGAGATCGATCCGGAGCGGGTCGCGGCGGCGAAGCCGTACGAGCGCGAGGGCCTGACCTTCCTGCACGGCGGGTTCGAGATCCCGCTCCCCGAGCGCCCCGACCTCATCCGGGCGGCGAACGTGCTGCGCCAGTACGACGAGGGCGAGGTCGCCGCGGTCTGGCAACGGCTGTGCGCCCGCCTCGCGCCGGGCGGGCTCCTCGTGGAGGGCACCTGCGACGAGATCGGGCGCCGGCACGTATGGGTGGCGCTCGGCCCGGAGGGTCCGCGCACGGTCACCTTCGCGACCCGGCTCGGCTCCCTGGACCGCCCCTCCGACCTCGCGGAACGCCTGCCCAAGGCGCTGATCCACCGCAATGTGCCGGGCGAACCGGTCCACGCGTTCCTGCGGGACTTCGACCGGGCATGGGCCGCGGCGGCCCCGTACGCCTCGCTGGGCGCCCGGCAGCGCTGGATCGCGGCGGTGCGGTCGCTCTCCGGCGACTGGCCACTGGCCGACGGGGTACGGCGGTGGCGCCAGGGCGAAGTCACGGTGAAGTGGGATGCCCTCCGTCCCAACCCGTAGCCCAACTCCCGCTGAACAGAACCGGCGGAACGGTGTCCGGGGAGGCGGACGGGAACGGGAACGGGGCATCGTTCGTCCAGACAGAGGGGAGTGGGGGAGACCGAGGGGAGCGACCGTCAGGACTGCGGCTGTCAGGACTGCGTCCGTGCGCCCCTGTTGCTTTTCGGTACGGCATGGCACGATCTCGACACCGGCGAAAAGTTACTGACGGTAAATCAGATTCATTCGGAGGGGAATCTCGTGAACCGACGTCACTGTGCCTCAGCCGCGATCACTCTGGTCTGCGCGCTGTCCGTACTCATCACGCCGGTCCAGGCCTTCGCCAAGCCCGCGCCCCCGGCTCCCTCCGACAAGAAGCCCTCCGGGGCCGGGGCGCCGAAGAAGACCCTCGAAGAGGTGCGCAAGGAGATCGACGCCCTCTACCGCAAGGCCGGGGCGGCCACCGACGCGTACAACCTCGCCGAGGAGAAGGCCGAGAAGCAGTCCGGCGAGATCGTGAAGCTGGCCCGCGAGATAGTCGTCGGCCAGTCGAAGATCGCCGAGCTCAAGAGCCAGGCGGGCGCCCAGGCCCGCGAGCAGTACCGCACCGGCGGGCTGCCGCCCGGCGCCCAGTTCATGCTCAGCGACGACCCGCAGCTGTTCCTGGACGGGGTGAACCGGGTCAGGGAGGGCCAGCAGGCCGCTCAGGGCGTGCTCGGCGAACTGACCAGGACCCAGCAGGACCTGGAGACGTACACCAAGGACGCGAGCACCAACTGGAAGAAGCTCGAAGCCAACCGGGTCGAGCAGGCCGAGGCCAAGAAGAAGATCAACGCCCAGATCGCCGCGGCGAAGAAGCTGGAGTCGCGGCTCAAGAAGGAGGAGCGGGCCCGCCTGCTCAAGCTGGAGCAGGAGGCCGAGTACCAGCAGCAGACGGCCTGGCTCAGCTCCGGCGCCCTGAAGGACATCAACCGCGAGGCGAGCGCCCGCGGCAAGAAGGCGGTGGCCTTCGCGACCGCGCAGATAGGCAAGCCGTACGGCTGGGGGGACGAGGGCCCCAAGTCATACGACTGCTCGGGGCTGACGTCACAGGCCTGGCTGGCGGCGGGGCGGCCGATCCCCCGCACCTCGCAGGAGCAGTGGCGGCTGCTGCCGCACATCGCCATCAAGGACATGCGCCCCGGCGACCTGATCATCTACCACGGCGACGCCAGTCACGTGGGCATGTACATAGGTGACGGCGCGATCGTGCACGCCCCCCGCCCCGGCCGCAACGTCACGCTGGCGGGCGCGGGCTCGATGCAGATCCTCGGCGTCGTACGCCCGGACAAGTAACGCCGGACCGGGACCGGGGCCGAGACCGCGGCCGGGGCCGAAACCGGGTCCGGGGCCGAGACCGAGACCGAGACCGCGGCCGGGGCCGAGACCGAGACCGCGGCCGGGGCCGGGGCCGGGGCCGGGTCCGGGTCCGAAACCGCCGCGGGATCAAGCCCGTCCGGCGATCGAGGGCAGAGCGTTCCGGGTCGCCGCCGGGGACCTCGCCGAACACCCCAGGGCGCTCCCCGAGTCGGCACCCCGCACCCCTGCCGAGCCCCGTACGCCCCACGGGCGTGACCCGCAGCACCCCCGCCCACCGCCCCGCGTGACCTTTGTCATGCCCTGAGACTCGCCCCCACCCCGGCCCATCTCGCCGGATCCGTGACCTGACGCGGCTTATGGCTGCGCATATGCCGGAGGCCGATCCCGGGACGCCATTCCGTTCCCCCACCGCGGACCGCTATCGTCCCCGTCTGGCGGATCGTCGATCGTCGTTCCGCCGCGCCCTCGGGGGGAGGGAAGGAAACCCGAACCGATGCCCGTACCCATACCGCAGCAACGTGGCGACGCCGCTGCGGAGGCCTCCCACGGCGCCGACCTCACCCTCCTGGTGATCGAGGACGACCCGGCGGGCACCTTCACCGTCCCCGAGCTCCCGGCCGCGGCCGGAACGCGGGTACGGATCCGCACCGCCCGCAACCTGACCGAGGCGGGCCGGCTCCTCACGGACGACGTCGACTGCATCCTGCTGGACCTCGCCCTGCCCACCGGCAGCGAGACCCGCGCCTCCGGGGACGCGGCGGGGGCCGACGGGCTCGCCACCCTCCAGCACGTCCTGCGGATCGCCCCGCGCCATGCCGTCCTCGCCCTCACGGCGGAGGACGACGCCGAGCTGGCCGCCGCGGCGGTACGGGTGGGCGCCCAGGACTACCTCTTCCGCGACGAACTCGACGGCCGGCTGTTCAGCCGCGCCATCCGGTACGCCGTCGAGCGCAAGCGCGCCGATGTCGCCCAGCGCCGGCTCACCGAGTCCACCCTGCGCGCCCAGGAGAACGCCCGCCTCGAACGCGGCCTGCTCCCCACACCGCTGCTCGAAGGCTCCGATCTGCGCTTCGCGGCCCACTACCGGCCGGGCCGCAGCCGCGCGCTGCTCGGCGGGGACTTCTACGACACGGTCCGTACGCCCGACGGCACCGTCCATGTGATGATCGGCGACGTCTGCGGGCACGGTCCCGACGAGGCGGCGCTCGGCGTGGAACTGCGCATCGCGTGGCGGGCGTTGACCCTGGCCGGGCTCTGCGGCGACGAGCTGCTCTCCACCCTCCAGCAGGTTCTGGAGCACGAGCGGGAGAGCGAGGAGATCTTCGCGACGCTCTGCACCGTCGACATCGCCCCCGACGGCCGGAGCGCCGGACTCTGCCTGGCGGGCCACCCCGCCCCGCTGATCGCCCGGGACGGACGGACCGCGCACCTCCTCCCGCACGAGGACGGCGGACCGGCCCTGGGCCTGCTGCCGCACAGCGCTCTCCCCCGGGCCCTTCGGGCAGGGGACACCCCGTGGCCCCGCCGGCAGGTGGAGCTGGGCGGCGACTGGAGCCTGATGCTGTACACGGACGGGCTGATCGAGGGGCGCGTGGGCCCGGCCGGCACCCAGCGGCTGGGTCAGGACGGCATGGTCGAGATGATCAACCGGCAGCTGGCGGAGGGGCTCACCGGCGAGGATCTCCTGACGGCCGCGGTCACCGAGGTGCGGGAGCTGAACGGCGGCGAACTCACCGACGACGTCGCGGTCCTCCTGCTCGACCGCGACGAGGAAGACGCAAGCCACCGACCCGAGGAAGACGCAAGCCACCGGACCCCCGACGGCGACCGGGGCCGGAGCATCCCTCGCCCCCGCCCCGGATCGGCGTCACCCACGGCCCCCGTGGGCGCCGCGGACGCTCAGCGCCCGCCGTTGTAGGGCCCGTACGGACCGTCGCTGCTGGAACCGCCGCGCCGGCCGCCGCCGCCCGAGACCGCCTGGAGCGCGGGCCGCACGTCCACCAGGAAGACGATGGAGGCGACCGCGCCCGCGAGCTGGAGGAACAGCATCGGCACGAAGAGGTTCACGGCGACGGTGATGCCGAGGATGAGCAGCCAGAAGGACTTCTTCTGCTTGTCCGCGGCCCGGTAGGCGTCCTCACGGGCCATCGCGGCCATGATCAGTGCGACCACGGCCAGCACCAGCATGACCATGTAGAGCAGCCAGACGAGTGTGCTGAATCCTGTGAGCAACATGGTGTGTGCACCGCCTAATAAGTGGATGAGCGCCTCGCGGCCAAGGTACCGGGACAACGGGCCAGGCACTCCTGAAGGTGCCCGGCCCGCGCCCCGCTACACACCGCGGCGCCGCGGCCCCGCCGGGGGTGCCGTGGCGCCGGGGTGCTACTTCGCGCCGGGCGGAGTGGTCTTCTTCGCGGCGGGCTTGCGCACGGGCGCCTTCCGGGCGGGCGCGGCCGGGGCCTTGCTCTCCGGCTTGACGGCCTTCGGCGCGGGCTTCGGCGCGGGGGCGGCCTTCGCCGGGCCGGGCTTGGCCGTGGGCGTGGTCCGGGTGCTGCCCGTCGGCTTGGACTCCTTGCGCGGCTCGACGACGACGGCGATCTCGACGATCTCGTCGGCCGTCTCGCCGCGCCAGTTCTTCACGGTCTGCTCGCCGCGCTCGGCGACCTTCTCGTACGTCTCCCGGGCCCGCACCGCGTACTCCGCGGCCATGCCCAGGCTCCGCAGCGCCAGGTCCTGCGCGTTCTCGCCCAGCTTCCGCAGGTCGCTGTCGAAGGACCCGATCACCTCGGTGACCTTGGCCTGCACGGTGGCCTGCGCCTCCTTGGCCTGCGAGGCCATCTTCTCCTGCACGGCCTTGGGGTCGGCGTTGCGCACGGCCTCGATGCGCTCCGGCGCCTCGGCACGCAGCTGGTCGATCAGCGCCGGAACCTTGCGCGCCTGCTCGACGGCGAGATCGGCCGTACCGGCGGCGAAGTAGAGGGGGGTCGGGTCGGTGAGGGTCTTGCGCAGGTCATCGGTGATGGCCATGACTGTGGTCCTCCCGGATCATCAGACTCAGTGTGAGGGTTTCTCTGGCGTTGAAGGCGTTGAAGGCGTCGGGGGCGTCGAAGGCTCTGCCGGCCTTGCGGACTCTGCCGGCCCTGCGGACTTTTCCGGCCTTGCGGGCTTTGACGGCTCCGAAGACTCCGAGGGCTCGGAAGGCGCGTCGGTGCCGACGCCCGGCCCTGGTTCGCCGCCGGTCTCCGATCCGGCTGCGACGCCGGATTCCGGTCCGGGCTCGAACCCGTTCTCCCTGCGGAAGGAGTCGTAGATCTGCAGCAGAACACTCTTCTGCCGCTCGTTTATGGACGGATCGGCCAGAATCACCGCCCGCGTCTCCAGCTCCTCCCGCTCCCGCTCGTCCAGGATCCCGGCCCGTACGTAAAGGGTCTCGGCGGAGATCCGCAGCGCCTTGGCGACCTGCTGCAGTACCTCGGCGCTCGGCTTTCGAAGCCCGCGCTCGATCTGGCTGAGGTAGGGATTGGACACCCCGGCGGCATCGGCGAGCTGCCGCAGCGACAGCTGCGCGTTGCGCCGCTGCTCGCGCAGGTACTCACCGAGATTGCCGACGTTGAGTGATGCCATGCCCCGATAGTGCGACACCCTTGCTAACTTTTGCAAGCAGACGCTTGCAAAAGTGCGCCACACCACTCCCCTGGCGGTGCCGTGCCGAAGCACGACAGGTGTCCGTTCCCGGTCCATCTGCGATTTCCCGCCGTGCCTGCAGTGCGAAGTGAGCGAGTCCCGGACTACCTGCGCAGCAAGTTGCTCCGCCGTCCCGCGAGGAGGATCGAACCAGTGGCGGTAGCGGGTTGAGGGTTGCGCTCGGTGCAGGTGTCCGCGCGTTCGTCCAACGGTGGTTTTGCCGGAAGGGGCCGCGGCGGTGCCGTCCTCATCGATTCAGATCTTCTGGGAACGGACAACAGGCGTCACATGGACAGGCTTGCTGTCACTGTGGCCGATGGCTATGTTCACGAGCCGTGGTTCTGGCACAACTTGTGTGATTACGGCCTGCCGATCGCTACGTCGGCTCGGGAGACGCGCGGAAGCCGCAGGCCAGCGGGCTGAACCGGCGCGAGCACGAGTGGCATCACGGAAGTTGAGCCAGAACCCCTCGAAGTGAACGAAGCCAGGCCGAGGCTGTATGCGTGGGACGTGACCGGCCGAGGACCGACGTCACCGACACCGGTTGAGGCAGCCGGGGACTGTCAGTGGCTGGTGACAGGATCACCGGCATGGTTTTCGTGCGTACCACTCCGCCGCGGCCTGTGGACGTGACCGCGGTCTTTCCTGAGCTGGCTCCGTCGGCGCGTCCTGCGATTCGGTTGCATCCTCGTGCCGGGTCGCCTTCGGTCAGGGAAAGCTCGGTCGGGGGCCCGTTGTTGTGGCCGGTGACGGAGCCGTGGCCGCACTGCGAAGGCTCGCACCCGGACAGCGGGTTCCGTCAGTCGCCGGCGGAAGTGCGGCTCGACAGGCGCATACGGGCTCGGCTGCACCGTGATCCCCATGGTCCCGCGCTCACGCCCGAGGAGGAGGCGATCAGGGATCGCGACGCCGCGATGCTCGGGGAGCGACTCGACGCCGGCCCTCCGTGGCCCGCGGAGTGCCCGGTCCCCATGTTGCCCGTGGCCCAGCTGTATCTGCGCGACATACCCCTGTTGCGGCCGCCCGGCCAGGCCGATCTGCTCCAGGTCCTCTGGTGCCCCTACGACCACGATCCGGATTACAAGCCGTCGACCGCACTGTTCTGGCGGTCCGCCGCCGCGGTCGTCGACATCCTCGCCACACCGCCGGAACCGTACGAGGCGGACTACCCGGGCTATGTGCCGGAGCCGTGTCTGCTGGCGCCGGAAGCAGTCACCGAATACCCCAACAGCCTCGATCTGAGCCCGGAGATGCAGCAGATGCTGGGGGACTGGAACAGATGGCAGGCGGCCGACGTGGGCGTGGAGAGCTCGTACGCGGACTATGCGGACTATCCGGAGGAGTTCTACGACAGTGAGCTGGCCGACGCTCCCGGCTGGAAGGTCGGCGGCTGGCCCCCGTGGGGCCGCACCGACCCGTATCCCCGATACTGCGCTGTCTGCGACGTCCGGATGGTCCCGCTGCTGACCATCGCCTCCTTCGAATGGGACGGTGGTACGCAGAGCTGGGCGCCGTACGAAGATCAAGCCGCCGCGTTTGCCGCCAGTCATGTCGCCGGCCAGAACCCCGCGCAGCCGACCGCGGTCGAAGTCGGCAGGACCGACAATCTCCAGCTCTACGTCTGCCCGGTATCTCCGGAGCATCCGCACACCGACCTGATCCAGTGAGCCGTCCTGATCCGATGAGCCGTCGGGCCTGTCACACCCTCCGTAGCCGGGGTGGCGGCAGCGGCGCCCGGTCAACCCCGACGGCATGGCCGCGCTCATGCCGCGAAAACGCCGATCAGCGCGTGACGATGCAGAAGGGATGCCCAGCGGGGTCGGTGAGGACCCGCGCCTTGTCCCCATGCGGCTGGTGATCCGGCTTGCCCGCGCCCAGCTCCAGCAACCGGGCCTCGGCCTCGTCCAGGCTCTCCGCGACCTTGAAACAGATGTGAAGCTGCTGGGGAACGATCTGGTCGGGCCAACTCGGAGCCCGGTAGTCCTCGACCCGCTGGAAGCCGATGAAGAGTCCGTCCTCACGGTTGAGACCGGCGAACTCGGTGTCCGACTTCGGGTGTGGTTCAAAGCCGGTGGCCTGCTGATAGAACGCCGCCAGAGTCGGCGGATCAGGGCAATCGAGTGTTATCGCGACCAGTTCCATCTGCAGGGGCATGAGACCTCCGAGCCGGTCAGTGGACTTCCGTGCACGCCATAGAGGCAGCTGCCTACGGAGGAGCGGGACGGGGAGGGCGCGTTCGTTCCGCTCCACCGTAAGCACAGCAAATCAGGGCCGCACCATGCCAATAGTTATCTCGGGACAGGGCACGGACAACCACGACGGAACCGTGCGGGGCCCGGCGTCCATCCCTGACTTACAAGATCACGGACCTACGGATCACACATGCCACATCACGCATGACGGACCCGGCATGACAGATCCCGCATGATGACGGAGACCCGGAACATGACCGAGACAGCCGCCCGATACCTCTACCTCGCCCGGCACGGTGAGGCGTCGGCAGATGAGACGACCCTGACGGAGAACGGCCGCCGCCAGGCCGTTCTGCTCGGCGAACGGCTCCGCAGCGCCCCGCTCACGGCGATCCACCACGGGCCGCTCCCCCGGGCGCGGCAGACGGCCGAGCTGATCGGTGCGCAGCTCGACGGCGTCCCCCTGCACCAGTCGGAATTGGCCGGCGACTACGTCCCCCATCTGCCCGCGAAGGAGGAGCTGCCGCCGGATTCGGCCGACGCGCTGCTCGGGTTCCTCGCCCAGGCTCCGGAGGAGGAGCGCAGCCAGGGTCCCGCGCTGGCCCGGGAAGCACTCGCGGCGTTCACGGGCACGGTCGAGGGGGACCAGCCCCGCCATGAGCTGGTGGTCACGCACAACTTCCTCATCGGATGGCTGATACGGGCCGCTCTCGACGCGCCCGAGTGGCGCTGGCTGGGCATCAACCACAGCAACGCGGCCCTGACGGTCATCCGTTACGCACCCGGCAGGCCGTCCTCCGTGCTGATCTACAACGACATGCGGCACCTGCCCGCGGAACTGCGCTGGACCGGCTTCCCGCCCGAGCTCCGCGTCTGACGCGCGAGGCCGCTTGCCCGGTCCTGGGCGGCGCGGGGACGCGGCCCAGGACCACCCTCGGTAGCCACTTTTTTGTGGGTACTTGGCGCCGGGCGGGCGGCGGGGCGACCCTGGTGAAGGGCAGTCGGACGGCCGCCGGATCCGGGAAGACAGGAGGAAAACGGGGAGGCTGCGCGTCAGGAGGACGACCGGGTCCCGGTGAGCTTCTCCAAGCGGCGGTGGCCCCAGTCCGAGAGCGGAGCCAGCGCCTCGGAGAGGTCCCGGCCGAACGCGGTCAGGGAGTACTCGGTCTTCAGCGGAAGCACGTCGTGCACCTCCCGGTGGACCAGCCCGTCGGCCTCCATCTCGCGGAGTGCCTGGGTCAGCACCTTCTCGCTGAGCCCCGGCAGCTGCCGGCGCAGCTCGCCCGGACGGAGCGGGCCGGACTCCAGCAGCCAGAGCAGCGCCGTCTTCCACTTTCCGTCGATCACGGCGATCGCGGCGACCACCCCGCACACATTCGGGTCCTGGGCACGACCACGCGTCATTTCCGCCCCCCTGTCATTCATTACCCACACCCATACGGGAGTTGAGCCATGCCTTCGCACACCGAGCAGTCCACCGTCACCGTACTCGGCCTGGGGCCGATGGGCCGGTCCCTGGCGGGCGCGTTCCTGGACGCCGGGTTGCGCACCACGGTCTGGAACCGGACGCCGGACCGCGCCCGGGAGCTGGTCGAACGGGGCGCCGTCGGCGCCCGGTCGGCCGCGGAGGCGGTCGCCGCAAGCCGGCTGACCGTGGTCTGTGTCGTGAACTACGACGCCGTGGACGCCGTACTGCGGCGCGACGCGGTCACCGACGCGCTCAAGGGGCGCACGGTGGTCAACCTGACCGCCGACACCCCGGTCCGGGCCAGGGACACCGCCGCGTGGGCAGCCGGGCACGGCATCGACTATCTGGACGGTGCGATCATGACGCCGACCACGACCATCCGGACACCGGCCGCGGTCTTCCTCCACAGCGGCCCGGCGGAGCTCTACCGCGAGCACCGGCCCGTACTGGACGAGCTGGGCGGCACCCATACCCACCTCGGTGAGGAGATCGGCCGGGCGGCGGCGTACGACATCGCGCTGCTCGACATCTTCTGGACCGCGATGACGGGCTACGCCCATGCCCTGGCGGTCGCCCGTGCGGAAGGAATCACCGCCCGGGAGCTGGCCCCGTTCGCCCAGGGCATCGGTGCCGTTCTCCCGCCGGTCTTCGAGGAGACCGCGGCGGACCTGGACGACGGAAGGTTCCCCGGCGACGGCAACCCGCTCACCTCGGCGGCATCCTCCATGGCCCACATCGTCCACGCCTCCGAGGCCCATGGCATCGACGCCGGTGTGATGCGCGCGGCCGAGGGCCTGGCCCGCCGGGTCATCGGGCGCGGGCACGGCGCCGACGGCTTCCTCCGGATCACCGAGCTGCTGAGCCGCGGCTGAGGGCGCACCCGCCCGGCGGTACGACACCGCCCGCCGTGCGACCAGTGGCCGGTCGCACGGCGGGCGGGACCCGCCGCCCCTTCAGCCGCTCCCCCAGCTCCTCGGCTTCGGCGAGGAACCAGGTCTGCCGGCCCCGGTTGCACTCGCGGACGAAGCCCGGAGAGCCGAACCGGCCTCCGTGTGGCGGGAGATGTCGCCGAGGACGACGATCCCCATCCGGTAATTGACGAACTTCTGGACGATGTCGCCCGCGACGCGCGTGCCCAGCCGGAAGAACGACTCGTCGAACCGTCCGGCGGGGACGACGACCCACCGGGCGCCCTGGTAACCGGCGTCGCCGATGAGATCCAGGGCGTCCTCGGCGCATATCAGTACGGGCACGTCATGGATGGTCCGCAGGGTGTTCATGGGGACCGAGGGTGTTCCCACGGGCCGGACGCCGCCGACGCGGTGCTCCCGGCCTACGATCGCTGCACGATCTCAGAGAGGCAGGCACAGCATGAAGGTCCTGATCGCCGGAGGCGCGGGATACATCGGCAGCACGGTCGCCTCCGCCTGCTCGGACGCCGGGATCACCCCCGTCGTCCTGGACAACCTGGTCACGGGCAGGCAGGAGTTCACCCACGGGCGGGCCTTCTACAAGGGCGACATCGCGGACGGCCCGTTGATCGACCGGATCTTCGCCGAGCACCCGGACATCGACGCCGTCGTCCACTGCGCGGCACTGATCGTGGTGCCGGAATCGGTCGCCGACCCGGTCGGCTACTACCGGGCGAACGTGGCGAAGAGCCTGGAGTTCGTCGGCCATCTGCTGCGCAACGGCCGCACCCGCATGATCTTCAGCTCGTCCGCCTCCATCTACGCCGCCGGCGCGGATCTGACGGTCGACGAGAACTCCCCCCTGGACCCGCAGAGCCCGTACGCGCGCACCAAGGCGGTGTGCGAGGCGATGTTCGCCGACATCGCCGCCACCCAGCCGCTCCGGGTGCTGTCCCTGCGCTACTTCAACCCGATCGGCGCGGACCCGAAGATGCGCACGGGCCTCCAGTTGCGGCGTCCCAGCCATGCCCTGGGCAAGATGATCCAGGCGCATGAGGAGGGCGTCCCGTTCCAGGTCACCGGGACCGACTACCCCACACGCGACGGCTCCGGCATCCGGGACTACGTCCATGTCTGGGACCTGGCCACCGCACATGTGGCCGCGCTCGGTGCCTTCGACACCCTCCTGCCGGAACGGGGAGCGGAACCGGCGCCGGGTACGGGGGCCGGGGCGGCGGCCGGGTCCACCGTCATCAACCTGGGCACCGGAAGGGGCACCACCGTCCGCGAACTCCTCGACGCCTTCAACGAGGTGACCGGCACCCCCGTCCCGGCCGTCGACGCCGGAGCACGGCCGGGCGATGCCGCGGGGGCGTACACCCGGAGCGACCGGGCGGAGCGGCTGCTCGGCTGGCGGCCGCGGTACTCGCTGGCGGAGGGCATCCGCCACTCCCTGGAGTGGGCGGCGGTACGCGAGGACGTGCTCGACGGCTCCGCGTAGCCCGCGCGGCCCCGCGGACGGGGCGGGAGCGAACGCACGCGGGAGCGGACGCGGGCGGGCCGGCGACGGCCGGTGGCAGTTCGGCCACAGGCCCTGAGGGGCTCCCGGAGAGCCTTTAGGATCCGGCCATGGCTATCGACCCCGGCTACACCTGCTCCCGCTGCGGCGAGCACCACGCGGAACTCCCGATGGGGTACTCGACCATGGCGCCCGACGTCTGGGACGCGAGCCTGGAGAGCGACCCCGACAGCATGCTCTCCTCCGACCAGTGCATCGTCAGACACGAGCACTACTTCATCAAGGGCCTGATCGAGATACCCGTGTTCGGCAGCGAGGAGCCGTTCTCCTGGGGGGTCTGGGTCTCGCTCAGCCGGGAGAACTTCGCCCGCGCCCTCGACGTGTGGGAGACCCCGGGCCGCGAGTCCGAGCAGCCGTACTTCGGCTGGCTGAGCACGGAGCTGGGGCTGTACTCGCCCCGCACGACCAACCTCAAGACGAACGCCCACACCCGCCCCATCGGCCGGCGCCCCCGCATCGAGCTGGAGCCCACCGACCACCCGCTCGCCGTGGAACAGCGCACCGGCATCACACGGGACCGGGTGCGCGAGATCGCCGAAGCGGTGCTGCACGCCGACGACGTCCGGGGCTGACCACCCGCGTCCGGACCAAAGCCAAAGACCCTAGCCCTGCTCGCCGAGCCCCGTCCGCAGCTGTACGAAGGCCAGTTCGGCCGACTCGACGGCGCTCGCGTACACCTGCTCCGCGCTCTCCCCCGCGTCGATCCGCCGCCAGTTCTCCAGGGCCAGGACGCGCAGTACGGCGATGATCTGGCCCGCGGCCAGCCTGTCCCGCACCCGGTCGCCCAGCGCCCGCGCGAGGGCCGCCTCCGAGCGGCCCTGATAGGCGTACAGGCGGGCCACCAGGGACGGCGTCCCGTACAGCAGCCGCTGGTACGCCAGCACCGCCGGCACATCGCAGAGTCCGGTCACCGGGTCGCCCCGCTCCAGTCCGTCCAGGAAGTTGCGGCGCAGGGCGTCCAGGGGGGATTCGCCGTCCGCGCGGGCGGCGACCACCCGGGCCGCCTCGTCCTCGTGGTCGGCGAACCGGTGCAGGACCAGGTCCTCCTTGGCCGGGAAGTACCGGAACAGGGTCGGCTTCGAGATGTCGGCCGCGGCCGCCACCTCCGCCACCGAGACCTTGTCGAAGCCCCGCTCCAGGAACATCGCGATCGCGGCTTCGGAGACCGCCTCGTAGGTCAGCTGCTTCTTCCGCTCCCGCAGGCTCATCCGCTCCTGCTGGGGCCTCTCTCCGTCCATGGCCATGAAGCGTACGCCCGGCATCAACCGGACTTGACGTCCTCGCCACGCCGCCGCCGCCGCGTGACCCGCGCCCCGGGGCCTCAGGCCCTGGAACGGGAACGGAGTGGGGAATGGGAACGGGAACGCGACTGGACCAGGGCCTCGATCCCGTCCAGCACCCGTTCCAGCCCGAACCCGAATTCGTCGTCGGGCTCGCGCGGCGCCCCCAGCGCCCCGGACTCCAGCAGCCGGGAGAGCGACGGATGGCGTACGGGGTCGACGAGCCGGTCCAGCGTGCGGGTGTGACCGGCCGCCACCTCCTGCGCCGGAACGCCGCGCGCCGCCACGGCGGCCGCGAGATCGCCCATCAGCAGCGCCTCGTTCCGGACGAACCCGTTGACGAGGAGGATGACGGAGACCTTCTCGCCCGCGTCCAGGCCGGTGTCGTCGAGGGCCTGGAGGCCCTGCTCCCACCAGGCGACGGAATTCGGGCTGACGGGCGGGCCCGAGACGGGGATGCGGAGCATCCACAGATTGCGGTGGAACACCCGGCGCTGCGCGCACGCCCACCGCGCGAGCGCCTCCCGCCAGCCGCTGCCGCGCTCCGGCGCGGGCAGCGGGGGCGGCGGGCCCATCGCCGCCTCCTGCATCAGGACGTACAGCTCGTCCTTGGCGGAGACGTACCGGTAGAGCGACATCGTCGAGGCCCCCAGGTCCTTGGCGACCCGTCCCATCGACACCCCGCCGAGCCCCTCGGACGCCGCCACCGCCACCGCGGCGTCCACGATCCGTGCCAGGCTCAGCCCCGGCTTCGGGCCCTTGACCGGCCGTGCCCGCAAGCCCCAGGCGGCCTCGATACTGGCCGGCAGGCCCGTACCCCCCGACGAGCCCCGCTCTTCCGTCACGCGAACCCCACCCTTCCCTCGGTGCCATCCTAGGTACGCGCCCTGCGTACGCAGCTCTGCGTACGACGCACACAGCAGGGGATGGCCGGGAAGCATCGGCGGCCGGCACGACGCCCGGTGGAGCCGGACGTCGGAAGACGCCAGAAGACGTCAGAACATGTCCGGGCACCAGGCCCGGCGTGCCGCCCGGAACATTCCCTCCGCCACCGCCACCGCGCCCGGGGTGAGTTCCTCGACGCGGCCCAGGGCCGCCAGGCGGGCGGGGGACTCGTCGCCGAGGTAGAGGGTGCCCAGCTCGCGTACGTCCAGCGCGAGATCGGCGGCGACCGTGGTGCGGGTGCAGCTCGCGCCGGAGGGGGAGGCTTCGAGGCGGTAGCGGCCGTCGGACAGGCCCGCGGCGTCATGGATGTCGAGGACGAGCGTGCCGGGCACCGCGTAGGTGCGGGCCTCCAGGGCGCGTACGACATCCAGGACGCGCACCCACAGCCAGTCCGCCTGGGTCACGATGCGCGCCGCGCGCGGGTCCGGGAGGAAGAGGGGCAGCAGGTCGTCGGGAGCGCGGTAGCCGGAGCGGACCGTGGTGACCCAGTCGATCGAGCAGACGAAATGCCACAGCGCGCGCTCGGCGGCCGGGGTGACGGCGATCTGCCCGACCACCGTGAGCGTCTGCAGCGGCTGCTTGGCATCGCCCCAGTGGGTGTCGGAGCGGTAGACGACCAGGCCGTCGACCTCGCCGGACGCGTTGCCGTAGACCGCGAAGAAGGGCTCCGTCCAGGGGTCCGGGCCCGGCTGTATCGCGCCGGTGTTCACGTC
This sequence comes from Streptomyces sp. DvalAA-43, assembly GCF_900091725.1. Classification (GTDB taxonomy): domain Bacteria; phylum Actinomycetota; class Actinomycetes; order Streptomycetales; family Streptomycetaceae; genus Streptomyces; species Streptomyces pulveraceus. Next base: position 86,201 of record NZ_FMBW01000031.1, on the reverse strand, counting down.
CCACCAGCGCGGGTCGCGGTTGATCACGCCGTGCTGCCGGGCGCGCAACCGGTCGTGCAGGGCCGGGCCCAGCTTGCGTACGTCCGCAGCGCTCACCAGGTCGATGCGGCCGCCGTCCGACGCGGACGGGCCCGCCCAGCGCGGGTCGAGCCCGGCCCGCGGCACGTCGATCTCCCACTCGGTGGTCCAGGCCGCCGGGCCGAAGCCGTACCGCCCGTAGATCGGGTACTCGGCGGCGATCAGCGTGGCGACCACCTCACCGCGCTCCTTCGCCGCCGCGAGGTCCGTGGCCGTCATCCGGCTGAGCAGCCCGCGACGGCGGTGCGTGGGCGTCACGGTGACGTTGGAGATCGCGTCGGCCGGGACCGTGGCGCCGCCGACGACCGTGAGTTCCTGGGCGAAGGAGCGGAACGTGGCCACGCACCGCCCGCCCTCGAACACGCCCTGCGTGCGGGCGAGATCGGTATGCGGAAGACGCCGCTCCGCCTCTTGTTCCACTCCTGTCGAGGCCTGGAGGAAGCCGGTGTGCTTGGCGCGCAGCCAGTCGGGGAATTCGGCAGCGGTGATCGTACGGACGTCAAGTGCCATGCGAGCACGCTAGACATACGGCGCGCGGGTTGTCGTCCGGTTTTCCGCCGCCCCGGAGCGGCCTGCTCAGAAGGCCGCCCGGATCTCGCCGACCTCCCCGCCACCGCCCAGCAGCGGTGCGTGCCCGATCCGGGCGACCACCGGGGTGTCGATGCCGAGCAGCCGCAGTGCCCGCGCCAGCACCGGGCCGAGCGCCCGCCCCGCACCGTCGTCGATCTTGAAGGCCAGTGCCCGGCCGTCCGCCAGCGCCACCGCCTGCACCGCCTCGGCGCCCATCTTGGAGAGCGTGCCCGGCACCTCCCGCATCAGCCAGGTGTCGGGGCGACGGGTCCCGGCCACGTACTCGGGGTGGGCCCGCATCGCGTCCCCGACCCGGCGCTCCGCCGTACCCGGCTCCGCCAGCACGAACGTACGGAAGGCGCGCGCCAGCCCCACCAGGCTGATCGCCATCAGCGGCGCCCCGCACCCGTCCGTGCCGACCGCCGCGACCTGCTCCCCGGCCGCCTCCTCGACGACCCGGTGGACCAGCTGCTGGAGCGGGTGCGCCGGGTCGAGGTAGGACTCCCGGTCCCAGCCGTTCACCGCGCACACCGCGAGCATCGCCGCGTGCTTGCCGGAGCAGTTCATGGTGATCCGCTCCCGGACGTGGCCGGCGGCGAGATACGCCTCCGCCTCCGCCGGGTCCAGCGGCAGATCGGGCGGGGTCTGCAGATCGCCGGGCGTCAGTCCGTGCTCGGCGAGCATCGTGCGGACGAGTGCGAGGTGGAAGTCCTCGCCGGAGTGGCTCGCGGCGGCCAGTGCCAGCCGCTCCCCGGACAGATCGAGCCCGGCCCGCAGCACGGCCGCGGCCTGCATCGGCTTGTTGGAGGAGCGCGGGAAGACCGGCGCCGCCGGGTCGCCCAGGGACCGTTCCACACTGCCGTCGGCGGCCAGCACGACCAGCGAGCCCCGGTGGTGGCCCTCCACGAAGCCGGACCGTACGACCTCGGCCAGGACGGGGAGCTCGGGGGCGGTGGGGGATATGGCGGATGGGGCGGCGGGGGCGGCGCTGGAGGTCATGGTGGCCTTCCGGGGACGGGCGGAACCCGCCCCCGGAAGGATCGCTTCAGGCGAGCAGGTCGTCTACTTGTGCTTCCCCGTCACGGTACCTGCGGGCGATCTCCGCGCTGCAATCGTCCGTGGTCCGTTGCAGCTGGTGACGGCGGCGGGAAACCTGCTGTTCATAGCGGACCAGGCGCCCCATCGCGGTGTGCAGCTCTTCGTCCGTACGGGCGTCGAGGTCGGAGAGTTCGACCTCGGCGAGCGTCTCGGCGGCCAGCCTGCGGTACTCGTCGCTGCGCGGCGTGGTGAGTGTGACGTGCCGGGCGGAGGAGCGGTGCTGGGACGGGGTGTCGGCGAGGATCTCCGAGAGCCGGTCCACCACCGGTGTCTCCGGATCCAGCCGCCGGGCCAGCTCGGCCCGCAGGATGTCGATCCGGCCCTGGACGAGCCGGCGCACATAGCTGAGGTCGGCCTCGTCGCGCTGTGCGTCGCGGCGCAGGGTGCGCAGCTCCGGCAGGCGCAGGGCGCCCAGCTCGGGTTCCGGCCCGGCGGCCGGGCCGTCCTCAAGACCGTGACCGGTTCGCTGCACGGGTGGGCGCATGGTGCTGGTGCTGGTACTGGCGCCGGTTCGCGTGACCGGTACGGCGCCGGGGGACTGCCCGGTTCCATAGGTACTCATGCTTGTGTCCATCCCCTCGACCGGTGCGTCGGCACACCGCCTTCCGAGCATGGTGCCACTCCGGTGGGGCCTGTGTGGATGCTCTGTACCCGTTCAGCCCAAGATAGGTTGGTCTGTATGCGTGCAGTGATACAGAGGGTGGACGGCGCGAGCGTCACGGTGGCCGACGGCACGGACGGGTCCGACGGGCCCGCGGTGGTCGGCGAAATCGTCGGCGAGGGACTGTGTGTGCTGGTGGGAGTCACCCACGGGGACACCCCGGAGAAGGCGGCCCAGCTCGCCCGCAAGCTCTGGTCGCTGCGCGTCCTGGAGGGCGAGAAGTCCTGCTCCGACGTGAATGCGCCGCTTCTGGTGATTTCGCAGTTCACTCTCTACGGGGACGCCCGGAAGGGCCGCCGCCCCACCTGGAACGCCGCGGCGCCCGGCGAGGTCGCCGAGCCGCTGGTCGACGAGGTGGTGAAGCAGCTGCGGGCGCTGGGCGCGCGGGTGGAGACGGGCCGGTTCGGAGCGGAGATGCGCGTCTCGCTCACGAACCACGGCCCGTTCACCGTCCTCGTCGAGGTCTGACCGGCCCGGCCGTACGAAGAGGCCGCCTGGTGCGAAGAGGCCGCCCGTACGGGCCCTGCGGCCCTGCGCCCTACGGCTCGACGACCGTCTCCTGGGCCGCGGCCGTGTCCCCGGCGAGCAGCTCGGCGTCCACCGCGACGTTCCGCTTGACCAGGGCCAGCGCGATCGGCCCCAGCTCGTGGTGGCGGGCGGACGTGGTGATGAAGCCCAGCTGGCGCCCTTCGGCACCGTCCGCGGCGAGCCGTACCGGCGTGCCGTGTCCGGGCAGCAGGACCTCGCTGCCGTCGAGGTGCAGGAAGACGAGCCGACGCGGCGGCTTGCCCAGGTTCTGCACCCGGGCCACCGTCTCCTGGCCGCGGTAGCAGCCCTTCTGGAGGTGGACGGCGGTGCCGATCCAGCCCAGCTCGTGCGGGATGGTGCGGTGGTCGGTCTCGAAGCCGAGGCGCGGGCGGTGCGCCTCCACGCGCAGCGCCTCGTACGCCAGGATGCCGGCCACCGGGCCGTGCTCCGCCGCGTACGTCTCCAGGTCGGCGCGGGGCAGGAACAGGTCCCGGCCGTACGCCGTCTCCCGTACCGTCACGCCGTCCGGGACCTCCGCGATGGAGCCGGCCGGCAGATGCACCACGGCGAACTCCCCGGTGTGGTCGGCGACTTCGACCCGGTAGAAGAACTTCATGGACTCCAGGTAGGCGACGAGGTCGCCCTGGGTGCCCGGCTCGGCGTGCATCCACACCGTCTCGCCGTCGTCGACGAGGTAGAGGGCGTGCTCGATGTGCCCGTTGGCGGTGAGGATCAGGGCCTCGGTGGCCTGGCCCGGGGCGAGTTCACTGACGTGCTGGGTCAGCAGGAGGTGCAGCCAGGCCAGCCGGTCGCTGCCGCTGACGGTGACGACGGCGCGGTGCGAGAGGTCGACGAGGCCGGAGCCGTCGGCGAGGGCGCGCTGCTCGCGGAACAGGTCGCCGTAGTGCGCGGCGACGCCTTCGTCGCGGCCTTCGGCGGGGACGGCGCCGGGCAGGGACAGCAGGGGGCTCTTCATGCGACCAGCGTACGACGCGGCAGGAACGCGACGCGGTCCGGGAGCCGGGACCCTGCGGCCGCCCGCGCTACCGCTCGGAGCCGGACGCCTCGGTGGACGACGCCCGGCCGGTCTCCCCGGACGCGGCCTTCGCGGTGCACCCGGCACAGCGGCCGAAGATCGCGAAGTGCTTCATGTCCGTCTCGAACCCGAAGCTGTCGCGGAGCTTCGCGGTGAACTCCGCGACGACCTCGACATCGGCCTCGATGACGTCCGTGCAGTCGCGGCAGACGAGATGGATGTGGTGGTGGCGGTCGGCCAGGTGGTACGTGGGCGCCCCGTGCCCCAGATGGGCGTGGCTGACCAGCCCCAGCTCCTCCAGGAGCTCAAGGGTCCGGTAGACGGTGGAGATGTTCACACCGGACGCGGTCCTGCGCACCTCGCAGAGGATGTCGTCGGGCGTCGCGTGTTCCAGCGTGTCGACGGCTTCCAGGACAAGCTGCCGCTGCGGCGTCAGCCGATAGCCGCGCTGCCGGAGATCGGTCTTCCAGTCGGTGCTCACCACACGCCCAGTGTAGGACCGGGCGAGCACCTGCCGGTGGGCTACGCGGAGAAGGCGGGCTACTTGAAGAAGGCGATGCCGTCGTCCGGCAGGTCGCCGAGGCTCTTCGCCATCTCCTCGACCTCTTCCGGGGTGACGACCTTCTTCAGGTGCGCCGACATGTACGGGCGCAGCTCCACCTCGGGGGTGGCCTTCTCGCCGACCCACATCAGGTCGCTCTTCACATAGCCGTACAGCCGCTTGCCACCGTTGTACGGGCCGGAGGCCGCGGTGCGCGCGACCGCGTCGGTGACCAGGTCGATCTGCGGCTTCTTGTCGGCCAGCTCGCCGTACCAGATCTCGATGACGCCCTGGTCGCGGGACATGACGACCTCGACCTTGCGGTCCTTGTCGATGCGCCAGTAGCCGGACTCGGACTCCAGCGGCCTGACCTTCTCGCCCTCGGCATCGAGCACCCAGGTGTGCGAGACGTACTCCAGGAAGTCACGGCCGTCGTGGCTGAAGGAGACTTCCTGGCCGAAGTTGCACTGCTCGGCGCCGGGGAAGTCGGAGACGCCCGCGCCCGCCCAGTTGCCGAGGAGGAAGGCCAGCGGGACGAGGTCCGGGTGGAGGTCGGACGGGATCTCGATCATGAGCGGCTCAGACGATCTGTGAGGTGGGGTGGGGTGGCTGCGGACGGAGGCGGGGACCGGGAGGGGGAACGGTCAGCGCTGGCCCTGGTACAGCTTCTTCACGGTCACGCCGGCGAAGGCGAGCACGCCGACGCAGACCAGGACCAGCAGAGCGGAGAAGAATGCCTCAAGCACGGGAACTCCTTGCAACGAGCGTTATGGCAGCAGTACGGGGCCGGGCCCCAGCCTAATGGGTGGGGGCCCGGCCCGCCGTTCGGGGTTTGCCCGGGGACCGTCGCCGGCGGGTCAGCCCAGCAGCTGGTTCTGCAGGATCACCGTCTGGTGGAACGGGACGCCCGGGGTGCTCTCCTTGCCCTTGCGGGACTGGACGACCAGGGCGAGCGTGTCACCGGCGACCACATAGCCCTGGCGGACCCGCGCCTCGCCGTACGGCTTCGCCTCGTCGTACACGTAGGACGAGGTGCCCGGCACCTTGCCGGCGCCGCTCCAGCCCTCGTCGAGAACCGTCTCGGGCGCCCCGACGAGCGGCACCTCGGACCCGCTGCCGGACGTCGAGTCCATGAAGTGCTGGGCGAAGGCCGTCGAGTTGAACTGGACGAGATAGATCCGGGTCGACGTGCCGTCCGGCATGGTCCAGCCGCGGGCGGCGACGTGCCGCGGAGCCGCGTCCTTCAGCGTCTGCGCGACGTCGGAGCGACTGTCCTTCGCGTACTCGGAGAGGTACTGCTCCGTGCTCACCCAGCCGCCGTCGAGCTTCTTGTCGACGGTTGCTCCGACCGGGGCGGGCAGCAGCAGGCGCCGCAGGTCGGCGTGGTGGATCTCGGCGACGTTGCCGTCGCTGTACGGGCGGGGCGAACCGGCCGGGAGCGCGGGCAGGCTGAGCTGGGGGTAGTCCCAGCGGCCGTCGCTCTCCGTGGCCAGACCGGGCACGTCGGTCCGCTCCATCGAGGTGATGCCGAAGGCCGTACCGGCACCGAGCCCGCCGAGGACCACGGCGGCGACGGTCCACCGGGCGACGGCCCGCAGCACCCGCCTCGGCGGCTTCCGGGACGGGGCCGGGGCCGGAAGGGGCTCGGGCGTCTGCGGTACGGGGGCGGGCTCGGCGGGCTCGGTCCCGGCGGGTGCGCCCGTCGTCTGCTCGGTCATACGTACTCCCCCGGGGACTTGATGTGGTCGAGCTGGTCCTTCAGGAGTTCGGAGACGGCCTTCCGGTCGAACGGCCTGGTGCCGGACGCCGAGAGGCTGATGCTCACCTCGCCGTCGTACGCCAGACAGTTCATCGACTCGATGTCGCCCTTGCTGCCCTTGCGCAGGACGTAACACCTGGCGTTCCTCGTGTGCCCCTTGATCTTCGGCTCCGCACGGAAGATGCCGAGGGATTCGAAGAGGCCGGTCCGGAAGGTGTGGAGGTTCCGGACGGCCTTCCTGTCCTTCATCCGCGTGATCTGGGTGCTGACCAACAGGGTGTTGTCGTCCGCGGTGTAGGAACGGGTGGCGATGCCCTCGATGCGGAGTTCGTCGATCCGTTCCTCGTAGGCCCGGCGCTGCTTGCCCGCGAGACCGTGGGCGTCCTGCTTCATGGCGGCGGTCGCCTTCCTGCCGCTCTGCTCGCCGTCGTTGCCCAGCTCCCCGTTGTCGGGGCCGAGCCGGTAGCCGGCCGGGACCGGCAGCAGCAGCTTGCTGAGCGCGGTGGAGGCCCGGCCCCGGGCCACGTCACCGGCCGGGTCCTTGCCCGGCTTGTGCGCGGGCTCCTCCCAGAGGGCGGTCCCGGCGGAACGGTCGGCGCCGTCCACCGCGTCCTGGGTGTACACGGCCGCGCCCGCGACCGCGGCGGCCACCAGCACGACGGGAAGCGCCATGCGGATCACCCGGCGCGGACGGCCGGTGGCAACCGCCCCGGAGGCGTCGGCGTTCCCGTCGGTGTTCCCGTCGGGCGTGGTCGCCTGCGTGGTCACGTCGTTCACAGGCGCTCCAGCTGTCTCTCGGCCAACGTCCGGATGTCCTTCTTGCTGATCGGTACGGTGTCGTAGAGGTGGATGTCGGCCGCGATGTCACCGCGGTACACGGTGGCCCTGGCGTGGTACGACGGCAGGTAGCCCGGCTTCCGGTCGACCTCGTAGAGGTAGTAGCGGCCGTTGCCGCTGCCCTTGATCGCGTCGCCGATGTTGCCCGCGCCGATCTCGGATCCGGGCATGTACGCGAGCTGGCCCTCGACGAAGTCCTGGGCCCCCTGCACGGTTCCCGAGCCGAACTGCACGAGATGGATCTCGGCGGTGCGGTACTGCCCGCGCTTCCAGGCGGCACCCGCGACCCGGCGGATGTCGTACTCCAGGAAGTACTCGTACATGGCCCCCTCCTTCTCGTAGGAGGAGCGGGCGTAGACGTCCGGGGCCACCCAGCCGTCGGACAGGTCCAGCAGCGAGCTGTCGTCATCGCTCCAGCCCGCGGGCCGGCCGATGACCAGCTTGCGCAGGTCGCCGTCCGTCCTGACCCGGCGGTCCTGGGACACGGGCAGCGGATCGGGGGCCTTGCCCGGGGGCAGCGCCTTCGCCGGGTACGCCAGACCGGGCTGCGACAGGGCGGGCAGCGGGGTCGGGGCGCGCCCGGCCTGTACGTCGTAGCCCACGGCGGTGCCACCCGCGATGCCGAGCACCGCGGCCGCGAGGACCAGCAGCGCCGTACGCCCGCGCGGGCGCTTCGCGACGGGCGCGGCGACGGGCTCGGGCGCGGTGGCCGGTGCGGGCTCGGGCGCGGTGACCCGTACGGCCTCGGGCTCCGCGACCGGGGCGGCCTCGGGCGCGGGCTCGGTCACGGGCGGCTCGGCCACCGGCTTCTCGGGTACGGGCGTCTCGGCCACGGACCGGGTCCCGGGCCCGTCCTCGGGCGCCGGCCCGTCAGAAATCGTGTCTTTCGGTTCCAATTGGGGTCCCCCCACGAGACCAGATGCGCTGATTCCGTTTAACCGCGCATCCACCTGACTGCCACCGAGGCGATGCGGTTGCCCACCCGACGATTACAGTTCGGCATATGCCGAAGAAGCTCGTGATCAAGGTGACCGCAGGTGCCGACTCCGCCGAGCGCTGCTCACAGGCGTTCACGGTGGCCGCGGTCGCCGTCGCCAGTGGGGTGGAGGTCTCGCTCTGGCTGACCGGGGAGTCCTCCTGGTTCGCGTTGCCGGGGCGCGCCGCCGAGTTCGAGCTGCCGCATGCCGCGCCGCTGCCGGATCTGATCGAGTCGATCCAGGCGGGCGGGCAGATCACCCTGTGCACGCAGTGCGCGGCCCGTCGTGACATCACCGAGCAGGACGTCCTGGAGGGCGTGCGGATCGCCGGGGCCCAGGTCTTCGTCAGCGAGATCATGGCCGACGGCGTCCAGGCCCTCGTCTACTGACGGTCCAGCGGCGCGGAGCGCGTCAGTGCCGCTTCTTGCCGTCGAGCTCGTCCCACCACTCGTCGGACTTCGGGTCGCCGGACGGATCGTCCCACCAGCGGTCGTCCGGTCCCCGCCGGTTGGCGACCATGGCCGCGATGGGCGGGATCACCATCGCGACGACGCACATCGCTATCGCGGCGGGCATCGACCACAGCCTGACGAAGGCCCAGGCCGATACGAAGAGGACGATGCACACGCCCATCATCAGGAAATAGCCGCGACGGCGTCGGGCGTACATACCTCCAGCGTAGGCCCGCCCCGGCCGGTGGCGCAGGCCTCGTTCGCGCCGGTACGGACGGCACGAAGGGCCGTACCCCGTCCAGGAAGGCGTCCAACCCCCTGGGGTACGGCCCTTCGGCCGATCCGTGTCGCGGCGCGAAGGCCCTGACGTAAGGCCCTAGACCGCGATCGCGACCTCGGAGAGGCCACCGGTCTGCGCCACGACCGTGCGGTCGGCGCTGCCGCCCGGGACGAGGGCGCGCAGCGTCCAGGTGCCCTCGGCCGCGTAGAAGCGGAACTGTCCGGTCGCCGAGGTCGGGACCTCGGCGGTGAACTCGCCGGTCGAGTCCAGCAGGCGCACGTAGCCGGTGACGGGCTCGCCGTCGCGGGTCACGCTGCCCTGGATGGTGGTCTCACCGGGCTTGATGGTCGAAGCGTCGGGGCCGCCGGCCTTTGCTCCACACATGTGTTTCGTCCTTCTGGGTCGGGGGTCGTGCTGGTCCGGGTCGTGCGGAGTTGCTCGCGCGCGGAGTTACTTGTTGGCGCCGAGCTCGATCGGCACACCCACGAGGGAGCCGTACTCGGTCCACGAACCGTCGTAGTTCTTGACGTTCTCCTGGCCGAGCAGCTCGTGCAGCACGAACCAGGTGAGCGCGGAGCGCTCGCCGATGCGGCAGTACGCGATGGTGTCCTTCGCCAGGTCGACCTGCTCCGCCTCGTACAGGGCCTTGAGCTCGTCGTCCGACTTGAAGGTGCCGTCGTCGTTGGCGTTCTTCGACCACGGGATGTTGCGGGCGCTCGGCACGTGGCCGGGGCGCTGGGACTGCTCCTGCGGGAGGTGCGCCGGGGCGAGCAGCTTGCCGCTGAACTCGTCGGGCGAGCGCACGTCGACCAGGTTCTGGTTGCCGATCGCCTGCACGACGTCGTCGCGGTAGGCGCGGATCGACTCGTCCTGCGGCTTGGCCTTGTACTCGGTGGCCGGGCGGGACGGGATCTGGTCGCCGTCGACCAGGTCGCGGGAGTCGAGCTCCCACTTCTTGCGGCCGCCGTCGAGCAGGCGGACGTCCTGGTGGCCGTAGAGCTTGAAGTACCAGAACGCGTAGGACGCGAACCAGTTGTTGTTGCCGCCGTACAGGACGACCGTGGTGTCGTTGCCGATGCCCTTCTCGGACAGCAGCTTCTCGAACCCTGCCTGGTCGATGAAGTCGCGGCGGACCGGGTCCTGGAGGTCCTTGGTCCAGTCGATCCGGATCGCGTTCTTGATGTGGTTCTTCTCGTACGCCGAGGTGTCCTCGTCGACCTCTACGAGAGCGACCTTCGGGTCGTCGATGTGGGCCTCGACCCAGTCGGCGTCTACCAGGACGTCACTGCGGCTCATGCTGTTCTCCTCCGGGGCAGTCTGCGGCGAGATGATGCGAGACGGTGCGTGATGCGGGTGTACGGCGGCGCGGCGTGCGGCACACGTACAACGGCTTGGGATGGGCCCTGACGTCTGACGTCGGTCGAAGGGCCGGGGGGAATGCGGGGTGCCGAAGGCTCCCGCTCAGACAGTGCGACAGAGCATGGCGGCGACGCGGCACAGGTCCACTGCCCGCCGCTTCGTGAGATCCGCCCGCCCCCGCTGTGGGAGACCGCCCATAGAGCACTGCATGGGACCGATCGTAGGGAGGTACGGGCGGACATGTCACCGCCGTGTCGCATCCTGAGACGCGATCGTCCGTCAGGTGAGACCGAAACAGGGTCGGGGCGTCTCCCTCACCGCTCCCGCGCCACCGGTGGCCGTCACGCATCTACGGATCGGACAGGGCCGTCTCAATATGTGGAGGGCGGGATGTCCAGGAGGTGAGTGGGGTGCCCAGGAGGCGGGTGAGGGTGCCCAAGGAGGTGGGTGAGATGCCCCGGAGGCGGGTGGAGCGCCCAGGACGCGGGCCGGGTTTCGCGGGTGGCCCTAGCCGGCGAGCCGGACGTCCGTGCCGGTCACCGATATCTCCAGGCCGTCGGCGGTCGGCTGGATCTTCTGGAGCTTCAGACCGCTCGGCAGGCCGCCGACCTCCCGGTCGAAGTCGGTCTTCCCGCGCACCAGCTTCTCCAGCCCGGGGACGCCCTCGCCCGGCACCTTGTCCGCGTGCACCCGGAGCGTGCGGCCGTCGACCAGGGTGACGGTGGAGAGCACGCTGCGCGAGACCGGGTTGCCGAGGACATCGACCGTGCCGGTCACCTTCACCTTGTTGTTGCCGCCGTACTCGATGGCGACGCCGTCGCTGGCGGCCTTGGTGAGGTCCGCGTACGAGATGACGGCGGTGCCCGAGGCGCGGGCGGCGGTGGCGCCGGAGTAGCCGTCGGTCAGCTCCACGTCGTGCAGCGCGGCGTTCATCCGGCTGATCCGGAGCCTGCGGCCGTCGGCGGCGGTCTCGATGCCGGTGATCTCGACGTCGACCTCGTCGACCCCGCCCCCGGCTATCTGCGTCAGGAAGGGGAATCCCTTGATGGAGACGTCCGTCGAGCCGATCGTGGCACCGGTGATCCGGATCCGTTTGGCGGCCTCCGACTCGGCGAAGTACACCGCCGCACGGTCGACGGCGACGAAGATCCCGCCCAGGACCACCACGATGACCAGCAGTATCCGCAGTGCACGCATGCTCGCTCTTTCCCCCACCCTGCAATCACCCTGCAATCCGGCCGGACCCCCGGCGCCCCCGCACGTCCACCGGACGTGCAAGGTGCCCCGGGTGATCGACGAGCGGACACCCCTCTTCGGTTCCCGGGGCGGCCGGGTCCGGGACGGCAGCCCTACGAGATCGCACGGCCGATCAGGTACACGGCGGGCGCCGCGGCGGTGAGCGGCAGCGCCACACCGGCGGTCATGTGGACGAAGCGCGACGGGTAGTCGTAGCTCGCCGCCCGCAGCCCGATCAGCGCGCACACCCCCGCACCGAGGCCGAGCAGCGCGCCCTTCGTGCCCAGGTCGGTCAGCGTCCCGGCCACGGCACCGGCGCCCGTGGCGGCGAGCAGCGCCACCACGACCGAGGCCGGTCCGGGCAGCGGCAGCGCGCGCACGAGCGCGGCGACCGCGACGGCCACCGCCCCCACCGTCACCGCGTCCGGGACCGCCGCGAGGTGTCCGGCGGCCAGCACCGACAGGGCGGCCGACGCGACGGTGGCCATCAGCCCCTGCATCCGCTCGTCGGCGCTCGCGTGGCTGCGCAGCTGGAGGACCACGGTGAGCAGCACCCAGACACCGAGGGTGCCGAGGATGGCGGCCGGTCCGTTCTCCCGGCCCGCGGCGAGCAGCGCGATGTCGGCGACCAGGCCGCCCGCGAACGCGAGCGCGATGCCCTGCCGGGCCGGCCACATGCCGTTGAGCCGGAACCAGCCGGCCGCGGTCACGGCCTGGAGCAGCACCAGCGGTACGACCAGGGCGTACGGCCCGATCGCGGCGCCCAGGGCGAGCAGCAGACCGAGTCCTGCGGTGATCCCGGCGGGCTGCATGCCCGGCGCGATGATCGGCGAGCGGCCCTCGGCGCGGGCCCGCTGGGCGTCGGTGATCCTGCTGTTGCCCAGGGTGGTGGGGGCGCTGTAACCGTCCGCGCCGTGCTCGGAGGCGTGCGTGGCGCCCTCGGCGGGCGGCTCGGCGGCGGGTACGAGCGGCGTGACCGGCACCTCGGGCGGCAGCGGGTACGCGCCCGAGGCGCCCTGCGGCGGCATCGGGGACGACGGCGGCGACACGGGCGACAGGTAGGCGGTCTCGGCGGCGGCCGGAACGGGCTGCGCGGGCTGGGCCTGATGGGGGTGCTGTGCCTGGTGGGCCTGCTGGGCGTGCGGCGCGGGCTGGGCCGACTGCGCGGACTGGATGACCGGCTGGTACTGGGTGTCCCAGGTCTGGCCCTCCCAGGTCTGCGCGACGGCCGGGTCCTGCGGGTCGTGGGCCGCGGGCGCGGCGGGCTGCTGCCCGTACCCGCCCGGCCAGCCCTGCCCGGGGCCCGGCTGGCCCGGCTGTCCCGGCCGGTTCGCCTGGTTCGCCTGGTTCGGGTCGGTGTACGGGGCCTGCGGCTGCTGCTGCGGGTGTCCGTACGAGGGCTGCTGCCCGTACGGCTGCGCGCCGTAGGACTCGCCTCCGTAGGACCCGCCGCCGTACGCCTGCGCGCCGTAGGGCTGGTCGCCGTACGGCTGCGCGGCGTGCGGCTGGTCGCCGTACTGCTGCGGCTGCCCGGCGTTCGACGGATCGTGGCCGGGACCGTACCCGTGGCGCGGGTCCTGTCCGTACGGGTACTGCTGATCGTTGCTGCTCATGTTCTGCGGTTCACCCTCCTGCGAACGGCGGGAGCACCTCGACCGTGCCGCCCTCGGCAAGGCGTACGGTCTCATGGCCACGGGTGCCCACGGGGTCACCGTCGATGAGGAACGAACACCTTTGCAGCACTCGGGTGAGCTCTCCGGGGTGCCGTTCGCGCACCGCGTCGAGCGCCTCGGCGAGGGTAGCGGCGGTGTACGGCTCCTCCGCGGTCCCGGCCGCGGCCTTGGCGGCGGCCCAGTAGCGGATGGTTACCGCAGGCATGGCGCCACTCCTCTCGTCTCGCGTCAGCTGTCCATCATGGGTCACACCGCCACCGCCCAGTCGGCGATGCGGGTGAGCAAGGTCTCGTCCGCGGCGTTCTCCGCATGGCCCATGCCGCGCTCCAGCCACAGCTCGGCGCCGTCGCCCGCCGCGTCGGCCAGCGAGCGCGGGTGGTCCAGCGGGAAGTACGGGTCCCGGTCGCCGTGCACGATCAGCAGCGGCGTCGGAGCGATCAGAGCGGCGGCCTCGACCGGTGGGAGCGGCACCGGATTCCATTCGTCGCGGTCGATCCGGGTGTGCAGTCCGTAACGGCCGACCAGCCGCCCCATGGGTCGGGTGACCACCCAGTGCAGCCGGCGCATCGGGGCGGTGCCCCGGTAGTACCAGCGGGCGGGGGCGCTCACGGCCACCACCGCATCCGCGTGTGCCCCCGTACGCGCTCCAGTGCGCCCCTCGCGCTCCGCAACGCCGCAGGCGTCCGTGTCGCCTTCAAGCCGCGCCTCCGGCCCCGCCGGGTACAGCGCCCCGTGCCGCAGCACCACGGACCCGCCCATCGAGAACCCGACGGTCACCACCCGGCGGTGTCCGAGCGACCGCGCCCACGCCACCGCCGCCGCCAGATCCAGCACCTCGCGGTCGCCCACCGTCGACCGGCCGCCGGACCCGCCGTGCCCCCGGAAGGAGAACGTGACCACGGCCGCGCGCCCGGCGAACACCCCGGCGGCCCGCCGCACCGCGGGCCGGTCCACCGCACCGGTGAAACCGTGCGCGAGCACGATCGCAGTACCGTCGAAGGATGACCCCGCAACGGTCCCGGCACCCGCCGTACACGGCTCGTACACCGCTTCGATACGCACCCCGTCATCGGCGCGCAAGGTGGTGCGCAGGGGGCCGGGCGTGATCGAGGGAACAGCGGAACCCCGAAATCGTCCCTCGGACACAGAACTCATGTGGGCTATTGTGCTGGGAAGAGGATCCGGGCAGAGAAGCCCCCGGGTCCTTTTGTGCTTTCCAGGCGTTGTTACGGCGACGTTTCCACAAGCTCAGCGGTTCCCGGGGCGGGGGCCGCACCGGCAGGACCAGCACGAAACGTACGAAGAAGTGCCGCATACTCCCCCGGGCCCGGCCCGGGAGTGCCCCTCTCGCAGGGAACGAGGAGGACCGACGTAATGGGCGAGCGAACCGTGAACGGTCATCGACCGACGACCCAGGCAGGTGGGCGGCGATGAGTTCACTGCTGCTCCTGACGAATGCCCTTCAACCGTCGACGGAGGTGCTCCCCGCCCTCGGTCTCCTGCTCCACAGCGTGCGGGTGGCGCCCGCCGAAGGACCCGCTCTCGTCGACACCCCCGGTGCCGACGTCATCCTGATCGACGGCCGCCGCGATCTCCCCCAGGTGCGGTCGCTCTGTCAGCTGCTGCGGTCCACCGGACCGGGCTGTCCGCTGATCCTCGTCGTGACGGAGGGCGGTCTCGCGGCCGTCACCGCCGACTGGGGCATCGACGACGTGCTGCTGGACACGGCGGGACCGGCCGAGGTCGAAGCCCGGCTGCGGCTGGCCACCGGCCGGCAGCAGATCACCTCCGACGACTCCCCGATGGAGATCCGCAACGGCGACCTCTCCGTCGACGAGGCCACGTACAGCGCGAAGCTGAAGGGCCGGGTCCTGGACCTGACCTTCAAGGAATTCGAACTGCTCAAGTACCTGGCACAGCACCCGGGCCGGGTCTTCACCCGCGCCCAGCTGCTCCAGGAGGTCTGGGGCTACGACTACTTCGGCGGTACGCGCACGGTCGACGTCCATGTGCGGCGGCTGCGCGCCAAGCTCGGCCCCGAGCACGAGTCGCTGATCGGCACGGTCCGCAACGTCGGCTACCGGTTCGTGACGCCCGAGAAGGTGGAGCGCGCGGCCGAGGAGGCCAAGGACCGGGCCGCGGCGAGGGCGGCCGCCGAACCCGTAACCCGTTCGGAGCAGTCGCTCCCCGTCGGGCTGCCGGAAGAAGCCCCGGTCCGGCCTGCCGGAAGGTAGGTATATCCGCGTAGACTGCCGCGCGTGGCCAAGGTGACGCGGGACGATGTGGCGAGACTGGCGGGGACGTCGACAGCGGTCGTCAGCTACGTCATCAACAACGGGCCGAGGCCGGTCGCCCCGGCCACGCGCGAGCGGGTGCTCGCCGCGATCAAGGAGCTGGGCTACCGGCCCGACCGGGTCGCCCAGGCGATGGCCTCGCGGCGGACCGACCTCATAGGAATGATCGTGCCGGACGCCCGGCAGCCGTTCTTCGCGGAGATGGCGCACGCGGTCGAACAGGCCGCCGCCGAGCGCGGAAAGATGGTCCTCGTCGGCAACTCCGACTACCGCGACGAGCGCGAGGTCCACTATCTGCGGGCCTTCCTCGGCATGCGGGTCTCCGGCCTGATCCTGGTCAGCCAGGGCCCCAGCGAGCGGGCGGCGGCCGAGATAGAGGCGTGGGACGCGCGGGTCGTGCTGCTGCACGAGCGGCCGGAGGCGATCGACGACGTCGCGGTCGTCACCGACGATGTCGGCGGCGCCCAACTCGCCACCCGGCACCTGCTGGAGCACGGCAACGCGTACGTGGCGTGCCTCGGCGGCGTGGAGTCCACCCCGGCGGTCGGCGACCCGGTCGCCGACCATGTCGAGGGCTGGCGCCGGGCGATGCAGGAGTCGGGCCGCTCGACGGAGGGCCGGCTCTTCCAGGCCCCGTACAACCGTTACGACGCCTATCAGGTGGCGCTGAAGCTGCTCGCCGGGCCGGACCGGCCGCCGGCGATCTTCTGCTCGACGGACGACCAGGCCATCGGGGTGCTGCGGGCCGCGCGCGAGCTGCGGATCGATGTGCCCGGGGAGCTCGCGGTGGCGGGCTTCGACGACGTGAAGGAAGCGGGCCTGACCGATCCGCCGCTGACGACGGTCTCCTCGGACCGCCCGGCGATGGCTCGGGCCGCGGTGGACCTGGTGCTCGACGACTCGCTGCGGGTGACGGGGTCGCGGCGGGAGCGGCTGAAGCAGTTCCCGTCGGCGCTGGTGGTACGGCGCTCCTGCGGCTGCGGTGAGCCTCCGGCGGCCGGGGCGAGGTAGCCCGCACGCCGGTCCTCGCGGTGGTCTTCGCGGTGGTCGGCAGGCGGTCCTTATATCGGGCATACGAGCTTCTGCCGGGCTTCTCAGGACGTGCTCAGGCTTCTCTCATCTTGGCCGGACACGCTCATAGGCATGACAGAGAGCCAGCGCCCGAGCGGCGAGTACCCGATGTACCCCTCGTACGGCAACGGCGACGCGGCCTACCCGCCGCCGCCGTCATACCGCCCCGCGCAGCCGGTCGCGACGGGCCCCGGAACCACCGTGTGGCCCGGCGGGAACGGCGCCGACGGACACGGCGGGCAGGGTGGACACGGCGGCGACGGTCCCGCCTTCCCGCCGCCCGCGCCCCAGGAGCCGGCCGCGCCTCGGCACCGGGCCAGGCGGCCGGTCGCCCTGCTGGCGGCCGTGGCGATCGCGGCGGCGATCGTCGGCGGCGGCACCGCCACCGTCATCGAGCAGCTCACCGGCAACAGCACGAACAGCGCGAGCAGTGTCGTCCCCGGCACCACCGTCTCGCAGAGCAGCAAGGGCACCGTCGCCGGTGTCGCCAAGGCCGTCTCGCCGATGATCGTCGAGATCAACGCGACCTCGACGGCGGGCGAGTCCACCGGCTCCGGCGTGATCATCACCTCCGACGGCGAGATCGTCACCAACAACCACGTCATCTCCGGCGCCTCGTCGGTCAAGGTGGCGCTCAGCACGGGCAGGACATACACCGCGCAGGTCGTCGGCACCGACCCCGACAAGGACCTCGCGCTCATCAAGCTCCAGGGGGCGAGCGGGCTGAAGACGGCCACGCTGGGCGACTCCTCGGCCGTGGCGGTCGGCGACCAGGTCGTCGCGATCGGCTCGCCCGAGGGCCTCACCGGCACCGTCACCAGCGGCATCGTCTCCGCCCTCGACCGCGATGTCACCGTCGCCAAGGAGGACGGCAGCGGCCGGAGCCAGGGCGGACAGAACGGCGGCGGACAGGGCGGCGGCCAGCAGTGGCCGTTCGAGTTCGGCGGCCGGCAGTTCAACGGCGACACCGGCGACTCCACCACCACGTACAAGGCCATCCAGACCGACGCCTCGCTCAACCCCGGCAACTCCGGCGGTGCGCTGATCAATATGAACGGCGAGATCATCGGCATCAACTCCGCGATGTACTCGGCGAGTTCGTCCGGCGGCTCCGAAAGTTCGAGCGCGGGCAGCGTGGGTCTCGGCTTCGCCATCCCGGTGAACACGCTCAAGGCCGACCTCGACACCCTGCGGTCCGGCAACGGCTCCTGAGGAGACACCCATGCACCACCCCGCCCACACCCCCACCGGCCCGGCCGACCTGGCCCTCCCCCTCGCCCTCGTGACCGAACGGGCCCCGCACGGCACGGACCGGGCCCCGGAGCTCCGTACCGCGACCGCGACCACCGCTGCCACCACCACGACCGCCACCACCACCGGCCGCAGACGCCGGGCCGCACGACGGCGCGCCACGGCCGTGCGAGGCTGAGGGCCGGAAGGCACAGCCGTACGGGAACGAGAAGAGGACGAGGAACGATGAGCCCCGCCGAGGACGATCCGCAGCGCATCCTGATCGTCGACGACGAGCCCGCCGTACGTGAGGCCCTGCAACGCAGCCTCGCGTTCGAGGGCTACGGCACCGAGGTGGCCGTCGACGGTCTCGACGCCCTCGCCAGGGCCGAGTCGTACGCCCCCGACCTCATCGTCCTCGACATCCAGATGCCCCGGATGGACGGCCTGACCGCCGCCCGGCGGCTCCGCTCCGCGGGCACCACCACCCCGATCCTGATGCTCACCGCCCGCGACACCGTCGGCGACCGGGTCACCGGCCTCGACGCGGGTGCCGACGACTACCTGGTCAAGCCCTTCGAGCTGGACGAGCTCTTCGCCCGTATCCGGGCCCTGCTGCGCCGCAGCTCGTACGCGGCCGCGGCGGGCGGCGGCGTCCCCGACGACAACGAGCTGGCCTTCGCGGACCTGCGGATGAACCTCGCCACCCGGGAGGTCACCCGGGGCACCCGCCGGGTCGAGCTGACCCGTACCGAGTTCACCCTCCTGGAGATGTTCCTGGCCCACCCCCGGCAGGTGCTGACCCGCGAGCAGATCCTCAAGGCCGTATGGGGCTTCGACTTCGAGCCGAGCTCCAACTCCCTGGACGTGTACGTGATGTACCTGCGCCGCAAGACGGAGGCGGGCGGTGAACCGCGCCTCGTGCACACGGTGCGGGGGGTCGGCTACGCGCTCCGCTCCGGCGGCGGTGACGGATGACCGGCACCCTGCACCGGCTCCGCGCCCTGCCGCTGCGCTCCCGGCTCGCGCTGCTGGTGGCGACGGCGGTGGCGGTCGCGGTGGCGGCGGTCGCGGCGGCCTGCTGGTTCGTGACGAAGGTGCAGCTGGAGAACCAGATGGACGCCTCGCTGCGCAATGTCTCGGTCAGCGAGGACTACATGCAGAAGCTGTTCATCGCCTGCACCCACCCCGACCGGGCGACCGTCCCGCCGATCGGGGGGACGTACACCGTGCAGCTCGTCACCGTGTCCGGGAGCACCTGCACCTCCGCCGGGGCCTCGCCGATCGGTGTGACGGCCGCCGACATCGCCGTGGCCGCCGGTGTGCGGGACAACGCCCTGCACACCGCCAGCACGAAGAGCGGCAAGAAGATGCGCGTGTACACCTACGCGTACGAGACCCGCAACGCGGTGCCCGGCCTGGTCCCGGGAAGCCTGGCGGTCTCCGTCGCCCGTCCGATGAGCGAGATCGACGACCCGCTCTCCACCCTCGCCTGGGTGCTCCTGGCCGTCGCCGGCATCGGCGCCGTGGGCGCGGGCGCGGCCGGTCTCTGGGTGGCCCGTACCGGGCTGCGCCCCGTCGACGAGCTCACCGAGGCCGTCGAGCACGTCGCCCGTACCGAGGACCTCACCGTCCGGATCCCGGTCGAGGGCGAGGACGAGATCGCCCGGCTGTCCCGCTCCTTCAACTCGATGACCGCGTCCCTGGCCAGCTCCCGCGACCGCCAGGCCCAGCTGATCGCCGACGCGGGCCATGAGCTGCGCACCCCCCTGACGTCCCTGCGCACCAACGTCGAGCTCCTCGCCCGCAGCGACGACACCGGCCGCGCCATCCCGCCCGACGACCGCAGGGCCCTGATGACCTCGGTCAAGGCCCAGATGACCGAGCTGGCCTCGCTCATCGGCGACCTCCAGGAACTGGCCCGCCCCGACGCCCCCGGCCCCGGCCCGCTCCAGGTCGTCGCGCTGCACGACATCGCGGACACGGCCCTGGAACGCGCCCGGCTGCGCGGCCCCGAGCTGACCATCAGGGCGGACCTGACCCCCTGGTACGTACGGGCCGAGCCCGCCGCGCTGGAACGGGCGGTGGTCAACGTCCTGGACAACGCGGTCAAGTTCAGCCCGGCGCGCGGCACGATCGAGATCGCCCTGCGCGACGGCGAACTGACCGTACGGGACCAGGGCCCCGGCATCCCCGCCGACGAACTCCCGCACGTCTTCGAACGCTTCTGGCGCTCCCCGTCCGCCCGCCAGCTCCCCGGTTCGGGCCTGGGCCTGTCGATCGTGGCCCGCACGGTCCAGCAGGCGGGCGGCGAGATCGCCCTGCACCCGGCGACGGACGGACCGGGCACGGTCGCCTCGATCCGGCTGCCGGGGGCGCCGACACCGCCGCCGGAGCTGTGAGCGCGGTGCGGTGCGATGCGCGGCGAACCGGCGCGACGGTCACCGCCTTGCCCTCCGACAGGGCAAGCGCTGCGACGGCTCGGGCTCAGACCCCCGGATTGTGCCGGATCAGCGACTCGACCAGGCCGGACCGGGTGGCCGGGAAGTCCAGCGGGACGATTCCGAGCCCGGTCCAGCCCGCCGCCTCCGAGCCGTCCAGGAACGACTGGACCTGCGGGTTGAGCCGGTCCGCGTTCCAGCGCGGCGGCATCAGGGCGGCCGTGCTGACGTAGTTCATGAACAGCTTGCCGGGCTGCTGGGCGGCCTTGCGGAACTGGGCCTCGATCTTCGGGTACTTGCCGAACGGCTCCGCCATGTAGTCGTCCTGGATGTCGAAGAGCTCCGCGTCGGCGTACCGGACACCGGGCAGTCCGCCGTTGTCGGCCAGCAGCACGACCTTGCCGCGCGCCTCGCCCAGCGAGGGCAGCGAGGAGTCGATGCGGAACAGCGGGCGCCAGCCCCGGTTGTCGAGGTAGTCGTCGAAGACCGCCCGGAACGCCGCGTCGCTCTCCTCCGAGTACTCCTGCTTGACCCGCATCAGCACGGTCTCGGAGGGGTGCGCCGCCAGGAAGTCCCAGCAGGCGCCCAGCACATCGCCGAACATCAGGTTCTGGTACGAGGCGCCGTGGTGGATCGCGAAGGAGCCGCCGGTGATCCGGCACCGTACGTCGAGGAAGCGTATGCCGCTGTCCAACTGCTCGGCGATCGTGGTGTTCTGGCACTCGGTCCACGGGCCGCCGTAGCGGGCACCGGAGTCGTGCGAACCGGGGATCGTGAGGCGTTGCAGCGCGGTGGCGTCCGGGATGGCGCCCATCCAGTCCTGGGTGGCGCGGACTTGGCGGGTCCCGGCACCGGCGGGGCCCGCGCCGATCAGGACGGTGGCGGTGGCGGCGAGGGCACCGGCCAGGAAGTTCCGGCGAGTGGCGGTGTACGGGCTCATACGAGAACTGCCTCCGTCTGCCGTGGGGGGTCGACCCACGGATTATGACGGGTACGCGTCACGACGGGAACAGGGTCGAAGACCTTCCCTGGACCGGAGCGCCCTCACTCAATCGCGGGCCGCCCGGGCGCGGGAGCCCCCGCTGTCCGCAATAGCCCAGTGCATCAGCGATGCAACGACGGCACGCTGTCGCACGGAGGTCGGTGTGCCGTTCAGACTCCGCTCGCGAGCTTGCGCGGCGTCGACAGGCTGAGCGTGTTGAGCCTGCTGCCGCCCGTCAGGTCGGCCAGCTCGGTCAGGGCCGGGGAAGGCGACAGTCCGTGGTCGCGTGCGGAACGGAGGCGGTCTGACCGAGACAGTGGGGGACGCCCCTGCGGAGGGGCGCCGCACCCGCGGCCTGAACGACGGTAGCCCCCTCGGGGTCCCGGAGGGGGCTACCAATCGTTCACTCAGCTTGTTCTTCAACCTCTGGCGCTTCTCATGGCCTGCGACATGTACGGCGCCGTGGTGGCAGGTGGGCTGTACCCACGACTTGGGGATGCGTTCCCAGCACTTGCTACCGAGATCGTGAACTGCTGTGTGCTGAGGGTGAACCGCTGGCCGAGGCGGACGCTGGCCTGCCCTACTACGGCCCGTGCACCTGTACCGCAACCTGCGTCAACCTACTGACCGCGCCGCCCGGTTCGTCGGGTTCCTCCAGGCGGCCACAGCGGGGAGATCCGGCACATCGGAGTACGCGACCTTGACGTCGGCCGTCAGCTCAAGCAGTTCATCGACTCGACGGGTGGCCTGTGGCAGCAGGGCGAAGCTCGTCAAGTAGTGAGCCGGCCAGGTCGCCCAAGTAGGTCATCATCTGTCCTATAAGGCCTCTAGTCTGCGGTTTATGCAGAAATACGAGGACGGCGTCGAGATCCTTGTCCCCGCGAGCCCGGCCAAGCTTGAGGCCTGGCTCGACACGCATCACGGGGAACGGACCGCGCTCTGGGTGAAGATCGCCAGGAAGCATACCGGCATCCCGTCGCTCACCTGGGAAGAGCTGGTCGACACGGTGCTCTGCTTCGGCTGGATCGACGGTCAGCGGCGGGGCTTCAACGACTCGTACTTTCTGCAGCGCACGACACCCCGCAGCCCCCGCTCCGCCTGGTCGCAGGTGAACGTCGACAAGGCCGAGGCGCTGATCGCGGCGGGCCGGATGCGCCCCCGCGGCCTTGCCGAGGCCGAGGCGGCGCGGGCAGACGGCCGCTGGGCGAGGGCATATGCCTCGCCGAAGAACGCCACCGCACCACCGGATCTCATCGAAGCCCTCGATGCGAACCCGGCAGCGCGGGCGTTCTACGACACGCTCCGCAAGTCCGACCAGTTCGCGCTGTACCTCGGTCTGGTCACCGCCCGTACCGAGAAGACGCGGCTGGCCCGCTTGGAGCGGATAGTGGCGTCGATGGCAAGGTCTGAGCGGCCGTCATGATCGACCGCTCGGTCAACGCTCAGATCAAGGGCATCAAGGCCCGCGGAGGCTTATAGGGAGCCTCAGGAAAGGCGATGTCGCGAAGCGTAACCGTTTCGTGTCGCGTCTCAGTGATCTCAGTGATCTCAGTGTCAGACTTTCATTCCATGCAGGTCCCCCGCTGCGCGAAGAGTTCGCGATTCGACAACCCGAACCATCTTCGGGAACTTCGCCTAATCCCAATCACCCTGAAAGCAATAAGGAAACACGATGGCAAATTCTACCGATTTCCCCGAGCCCATTATTATTCCGGTCAACGGCGTGGAACTCGAAGTCTTCGAAGCAGGACGAGAAAACAAGGGAAAGCCCATCGTGCTCTGCCACGGCTGGCCTGAGCACGCGTACTCCTGGCGTCACCTGATGCCCGTCCTCGTAGAAGCCGGCTACCACGTCATCGCACCGAACCAGCGGGGTTTCGGTAACTCATCCTGCCCGGCCGAAGTGACGGACTACGACATCGAGCACCTGTCGGGCGACCTCGTCGCGCTCCTTGACCACTACGGATACGACGAGGCCACCTTCGTCGGCCATGACTGGGGTGGGTTCGTCGTCTGGTCGCTGGCCCTGCTGCACCCCAACCGTGTGAACAAGGTGATCAACCTGTCCTTGCCTTACCAGGTGCGCGGTGAAACGCCGTGGATCGAGGTCATGGAACAGTTCCTCGGCGGCGACTTCTACTTCGTCCACTTCAATCGACAGCCGGGCGTTGCGGACGCCGTGTTCGATGCGAACACAAGCCAGTTCATCCGCAACCTCTACCGGAAGAACGTACTCCCGGCGCCCCCTGAGCCAGGCATGGCGTTTATCAACCTCGCCCTGGCGGAAGCACCGCTCGGTGAGCCTGTCATGAGCGACAGCGACCTGGCCGTCTACATCTCCGGGTTCGAAGCGTCGGGATTCACGGGCGGCATCAACTGGTACCGGAATCTCGACCGTAACTGGCACCTGCTGGCGGACGTGGACCCGATCATCCAGCAGCCCGCCCTCATGATCTACGGCGACCGGGACTTGGCGGTCCCGAGGTCCGAGACCCTGACAGAGTTCGTGCCCAATGTGGAAGTGGTCGGCCTGGACTGCGGTCACTGGATTCAGGAGGAAATGCCCGAGGAAACAAACCAAGTGATTTCAAAATGGCTGGAACAGCAGGATGCCACCGTCTGAGCTTGATTCTGTCGGGGATCTTGTCTGGCGAGTTCAGGCGTCTTAAGGACCCGCTCGTGGTCCTCACGCCGGGCGGCACGTACGTTGTGCAGGGTCGGGAGGTGACTGATCCCGAGGCCCTGTCCCAGATGTCGATTCCGGGCTACGAGACCGTGGTCGAGGTCTCCAAGGCCGCGATCACAGCGCTACTGGAGGAACCGCGTGGAGCTGATCTCCAGCGCCGAGCGCAACCGGCTCATTGAGGACGCCGCACACGATGCCTTCCATCTGGAACTGAGGGACGAATACTCAGTTCCCCTGGAGGAGGGCCCGTACGAGAAGTGGCTCGGGGGAGCAACCGACAACGCCTTTATGGATTCGTGGTTGTCGATGATTCGGCGGCTCACCCAGGGGGGCAAGACCGTTCGGCGCGTCCGCGTAGTAACCGAGCCGCACACTCCGTACATCCGCTGGGAGCACGAGAACACTCCATTGAACGAGGGAGCCGGAGAGCAGATCCGATGGCTCCCGCGGCACAAGCTCCCCGAGGGGCTGTCTTTCCCTCTGGGCGGGGAGGACTGGTGGCTCTTCGATGACAAGCTCCTGGCCGTGGCGCACTTCGACAGCGGCGGGCGGGTCCTCGGCTCCGAGGTGATCGACGATCCCGAGACGGTCGCCGAATGTGTCCGAGTACGGGATCTGCTCTGGAACTCTGCCATCCAGCATTCCGAGTACAAGCCCTGACCGAGCAGTGAACAACCAGGCACAGAAGCAGCGGCAGGCATTGGGCGTGGGCGACTATTCCGGCGGCAGGTCCTCGCCAACCGCTGAAAAATAGAAGCCAGGGCGCACAGCCCACTCGATCCAGGCGTCGCGGTGGCTCAGCGACAAGCCGCAGGGTTCGCCGCGATGGAGCGCGCCGATGGCACCGACGCATCCGCCGCCGTCGACCCAGCTCAGCGCCCGATGCCGCTCCATGGTCGGCAGTTCGGCGGCCAGCGCGCGCACGTCCAGCCGGATGAAGCGGATGGCCTCGGCGGGGTCGAGGGCCATGTGCCGGGACACCTCGGCGATCTCGTCCGCCTCCATCGTGCGGTAGGTGACCCGCTCGCACCAGAACACGCGCGTCGCGGAGGGTTCGGGCTGTTGCTCGCGCACGGAATTCCTCCTGGCGCCGCATCGGAACCACCCCGCGCCTGCGGCCGGCGTGACGAGCGGCAGGCGCGGGGAGGTCCTTCGGAACTCCGTTCAACTGGCGCAGAATCGAACGGAGTTGGGCACTCCAGGCATGACTCACCGCAGAGCCGAACCGACTGGAGGCGCAACCCGAAGCTAGCGTTTTAAGCGAGCCCGTTTCAAGCGTTTGACGTCTAACGAGTGAGGCGAAGGTAGTCGACGAGTGCAGCCCGACCGACTAGTCCAAGCCACCCGGATACGCAAAGGGCGGCCCCCATCTGCGCCGATGGGAACCGCCCGAAGCGAAAGCACTAGAGATCAGGCCAGATCGTCGAACTCGCCTTCCTTCGCACCACCGAGGAAGGCACGGAGCTTGGCACGGGTCGTACGGATGACCACGCCCGGGTTGTCACTCTCGCGCATCAAGATCTCGCCGCCGTACTCGGCCAGCTCAAGGCAGTTGTTGCCCTCGGCATTCGATGACTTCGACGACTTTCGCCACTGGATTTCTATTGTTCTCACGCCTTCATACTTGTAGTGCGATGGTACGAATGAAGTCCCGCGTCTTCTCCGGGTCGAGCGAACGCTCTTCGGTTCGGTCCAGCGCAACCCGCCAGTTTTCGAGGCTTGTTTCAGCGTCCAAGAACCTCGAACCGGTCGCGGTGTCCGTCTGCACAGTGTCGAGCTGCGACACGGGACCGTAGAGGTAGTGTGCCGAACTGCTGGCGTGCGGAAAACCGCCAGCCGCGAACGGGATCGCACGGATGATGACATTGTCCCGGTCCGACTGCTCCAACAAGTGGCCGAGTTGGCTGCGCGCGACGGCGGAGCCGCCGTAAGTCATCCGCAGCGCAGCCTCGTGGATCAGGAACACACAACGGGGCTGATCCACCCGATCGAGTACGTCCCGGCGCTTCAGCCTGTGGGAAAGCAGGCGCCGTTGACGCGTCGGGCTGGGCGGCGGGACCGTCTCCGTGAACACAGCCCGCGCGTAGTCCTCGGTCTGGAGCAGCCCGGGAATGTGCATGATCTCGACCGACCGTAGACCGACGGCGTGGTGCTCCAACTCGGCCAGGTCGAGAGGGTCACTGGTGAACTCGCCCCGATAGTCCTCCCACCAACCGTTTATGCGCTCCCGCGCCATCTCCGCGAGTGCATCGATGTAGGCCGCGTCGGAACATCCGTAGTGCGTGGCCCACGCGCGAACCCGCTCCGTGCTGACGCCGAACCGCCCGGACTCGATGTTGCTCACCGTAGTGCGGTCCGTGCCGAGCATCGCCGCCGCTTCGGTGAGCGAAAGCCCCGTGCGCTCCCGCATCTTGCGCATCTCGGCACCCAGTCGACGCTGGCGCACCGTGGGCGCCTTCCTTGATGGCATCACATACTCCTCTCCCCGGGTCAGTGTGGCCCCGTTACCCATCGAGCCGCATATCGTTCACGACATTACACAAACGCGTCCAACGCGTGAGGCGCGTCGGCTATGGTCGCCACACCACCGCGCCGCACGCCAGGGAGCCCGAAGTGCAGCCGTACACAAGCACATTGACCCGTGCCCGCGTACGGCCATCGCCACGGGCGACGAGCGACGCACCCGTTCGCACCGCACCGCGTTGGGAGAACGACATGACCCACGTCCACGCCACCGCATACTCCACGCCACCGGACCCGCAGGGCGGCGAGATCTACCGGCTCGCCCTGCCGAACACGGCGGGCGCCGCGAAGCTCTCGCGTGACTTCATCGCGTCGCTGCTGACCGTCAGCAGACACTGCGGGCTGGTCGACGACGCGCGGCTGTGCGTCACGGAGGTGGTCACCAACGCCCACCGCCACACGCGTACGTCCCTGATCCGGGTCCGCGTGACCGTCCAGCGCAAGCTGGTCACCGTCTCCGTCGCGGACGACGACCACTGGGCCCTGCCCGAGCCGCCGGCCTTCCGCGAGGTGCGCGAACAGGAGGGCGGGCGTGGGCTGTTGCTCGTGGAGCGGCTGGCGTTCGCCTGGGGGATGACCGTGCTGGGCGGCTGCCTCCCGTACCGGAAGGCGGTCTGGTTCACCCTCGCCCGGAACGGGTCGGCGCCCTGAACCGGACGCGGAAACGCAGAAGGGCGGTGGGCCCGCCGGCCCACCGCCCCGCTCACCCGCGTACGGGAGTCACCGCATGTACGGAGTCACTACTGGATGACCGTGATCCGGTCCGCCGTCGGCGGGGCCAGCGGCGCGGCGGCCGAGGAGTGGGCCGCCAGGTAGGCGTTGAAGACGTCCAGGTCGGACGGGCCGACCAGCTTGTTCGTGCCCTGGCCGAGGGCCGCGAAGCCGTCGCCGCCGCCCGCGAGGAACTCGTTCATCGCGACGCGGTAGGACTTGGCCGGGTCGATCGCCTCACCGTTGAGCTTGATGGTGTCGGTGACCACGCGGGCCGCGCCCTTCTTCGTCATGTCCAGGGTGTAGGTGAGGCCCTTGGAGATCTGGAGGATCTTCGGGCTGGCCTCGTTGGAGCCGCTGACCTGCTGCTGGAGCGCCTCCACCAGCTGGGCACCGGTCAGGTCGACGACGTTCATCATGTTGGTGAAGGGCTGCACGGTGAAGGACTCCCCGTACGTCACCACCCCGTCGCCCTCGCTGCCGGACGCCTTGTGGACCAGGTCCGCGCGGATGCCTCCCGGGTTCATGAAGGCGACGACCGCCCCGCCCTTGTCCGCCGGGGCCAGGCCCTCCAGCTGGGCGTCGGCGATCAGGTCGCCGAGCGGCTTCTCGGGGGCCGTGGAGCCGCGGCCGTTGATGTCCGCGGTGATGTAGCCCTGCGGCCTGTTCGAGATGGGTGCCGCGAGGGTGTTCCAGCGGGCGATCAGGGCCGTCATGTCGTTGGCCTTGGGCTGGTCCCGGCTGACGATGTGGTTCGCCGACTTCGGGTTCTTGGCACCGGCCGACTTCACCGACGTACGGACGATGTCCTTGGTGCGGCGGTCGTACGTGAGCGTCGTGTCGGTGTAGAGCTTGCCGAAGGAGGACGCCGAGGTGACCATGCGCGGGTTGCCCGCCGGGTCCGGGATCGTGCACACGTACGCCTGGTGGGTGTGGCCCGTGACCAGGGCGTCGACCTTGGGGGTGATGCCCTTGGCGATGTCCGTGATCGGCCCGGAGATGCCGTCACCGGCGCCGGAGCTGTCGCAGTCGTAGTTGTACGAGGTGGAGGCCGGGGCGCCGCCCTCGTGGATCAGCGCGACGATGGACTTGACGCCCTGGCGGTCCAGCTCCTTGGCGTACTTGTTGATCGTCTCGATCTCGTCGTGGAACTTCAGGCCCTTGACGCCGTTGGCCGTGACGATGTTCGGCGTGCCCTCCAGGGTCACCCCGATGAAGCCGATCTTGACGCCGTTCTTCTTCCAGACCGTGTACGGCTTGAGGATCGGCTTGCCGGTCTTCTCGTTCGTCACGTTGGCGGCGAGGTAGGGGAAGTCGGCGCCCTTGAACTTCTTCTTCTCGTAGCACCCCTCGACCGGGTGGCAGCCGCCGTTCTGGAGGCGGGCCAGCTCGGTGGCGCCCTCGTCGAACTCGTGGTTGCCGACGCTCGTCACGTCGAGGTCGATCTTGTTGAGCGCCTCGATGGTCGGCTCGTCGTGGAAGAGACCCGACAGCAGCGGGCTCGCGCCCACCATGTCGCCGCCGGCCGCGGTGATCGAGTACGGGTGCCCCTTGCGCGCGGTGCGCAGCGAGGAGGCGAGGTACTCGATGCCACCGGCCGGGATCGCCTTGACCGTGCCGTCGGCCTGCGTCTCGTTGACCGTGCCCGCCGAGCCGGCCGGCGGCTCCAGGTTCCCGTGCAGGTCGTTGAAGGACAGCAGCTGTACGTCGACGGTACGGCCCGGCTTGTGGTGGCCGTGGCCGTGGCCGTGGCCATGGTCGTGGCGCTCCTGGGCGCCGGCCGGCATCGCGGCGACGAGCGCGCCCACGGTGGCGAGCCCGGCCGCGGCGGCGAGCACCCGCCGGGGCACACGGTTCTTCTGCGGTGTCGCTGACATCGGTCCCCTTGTGAGTTCAGCGGGAGGTTCGAAAGTGATGACGAGTCTGGAGACTTCGTGCGCAGCCTAGGGTCAACGCGCGTAGCGCGACAGGTTTCCCGGGTTACGAACTGGTTGCCATGCGGTGGGTATGGCCCCAAACGGTCAGATGTCACTCGTATGGCTCACATATGCGGGCGGCACACGGAGCGGGACCTGGAGGACGCCCTCGTGGCCCACCTCATCAGGTTCCTCACCGAGCCGGGGGTCGGCTTCGCCTTCGTGGGGCGGCAGTACCCCGTGGTCGTGGGCGACAGTGAATACCGCATCGACCTGCTCTTCTACCACTGCAAGCTGCACTGCTACCGGGATTCATTCGCGGTGCATCGGCCTTCGGGCCGGTGGTGAAGCGAATCTTTCGCTGTGCCACGGTGTGGCACGGGTTCTCGCCCTGCGGAGCAGGGTGGTGCTGCTTCTTTCAGGGCCGGGCGCGGAGCGCCCGGTGACCTTCCGGCGGTGCCGGAGCGTGCCGGTCACCGTGGCCAGTTCTGTTGCTCGGTGTATTGCCTCACCACGCTCAGGGGTGCGCCGCCGACGCTGCCGGCGAAGTAGAGGCCGGACCAGAGCTTGCTGGTCCTCCAGTAGTGCCGGGTCAGGTCGTCGAACTCCTGGCGCAGACGCCGCGGGGAGACGCCCCTGAGGGAGTTGACCAGCTTGGTCACCGTGACCCTGGGCGGGAAGTTCACGAGGAGGTGGACGTGGTTGTCCTCGCCGTTGAACTCCACGAGCTCGCACTCGAAGTCCTGGCAGACGGCACGCATGTCCGACGGGCCCACCATCGGCATTCTCATCGCCGAGAGCCGCGACCGGTCGATGGTCGAGTACGCGTTGCGCGGCCACAATCAGCCGCTGGCCGTCAGCACCTACGCCGGTCTGCCCGACCGGGTGCGCGAGCTGCTGCCCAGCGCCGAGGACCTCTCCCGGATCGCCGACGGCGTACTGAACACGCCGCAGACCACGGACTGAGAGCCGAAGCCCCGCGCACCGCGGGCTGAGAACCGACCCCCGCACCACGGACCGAGAACCGAAGCCCCGCGCACCACCCCGGCGCCCACCCCACCCCCGTACGCTCGTAGGCATGACGACTGACGCACCCCTCCCCGCACCCGGACGCGAGATCCGGACGCTCGACGTGCTCTCCCCCGAGCAGGCGGAAGCCGTATCCGAACTGCTCGCCGAGGCGGCCCGGTCCGACGGCCGGCAGGCCGTGTCCGAGCAGGGGCGGTTGCAGCTGCGGGGCGGCCGGCGCGAGGGGGTGCGGCATCTGCTGCTGACCAGCGGGCCGGTCCTGGTCGGGTACGCCCAGCTGGAGGACACCGACCCCGTGGAGGCCCCGGCCGCCGAGCTGGTCGTCCACCCCGCGTACCGCGGGCAGGGCCACGGGCGGGCGCTGGGCGCGGCGCTGCTCGCCACGACCGGGAAGCGGCTGCGGGTGTGGGCGCACGGCGGGAAGTCCGCGGCGCGGCATCTCGCGCAGGTCCTCGGGCTCTCGCTCTTCCGCGAACTGCGCCAGCTGCGCCGCCCGTTGACCCCGCCGGACATCGCGGAGCCGGTGCTTCCGCCCGGCGTCACCGTCCGCACCTTCGTGCCCGGCGAGGACGACGACGCCTGGCTCGCGGTCAACCGCGCCGCCTTCGCCCATCACCCGGAGCAGGGCTCGCTGACCCAGCGCGACCTGGACGACCGCAAGGCGGAGCCGTGGTTCGACCCGAAGGGGTTCTTCCTGGCCGAGCGCGACGGCGAGCTGATCGGCTTCCACTGGACGAAGGTGCACGCCGAGGAGCAGCTCGGTGAGGTGTACGTGGTCGGCATCCGGCCCGACGCGCAGGGCGGCGGCCTCGGCAAGGCGCTCACCGCGATCGGGCTGCGCCATCTGGCCGCCGAGGCGCTGCCGACCGCGATGCTCTACGTGGACGCGGACAACAAGGCGGCCCTGGCCGTCTACGAGCGGATGGGCTTCGTGACGCACGAGGTGGACCTGATGTACCGCACGGAGTCCTGAGCCCGGACGGACCGGCACCGGATCAACTCCCCCGGGGGCGGCGTCGCTTGACGCCGCCCCTTCTTTGCGCCACTCTTTCACTACTCAATTAGTGAAAGGGGTGAACATGGCAGAGTCCGCAGCGGTCGAGTACCGCATCGACCGGCGCAGCGGCGTCGCCACGTACCTCCAGATCGTCCAGCAGACCAAGCAGGCGCTCCGCCTCGGCCTGCTGGGGCCCGGTGACCGGCTGCCCACCGCACGCGAGGTCGTCGAGGCCACCGCCATCAACCCGAACACCGTGCTCAAGGCCTACCGGGAGCTGGAGCGCGAGGGCCTCGTCGAGGCCCGGCGCGGGCTCGGCACCTTCGTCACCCGGGCCCTCGGCGGCGCGGCGGCCGCCGACGACGCACCGCTGCGCGCCGAACTCGCCGAGTGGACCCGCCGGGCCCGCGCGGCCGGGCTGGAGAAGGACGACGTGAGCGCGCTCTTCACCGCCGTACTGGACAGGACTTTCGAGGGGGATCGGGCCGGATGACAGGCGCTGCGATCGAGGCCACCGGCCTCGGCATGAAGTACCGGAACAGGGGCTGGGCGCTGCGCGACTGCTCCTTCCGGCTGCCCGCCGGGCGGGTCTGCGCCCTCGTCGGGCCCAACGGCGCGGGCAAGTCCACCCTGCTCGCCCTCGCGGCCGGCTTCCTGCGCCCCTCGGAGGGGGCGGTACGGGTGCTGGGCACGACCCCCGGCCAGGCCCGTAGCCGGATGGCCTTCGTGGCCCAGGACAAGCCGCTGTACCCGCAGTTGACGGTGGCCGCGACGCTCTGGGCGGGCGCCGAGCTGAATCCCGCCACCTGGGACCAGGACACCGCCGAACGCATCGCCGGGGAGCTCCCGCGCGACGCCCGGGTCCGTGACCTCTCCGGCGGCCAGCGCACCCGGCTCGCCCTGGCCCTCGCGCTGGGCAAGCGGCCCGAACTGCTCCTGCTGGACGAGCCGATGGCCGATCTCGACCCGCTCGCCCGCCACCAGCTGATGGGCTCCCTGATGGCGGAGGCCGCCGAGCACGCCACCACCATCGTGATGTCCTCGCACATCCTCACCGAGCTGGAGGGCGCCTGCGACTACCTCCTGCTCGTCGACGGGGGCCGGGTCCGCCTCGGCGGCGAGGCGGAGGACATCCTCGCCGCCCACGCCCTGCTCACCGGCCCGGTACGGGACACCGCACCGCACACCGTCGTCGAGTCCCGCACCGCGGGACGGCTTCAGACCGCACTCGTACGGAGGCAGGGACCCGTGGACACCGCTGTGTGGGAGGCCGCCGAGCCTTCGCTGGAAGAACTGCTGCTGGCGCATCTGCGGTCGCCGGAGGCCCCGGCGCTGCTGACGCCGAGCGCGACGGCCGCCGAGGGCGGCAAGGAGGTGGCGGCGGTATGAGCGCGATCGCCCTGCGCGGCCCGGAGCGGGTCGTCATATACCAGCACCGCCGCGCCCTGTGGAGCGCCGGAGCCCTCGCGCTCGTGGGTGTCGCCGCCGTCGTCGCCGCCTGGCTGTGGGCGTCGTCCGCCTCCGGCACGTTCGCGGGCAGCGGCTGCTCGGTCGAGAACACGGTCCGGGGCTGCGGCGACACCGTCCGCGCCTTCCTCGACACCGAACTGCGGTTCAGCCAGGCCGTCGATTACGCCGGCCTGGCGATGATGATCCTGCCCGCCTGCGTCGGCATGTTCGTCGCCGGGCCGCTGATCGGCCGGGAGCTGGAGAACGGTACGTACATCACCTCCTGGTCCCAGTCGGTGTCGCCCGCGCGCTGGCTCGCCGCCAGGCTCGCCGTACCCGCCGTGCTCACCCTGGCCGGGGTCTCCGTGCTGTCCGCCTTCTCCGCCTGGGCCTGGTCGCGGGCGAAGGGCACGTACTACCCGAGGGGCGACTGGTACGAGCGCGAGATCTACGGCGCGATGGGCTCGGCCCCCGTGGGCTACGCCCTGTGCATGCTGGCCCTCGGAGCGCTCATAGGACTGCTGCTGCGGCGCGCGGTCGCGGCGATGGCCGTGACCGTGCTCGCGTACGTCCCGCTGGTGATGGTCCTGAACCGGGTGCGCGAGGACCTCTGGCCGACGGCCCGGTTCCTCGGGGGCGACCGGCCCGGGGGCGATGCCTGGCTGGTCGACTCGGGGATGCTCACCGCCTCCGGCAAGGCGATCTACCCGAAGGACTGCTTCGGGGGCGCGGGGGACACCGCCGCCTGCATGCGCGGGCTCAAAGAAGCCACCGGATTCGCCGACTACCACCCCGCCTCGCACTTCTGGCCCCTCCAGCTCGTCGAGACCGGCATCCTGCTCGTCCTGGCCGCCCTCGCCGTCGCGCTCGCCTTCCGGGTGCTGCGCCGCCGGCACGGCTGACGTCCGAACCGGTTCCGGGCCCTCCCCGGGCCCGGAATCGGTTCGTATGACCAATCCGCGCACGGCACACCGCTTCCTGCACGTCATGTCGCCGTTACCAGCCATTCAGACGCGCTTGCGACCCTCTGACAATGCAGCCAGCTGTGCCGACCCCCCGCAACGGGAGAAATCCCGGCGGAGCCCGCACGAACGACGTCAACCGCGCGTTCCCCGCGATCTCCGCACCCGCCGACGCGCCCCCGGAGCCGTCCGCGCGGAAGAATAGGGCCATGAGCCAGCAGCCCAGCTCCGAGGTACCGGTCCAGTCCGCCGTGCAGCCGTCGGTCGGCTCGCTCGCCGCCCACCGGCCGCACGCCGTCGCCGCGTCCAACGGCGCCGCCCTGTCGACCGCGGCCGACCTGGATCCCGACATCGACGCCGACGTGGACGCGTACGAGCCCGATGTCGACGGCGACGAACTGCCCCAGGGCCGCTTCCTGGACCGTGAACGCAGTTGGCTCGCGTTCAACGAACGAGTGCTCGAACTGGCCGAGGACCCCGCGACCCCCCTCCTCGAACGGGCTAATTTCCTCGCCATCTTCGCCTCGAACCTGGACGAGTTCTTCATGGTCCGGGTGGCCGGACTCAAGCGCCGTATCGCCACCGGAGTCGCCACCCGGTCCGCCTCCGGACTCCAGCCCCGCGAGGTCCTGGACCTGATCTGGACCCGCTCGCGCGAACTCATGGCCCGGCACGCCGCCTGCTACCAGCAGGACGTGGCTCCCGCGCTCTCGGACGAGGGCATCCAGCTGATCCGCTGGCCCGAGCTGACCGAGAAGGAACAGGCCCGGCTGTTCACCTTCTTCCGGCAGCGCGTCTTCCCCGTCCTGACCCCCCTCGCCGTCGACCCGGCACACCCCTTCCCGTACATCTCGGGGCTCTCGCTCAACCTCGCCGTCGTCGTGCGCAACCCGGTCAGCGGCCACCGCCACTTCGCCCGGGTCAAGGTGCCGCCGCTGCTGACCCGCTTCCTGGAGGCGTCGCCGCAGCGGTACGTGCCCATAGAGGACGTCATCGCCGCCCACCTCGAAGAGCTCTTCCCGGGCATGGAGGTCCTCGCCCACCACATGTTCCGGGTCACCAGGAACGAGGACCTGGAGGTCGAGGAGGACGATGCCGAGAACCTCCTCAAGGCCCTGGAGAAGGAGCTCATGCGGCGCCGCTTCGGCCCGCCGGTCCGCCTGGAGGTCGAGGAGTCCATCGACCCGTACGTGCTCGACCTGCTGGTGCGCGAGCTGAAGGTGTCCGACGCCGAGGTCTACCCGCTGCCCGGACCGCTCGACCTCACCGGGCTCTTCGGCGTAGCGTCGCTGGACCGGCCCGAGCTGAAGTTCCCCAAGTTCATCGCCGGCACCCACCGCGATCTCGCCGAGGTCGAATCCGCCTCCGCGCCCGACATCTTCGCCGCGCTGCGCGAACGCGACGTACTCCTGCACCACCCGTACGACTCGTTCTCCACCTCCGTACAGGCCTTCCTGGAACAGGCCGCCGGCGACCCCGACGTCCTGGCCATCAAGCAGACCCTGTACCGGACCTCGGGCGACTCACCGATAGTGGACGCCCTCATCGACGCCGCCGAGTCCGGCAAGCAGGTCCTGGTGCTCGTGGAGATCAAGGCCCGCTTCGACGAGCAGGCCAACATCAAGTGGGCACGGAAGCTGGAGGAGGCGGGCTGCCACGTCGTCTACGGCCTCGTCGGCCTCAAGACCCACTGCAAGCTCTCGCTGGTCGTCCGGCAGGAGGGCGACACCCTGCGCCGCTACTCCCACGTCGGCACCGGCAACTACCACCCCAAGACGGCCAGGCTCTACGAGGACCTCGGCCTGCTGACCGCGGACCCGCAGGTCGGCGCGGACCTCTCCGACCTCTTCAACCGGCTCTCCGGCTACTCCCGCCGCGAGACCTACCGCCGTCTCCTGGTCGCCCCGAAATCCCTGCGGGACGGGCTGATCGCCCGGATCAACAAGGAGATCACCCACCACCGGGCCGGCCGGACCGCCTACGTCCGCATCAAGGTCAACTCGATGGTCGACGAGGCGATCATCGACGCCTGCTACCGGGCCGCGGCGGCGGGCGTGCCGGTGGACATCTGGGTACGCGGCATCTGCGCGATCCGCCCCGGCGTCCCCGGCCTCTCCGAGAACATCCGGGTCCGCTCGATCCTGGGCCGCTTCCTCGAACACTCCCGGGTCTTCGCCTTCGGCAACGGCGGAGAACCCGAGGTGTGGTTCGGCAGCGCCGACATGATGCACCGCAATCTCGACCGCCGGATCGAAGCACTGGTCCGGGTCACCGATCCCGCCCACCGCGCCGCGCTCAGCCGTCTCCTGGAGACCGGCATGGCCGACACCACCTCCTCCTGGCACCTCGGTCCCGACGGGAACTGGACCCGACACGCCACGGACGCGGACGGTCAGCCGCTGCGGCACGTACAGGAAATGCTCATTGACGCCCGGAGGCGCCGGCGTGCGACGCCATGACCAGCAGACGACGCAGGCGGACCTTACGGCGGGCGCGGTCCTCGCGCCCTACCTTCAGGAACAGGCCGCCGAATTCCTCCGCAGCCTGCGCCTGCACCGCGAGAACAGCGCCCCCACGGACGCCGGGAGCCACGGGGCCGAGGAGGCCGCCGCCGCGCTGCGCCGCTCCGCGCGCCGGATCGGCGGCACGCTGCACACCTTCCGGGCGGCGCTGGACGCCGCCT
This sequence comes from Streptomyces sp. DvalAA-43, assembly GCF_900091725.1. Taxonomy (GTDB): domain Bacteria; phylum Actinomycetota; class Actinomycetes; order Streptomycetales; family Streptomycetaceae; genus Streptomyces; species Streptomyces pulveraceus. Next base: position 50,142 of record NZ_FMBW01000031.1, on the reverse strand, counting down.
GGGCCGAGCAGCTCCGCACCGAACTGGCCTGGCTCTCGGGCACCCTGGCCCGGGAACACGCCTACGCGACCCGGCTGAACCGGCTCCTCGAAGCGCTGCACACCCTGTCCGGCACCTCGCTGCCCACCGCCCGCGACGGGTCCGGCTCCGGGAGCACCGCCGACAAGGAGCGCGCCGTCCTCGGCGTCGGCGCGGCCCGCGCCGGAGCCCTCCTCGAACGGCAGCTCACCCTCGCCCGGACCCGCGCCCACTCCGCGGCGCTCCAGGCGCTCGGCTCCTCCCGCTTCCACGCGGTGGCCGACGCCGTCGCGCTGCTGGCCTCGGAGGTCCCGCTCGCCGGGGCCGCCGCGGCCCCGGCCGAGGAGATGCTGCACGGGCCCTCCGACCGGGCCGAACAGCACCTGCTCGGCGCGGTGGCGGCGCTCCCGTCCGGCCGGGCGGCCGAGCCGTACAACGAGGCGCAGGACGCGCCCTGGCACCGGACCCGACTGCTGCTGCGGCTGCACCGGTACGCCCATGAGGTGGTGCGCGGCGACTCCGATCCGGTCCTGGCCGCGCCGGGGCGCGCGCTCGATCTGCACCGGGACGCCTCGGAGGCGGCCGCCGCGGCGGCGTCGGCGGCCCGTACGCCCCGCATCGCGCCCGCGACCGCGTACGCGCTGGGGGTGCTCCACGCCGACCAGCGCCACGAGGTGGAGGCGGCCCGCGGCGTGTTCCGGGCGAGCTGGCCGTACGCCACCGCGGCCGTGAGCGCGCCATGAGCGGAACGGTGGGCGCCCGTGGCGCCAAGCGCGCCGTGACCGGGCCGGTGCTCGCCGCGGGGTGCGTGCTGTGGCGCCGCCCGCCGTCCGGCGGGCTGGAGTTCTGTCTGGTCCACCGGCCCCGGTACGACGACTGGTCGTACCCCAAGGGCAAGCTGAAGCGCGGCGAGCCGCCGCTGGACGCCGCCCGGCGCGAGGTCCTGGAGGAGACCGGCCACCACTGCGCCCCGGGCGCCCCGCTCCCCACGGTCCGCTACCGCGCGAACGGCCGCCCCAAGGAGGTCGCCTACTGGACGGCCGAGGCGACCGGCGGCACCTTCGTGCCCAACGCCGAGGTCGACCGGGTGAGCTGGCTCGCCCCGGCGGAGGCCCGTACCCGCCTCACCCAGGACCGCGACCGGGAGCTCCTGGACGCCGCACTCGCCCTACTGTCGAACACCTGAGCGAGCGAAAGAACCGCGCCGCCCCGCACGGTTCACCTTCCGTTCACTCCCTCCCGTAGGCCGCTTCACCTGATCTGCCTAACTTCGGCAGTACACGGTGCACGGCGAAACGCCGGAGCACCCATCACATCGCACGCCGTCGTAGAACGAAGAAGACCTCGGCGGCTCCTGGAAGGAACACCCGAAAAGTGAAGCTTCAGCGCAAGAACCGGCTTCGTGCCACCGCGCTCGGTGCCCTCGCCGTCTCCGGCGCCCTGGTCCTCACGGCGTGCGGTTCGGACGACAACACCAGCGGCTCCACCGGTGGCAACGGCGGGAAGACGACCGCCGCGTCGAACATCAAGTGCGACGACGCCAAGGGTCAGCTGCCCGCCTCCGGCTCCAGCGCGCAGAAGAACGCCATGGACCTCTGGGCCAAGAACTACATGGCCGGCTGCAAGGGCGTCGAGATCAACTACAAGTCGTCCTCCTCCGGTGAGGGCATCGTCGCCTTCAACCAGGGCACGGTCGGCTTCGCCGGTTCCGACTCGGCGCTGAAGCCCGAAGAGGTCGCCGACTCGAAGAAGATCTGCAAGGGCGGCCAGGGCATCAACCTCCCGATGGTCGGCGGCCCGATCGCGATCGGCTTCCACCTGGAGGGTGTCGACAGCCTCACGCTGGACGCCCCCACGCTCGCCAAGATCTTCGACGGCAAGATCAAGAAGTGGAACGACCAGGCGATCGCCAAGCTCAACACCGGCGCGAAGCTCCCGGACAAGGCCATCCAGCCCTTCCACCGCTCCGAGGACTCCGGCACCACGCAGAACCTCGGCAAGTACCTCGGCGCGGCCGCCCCGAGCGACTGGAAGTACGAGGCCGAGAAGAAGTGGCCGGCCCCCGGTGGCCAGGCCGCGTCCGGCTCCTCCGGTGTCGCCGCCCAGGTGAAGCAGGTCGACGGCGCGATCGGTTACTTCGAGCTCAGCTACGCCACCTCGCAGTCGATCTCCACCGTCGACATCAACACCGGTGGCGCCGCCCCGGTCAAGGCCACCTCGGAGAACGCCTCCAAGGCCATCGCCGCCGCCAAGATCAAGGGCACCGGCAAGGACCTGGCGCTGGACCTCGACTACACGACCAAGGCCGAGGGCGCCTACCCGATCGTCCTGGTGACGTACGAGGTCGTCTGCGACAAGGGCAACAAGGCCGAGACCCTCTCCACGGTCAAGTCCTTCCTGAACTACACCGCCGGTGACGAGGGCCAGAAGCTCCTCACCGAGGCCGGCTACGCGCCGATCCCGGCCGAGATCAACGCCAAGGTCCGCGAGACCATCGCCTCCCTCTCGTAACCCGGACGCGCAAGCCCCACCAGCAACACCTTCAGCAACACCAGCAACATCCGGCGGACCGGTCCGGTGCACCCCTCCGGACCGGTCCGCCACCCTCCATCCGGTGCACCGCCGCCAGGGGAGCCAGACCGCTCCCCCACACAGACCGGAAAGACCATGGCTTCCACCACACCGATAGAAACGCCGCCGGCCGCGCCGGTGGCGCGCCAGCGCGCCGGGACCACGTCCGGGCGCGTGGGCGACAAGGTCTTCCTGGGCCTCTCCAGGGGCTCGGGCATTCTGCTGCTCGTGATCATGGCGTCGATCGCCGTGTTCCTGACCTACCGCGCCGCCCTCGCCGTCTCCAAGGACGAAGGCAACTTCTTCACCACCTTCGACTGGAACCCGGCGGGCGACCCGCCGGTCTTCGGCATCGCGGTCCTCCTCTTCGGCACGGTCGTCAGCTCGATCATCGCGATGGCCATCGCCGTCCCGGTCGCTGTCGGCATCGCCCTGTTCATCTCGCACTACGCGCCGCGCAAGCTGGCCGCGCCCCTCGCGTACGTCGTCGATCTGCTCGCCGCAGTGCCGAGCATCGTGTACGGCATCTGGGGCGCCCTCGTCCTGGTCCCGTACCTCGAAGGCCCGAACCTCTGGCTCGACCAGTTCTTCGGCTGGACGTACATCTTCGAGAAGACCGAGGTCGGCGTCGCCCGCTCGCTCTTCACCGTCGGCATCCTGCTCGCGATCATGATCCTGCCGATCGTGACCAGTGTCAGCCGCGAAGTCTTCCTCCAGGTCCCGAGGATGAACGAGGAAGCCGCCCTCGCCCTGGGCGCCACCCGCTGGGAGGTCATCCGCCTCTCGGTGCTCCCCTTCGGCCGCTCCGGCGTGATCTCCGCCTCGATGCTGGGCCTGGGCCGCGCGCTCGGCGAGACGATGGCCGTCGCCACGGTCCTGTCGCCGAGCTTCGTCATCTCCGGGCACCTGCTCAACGCGGGCGGCGGCACCTTCGCCCAGAACATCGCCGCGAAGTTCGACGAGGCCAACGAGTACGGGCGTGACGCCCTGATCGCCTCGGGCCTCGTGCTCTTCGTCCTCACCCTGCTGGTCAACGGCGCGGCCCGGCTGATCATCGCCCGCCGCAAGGAATACTCGGGGGCCAACGCATGAGCCAGGCAGCCAACACCGGCATACAGGAGCGCCCCGCCGCGACGGCGTCCGCGCGCCCGAGCAGCCTGAGCAGCCGGGCACTCCCCCGCTGGGCCCCTCTCGCCTTCGCGGCCGTCGCGATCGCCCTGGGCGTGGGCACCGGCATCGCGGCGGGCTGGCAGAGCCGCACCCAGTGGGGGCTGGTCTCCGCCCTCCTCTTCCTCGTCATCTCGTACATCGCGACCTCGGTCGTCGAGAACCGCCGCCAGGCCAAGGACCGGCTCGCCACCAGCGTCGTCTGGGTCTGCTTCCTGCTGGCCGTGGTGCCGCTCGCCTCACTGCTGTGGACGACGGTCAGCCACGGCGCGGAGCGCCTGGACGGGTACTTCCTGACCCACTCGATGGCCGGCGTGCTCGGCTCCGAGCCGACCGGCGGGGTCTACCACGCACTGATCGGCACGCTGGAGCAGGTCGGCATCGCCACCCTGATCTCCGCCCCGATCGGCATGCTGACCGCCGTCTACCTGGTGGAGTACGGCAAGGGCGCCCTGGCCAAGGCCGTGACCTTCTTCGTCGACGTCATGACGGGTATCCCGTCCATCGTCGCCGGTCTCTTCATCCTGTCGATCATGCTGATGACCAAGACCCAGCCGTCCGGTCTGATGGGTGCCCTGGCGCTCACGATCCTGATGATCCCGGTCGTGGTCCGCTCCACCGAGGAGATGCTCAAGCTCGTCCCGAACGAGCTCCGCGAGGCATCGCTCGCCCTCGGCGTCCCGAAGTGGCGCACCATCCTGAAGGTGGTCCTGCCGACCGCGATCGGCGGCATCACCACCGGTGTGATGCTCGCGATCGCCCGTATCGCCGGTGAGACCGCGCCGATCATGCTGCTGGTCTTCGGCAGCCAGCTGATCAACGCCAACCCGTTCCAGGGTGCACAGTCCTCGCTCCCCTTCTACATCTGGGAGCAGTACAAGGTCGGCACCGACCAGTCGTACGACCGTGCCTGGGCCGCAGCGCTGGTCCTGATCGCCTTCGTCATGATCCTCAACCTGGTGGCCCGCGGCATCGCCCGCTGGAAGGCCCCGAAGACCGGCCGCTGACCGCGGCACGAAAGAAGCAGTGATTCAGATGGCCAAGCGCATCGACGTCAGCGGCCTGTCCGCCTACTACGGCTCCCACCTCGCCATCGAGGACATCTCGATGACCGTGGAGCCCCGCTCCGTGACCGCCTTCATCGGCCCGTCCGGCTGCGGAAAGTCCACCTTCCTGCGCACCCTGAACCGCATGCACGAGGTCACCCCCGGTGGCCGCGTCGAGGGCAAGGTGCTGCTGGACGACGAGAACCTGTACGGGGCCAACGTCGACCCGGTCACCGTGCGCCGCACGGTCGGCATGGTCTTCCAGCGCCCGAACCCGTTCCCGACCATGTCGATCTTCGACAACGTCGCCGCGGGCCTCAAGCTGAACGGCTCGTACAAGAAGAGCCAGCTGCCCGACATCGTCGAGAAGTCCCTGCGCGGCGCCAACCTCTGGAACGAGGTCAAGGACCGGCTGAACAAGCCCGGCTCCGGTCTCTCCGGCGGTCAGCAGCAGCGCCTGTGCATCGCCCGCGCGATCGCGGTCGAGCCGGACGTCCTGCTGATGGACGAGCCGTGCTCCGCCCTGGACCCGATCTCCACCCTCGCCATCGAGGACCTGATCGGCGAGCTGAAGGAGCGCTTCACGATCGTCATCGTGACGCACAACATGCAGCAGGCGGCCCGGGTCTCCGACCGCACGGCGTTCTTCAACCTCGCGGCGGTCGGCAAGCCCGGCAAGCTCATCGAGATCGACGAGACGGAACGCATCTTCTCCAACCCGTCCGTCCAGGCCACCGAGGACTACATCTCGGGACGCTTCGGATAGAACCCCAGACGGCCTTGAGGTGCTGCATGGCGGTGCCACCACAAGGCGAAGGGGCCGCCCCCGCTCCCCGCAGAGGGAGTGGGGGCGGCCCCGTTTCCGTACCGCCGTGATCACGGCCGGCGGTCAGCCGAAGAGCAGGACCACGACTCCGTAGCTCGCGGCGGCGACCAGTGCCGCGGCCGGCATCGTGATGAACCAGCCCAGGATGATGTTCTTGGCGACACCCCAGCGCACGGCGTTCACCCGCTTCGTGGCGCCCACACCCATGATGGCGGAGGTGATCACGTGCGTCGTGGAGATCGGCGCGTGGAACAGGAACGCCGAGCCGAACATGATCGACGCACCGGTCGTCTCCGCGGCGAACCCCTGCGGCGGGTCCAGCTCGATGATCTTCCGGCCGAGCGTCCGCATGATGCGCCAGCCGCCCGCGTACGTACCCAGCGAGAGCATCAGCGCGCAGACCAGCTTCACCCAGACCGGGATCGGGTCGCTCGGGCTCTCGACATCGGCGATGACCAGCGCCATCACCACGATGCCCATGGTCTTCTGCGCGTCCTGCAGACCGTGACCGAGCGCCATGCCCGCGGCCGAGACCGTCTGGGCGATCCGGAAGCCGCGCTTGGCCTTGTGCGGGTTGGACTTCCGGAACATCCACATGATCGCGACCATCACCAGATAGCCGACGACCAGACCGATGACCGGGGAGACGAACATCGGGATGACGACCTTGTCGAGCACCCCGTCCCAGTGCACCATCGTCCCGCCGGCCAGCGCCGCGCCGACCATGCCGCCGAACAGGGCGTGCGAGGACGAGGACGGCAGCCCGAAGTACCAGGTGACGAGGTTCCAGATGATCGCGCCGACGAGCGCGGCGAAGAGGATTCCCATCCCCTTGTGCCCCTCGGGCGTCGCGATCAGGCCCTCGCTGACGGTCTTGGCGACACCGCTGCCCAGGAACGCCCCGGCCAGGTTCATCACCGCGGCCATCGCCAGCGCGGCGCGCGGGGTGAGCGCACGGGTGGAGACGGACGTGGCGATGGCGTTCGCCGAGTCGTGGAAGCCGTTCGTATACGTGAAGCCGAGCGCGACCCCGATGGTCACGATCAGCGCAAAGGTGTCCACGTGGTTCAGGACTCCTTGACCGCGATGGTCTCCACCGTGTTGGCGACGTGCTCGAACGCGTCGGCCGCCTCTTCCAGCACGTCCACGATCTGCTTGAGCTTCAGCACCTCTATGGCGTCGTACTTGCCGTTGAAGAGATGAGCGAGCAGTTTGCGGTGGATCTGGTCGGCCTGGTTCTCCAGGCGGTTGACCTCGATCCAGTACTCGGTGAGATTGTCCATCGTCCGCAGACCGGGCATCGCCTCGGCGGTCAGTTCGGCCGCACGGGCCAGCACCTCGATCTGCTGGGCAATGCCGTTGGGGAGTTCCTCGACCTGATACAGGACGACCAGGTCGACGGCCTCCTCCATGAAGTCCATGATGTCGTCGAGCGACGACGCGAGGTTGTAAATGTCCTCGCGGTCGAACGGCGTAATGAAAGAGGAGTTCAGCTGGTGGAAGATCGCGTGGGTGGCATCGTCCCCCGCGTGCTCCGCTGCCCGCATGCGCTCCGCGATCTCGACTCGGGAGGCAGAGTCCGCCCCGAGCAGTTCCATCAGGAGTTTCGAGCCCGTGACGATGTTGTCCGCGGATGCGGAGAACATGTCGTAGAAGCTCGTCTCCCTGGGGGTCAGACGAAAGCGCACGTGGGGTCCTCGGGGTGCTTTGGATTCGGTCAGGCTGATGCTAGGCGCATCATCCGGCCACGGCTAACCGGCGTTCTTCAGTGTCGCGCATCAGGCACTGTGATCAGCACGGGCCCCCGGTCACGTTTCAGCTGAATTCGTTAGGATATACCCACCAGGGGTATATAAACGGCAGGGTAAAGGGAAAACGGGAGGCAGTAATGACCACCACCGAGACGGCCGGGACGACCACGGAGACGGAATCCACCGTCACCGACCATGACCGTGGCATACACGGTTATCACCACCAGAAGGCCGAGCACCTCAAGCGGCTGCGCCGGATCGAGGGCCAGATCCGCGGCCTCCAGCGCATGGTCGACGAGGACGTCTACTGCATCGACATACTGACCCAGGTCTCGGCATCCACGAAGGCGCTCCAGTCCTTCGCCCTCCAGCTCCTGGAGGAGCACCTGCGGCACTGCGTCGCGGACGCGGCGGTCAAGGGCGGCGAGGAGATCGACGCCAAGGTCGAGGAAGCGACGAAGGCGATCGCCCGGCTGCTCCGCACCTGATGGCGGGGGTCCTCGGGCGCGGGGCCGCGCTCACCCCCGGTGGTCGCCCTGCCGGGGGACGGTGGTCTCCCGGACGTCGAGCACCTCGTCGATACGGTCCGCGCTGAGCCGTTCCCCGATCGCGGCCGACGCGGCGATCATCAGCTCACCGCAGAGCTCGATCTCGGCGAGGGCCACATGGTCGGATACGGTCCGCACGCTGAGCGTCACCACGTCACTCACCTCTCACTGCCGTCGCCGGCTTCCTAGCGTAGGGAGCGGACCACACGCCGCGCATGGCACGGACGGACCATTTCGTCACGGCCGGCATGCCTATCCCACCGCCCGCATCCGCACCTGTCCGCCCTCGGCTACCGCTGCCGGATCCGCCCCGTGTAGATGTCCCGGCCGTCCGGCAGCCGTACGGAGACCGGCGCCCCGAACCCGAACAGCAGGGTGGTCGACACCACCTCCACCGGCGGCCCCTCGTTGGCGAAGCTGAACCGGTGGCGCACCTTGCGCAGCCGCCCCTGGTCGTCGAGGTACGCGTCGAACGGCACCGTGTCCGTGCGGAACCCTTTCGCCGCCGCGGCCAGCGCCCCGCGCGAGCCGGGCCCGGCCCCGCGCGCGGCGAGCCCGATCTCCGCCGTCCCCCGGTAGTGCCGCACCGGGATCCCGGCGAGCACGGTCCTCCCCACGTACGTCACCCGACGCGCCCCGCGCAGCAGCTCGGCGGCGGCCATCGGATCGGTCACCCCGCCGGTGACGAGGTTGCCGTCCGCCAGCGTCGTCGTGTCGACCCTGACCCATTTGTCTGCGGGCACCCCGGCGCCCCGGTTCCTCATGTAGAGCGCGCCCGGGGCCAGCAGTTCGGTGATGGGACGGTGCTCGTCCTCACCGGCGGCGTCCTTGGGCAGTACGACCGTGAGCCGGCCCCTGCCGCTGCGGAAGTCGTACGAGCCCCGGCCCCTGATGGTCACCCGCGTGCCGCCCGCCGCCGTCTCCATCGCCGTACGCACCTCGGCGGTCCCGGCGGTGGCCCCGGTCGCGGGGCCGACCCCGGCCACGGCCGTCGTCCCGGTCCCGCTCGCCGTCCCCGCGAGCACCGCGGCCGCGCGGTGGACCGTGTCGAGGGCCTCGGCCCCGCCCTGCCCGTCGGCCACGGCACTGCCACCGCCACCACCGCCCGAGCATCCGGCGGCCGTCGCCATCACGCCCACCACGGCGAGGGCGCAGACAGCGCGCACCCCGCTTCCGGACCTGTGCTGCCGCACCACCATCGCCTGCCAACCCCCAACGCCGTAACGCCTGCCCGAGAGGCCCATCCGTTCCGCATAACGACGCCCCGTGTCCCCCGTCACGCCGCCCCCGTCCGCCGCACCGCCGGGTGGCCGTGCCCAGTACCGTGGACGGGTGCATGAGCGACCCACCGACGAGGTCCCGCCGACCGCCCCCGACGCCGCGTCCACCGGGCACCAGCCCACGACCGTGGAACGCGGCTCCTTCTGCACCGCACGCTGCGGCTGCGGCTGGTCCGGACCGGCCCGCCGCTCCAGAGACCGGGCCCGCACCGACGCCGCGGAGCACCGCGCGGCGGCCCCCTGACATCTCCCCCGACCCGACCGGGTGATCCCCCCGTGCCCGGCCTCCGCCCTCCCCACCACCGTCCGGCCTCCGCCCCCCACCGTCCGGCCCGTCAGCGCCAAGACTCGGAGATCCGATGAACCAGCCACGCCCGCCGGCCCGGCGCACCCTGCTCACCGCGGGCGCCGCGGTGGTGCTCACCGGCGCCACCACCACCGCCTGCAGCGGCACATCCACCTCCGACGGCGCGTCCCCCGGCGCGTCCGGCACCCCGGGCGGCACGGACGGCACGGGCAGCACACCCGCCTCACCCGCCACATCAGCCCCGCCGAAGCCCTCCTCCGCCGGGGCCGCGGACTGGTCCGCCCTGGCCGGGAACCTCGACGGCAGCCTCATACGGCCCCAGGACGCCTCCTATCCGACCGCCCGTCAGCTCTACAACACCCGCTTCGACGACCTGAAGCCCGCGGCCGTCGCCTACGTACGGCACGAGGCGGACGTCCGCGAGTGCCTCTCCTTCGCCCGCCGCACGGGCACCCCCGTCTCCATCCGCAGCGGCGGCCACTCCTACGCGGGCTGGTCGAGCGGCGACGGGCGCCTCGTCCTGGACGTCTCGTCCCTCTCCCGGGTCGGCCCGGACGGCACGATCGGCGCGGGCGCCCGGCTCATCGACGTCTACCAGGGCCTCGCCCGCAGTGGTCTGACGATCCCCGGGGGCTCCTGCCCCACCGTCGGCATCTCCGGCCTCACCCTCGGCGGCGGCCACGGCGTCGCCTCCCGCGCATACGGCCTGACCTGCGACAGCCTGACCGCGGCGACCATCGTCACGGCCGACGGCAAGACCCTCACCGTGGACGCAGGGCACCACCCGGACCTCTTCTGGGCGCTGCGCGGCGCGGGCAACGGCAACTTCGGCGTGGTCACCGAGCTGACGTTCCGGACCCGCCCGGTCCCGCGGACGGTCACCGCGTACCTGTCGTGGCCGTGGTCGCGCGCCCGGTCCGTCGTCTCGGCCTGGCAGGAGTGGGGCCCGTCCCAGCCCGACGAGATCTGGTCCTCGGCGCATCTCGACGCCGGCCCGGGAGGCGTCGCCCCGACCGTCTCGGTCGCCGCGTTCAGCCTGGGCACCTACGGCGACCTGCAGAACGCCGTGGACCGCCTCGCCGACCGGATCGGCGCCCCGGCCTCCTCCGTCTCGCTGCGCCGCCGCAGCTACCAGGATTCGATGCTCGGGTACGCGGGCTGCTCGGGCATCACCGACGCGCAGTGCCATCTGCCGGGGACGACGCCCGGCCGCACCACCCAGGGCACGCTCCGGCGCGAGACGTACGCCGCCGCGTCCGACTTCTACGACCGCTCCCTGTCCCCGGCGGGCATACAGGCGCTGCTCGACCGGACCGAGGCGTTCACCCGGATTCCGGTGACGCGGGGCGGCGGGTCCGGCTCCGTCGCGCTCACCGCGCTCGGCGGGGCGATCAACCGGGTCTCCCCGCAGGCGACGGCCTTCGTCCACCGCGGCTCGCGGGTGCTCAGCCAGTACATCGCTTCCTGGAACCCCGGCACGGCGGGCGGCGCCCAGCAGGACTGGCTGAAAAACACTCATGCGGCGATGCGCCGCCACGCGTCCGGAGCGGCCTACCAGAACTACACCGACCCGGCGCTGACCGACTGGCGCCGGGCCTACTACGGCTCGGCGGCCGAGCGCCTCACCGCCCTGAAGAAGCAGTACGACCCCGACCGCCTCTTCGCCTTCCCGCAGGGGCTCTGAGGGCTGCCGCCGGACAGGCCTATGCGGCGAGGTCCTTCTCGCCGTCGCCGCCGCCCGTGCCCGGCCGCGGCTCGGGGATGCCGAACGCCCCGGCCCGGCCACCGGCCGCGGGCACCGGCTCCGGCCGACGCGACCGTACGAGCCACCCGAACCGCTCCGACCGCGAGACGGCCGCCGCCAGCGGGGTCAGCAGCATCATCGCCAGCGGGGCGAGCAGCAGGGCGACCGCCGTGCCGAGCGCGAATCCGCCGATGACATCGGTCGGGTAGTGGACGCCCATGTAGATCCGGCAGAAGCCCTCCAGGAGGGCGAGCGCGATCGCGGCGATGCCGAACTTCCGGTTGGCCACGAAGATCCCGACGGCCAGTGCCATCGCCATCGTGGCGTGGTCGCTCACGAAGGAGAAGTCGGTCTTCCCCGACACCAGGACGTCCAGGCCCTGGTGGTCCCGGAACGGGCGGGGCCGGTGCACGAATCCGCGGATCGGGATGTTGATCAGGAGCGCGATCCCGGCGGCGAGCGGGGCCCAGACGATTCCGGAGACCGCCGTCACCGAGTCGTCGACCGTGCCGCGGCGGCGCACGCTCCACCAGCACCACAGGACCACCAGGACCATGCCGAGCATGATTCCGTACTCACCGACGAACTCCATGACCCGGTCGAACCAGGTGGGAGCGGACTTCGCGAGTCCGTTGATGTCGTAGAGCAGGCTGACGTCGGGGTTCGACCCATCCAGTGCGAGTCCAGCCATCTGCTGCGGCCCCTTGCCTTGTCTGCTGCCGCGGGCACGCCCATGTGCACCGCTGTGACGAACCCCCGTGTCGGTTCGATCATTGCGCTGATCCGTACTGCGCTGATCCGTACTGCGTGGATCGGTGCCGTGCGGCTGCTCCGCCCGCGAGGGCCTTTCGGACAGCCGCCGCATGCTCGATGCGCCGTGGTTCCGGTCCACCCAGGGAACGACGTCGCCCGTGCCCGCGTTCCACTCTCCACCGAATGATCACCATGACGTTATCGAAGAGAGACTCGTCGTCGCAGCTCAGGGCCCAGGCTTCACGGAGAGTTCCGGCCACCGCCGCCACCGCGTCATGCCGCCGGCCGGGCCGTCGGAAGGGCCGCGGCCCCGTCCTTGGTCACGCGCGTCGCGCCGAAGTAGTCGGGCGCGTCGATCTTGTCGAACCGGATCACGGCCCCGGTGTACGGAGCGTTGATCATGTAGCCGCCGCCGACGTAGATCCCCACGTGATGGATGGCCCGTGAGTTGCCCAGGTCGTTCGAGAAGAACACCAGGTCGCCCGGGAGCAGCTCGTCCCGGGAGGGGTGCGGCCCGGCGTTGTACTGATCGTTCGCCACCCGGGGCAGCTCGATGTCCACGGTCCGGTACGCGGCCTGGGTCAGCCCCGAGCAGTCGAACCGCCCGTTCTGCTCGGGCGTGCCGTTCCCGCCCCAGAGGTACGGCGTACCGAGCTTCTTCTGGGCGAAGTAGATCGCCCCGGCCGCCTGCTCCGAGGGGGCGACGCGGCCGACGGGCCTGGCGAAGCTCTTCTCCAGGGAGCGGATGATGGTGACGTAGTTCTGCGTCTCCGAGATGGCCGGCACCCCGCCGGACCGGATCACCCGGTACGCGCCGGCGTTGTACGCGGCCAGCATGTTGTCCGTCTGATCCCCCGGCACCTTCTTCACGTACCCGGCCAGTTCGCAGTCGTACGAGGCGGCGGAGGGGATCGCGTCGGCCGGGTCCCATACGTCCCGGTCGCCGTCGTTGTCCCCGTCGATGCCGTGGGTGGCCCAGGTGCCCGGGATGAACTGGGCGATGCCCTGCGCGGCGGCGGGGCTCTGGGCCCGGGGGTTCCACCCGCTCTCCTGGTACAGCTGGGCGGCCAGCAGGGCCGGGTTGATGGCGGGACAGAGGTTGCCCCACTTCTGCACCAGCGACTGGAACTTCGCGGGCACGGCCCCCTTGGCCAGCGCCACGGCACCGCCGCCGGGACCGGCGAGCCCGGCGGCGGCGGAGTACGTACCGACGACGAGCAACGCCACGAAGCACATGGCCATGCCGACACCGATGCCACCGATCACCCAGAATTTCCGCACCCCTCAACCATCCCCCATCGGGGACGTGTTCATGGGCGGTTTCGAGGGTGTGTACGAGTAATCAGGGTCACCGAGGGGCATCGACCGGCCATTCCGGCGCACGGGACCACCGGCCCGGCGCACCGGACACGCGGCCCGGCGCACCCGGCGCACCCGGTGCGCCGGCCGGATCGACCGACCGACGCACCACACCGCATCACCGATGCACCGTCAGGAAGCGCCGGCGGACCAGAACTCTGAGCGCACATTGGGGCTGGGGAGCGGATAGACGCCCTCGTACGCCGGACCGTTCGGCTTGGACACGGAGTCGGCGACCTTCGACTCCTTCACGCAGGGGGTGTCCGCCTCGAAGAAGGCCTGCCCCTTGGCGCGGACGCTCACACTGATGCCGAAGCCGTCCTTCGTCACCGCGTAGACCGCCGGGAACTCCGTATCGTTGTTCTTCGCCTTGATGCGGTAGTCGCTCGCGCGCCAGAACTTCTCGACCTGGTCCAGGAAGCCCTGTCGGCGGTCCGCGGACACGATGGTCATGACGGTGCGCCTGCGCGTCACATCGCAGCTGCCCTTGGACGTGGGACCGTGGGCCCACTGGACCTCGGGGTTGATCTCCTTCAGTACGGCGTCGAGCATGCCGTCGGCCCGGTCGGCGGCCTCCTGCATGTCCATGCTGTTCCCCTTGGTGCCCTTGGTGTCCTTGCTGCCCGTGCCGCTCTCGGCGGCCGGGGTGCTCGTGTCCGCACCCGACTGTGCCTTCTCGCTGCCGCAGGCGGACAACGTGAAGCCGACAGCCAGAGCGACCGCGACGATCTGGAATCTGCGCCTCATCGCTGTTCCTCCATCTTGAGCCGGTCGGAGTGTCCCGACACGATAAGGGCGATGCTGTCGGCGGACACGGCGTCCCGCACCGGGTTGAAGTAGTTCGAGTGCGAATCGAAGCTCATGGGCTTGCCCGGGTCCACCGGGAACCGCGTGGCCCCGAAGGCCTTGCTCGCCGGGTCCTTGCCGAACCAGAGATCGTCGTCGCCCCGGTCGGCCAGGTCACCCGCGATGTACGCGCCGGCCGGACCGCCCAGGATCATCCCGATCCCGCCCACGACGACCTGCGTCTTGGACGGGAGCTTGGTCACCGGGTCGTTGGCGGCGGCGCCGACGAAGACGTGCCCGGCACCGACGCCGAGGTCCACGGCCCGGTCCACGCCCACCCCGGGGCTGCCGACCAGGATGATGTCGTCCACCCCGGGGATCCCGCCGATGTGCTTGGCGGCGGCGCCGACGGTGCGCGAGCCGTAGGAGTGCCCGATGGCCGTGATGTGCGGGTCCTTGTTCTGGTTGGTGGCCGAGATGCCGCTCATGAAGTCGTTGTACGCCACGCCGCCCTTCTCCGCCCGGCCGGTGCCCGCGACCGCCAGGCTCGACAGCCCGTCCGGCGTCTGCGGCGCGTCGTATCCGAGCCAGACGATCGACGCGCTGGACGGGTCGTAGCCCTGGGCGCCGATCGCCGTGTCACGGGCGCGCTTGAGGTCGTTCTTCGCGAATTCCTCGTCGAGGGAGGTGTTCAGCCCCGGTACGTACGCCGACACGTTCTTCGAGGTGTCGGGGTTCCCGTAGGAGACGATCGCGCGCCCGTTGCCCTCGTCGCCGATGCCGATGAGGTACATCGGGGGCTGGCTGCCCTCCTTCAGCTGCCGGTCGATCTCGCGCAGCCCGGCCAGCTTCTCCTTCGACGCCTTGTCGTTCTGGCCCTCCAGCTTCGAGATCAGGTCCGGCAGGTTCCGGCGGTTGGCCGTGTCCCGGTCCGCCACCGGGATGCCGTCCAGGCTGCCGATCTGGTCCGGGGAGAGCTCCAGGTACCGGTCCCGCTGCTCCTGGGTCAGCCCCTTCCACCACGCCTCGCGCCCGGCCGGGCTGGAGCCGCGCGGGATGCGGTCGTTGAGGTACTGCCGCTCCCCGTCCCGTACCGCCGACTCGACGCGGCCGCCGGAGCCGGGCAGTCCGGTGAGCGCGCTGCCGCCTCCGCCGGACCCCTTGGTCAGGTCCCAGGCGGCGGCCACGTACTTGCCCTTGTTCCACTTGTCGCCCGCCTTGTTGGCGGCCTGGGCGTACTGGTCGGCGACGCCCTTGGCGGTGTTGACCGGGTGCGCGATCGTGTCGATGGCGCCGGTGACGTCGCCCAGCAGACCGTCGTCGCCCACGATGCCGGTGAAGAAGTTGCCGTCCGGGCGGTGGGTGGAACCCGTGGTCGGGGATTGTCTACCCGCGTCGACTCCTGAAGAAGAACCACCGGTTCCGTCCGAACCACCAGCACCACCGGCACCACCGGCACCACCGGCACCACCGGATCCGTCCGAGCCACCGGCACCACCGGCACCGCCTGAGGCTTCAGATCCCCCGGCCCCGCCGGCACCGCCGGTCGCATCCGACCCGTCGGCACCCGTCCCACCGGTCACGGTGGCACCTTCGGACCCGGCGCCGGAGCTGGCACCGCCGCTCCCCTGACCGTTCCCGTTGCCGTTGCCGTTCCCATTGCCGCTGCTGCCGCCCGCGATGGCGCCGGGCGGCGGGCAGGCGCTTCCGGTCAGCTGGCAGATGGCGTTCCGGAGCTGGCCGGACACCTGCCCGCCGATCCCCGTGGCCACGAGCCCGCCGATGAGGGCGACGACCACGAGGATCATGCCCAGGTATTCCATCGCGGTCTGACCGTTGTCCCGGCGCCACTTGACCATCCGCCTGACGACGCTGAACGGCCGGTGCTCGACGCGCTGTTCGGGGGCGAGCCGGAACCAGGCCCGCGCACTGGGCCGGGACAGCAGGGCGAGGACGACGACGGGCAGCACCAGCTGCGTCACGCCCCGCCCGTTCTCCGCGTCGTTCAGCGTCGCCAGCGCGCCGAGGATGAGCCAGGCGTGTACGGCCAGGAGCCCGCGCCGGATCCAGACGCCGCCGGTCCTCAGGTACAGCGACAGCACGAACCCGGCGATCCCGGGGAGCGCCGCGTACAGCACCATGCCCAGCAGGCGGCCGTCCAGCGCATCGACGGACGAGGCCACGACCAGCGCGTCGAAGGTGCCGACGACCGTGAGGACGAAGAGCAGCCGGACGAGAATCAGCACCGCCTGCAAGGAGCGCGACAAAGGTTGTCTGCCCGGAGGGACCTCGGCGGTGCTCAAGGCGGCACCGCCCGGTACCGCTAGTTCTCGTATGCCCGACACGGCGAGTCTCCCCAGCTTTGTGAGTGGGTACAGCGACAGTTCCCCCCGGTATCCGTATGCGACCACAGCAACACGGGACCCGGCATGGGCCCCAGGGCCCAATGCCGGACTCAATGTCCGCGCCCGGCCCGCCAGTTCAGGCCATCCGTCCACCCCCCGCTCCCCGGCCCCGGAGCGGCGCCGCGCCGGACCCGGCTGACGCGCCGCGCCCGCCCGCGCACCGGGGCGGCGCCCGGTCCGGGGCCGGTCCCGGAGACGTCAGCGGGACGTCAGTGAGGCGTCAGCGGAACGTGAGCGATCCACAGGATGCTGAGGTTGTCAAGAGGTCAGAGAGAGCGGTTCGCCGCAGGATCCGGGCCTTGTTCTCACCCTCGCCCTGGGAGATTCCATGCGTACGATCCGCACCCGCAAGCACACCGCCGCCCTCGGCGCCGTCACCGCGGTCCTCGCTCTGGCACTCACCGCCTGCGGTGGCGGCGACGAGACCGGCACGAAGTCCGCCGGCAGCGCGGACAACGCCGCGTCGGCCGGCGCGTCGACCGACGCCGGCCAGTCCTCGGACGCCACGAAGGCCACGGGCACCTCGAAGGCCGACAGCACCGCGCAGAACACCGGTGCCACGAAGACGGGCACCTCGAAGACGAGCACGTCCAAGGGCGGCAGCACCGCGAGCGGCAACACCAGCGACAGCTACGCCTACAAGCACCCGTGCAAGAGCAGCGACCTGTCGGTGCGCGTCTACCCCCGCGAGGGCTCGGCCACCCAGCAGGTGATCGAGGTCAACAACACCGGCGCGAACTCCTGCGGCCTGAGCTACTTCCCGCGGGTCAGCCTGGGCGCCTCGAAGGCCTCGGACCACAGCGGGGACATCACGCCGGCGGTTCCCGGTGGCCTGGGCGGCGCACCGGCCTACCCGGTCAAGCCGAAGACCGCCGCCATCGCGGTGATCGACCTCAACCCGAGCGGCGGCAACGGGCTGACCTGGATCAACGAGATGAACGTGCTCGCCGACGGCGACCACATGCCCAACGCGGACACCCAGAACTTCGAGCTCGGCCCGGACGTCAAGGTGCGCGACCCGAAGCTCGGCCTGTACCGGGGCACGGTCGCCGACGCGGTGAGCTCCATGAAGTCGGCGGGCAAGTCCTGAACCGCTGAGCACGGCCTTACGGCGAACTCCGGGGGGCGCCGCCCCTCCCCCTTCGCCGCACACCCAGCACCCAGCACTCCACACCGAGGGCCCGGATCCATGCGATCCGGGCCCTCGGCGCATGTGGTCCGGACCCTCGGCGCATACGATCCGAGCCCTCGGCATCGCTTGTGGCCGCCGACCGCGGCGCGCGCGTGAGCATGCGCCGCGCGCGCCCGTGAGCATGGCCCGAAAAAGCCGGAGCGCCGCTCCGCCGGATGCGCCAGATCGAGCCAGTTCACCGGAGTACGCGAAACCGCGCTCCACGGCGCGTACTCCCTCCCGTACGCCCGGTTCCGCGTGGGTCCGCGCGGCTCGCCCCGGTCTCCCCGCGGAAGAACCCGAAGCTGGGCGCCCGGCACGGGCCCCGCCGATTCGCGCCTCCCCCGGACGGCACCGCTCCAGGGCGGACAGCCTGAGGACGGCCCGAAAACGACCAGAATCCGGACCGGGACCACTGTCCGGGATGGGTACCGTTCGACCGATGTCAATGTCACCGGCACGGGGGCGAGGTGGGGGCACTGAGCGGGATCGTGGTCTATCTGCCGCAGAACGTGGTCTGTCCGCCGCGGAGTACGCGAAGAAGCGGTGACGCCGACGGGGTGCCGTGCGGCGGCCCGGTGACGTTGCGGCTCGGCCCGGGAGAGGTGGCGCGTTTCGGACGGGGCTCGGCGACGACCCCGGTCGAACTGCGCCTCGACGACGAGGCCATCTCCCGGCTGGCCGGCGAGATCCGGGTGACCGACGACCACTGGCAGCTCAGCAACCACAGCGCGACCCAGAGCTACCTGGTGGAGAACCCCGAGGGGGCGGGTGAGTATCTGCGGGTCCCGCCCCGGCGGGCCGGCGCCCCCATCCCCTTCGAGTTCTCCCGGGTCGTGCTGCCCACCCGCCGCGACACCACCGTCGCCTTCCAGGTGTTCGCCCCCGACCACGTCTATCTGGACCCCGACGGCATGGTGGGCCAGTGGGGCAGCCGCACCGTCACGGCGTACTCGCTGGACGAGACGGCCCTCTACTTCCTGGTCCTGGTCGCGCTCTGCGAACCGCGGCTGCGCGACGAGTCGCCGGTCGCCGTACCGACCACCCCGCAGATCGTCGAGCGGCTCAAGTGGCACGCCGCGTGCGGCGGCCGGCTGACGGCGCGGGCGGTCAGCTCGCACATCGACTACCTCGCCGAGGAGAAGATGCGGATCAGCACTCCGGCCGAGCACGGCTCCGGTGGGGCGCGCCGCAACGGAAAGCGGGAGGCCCTGGTCGGGATCGCGCTGCGCTTCGGCCTCGTACGGGAGGAACATCTGGCACTGCTGCCGCCCCGGACGCCGATACGCATCCGGGAACGGGAGACGAGCAGTTGAGACACGGGCCCCCGGAGTGCGGCGGGCCCACCGGAGGGGGAGACGGTGCGTGGCAGGAGCGACACCTCAGGAAGTGACCGTACGGAACTGCTCCCGCGCGGCTACCGGGTCGGCGGCTGGGAGGTCGTCGAGCCGATCGCGTCCGGCGGCTGGGCGACGGTGTACGCGGGCCGCCCGGCCCATGGCAGGACCGACGGCCCGGCCGGCGGCCCGGCCGACCACCCGCGCGATGCCTCGGCCGATCGCTTAGCCGGCCCGGCCACCGTCCCGGCAGAGGTCGCGCTCAAGTTCCTGCCGACCGCCGGGCTCGCACCGCGCCAGGCCCGCAAGGTCGCGGAGACCGCCCGTCGCGAGGTCGAACTGGCCCGCCGGGCCGGCCATCCGCGGCTGATCCGCCTGCTGGACTCCGTCGTGGTCAGCGATCCGGACCGGGCGTTCCTGGACGGCGCGATCGTGCTGGTGATGGAGCGGGCCGCGCGCAGTCTGCGGGACCTCTTCGACGCCGGAGCCGCGGAGGCGGACATTCCCAGGCTGTTCGCCGAGATCTGCGAGGGCCTGGCCCATCTGCACGGCAGCGGCTGGGTGCACGGCGACCTCAAGCCGGAGAACATCCTGCTGATGGCCGACGGTGCGCTGAAGCTCTCGGACTTCGGGCTCGCCACCGAACTGACCGGCACCGACGGCACCCACGGGTACGCGCCGCCGATGGGCACCCTGGACTACCTCCCGCCCGAGCGCTGGCAGGCCCCGCTGGGCGAGCACGGTGTGGAGGTCCGGCCCAGTGCCGACATCTGGGCCCTGGGCATCATGGTCCACGAGGTGTTCGCCTCCGGCGCCTCGCCGTTCCCCGGTGCGACCCCGGTGTCACGCGGCGCGGCGGTACAGGAGTACGCCGAGGGGCGCGCGCCGCTGCGGCTCGACAGTGCGGTGCCGCCGTTCTGGCGGGCCCTGGCCGCCGACTGCCTGGCCCCCACCCACGCCGACCGCTCCGCGCACACCGCCGAGAGCCTGCTGGCGCGCATCAACGCCCGGTCGGTGCCGCCCCGCCCGGTCCGCCGCCGGTGGGGGACCCGCGCCGTCCTGCTGACCGTCGCGGTGTGCGCGGTGGCCGCCACGGTCTGGTCGCACCTCGGCGGCGGCGCGTCCGGCGCGAGGGGCGAACCGCCCGGCAGGCTCCGGGTGTTCAACGCCGACGACACCTGCCGGGACCGTACGGACCGGACCCCGCAGTGCAGTCTCGGCCTGGCGATCGATCCCCTTGTGCCGTACACCATCGACAACGTCGTACCGACACGGGTGTGGCACGGCGACGTCCTCGCCGTCGAGTGCCGCCTCCCCAAGGGGGTGCCCATCATCGACGAGTCGGACGCCCGCTCCACCCAGTGGTACCGGGTCCGTCTGCCGGCCGGCTCCTCCCGTTCCTCGGCCTGGCTGCCCGCCGTGCGCACGACGGACCGCCCCCGGGTTCCCGACTGCCCGCGGCCCGAACCCGTCCGATGAGTGTCGGCGTCGGCGTCGCGGGCTGTCACTCCGGATCGTTCCGGATGTCCCGCCGGGCGGCCCGGCGGCAGGCTTGCGGACCACAGCCACCGCAAGGAAGAGGGAACAGCCCATGCGCGGCACGCGCTCGCTCCTGCTCGGCGGGGTCTTCGTCCTCGCCTCCCTGACCGCGCCGCCCGGCGCCCTGGCCGCCGAGAACGGCTCCGCGTCCGCCGCGCGGGCCGCTGATGCCACCCAGAGCTTCCGTAACCAGGCCACGGGCCGTTGCATGGACGACACCGACGACGGCTTCCGCACCTGGAGCTGCAACGGAAGCAATCCGCAGCTGTGGGACGTGAAGGTCTGGGCCGACGGAACGCGCCAGCTGCGCAACGTCAACACGAACCGCTGCGTCGAGGACAGCGACAACGGGTTCCGCACCGTCGGTACCTGCGGCTCCGGACCGGAGCAGAGCTGGTGGATCAAGGTCTGGGGCGACGGCACGGTCCGCTTCCAGAACCAGGCGACCCTGCGGTGCATCGACGACAGCTCCCTGGGCTTCCGCACCTGGCCGTGCAACGACACCCCGTACCAGAGCTGGTTCTGACGCGGCCACCACCGCGAACACTGCCGTCTCCCCCCCAACTCCCCCAACTCCCCCGAGGAGCAGTCAGGTGCGTGGCTCGACCGAACGACGACGCGCGATACGGAGATCAGCGGTCCTGCTGGTCATGGTGGCCGTGACCGGCCTCGGCAACCCGGCCTTCGCCCGGGACGCGGGCGATGTGCCGGGCCCGCTCGCCAACACCGCCCCGGCCACACTGTTCTGCGACATCCCGGCGGACCGGGACATCGCCGTGACCCGCAAGGTGTACGAGGTCGGGCAGCGCCGGGGCGTGTCCGACAAGGTGATGCTCGCCGGCTTCGAGACGGGCTGGGTCGAGTCCCGTATGAACAACCTGGCGTGCGGGGACCGGGATTCGCTCGGGGTCTTCCAGCAGCGGCCCTCGATGGGCTGGTGCGAACCCGCCCAGTGCCTCGACGTCGACTTCGCGGCGAACAAGTTCTTCGAGGTGGCCCAGCAGATAGAGCCCGACTGGGACACCGCGGGCGAGCTGGCCCAGGCCGTCCAGCGCTCCGCGTACCCGGAGCGCTACCCCCAGGCGGAGGGCTACGCCCGCGAGCTGATGGCCGAGGCGTTCCAGCCGTACGGCACGATCGGCACGAAGTACGCCGACCTGGGCGGCCCCGGGGGCCCGCTCGGCCCGCCGCTCCGCGCCGAGGAGAACTCCTCGCTCGGCGGACGTTTCCAGCTCTTCCGGAACGGGATCATCCTCTGGCACCCGGACGAGGCCCACGCCATCTACGGCGACATCCTCACCAAGTTCTGGGACACCGACGCCGAACGCCGCTGGGGCTTCCCCACCACCGACGAAGCCGACGCCGCACCAGCACCCGACGGAACCCGGGGCCGCTACCAGTTCTTCGAACACGGCCTCTTCCTCTGGTCCCCCCAGACCGGAGCCCACACCGTCCACGGCGCCATCTACGACGCCTTCCACGCCGCCGGACACGAAACCGCACTCGGCTACCCCCTCACCGACGAAACCGACGAAGCGGGCGGCGGCAAAGCACAGAAATTCCAGAAGGCCACCATCCACTGGAACGCCGACCGCGGCACCTGGATCACCGACAACTGACCGGACAACCGACCGGGAGACAGCCATGAGACCGCTGATCCTTCTGAGCCTTCGGCGCATGATCGGGGCAGTGACCCTGGTCCTGGCGGCCCTCGCGATCACGTTCACCACGGCGCCCGCCGCGAGCGCCTCGGAACCGGGCGGGCCGATCGGGCGCGGCGAGGCGATGGACCGCGCGTGGTCGTGGATCGCCGAGCAGGTGCCGTACAGCCAGAGCGGCTGCCACGAGAACCAGTTCGGCTGCTACCGGCCGGACTGTTCGGGCTATGTGTCGATGGCCTGGAACCTCGGTACGTCCCTGACCACCTGGGGCCTGTGGGACGTCACCTTCGACATCCCCGCGGGCGACCTCCAGCCCGGCGACGCCCTGCTGCGCGACTCGGGCGGCACGGACCATGTGGCGCTCTTCCTCCGCTGGGCGGACCCGGCCCGCACCCAGCCGGTGGTGCGCGAGGAGTACGACTTCGGGCACGTCGCCGAGGAGCGGGTGTGGGGCGACGGGCTCAGGGGCTTCGCGCCCCGCCGCTACAACAACCTGGACGACCTCATTCCGTACGGCACCATCGCGGCGAAGTACGACAGCACGGGCGGGCCGGGCGGACCGCTGGGCCGGCCGATCACGGGGGAACGCGACTCCTCGCTCGGCGGACGTTTCCAGCAGTTCCAGAACGGGATCATCCTCTGGCACCCGGACGAGGCCCACGCCATCTACGGCGACATCCTCACCAAGTTCTGGGACACCGACGCCGAACGCCGCTGGGGCTTCCCCACCACCGACGAAGCCGACGCCGCACCAGCACCCGACGGAACCCGGGGCCGCTACCAGTTCTTCGAACACGGCCTCTTCCTCTGGTCCCCCCAGACCGGAGCCCACACCGTCCACGGCGCCATCTACGACGCCTTCCACGCCGCCGGACACGAAACCGCACTCGGCTACCCCCTCACCGACGAAACCGACGAAGCGGGCGGCGGCAAAGCACAGAAGTTCCAGAAGGCCACCATCCACTGGAACGCCGACCGCGGCACCTGGATCACCGACAACTAGCCCACCCCAGCCGCTACTTCCACTGCCACTCGCTTCATCACCACTGACGACGACCAGGAGAACGCGTTGAGCACGCACCAGCACCCCACCCGCAGGAACATCCTGAAGACCGCAGGCGGCCTCTCCGCCGCACTGGCGCTCGGCGCGGGCGGCGTCCTCGCGTCGGCCACGGCGGCGAGCGCGGCCGGTGACGGCTTCGGGCTGCACATCGTGGACCGCAACGAGAGCGACCACCGCATGTGGTACTACCGGTTCCAGACCGACGCGATCGGCTGGAACCCCGGCGTCAACGTGCTGCTCCCCGACGACTACCACACCAGCGGCCGCACCTACCCGGTCCTCTACGTGTTCCACGGCGGGGGCACGGACCAGGACTTCATCACCTTCGACCGCCTGGGCATCCGCGACTGGACCGCGGGCAAGCCGGTGATCGTCGTGATGCCCGACGGCGGTCACGCGGGCTGGTACTCCAACCCGGTCAGCTCCAACACCGGCGCCCGGAACTGGGAGACCTTCCACATCGCCCAGCTGGTCCCGTGGATCGACGCGAACTTCCGCACCTTCGCCGAGTACGACGGCCGCGCGGTCGCCGGGTTCTCGATGGGCGGCTTCGGCGCGCTGAAGTACGCGGCGAAGTACTACGGCCACTTCGCCTCGGTGAGCGCCCACTCCGGCCCCGCCAGCCTGCGCCGCGACTTCGGTCTGGTCGCCCACTGGGCCAACGCCTCCTCCGCCGCCCTGGACCTGGGCGGCGGCACGGTCTACGGGGCGCCGCTGTGGGACGAGGCCAGGGTCAGCGCCGACAACCCCGTCGAGCGCATCGAGAGCTACCGGAACAAGCGGGTCTACCTGGTCGCCGGCACGAGTCCCGACCCTGTCAACTGGTTCGACACGGTCAACGAGACCCAGGTGCTCGCGGGCCAGCGGGAGTTCCGGGACCGGCTCGGCCAGGCGGGCATCCCGCACGAGTGGCACGAGGTGCCCGGCGGGCACTTCGTGCGCCCCGATCTCTTCCAGCGCGACCTCGACGGAGTCATCGCCCGGCTCCGCAAGGCGTGACCCGGCGCCGTACCCCACCCCTCGCCGCCGCACCCGCTCTCCCCGACACACGGAGGATCCGACCATGTCCACCCCCTCACAGCCGGAGCGCCGGGCCGCCACCCGCCGGTCGGCGCTCAAGGCAGGCATGGGCTTCGCCCTGGGTGCCGGACTGCTGGGCGCCGCCCCCGGCGTGGCCGCCGCCCGCGACCGGTCCGCCCCGGGGCGCCCGGCCGCGCGGCTGCTCCAGAGCGGCGCCCCGCTGTGCGAGCAGCCCGGCGACTCGGCGAGCGCGCAGGGTCTCGGCTCCGGTGACCTGGCGATCCCGTACTACCGGGAGCACGACAACACCTGGGGTTATGTGTTCGGCGACGCGTTCGGCGGGATCGCCCAGGCCGATCCCTATCTGGGGTCTCCGGTGATCCTGAACCAGGCGGGCTTCGACGCCTCCGGCGCGAGCCCGATCTCGTTCACCTGGGCGCTGCCCACCGGAGGCGCGGCCCGCCAGTGCTTCGACTACGCGCACCGGGCGGACAACGGGCACGGCTTCGAGATCTCCCGCATCCCCAACGACTGCATCGAGTTCGGCGGCCGCACGTACATCCAGTACACCTCGGTGGCCCTGTGGGACAACATCCCGGCCGGGTACGACGGCTCGCTGATGTCGGGCGTCGCGTACTCGGACGACTACGGCGTGACCTGGCAGGACTACCCGTACCACTGGGCGGGCGACACCCAGGGGACGAACCAGTCCATGTACGGGATGTGGTCGTTCGCGGGCATCGATCCCGACGGCTGGCTGTACATCTTCTCCAAGCGCTGGAACGGCACGCATTCGAACACCGCCGACGGCGGCGCGATCCAGCTGTTCCGCATCCGGCCGGACGAGTTCCGCGCGGGCAACTTCGGGGCCCAGGAGAACTGGGCCTTCCTGGACAACCGCTGGCAGTGGACGACGGCGCCGGCACCGTCGATCATGCTCTCCGGGAACAGGATCGGGGAGTTCTCCGTCAAGCGGATCGGCAGCACGTACTGCATGAGCTACTTCGACGTGGACGACTACGCGATCTGCACCCGCACCGCGTCCCGCCCCGATGCCGTCTGGACCGCCCCCAAGCCCCAGATCGTCGGCGACGGTCTGCCGCCGCACCACTGGGGCAGGCCCCAGCTCCCGTTCCTCTACGGCGGATACATCCATCCCGGCAGCGCGAGTGCCACGTCCCTGACCCTGATCGCCTCGCAGTGGCAGTCGGTGAACCAGGGCAAGACGCCGTACCGCGTCCTCCAGTACGACGGCATCCAGCCCTGATGCCCGCTGCCCCCGTCGCGGCCATGGGCCCGGCCACCCGGTCAGGGACTGATCGAACGCCAGATGTGATCGGGCAGGGTCCGGGCGGCTTCGTCCATGTCCACGTCCCCGGCGGACAGCCACCTCCGGGCCACGGCGGTGACCGGTCCGAGGACGAGCGCCTCGATCACGGGCGCGGGGAGCGAGGTGATCTCACCGGCCTCCCGGCGCCCCCGCACCCAGAGTGCGAGGGGTGTCAGCCGTGCTTCCTGGGAGTCGCGGATCCGCCCTGCCTGGGCCATGGACTCGTGGTCGGCGGTGGCGGAATGCAGGAGCCGGGCCTCGTCCGGGCGGGCCTGCACAAAGGCCAGATACGTCCGGACGAGGGCCTGGACCCCGGAGCGGGCATCCGTGGTGCGGCGCAGTTCCGCGACGAGTTCGTCCAGGAGTCTGCCCAGACAGCGCAGGGCGAGGGCGTTGTGCACACCCTGGAGGCTGCCGAAGTGGTGGTAGACGCTTCCGGCGCTGACACCGCTGGCCCTGGTGATCGCGCCGACGGTGAGGCCGGCCTCGCCGGAGGCGGCGTAGATCCCCAGTGCGGAGTCCAGGACCTGCTCGGCGGTGGCTTCCCCGCGCTGCTGCTTCGGGCTCATCGAGCGGACGTCCTCGGTCTGATCTGAACACGGAGGACGTCGAGGCCCTCTCCGCCGTCAGTGTAGGCACAGACCAAGGTGTCTGGAATTTTTTCTAGAAAACCACTCCAATTCTGGGCCCCGGCCCCCACACTGAGCCGGTGTCAGGAGCGGCGCCATGGCCGTGGGCCGTGCGTATCGAGTCGTCGAGGGAGACGGCATGACCGAACCGAGCGATTTCCGGGGCCGCCGGCAGGACGAGCCGCCCACCCCGCCCCCGCCACCCGCGTACCCCCCGATGCCGGTACCGATGCCGGCGCCGCCGCCCGGCCCCGGGGCCCCCTGGTGGCGGCGGCTGACGGACCGCCAACGCCTGCTGCTCTTCGGCGGGGTCGGGGTCCTGGTCCTGGCGCTGGTGGCCGGAACGCTGCTGACGGTCTCCGGCGCGGTCGGGTCCGACGACGGCAAGGCGGTGGCGAAGCGGAACCTCCAGCCGTTCCGGCAGGCGGTCGAGGAGCTCGGTGCGGCGCAGGGGCTGACGTACCAGGACACGTCCGCCTTCGGTGTCACCGAGAACCGGATCACGGCCACCGCGGGCGGCAGCAAGTACGGCACCACCTCCTCCGGCGGGAAGCGGCTTGAGCAGGGCCTGTTGAACGTCGACGGCAAGACCTTCATGCGGTGGTCCCAGGACCCCGCACCGCCCCCGGGCGCCGAGTCGGGCAAGCCCGGCAAGTGGATGGCCGACCACGAGGACAAGGACTCCCTCGTACAGGAGGCACTGCGGCGGACCCTGCCTCCGCCCCAGTTGGCGGAGGTCCTCACCCAGGCCCTCGACGCCCTGGAGAAGGCCCCGCCCGCGGCGGAGCGCCCGGACGAGAAACCCCGCAGCGTGCACGGGAAACCCGCCCTCGCCATCGACACCTCGGCCGGCCGGCTGCTGGTGACCCGGCAGAAACCCCACCAGGTCCTCCGCCTGGAGCCCTACGACTTCCATGAGTTCACCGAGCGGCTCAAGGAAGGCGAGGCGCCGGAGACGATCCCGGAGGTGACCCGCGGGCCGCTCACGGTCGGCAGCCCCGAAGGCATGGACATCATGCCGGTCCTCGGGGACGCCGTCGACGCGATGTTCGACACCCTGCTCGACCACACCAAGCAACTCAAGAACGCGGGCGACCGGGGCATCGACTTCACCATCGACGGCTCGGGCGACATGAACTGCAGCTCGTCGGGCTGCTCCGTCACCCAGAAGTTCACCGGCGAGGTCACCTCCAAGGCCCGGGACGAACGCGTCAGCAAGGGGCAGGTCTCCGCCGTCCTGACCGCCACCTTCTCCATCGGCGGACAGTCCGCGGGCAAGTGCACCAGCCCGCGCAGCACCTTCCGCCTCACCGGCAACAACGCCGCCGGCACCCTGAGGTGCTCCAACCCCGGCGCCGGTTCCGTCTACTCCTCGGTGGCCGAGCGCTACAAGGCCAGGGCCGAGGCCCAGTCACGCGCAAGCGGCGGCCGAGTCGTCCACTACAGCATCCCGCTCCGCGCCAACACCCTCGTCGAGGCCAGCGCCTTGGCCGCGGTCGAGGTCAAGGCACTGGTCGACGGCGTGCAGGGGGAACGGACCGTCGGGGACTGCGTGAAGCCCCACAGCTTCCCCTCCGGTACCCAGGTCCTCCTTGCCGACGGCACGCACCGCTCCATCGAAGACATCCGCACCGGAGACCGGGTCACCGCCACCGACCCGGGCAGCGGACTCACCGCCGCGCGCCCGGTCACCAACACCATCACCACAGACGACGACAAGAACTTCACCCGCCTCACCCTCACCACCGGCCACGGCGCCGCCACCCTCACGGCAACCGACAACCACCCCGTCTGGCTCACCAACACCAAGGACTGGGCCGACGCGGCGGACATCCGCATCGGCGACGAGGTCCGCAGCCCCACCGGCGCCTCGCTCCGGGTGGCCGGAGTCCTCGACCAGCAGGGCAGGCAGCGCACGCACGACCTCACCGTCGGCGGTCTCCACACGTACTACGTGCTGGCGGGCGGGACACCGGTCCTGGTCCACAATTCCGGAGGGGCGTGCAAGGAAGTCGTTCTGGACAGATTCGACAGCTTCGAGCAGGCCCGGAACAAGGCGCTCGAACTGCTGGGCAAGATCGATCCGGCTACTCGGCAGCCGTACATCGGCCGTCTCGAATCCGCACCGACAACCTATGGCAAAGTAGTGGGATTCACCACTCGGGTGAACGGCGAATTCAAGAGGTTCAGGATGGACTACGACCCCGAGAAGGGGCCCCACATCAACGTGGAAATCGGCAAGGGCGACTCCGCACGCAAGTGGGCCGTACCATGGAAGGGGACGGAAGAAGATTTCGCGAAAACCCTCGGCGGTAATTCTTGACACTCGACGGTGTGTACGGGACCAGACCGGACCTCCTGCCCCGGTCCATGGTCCGATTGGTTCGCGCGGATAAGCAGACCAATCGGCGACTGACCTGGGTCGGACGGTCAGGGGTACAGTTGCTGACCCTCGATCAGCATCTCCGGTACGAGCACGAAAGCCTCGGCCGCTACCCGCGCAATTCCGACGGCGCGATCGAGTGGAGTGCGGTGGCTGACGAGTTGGTGCTCTGCTCGATGGACTCGGATTCCACCGAGCAGAGCACCGTAATTCAGCAGTTCACCCCAAAAATCGGCAACCTGATTTTCTTCTGGGGGAGCCTGGCGGTTCCGAGCGTGGAGATGGGGGTCGAATCCTCCCTCACCCACCTGCCCGGCATCGCGGAATTCACGCCGGAATTCTGGATATATTCACCCGGTGACCACATCGTGGTGGAGCTTTCGTTTTCCGGCGTAGTCACGGCGGCCCGTGTACCTGCGAAAACGGATGGCCGGAGTCCTGCGTAACGCCGATCGACGGCGACTCCACCGCTCAAGTCCCGGTCACTTGGCGGGCAGCGGCACCGACCCGTGGATGGAGTAGCGGTCGGACAGCCCGACGTACGCCGTCACCGAGCACGCGCTGAACGAGTAGAGGCTGAAGATGTAGTCAATCTTCTCGCCGTCCTTGGTGTTGGGGCCGTCGTACACCGTCGCCGCCTGCTTCTTCTGCCAGGTGCGCTCGGGGTCGTCCCAGCCCTTGCCCCCGGTACTGAAGTGCGCGGCGCAGTACATGGCCGCCCGGGACGGAACGGTGGCGCGGACCGCCGTACGCCGCTCGGCCTTGCGGGTCACCCCGTCCTTGTTCACGTACGTGGCCGGGGACGGCAGCTCGTACGCCTGATACCAGGCGTACGCATCGGGAACCGCGATGGCCACGCCGTACGCTCCCCGGTCGTACCCGTCGGCGTCCATGCACTCCTTCTGCGCCTTCAGCCCGGTCCCGTCGACGTTGTAGTTGATCGGCGCGAAGCGCACGTCCCACTGGTAGGGGCCCTCTTCCAGCGCCAGCTCCACCGTCTTGGCGTGCTTCTCGCAGATCTCCTGGAGGAAGATCACGTCCGGGTAGGACACGGCCTCGGCCAGACACTCCTTGAGGCCCGCGGCAAGGGCGTCCTCGCCGATCGGCTTGCCGCCGTTGCACGGGCTCACCGTGTTGATGTCGCCGCAGACGTTCCAGGACGTGATCCGCGCCGTGGTCGCGGCGGCCGAACCGGCGAGCGGCGGCACAGCGCTTCCCGCGTCGGCGGTGCCTTCCGGGATCCCGGCCGCACCGGCCTTCACCAGGGTGAACCGCTCCCACGAACCCACGTAACCGGCACGGGCCCGCAGGAGCCCGTAGTCGTTCCCGGCGGCGTTCTTCTCCGCGGAGACGTACAGGCCCTCGCTCTGCCCCTTCAGGGCGTACTGCACGTCCCCCCAGCGATTCGAGAGCGAACCGCTCCCAGCCACCGATCTTCGCGCCACGGGCCCGCAGCATTCCGTCATGGGCCCCGCCGTCCTCGCCCTCCTCTACGCCTTCGCCGCGCACTCGACCCAGAGCACCTTCCCGCCCCGCCCCGGCAGCCCGCCCCGCATCGGGTACCCGCCCCAGCACTCCGCGTACAGCGTGACGAGATACAACCCCCGCCCCCGCTCGGCCAGTTCCTCCGGAGTCCCGGCGCCCCATCGGAACGGTGCCGGGATGTGCGGATCGGTGTCCCGGACGCTCAGCCGGACGCGGCTGCGCCCGGCGTCGCGCAGGCGCAGGGAGTACGGCCCCGAGGAGTACAGGTAGGCGTTGGTGACCAGTTCGCTCGCCAACAGTTCGGCGATCTCGGTCAGTTCGGGCATGCCGTGCACGCGCAGGACGTTGCGGAGGGTGGCGCGGGCGACACCCGGTGCGCGGGGATCCTGCGGGAGTTGGAGGGTGTATGTCCAGGGCGGGGATACCGTGGAACCGACCATGGAAGTCTCCGTTCACGGGCGGAAGTTGGGTCGCGGATTTCCGGTTGCCCGGCGACGAGGCCGCTCCGTCGAGCGGGGTACTTCCGGGCGGGCGGCCTGAGACCGAGACTAGACTCGCGACAAAGAAGTTTTGTCGAATCGCGAGAAAATACAGGTCGATTCCCTCGTGTGAGTGACATTCCAACCAGCCCCAGGTCAGGAGGAGTTCGATGGCAGCGAGGCCAGCGCTCACGGCCCGTCGCAGTCGCCTTGGAGCTGAGCTCCGCAAGCTCAGGGAGCGGGCGGGGATGACCGCGACCGAGGCCGCGAAGCGGGTGGGAACCAGCTCAGGACAGTTGAGCAACGTGGAATCCGCCCGTTTCGGCGTGAGCCCCGAACGAGTGCGTGCCATGGCGCGCGTCTACGCCTGTTCCGACGACGCCTACGTCAATGCGCTGGCCGCCATGGCGATCGAGCGGTCATCCGGCTGGTGGGAGCAGTACCGGGACATCCTCCCGGCAGGGCTGCTGGACCTGGCGGAGTTCGAACACCACGCGGTCGCCCTGCGAACCGCCTACACCTGTCACATCCCAGAGCTGCTCCAGACCCCGGATCACGCACGCGCCGTGTTCGGCCAGGTCGTACCGCAACTGACGCCGCCGGAGATCGAGCACCGCGTCTCCCACCGCATCAAGCGCCAGGACGTCATCTACCGGGCATCTCCCGTCACATACTCGGCCGTCATACACGAGGCGGCTCTCCGAATGAAGTTCGGTGGGCGCGAAGCAGCACGCAAACAGCTGGAGCACATCGTGTCGATGAGCAGCCAGTCACATATCACCGTCTCCGTGATCCCGTTCGACGCCGGCGCCTATCCGGGATCCGGACAATCGGTCGCGTACGGGCGCGGCCCGGCTCCTCAACTGGACACAGTGCATCTCGACCAGTCCCACGGGCCGGTTCTGCTGGACGCCGAGCATCAGCTGCTGAAGTACCGCAGGCTCCTCGACCGGATGGAATCCGTCGCGCTCACCTCGAAGAAGTCACAGAACTTCATCCGCCGCATCGCACAGGAACTGTGAAAGGGCGACGCCGTGCCCACATCCCCCTGGCAGAAGTCGTCGTACTGCGGGGAAGGAGATGCGTGCATACACATATCCGCCTCACCCGCGCGCACCGTTCTCCTCACCGAATCCGGCGACCCCACCGCAGCGATACTCCGCACCACCCCCACCGCCTGGGCCGCCCTCGTCCGCACCATCAAGAAGGAACGCACCCATGACTGACACCCCCGGCATCCTCACCGACCTGACCTGGATACGCGCCGCTCCCGAAGGCGAGGAGGCGCCCGGCCCCTGGATCGAGGTGGCCTTCGGAGCGGACGAACTCGTCCACCTCCGCGAGACCGGCGACCCCACCAACATCGTCACGACCACCCGGACGAAATGGGAGGCCTTCGTCAAGGGCGTCCTGGCGGGCGAGTTCGACCACTTCGCCGGACTCGACGGGGAGGCCCCGGCCGCCGGCTAGGTCTACTGCCCCGCAGGGGTACTGACGCGGCTCATGGGAGCCTTCCCCCGAGCACGTGCGGATACGGCCGCGACGGCACGCTCGCCTGTCGCGGCACCGCCCATCCGGGGGCGGCCCGGGTCTGGTCACGCTGGGCGCGGCCGCATCCGGCGGTCCGCGCTCAGTGACGGACCAGGCAGAACGGATGCCCTGCCGGATCGGCGTAGACACGCCAGCTCCGCCCATCGGTACCGCCGTCCAGGATCGTCGCTCCCTGGGCCAGCACCTGCGCCTGGGCTCGGTCCAGATCCGGAACACCGAAATCCAGATGGAACTGCTGGGGGCGGGCCGGGTCGGGCCACAGCGGCGGCCGGTACTCCGCTGCCCGCTGGAAGGCGAGGACGAGACCGGACGGCGTGTGCAGTGTCGCCCAGCCATCGCCAAGCGCCCACCGCTCGTCCGGCTGATTGACGGTCCCGCCGAGCAACGACTGGTAGAACGCGCCGAGCTCCGCCGGGTCCGAACAGTCCAGCACCACGCATTGCAGGTCCGCGATCATGGGGATGATTTTAAGTGGACCCCAGGATGCGTCGCCCCTAGAACAGCCGGGATCGCAAAGGCAGAAGGGCACAAGGGGCAGAACCGGGTGCGCTGCCCGTCCGGCGCAAGCGGCCAGGCGCAGACGCGGACGCAGGCGCAGGCGCACCGATCACCCGGCCTGTCGGTGAATACGGCCTCGACGAACCACAAGTGGGCGAAGCGGAACAAGGCCGGGTCGACGTTCACGTTCCAGTTGAACCTGACCGAAGCGACCTGACTGATGCGTCGTGAGCGGGCCGACGGTCGGGGCCCCTCACGGCCGAGAACGCAAACCGGCCCCCGCCCAGGCGCGGGCGAACCGTTCGTGCGCGGGCGGCGGGACGGCGGCGGTCGGAGCTGCCGGCACGGGGCGCGGGGCCTTCGCGGCGGTGAGTTCCTTGCGGACGGCGCGGTGGTGGTCGAGGGTCCAGGTGTTCCAGCGGCGTACGGTGCGGTCGGCCGGGCGGTCGAAGGCGTGCAGCTGGAGATGGAGGGCCGCCGCGTCACGGCTGACGCCCAAGGATGCCGCCGCCTCGTCCACCAGGGCCGGGGCGCTGAAGAGCGGGTTGGACTCGTACTGCCCCGGTGGTACCGGAGTGGTCGCCGAGCGGTCCGCCAGGGCGCGCAGGGCCGTGCGCTCATCGGCGGGGACGTCCGTGAGCCGGTCGAGCAGGGCGCGGGCACCCTCCGCGGCCGGGTCGCCCACCGGTCGCTCGGTGAACGCCCAGGTGAGGGCGGTGACGGCGGACCGTATCCCCTCCGCGTCCAGCGGCGCTTCCGCCAGGCGTCCGGTGAGCAGGGCGGTGGCCCAGGGCGCGGGCAGGCCGTGGTCCTTGGCCAGCGCGGCGGCATGGCTGCCGTCGTCGGCGTACGGGGTGGCGGCGATTCGTTCGGACCACGCGGCGGCCATCCGGTCCGCGGCGGCGGTCATGCCTCCGGGGGCCCAGAGCTCCGCCGGATCGGCGGGGACGGCGGCGGCGAGCACGGCATGGCGGCCGGCGAGGCCGAGACGCACCCGCATCTCGTCGTACGCGTGCACCGTGGCCCGGTCGGCCTTGTACGGCTTGGCGCGGCACAGCTTCAGGTGAGCCGCGTAGTCGTCGCTGCCGGCGAATCCGTCGAGGACCAGGGCGGCGATCGCGCGCGGCACCCCCGTACGCCACCGGAACACGTCCACTGCCTCGTCGGGCACCGGCAGCGGGCCGCGTTCGGCGAGCAGGGCGAGCAGGCGGGGCAGCCGCGTGGTGTCGTCACCCGCGACGGTACGGGTCTCGCACTCCTCGGCCCCGGCGGGCACCGGGTCGGCGGCCCGGTGGAGGAAGGGCACGAGGTCGCTGCGGACCGGGCCCGAGGCCACCGACGCACCGGACGCGCGGAGTTCGGCTATCCGGGGCTCGGGGGCACGGCCGGTGCGCCACGTGGTGCCCGCTTCCGCGAACGGCTGACGGCTCCACACGTCGAGCAGCGCGGCAAGTGCCTGCCGCTGCTCGTCCGGGGTGGCGGCGACGGCGGCCCGCCAGGCCACGGCGTCGGTCCGGCCGGTCAGCACCGCCCATTCGGCCGGAGGGGCGGGCGGGGCCAGCACCCGCACCTCGTCGTCGATCTCGTCGCGCAGATACCGGCCGTCGGCGGCGACCGCGGTGAGCAGGGCCGGGTGCGGCTGCGGCGGCCGTTCCTCGTACGCCCGCAGCCGGGCCAGCAGGCCGTGCAGGGCCGGGACGAGCCGGGTGTCGGGCACCGGGTCGGGCAGCTCGACGACCGGTCCGGAGCGCATGACGGCCACCCGGTGCGACAGCTCCCGGCGGCGGCGCAGCACATCCGCGGCGAGGCGGACGGCATGGGCGACGCCCTGCCGGATCCGGGGATCGCTCACCCCGGGCAGTCCGTCCTCGGCGCCGGATCGCAGCAGTTCGCGGACTGCCTCGTCGGTGACCGTGCGCAGCACGCGGGAGGAGGATGCGTCGCGCGGGGTGAGGAAGTGCCAGAAGGCGGGCGGTGGCACGGTGCCCGCTCGCTCGCCGAGGGTGGCCCGGACCGGTCCACGACGGTGGCTTCCGGCGAAGCCCCGGACCTGCCAGAGCAGCGAGTTGTCCTCGGCGGCATGGCAGCGGACGGTGGTGCTGCCGACCACCACGGCGTCCTCACCACCGGCCGGAAGGGCGAGGATGCCCCACGGGCGGCGGCCCCAGACGGTGGTGTGGTAGGACGCGGTACGCCCGTCTGCGGACTCCAGGACGAACGCGCGGGGCGAGGGACCGGCGTACGGGGTGCGGTAGCCGACCCGGCAGCCGGTGAGCCGGCCGTCCTGGCCGAGCGGGGACGGCGGGGCGCCGGGCGGCAGTTCGGCGAGGATGCGGTGGTCGGGGAAGGGCCTGGTGCCCTCCGGGAACGTGTCGGTCGCATGGAAGCCCGGCAGGGTGCGGTCGGCGGTGGGCGCACCGGTGGCGGGGTCCAGACGGGCCCAGCCTCTGCCGTGGTCCTCGCTGAACACCTCGGTGCTCCAGAAGTCCCGGCCGTCGTACATCTGGTAGTCGTGGTGGCCGATGCCCGTGGTGTCGCCGGGACGCAGGACGTTCTCGCCGTCGAACCGGCCGCTGCCGTCCGGGGTCTGGAACTGGTAGCCGAGGCCGCCCTGGATGCTGCCGCCGTAGGGGCGCAGCCCGTAGGACTGCTCCGGTTCGAACGTGTCGGCGGGGGTGGCGGACCAGTACGCCGTACTGATCCCGTGCTCGTCTCCCGAACCCGTCCAGGCGACGAGGAACTGGCCGCCGACCCAGTGCACCGTGGGGCGACCGGCGCCGTCCGGCAGCTCCAGGGTGTGCTCGCCGCGCCGGCCCGCGTGATCGACGGCGAACGCGCGGCGCTCCCCGTAGACGGTGAGCACCGGCCAGGTGCAGGTGGTGTACACCGTCTCATCCGGCCGGAATTCGGCGAGGGCCTCCTCCAGGGCGGGCCAACCCAGCTCCTCGGGCAGACCGGCGCGCAGGGCGCGGGCCAGCGGGCCGGTGAGGTCCAGCGCGTCGAGAGCCTCCTCGATGCCGTCCAGGGCGATGGCGGTGGGCCGGTCGAGGAGGGCGTGCAGCTCCTCGACGGCCTCGTCGGCGGCGGCGAGCCCGCCGCCGCGCAGACTGTCGAGCAGCTTCTCGATCCGGCCGTGCGCCTCGGCCGCGATGCCCGGATTGTGCGGGAGGCGACTGATGGCGGAGCCTCCCCGGGAGCGAAGCCCGGCGTGCACCGTGCCTTCGAGCCGGGAGCCGAACACGGGGTCGGCGGCGAGGGCCCTGAGGTCGCGCCGCGCGTCCTTGTCCCAGAACTCCAGGGCGATGGTGGGGCCGGGGTCGTGGACGGGGATCCCCTCGGCGAGGCAGACATCGAGCAGATCGGCGTCCAGATGCGGCCACTGGTAGCGGTCCTCGTGGAGCCGGACCGGGGTGCCGTCCTCCTTCAGCAGCGGCGCGAACCGGGCCACCAGGTCGAACAGCTCGGCGGGCATGGCCTGGCGGTACACCCCGCCACCGGACCTGCGGTGGGAGTACCGGGTGGCGTACCGCCGTAGCCACTCGCCGAGACCGCCCTCCGGGGTGATCCGGCCAGCCGCGGCGGCATCGGCGGCCCCGCAGCCGATCAGCAGCCGCAGCCAGGCGGCCGCGTCGCTCTTCGACTCGGGGAACAGATCGAGCAGGGCGGCGGCCCGGTCGTCGGCCGGGGGATGAGCGGCGAGCGGGCCGAGCGCCGCGTCGAGCAGCCGGTCCGGCACGGCCTTTCCGCGGGCCGACGCGAGCACCTCGCCCAGCACCCGCGCCTCCTCCTCGGCGCCGAGACCGGCCGTACGTGCGGAGTCCCGGACCCGGCGG
The DNA here is from genome assembly GCF_900091725.1 of Streptomyces sp. DvalAA-43. Taxonomy (GTDB): domain Bacteria; phylum Actinomycetota; class Actinomycetes; order Streptomycetales; family Streptomycetaceae; genus Streptomyces; species Streptomyces pulveraceus. The sequence continues at coordinate 13,602 of NZ_FMBW01000031.1, read as the reverse complement.
GCCAGATCGGCGGGGAGCTCGCCCGGCGATGCCGCCCAGAGGGCCAGCAGCCGCACGAACTCGCGGTGCGCGTCGCCCGGTTCGTACACCTCGGCCAACCAGGCCGGGGCGCCGCCGAGCTCGGTGGCGGGAAGCGCGCCGAACCGGGCGAACAGCTGGAGGTTCGCCCACCGCCAGCCGGGGTCGACGGGCAGCCCGTGGGCGTGCTCCGCGGCGCGCGCGTTCGCGTACGCGCGGGCGGCGGAACGGCGGTGCGTCTCCAGCATCCAGTGCCCGATGGTGTCCCAGAACCACGGCAGATGGGCGGCGGGCAGGCCCCGGGCCAGACGCTCCGCCTCGTCCACGAACCGTCCGGGCTTCTCCCAGGCTCTGTACCGGCCACGGCCCGCCCGCTCCAGCACATCGCGGGCACCGGCCTCGGCACCGGGCACCCGGGCGCGCGCCCAGTCGGCATACGTCTCGGAGATGTGGTGATTGGCCGGGAACGGAAAGGGAGTTCCGGTGCTGCTGGTCATGCGTACGAGTCTGGCAGTCGGCACTGACAACGGGCGTCCCGCGGTCCGGGGGACCAGGAACCCGGGAGTCCGGGCCGCGTCAGCTTGTACAGGTTCCCGCGCACAGCGCACTGCTACCGCACTGCTGCCGCCCGACGGCCTCGCATCAGCTGATCCGACAACGTGATCGGACCACGTGTCCGGCCCCCGCGCCGCGGGCATGATCAACGGCATGGACGACGAGCCGGGCAGGATCCTCCGCTGGAACTTCTTCATCGGCGGCCACCTGAGTGCGTCGGTGCCCGTACGCCTCGTCGAGCGCACCGACGCGGGCCAGCTGGTCTGGATGGAGACCGGCACGCCCATGTGGCGTACGAAGCTTCCGCGCGGGAGACATCTGCGGGACATCGCCCCGGACGACCGCCCCTCCGGCGGCTACCCGGTGGTCGCCGACCGCTGGCCGATGGGCAACGCGCTCTTCTACCAGCCGACCGGCGCCGCGCACTCGGTGCTCTGGCTCTTCGGACGTGGACGGAAGTTCCGTGGTTGGTACGTAAATCTGGAGCGCCGGATCCATCGCGGTGACGACATCGACATCACCGACCACGAGCTCGACATCAATGTGGCACCGGACCGGACCTGGAAGTGGAAGGACGAGGAGTCCTTCGCCGAGAAGACCGGTCACCCCGTCTACTGGTCGGCTGACGAAGCGTCCGCGATCCGGAACGAGGGCGCCTCGGTCGTCCGGCTCGCCGAGGCCGGAACGTTTCCCTTCGACGGCACCTGGTGCGATTTCCGGCCACCGCCCACCTGGACGACCCCGCCCCGACCGCCCGTTCCCCGCCATCCTCTGCTCTGACCGTCCCCTGCTCCGACCAGGTCCGGCACGCTGACCAGGGCATGCGCAAAATTCTCGGCCAGGGTGGCGGGATGGCAATCATTGCCCGGGGTCACACCCCGTGATACACAGAGTAACCATACATATTCAGTCACACACTATTTCGATCCGCAGGTCAAGGCGGCCACACCGGCCACATGTACGAGATCCGGGCAAAGAGAGCTGTCAAGCCGTCGTACGAAAGCAGTTTCATCAGCGAAGATAGAGAGTGACCCGTGTCGTCCGGCAGGGGCAATGAACTACCCAACAGGGGCGGTGACTTACATGATCCTGGCAGCTGAAAAGGGCGACATCACCACCATCATCGGCGGAATCGCCCCGAATTGGGGGCCGTTCGGGACCTTGGGCAACGAGGCCCGCGTAATGATCGAGGTCGTGATGGCCATCGCCATCCTGCTCTGCCTCGGCATCGCGGTCTGGGGTGCGGCGAAGCAGCGCATCGGCGCGACGGCACTGCGCGACACGTTCAGCGCGGAGCAGGGCAAGGGGCTGATCGTCGCCGGTCTGACCGGTGTGTTCATCATCGGATCCCTTGGAACCCTGTTCACCATCGTCTACGGAATGGCCGTCTGACCGGCTGTCATTCCACGTCCACGCCAGGGGCGGTCCCCGCCCACCCCCACACCATCCGTCCGTCGTGCCCACCGGCAGAGGTTGCGTCTCCCTGATGTCGAGTCACCACACCGCGCCCGCGCGCAAACCCGCGGGGCTACCGTCGTACTACCCGGTCCAGGCAACGGTTGAGGGGGCGTACGCGGCATGAGCCTCGGCGACGACAACAGCTACGGCAACGACTCAGGCCGTACGGACGACGGATACAGCACCATCGGCGGTACGCGCCAGACCCGTACCCGCCTCCCCGACGGCGAGGGCGGCGACAGCTACGGCACGCCCCGCCGGCCCGCCCGTAAGTCCCGCTCCCTGGTCATGATGGTCGGCGTGGTCGTCCTCCTGATCGCGGCTATCGCGTTCGCGAACATGGGCGGAGGCGGCGGGAACGGCGACGACGGCGGCGGCTCGGGGGGCGGCGGGAGCAAGCCGGATTCGTCGTCCACGGCGGCCACGGGGACGAAGCCGGTGACGGGGAAGAACGGATCGATCCCGTCGGGCTTCGCCCATGACGAGCAGGGGGCGCAGAGCGCGGCGTCCAACTACGCGGTGGCGCTGGGGTCGGTCGGGATGTTCAACACGGACACTCGGCGGAGCATCATTCAGTCCACCCACGACCCTGCTGTCGTGGACAATCTGCTGGCCGCCCTGACGAAGGCCTACTCACCGGACTTCCTCAAGAACGTCGGTCTCAACGCGGACGGCACCACTCCCAGTGACCTGACCTTCGTCTCTCGGACCATCCCTGTCGGCACGAAGGTGGTCGAGCGGAGCGGCGACACGGCAACCGTCGAAGTCTGGTGCACGGGGCTTGTCGGAATGGCGGGGCAGGGCTCCACCAAGCCTGTCACCGCGACATGGTTCACCATCTCGGAGAAGCTCAAATGGGTCGGGGGTGACTGGCGGATCGAGTCGTCGAGCCAGTCGGAAGGCCCCACACCCGTCAATGGCGACAACAGGGCATCGACAGCGGACGAGATCGCCGGTGCGGTACAGGGATATGGAGGTTTCACCTATGCCCGCTAGCCACCGCCCAAGCACACGCGCCCTCCTGGCGGTCCTCGGCAGCCTGCCGGCCACCGTGGTCCTACTGGCTTCGCGCGCCGTAGCCGACCCCTCTCCGTCGCCCACGTCTTCACCCAGCCCGTCACCCAGCAAGAGTGACGATGCCTGCGACCTCATCGTCGGGCTCGCCAAGGACTACTGCGAAAGAGGCGACGCCGGCACCTCCAAGACCGGCACCTCCACCCTCGACAGCACCCAGGACCCCCTCTCATCCCTCGCCCGCGGCTGCGCCGACGCCGCCGCCTGGATCGTCGGCAAGCTCAGCGAGGCCGTGAAGAGCACCGCCAACGTCGACTTCACGAACACCAAGTTCCTCCAGCAGTACGCGATCGTCTTCGCCGCCTCCACCGTCCTGACGCTCGTCCTGTGGCTGCTCGCCGTGGCCAAGCGGGCGATCCGTGGCGTCCCGCTGACCACCGCGATCTCCGAGGCCATCGGGTTCCTGTGGCTGACGGTCCTCGCCTCCGCGTTCACCCCGCTGATCCTCTACACGGTCGTCTCCGCCACCGACGGCGTCACCCAGGTCATCGCCACGTCCTCGGGCGGGCAGACCGACGTCTTCTTCGGGTCGTTCGCCGAAGCCCTCAAGAAGGGCTCCGACATCGGCGGCGGCCCGATCATGCTGATCGTCGTCTCGCTCGTCTCGATCCTCGCCGCGGGCATCCTCTGGCTGGAGCTCGTGATCCGGGCCGCCCTGCTGTACGTGGGCGCCCTGCTCGGCACCATCGTCTACGCGGGGCTCGTCGACAAGAACATGTGGGGCCACGTCCGGCGCTGGGCGGGCATCATGGTCGCGGTGATCATGGTGAAGCCGGTCATCGCCGTGGTGCTCGGGCTGGCCGGCGCGCTCTCCCAGAACGACGGGCCGAACGCGTTCTCCGCCGTCGTCTCCGGTCTCGCCATCATCCTGCTGGCGATCTTCGCCTCCGCGATGATCTACCGGTTCGTCCCCGGCTTCGGCGACGAGATCCAGGGCGCCCGCACCAACCGCAAGCAGGCCACCGACGGCTCCCAGGCCGCCGCGATGATCAGCTCCCCCGCCGCTCTGGTCTCCCAGGGCATCAAGACCCACAGCAGCCGCGGCGGCCAGAACAGCGGCGACAGCGGCAACAGCGGCGGCGGCAGGCCCGCCAACCCGATCAGCGGCGGTGTCGCCGCGCACAGCTCCCGCGGCTCCGGCGGGCGCGGATCCGGCTCCTCCGCCGCTCCTCCGCCGCGCAGCGGATCGGGACCGACCTCCGGCACCCCGCACGGCAGCCGCTCCCACCGAGGTGGCGGATCAGGCAGTTCAGGTAACAACAGCACGGGAGGTGGAGGGCGTTGACGACTCCGTCCCACACGATCGCGCCCCGCCGTACGTATCTCATCGGCCGGGCCCGGCCGAACGCGATCGTCGGCAAGAACCGCGAGACCGGCGAGATCGCCCTGATCATCGTCGGCGCGTTCCTCGGCATGATGAGCGGACTGGCCGTCCCCTACCTGGGCCCGCGGATCATGCTGCTCGTGGGCTTCCCGCTCCTCGCCCTGGCGATCGTGTACCTCCCGTACAAGCACCGCACCTTCTACAAATGGTTCGAGATCAACCGCAGCTACAAGCGCTCCCTGCGCCGCGGTACGACCTACCGCTCCGCCGCCATGGAGGCCGGCGTCAGCGCCGACGGGCGCGAGGTCGAGATCGGACCGCCCCCCGGCATCGGCCGGATCAACTGGCTCGCCGCCCCCTTCGGTCCGGACGAGATCGCCGTGCTCCTGCACGCCGACCGCCGCACCGTCACCGCCGCGATCGAGATCGAGGGCCCCGGCGTCGGCCTGCGCGACAGCGAGGACCAGGAAGCGCTCGTCGACCGGTTCGGCACACTGCTGAAGCATGTCGCCAACGGCGACGGCTTCGTGACCCGCATCCAGATGCTGGCCCGCACCCTGCCCGCCGACCCCGACGCACACGCCAAGGACGTCGCGCAGCGCGGCGACAGGACGTCCCCGGGCTGGCTCCAGGACTCGTACGACCAGCTCCAGTCCATGGTCTCCACCTCCAGCGAGCAGCACCGCGCCTACCTCGTGGCCTGCATGCACTACACCCGCGAACTGGCCGCCGAGGCCAACGCCATGGCCCGCGCCGCCCGCCCCCAGGCCGGCCGCAGGCTCGACCGGGACGCGGGCCTCGCCGTCGTCATGGCCCGCGAGCTCACCGACATCTGCGCCCGCCTCGCCGAGGCCGACATCCGGGTCCGCCAGCCGCTCGGCCAGAGCCGGCTCGCCTCCCTCGTGCACTCGATGTACGACCCCGACCACCCCATCGACCACATCCAGGCCATGACCAAGCGCAACGCCTGGCCGGCCGAACTGGATGCGGTCGAGCCGACGTTCCTCCAGGCCAAGACCCGCGAGTCGGTCACCCGCGCTCCCTGGTGCCACTCCACGGCCTGGGTGAAGGAGTGGCCGATGACCCCCGTCGGCGTCAACTTCCTGGCCCCGCTCCTCGTCCACACACCCGATGTGATCCGTACGGTCGCGGTCTGCATGGACCTCGAACCCACCGAGGTCGCCATCGAGCGGATGCTCACCGAGAAGACCAACGACGAGGCGGAAGCCAGCCGTCAGGCCAAGATGAACCGCACCGTCGACCCGCGCGACATCGCCGCACACGGCCGTCTCGACCAGCGGGGCGAAGACCTCGCGAGCGGCGCGGCCGGGGTGAACCTGGTCGGGTACATCACCGTGTCGTCGCGCTCGCCGGAGGCCCTCGCCCGTGACAAGCGGACGATCCGGGCCTCGGCCGGCAAGTCGTACCTCAAGCTGGAGTGGTGCGACCGCGAGCACCACCGCGCCTTCGTGAACACCCTGCCGTTCGCCACCGGCATCCGCCGCTGACGACACAGCGGCCAAAAGAACCAAAGAAACAAAAGAAACAAAAGAACCGAGAGAACCGAGAGAACCGAAAGGGAGGTCGGTCACGCCATGCGAGATCCGCTGTCCGCGCTGTCGGACGCCTTCACCGCCTTCCTCTTCGGGAAGGTGGAGACGACCAGGCTGCCCGTCCGCACGTCGACGGGACAGGCCCAGGCCGTCTATCTGCCCACCGCGGCCCCCGGCCTCGGCGACTCCGGCGTGATCATCGGCCGCGAGGTCTACTCCGGCAAGGGCTACATCTACGACCCCTTCCAGCTGTACGGACAGCAGCTGCCGGCCCCGCACTGGCTGGTGCTCGGCGAGTCCGGCAACGGCAAGTCCGCGCTGGAGAAGACGTACGTGCTCCGCCAGCTCCGCTTCCGCGACCGCCAGGTCGTCGTCCTGGACGCCCAGGGCGAGGACGGCGTCGGCGAGTGGAACCTCATCGCCCAGGAGCTCGGCCTCACCCCGATCCGCCTCGACCCGACCGCCGCCCTCAACGGCGGCATCCGGCTCAACCCCCTCGACCCCTCGATCACCACCACCGGCCAGCTCGCCCTGCTCCGTACGATCATCGAGGTCGCGATGGGGCACGGCCTGGACGAGCGGTCCGGCTTCGCGCTGAAGGTCGCCCACGCCTACGTCAACGAGACGATCACCGACCGGCAGCCGGTCCTGACCGACATCGTCGAACAGCTCCGCCACCCCGAGCCCGAATCCGCCGAGGCGATGAACGTCGACATAGACGACGTACGGGCCTGGGGCCTGGACGTCGCCCTCGTCCTGGACCGGCTGGTCGACGGTGACCTGCGCGGCATGTTCGACGGACCGACCAGCGCCGGCATCGACCTCGACGCCCCGCTGATCGTCTTCGACCTCTCGCACATCGACCGGAACTCGATCGCGATGCCGATCCTGATGGCGATCGTCGGCGTCTGGCTGGAACACACCTGGATCAGGCCCGACCGGAAGAAGCGCATCTTCCTGGTCGAAGAGGCCTGGCACATCATCAACTCGCCCTTCGTCGCCCAGCTCTTCCAGCGCCTGCTGAAGTTCGGACGCCGCCTCGGACTGTCGTTCGTGGCCGTCGTCCACCACCTCAGCGACGTCGTCGACGGAGCGGCGGCCCGCGAGGCCGCGGCGATCCTCAAGATGGCGTCGACCCGCACGATCTACGCCCAGAAGGCCGACGAGGCCAGAGCGACGGGACGGGTGCTCGGCCTGCCCCGCTGGGCGGTCGAGATCATCCCGACCCTCACCCCCGGCATCGCCGTCTGGGACGTCAACGGCAACGTCCAGGTGGTCAAGCACCTGATCACCGAGGCGGAACGCCCCCTGGTCTTCACCGACCGCGCGATGACCGAATCCTCCGCCACCGAGCTCCTCCCCGAGGACGTACTCGCCGCGGACCTGGAGGCGGAGCAGCGCGCCGCGCGGATCGAGAACCAACAACGACTGAACGAGTCGTCCGAGTCAACGGTGGCATGACATGGCGGGGCGCCCTGAGGAACGTACCGGCGGCAACGGAGGCGGAGGCATCCCGGACGGCCTGCTGATCGGGCTGCTCGCCTTCCTGCTCGGGCTGACGCTGCTGGCGTGGACGGCCACCGGTCTGGCCGGACTGTTCGCACACGGCGCCTGGCCGGAGGGGGTCACGCTCGCCGAGACGCCCCTGTCGATACGCCGGCTCGTCACCGCACCGCACGACCTCCCGGCCGCCTGGCCGAACACCCCGGCGGGCGAACTCTCCGGGTACGGGCTCTTCTGGGGCCTGTTCATCGGCGAACTGATGGTGCTGGGGGTGCTGGTGATCTTCGTACTGGGCTCGGTGGTCCGCTGGCGGGCGGTACGGGCACGCCGGCGGGACGAGCGACGGTACGGGGCCGGGGACGGGCACGGGGCCGAGAACGGGTCCAAGGCCGCCTCCGTACGGTCCCGGCAACACCAGGAACCCCACCACCAGGCACAGCCCCACGTTCCTGCCCCTGCCCCGATCCCCGCCCCAGCCCCAGTCCCTGCCGCCCCCGTCGAGCACACACCGGCCGAGACCACTCTGCTCATCGAAACCGGCTCCGGCTCCGGCTCCGGAAGCGAAACTCCCGCCCCCGTCCTCCCCCCGCTCCCTTCCCCCCGCGCCCCCCTCGTCGTCTACGGACCGGCCGCGACGCGCCGCCCCGCCGTCGTCCAGGCCATCCTGGAGGCCAGCGGCCCCGCGCTCGTCGTCACCTCCGACCCCACCGTCTGGGCCGAGACGAAGGACGCCCGCGCCAAGCTCGGACCGGTGCTCGTCTACGACCCGGGCCACCTCTGCGACACCCCGGCCCGTCTGCACTGGTCCCCCACCGCAGGCTGCGAGCAGCCCGAGACGGCCGCCGCCCGCGCCGCCGCGCTCCTGGCCCCGGTCCGGCCGCAGGCCCGTATCGACGCGGCCACCGCCGACACCGCCGAAACGCTCCTTCAGTGCTGGCTGCATGCCGCCGCCGTCGACGGCCGCCCCTTCCGCCAGGTCCACCGCTGGGCACTCGGCGGCAGCGCCCACGAACCGGTGCGCCTGCTCCGCACCCACCCCAAGGCGGCCTCCGGACTCGCCGGCCTGCTGGAGTCGGCACTGACCGCCCACCCCGAACGCCGCGAAATGGCCCAGGAGCTGACGGTACGGGCCTTCGGCGCGCTCTCCTCGGTCCACATCCGTGACGCGTGCACACCGAACCGAGCCGATTCGCTCGTACTGGAATCTTTCGCGGCCGAGGGGGGCACCCTCTATGTGGTGGGTGAGCCGATCGAGGACCCCCGCTCGGGACCGGGAGCAATGCCCCTGCTCACGGCCCTCGCCTCACACGTGGTCGAGCACGGCCGCCGCTTGGCCGCACGGTCAACCGACGGTCGGCTCGACCCACCAATGACGCTGGTGCTCGACGATGTCGCCGCGGTGGCCCCCCTCCCCCGGCTCCCGGAGCTCCTGGCGACCGGCGAGGCGATGGGGCTGCCGACCCTGGCCCTCCTCCGTTCCCAGGAGCAGGCCCGCGCCCGCTGGCCCCAGGAACTCACCACGTCACCCTGACGGGAAACAGCCCGCAAGGCACCCGCGAAACCCCGACACGGCACCACAGCGCCGCCACACCACAGCGCCGCCGCGAAACGACATCCGCTCCGCCCCGACGCAGCCCCGCCTACCCCGCCCGCTCCACCGCGTACTCGATCTCCCGCGCGGACGGGTCACCCGGCATCGGCACCGTTCGTCCGGTCGCGACGAACCCGATCCGCCGGTAGAACGCCGCCGCCCGCGCGTTGTCCTCGTGCACATACAGCCGCACCCGCTCGATCCGCGGCTCCGCCAGCGACCACGCCCAGTCCATCCCGGCCCGGAACAGCGCCTCGGCCAGCCCCGCGCCCCGCGCCCCGGGCCGTACGAACACGCCGACCACATGCGCCTGGTGGACGTCGACCGCCTCCCCGAACCGCACCTCCGCGTCCGGCCGCTCGATCAGCACGGTGATTCCGCCGTCCCACCGCCCGCCCGGCGCGACGGCGACGAACTGCCGCACATCACCGCCCCCGGCCTCGGACCCGCCGAGCGCCCGTTCCTGCCAGAACTCGTCCGAGTAGGCCGCGCCCTGCTCGTACGTCTCCAGAAACGCCACCGGTGCGGCCGGATCCCGCAGGGCAGCCAGCCGCAACTCCTTGACCAGAGGCCACTCATCGGCGCGCACGACCCGCATCACATGTTCCATCCGCCGATCCTGCCCCGCCCGTCCGACCTGCGCAAACAACATTCCGCACGGCCCTGTGTCGTACCCCGGTACTACGCGCACCGCCACATCCCGCCCCAGGTCCGACGCCGGCCACGGGCCCCGCTCCGTAGCGTCGACCGCATGATCAGGGCATACGAACTCACCAAGAAATACGGGGACAACACCGTCGTCCAGGACCTCGACTTCACGGTCCGGCCCGGCACCGTCACCGGATTCCTCGGCCCGAACGGCGCCGGGAAATCGACGACGATGCGCATGCTGCTCGGCCTGGACGCACCCACCCGGGGCCGCTCGACGATCGGCGGACGGGCGTACGCCACCCACCGCGCGCCGCTCACCGAGGTCGGCGCGCTCCTGGAGGCCCGCTCCGTCCACCCCGGCCGCACCGCCTTCCACCACCTCATGGCACTGGCCCATACCCACGGCATCCCGCGCGACCGCGTCGAGCACGTACTCGACCTGGCGGGGCTGGGCGCGGTCGCCCACAAACGCGTCAAGGGCTTCTCGCTCGGCATGGGCCAACGGCTCGGCATCGCCGCCGCGCTCCTCGGCGACCCGGCGACGCTCATCCTCGACGAGCCCGTCAACGGCCTCGATCCGGAGGGCGTGCGGTGGATCCGTAACCTCCTCAGATCCCTTGCCCGGCAAGGCCGTACGGTCCTGGTCTCCTCGCATCTGATGAGCGAGATGGCCCTCACCGCCGACCACCTGATCATCATCGGGCGCGGCCGGCTCCTCGCCGACACCACGGTCGCCGAGTTCGTCGCCACGGCCGGTGACGCCTCGGTCAAGGTCGTCACCCCGCAGGCCGAAGCCCTGCGCGACCTCCTCACCGGCCCCGGCATCGACATCGGCATCACCGCCGACCAGGGCGCCTCCCCCGCCGAACTGGAGATCCGCGGCACGGACGCGGCGCACATCGGCCGCACGGCCGCCACCCACGCCATCCCGCTGTACGAACTCACCCCGCGGACCGCCTCCCTGGAGCAGGCCTTCATGGACCTGACCCAGGAGTCGGTCGAGTACCGGATCACCGCCCCCGAACCGACCGGAGCCCCCGCATGACCACCCCGACAGCCCACCCCGACCACCGTTCGCACACGGCCCACGAGCCCCACACGTACCGGGTGACCCCCGCCCGGGTCGTACGCTCTGAGTGGCACAAGCTCCGGTCCCTGCGCTCCTCCTGGATCACCTTGGGATCGGCGGCCGTCCTGATGCTCGCCGTCGGCCTGTTCATGGGCACGACCTACACCAGCGACGGCGGCGACTCCGACGTCGACACCGTGGTCCTGGTCCTCTACGGCTCGATGCTCAGCACGCTGTGCACCGTGGTCCTGGGCATCCTGGTCACTGCGGGCGAGTACTCGACGGGCCTCATCCGCGCCTCGCTCACCGCGGTCCCCCGAAGGCTCCCGGTCCTGTGGGCGAAGGCAGCGGTCTTCGCCGCCACGGTCTTCGTCACCATGCTCGCCACCTCCCTGGTCACCTTCCTCGTCGCGCAGTTCTTCCTCCACGACACCGACCAGGCGGCCTCACTCAGCGACCCGGGCGTCTTCGGCGCGGTCGTCGGCAACGCGGCGGGCATCACCCTGCTCAGCCTGATCGCGCTCGGGCTCGGCGCCCTGCTCCGCTCGGTGCCGGGGGCCATCGGCGCCTACATCGGCGGCGTGCTGATCCTGCCGGAGGTCCTCTCCATGTTTCCGTACAGCGCGGTGAAGAGCGCCCTCACGTACTTCCCGACCCAGGCGGCCGGTGTCCTCGGTTCCGCCACCCCGCTCGAAGGCGATGCCTCCGTGGGCGGCGCCGTGATCGCGCTGTGCCTGTGGGCCGGGGCGAGCCTGGGCGCGGCCGCCCTGCTGCTCAGCCGACGCGACGCATGACCCGGGGGGCGACCGGCCACGAGGATGGACGCGTGACGGACGACGACATGAACCGGGCCCCGGGCACGCCCCCCGACAACACCCAGGGCAGCACGCAAGGCGGCACCACCCCGATCACCGGGCCCATCCAACGCCTGCTCCGCCGCGTCCGCGCGTTCGACCTGCGCCGGCCACTGCTCTGGAACGGACTGCTGACCGCGTGCTGGGTGCTGTTCGCCGTACTCGATGTCACCTCGGGCGGCTGGCGCACCGTGGCGCTCGACCCGGACGTGTCCGGGACGCTGGTCCTGCTGATGAGCGTGGCCTTCTCCGTACCACTGCTGTGGCGGCGTACGCATCCCCTGGCCGTGCTGGCGTTCACGGCACCGGTCGCACTGGTGAACGTCTGGTCCGGCGCCGTCGTCCAGGCCGCCTACGTCCAGCAGATCGTCGTCTTCAACATCGCGCTGCGGCTGCCCGGCCGGGCCCTGGCGTGGGCGGGCGCCCTGGTGGCCGCCCCGCTCCTGGCCGGCGCGGCACACCGCCCGCACAGCTGGGACCCGCTGATCGCCCCCCACGTCTGGGCGTTCGCGCTCTCGGCGATGCTCGGGATCGTGGTCCGTACGCGCAAGGAGTACACGGAGGCCCTCGTCGACCGGGCCCGTCGGCTGGAGCTGGAGCGCGACCAGCAGGCCCGGCTCGCGGCCGCCGCCGAACGGACCCGGATCGCCCGGGAGATGCACGACATCATCGGCCACAACCTGTCGGTCATCACCGGTCTCGCCGACGGCGGGGCCTACGCGGCCGCCAGAAGCCCGGAACGGGCCGCCCAGGCCCTGGAAGCCATCGGCACCACCAGCCGCCAGGCCCTCACCGAACTCCGCCGTCTGCTCGGCGTCCTGCGCGACCACCCCGCCGAGGCGCACCGCGCCCCGCAGCCCACCCTGGACGACATGGACGAGCTCCTCACCGGCGTACGGACAGCGGGCCTCCCCGTACGTCTGCGCGTCCACGGCACGCCACCGCCCTCCCCGCCCACCGCAGGACGGCAGTTGACGGTCTATCGGGTGGTGCAGGAGGCTCTGACGAATACGCTGAAGCACGGCGGCACGGATCCGTCGCCGACCGCGGAGGTCACCCTGACGTACCGGGCGACCGAACTGGAGGCCCTGGTCACGGACACCGGCACCGGCACCGTCGGCCGTCACGGGCCCGACGCGGGTGGCCAGGGCATCACCGGGATGCGCGAGCGGGCCTCCCTCTACGACGGCACGCTCGAAGCGGGCCCGCTGCCGGCATCCGCACCCGTGGGCGGCTGGCAGGTACGACTCCGACTCCCTCTGGAGGACACACCCTCGTGACGACCGTGCTCATCGCGGACGACCAGCCGATGCAACGCTTCGGCTTCCGCATGCTGCTGGAGAGCCAGGACGACATGACCGTCGTGGGCGAGGCCGGCAACGGCCTCGAAGCCCTCGGCCTCGTCCAGCAGCATCGCCCGGACGTCGCTCTGATGGACATCCGCATGCCGCTCCTGGACGGCATCGAAGCCACCCGCCGCATCGTCAGGACCGGTGCCCGCACCCGCGTCCTCATCGTCACGACCTTCGACCTCGACCGGTACGCATACGACGGCCTCCGCGCCGGAGCGAGCGGGTTCCTCATCAAGGACGCGCTGCCGGAGGAGCTCCTTTCCGGAATCAGGGCCGTGGCCGGCGGCGACGCGGTGGTGGCCCCCAGCCTGACCCGCCGTCTGCTGGACGCGTATGTCCAGCACCTCCCGACCGTTCCCGGCGGCCCCGCCCCTCTGGACGCCCGCATCGCCTCCCTCACCGAAAGGGAGCGGGAAATCCTCACCGTCATCGGCCAGGGCTGGTCCAACACGGAAATCGCCGCACGGCTCCACCTCGCCGAATCGACGGTGAAGACCCATGTCACGCGCATCCTCGCCAAGACCGGATCCCGTGACCGCGTGCAGGCGGTCATCCTGGCCTATGACACCCACCTGGTGGCGCCGGCCTAGAAAGGCCCGT
>NZ_FMBW01000083.1 GCF_900091725.1 Streptomyces sp. DvalAA-43 | reverse complement strand
CCCACCGGAACCGTGAGGCCCGGCAGGACTTTCAAAGGAACCACCAACCTGCCGAAGCAGGCCGGGGTATCAACATATCTGGCGTTGACTTTTGGCACGCTGTTGAGTTCTCAAGGAACGGACGCTTCCTTTGTACTCACCCTCTCGGGCTTTCCTCCGGGCTTTTCCCTTCGGTCTTGCGTTTCCGACTCTATCAGACTCTTTCGTGTCCGATTCCCGGTCGAAGCGGGCCAAGCTTTTCCGCTTTCCAGTTCTTCGCTTTCGCGCTTCCCTTTCCGGCGAGTCCGACTCTATCAGATCCTTTCGGGCCTGATTCCCAGTCAGCGGGGCTTGTCGTCCCGGCTGTTGGGCCGTTCCGACGTCCAAACTCTAGCGGATTTTCCCGGCGACTCATAATCGAGTCCTCGAAATCAATTTCGGCATGCCGAAATTGCCCTGAGCGGGAGATCGTGCTGAGTTTTGGTTGCCGCATTCGCGGCGGGATCGGTTGTCGCAGAACCGTTCCGGCCCCGTGACAACTCGAAGAACCTTACGGACCGATGCGGGGTGTGTCAACCCTGCCAGGTCAAGCCCTTTTCCCACCTACCGGACACGTGCCGAACGCGTGCGGGGCACGGGCTCGGGTACCCGTTCAGTCCAGGTCGGTGAGGCGGCCGCCCGCGTCCGGCTGGGCGTGCTCCACGCGGCGCAGCAGGCGGATCAGCATGTCGCCGAGGCCCCCGCGCTCGTCGGCCGTGAGGTCCTGGAGCAGGTCCTCCTCGAAGTCGGTGGCCATACGCATGGCTTCCAGCCACTTCGTACGGCCCTCGTCGGTCAGCTCGACGATCACGCGCACCCGGTTGTTCTCGTCGCGGTCGCGGGTGACCAGACCCTCGCCCGCCATGCGGTCGATGCGGTGGGTCATCGCCGCCGGGGTGAGACCCAGGCGCTTGGCCAGCTCTCCCGGGCCCAGGCGGTACGGGGAGCCGGCCAGGACCAGGGTCTTGAGGACCTCCCACTCGGCGTTGCTGATGCCGAGGGCGGCGAGCTGGCGTCCGTACGCCACGTTCATCCGGCGGTTCAGCCGGCCCAGGGCCGAGACGACCTGCTCGACCTGGGGGTCGAGGTCGCGGAACTCGCGCTGGTAGGCGGCGATCTGCTCGTCGAGGCCCGGCTCCTGCGGTCCGGGCTGCTCGGTGGTGTCAGGCATGGCGGGCAGTATGGCACGCCCTCCAAAGCCGTCGAAGTCCTTCAAGCTGTATTGTTGAGGTTCTAACTTTAGTGCTAAAGTCTTCGGGTTCGAGTCGTTCGGATGGCTCGGCATGTCGCTTCGAGACCTTGAGGTAGGTGAGTGTGACCAGGGAGATGGGTGCAGCACTGCGGCGGATCCAGCTGGGGAGCGCGCTGAGCGCGTTCGGGCTGGGGTTCACCGTTCCGTATCTGTACGTCTATGTGGCACAGGTACGGGATCTGGGTGCTGGCACCGCGGGAGTCGTACTGGCGGTCTTCGCCATGGCGGCGCTGGCCGTCCTGCCGTTCACCGGGCGGGCCATCGACCGGCGCGGGCCACTGCCCGTGCTCGTCGTCGCCTCGGCCGTCGCTTCGCTGGGCGCCGTCGCCCTCGGCCTGTCGTCGGGCGTGACCGCCTCCGTGCTGTCGGCCGCGGTCCTCGGCGCGGGTACGGCCGTCATGCAGCCGGCTCTCGCCACCATGCTCGTGTGGTGCTCCAGCACCGCCACCCGTACACGCGCCTTCGCCATGCAGTTCTTCCTGCAGAACCTCGGGCTCGGTATCGGTGGGCTCGTCGGCGGCCAGATCGTCGACACGGACCGGCCGGAGACCTTCACCCTGCTGTTCCTCATCGAGGCCGTGATGTTCGTCGTGCTCGGCGTCATCGCCTCCACGGTGCGGCTCTCCCGTGCGCCGTCCTTCTCCGACGCCAGGCCCACCGACGGGTCCAAGGCGCCGGGCGGACTGCGGGTGCTGCTCTCGCACCGGGCCATGGTGCAGCTGTGCGTGCTGGGCTTCGTGCTGTTCTTCGCCTGCTACGGACAGTTCGAGTCCGGGCTCGCGGCGTACGGCACCGAGGCCGCCGGGATGCAGCCCTCGACGCTCGGGATCGCGCTGGCCGCCAACACCGCCGTCATCGTCGTCGCGCAGTTCGTCGTGCTGCGGTTCGTCGAGCGCCGCAGGCGCAGCCGGGTCATCGCCTCGGTCGGTCTGATCTGGGCGTTCGCCTGGATCGTGGCGGGCTACGCGGGGCTCGGACACGGCAGTCAGACCATGGCGACGGCCGCGATGATCTCCACGTACGCCCTGTTCGGACTCGGGGAGTCGATGCTGTCGCCGACCGTGGCCCCACTGGTGGCCGATCTGGCGCCGGAGTCGATGGTCGGGCAGTACAACTCCGCGTTCGCCCTGTGCAAGCAACTCGCGCTGGCGGTCGGTCCGGCCGTGGGCGGGCCGATGGGGGCGACGCTGCACGGGCCGTACATCGTGACGTTCGTGCTGTTCTCGCTGGGCATCACGGCGCTGGCGCTGCGGCTCGGCCGACGGCTCACCCCCGTGCAGGATCAGCCCTCGCTGGAGGCGGTGCCCTCCCGGGTGGTGGCCGTGTCGCTGCCGGACTCGGAGCCCAGCTCCGCCGCGGCGGCTGCCGTCGCACGCTGAGCGGACGGGCCCCGTCCGCTACGGGGCCTCACCGCGGCAGGGCGAATTCGCACCAGACCGCCTTGCCACCGCCCGGTGTCCGGCGGCTGCCCCAGGACGAGGCGATCGTCGCGACGATGGAGATGCCGCGGCCCGCTTCGTCCGCCGGGTCGGCCCGGCGGCGGCGCGGCAGATGGTCGTCGCCGTCGGTCACCTCGATGATCAGGCGCCGGTCGGTGCGCCGCAGGCCCAGGCGCATCGGCGGGGTGCCGTGCTTGAGGGAGTTGGCGACGAGTTCGCCGGCGGCCAGCACGCCCAGGTCGCAGAGCTCGACCGGGAAACGCCACGAGGTGAGGACCCCGGTCGCGAAGGCGCGGGCGCGCGGGGCCGCCTCGATGCCACCGAGGAGATCGAGCGAGGCGTTGTGGAACAGCTCCGCGTCCGCCCCCGTGCGGGCGGGGTGCTGGACCACCAGCACGGCCACGTCGTCGTCGTGCTCCGCGGTGACGCCGAGGGAGCGGATCAGCCGGTCGCAGACCACCTGGGGCGAACCCTTGGCCCCGGACAGCGCGCGCTCCAGCGCGGCGACGCCCTCGTCGATGTCCTCGCTCCGGCGCTCCACCAGGCCGTCCGTGTAGAGGACGGCGGTGGAACCGGGCGGCAGCCCGATCGTGCCCGAGGTGTGGATCCAGCCACCGGTGCCGAGCGGCGGCCCGGTCGGGTCCTCGGCGCGGTGGACCGTGCCGTCCTCGTGGCACACCAGGATCGGGAGGTGGCCGGCGGAGGCGTAGACGAGCCGGCCCTCGTTGGGGTCGTGGACCGCGTAGGCGCAGGTGGCGATCTGGCTGGCGTCGATCTCGGCGGCCAGACCGTCCAGGAGCTGAAGCACCTCGTGCGGCGGGAGGTCGAGCCGGGCGTAGGCGCGTACCGCCGTGCGGAGCTGGCCCATGACGGCGGCGGCGCGCACCCCGCGGCCCATCACGTCCCCGATGACCAGGGCGGTGCGGCCCGCGCCGAGGGTGATGACGTCGTACCAGTCGCCGCCGACCGCGGCGTCCGTGCCGCCGGGCTGGTAGGTGGCGGCGATCCGGAGGTCGTCCGGCTGCTCCAGCTCCTGCGGGAGCAGGGAACGCTGGAGAGTGACGGCCGTCTCGCGGTGGCGGCGCTCGCTGGTGCGGAGCCGTTCGGCCGCTTCGGCGTGGTCGGTGACATCGGCGGCGTACACGAGCACGCCGCCCTCGCCCCCTCTTCCTCTGCCCCTGGCGCTCTTGTCGGTCCTGTTCCGCTTTCCGGGGCCGCCCGTGCCGCCCTCGCCGTCCCGGTGCACCGGGGTGCAGGTCACGGTGTACGAATTGCCGCTGCGGACCTTGCGGGACTTGACCGTGCGGGGGGTGCCGCTGCGCAGGACCTGGTCCATGAGGGGCAGCAGGCTGAGTTCGTGGAGCTCCGGCATGGCCTCGGCGGCGGTGGCGCCGACCGGGCGGGGCCCGAAGGCGGCGGTGTAGGCGTCGTTGACGTACGCGATCCGGTGGTCGGGGCCGTACACCAGGGCCACCAGGGCGGGCAGCTGGCCGAGGATGTCCTGGGCGGAGAGGTCCTCCAGCGCGGGGCCGCCCGGCCGGGAAGCCCCACCGCGCGCGTCGTCCCGCGGATCGTGACTCGTCCCGCCGTGCGTGTCGCCGTCCGGCGGGCGGGGCCCGGCCTCGGGCTGTGCGTACTCGGCGCGGGCCGGGGGCACGGAACTGCGGTCGTCCCGTGCGGCGGCGCGGCGCTGCGTTCCGGGTAGGCGGGCGCTCCAGCGCGTGAAGTTCACGGAATTTCTGGCCTCGTGTGTCGGTCTGGTCCGCTCGTGCGGGCTGCTCACTGTCGGTCACTGCCGGCCGGGTCACTCTGTGCAGATGTGGGCCCACCTATGGTCACACGTCCAGTGTGACGGACCGTACGGACAGTTGTCGGTACGGTCCGCCGCCTGGCGGGTGCACGGGCGGGTCGACGGTTCGTCAGCCGGCGCTGCGCGGTGGGCCGTCGGCCCCGGGGGCCGGGCGCGGCCCCGGTGGGCCGTCCGGGTGCGGTGGTCCGTTCGGCCCGGGGCGTCTGCCGCCCGCG
This sequence comes from Streptomyces sp. DvalAA-43, assembly GCF_900091725.1. Lineage (GTDB taxonomy): Bacteria > Actinomycetota > Actinomycetes > Streptomycetales > Streptomycetaceae > Streptomyces > Streptomyces pulveraceus. Next base: position 99,729 of record NZ_FMBW01000083.1, on the reverse strand, counting down.
GCGAGCTCGAACTCGGCTCGCGGGTGTTCCAGCGAGCCGAGCGAGACGATCTCGCGCTTGAAGAGCCCGGCGAGGGTCCATTCGGCAAGGACGCGGGCCTTCCGGTTGAACGTCGGGACCCGGCTGAGGTGGTACGTGCGGTGCATCAGCCAGGCCGGGCAGCCCTTGAGCTTGCGGCCGTAGACATGGGCGACGCCCTTGTGGAGGCCGAGCGAGGCGACGGAGCCCGCGTAGCTGTGCCGGTACTCCTTGAGGGGCTCTCCGGCGATCGACGCGAGGATGTTCTCGGCGAGGACCTTGGCCTGGCGCACCGCGTGCTGGGCGTTGGGCGCGGTGGTGCGGCCCGCTTCCTCGGCGGTCAGGTCGGGCACGGCCGCGGCGTCCCCGGCGGACCAGGCGTGCGCGACGCCCTCGACGGCGAGTTGTGCCGTGCACCTGAGCCGGCCGTGCTCGTCGAGCGGCAGATCGGTCGCGGCGAGGACCGGCGCGGGTTTGACGCCCGCGGTCCATACGAGGGTGCGGGTCGGGAACCGGGAACCGTCGCTCAGGACGGCGATCCGGTCCTCGCAGGACTCCAGCCGGGTGTCGAGGCGTACGTCGATGTTGCGGCCACGCAGCTCACGGATCGCGTAGGTTCCCATCTCCTCGCCGACCTCGGGGAGGATGCGGCCGGAGGCCTCGACGAGGATCCATTTCAGGTCCTCGGCCTTGATGTTGTGGTAGTACCGCGAGGTGTAGCGGGCCATGTCCTCCAGCTCGGCAAGGGCCTCGACGCCCGCGTATCCGCCGCCGACGACGACGAAGGTGAGCGCGGCGTCGCGGATGGCGGGGTCGCGGGTGGCGGAGGCGATGTCCATCTGCTCGATGACGTGGTTGCGCAGGCCGATGGCCTCCTCGACGGTCTTGAAGCCGACGCCGTGGTCGGCGAGGCCGGGGACCGGGAGGGTGCGCGAGACGGAGCCGGGGGCGAGGACGAGTTCGTCGTACGGGATCTCGACGGCGCCGGTGCCGTCCTCCCCCGTGGCGAGGGTGGTGACGGTCGCCGTGCGCTTGCCGTGGTCGATGCTCCGCGCCTCGCCGATCACGATCCGGCAGTGTGCGAGGACGCGGCGGAGCGGCACGACGACATGGCGCGGCGAGATCGAACCGGCGGCCGCTTCGGGAAGGAACGGCTGATACGTCATATAGGGCTCGGGTGTGACGACCACGATCTCGGCCTCACCGCTTCTGAGTCTCTGCTTCAGCTTCCGCTGGAGACGCAGCGCTGTGTACATCCCGACGTAGCCGCCGCCGATGACGAGAATGCGCGCACCCGGCGGGGGGCCGGGGGGTGTTCCCCCGGAATCTGAAGCCATCACCACCCCATGACGCAACGTGCTCCAGGGTTTGTCCACAGCCTGGGCAAATTGTGTGACCGGAGGTTCTCGACGGGCGGTCGGGGCGTGGCGCGGCGGTGAGCGGCAAGCCGCGCAGGTCAGGGGTCGGGGTGGGGGCCGTGGGCGGGGGTCGAATCAGTGACCAACCGGTCCTTGCTCCGATCGGGGGGCGCTCCGTGCGGAACTACCCCCTTCTGAATTGAGCCGGGCTCAACTATGTTCGTATGTCGTCGGGGTGGCGGGTTGGGACGTTGATCCACTCTCCGGCTCAAACGGCGGGAAGTCTCCGGGGGGAGACGTCATAACCGGGGGAAAAGTTATGCACATTCAGGATTCTCATTGGCCGACTGCTGCTGCGGTTCCGTCCCATTCGTCCGACGTAACGGGACGAAACGGAGCGGTGGGAACGATCGGGGCGGTGACGACGACGGGTTCGGTCGTCACGGTCGGAGTGAACGGGGCGTCGAACGGGGCGTCGGCGGGTACGAATGGCCGCACGGCTCCGCTTCGCGTGGACGCGCAGCGCAATCTGGAGCATGTCCTGAGAGCCGCGCGCGAGGTCTTCGGCGAGCTGGGATACGGGGCTCCGATGGAGGACGTGGCGCGTCGCGCCAGAGTCGGGGTCGGCACGGTGTACCGGCGGTTCCCGAGCAAGGACGTGCTGGTCCGGCGGATAGCCGAGGAGGAGACCTCCCGGCTCACGGACCAGGCCCGGACCGCGCTCGGCCAGGAGGACGAGCCGTGGTCGGCGCTGTCGCGCTTCCTGCGGACGTCCGTGGCCTCGGGCGCGGGGCGGCTGCTGCCGCCCCAGGTTCTGCGGGTCGGCGTCGATGTCGATTCCGATGGTGACGAATCGGCGGTGGCCGGGGAGTCGGTGGCCGTAAAGGGTTCGGCGTCGGCGGCCGGATCGATATCGGCATCGGGCAGTGGTCGGGACGAGACCCGGGTGCCTCAGCAGCGCCAGGGCGCCGGCCCGGCCGACCTGCGGCCTGGCGATGAGCGTTCCGCCGGGGAGTCCGGCGTCGAGGACGACAACACGGGAGCCGGCGAGCTGCTGGAGGTGGTCGGCCGCCTCGTGGACCGGGCGCGGGCGGCCGGCGAGCTGCGCCGCGATGTGACGGTCGCGGATGTCCTGCTGGTGATAGCGACGGCGGCGCCCTCGCTGCCCGACGCGGCCCAGCAGGCCGCCGCTTCGAGCCGGCTGCTGGACATCCTGCTGGAGGGGCTGCGCTCCCGGCCGGCCGTCTGAGCGGGGGCGCGCGGGTCACTCGTGCGGGTCTCTCGCGTGAGCGGGGCGCGCGGGTAGCTCGCCTGCGCGGGGCGCGCGGGTGTGGTGCTTCGCGCGGGCGTGGGTGCGCGGGCGTGGTGGTGGCGATGGTCGCTGCTGCTGCGCCCGGCGGGGCTCCGGGAGGTGCGTGGTCGGGGCGGGTGCGGCGGTCGGCGTGAAGGGCGGATGTGGCCCGTTTTGATGGGGTCTTGGTCGACAGCCCGTGATTGCCCGTCTCTGTCCGCCCGACCCCGCGTCGGGCGTCCGCGGCCGCCTCGCCTGCCGTCCCGTCCGCCGTCGAAACCCGCGTCCCCCCTCTCGCCGTGCGGCTGACGCGCTCGAATCGCGCACTGCGGCCGCACAACTCACCGACACAGAAGGGAAAAGTGATCTTTCCACGAATGGATGGCTGTTAGCACTCACATTCGGAAAAAGGCCCCGGATGAGTGGTTGCGGGGGCTGAGAGTCCGTCGTGATTGCGCCATGTGGCACTCTTGCCCGATGTTCGGGTCCGACAGTGCATACGGGGGCTACCGCGATGAGCGGTGACGGGCAGCAGGAAGAGTCGTTCGACGACGTCTCCGCCGCGGGCGGTGTCACGGAGGCCGGTGGGCTGTCCGCCCGGCAGGTGCCGAGTCAGGCCGGGCCGGGGCGGTCGAGCGGTGATGCCGAGGGCGGCACCGTCCTGCCGGGGCCGTGGCCGGCACCGGTCGATCCCGGTCCCGGGGCCGACGCCTCGGTGCCGATGCAGCGCGAGGGTGGCAGCACCGGTGCCTCCGACGCCGCTGCCTCCGACGCCGACCTGATCCGGCAGATGCGGGAAGGCGACGACCTCGCGTACGAGGAGCTCTTCCGGCGGCACTCCGCCGCGGTGCGGCGCTACGCGCGCAGCTGCTGCCGGGACGCCCACACCGCCGACGACCTGACGGCCGAGGTCTTCGCCCGCACACTGCAGGCGGTACGCCGCGGCAAGGGGCCCGAGGAGGCCGTACGGGCCTATCTCATGACGGCCGTCCGCCATGTCGGAGCCGCCTGGACCAAGACCGCGAAGCGGGAGCATCTGGTCGACGACTTCGCGGTGTTCGCCGCGCAGGCGTCCCAGTCCTCCCAGGTGTCGGACGCGGACACGCTCGACCTCGGTGCCGATGTGCTGGCGATGCACGAGGCCGAGCAGTCGATGGCCATGCGGGCGTTCCGCAGTCTGCCGGAGCGCTGGCAGGCCGTGCTGTGGCACACCACCGTGGAGGAGGAGTCGCCCAGCGAGGTCGCTCCGCTCTTCGGGCTGACCGCCAACGCCACGGCGGTACTGGCCAGCCGGGCCCGTGAGGGCCTCAAGCAGGCCTACCTCCAGGCGCATGTGAGCCAGGCGCTCACCGCGGGCGGCGACTGCGCGCGCTACGCCGACCGGCTCGGCGCGTACGCCCGGGGCGGGCTCCGTATGCGGGCCGAGCGCGGCCTGCGCGGACACCTGGAGGAGTGCTCCAAGTGCCGGCTCGCCGCGGGCGAACTGGCCCATGTCAACGCCGGGATCCCCGCGCTGCTGCCGGTCGCGGTCATCGGCTGGTTCGCCGCCGGGTACTCGCTCAAGGCTGCCGGGATCGTCGCCGGTGGCGCGGCGGGAGCCGCGGGTGCGGGCGCCGCGGCGGCCGCCACCGGGGGAAGCTCCAGCGGGGGTACGGCCGGAGGGGCCGCGGCCTCGGAGGGGCTCGGCGCCCCGGCGAAGGCCGGAATCGCGGCGGCGGTCGTCGTGGCCGCGGCGGCCGGACTGGCCTGGGCACTGGTCGGCAACGACCAGCCGAAGCCCGAGGCCAGACCCGCGACGAAGCCGGCCGTCGTGGCTCCCCCGGCGCCGTCACCGCCGCCCGAGCCAGCCCCACCGGCGCCGAAGCCCGCCCCGCCGGCCCCGCCCGCGCCCCCGGCTCCCGCCCCGCCGCCCAAGCCCAAACCCAAGCCGACGCCCAGGTCCACCCGCCCCCGAAGCCCGCCCCCAAACCGACGCCGCCCAAGCCGGCACCCCCCGCGCCGGAGCCCAAGCCGACCCCGACCCCGCCGCCCACTCCGACCCCGCCGCCCCCCGCGCCGACCGTCTATCAGGTCAGCGAGCTGAGCTACTCGCTCACGGGTGACCACACCGAACCGGAGGTGGTGCTCGGCGAGAGCAGCTGGGTCTGGCAGCGTTCCAACGTGTCGATCGGCGGCACGAGGTACGCGCACGGGGTGACCGTCAACGGCAATTCCTCGGTCACCATCCAGCTGAACAGGCAGTGCTCGCGGTACGAGGCGATGGTCGGGATCGACGACATGACCTTGGGGCTCGGCTCGGTGCGCTTCTCCGTCTTCAACGGTGCCGGGGCGCGGCTGTGGCGGTCCCCGGTGATGAACGGCGACGATCCGGCCGTGCCCGTGGACGTCGGCATCACCGGCCAGGAGAGCATCCGGCTCGTCGTCGAGCACGCCGGGCCCGGCGGCTTCGCGGCGCTCGCCGACTGGGCCGATTCGAGGATCAGTTGCCAGTGAGCCGGTCCGGGGTGAGACCGGAGGTGAAGCCGGGCGCTTCCGCACGTCCCGGGGCGTCAGTGCGTCCCGGGGGCTCAGCACGTCCGGGCGTTACCCCTCGCCCCGGGTCCTCCACGAGCCCCGGAGCATCCGGGCACCCCGGCGTCTCCGGAAGCTCCTCGGTGATACGGGTCAGGAGCTCGATGACGTCGTCGACGGTCAGCCCGCGGCCCGCGGCCCGCTCCGCCTCGTACGGCTGAGCTCCGAGCTCCTCGCGGGCCCGCCGCCCGGTCTCGTCCACCTCGGCCTGCTGCGCCCCGGTCCGGGAGCCGAACAGGCGCCAGCCGTCCGCCGCCGCCAGGATCCGTACGGCGGCACGGTGGTGGCCCACCTCCGGCAGCGCGGTGGCCGCGCAGTCCGCCAGGTGCCCGGTGACGAGCTCGGGGCACTGGGCGTTCCTCGCCGCCCGGAGCGCCGCCGTCAGACCGCGTACGCCGGCGGCCGGGCCACGGCCCGGTCCTCGCTCGCGCACCGTGATCCGGGCGGCCAGCCCCTCGACCGCCGCGTTGAACTGGGACGGCGGGCTGCCCCGTCCGACCGCGCCCGCCGCATCGGTGACCAGGCGCCGCGCCTCCGCGATCTCGCCCCGTTCCAGGGCCGCGGTGGCGCTCAGGAAATGGCAGTAGGCGCGGGCGTCGTGCACCTGGTAGCGCTCCGCCTCGCTCTCCGCCTCGGCAAGGTTCCGCTCGAATTCCGCCATGTCCCCGGTCCGGTGGGCGAGTTCCGCGAGGCGGGCGAGGAGGAACGGTGCCTCGGCGTGCGCCCCGACCTCGCGGGAGAGCAGCAGCGCCTCCTCGTACGCCGCTCGGGCCTGCGCGAACCGCCCGCGCATCACGCCCGCCTCCGCGGTCGCGCTCGCGACCTGGGCGCGGATCCAGCGGTCCCCGATGCGGCGGCTCAGCTCGCGCAGCTCCGCGAGATCGCCGTCGACCCCGGGCATGCCGCCCGGCATGTCGACGGCCATGTGGGTACGGAACATCAGGGCGAGGCAGTATTCCCAACGGCCGCCGTGGACACGGGTGTTGTCGACCACCAGGTCGATCATCGCGTGGGTCTCGACCGTCGTACGGGTCGTGAACAGGGCCATCGGCCAGAGCAGTCCGGGGAAACGGGCGGCCTGGAGGCCGGAGGACCGGAACGCGTCGGCCACCCGGCCCATCCGTACCCGATGGCGCTCGTCGTCGTGGACGGCCCCGGCGGGCCTGCTCTCCACGACGAGGAAGTACCACAGCATCTCCAGGTGCATGCGCGGCCAGAAGCGGGGATCGCCGTCGTCGGCCGGTTCCGGACCGAGCGCCATCGCGCGCTCGGTCCAGGTGAGGCCCTCGGAACGGAAGTTGCGCAGCCACCAGAACCACCCCATGCCGAGCACCAGCCGTACGGCTTCCGCCTCGGACGGGCTGGTGACGAGGGTGCGATGGAGGGCGGCCCGGATGTTGTCGAGTTCCGTCTCCAGCCGTTCGATCCAGGGCATCTGGTCGCCGGAGCGGAGGAGGGGCTCGGCCTTCTCGACGAGCGCGAGGAAGTACGCGGTGTGCGCGTCCGCGGCGGCGGCGTGTATCTCCGGTGCCTCGACGGCGCGTTCACCGGCGTACTCGTGGATGGTCTCCAGGAGGCGGTAGCGCATCTCGCCGGTGGCGGTCGGGGTGGCGACGACGAGGGACTTGTCGACGAGTGCTCCGATCAGGTCGGCGGCGGAGAGCCGGGCGGAGGCGTCGGCGGGGGCGCCAGCGGGGGCATCGGCGGCGACCGGCCCGGCGAGCGACGGTCCGGGGGTGACGACGGCTTCCGCGGCCCGCAGGTCCCAGCCGCCCGCGAAGACGGAGACCTGTCGCAGTGCGGTGCGTTCGTCCTCGTCGAGGAGGTCCCAGGACCAGTCGACGACCGCGCGCAGGGTCTGCTGGCGCGGCAGTACGGTCCGGCTCCCGCCGGTCAGCAGACGGAAGCGGTCGTCGAGCCGGTCCGCGATCTGACGTGGCCCGAGCATCCGCAGCCGGGCCGCGGCCAGCTCGATGGCGAGCGGCTGTCCGTCGAGCCGTCGGCAGATCTCGGCGACGGCGTCCGCATCGCCCACGGCCTCCTGCCCGAGGTCGAAACCGGGCCGTACGGCGCGGCCCCGCTCGGCGAACAGCCGGTGGGCGGGGTCGGCCGGGAGCGGACCGACCGGGCGCACGGATTCACCGGGGACACCGAGGGGTTCACGGCTGGTGGCGAGGATCCGCAGCTGCGGGCAGTGGGTGAGCAGGGTCTCGGCGAGGGTGGCGGCCGCGTCGATGACGTGCTCGCAGTTGTCCAGGATGAGCAGGAAGGGGCGGATACGGGAGCGGCGTGCCAGGTGCTCGACGAGGAGGCCGGTCGGGTCGGTGCGCGGTGGCTGTCCCTCGCGGTTGTCGCGGAGGAGGGCCGTCTCGCGCAGACCGAGAGCGGAGAGCACGGCTCCGGGTACGTCGGCGGGGTCGTCCACGGAGGCGAGTTCGGCGATCCAGGCGTCCGCACCGGCCTCGGGGGCGGGGGCGGCTGGGGCTTCCTGGGCCGTAGGTGCTGCCGGGGCTGCCGGGGCCGTCTGAGCTGTCTGAGCTATCGGGGGTGTTGGGGCCGTCGGGGCCGGGACCGGTTGTGCTCCGCGGGCGGCGGCCTCCTCGGCGAGCCGGGTCTTGCCCGAGCCACCGGGGCCGGTGAGGGTGACCAGACGGGAGCGGGTCAGGTCGGCGCGGATGGACCTCAGCTCCCGCTCGCGCCCGACGAAGGAGGTGAGCCGAGGGCGCAGGTTGCCGTGCACGACGGCGGGACCGGACGATTCGTGCGGCCCCGGCGACACCGGCACCGCCGCCACGGACGCCCCGGACCGCACCCGTGACGGTGTGAGCAACTCCCGGTGGAGCGCGGCCAGCTCCGGCCCAGGATCGGCCCCGAGATCGTCGGCGAGGGCGCGGCGGGCGTCCTCGTAGGCGGCCAGTGCGTCGGCCTGGCGGCCCTCGGCGCGCAGGGCCCGGATCAGCTGGGCCCGGAAGCGCTCGTCGTACGGGTGGGCGGCCGCCAGCTCGATGAGCTCGGGTACGAGGGAATTCGGCCCGGCCCCGCCGCCCGTGCCCGTCTCCGCGCACCGCAGGTCGGCCTCGATCCGGCGCTCCAGCGCGGCCAGCCGGTGGCCCTCGGGGCGCAGGGCGTGGCCGTGGTCCCGGTCCGGCAGGTCGGCGAGCGCGGGGCCGCGCCACAGGGCGAGCGCCGTGCTAAGCGTGCGCGCGGCCTTCGCGGGATCGCCCGCGTCGAGCTGCTCGGCCCCCTCGCGGGAGAGCCGCTCGAACACGTACAGGTCGACCTCGTCGGGCCCGGCCGCCAGGCGGTAGCCCCCGTGCGTACTCGTGATCGCGTCCTTGCCCAGCACTCGGCGCAGCCGGCCCACGAGGGCCTGGAGCGCGGCGGGAGCGTCGTGCGGGGGATCCGCGGCCCACACGTCGTCGACCAGTTCGGCGACGGGGGCGGCGCGTCCCGCACGCAGTGCCAGGGCGGCGAGGAGGGCGCGCAGCCGCGTACCGCCCACGGGCAGCGCACTGCCGTTCTCGTCTCGCGCCTCGGTGACGCCCAGGATCAGGTACCGCATCGGGCCATTGTGTCCCGCGCCCACGAGGGGCGCCCCATGCTTGAGCCCGCGCCCGCGAGGGCCGTCCCATGCCTCGGCCTCGGCCGCGACCGCGACGACCGTCCGCCCACCGTCTGCCGCGCGGCCCGTCGGCTGTCCCGTGCCCCGGTCCGCGGCCGCGACAGCCGCCCGCTCCTACGGTTGCAGTGTCCGCCTGGCCGGGGCGACTCCGCCCGCGACCGCGCGCTGCCGGGGCGCCGCCGTGCCCGTCCAGCAGGTGCCGCGCCGTGACACCAGGCGGCGGAGCCAGAGCTCCGTGGACGCCAGGTGTGCCAGGCCGTCCAGCGGGAGCGGTTCGCCCTCGGAGGCCGCGCGCAGGGCCTTCCGTACGACGCGGGCCTCGACCAGGCCCGCGTCGGCGAGCAGCGGGGCGTCGAAGAGGGCGATCAGTTCGGGGAGGGCGGCGCGCAGGCCGGTGCGGGCGGTCGCGTGCGAGGTGGCGAGGGAGGGGGTGCCCCAGCCGGGCGGCAGCTCGTGGATGCCCGCCCCGGCGAGCACCCGGCGCAGGATCGCGGCGCGGGCGCCCGGCTGGACCCGGAGCGATTCGGGGAGCGCACGGGCGGCACGTACGACCTGGTTGTCGAGGAACGGGGCGTGCAGCCGCTGGCTGCGGTTCTCGGCGGCCTGCTCCAGGATCCGGTGGTCGGCGGCGTACCGGGCCAGGGCCGCCCTCGCGCGTGCCTCGCCGGGGCGCTGGACGGAGACGGGGCGGATGGCCGCGTCCTGCAAGCGGACCGCCACCTCGGCGAGCGCCTCGCCCGTGAGCCAGCGGGCGGCGGGTCCGGGCCGCGACCAGGCGAGGGCGGCCAGCGACGCCTCGGCGGGGGTGTCCAGGTCGGGGGCGTGCCGGTTGGCGTCCGGGAGCCGGTCGGCCGCCACTTCCAGGCCGGTGCGGTACGAGGTACGGGACAGGCGGCGGGCCGCGCGGTAGACGGTGAGCGGGACGAACAGGGAGTGCGCGCTCGGGCCCTCCGCCCTGGCGAGCGCGGCGACCGGGCGCAGCAGATGGCGTCGGCGGCGGTCCATCAGCAGGTCGGCGAGGCGGGCCGGGTGGGCGTCCAGGACCTGCCGGGCGCCACCGCCGACGAAGTGGTCGGCGCTGCCCGAGGCGAGGCGTCTGCGGTGGCGTTCGGCGACGACGAGCGACGGGGCGGGTTCGTCGGTGAGCGGGCCGGCGCCGCCCAGGTCGGCGTAGGGCAGGGCCTCCTCGCCGGCGGCGACGACCACGTGGTGCAGGCGCGGGTTGGCGGCGATGACGCGGGCGCGCTCCAGTTCGTCCTCGTGTCCGTGCGCGGTGAGGTCGTTGAGGGTGACGGCGAGCAGTCGTTCGCCCGCTCCCGTGCCGTGGCCGAGGAGGGTGCCGGGCAGGCCCGGAAGTCCGGCGGCGAGCAGGGCGAGGGTGGCGGAGGCGCTGCCTCCGGAGAGGTCGGAGCCGATGCCGGGGACGGGTGCGCCACGGGCGGCGCGCCGTTCGGCGGGGCCCATGCCGGGGACCGGGCCGGGGTCGGGTGGCAGGGTCTCGGGCGCGTGGCGCGGGGCCAGGAGCCTGGCGCGTACGGCGTCGACCAGGGCGTCGCGTACGCCGTCGACGGCGCTGACCGGGTCGAGCTGGGGTGCGGCCACGGCGAGGGAGGCCACCGCCTCGTAACCGGTGATCTCGCGCGAGCCCTCGCGGAGGATGAGCGCGTGGCCCGGCGGGATGCGCTTGACCCCGGCGTACGGGGTGCCGTCGCGCAGTGCCTCCGGTGTTTCGGGGCAGGCGAGCAGGGCGGCCAGGTGGCCGATGTCCAGCTGGGCCTCGATGAGGTCGGCGAGCGGGAGCGCGGCGGTGGCGTACGCCGTGCCGCCCGCCCAGGGCGTGTAGAAGACGGGGCGGGCTCCGGCGAGGTCGCCGATGACGGTGATCCGGCGGCCGATCTGGACGACGGTCGTGTAGCTGCCGGGCCAGGAGGTGAGGTGGCGCAGGGCGCCGCCGCGGGCGGCGAGGAGGCCGGAGCGCAGCTGTTCGTCGGTGGCGCTGCAGCAGCCGAGGACGGCCATCCGGGCGGTGGGCGCACCCTCAGTGGTCTCGACCGTGGTGCGCCGGATCTCGTCGGGGCGCCAGTCCCCCACGGCCCAGAGCGGATCCGGGTCGCCCCAAAGGAGTTGGGAGCCCACGGGGTGCATCGTGCGTCCCTCGTCGCCGGGGCCGACCGCACCGGCCGTACCGAAGCTCGCGGCGATACTGCTCCACCCCACCAACCAACGCATCGCCGCCTCCACAGGCTGTGGACAAAACGGCACAGCAGGGCTGTATCGGGAGAACTCCGGTAACGCGCGGCGCCGTTGCGAACATGCTGCCACGACAACGGCGCACAGGAGGGGCTCCGTAGGGGCGCACGTCGGAAGGGCATGCGCCCCTGGCAAAGGCCCGGCCGGACGGGTGACCGAGCCGGGTGCGGGCGGGTGCATACCGCGCGGGAAACGGGCGACGCTTCCGGCGGTACGGCGCCACGCACGGTCCCGCACCGACCACCGCACCCACCAACCGACTTACGGACCAGGCGGATCGGCATCCCCGTATGAGCCAGATCCACTGGCTGAAATCCAGCCATCCACGCGCGGCGCGGGAGCCGTCGACAGGCAGCCGCCGGGCGATCGGAGAGATGTCCGCGAAACGGGCAGCCCAACCTCGGACGACCGACGACATTCGGCCATTCTTGGCGCAGCTCGGAACTCCGCGAAGGTCAACTCGCCACGCCAGACGTCCACTTTCGCCCCGCTTCGCTCCCCGAAACCTCCCGAATGCCTCCCGGAACCCTCCGAACCCTCCGGCAGCCGCGAACGATCTCCGCCGGAACCGCCGATGCACAGTCCGGGAGGCGTCGTTCACCTCCCGGACCGGTCCGCCGCCTGCGGGGAATGAGGCGGCAGTGTCCCCCAGCCCACTGAGTCGCGTGCAGTGGGCCGACCCACGCAGCACCCATGGAAACGCTTCCGAAACTGCCCGACGAGAGCGCACGGCCGGGCGCACGGCCACACACCAGGAGCACGTGCGGAGCTCCGCGCACAACGCTGTCACCACGTACGGACAGCGCCTCGACGTGCCGTTCCCGTGCGCCGTCGGGCGGGCCGCGGGCCCGGTCCACCCCGCGTCCGGACCGGACGCGCACCGCAGCCGAGCCGTACCGGAGCCGTGCCCGGACCGTACCCGGGCCGCTGCCCGCATCCGCACCGACAACAATCCCGCCATACGGACGTCTGCCCCTTAACGGTAGGGATGCGGCGAACTACGCTGGGTTTACTGAGGTTCTCTGCAGGAGGCATATTCCTCGGGGCTCGGCCATATGCGTGTGCGGCCGGAGTGCCGGGGCCCGTCACTGGGGAGGACACGGTACGAATGCCGCGCGCCGCAACGGTGACGCGGCTGCCGTCTGTGTGTCGAGGGGTGGCGCATGTCCAGGGAGCAACGCGGACCGAACGAGAAGCTCGGAACCGTTCTCGCCCTCGCGGGAATCAGCAACGCCGGGCTCGCCCGGCGGGTCAACGACCTCGGGGCGCAGCGCGGTCTGACACTGCGGTACGACAAGACCTCGGTGGCCCGGTGGGTCTCCAAGGGCATGGTGCCGCAGGGCGCCGCGCCCCATCTCATCGCCGCGGCGATCGGCGCCAAGCTCGGCCGGCCGGTCCCGCTGCACGAGATCGGGCTCGCGGACGCCGATCCGGCGCCGGAGGTCGGGCTGGCCTTTCCGCGCGATGTGGCCGAGGCGGTCCGTTCCGCGACCGAGCTGTACCGGCTCGATCTGGCCGGGCGGCGGGCGGGCGGCGGCGGGATCTGGCAGTCGCTCGCGGGCTCGTTCTCGGTGAGTGCGTACGCGACTCCCGCGTCCCGCTGGCTGATATCCCCCGCCGACGCGACGGTGGCACGGGACGCGACATCGACCGGGGCGACCACCCCCGGCCCCCAAGGCGCACGGGGCGCACGCAGCGGTGCAGGGGCGCAGAGCCCGCCGGGCAAGGCGGCGAGGCCCGCCGAGCCGGTGCCCGTCCCGCAGCAGGCGTCCGGGGCTGGCCCGAGATCCGGCACCCAGGCCGCGCTGAACGCCCAGGCGGCCCGGACGGCACTGGGCACGCTGGGAGCACTGGGTACGCGCCAGGCACCCGCCATCCCCACCCAGCCGAGCCCGGAATCCGCATCCGCGGCCGCGGCCGCCTCCGCATCCGCGCCGTCGTCCGCAGCCGTCACCGCCCCCGCGGTCAGCACCACCAGCACCACCAGCGACATCTCCCCGCTGCGGGTCGGCCACAGCGATGTCTCCAAGCTGCGCGAGGCGGCCCAGGACGCCCGCCGCTGGGACTCCAAGTACGGCGGCGGGGACTGGCGTTCCTCCATGGTTCCCGAGTGTTTACGGGTCGATGCCGCGCCGCTGCTGCTCGGTTCGTACAGCGACGAGGTGGGCCGGGCGCTCTTCGGCGCGGCGGCCGAGCTGACCAGGCTCGCCGGCTGGATGGCCTTCGACACCGGCCAGCAGGAGGCCGCGCAGCGCTACTACATCCAGGCGCTGCGGCTCGCGCGCGCCGCGGCGGACGTCCCCCTCGGCGGCTATGTCCTCGCGTCGATGTCGCTCCAGGCGACCTACCGCGGCTTCGCCGACGAGGGGGTCGACCTCGCGCAGGCCGCCGTCGAGCGCAACCGGGGCCTCGCCACGGCCCGCACCATGAGTTTCTTCCGTCTGGTGGAGGCACGGGCCCACGCCAAGGCGAACGACGCGGCGGCCGCCGGGTCCGCGCTGAAGGCCGCCGAGGGCTGGCTGGAGCGCTCCCGGGACGGCGACGCGGACCCGTCCTGGCTGGGCTTCTACTCGTACGACAGGTTCGCGGCCGATGCCGCGGAGTGCCACCTCGATCTGAAGGCGCCCCGGCAGGTGCGGCGCTTCACCGAGCAGGCGCTGTCCCGGCCCACCGAGGAGTTCGTCCGCTCGCACGGGCTGCGGCTCGTGGTGTCGGCGGTGGCCGAGCTGGAGTCGGGCAATCTGGACGCGGCCTGCGCCGCGGGTACGCGGGCGGTGGAGGTGGCCGGCCGCATCTCCTCGGCCCGGACCACGGAGTACGTACGGGACCTGCTGCACCGGCTCGAACCGTACGGACACGAGCCGCGCGTCGCCGAGCTGCGGGAGCGGGCCCGGCCGCTCCTGGTGGCACCCGCGTAACCGGACCGGCCGGCCGGTCGGGGGCGTACGGACGGTGTCCATCCGGCATCCGCCCGGCATCCATCCGGCGTCCTTCGTACCAAGGGCCGTAAAGATTGGGCGCCACGCTGGGCCGCACGGGTTTGAGTGCGTTGTCAGTGGGTCAGTGCACTATCGGGGTGGGAGGTGGCGTGATGATGACGCACGCGGCGTACGACTGCGATGTGCTGGTGATCGGCGGCGGAATCGTCGGTCTGTCGACGGCGTACGCGATCACGCGCACCGCTCCGGGCACCCGGGTGACGGTCCTGGAGAAGGAGCCCGGCCCGGCCCGGCACCAGACCGGGCGCAACAGCGGAGTGATCCACAGCGGCATCTATTACCGCCCCGGCTCCCTCAAGGCCCGTTACGCGGTGCGCGGCGCCGCCGAGATGGTCGATTTCTGCGCCGAGCACGGCATCGCGCACAAGGTGACCGGCAAGCTGATCGTCGCGACCGAGCGCTCCGAGCTGCCCCGGCTGCACGCCCTGGTCCAGCGCGGCCGGCAGCACGGGCTGCCGGTGCGCGAGCTGGGCCCCGCCCAGATCACGGAGTACGAGCCGCAGGTGAGCGGCCTCGCCGCGATCCGGGTCGGATCGACCGGGGTGTGCGACTTCGGGGCGGTGGCGGCCCGGTTCGCCACCGAGGTGAGCGGGGCGGGCGGCGTGATCCGCTACGGGGCGGAGGTCACCGCGATCGACCGGCGCCCCTGGGGCGTGGCGGTGCGTACGGCGGACGGCGTGGTGGTGCGGGCCCGGGTGCTGGTCAACTGCGCCGGGCTGCACTGCGACCGGGTGGCACGGCTCGCGGGCGACGACCCGGAGATACGGATCGTGCCCTTCCGGGGGGAGTACTACGAGCTGGCGCGGCCGGAGCTGGTGCGCGGCCTGGTCTATCCGGTGCCCGATCCGGCCTTCCCGTTCCTCGGCGTCCATCTGACCCGGGGCCACGACGGCAGCGTCCACGTCGGGCCGAACGCGGTCCCGGCCCTGGCCCGCGAGGGGTACGGCTGGCCGGTCGTGCGCCCCCGCGAGCTGGCGGACACCCTGGCCTGGCCCGGCACCTGGCGGATCGCGCGCAGACACTGGCGGTACGGGGCGGGCGAGGTCCGCCGTTCGCTGTCCAGGCACGCGTTCACCCAGGCCGTGCGGCGGCTGCTGCCCGAGGTGACGGAGGCCGATCTCAGACCGGCACCGGCCGGGGTCAGGGCCCAGGCCGTGCTGCGGGACGGCACGCTGGTGGACGACTTCCTGATCCGCGAGGCCTCGCACACCGTCCATGTGCTGAATGCCCCGTCGCCCGCCGCGACGGCCTCGCTGCCCATCGGGCGGGAGGTGGCACGCAGGGCGCTGTTCCGGGCGCGGGAGACGGGGTGGAGACCGCCCGCCGTAGAATCGGGGCATTGTGTCTGAGCCCATGAACCCCTCCGAGGGCCTCTCCGCGAACCTCTCCGAGGACTCCCCCGAGCGCCCCGCCGCGAGCCCTTCCGCCCCGGCGCCCGACGCCGTTTCCGCGGATCCCGCCGACGGTCCGGCCGCCGCCGGGATCCCGGACGAGCTGCGCGCCGCCTCCTTCGAGCGGCAGCGCAGGCTGCGCCAGGAGCCGCGCTTCCCGGGCGGGCCCGCCATCGACCCCGCCGGTTCGCACCACGAGCGCCGGATCCGTAGCTTCCAGCCGCGCCGCAGCCGCGTCACCCCCGGACAGCAGGACGCCCTGCTGCGGCTCTGGCCGAAGTGGGGCCTGGACATCGACGGGCAGCGCGTCCTCGATCTGCCCGAGCTGTTCGACGGGCTCCCGGCCGTGCTGGAGATCGGCTTCGGCATGGGCGAGGCCACGGCGCAGATGGCCGCCGAGGACCCGGGCACGGGCATCCTCGCCGTCGATGTGCACACCCCCGGCCAGGGCAATCTGCTCGGTCTCGCCGACCGGAACGGCCTGACCAACATCCGGGTGGCCAACGGTGACGCGATCATCCTGCTGCGCGAGATGCTCAAGCCGGATTCGCTGGACGGGCTGCGGGTGTACTTCCCCGACCCGTGGCCCAAGAAGCGCCACCACAAGCGGCGGCTGATCCAGCCCGAGTTCCTCGATCTGGTGGCGCAGCGGCTGAAGCCGGGGGCGGTGGTCCACTGCGCGACCGACTGGGAGCCGTACGCCGAGCAGATGCTGGAGGTGCTGACCGCGCACCCCCTCTTCGAGAACACCCGGGCGGACGGTGGCTACGCGCCCCGGCCCGCGTTCCGGCCGCTGACCCGGTTCGAGGGGCAGGGCCTGGACAAGGGCCATGTCGTGCACGACCTGCTCTTCGCCCGCTGCTGAGCCGTTCGTAGTCCACTGCGGCGGCCCGTGCGGCAACCAACCGGCGCGCGGGCCCGGGTCCATGGGTCGGCCGGTCCTCCGCCCCATGGACGGCCGGTCGCCCCATGGTCAGGTGTCAGTGCCGCTGGTTAGGGTCATTGCGTGGTGTCCGACGGGTCTGTCCAGCAGCGGCAGTCGCAGCCGGCCGTCCCGCTCCTCCAGGAGCAGCGGGTCGGCGAGATCCTGGCGGCCGTCCCCGAGCGCAGGCACTGGCGCTACCGGCCGCGCCGCGTCGGCAGGGTGTGGCGCAGCCGGACGTTCCGCGTCGTGGCGGTGTTCACGGTGCTCGCCCTCTGCGGTCTGGCGATCCTGGCCCTGGTCCGCGATCAGACCGGCACCCAGGGTTTCCTCGTCGGCCTCGGTCTCGCCGTGCTGCCGGTGCCGCTCCTGACGGCGGCGTTCCGCTGGCTGGACCGGGTCGATCCGGGCCCCTGGCGGAATGTGCTGTTCGCCTTCGCGTGGGGTGCGTTCGCCGCCGCCCTGGTCGCGATCCTCGCGAATTCGTTCGCGACCCGCTGGATAGCCACGGCCACCGCCGATCCGACGAACGCCGACACCCTCGGCGCCACGGTCATAGCCCCGGTCGTCGAGGAGAGCGCCAAGGCCGCCGCGGTCCTGCTGATCTTCCTGTTCCGAAGACGGGATTTCCACGGGATCGTCGACGGAGTCGTGATCGCGGGTATCACCGCGAGCGGCTTCGCCTTCACCGAGAACATCCTCTACCTCGGCAACGCCTTCGGCGAGGATCAGCAGATCGGCACCACGGGCGTCGTATCGGTGACGGCCGCGACGTTCTTCGTACGGGCGGTGATGTCGCCGTTCGCGCACCCGCTCTTCACGGTGCTGACCGGCATAGGTTTCGGGCTCGCCGCGGCCGCCCCGCGCCGGGCCCGCGTCCGCCGCATCGCGCTGCCGCTGCTCGGGCTCGTCCTCGCCATGGGCATGCACGCGCTGTGGAACGGGTCGGCGGTCTTCAGTCCGTACGGCTTCTACGCGGTGTACGGCGTGTTCATGGTCCCGGTCTTCGGCCTGGTCACCTGGCTGGTGATCTGGTCGCGCCAGCGGGAGCTGCGTACGCTCGCCGCCGAGCTGCCCGCCTACGCGGCGGCCGGCTGGCTGACCCCGGCGGAGCCGCTCGCCCTCGCCTCGATGCGGGCTCGCGGCCTGGCCCGCGACGCGGCCCGTCGGCAGTACGCCGTCGCGGCCCGGGGCTCCTGGCAGGGCCCGTACGGCCCCGTCCCCGCGCCCTCCGTCCAGGCGAAGGCCGCGGCGAAGGCCCATGGCCAGGCGGCCGCGCAGGCCGTCGCCGAGTACGAGTCGTTCGCGACCTCCCTGGCCTCGCTGCGGCTGCAGGCCCGCCGCGGCACGGCAGGACCGGACTTCGCCGCACGCGAGCTGGAGCTCCTGCACCACCTCTGGCAGCGCAGAGAGGTGGCCTCGCCCGCCCTGACGTACGCGGCACAGGCGACGGGCCGCCTGCGCCCCTCGTACCCGCCGCCCCCGTACCCCCAGCCGTTCCCGCCGCATGCGCAGCACCCGCAGCACGGGCACCCCACTCAGTACGCGCAGTACGACGGCCACGGCCACGGCCACGGCCCGGGGCAGGGCCCCGGGCCGGTCGACAACCCCTATCTGGTGCCGCAGCAGCCGCAGTAGGACGGCCGTGCGTCAGGCGGATGCCTCGGTGAGCTCGGCCAGCTCCTGCTCGGTCAGCGAGAGGTCCGCGACGGCCACCAGCGCGGGCACCTGCTCGACCGTACGGGCCGAGGCGATCGGCGCGGCCACGGTCGGCCGGGACGCGAGCCAGGCCAGCGCGACGGTCGCGATCTGCGCGTCGTGCTCCTTGGCGACCTTGTCGAGCGCGGCCAGGACCTTCTGCCCCCGCTCCGAATCCCGGTACTTGGACACGCTCTCGGCCCGCGCGCTCTCCACCGTGGCGCCCGGACGGTACTTGCCGGTGAGGAAGCCGGAGGCCAGGGCGAAGTACGGCACGGCGGCGAGCCCGGCGCGGGCGGCGGTGTCCTGGAGCTCACCCTCGTACGTGTCGCGGGAGACCAGGTTGTAGTGCGGCTGAAGGGCGACGTAGCGGGCCAGCCCCTCGCGCTCCGAGAAGTCCAGGGAGGCCTGGAGCCGCGCGGGGCTGATGTTGGAGGCGGCGATCTGCCGGACCTTGCCCTCCTTCACCAGCTGGTCGAGGGCGGTGATGATGTCCTCGACCGGCACGGTCTCGTCGTCGAAGTGCGTGTAGTAGAGGTCGATGTGGTCGGTCCCGAGCCGGCGCAGCGACGCCTCGGCCGCGGCCTTGATGTTGGCGGGCGCGAGCCCCTTGTACGAGGGGTGGGTGGAGACCTTGGTGGCGATCACGACGTCGTCGCGGCGGGAACGGGAGGCGAGCCACTTGCCGATGACCGTCTCCGACTCCCCGCCCTCGTTGCCCGGCACCCAGGCGGAGTAGCCGTCGGCGGTGTCGATGAAGTTGCCGCCGGCCGCGACGTAGGCGTCCAGCACGGCGAACGACTGCGCCTCGTCGGCGGTCCAGCCGAAGACGTTGCCGCCGAGGGCGAGCGGGAAGACCTGGAGGTCGGAGGCGCCCAGCTTGCGAAGAGAAGTCATAAGTGGATCAACGCCTTCCGACGGGTCCGCTATTCCGCCCGTCCGCCGTTCTCCACACCGCACGCCTCAGGTTCCCCTACCCCTCGCAGCAGGTTCCCGCAACCGCTCACACCGGATTCGCGCAACCACTCGCACCCGGTTCCCGGACCGCTCACAACAGCCCGGCAGCCCTGACGTCGGGGGGTGAGCGTCAGGGCTGCCGGGGTTCATCGGGCGGCGAACCGGCCCACCTCGCAGGTGGGCGGGTGTCGCCTCAGAGGTTCGGGTCCGGGCTCAGGGGTTGAGGCCCTTGCCGCGGAGCCAGGCCATCGGGTCGATGCCCGTACCGCCGGCGGTGTGGACCTCCAGGTGGAGGTGCGGCCCGGTCACATTGCCGGTCGCGCCGACCCGGCCGATGGTCTCACCGGTGCTGACCTTCTGACCGACGCTGACGCCGATCGAGGACTGGTGGCAGAACCACAGCTCCGTACCGTCGTCGAGCTCCAGCACCGTGCGGTAGCCGTACGCGCCGGACCAGCCGGCCGACTTGACCGTGCCGCTGTGGATGGCCTTGATCGGGGTGCCGGTCGGAGCCGCGAAGTCGAGGCCGGTGTGGTGGCCGGAGGACCACATCGAACCGGCTTCGCCGAAGGTCGAGGTGATCGTGTACGAGGAGGTCGGGATGGCGTAGCTGGCGGCGAGCTTGGCGAGCCGCAGGGCCTCCGCCTTCTTCTTGGCCTCCTCCTCCGCCTTCTTCTTCTCGGCTTCGGCCTTGGCCTTGGCCTCGTCCTTCTGCTTCTTGGCCTCGGCGGCGGCCTTCTCCGCGGCTTCCTTCTCCTGCGCGGCCTTGGCCTCGGCGTCGGCGGAGTCCTGCTGCTGCTCGGCCTGCTGGAGGATGCGGGCGCGGAGCGCCTCGCCCGCGTCCGTCGTGCCCTGCTCGGCCTCGGCTGTGGTGATGCCGGCGGTGGTGAGCGGGGCGGAGGCGGCCGTGACCGCGGTCTTGTCGGCCCCGGACCCGTCGGAGAACAGGGAGCCCACGCCGGGCAGGGACTTGGCGTCGGGGAGGTTGTCCTTGATGGAGTCGGGAACCGAGATGGAGACCGGCGGCTTGCCCGCCGCGGTGGCCATGCCGCCCGCGCCGACCGCCGCTATGACGCCGACGCCCAGCACCGTGGAGCTGCGGGCGAGACCGTTGCGCTGCTTGGCGACGCGGTGCCTGCCGCGCACCGGGCGGACGGTCTCCTCGGTGGGGTTCCACTCGTCCCAACCGCGTTCGGAATCACCGGTGTTGGCCTCGGAACGGAAGTCGCCGCCGAATTCGCTGCCGAAGTCTCCGCTGAATTCGCCGGTGAAGTCACCGCCCGGCTCGGTGCCGTGATCCGTGCCGTAGTCGGTGCCGAAGGCCGCCGTCGGCCCGGTGGGCACGAACGCCGTCGCGGGCCCGGTGGGCGCGAAGGCCGTCGCCGTCCCGGCGGGTGCGGGCGCGAATTCTGCGCCGTAACCGGCGTCCGGCAGGGTGCCGTGACCGGCTCCATGGCCGGTGCCGTGGTCGGGATGGAACCAGGACGGGGCCTCGGGGGCAGGCTTGTTGGACGCCACGGGGGCGCACTCCTTTCCTTCCTTCTCGCCTACCGGGTTAGCTGACGGGTTCGGAGCAGGAAGGTCTCCTACGGACCCCTCCGTCTCTCACGAGACACAGGTGTCCGATTCACCCCATGTAGGTGGTTCCCCGGTTCCCTTGCGGAATTCGGCGCTCGCGCACGGTGCCGCCCTTGACGACGGCTGGGACGACCGCGCTGCGTTATCGAACGTTAATAGACACCGGGGTCCTATTCCAAGCTGTTCCCACTGATCGTTCACGTCTTTGGCCTGGACTTTACGGGACACAAGCGGGCGGACTCGGACGAGTTGACCGCGGCTCAGCCATTACCCCGTTTCTGACGTTGCGTCAAACGTTATGCGGAGCGGCGCCTTTCGATTACACAGGGTGGCATCACGCGCCCCGCCCCTCACGCCGTCTCCGCGCCCACGATCCGTACGGTCCTCCGCCGGTCCGGCTGCCCCGCCGCGGGACGTACCACCGCGAGCAGCGCCATGTCGTCGGTCGTCTCGCCGCCCGTGTGCAGCCGCACGTCGTCGGTCAGCGCCGACAGCAGCTCCTCGGGCCCCGGGAAGATCCGCCCGCGCAGCCGGGCCGCCGGGTCGTAGAAGACCCCCTCGGCGTTCCGCGCCTCGGACAGCCCGTCCGTGTAGAGCAGCAACGTCGTCCCGGCCGGCAGATCCCACTCGTCCGTCCGCTCCGGCCACGCCCCCAGGCCCATGCCGAGCGGCAGCGCGGGCACCGAGGGCTTCAGCACCTCCAGTGCCCCGTCCGGGTGGAGCAGGATCGGTTCGGGGTGACCGCGATTGACGATGCGCACCCGGGAGAGCCCGGACGGGATCTCGGCCAGCACGGCGGTGATGAAACCTTCCAGCACATCGAGCCCGCCCCGCCGCGCCTCCTCCCGCGCCAGCGCCCGCTCCAGCCGGCCGGCCACCCCTTCCAGCGAGGATTCCTGCTCCGCCGCCTCGCGGAACGCCCCCATGACCACCGCCACCGTCTCCACGGCTTCGAGCCCCTTGCCCCGCACGTCCCCGACCACCAGCCGCACCCCCTGCGGGCTGTCCGATACGGCGAACAGGTCACCGCCGACGAACTCGTCCGCCTGCGCCGCCTCGTACCGCGCCGCGACCTGCAGTCCGCCGATCCGGTCGGACGGCTGCGGCAGCACCGCGCGCATGGCCGTCTCCGCGATGAACCGCGCGGAGGCCAGCTGCTCGTTGCCGCGCCGCACGACCCCGTTGATCACGACGGCGAGGACCGAGACGGTGGCCAGGGTGAGCAGCTCGATCAACGGCACGACCTGCGGCAACGTACTGCTGTACAGCCGCAGCGCGATGACGGCCAGCATCGAGGCGATACCGGTGCGGATGGTGCTGGCCAGCGAGAAGAACGGGGCGGCGATCAGCGGAGCGGCCACGAACAGCGGAATGGCGGTGAAGGTCTGCGGGGTGAAGGAGTCGAACACCAGCCCGCCGAGAATCATCAGGGCGGGCAGCTTGCGTACGAAGCTCCGGGTGCGCGCACCGCCCCCGGCATGTCTGCCGCGCCGCTTCTCCCGCTTCCACACCTGTGGTCTCCTGCCCGGTACGCGCGCGGCTGCGGACGGTACCGCGCCCCACCCCCAGGCTCGCCGGAGCGGAACGGAGCTGCGACTCCTCATCCGCCGAAAGAGGGATACCCGCGGTGCGGCGCACGTACCCGCCTTCGTGCGGGCCCATGCGCGGAAACGAATCAGGCCCGGCACGCTGCATGCGTGCCGGGCCTGATTCCTTCAGTAGCGGGGACAGGATTTGAACCTGCGACCTCTGGGTTATGAGCCCAGCGAGCTACCGAGCTGCTCCACCCCGCGTCGGTGAACACAACTCTACGGCATGTCCGGCGCCCCTTTGACCACTCCGGTTCGCCGGGCCGTCATCCGGGCCGGGCCGGAACGGGTCCCCGTCCGGTCCGTCCGGTCCCTCCCGGAGATCAGGAGGTGTTCGTCTCGGAGATACGGGGCACGGACGTGGCCTTCCCGTCGACCGCCGGCGGCTTCACCGGGTTCGCGCCGTGCTGCAGCGCGTGCAGGATCGCCAGCCCCTGGCCGACGACGCCCGCCGCCATCTCGTTGACGCCGCTGGTGCCGTTGAGCACGGTGAGGTCGGCGCCGGACATGCCGCGGGCGGCGGCGTCCGCCAGTGCGGGCAGGTTCTCCACGATGCGGTTGGCCGCGATGAGCTCCTGGTTGCCGTCCCGCAGCGAGGCGGCGCGCACGCTGTTGGCGTCGGCCTGCGCCTGGGCGAGGGCCCGCTCGGTGTACGCGTTGCCGTCGGCCTCGAACTTCGCCCGGTCCCGGGCCGCCTCCGCCAGGGTCCGCTGCCGGTACGCCTCGGCGTCCGCCGGGCGCCGTACCTCCGCCTCCAGCCGTTGCGCGGCGAGCGCGGCCTGCCGTTCGGCCAGCGCGGTCTGCTCCTCGATGACCTCGTGCGAGGCCTTGGCCTGGGCGAGCGGCCCGGCCTGGGCGGCGCGGGCGTTGTACTGCTCGGTCTCGGCGAGGAAGCCGGCCCGCTTGATCGCGGTGTCGCGTTCGTACTCCGCCTTGAGCGCGGCGGCCTGCTGCTCGCGCTGGCTGGCCTCCTGGTCGGCCTTGGCCTCGGCGATCCGGGCCTGGCTGGCGACCGCGGCGGCGTGCGGGGCGGCGAGGTTCCTGATGTAGCCGGTGGCGTCGTCGATCTCCTGGATCTGGAGGGCGTCCACGACGATGCCGAGCTTCTCCATCTCGCCGTGGCTGCCCGCGATGACCTCCTGGGAGACCCGGTTGCGCTCCCGGATGATCTGTTCCACGGTCAGTCCGCCGACGATGGAACGCAGGTGCCCGGCGAAGATCCGCCCGACGAGCTCCTCCATCTGTTCCTGCTCGGTCAGGAAGCGGCGGGCCGCGTTGGCGATGGAGACGGCGTCGTCGCCGACCTTGAAGACGGCCACGGCGCGGACATTGAGGCGGATGCCCTGCTGCGTGACGCAGTCCTCGGTGATCTCCGCCTCGCGCAGCGCCAGGGAGAGCATGCGCGCCTTCTGCTTCACCGGGAGCACGAAGCTGCCGTGCCCGGTGACGATCCGGAACTGGGTGTCCAGGGTCTGCCCCTTGGACCCGGATATGAGCATCGCCTCGTTGGGGGCGGGAACGTGCCAGAAGAACATCGGAGGACTCCTGCCGTAGGTCACTGCTTTCGTGGATCACTGCTTCCGTGGGCTGTGCGACCGCTTCAGCCACTTCGTCCGCTTCGGCTCAGGACGGCAGGCGCTCCACCAACACGCCGCGCGCCGACACCGAGTCGACGACCACGACGCGCTCGTCCCTGCCGATCGACGTCGTCGACCATGCGGTGTAGGCCTCGGACCCACCCCGTACGGCCACCAGCACTTCGCCCGGCCCATCGGACGGAATCGGCACCGTGACGCGGCCGATCGCCCCGACCGGGCTGCGGGCGGACTCATCTGCCCTGTGCATGCGCCCTCGCGAGCCTCTGTGCGTACGCCGGCTCACGCCGCTTCTCATGCGGTGTACCGCACCGATTCATGGACACGGGCGACCCCGCCTCCTGGAGGCCGGGCCTCCCTCGACACTTCCACGGTACTCCGCACCCCTCATCACAGAGCACCTCATACCCATCCATAACGACAACGAGCGGGCGTAGATATGTGGTGATATGACTGGTTAACCATTCACCTGTTCTCCGCGATGAACTCGCGCTGACCGAGGAGCGATCCGTGGACGACTACTCGTTGCTCGACCTCTTCTGGACCATGCTCTGGTTCTTCCTCTGGGTCATGTGGCTGTTCCTGCTGTTCAAGGTCATCACGGACATCTTCCGCAGCCACGACCTCAGCGGCTGGGGCAAGGCGGGCTGGCTGATCCTGACGCTGCTGCTGCCGTACATCGGCGTGCTCGTCTATGTGATCGTGCGCGGCAAGTCCATGAGCAGGCGGGACATCAAGGAGGCCCAGGACCGCGACGCCGCCTTCAAGGCCTACGTACGGGAAGCCGCGGGCACCTCCGACGCGACCGGTGCCGACGCCACGAGGAAGGGCAGCCACGTCGACGATCTGGCGAGACTCGCCGAGCTCAGGGACCGGGGCGCCATCACGGACGAGGAGTACCAGCGGGCGAAGACGAAGCTCCTCGCCTGACCGCCCCGGCCGGGCAGGGCCGGCCGGGGCGTCGTGGTGCAGGGGGATGCGGCCGTCAGTGCCTGAAGGCGTCCTTGACCTTCGCCCCTGCCTGCTTGACGTTGCCCTTGACCTGGTCCCCCCGGCCTTCGGTACGCAGGCGCGGACTGCCGGTCACTCGACCGACGGCCTTCTTGGCTCCGCCTTTGACCGCTTCGGCCTTGTGCGCGATCTTCTTGCCGATACTCATGGGTGGCCGCCTTTCGTGCGACATCGGCGCCGGGCCGGCCTGCCCGGTGGGCACCGGGCAGGCCGGGCCGGCGAGCTGTGCGAGTGACCCGGGCTATTGGGGGGCGGACCGGTGCCCGAGCAGGTGCCACCTGCTCCGACGGCCGCCGTCCTGGGCGGCAGGGCGGTCGTCGTGGGGCCGGTCGCTCCCCCGCGCAGGCGCGGTGTCCGTGCGGCCGGTCTCGCGGGGACCGGCCGCGCCGTCGCGCTCCGCGGTCGGCTCACGGACGGGCCGACCATGCTCACCGTGCGGGCTTCGCGAGGTTCTGGAGCGGCGGGACGGGCGGCGGACGGCGCCCACGAGCAGGCTCAGCCCGAACACCGCCAGTGCCCCGACGACGAGGCCGTAGAGGAACAGCGTGCCGGTGGAACCGGTCACGTGGTACCCGAATACCGAGAAGCCGTCGGTGAGCTGGTGTGCGCTGCCGCCGTTGGTGAGGACGCCGGCCACGGCGACGACCACCGCGACGATCAGGATGATGAGCCCCAGGATGACGATCATGACGTACTCCGGAAATTGCGGCGTACATCCAGACTAAGTCGGACGAGTCCCTGAGGAGCGGACCGAGTTCACGAAGAGCCGACCACACCTCGTGGGGACAATCGGGACAATTTATGGAACCCTGAAAGGTGGCACGCCAAGCGACAGGATCCGCTGCGGTGCCCCTCATCGGCCCCTGAGTCCCGTCCGTCGGCGTGAACTCGCGATGAGTGGAGGACTCGATGTGGACGACCATCGTCATCATCGTGGTTGCCGTGATCGTCGTGGCTCTGATCGCACTGGCACTGCGGACCATGTCCCGGCGGCGGCATCTGCGAGAGCGTTACGGGCCGGAGTACGAACGCACGGTAGAAGCGAAGCACGGCCGCGGAGCGGCCGAACGTGACCTCAAGGCCAGGGAAGAGCGGCATGAGGCGCTGGACATCAGGCCACTGCCCTCGACGGTCCGGGACCAGTACGCCCGGGACTGGAACAGCGTGCAGGAGCGCTTCGTCGACAGCCCCGACCAGGCGGTCGGCGAGGCGGACCGCCTCGTGACCACGCTCATGAGCGAGCGCGGCTACCCGACCGAGAGCTACGAGCAGCAGACGCGGGACCTGTCGGTCGAGCACTCGCGGACCCTGGAGCACTACCGCGCCGCCCACGAGATCAACGAGCGCGCGGGCGGCAGGGAGACCTCGACGGAAGAGCTGCGGACCGCGATGGTCCACTACCGCGCACTCTTCGACGAGCTGCTGCGGGGCGACACCGCTTCGCCGGGCGACGAACACCGTTGAGAGCACCGCGGCCGGGAGCGGCTGCCGTACCCCATGGAGGTGAAGGGACATGCAGAGAGACGGACCGACCGGGCGCGACGAGTACGCCGAGCCCACCCGCGAAGCCCTGTCCACCGAGGACATCGCCCGGCCCGAAGCAGAGGCACCGCGACAGTCCTCGGACGCGGCCGACGAACGGGCCGCCGCGCCCGATGCCGGCCGCGCGGCACCCAGGAGCAGAATCACCGACGAGGCCGGCGGCCCGCGGGAGGCCGACGCGGGCGAGCGCGACGAGTCCGCGCAGAACACCGGGTCCCCGCAGGACACCGGCTCCGCGCAGAGCACCGGATCCGCCCCGCTGATCGGGCCCCAGGAGACGGAGGACCTCCGTGCCAGGTGGCAGCGGATCCAGCAGGAATTCGTCGACGACCCCCAGCAGTCGGTCCTTGCGGCGGACGGGCTCGTCGCCGAGGTCATGCAGCTGCTCGCCACCACATTCGCCGATCACAAGCAGGGACTCGAAGGCCAGTGGCACCGCGGCGAGGAGGTCGCCACCGAGGACCTCCGCCTGGCCCTGCGCCAGTACCGGTCCTTCTTCGACCGCCTGCTCACCACCTGACCCTCGGACGCGGGTGCGTCCGCGCTCCGTTCACCACGGAGCCCGGCCCCTGGTCAGCGGTGTCAGCCACCGGCCGGGGAGGGATGGCACCATGATCCTCTTCCTGGTCCTGCTCGTCTTCGCGATCGTGCTGGTCATCGTCGGCGCGGCCGTCACGGGCATGCAGTACCTGCTTTCCATCGGCGTCCTGCTCCTCGTCGCCGATGTGGGGTACCTGGCGGTGCGTTCGGCCTTGCGCCGCCGACGGGTGCGCTGACCCGCCGGACCGGCGTCCGCGGGCGCTGATACCGGCGGGCGGCTGTTACCGGCGGGCGCCCAGGGCGTTGAGGGTGCGCAGAGCGGGGCCGGGGAGTTCGACGGCAGCGGCGATGTTCTCGTACAGGTGGGCGACCGAGGAGGTGCCGGGGATCAGCAGGATGCTGGGGGAGCGTTGGAGCAGCCAGGCCAGTGCCGTCTGCCGGGCGGTCATGCCCAGGTCGCGGGCGATCCGGTCCAGGGCCTCGACCTGGAGCGGGCGGAAGCCGCCCAGCGGGTAGAACGGCACGTAGGCGATGCCCTGTTCGGCGCACCAGTCGACGAGTGCGTCGTCCCCGCGTGAGGCGACGTTGTAGTGGTTCTGCACAGCGACCACGGGGGCGATCCTCCTGGCGGCCCTGACCTGCTCGATGCCGACGTTGCTCACCCCGAGGTTCCGGATCAGGCCCTGGTCGCGTAATTCGGCGAGCACGGTGAACGGCTCGACGATGTCGGCGGCGGCCAGGGTGCGGGTCATCCGCAGGTTGACCAGGTCCAGTGCCGGCACGTCCAGCCGGGTGAGGTTGTCGTGCACGGCCTGGACGAGTTCGCGCCTGGACACGGCGGCGGGCCAGCCCCGGGCGTGGGTGCGGCGCGCGCCGACCTTGGTGGCGATGCACAGATCCGCGGGGTAGGGGTGCAGGGCCTCGCGGATGATCTCGTTGACCACGTACGGGCCGTAGTAGTCGCTGGTGTCGATGTGCGTGATGCCCGCCTCGACGACGGTGCGCAGGACGGCGAGGGCCTCGTCCCGGTCGTTCGGCGGCCCCCAGGCGTTCGGGCCCGCCAGACGCATGGCGCCGTAGCCGATTCGGGTGAGCTCCAGGTCGCCGAGTCTCCAAGTGCCCATCCTGGCCACGGTTGTCGTCTTTGAGGTCATGCCTGCATGGTCTTCCTGGGATACGCTGGCCGCCATTGATTAAGGCACAGCTGAATCCAGGTGGGTCGTCATGTCGGTGGAACTGGCCTTCGCGGCGAGCGATCTGGCACAGATGCGGTTCGCCGTCTCACCGATGTGGGAGATCGGACCCAGCTTCAGGCTGCTGAACTCCCGTCCCGCACACGGCGTGCACCGACGCTGGGCCGAGCAGGTCCGTCCCCGGGTGGTGGACGTCGGCCTGGACCGGGGCTGGCTCGCCGAGCTGATCCCGCCCACGGGGTACGTGCCCGACTTCCTCAACCCCGCGCCTCCGGGGCCCGCCCCCACACTCGCGGAGGAGCTGGCCAGAATCCTGGCCACGCCGGCCGACCGGGTACGCCGCGACCTCGACCATCTCCGCCACCACCAGGGCGGGTTGGGGACCCGGTTACGCACCCTGCACGCCGAGCCGCAGGCCCGGCTGGCCCGGGTGGTGGAGGAGATCGAGACCTACTGGAAGGTGGCGATCGCCCCCTACTGGGCGCGGATCAGGACCGTGCTGGACGCCGATGTCCTCTATCGCGCCAGGCAGGTCGCCGAATACGGCACCGCCCGTCTCTTCAACGACCTTCACCCGTCGTCCAGTTGGGGCGACAACGCGCTCCGCCTTGCCCGTCGGCAGCGGACCCTGTCCCGGAAGACCGCGGGTGCGGGGCTGCTATTGATCCCCTCGGCCTTCACCGGGCCCGGACTGCGTACGCGGGTGTCGCTGCCGGAGCCGCCGCAACTGGCCTATCCGGCACGCGGCGTCGGCGTGCTGTGGGAGCCCCGGCCGGTCACGAGGTCCGCCGCCATCGCCGCCGTCCTCGGCCGTTCGCGGACCGTGCTGCTGACCGAACTGGAGACGCCTGCCTCCACCACCGAACTGGCCCTCCGTACCGGGCTCTCCGCAGGCGGGGTGTCCCAGCACCTGACCGCGCTGCGCGACGCGGGTCTGGTCAGCGCGCACCGGGTGGGCCGCTTGGTGCTGTACGCCCGCACGTCCGTCGCCGAGTCGGTGCTGGACGCCGCGCTCGCGTAAGGGCTGTCCCGCGGGGAGGCCGTCAGAAAACACCTGCGGGAAACAGGCGAGGAGAATTCCGCCCTCCCATTGATAAGCCTGCGACAAATACCGCCGCGCCCCGGAGGGTGACATGTCCGGTGGTTGACGGGCCACCCCCGGTCGCCCGCAAATGGAATTGGCAGAGCGGTCTTCTTCGCAGTTTATCCGAGGCCGCGGGCGAGGGGCAGGGCGGTGGCATGATCCTGCCACCGGATTCGAACGTCATTGCTGGGCCTGCTCCAGCCGTGCTCTGATGGCCGCACCGCACCCTCAGGACAGGCGAGGAACTCCCGTCCGGTCGAGCAACGGAGCGCATCGTGCAGATGATTGATATCAGCCAGGGCTGGTACCAGGGAATGCCTTCCTACAATGCGTCCTGGTACCCCAAATTCGGTATCCGCAAGGCGATGACTCCGGAGACGGACCCGGCCAAAGGCGGCCGGACCTTCTCGGATCTGCAGATATTCCCGCACAACGGCACGCACGTGGAATCGGGATATCACTTCTTCGAGGACCGCGAGAAAATCGACGAGGTCCCGCTGGAGACGTTCGTCGGCCGGGCGTGCATCGCGGACCTCTCGGACAAGCGTGACCTCGACCCGGTGACCGGCGAGGACCTGGAGAAGGCGCTGCGCGACATCTGGCAGCCCGGGGACCGCCTGCTGATCCGCACCGACCACCCCAACCGCTACCTCGGGCGTGAGGACTACTGGGACAAGCCCCCGTACCTCACCACCTCGGCCGCGGACTGGATGGTGGAGAACGGCGTCGTCCTCGTCGGCATGGACTGCATCACCGAGCGGCCCGACGACCGCAGCGGCCAGGTGCACCGCCGTCTGCTGGGGGCCGGTATCCCGATCCTGGAGAACATCCAGAACCTCGACCAGATCACCCACCCGGTCGCCCAGCTGATGGCGCTGCCGATCAAGGTCTCCGGCGTCGAGGCGGCTCCGTCCCGTGCCGTGGTCTTCGACGGATGGCAGTTCTGACCACACCTGGACGGTGCCCCCATGAAAGGGAGGTGAAGGGTGCCCGGCGATCTCACGGCCGTTGCACTGACCAGGGTCGACGACCCCACGGACGCCGCGGTCGACCAGGCGGTCGAGCAGGTGCTCGACCTGCTCGGCGACCCCCTGCGGGACGTCGGCAAGGGTGACCGAGTCGTCATCAAGCCCAACATGTTCCAGCGCAAGCCGGGCTTCCGCACCAGCCCCGAGCTGCTGCTCGCCGTGGCGAAGCGGGCCTCGGCGCGCGGGGCCGAGGTCTTCGTCGCGGAGCGCACCCACGTGCTCAAGGAGATCCTCGACGGAAGCCCGCTCCACCGCTACGCCCAGGTGGTCAGCTTCGACGACAGGCCCCTGCGCATAGTCCAGATCCCCGGCGCGACCTCGCTGCGGGTGCCGGTCGCGATCCCCGACATCGTGACGGAGTGCGACTTCTTCATCGGGGCCCCGCAGTTACGGACCCACTCCAGCGTGGTCCTCACCAACGCGATGAAGAACCTGGTCGGCCTGCTCCCCGGATTCACCACCCGGATCGTGCACATGGCCGGGGTCGAGGAATCCCTCGTCGACCTCAACCTGCTCCGCCCGCAGCACCTGCTGGTCTGTGACGCGACGACCGTCATCGAGGGCAACTACCCCATGGAGGGCAGCTCCCGCGAGGTCGGTCTGGTCTCCGCCTCGCGCAACGCGGTCGCGATGGACGCCACCATGGCGGCCGTCGCGGGCGTGCAGGCGTGGGAGCTGGCCTACCTGCGCGATGCCCATCGGCGCGGCCTCGGGCCGGTCGACCTCGCCGACATCGAGGTCAGGGGCGTCACCGTCGAGGAGGCCGGGTTCGTGATCGACCGTGCCCCGGTGACCCTGGTCCCGCCGCGCGAGGGCATCCACGTCCACGCCGGCACGGCCTGCGACGACTGCCGCCGCTGGCTGGCCGCCGCGATGAGCCTGCTGCGCGACGAACTGCTGGACTTCCCCGGCGAGATGACGATCGTGTCGGGACCCATGGAGCACCTGCCCGAACTGCGCGGCGCGGTCGTCCTGGTGGGCAACGCCCTGTACGAGCACCGGGAGGCCGGCGTCTATCTGGAGGGCTGCCCGCCACGGGCGATCCAGACGGCCGGGCTGCGGTACGCGATGGGGCACGAGGTCAGCGATCCCGAGCGCACCCAGTTCCGCGTACCGACCTCCACCGGCGAGTCCGTGGCCGCCCTTGCCTGGCCGGCGCCCGAGGAGTTGGTCTGACGTGACGTTGTCCGTACCCCTGTTCCGCGGGGGAGAAGAGCGGCCCTCACGGGACACCAGGACGCTGCACGGCGTCGACGGCGCGCCGCTCGCCACCGTCCACGAGGCGCCGGCGCTGGTGACCAGGATGACCGTGAAGGCCATGCACGACGCGCCCCCCATGTCCGCGGACGAGCGCCTCGCGGTGCTCTCCGAAGCGGGGCGGCTGTTCGCCGGGGCCACCCTCGGGGGGCTGACGCCGGAGGCGTACTGCCGCGCCCAGGCCCTCGCCTCGGGCGTCCCGATCGGTGTGGCCCGCCAGTCGCTGGCCCGAGTGGGCGCGGATTGCGGGCGGCTCGGCGAGGTCGTCGCCCGGCAGGCGCCGGTCGGCGCGGGCCGCACGGCCCGCTGGGTGCGCCGCGGTTCGGTCCTCGGTGTGGTGGCCCCCAGCAACCACCCGGCGACCCACGGCGCGTGGCTCCAGGCGGTCGCGATGGGCTACCGGGTGGCGGTCCGGCCGGGCACGCGCGACCCGTTCACGCCGCTGAGGCTGGCGCTCGCGCTCGACTCGGCGGGCCTCGGCAACGGGTGGATCAGTGTGCTCCCGGGGCCGCACGCCTCCGCCGACGCCCTGATGAACACCGCCGACCTGGCCCTGGTCTACGGCAGCGAGGACACCGTGGCCCGGCTCCGGGGCAACGACAGGGTGCTGGTGCGCGGACCGGGCCGGAGCAAGATCCTGGTCGACCAGCGGGTGGACGAGCAGACCCTGGACCATGTCGTGGCCGAGGTCGCCTCGGACGGCGGTGTGCGGTGTACCAACACCACCGCCGTCTTCTGCTCCGGCGACCACCGGGCCCTGGCCGAAGCGCTGGCGGAACGGCTCGCGCGGCTGCCCGCCCACCCGGTGACCGACGACGCCGCCGTCCTCCCGGTCCGTCCGCGCCGGGAGGCGGAAGGCATCAGGGCGGCCCTGGACCGGAGCGCGCACGGCAGCGCCGACCTGGTGCGGCGGTTCCACGACGACGGCCCGCTCACCGCGGTCGGCGGCGATGCCGTGGCGATGCGGCCCGCCGTGATGTGCGTGGACCGCTCCGACCATCCGGGACTCGGCGCCGAACTGCCCTTCCCCTGCGTATGGGTGGCCCCCTGGCGTCCGTCGGAGGGCATCGGCCCGCTGGACGGCTCACTGGCGCTGACCCTGCTCACCGACAATGCCGCGCTCGTCGCCGAGGCGCTGGACGCCCCCGGTGTCCGCACCGTCCTGCACGGGAGGGTCCCCGGCTGGTGGAAGGACCCGTTCCTGCCGCACGACGGGTACCTCGCCCAGTTCGTCCAGGAGGCGCGCGGCTTCGTCTCGCCATGACCACGTGGCCTTCCCCAGCCCGCCCCGACACCGAACAGGACTCCGAGGTAACCCACATGGCCCCCGCCTGCCCCGACATCCCGATCGTCGTCCTCCCTTCGGACAACACCGTCAGCTGCCGCACCGCACCCTCCGCGCCGGTGCGGGCGGCGCTGACGGCGGCGGTCGACGCGCTGACCCACCTCCGGGACCAGCTGCTGGACCCGAAGGGGGCCGGGCCCGCCCTCCCCGAGGCGCTGGACGCCGCCGTCGCCAGGACCGGGCGACTCGCCGCCGAGGCCGCGGTCACCCCGATGGACACCGCGTCGCTGATACCGATCGTCCCCAACCACGACTACTTCGGCGTGCGCACGGCGGACATCGACGACGCGTACCGCGTCTCGGAGATCTCGACCGTCATCGCCAGGGCACTCGCGGACCTCAGAGGCGCGCGGCTGGACCTCAACGACCAGGCGGCCGAAGTCAGGGCGATGGTCCTGATCCTCAAGGGCCTGAGCCCGCAGGACGGTTCGCCCGCGCCGGAACCCCCGGCCGCCGCCCCGGCGGAGCGGGCCCCGTACCGGGTCGGCGACGACGAGCTGACCAGGTGGGTCATCACCCACCACTTCTACTTCGTGCTCAACCTCGCGGCCGCGGCCGCGGTCTCCCGGGCCACCGCCGCCCTGACCGGTCGGGACCGGGACACCGCGGTGACCGCCCTCCGGGAGGCCGCCGTCCTGGTCCGCGGCTTCACCGCGGCCATGATCCACTCCGGGGACATGTCGTCGGCCTGCTACGACGCGGTGGTCCGGCCCACCATGCAGCCTCCGGCCGTGCCCGCGGCGCTCACCGGCCGGACCCAGCCCGAGCACAAGGCGTTCCGCAAGGCGATGCGCAAGCTGGTCACCGTCTCCGCCGAGCCGTTCGCCGAACTGGCCGCCGTCGAGCCCGAGATCGCGTTCGCGCGCGACGTCCTGCTCGACGCCGACCTGCAGGACATCGAGCGGCATGTGGTCATCACCGCCGCGCTGGTCGGCGACGACCAGTCGATCGTGCAGGGTGACGAGGCCGCCGAGAGCGCCATCGCGATCCTGCGCACCATGCGCCACGTCCGGGCGACCGCCTACTACGACCTGATGAGGTTCGGCGACGGCGTGGAGATCGTGCCGCGCACGACCATCCGGCCGGTCCCCTCACGTGGCTCCGCCGCCAGTCCGCAACCGACAGTGGGATGACAATGACTTCCAACACAGACCGTCGTGCGATGGTCATCGTCGACGCCTTCGCCAGCGCGCGCTGCCTGGCTCCGCTGTTCCGCGCACGGGGCGTCGACTGCGTCCACGTCCAGAGCACACCGACGATCCCGGACGTCTACGCGCCGAGCTTCCACCCGGACGACTTCGTCGCCAACATCGTCCACGACGGGGACGTGGCCGCGACGGTCGCGGCCATCGACGCACACGCGCCGATCGGCCTGCTGCCCGGCATCGAGCGCGCGGTCATGCTCGCCGACGAACTCAGCGAGGAACTCGGCCTGCCCACCAACGGGACCGCGCAGAGCCTCACCCGGCGGGACAAGTTCCGCATGATCGAGACGGCCAGAGCGGCCGGGATACCGGGAACCGAACAGCTCCTCGCCACCGACGCGGACACCCTGCTCGACTGGTACGGCCGCAACCCGGGCCGCGTGGTGCTCAAGCCGGTGAGCAGCGCGGGCAACGACGGGATCTTCTTCTGCGACGACACCGACCAGGTCCGCGCGGCCTTCGGCAAGCTGCACGGGACCCACAGCGTCCTGGGCCAGGAGAACCAGGCGGTGCTGGCGCAGGAGTACCTCGTCGGCAGCGAGTACATCGTCAACACCGTGAGCCTGCACGGCAGGCACCACGTCACCGACATCTGGAAGATGCACCACCTCAGCGCCAACGGCGTCCGCGACCTGCCGGCCGGGGCGGAGCTGATGCCCCGCCACGGCACCGACCAGGAGGCGCTGGTCGAGCACACCCTGCTGGTCCTGGACGCCCTGGGCATCCGGAACGGGCCCGCGCACACCGAACTCAAGCTGACCCCGAAGGGCCCCCGGCTGGTCGAGACCGGCGCCCGGGTCTGCGGCGCCGACGTCCACGTCCCGGCCGGGGACGCGATCGGCGAGAGCCAGCTGGACTGGACCGTCGACGCCTACGCCGACCCCGAGCGCTTCGCCCAGCGGTGGGACGGCGACTACGAGCTGCTCAAGCACGCCAGGATCGTCAACATGGTCTCGCCGGTCGAGGGCGACCTCATCGACTATCCCCAACTGGCGGACCTCCAGGGGCTGGAGAGCTTCCACGAGGCCGTGTTCCGGGTCACGCCCGGCAACCGGCTCAACCGCTCCGTCGACGACTGGACCTTCCCGCTACGGGTGTTCCTGACGCACGAGACGGAGAGCACCGTCGTCCGGGACTGCACATCTGCCCGCTACCTGGACGGCCACGGCTTCTACGCGGTCTCGGCGACCTCGTAGGCCCACCCCTCGCGGATTCCTCCTGGAGAGACAGATGTCCTTTCTGCGCCCATCCTTCAAGGGCGAACGCGCACTGGTCGCCGGCATCGCCATCGACGCGACCGGGTCGGGCATGTACGTACCCTTCAACCTGATCTTCTTCAAGTACGTCACCGGCCTGCCACTGGCACAGATCGGCCTGGTGCTCACCGTCACCAGCCTGGTCGCCATGGTCGCGCTGCCGCTGGGCGGGGCCGCCGTGGACCGGTTCGGCGCGCTGAAGGTCCTGATCGCGCTCTACCTGCTGCGCGCCATCGGCTTCGCCCTCTACCCGCTCGCGCACAGCCTGGCCCTGTTCGCGCTGCTCGCGCTGGTCACCGCCGTGGGCACCAGGACCGCGCCGTCCACGTTGCAGGCCAGGTTCTCCGAACTCCTCGGCGGCACCGACCGGGACCGCATGCAGGCCCTGTCCCGGAGCCTGGGCAATGCCGGGCTCGGGTCGGGCACACTGATCGCCTCGCTGCTCCTGGCCGCCGCGGGCAACTCCGGCTATGTGATCGCGGCCTGGCTGAACGCCGGTTCCTTCGTGGTCGCCGCGGTACTGGCCACCCGCACCCCGGCGAGCCCGCTGGTCGAGCACAGCCCCGTCGCCAGGAAGAAGAGCGGCTATCGGCTGGTCGTCAAGGACCGTCCCTTCCTCACCCTCACCCTCGCCAACCTGCTGATGGCCATCGGCTACACCTCGCTCACGGTGCTGCTCCCGCTCTTCGCCATCGGCTGGCTGCACGTGCCACAGGGCATCATCGGCAGCGCGTTCGTGGTCAACACCGTGCTCTGCGCCGTCCTCGGCGTCCCGGTCGCGGCGTTCGCGCGACGCCGCTTCCGCAGGCGCAACTGGATGGCGGCGGCCGGGGCGGGACTGTTCGTCGTCGCCTTCGTGGGACAGATCGTCCTCGGCACGGTCCGACCGAAGAACACCGTGGTGATCATGGCGGTGTTGCTGACCTGCGTGGTGGTCGCCACCTTCGGGGAGCTGGTGCACAGCCCCGCGTCGAGCACGCTGGCCCAGGCCGCCGCGCCGCCCGCGCTGCGCGGACGCTACCTGGCCGCGTACCAGTCCTCCTGGGCCCTGGCCAACGCGCTGACGCCCAGCCTGTTCACCGCGCTCGTCGTGGTGGACGGTCGGCTGCCCTGGCTGGTGATCACGGCCACGGCACTCGCCGGCGGCACCATGCTGTGGTTCATCGACCGCAAGCTGCCGGACGACGCCGTCTACTTCGAGCCGCCCGCCCAGGCGGCCGGTAGCACCGCGGTGACGGCCAGTTGACCACCGGACCAGAAGCACCCCCGTCGGTCTCCCCGGTGGACCGGCGACTGCTCGCCCGGCGGCTCGCGACCGTGGTGGGGGACGCGCACGTGCTGACCGGACCCGCGCTGTGCGGCCCGTACGAGACCGACTTCACCGGCCGCCACACCGGCCGGGCGCTGCTGGTGGTCCGTCCCACCGACTCCGCCCAGGTCGCCGGGACGGTGCGGATCTGTGCCGCGGCCGGGGTCCCGATCGTGCCCCAGGGCGGCAACACCGGCCTGGTCGGGGCCTCGACCCCGAGCGGGGACGGGACCGAGGTCGTGTTGTCGTCGCGGCGGCTGGCCGGGATCGGCCCGGTCGACCCGGGATGCCGGCAGGTCACCGTCGGCGCGGGCGTGACGCTGGCGGACCTCCAACGCCATGTCCGCCCGTACGGGCTGGAGTTCGGGGTCGACCTCGCCTCCAGGGACTCGGCCACGCTGGGCGGGATGGCCGCCACCAACGCGGGCGGCGAGCGGGTGCTCAGGCACGGCACCACCAGGGCCAACGTCGCGGGCGTGGAAGCGGTACTGGCCGACGGCGGCGTCCTGGACCGGCTGGCCGGGCTGCCCAAGGACAACACGGGCTACGACCTGGCCGGGCTGCTCGTCGGCAGCGAGGGCACCCTGGCCGTGCTGACCCGGCTCCGGCTGGTCCTGCGGGCCCGCATGCCCCGGCGGGTCAGCGCCCTCGTGGCGCTCGACTCCCTCGACGCCGCGGTGAGCGCGATGACGGCGCTGCGCCGTCTGGAGTCGCTGGAACTGGCCGAGTTCTTCACGGCCGACGGCCTGGCGCTGGTCCTGGAACACAGCGGCCTGGCCGCTCCGTTCCGCCGCGCCCACCCGGTCTACCTGCTCCTCGGGTGTGCGAGCACGCGCGACCCGACGAGCGAACTCGCCGAGGCGGTGGAGCGGGTCGGTGCCCTGGATGTGGCGGTGGCGGTGGATGACTCCGGGCGCCGCCGCCTGGCGGCCTACCGCGAGCGCCACACCGAGGCCGTCAACGCCGTCGGCACACCGCTGAAGCTCGACGTCACCGTCCCGCTGCCCGAACTGCCGCGGTTCGTCGCGGAGCTTCCCGACCTGCTCGCCGGGCGGGCGGAAGCGTACCTGTACGGCCACCTCGCCGAGGGCAACCTCCATCTCAACCTGCTCGGCGTCGCGGCGGCCGACGAGGCGGCGGTCGTCGACGCGGTCCTCCGCCGGGTCGCCGGCCTGGGCGGCAGCATCAGCGCCGAACACGGCGTCGGCCGCGCCAAGGCAGGGCATCTCCACCTCACCCGCTCCCCGGCCGACATCGCCCTGATGCGCGCGGTCAAGGCTGCCTGGGACCCCGCGGGTCTGCTCAACCCCCATGCCCTACTCCCGCTTCCCGGCTGACCCGCCCCGCCCGCTCACCGGCACCGACCGTGCACACCACCTGAAGGAGAACCCGCATGGA
This sequence comes from Streptomyces sp. DvalAA-43, assembly GCF_900091725.1. Lineage (GTDB taxonomy): Bacteria > Actinomycetota > Actinomycetes > Streptomycetales > Streptomycetaceae > Streptomyces > Streptomyces pulveraceus. The sequence continues at coordinate 61,722 of NZ_FMBW01000083.1, read as the reverse complement.
CCGCGCGTCACTGACCACGGAATACCTGAGCAGGGTGACCGAGAACGGCGCCAAGGCAGCCGATCTGATCGGAAGGCTGCCGGAGTCGGAGATGCTCCGCGCGTTCTACAAGGCGACGTACCTCTCGCGGCCGGTGTTCCTCGGCCACGCCGAGCGGGTCCAGGCCTTCGGCGACGTCTCCACCATCATGGGGGCGCTCAGCAGACTGCCCGACCTGCTCTTCGGCGGGGACTTCGCCGCGTTCGCGCGCGCCACCGGCCTGACCGAGCCCCAGGTCGCCGCCGCGGTGCGCGGCCGGGGGGCCGCGATGACCCGCCAGGCGCGGGCCGACCTGTTCGTCCAGGACAACCAGTTCAAACTGCTGGAACTCAACATCGGCAGCTCCATCGGCGGCATGGACAACGCCGACATCTGCCGCGGGCTGCTGGAGCACCCGCTGCTCGCCGAGTTCGCCGCCGACCGGAACCTCGGTTACGTGGACACCCTGCGCGAGCAGGTGAACAACGTCCTGGTGGAGTCCGGTTTCCAGCCGGGTGACCGTCCGGTGGTCGCGCTGACCGACTGGCCCGCCAACTTCGACAACGAGGTCGCGTACATGCGGCTGCTCTGCGAGCGCTGGCGCGGGATCGGCCTGGAGGCCCACCCCTGCCACGTCGGGCAGCTCCAGGTCCGCGACGGCCGGGTCTGGCTGGAGGACAAGCCGGTCGACATCGTCTTCAGGACCTTCACGATCTCGCAGATCGTGGACCGGCCCGAGCTGTTCGACCCGGTTCTGAACGCGGCGGAGCGCGGCGAGGTCAAGATCTTCACTCCGCTCGACACCGCCGCGTACGCCAGCAAGGGCGCCCTGGCGATGCTCTCCGACGAGGAGAACCGGGGGCTGTTCAGCGCTGAGGAACTGGCCAGTGTGGACCGGCTGCTGCCGTGGACCCGGATGGTCCGCCCGGGACAGGTGACCCTGGAGGGCGGCGAGCGCGTCGACCTGCTCCAGCACGCCGTCGACAACCGGCACGAACTCGTGCTCAAGCCGACGTCGCTGTACGGCAACCGGGGCGTGGTGCTGGGCTGGACGGCCGGCCTCACCGCGGAGGAGTGGCGCGAGCAGGTCGTGGCAGCCTTCGACGCTCCCTTCGTGCTCCAGCGCCGGGTCCGGCCCACCGCCGAGCTGTTCCCCGACGAGAACGGTGATCTGCAGCCCTGGAACGTCCTGTGGGGCATGTTCTCCGTGGTCAACGGCTACGGGGGTGCCAACACCCGTGCCATCAAGGCCGAGTGGGGTGACGTCGTGATGAACCGCGCGCACGGCATCCACTCGGGTCCCGCGCTGAGCGAGCTGTGCGCGCCGGACGCCTGAGACGCCGGAGCTGCCCAAGTGCGTCGGACGTGTGAGACGCCGCCCGCCGGGGCCGCCGGCCCCGGCGGCTCCCCCCTGGTCGGACCGGAAGAAAGCAGACACCAGATGTCCGAGGCCACCACCGCGCAGACCCCCCGATTCCGCTCGGTCCTCGACCGGATCGTGAGTTTCCGGCCGAGCAGGGCCATGCCCGCGCCGACCGGTCCGGCCTGCCCACTGGCGGCCAACGAGTCCCCGTACGGGCCGCCCGCCGCGGTGGTGGAGGCCGTCCGCCGGGAGGCGCTGAGAGTCAACCGCTACCCCGACAACGGCTGTGCCGAGCTCATCGCCGGGATATCCGCGCGCCACGGCGTCCCCGAGGAGTGCGTCGCCGTCGGCTGCGGTTCGGCCGGGGTCGCCCAGATGCTCCTCGCGGCCGTCGCCGAGCCGGGTGACGAGGTCCTCTACGCCTGGCGCTCGTTCGAGGCGTACCCGATCCTGACCAGGCTCTCCGGCGCCACCGCCGTGGAGACGCCGCTCGACGACGGGGTGCACGACCTCGCCGCGATGGCCGACGCCATCACCGACAGGACCCGCCTGATCTTCGTCTGCAACCCGAACAACCCCACCGGCACGGTCGTCGCCGAGGACGCACTGAGGACGTTCCTCGACCGGGTTCCCGCCGACTGCCTGGTAGTCCTCGACGAGGCCTACCGGGAGTACGTCCGCGACAGCGGCACACCCGACGGCCTCGAACTCGCCTCCGGGCGGCCGAACGTGGTGGTCCTGCGCACGTTCTCCAAGGCGTACGGCCTGGCCGCGCTGAGGGTGGGCTTCATGGTCGGGCACCCGCTCGTGGCCGGGGCGATCCGCAAGGCATACCTGCCGTTCAGCGTGAACAGCGTCGCCCAGGCCGCCGCGGTGGCCGCGCTGGGGGCGGAGCGTGAGCTGATGGCGCGGGTGGAGACCACGATCGGGGAACGCGAGCGGGTCGGGGCCGCCCTGACCGCCCATGGCCTGACCGTTCCCGCGAGCGAGGCCAACTTCCTCTGGCTCCCGCTCGGCGAGCGGGCCGCGGCCTTCGGCGAGCACTGCGTCCGGGCCGGGGTACTGGTACGGACGTTCGCCGGTGACGGGGTGCGGGTCTCGATCGGCTCGCCGGCCGAGAACGACGCGCTCCTGGCGGTCGCGGCCGCCTTCGGCCACTGATCCGCCGGGGATCACGGGGCAGCCCTTGGCCGCGGACGCGGCATCGCAGTACCGCACTTCTCAATTCTGTGCGGCTTCCGTTGATGCGGGGGGATCCATTCATCCCTCCGTAATAATCCGCCGCGAATAACACGGTTCCAGGATTTGCTGAGAGGGCTCCGCGCGGTCATCAGAACATGCCCGCCAAGGGTCGTCAAAGACATTTTGATTGCGGTGGCATAATCCTGCCACGGAGCTGTCCGGTTCACGGGGCTCTGGATAGCCTCCAGTTTGTAGTCGCTTCGGAGAAAGAGCCCGAGACGGCGGTACAGCGACCACTTCTCTGTGGTGTCCGCTATCGGGATGCAGGCGGTAGGTAATCTCGCGCGACAGCCCACCCTGGAAGGTTCCTATGATCGTTGCAATGCGTTCGCGGGCGACCCGTGAACAGCTTGATTTCGTCATCAGACTTCTCCAGAGGCACGGCGTCGATCCAAAATCGAGCACCCTGGCGGATATCACCGTGCTCATCACCGAAGAAGTCGGAACACCGGATCTCGCGGCAGTCGTGGAGAATTCCCCCGGGGTCGAGCGCGTCGTCGTCATTCCGGGCGCACAGCGCCTCACCAGCCGCCACTTCCGCGCAGACGCCACCGAGGTGGCGGTCGGGTCCGAGGCCGGGTCCGAGGCCGGGACCGTGTTCGGCGGGACCGAGTTCGTCGTGATCGCGGGACCCTGCGCGGTCGAGAGCACGACGCAGATGAGCGCCGCGGCGGACGCCGTCGTCGTGGCGGGCGCGGTCATGCTGCGGGGCGGGGCGTTCAAGCCCAGGACCTCGCCGTACAGCTTCCAGGGACTGGGGCTCGCGGGTCTCGCCCTCCTCGCCGAGCAGCGCAAACGCACCGGCCTGCCGGTGGTCACCGAGGTCGTCACCCCGAGCGACGTGGAGAGCGTCGCCGAGGAGAGCGACATGCTCCAGATCGGCACGCGGAACATGCAGAACTTCGACCTGCTGCGGGCCGTCGGCGCCTCGGGGCGCCCCGTCCTCCTCAAGCGGGGCATGTCCGCCACCATCGAGGAATGGCTGCTGGCGGCCGAGTACCTGATGCACATGGGGACCAGGGACGTGGTCCTCTGCGAGCGCGGTATCCGCAGCTTCGACCCCAGCACCCGGTTCACCCTGGACCTCAGCGCCGTCGCCGAGGCGAAGCGGCTCACCCACCTGCCGGTGATCGTCGACCCCAGCCACAGCACGGGCCGGCCGCACCTCGTCACGCCGATGTCCCTCGCCGCCGCCGCGTGCGGGGCGGACGGCCTGATCATCGACGTGCACACGGACGCCGGCCACGCGATGTGCGACGGCGCTCAGGCACTCGACGCGGAACAGTTCTCCACTCTCATGGGCCGGTTGAGGCCCGTCGTCGAGGCCGTGGGGCGGACGCTCTCGCCGCCGCGCTCCCACTCCCTCGCCCAGGTCTAGCCCGTCACCTCTGGAGAGTCGAAATGCCGGACAACACCATCGAGCCCTTCACCGCCGACCTCGCGCCCGAGGACTTCATCCAGGCCGCCATGCGCTGGCACTTCTCCCCGCAGACCGGATCTCCGTACTGGGTGAAGCGGGCCGCCGCACTGGACTTCGACCCGCTGACCGACATCCGCACCTGGGAAGACCTCGCGCTCTTTCCCGACGTGAGCGAGGAGTGGCGGGACGTGCCGGTGGACGCCCTGGTGCCCGCCGGGATCGGCAGGGAGGGCTGGGACTTCCAGGTCTTCGACAGCGGCGGCACCACCGGCCGTCCCAAGCGCATCGTGGAGTCGGTGTCGCGCCGCAACGGCGTCCGCTGGGTGAGCGAAGTCCTCGCCGAGCACCGCGTCCCCGGCGAGGGCGACGGGCACTGGCTGCACATCGGACCCACCGGACCGCACATCGTCGGCCGCTCGGTCGGGCTGCTGGCCCAGCTGCGCAGGACCTTCTGCCACTACATCGACTTCGACCCGCGCTGGGTCAAGGCCAGTGTGAAGCAGGGCCGGGGCGAAGAGGCGGGCCGCTATGTGAAGCACATCCTGGCGCAGGCCCACGACATCCTGTCCACCCAGCCGGTGTCGGTCCTCTTCGCCACCCCGCCGGTGCTGGAGGCGCTGGCCGCCGACGAGAAGCTGCTCGGACTGGTCCGGCAGAAGGTGCGCGGCATCATCTGGGCGGGCACCAGCGTCAGCCCCGAGACCCTCCGGTTCTTCGAGGAGGAGGTCTTCGCGCAGGCGGCCGTGGTCGGCCTGTACGGCAACACCATGATGGGCATCGCCCCGCAGCGCCCCCGCGGCCCGCAGGACGAGCAGTCCTGCGTCTTCGTCCCCTACCACCCGTTCAGCCGGGTGCAGGTGGTCGATCCCGAGGACACCGTGACCTCGGTAGGTCACGGCGAGCGCGGGCTGGCACGGATCAGTCTGGTCTCCCGCGACCTGCTGCTGCCGTGGACCCTGGAACGCGACACCCTGCTCCGTATCGAGCCCACGGCCGCGTACCCGCAGGACGGGCTCGCCGACATCCAGCCCCCCGTCGCCGCGGGCGGTCCGGCCACCATCGAAGGGGTGTACTGAGCATGCCCTTCACCTCCACGTCCGTGATGTCCCCCGAGGGGAGCGGCGGTTCACTGGGCCCCGCCGACCACGGGAGCCTGCTCGACACCTGTGAGCGGGCACTCGGCAGGGCACGCGGGTTCCAGCGCCCGATACTCGCCAGCTGGAGCCGCCCGCTGGACGTCGGCGACCCCGTCTCGGTCTGGAGCAGGGCTCGCCGCAGCACCCAGCGCTCCTTCCTCTGGCAGTCACCGTGGGACGGTGGCTCGCTCGTCGCGATCGGCTCCGCCCGTGCCCTGCGCGGGCGCGGTGAACACCGGGTCCGCGCCGTCCGCGACGGCTGGCGGACGCTGGTGAAGGACCTGGTCACCGGGGGCGTCGCGGCCACCGGGCTGCCGGTCGGCGAGGGTCCGCTGGCGATCGGCGGCTTCTCCTTCCGCGCCGAGGACGCCTACGAGACGGGCCGGCTCCCCGACGCGCTGATGTGGGTGCCCGCGCTCCAGATCCGCAGCGCTGTGCCGGTCCCGGGGGCCGAGGGCCGGCCCGTACCGGCCGAACTGCGGCTCAACGCGGTCCTGTTGCACGACAGCGATCCTGAGCAGGTGGCCGACAGCCTGGTCCACCTCGCCCGCCTCTGCCTCACGCCCGACCCCGACGCCGAGCGGAGGAAGCGGCGGGACCGGCCCGGACGGACCTGCCGCAGCACCGAGCTACCGGGCGCCGAGGACTGGAAGGGACTGGTCCGCGGGGCCACCGACCGTATCCGTGCGGGTGAGTTCGAGAAGGTGGTGCTGGCCCGCGAGGTCAGGGTCACCGCCTCCGCGCCGTTCGACCTGCCGGCCGCGGTGGAAAGGATGCGCGGTGCCAACCCCGGCACCACGGTCTTCGCGGTCGACCACGAGGAGTACACCTTCCTCGGCGCGACCCCGGAGTACCTGGTGCAGGTCGGCGACCGCACCGTGCATGCGCTGGGCCTGGCCGGCACCACCCCGCGCGGGGCCACCCCCGAGCAGGACGAGGCATGCGAACGCGAGCTGGTCGGCAGCGCCAAGATCCAGCACGAACACGAGGTGGTCGTCAGCATGCTGCGCGACGCGCTGGCCGACTCCTGCACCGACGTCACGGCCGAGACCCCGCCCCAGGTGGTCAAGCTGGCCAATGTGCAGCACCTGTCCACCAAGGTGCGCGGCCGACTGGCCGAGGACTCCACGGCAGGCGTCCTGGACCTCGTCGAGGCGCTCCATCCGACACCGGCCCTCGGCGGCCACCCCCGCGCGCAGGCGCTGAGCTGGCTCGCCGACAACGAGGGGCTCGACCGCAGCTGGTACGCGGGCGTGGTCGGCTGGGCCGACCGCTCGGGCCAGGGCCAGTTCGCGGTCGCGATCCGCTCCGCGCTGCTCGACGGCCCCACCGCCTCGCTGTACGCCGGCTGCGGACTGGTGGCGGACTCCGACCCGGAGGCCGAGTACGCGGAGACCTGCGCGAAGCTGCGCCCGATGATGTCCGCTCTGGGAATCGAGTGATCTCCTTGCCACATCCGACATCCCGCACAGACGCCGCCCCGCCGCCCGGCCCCGGAGAGGTCCTGGCCACTCGGATCGGCCTGCTGCACCGGCGGCTGACCGAACTGGGCTCGGTCGTGGTGGCGTTCTCCGGCGGCGCGGACTCCGCGCTGCTGCTGGCGGCCGCGGTCCGCGCACTCGGGCCCGACCACGTGATCGCCGCCACCGGCGACTCCGCGAGCCTCTCGCGGAGGGAGCGGGGCGCCGTGCGGGACATCGCGGCGGAGCTGGGAGCCAACCACGTCTTCGTCGGCACCCATGAGCTGGATACCGCCGGCTACCGGGAGAACTCGACGTCCCGCTGCTGGTTCTGCAAGGACGAACTGGCCACGCGGCTCAGGGAGCTGGCGGACCGGGTCGGCTTCGCCCAGGTCGCGACCGGGACCAACCATGACGACCTGGCGGACCCCTTCCGCCCTGGCATCCGGGCGGCCGCGCTCCAGGGGGTGGTCACCCCGCTGGCCGACGTGGGCCTCAGCAAGGAGCAGGTGCGCGCGGCGAGCCGGGCCTGGTCCCTCCCCACCTGGGACAAGCCCGCCTCACCCTGTCTGTCCAGCCGGGTCGCCTACGGCCTGACCATCACCAGGGAGCGGCTCGCCCGGGTCGACGCGGCCGAGCAGGCGCTCCGGGACAGCCTGCGCGGGGCCGGGATCGCCTCGTACGACCTACGGGTCAGGGACCTCGGGGACAGCGCGCTGATCCAGGTCGACCGGCCCGCCGTGGCCGCCGTCGCCGCCTGCCGGGAGGCGCTGGACGCGGTACGCGCGACCGGTTTCGCGTCGGTCGAGGTCGACCCCCGCGGATTCAGGTCCGGTTCCCTCAACCAGATCACGGAGCGGATCACCAGTGGATCGTGACGAAGTCCGGGCGCTGCTGCACAAGGTGTCCGCAGGAACGGCGACCGCCGAGGAGGCGCTCGGCGAGCTGGTGCGGGGCCCGCTGTCGGGCCGCTCCGGCGCGGGGTTCGAGGACCTCGGGTTCGCCCGGCTCGACACCCACCGGGCCCTGCGCACCGGCGACCCCGAGGTGGTCTACGGCGCGGGCAAGACACCCGCCCAGACCGTGGCCCTGCTGACCGCCCTGCTCGCCCAGCCCGGCGACCGCGCGGCCCTCGCCACCCGGCTGCCGGACGAGGCGTTGGACGCGGTGTCGCTCGCCTTCCCGGAAGCCAGGATCGACACGGACGCCCGCTGCGCGGCGGTGGGAGAGCCGCTGAGCCCCCGGGGCCGGGTCCTGGTGGTCTCCGCCGGGACGTCGGACGAAGCGGTGGCACGCGAAGCGGCCTTCGTGGCAACGGAGTTCGGCTGCTCCACCGGTATCGTCCGGGACGTCGGCGTGGCCGGGATCCACCGGCTGCTGGCGGTCCGGGAGGACCTGGACGCGGCGGACTGCCTGATCGTCGTCGCCGGCATGGACGGCGCGCTGCCCAGCGTGGTGGCGGGACTGGTCGGCACCCCCGTCATCGCGGTGCCGACCAGCGTCGGCTACGGCAGCTCCTTCGGCGGCATCGCCGCGCTGCTCACCATGCTCAACTCCTGCGGTCCGGGCGTCCTGGTGTGCAATATCGACAACGGCTTCGGGGCAGCGGTCGCGGCCGCGCGGATGCTCCGCCGCGTGGCGCACGCCGACGCCGCTCAGCCGGTCCCCCCGGTAACTCCGGCAACCACGGTTCCGGTGGGTTCATGAGCACGGTGGCCTCAGCCTGGTTCGACTGCTCGTCCGGGGCCTCGGGGGACATGCTCCTGGGCGCGCTGCTCGACGCCGGAGCATCCGTGGCCGCCGTCCGGTGCGCCGTCGAGGCGGTCGCTCCCGGTGACATCCGGATCCGGGCCGAGAAAGTGCTGCGGTGCGGCCTGTCGGCGACGAAGGTGCACGTCGACACCGCCACCCGCACCCCGCACCGCACCTGGCACTCGATCCGCGCGACGCTCGCGGAAGCCGCGCTCCCCGAACCCGTGCGGGAGCGGGCCCAGTCCGTCTTCGCCCGCCTGGCCCGCGCGGAGGCCGCCGTCCACGGAATCCCGGTCGACGACGTCCACTTCCACGAGGTCGGCGCGCTGGACGCGATCGGCGACGTGGTGGGGACGTGCGCGGCCTACCACGACCTCGGCATCGGCAGCGCGACCGCGACCCCGATCGCGCTGGGCAGCGGCCGTGCCCGCAGCGCCCACGGCGAGATCCCGGTCCCGGTCCCCGCCGTGCTCAGGCTCCTGGCCGACCACGGGGCGCCGGCCAGGTCCGGCGGTTCCCCGTTCGAGATGTGCACGCCGACCGGGGCGGCGCTGGTCCTCGCGCTCTGCGCCGACTGGGGCCCGATGCCCGAGTTCCGCCTGCTCGGCGGCGGTGTCGGAGCCGGTACCCGCGACCTCCCGGACACTCCGAACGTCGTCCGCGTCGTCCTGGGGGCCCCGGACGCCTCCCGCGATGCCCGGGACGACTCGCCGCCCGGCACGGACGCGATGGTGCTCGACGCGAACGTCGACGATCTCGACCCGCGGATCTGGCCGCACGTCCTGGCCCGGCTGATGGAGCTCGGGGCGTCCGACGCCTGGCTCACCCCCATCCTGATGAAGAAGGGGCGCCCGGCGCACACCCTCTCGGTCCTCTGCGCCCCGTCCGTCCTCCCGGCCGTGCGCGAGCTGGTCCTGACCGAGACCTCCAGCATCGGCGCCCGGGAGTACCGGGTCACCAAGCGCGAGCTGGAACGCGAGATCACCACCGTCGCCGTGGGCACCGCCACGGTACGGGTCAAGGTCGCGCGCCATCTCGGACGGGTCGTCAACGTCCAACCGGAGTACGAGGACGTGGCCGCCGCGGCGGAACACCTCGGGATTCCGCTGAAGACAGCTCTAGCAGGATCGATCGCCGCGGCCGAGGGCCTGGCAGAGGACAAGAGGGCTGGTTCATGAAGAACGTGATCGTGGTCGGCGGCGGACTCGCGGGCCTGCGCACGGCCGGGGCACTGCGAACGCAGGGGTACCAGGGGGAGCTGACGCTGGTCGGGGCCGAGCACCACCGGCCGTACGACCGGCCGCCGCTCACCAAGGCCGTCCTGGCCGGGGAGTCCGACGACACCACCCTCCCCGCGGACTGGGAGCGGCTCCGCTGCGGACTCCGGCTCGGACAGCGGGCACGGGCACTGCGGTTCCACGACGGCAGGCCCGGCGGGGTACTGGAGACGACAGCGGGACCGCTGGACTTCGACGGGCTGGTGATCGCGACCGGCGCCACGCCGATCAGGCTGCCGGGCGACGGGCCCCAGCACGTCGTCAGGACCTTGGAGGACGCGCGCGGGCTGCGCGCCTCGCTGCGCCCTGGCGCGCGCGTGCTCATTGTCGGCGCGGGCTGGATCGGCGCCGAGGTGGCGACCGCGGCGGCGAAGAAGGGCTGCCGGGTCACGGTCCTGGAGGCAGCGGCCACTCCGCTGGCAGCGGTACTCGGCCCCGAGCTGGGAGTGCTGACCGTGGGCTGGTACGCCGAGGCCGGGGTCGAGCTCCGGCTCGGAGTGGAGGTCGCCTCGGTGGACCACGGCGGGGTGACCCTCGCCGACGGACGGTCCGTGCAGGCCGACGTGGTCGTGGCCGGTGTCGGAGCGCGGCCGGAGGTGGGCTGGCTGGCCGGGTCGGGGCTGGACGTGCAGCGGGGGGTGGTGGTCGACAGCGCGTTACGGACCACCAGGGCCGAGGCGGTGGCGGTGGGGGACTGCGCGGCCTGGTGGTCGGAGCGCTACGGCCGCCGACTGCTGGTCGAGCACTGGGAGACGGCCGACAAGGCCCCCGAGGCGGCTGCCGCGGCCCTCCTCGGCCGGCCCGCGGCGTACGACCCTCCGCTGTACTTCTGGTCCGAGCAGTTCGGGCGCACGGTGCAGTACGCGGGCCACCACTCGGCAGCGGACCAGATGGTCTTTCGCTGCTCGCCCGACAGCTCCTGCTGGACAGCGCTGTGGGTGAACGGCAACCGGCTGGAGGCGGTCCTGGCCGTGGACCGTCCTCGCGACCTGGTCCAGGGCCGCCGCCTCATCGCCGAATCCGCCGAACTCGACATCCGCCTGGCCGCCGATCCGCAGGTGCCGCTGCGCGACGTGGTGCGCGGCCGGCCACCGTGCGGCGGCCCGGCGCAGGGTGGTCCGCAGGACCTGTCAGCCCCGCGGACCAGCCTGATCGCCGTCCCCGATCTGCCACTCGCCTGATTCCCCGCACCGCTCCATCCGCCCGCGCGGAGCATGATCACGCATTCTGTAAAATCTGCGCAAATAGTCGATGGAGCCCGGCTTCGGTAGGGAACGGCTAATAGCATCCTTACTGTCGTCGCGTTCATAAAAGATCTGCGCATGACCTATATCCCACCCCACGTGGGGCTTGACGTAATTTTCATGCGCGAATCCAATGTGCCCGCGATCATGTCAGCCGAAAAAGCGAAGGCACTCAGCCCGTCTGCGGTTGAGACGTCTTACTCCCGGGGGGGGACTACCGTGGATGCAGTATGCCGTGGCGGCGCGGGCTGCCGTAGTGCGCATGAGAGACCCGAGCAGTGGTCCGGACAGCTGGTCACCATCTGCGATCCGGCCACTGCCTATGAGATGTTGCGGCAGGCCCTTGTCCAACGCCGGACTCCGCACTGCGGCGTGCAGTTGGTGGGCCGCTTCGCCGTCGAGATGGTCGGGCGCCCCGACTCGGACCTCTCACGGTTCATCCACGGCGAGGTCCTGGAACGCGGGCACAATTTACGACTGTTACTCAGCCAGCCGGCGTCGCTCAAGCCGGGATTCCGTTCCCGCATGGCCCGGCTGATGGCCGAGGGGACGCGCATCAGGCTCTCCTCGGGCCCGTTGCCCGACCTCGCGCTCGTGGCCACCGACCTCGCCGTCGTGGACACCCGCGCCGGAAGCGAGCAGTCGAGGATTCTGGTCGTCCGGCGGGAGGCCACCAACGCCCTGCACCAGTTCCAGCAACCCCTGTGGGACCACGCCGCGGAATTGCTCCAGCCGCGTCAGGCCACCGCGGAATCCGTCCAGTTGGACCCCATCCTTTCAAAGGTCCTGCAGATGCTCGGCTCGGGAACGAAGGACGACACCGCCGCACGACAGCTGGACGTCTCCGTCCGCACCTACCGGCGACACGTCGCCGCGATCCTGAAGTCCCTGGGCGTCAGCACCCGTTTCGAGGCGGGCCTCAGGGCAGCCGAACTCGGCGTCCTGAACCCCGGTCAGATCCGCCACCAGCACCCGGCCCCCACCGACACCTCCGTCCTCGCCGAGGACGCCTGCTGACCACCCGCACCGGTCGACCACATCCCGGTCCGGTGGCCTTGGCCGCATCGACGGTCGCCTATCCCCTGGGCTATCCCCTGGGCTATCCCCTGGGCCGCCTGTTCGCAGTGCACCGACCCATGACGCCGCATGCCCTCGGCCACATTCCACCGCAGCCACGAGCCGATGGCGGCGGTCTCGCGGCCTGAACTTGACCTGCGGCGGTGGAGTGGCTGCTGGCAGGTGGATCGGGGCGGGCAGCGCGATGTGTGTGGCGCTGCTGGCCCTGGGCGCGGGGGCCAGGGGCGTGGCGCTCGCCGAGGCGGCGGAGGGCCGCCAGGTCAGCGCGTGGGCGGGGCTGTGGGCATCGTCCAGGGTGCGCTGGTCGAGCGCCTGACCGAGGACAGTTGCCGCGTTGTGCCCGGCAGCCTCTGCTTCGGCAAGGTCTTCACCCGCGAGGACGGCTCCTGGCTGCGCCTGCTGCCCGAGGTCGACAAAGCCACGGCAGAAGCCGCCGCCGCGCTGGTGCAACGTACCCGTAAGGCCCCCTCCGTAGCCCCTGCTGCCGGGCCGTCCGCTCACCCATCGTTCACTCACGGGGCCGGGAAAGACGGAGCGCCCCGACCGGACGAAACCGTCGGCCGACACCGCCCTGCCGCGTACGCGGAGCGGCGCGGGCGGTGCGTCAACCGGGTGACGCACCGCCCGCGCCGGCGGCTCTACGGCTTGGCCCGTGCCCGGTCCTGCGCTGCGGCCGGTCCGGCGGGTGGTGTCGGGAGGAGGGTGCGGGCGGGCGACTGGGGCGGGACGAGCAGGACTCGCCGAGGGACAGCCGGGGACTCGCGGGAGCGCAGGCGGGCGAGGGTACGGCGGGTGGCTCGGTCCGCTGCGCGGTAGAAGCGGTCCGGGAGGAAGGCGGCGTCGGCGACGATCATGGCGGCGGAGAAGATCGGGAGGCCCAGAAGGACCGCGATGCCGATGTGCATGCCCAGGAGCATCACGAGGAGGGCGTACTTCAAGCGGCTGAACAGAGTGAACGGGAAGGCGACCTGGATCAGTACGGTCAGGTAGCCGGCCGCCGCGATGAACAGCGGGTAGCTGTCGACCAAGGCGGACAGAGCCGGCCAGGGCCGGAAGAGGTCGAGGTTGACGACGTAGTGCAGGGCGGTTCCCGCCTGCCACGAGCCACCCTGCACCTTGTACAGGCCCGCCGAGCCGTAGAGCAGGCAGACCTGGGCGGCGATGACGAACATGCCGCAGTTGTGCAGGACCGTGGTCAGTGACGCGCGGGCCACGGCGAGTTGGGGCCACAGGTCGCTGCCCGCGCGCCACAGCGCCCAGCGGCCGGGCCGGTCGGTCCGGGCGCGGAGGACATTTCGGCGCGCGTCGAGTGACCAGCGGCGCCCGCAGGCGGTCACGGTGAGGTAGAGAGCCATCAGGAGGATCAGGTTGTCTCCCCCGTCGGTCATGAAGATCGACCGCGCGTGGAACGACACCACGACGAGGGCGAACAGCACGGACGTCGCCCGGGTCCGCCAACCGAGCAGGAACATCACGCAGACGGCGAGCGCCGCCACGTAGCAGAGGTTGAAGTACACCTTGCTGTCGGAGAGCGTGAGGACGCTGAACCAGCCGGTCTGGTCGAACAGCCGGTTCGCCAGCGCCGGGGTCCACTGGGAGCCCGGCCCCCAGATCTCGTCCCGGTGCGGGAGTTCGCGCAACAGGAACACGAGATAGCACAGGCCGTAGCCGATGCGCAGCGTCGCGGCCGCGTACAGCGAGACGGGGCGGCGAGTGAGCAGCGTGAGCAGGTCGCCGAGGTGCCGGAACGTCACCGGCACGTTCTCCGCCGTGGACGCTCGTGAGGCATCGTCCTTGCTGAGCAAGGGCATCGGAGTCCGGTCAGTGGCCATGCGCGGGCACCTTCCACCAGGGCAGATTGCGGGTGTCGACTACCGACCGCGATACCGGGCGGCGTTGGCCGGTTGCGTCAAAGGCGGCCACCGGCCGTGTGAGGACGCGGAGTTGAACTCCCTCGACGGCGCCCGGCCGCTTGGCGGTGATCCGGTCCACGGCGATGTTCCGCAGGTACTCCTGCCACATCACCGCACGATCCGAGTAGGACTCGTCGCTGTTGCCGTGGGATTCGAGATAGCCCGTCCACGCCCTGCGGAGCATGTTCTGGTTGGTGTGGCTCGGGAAGGGGTTGTGCCGGACCTCGGCGTCGTCCACGGCGGTCAGGTCGAACCAGCCACTGATCCGCTGCGAGCCGTCAGCGGTGGTCCTGACCGTACGAGCCGAGATCTGGGGGACGGACGACTCCGGCTCGGGGGCGAAGAGCCGCCAGTTCTGCTCGAACAGCGGGTACACCCAACTCTGGACCTGCCGGGCGTACCGCTGCGAGATCTGGTTCGGCGGGGCTACGTGCAGGAACAGGAAGAACATGTGCAGCAGGGACACGCACACCAACAGGACCGCGGCACCCTTCGTCGCGGTGCGCAACGGAAACGGCAGCCGCGACAACTCGTCGGGGCCGGGCTGGGCGCCCCCCTGCTTTCCCGTCACCGTACGACGGACGGTGACGGGGCTACCGGGCGGAAAACTCACCGGTTCGCCCCCGTTCAGTACGTCTCCTGGGCCAGTCGGTGTCATCCCGGCCCTCCTCTCACAACTCTTCCGCTGAACTTCCTTGTGCCTGACGGGCGTACGGCGTCCGGCCCTGCGAGCGCATCGCTGCGCCCGCAGGGCCGGAACGGCGAAGCGTCAGTACTGCTGGACCGACTTTCCGTAGTCCTGCTTCTTGTCCCACTTATCGGACTCGCCCGGCTTGCTCTCGTGGACCGGCTTTCCGTGGTGCGGGGGCTTGCCCTCGTGGACCGGCTTTCCGTGGTGCGGGGGCTTGCCCTCGTGGACCGGCTTTCCGTGGTGCGGGGGCTTGCCCTCGTGGACCGGCTTTCCGTGGTGCGGGGGCTTGCCCTCGTGGACCGGCTTTCCGTGGTGCGGGGGCTTGCCCTCGTGGACCGGCTTTCCGTGGTGCGGGGGCTTGCCCTGGCCGCCCCCGATGTTGCCGCCGGTGTTCCCGGCCGTGTTGCCCGCCGTGTTGCCCGCCGTGTTGCCCGCCGTGTTGCCGCCCACAGTTCCGCCGACGGTGTTGCCGCCGCCCACCGTGTTGCCACCGACCGTGTTCCCACCGCCGACGGTGTTGCCGCCGACGGTGTTGCCCGCGATGGAACTGCCGCCGATCAGGCCGCCGGTGGTGACCCCGCCCAGCAGGCCACCCGTGGTGACACCGCCGAGAAGCCCGCCTGTGGTTGTGCCTGCGGTCGTGCCGGTGGTTGTGCCTGCGGTCGTGCCGGTTGTGGTGCCGGTGGTTGTGCCTGCGGTCGTGCCGGTTGTGGTGCTGCCGGTGGTCGTGCCGCCGGTGGTGGTGGCGCACGAAGGCCTGGTGATGGAGTTCGTGTCCATCGTCACGGAGCCGTTGCGGGCCAGCGCGCGGCCGGTGATCGACGCGCCGGTGTTCAGGGTGGTCGAGGTGAGCGCCATGATCGTGCCGACGAACGTGGTATTCGTGCCGAGTGTGGCCGAACTACCGATCTTCCAGAACACGTTGCAGGGCGAGGCGCCGTTGACCAGCAGAACCCGACTGGCGGACGCGGTGGTCAGCGTCGAGCCGATCTGGAAGACCCACACCGCGTTGGGGTTGTTGTTGGCGTCGAGGGTGAGTGTGCCGGTGAGCCCGATGGAGGACGACGCGTTGTAGACGCCGGGGGCCAGGGTCAGGCCGCCGAGGTCCGCGGAGAGACTCGCGTCCGGCGCCTGTCCCGCAGCGTTGTTGTACGCGGTGGTCAGGTCGGTCTGGGCCTGGAGCGCGACCGCATCGGCGGAGTGTGTCGCGCCGTTCACCAGTCCTGGTGGAAAGCCGCTGATCGCCGTACCCGGGCTGACGCCCAGGTCACCCGTGACCGTTGAGGCGCCGGTGTTGGTCACGGACTGACCGGCAAGCACCGCGAAGCTGTCGGCGGTACCGAGGGGAACGGCCGTCGCGATCGCGGCGGCAGGGGTCGGTGTGACCACCACCCCGGCAACGGCAACCATCACAGCCGACGCGATCGATGTTGCCAGGGCACGCCGACCCGGCAAGCCCCGAGCACTGAATTTCATCGATGATTCCACTCTCTTCGTGGGGAAAGGCGAGAGTCCGTCGGACATCCCGCCCACGGACAGCAATTCATCAATCCCCTCTTTCCAACGGCAGCCTGAAAATAGCCATTTACCTGAGCGGCGGGAGCCCATGGAAAGAGATGCGTACAAGAGTAGGCAGGAAGCGGACAGGGGGTGATGCGCGAACGAGTGAATGATCCAGAAGGGTGTCAATCGACGCCCCGCGATCGGCATATGCCCAGGTCGCAGTCATGGCTAGACAGGATAGAAGAATTCTCGCGCCACGCCCGGGCGCAACCCGAAAGGACTTAAAGGCAATTAATACAAAGTGTGTTGAGATGCCAGCACGGGCGCCATGGGCCAGGCCTGTTCGGCACAGCAGGGCGTAAGCCGATCAAGAAAATTCGGCGCGATTTACGCGTACGCGGGAATGGTCAGTGCGGGAAGTTGATCGCATACGTCGAGGCGCCTCCCGGCATCCGTTCGCGGTTGTCCGCCACGAGGCGGTACGCCCCGTGGGCGGCAGGCGGAGCGGCGGCAGGCGGAGCAGTCCGTCCAGGACGGCCCGTCTCCGGCCGGAGCCGAATTACCGAGACCGAGGCGCCCACTCTCCAGCACGGCGCCCTTCGAATTCAAAGGCTTGTCGCAGCTGTACGCGATTGAGGCATTGGAGTTCGACTCGGCGGCTCTTTCGCGTGACGCCTCGCGCACGTGTACGGCAACGCGGCGGACCGGCCGGACGTGTGCGGCGCTCCCTCGGACATGGCCGACACCGGGTGGCACAGATCAGCCCGCTGCTGACGGCTCCGGCCTTCGACACGAAGCAGCGGAGGAAGGGGCCGAAGGCGACGTCGCTCATCTGGACGCCCCTGGGGAGTCGGAATCAGGTGTCTGGAAAGTGCACCCTTCGAACCATGACTGGGGCGGCTCCTCAACGCCGCGCCAACAGGGACTGGACGCGAATTGTGGCCGAACGCATCGGATACTCGATCAAAAAGCACCTTGGCCTGGCTCATCCCTCCCTGGCGGCAGCGCCGGCACGATCGCGTTGGACAGCGTCAACGCCGCTCTTCTGCGGGAGCACCACAAGGCGATGCTGAGCGCCCGGGAGAAGTGGGGCGACGCCTGGAACGAGAGCGGCAAGGTGTTCACCCGCGAGGACGGCTCCTGGGCTGCACCCGGAGACGGTCTCCGAGACGTTCCGCCGCGTCCTCGCCACCACCGACCTGTCGCCGATCACTCTGCGCGACCTGCGTCACGTCGCGGCCACTCTCACCCACGGCGGGGGTGGTGACCTCTACACGATCAAGGAGACCCTGCGCCACTCCACGATCACGCTCACGTCGGACACGTACACGAGCCTGCTGCCCGAGGTCGACAAAGCCGCGGCAGAAGCCGCCGCCGCGCTGGTGCAACGTACCCGTAAGGCCCCCTCCGTAGCCCCTGCTGCCGGGCCGTCCGCTCACGCAAGAGCCCGGGAACGACGGAGCGCCCCGACCGGACGAAACCGATCGAGGCGCTGAGTAGCAGCTCAGAGGGGGGTTTCCCCGCACTGCTGGCGGTAGGCCGTGTGGGACTCGAACCCACAACCAACGGATTAAAAGTCCGCTGCTCTGCCAATTGAGCTAACGGCCCTCGGCGAATCACCCCTGAGCATAGCCCGCCGGGGCCCGGTCGCCGATCGGGTATCGGCCACTGGGCCCCGGCATGGTGACATACCGGGCCGTCAGGGGGATTCGTCCGGGGTGATCGTGCGCTTGTGATCCGGTGCGAGGAACCAGTGTCTCGCCGACGCCAGCCACCAGGCCGCCGCGAAGCCCAGGACCACCAGGACCGCGACGGGCGCGTAGTTGAACGTCTCCCAGGTGACCGGCGAGAGCTGCGGCAGCATGAAGAGCACCGTGATGATCAGGACCCAGACCACCGCCACGATGCCGATCGGGCGCGACCAGCGGCCCAGGTGCCAGGGGCCCGGGGTGAAGTCGTCGCCCCGGAGCAGCCGGAGCAGGGTGGGGATGACGTAGGCGATGTAGAGGCCGATCACCGCGATCGAGGTCACCGCCGCGTACGCCGTGACGTTGATCAGGTACGGCAGCCCCAGCGCCAGGGCTCCGGCGGCGGCGAGCCAGACCGCGGCTACGGGGGTGCGGGTGCGCGGGCTGACCGTGTGCCAGACGTGCGAGAAGGGCAGGGCCCCGTCGCGTGAGAAGGCGTAGATCATGCGGCTGTTGGCGGTCACGGACGCCATGCCGCAGAAGAGCTGGGCGCCGATCACGATCAGCAGCAGGAGCTTTCCGGTGGTGGCGCCGAGCGCGTCCAGCAGGATCTGGGCGGGCGGGGCGCCGGTCGGGGAGTTCAGCGCTCCGTCGTACGACTGGATGGCGAAGGTGAAGCCGAGGAGGAGGACGAAGCCGGCGATCCAGGAGGTCCAGATCGACTGGACGATGCCGCGCGGTCCGGCCGTCGCCGCGTCGTGGGTCTCCTCCGTCATATGGGCGGAGGCGTCGTAGCCGGTGAAGGTGTACTGGGCCATCAGCAGGCCGATCATCACGACGTAGAGGCCGCTGCCCCAGCCGGTGTTGTTGACGAATTCGGTGAAGACGAACGACGCCGACCGGTGCGAGTCCGGTACGAAGGTCAGGGCGCCGACGATGACGGCGACCCCGATGACGTGCCACCAGACGCTCACGCTGTTCAGGATCGCGACGATCCGCACCCCGAAGGTGTTGAGGAGGCCGTGCAGCAGCAGGATCGCGGCGAAGAGCAGGATCGTACGGGTGGGGGTGACCCCGAAGCCGAACTGGAGGTTCAGATACGCGCCCAGGAAGGACGCCGCCCCGAAGTCGATCCCGGCGGTGACGGCGACCTGGCCGAGTACGTTGAACCAGCCCGTGAACCACGCCCAGGCCGCGGCCGTGCGCGGCGGGGCCAGGCGGTGGGCCCAGAAGTAGAGACCGGCGGAGGTCGGGTACGCCGAACAGATCTCGGCCATCGCCAGGCCGACGAAGAGCGTCATCAGGCCGACGCCGATCCAGCCCCAGGTGATGACGGCGGGTCCGCCGGTGTTCATGCCGAAGAGGTAGAGCGTGAGGCAGCCGGAGAGCACCGAGATGATGGTGAACGAGACGGCGTAGTTGGAGAATGCCGACATCCGCCGGGCCAGCGTCTGTGTGTACCCGAGCTGTGCGAGGCGCTCCTCGTCGGAGACGCCCGGGGGTGGGTCCTCACTCAAGTCATTTGTCATGTCCCCAGCGATTCCCTGGGGTCGGAGCACACATGCGGCCGCCGGGGTCACGACTGGGGAAAGCACGCCCTGGCAGCAGAGGAGGGCGCGGCCCGGCGACAGAGGACCGCGCGCCCCGGCAACGAAGGGGGGCGCGGCCCGCAGGCCACGCCCCCCAGGAACCGTCGCAGCGCTCAGGTGATCTTCGCGTACTTCTTCCAGCGCGTGTCGGCCAGCTTCCTCGGCGCCGAGAAACCCCCGGTGTGGTCGGCGTTGTAGAGATACACCGCGCCCGCCGGGGTCCGCGCCAGGATGTCCTGGCGGCCGTTGTGGTCCATGTCCCCGCTGCCGACGATCACGTTGTACTTGCCCCAGCCCGAGCCGATCTTCGTACGTGGCGCGAAACCGCCCTTGCCGTTGCCCCGGTAGAGCCAGAGCACCCCGGCACCGTCCCGGGCCACGACGTCCGCACGCCCGTCGCCCGAGAGGTCCCCGCGTCCGGCGAAGGCGGTGTAGCCCTTCCAGGTGGTGACCTTCGTACGGCCGGCCAAGGAGCCGCCGCTCTTGCCCCGGTAGAGCCAGATCACGCCCGCGGCGTCACGGGCGAGGATGTCGGGCAGGCCGTCCCCACTGAGGTCGCGGGTGGCCACGATCCGGTTGTACTTGGACCAGCCGGTGCCCAGTTTCACCCTCGGGGCCTTGCTGAGATCGCTGCGGCTCAGCGGGCTGGGGATGCGGTAGAGCGTGCCGCCCCGCGTACGGGCCAGCAGGTCGCCCCCGCCGTCGCCGCCCAGGTCGCCCGCCTCGGTCATGAAGTCGAACTCTTCGCGCCCGTCGATCATCGAGCCGATGCCGTCGACGTAGCAGTCGTCGAGCTTGCCCCGCTGGTCCGTCGTGCAGAGGTCGATGAGACGACCGGGCTCCCGCGCCAGGACCGAGCCGCTGATCCGTTCGTCGAGGTCGACGTCACGGGTCCAGTCGACGATCGTGGACCGGTAGGAGGAGATCCGGGTGTAGAGCCGCACCCCTCCCGTCACACAGCCGGTGGCCCTGGTGGCCGAGATCGCGAGGAGCCGGCCGCCGCCGACGAGCGCCCCGCCCGCGTCCCCGAAGCACTGGTCCTCGTCCGCGACGGGCGGCGCGCCCGGGGCCGGCACGGTGCAGAGCGTGCCGGACGGCAGCGTGCGGCCGAGCAGCGCGGCGCAGGACGCCGCCGGCTTCAGCACCACCTGTTCGCTGTGGCGGACCCGTGGCGCGTCGTCCAGGTCCAGTCCGGACCACGAGTAGAACGTGGCCTTGGCGCCCGAGGCGTACAGCGCGGTGTCGGCCGACGACGCGAGCACCGGCTTGCCGTACGAGGCCGGGGTCGCCTTGACCGCCACCGAGACCGCGCCCCGGCGGGTGGCCGCGTCGTACGTCGGGTGGCTGCGGTAGCGCGGATCGCTGACGCCGCTCGACAGCCGGCCGCTCGACAGGTCGTGGTCCCACTCCATGTCGGCGTGGCTGCGGCCGGTGAAGCAGTCGGGCGTGGCCAGGGTCCGGGTCCTGGACAGCGTGATGCCCGTACAGGCGCGGTGGGAGCCGTCCGCGTCGTCGGTGTAGTGCAGCGGGATCAGCCAGGAGGGGACCGTGGTGGCCGCCCGCGCCTGCGGCGCGGAGCCCAGCAGGCCGGCGAGCACGGCTCCGGCCGCTGCCGCGGTCATGAGCGCCCGCGCCGGGAACGCCCTGCGCATCAGAAGACCCCCTTGTAGACCTGCCACCCGGTGGCGATCTTCGTACGGGAGCCGAACGACCCCTTGCCGTTGCCGTTGTTCCGGAAGAGGTTGCCCGAGCGGTCCCGCTCGACGAGGTCGGCCTTCCCGTCGCCGGTGATGTCGCCCACCCCGACGACGGTGTCGTACGAGGTGCCCCACGCGCCGAAGACCTTCACCCGCTCCTTCAGCTTTCCACTCGCGGTGCCGTCGTAGCGGTAGAGCGTGCCGTCCTTGTGGTGGGCCAGCACATCGCCGTACCCGTCGCCGTTGAGGTCCCCGGCACCCACGACCTTGGTGTAGCCGGTCCAGGACGAGCGGATCCTCACCCCGGCCTTCAGCTTGCCGTGGCCGTCGTTGGCGAAGAGGTAGACATCGCTGGTGGACGCCTTGCGCGCGAGCAGGTCGGGACGGCCGTCACCGGTCAGATCGCCGGGCACGGTCAGGACGTCGTACGCGTTCCAGCCCGTGCCCAGCGAGGTGTGGCTGCTGTTCGGCGTGTACGGGGAGCCGCACTTCCCGGCGTACCGGCGCAGTTCCCCGTTCGGCATCCGTACGAGCATCTCGGCGCACCGGTCGCTGCCCATGTCCCCGAACGGGACCGCGACCGTGCCCTTGGGCCAGCCGGCGCCGGAGCGCTTCCAGTCGAGCTTCCCCTTGCCCTCGGTGTAGTGCAGGGTCAGTCCGCCGGCGGAGTTGAGCGTGACCAGCTCGCCGAAGTCGTTGCCGCCCTGGTCGTGATGGCCCTGGACACCGCCGGAGACCGAGATCTTCCCGCTCGTGGTGTACGTGCCGCCGCCCTTGACGGCCTTGGCGGTCAGCGTCCAGGTGTGGATCTCGTTGGCGGCGGGACGGCCGGTGTCCATCCTGCCGTCCCAGGCGACCGCCACCTCGGCACCGGGGCCGCCGGAGAGGGTACGGATCGCCCGGCCGCGGATGTCCTTGACCACGAAGGTCCAGGTCGCGGGGGCGTTGAGCTGCCAGGTGCTCTCCCAGATCTGGCCGCCGCCGTCGTTCTTGAGATCGACGTACCCGGCGTTGAGGTCCGACTCGATCTTCGCGAGCGGCTGCGCGGGCACCCCGCTCTCCACGATCCGGATCGCCTTGTCCGGGCCGACGTACGCGACGTCGCCGCCGAACTTGTCCACGGCCCAGGTCAGCCGGCGCTGGTCGGCGGTGCTGCCCGCGGGCAGGTCCGCGATCTCCCGGGGCGGTGCGGCCTTCCCGGTGTGGAAGTCGGTGAGCAGCAGCTTCCCGGCGGTGCGGTCGTGCCGGACGAGATAGCCGTCGCCGACGAGCGCGGCGCCGGACGGCACGGTGACGCTCTTCTTCGCCGTACGGTCGTACACCCCGGCGGCACCGTTCGGGCCGCAGTTCCAGTAGATCCAGCGGCCGATGGTCTGGAGCTCCTTGATCACGCACGGGGCGCCGGTGGCGACGGTCTGGACGACCTTCTTCTGTTCGAGGTCGGTCGCGGTGACCGCTCCGGCGGTGGAGGCCGCCGTCCACAGCACCGATCCCCAGACGGAGGCCGCGGTGATGGACCGGGTCATCCGCACGTCCGACCTGCGGATCCCGACGTCGTCGATGTACTGCTTGCCGGTCGACGCCGCCTCGTAGACGAAGTAGCGTCCGGTCGCGTCCACGAACCGGCCCCCGGTCACGGCGGGTTCGTCGAAACCGTGGAGCGTGTTCCCCGTCAGCCAGATCTGGGCGCGTTCCTGGCCGTTGTCGACGAAGAAGCGGCCCAGATGGCCGTTGCCGGTGGCGCGCAGGAGTACGCAGTCACCGGCGTCGCACGGCACCCGCTTCGCATGCGCGCCGGTCGCGTAGGTGTCCACGTACCCCATCGAGGTGGGAGCGCCCACCGTCGTCCCGCCCGGGGAGATCTGGCGGGCGAACGCGAACTGCGGGCCGCTCGGGGCGACTTCCACCGTGTTCAGCACTCCGCCGGCGAAGTCGATGCCCCAGACACCGTTCGTCGCGATGGGGGTCGGCGCATCCGCGGCGACGGCGCTCGGCACCGTACCGAGACCGGCCGCGACCACGGTGAGAGCGGCCAGCGCGGCGGTACGGCGCCGGGCGCCACGACCGCGTGGAGAAGCAAGGCGAGCCAAAAGGGTCAGTCCTCCCCGAAATGCCCGAAGGCATGAAGGGCACAGGTGATCGACGGCGGCCCGCCGCAAAGGAATCACGTAAAGCCCGCAAAGCCCCCCGGCCCCGGCCCCGCCCCTGTGCAAGTCGCCGGATGTTAGCAGCGGTCGCTCATGTGAGGGAAGCGAAAAGAAAAGCGGGCCCGCTCGTGAAGAGCGGGCCCGCTTTCCGCAGACCGTTCAGCGGACCTTCAGCAGGTCCTCACGGTGTTCAGCCGTTGCGCTTCCAGCGCGGCTTGTCGTCACGGCGGCCGAAGGAACCGGTGTTGGTGCCGGTGCCCCGGTGGTCGTCGCGGCGGCCGGTCGGACGGTCGCCGCCACCGGAGCGGAAGCCGCCGGAGGGACGGTCGTCACGACGGTCGCGATTGAACGGACGGTCGCTGCCGCCGGAGCGGAAGCCGCCCGAGGGACGGTCGTCACGACGGTCGCGGTTGAACGACGGGCGGTCGTTGTCGCGGCGCTCGAAGGAGCGGCCGCCACGGTCGTCACGACGGTCGTTGGAACGGAAGCCGCCGCCCGAGGGACGGTCGTCGCGACGGTCACGGTTGAACGACGGACGGTCGTTGTCGCGGCGGAAGCCACCGGACGGACGGTCGTCACGACGGTCGTTGGAGCGGAAGCCGCCCGACGGACGGTCGTCACGACGGTCACGGTTGAACGACGGACGGTCGTTGTCCCGGCGGAAGCCACCGGACGAACGGTCGTCACGACGCTGGAAACCACCGCGGTCACCACCGCGGTCGTCCCGGCGGTCGTTGCCACCGCGGTAGCCACCGCGGTCGCCCCCACGGTTGTCCCGGCGGTCGAAGTTGCCCCGGTCGTCGCGACGGTCGTCACGGGCGGCGGGCTGCTCCGGCACGGAGACGGCGGCCTCGATGGCGGCCTCCGCCTCGGCGGCGGCCTCGGCCACGGCGGCCTCGGGGTCGTCGCCCCGCTCGCGCGCGGCACGGGCGACGAGGCGGTCGGCCTCCTCGCGCAGCTCACCGGCGCGGCGCTGGACGCGCTCCAGCTGCTTGGTCAGGTCGGCGACCTCGCGCTCGGCCTGCTTGGCGGCGTTGTTCGCGGAGTCGGCCTGGACCTCGGTCAGCGAACGGGCACCGGTGATCTCGGCGACCTCCGGGTCGAAGGCGCCCGCGCCGCCGACGATGTGACGCGAGGCGTCGACGCCCGCGTCCTCCATCAGACGGAAGATCTGACGACGCTGGTGCGGCAGCGCCAGCGAGACGACGACACCGGACTTGCCGGCCCGCGCGGTACGGCCCGAGCGGTGCAGGTAGTCCTTGTGGTCACCGGCCGGGTCCACGTTCAGCACCAGGTCGATGCCGTCGACGTGGATACCGCGGGCGGCGACGTCGGTCGCGACGAGCGCGTTGACGTAACCGTCCTTGAAGTCGGCGAGCACGCGGGTGCGGGCACCCTGCGTCATGCCGCCGTGCAGCGCGTCCGCCTTGACGCCCGCCTCGACGAGCTGCTCGGCGATGCGGTCGGCGCCCAGCTGGGTGCGGACGAAGATGATGGTGCGGCCCTTGCGGGCGGCGATGGCGGAGGTGACCGGCGCCTTGTCCTTCGGCTTCACGACGAGGACGTGGTGCGTCATGGTCGTGACGTTGCCCTGGGCGCTGTCGACCTCGTGGCTCACCGGGTTGTTCAGGTAGCGCTTGACCAGCGTGCCGATCTCGTTCTCCATCGTGGCGGAGAAGAGCATGCGCTGGCCGCCGACCGGAACCTGGTCGAGCAGCTCGGTGACCTCGGGCAGGAAGCCCAGGTCGGACATCTGGTCGGCCTCGTCGAGGACGGCGACCTGGACGTTCTCCAGGGAGCAGGCGCCCCGGTTGATGATGTCGCGCAGCCGGCCCGGGGTGGCGACGAGGATGTCGACACCGCGCTCCAGCGCGTAGATCTGGTTGCCCATCGACGTACCGCCGCAGACGACCTTCATCTTCAGGCCGAGCACGTCGCCGTACGGCTGGAGCGCGTCCGCGACCTGCATCGCGAGTTCACGGGTCGGGGTGAGGATGACCGCGCGGGGCTTCTTCTTCTCGGTGTGACCGCCGGCCAGCGTGGCCAGGGTCGGCAGACCGAAGGAGAGCGTCTTGCCGGAGCCGGTACGGCCGCGGCCCAGGATGTCCTTGCCGGCCAGGGCGTCCGGGATGGTCGCGGCCTGGATCGGGAAGGGCGCCGTCACACCGTTCTGCGCGAGCTTGCGGACGATGCCCTCGGGCAGGCCCAGGTCGGCGAAGGAGATGGTCGGCTCGGCGTCGGCGTCCGCCTCCGCGTCGGCGGAGTCGGTGTCGGCCTGCTCGGCCAGGGGGGCGTCGGCCTCGATGGAGTCGGCGGACTCGGCGACGACGGCCTCTGCGGCCTCGACGAGCTCGTCGTTCTCGATGTTCTCGGGCATGACGGTGTGGTCAGAACTGGAAATTGACATGCGAAATGCGAAACCTTCCGGAGTCTCGGCACGCGCCCGTAACTCCGTGATTCGCAATTTCGACCGCCTCAATGCGGTCCAGCCACGGCAAGGGAGAGTACGCGCCACACGGCGCGCTTCTGTTTCGGCGCCGGGCAATGGGATCAAACGATCTACTACCATACGCACTCCCCCCCACATCGCGCAAACCGGCCGTTCCCAGCCCCCCGCTATACCGGCCCCACCTGCGGCGATGCCTCAGGCGTCCGCAGCGGCACCGACTCCCCCAGAGCCCGCATCGCCTCACTGCGCAGCCGCGCCGCCGGCGAGGCGGACGGCGGCGGAGGCGGAGGTTCGGACGGTTCCGGCTCGGGCGAGCTCGGCGGCTCGGGGGTCGCCGGCCCGGACGGCTCCGGGGACGCGGACTGCTGCGGCACCCCGGGCCCCGGCTTCGAGGCCGAGGGCGTCGGCAGCGGGCCGCCCCGCGTCGGCTCCGCGCTGCCCGGCTCCGCCCCCGGGCGCGGGTCGCCGGGGCCGGACGAGGACCCGGCGGAACCGCTCGGCTCCGGTGACTCGACGGCCTCCCGCTCGGAGTGCGCCTCGGCCCCACCGCCACCGGTACGGACCCGGCCCGTGCCCGCCACGGTGCCGCCGTCCGGCCGGGCCGCGCTCCCCCCGTGCCCGGTCGACGGGGTGGGCGACGGCTCCGGTTTCCCCTCGTCGTCGCCGATGCTCATGCAGCCGGTGGACGCGGCGACCGTCGCGGCGATGACGGCCGCCCATCGGAGAGGAACGGACAACTGGCGCACGAGGGGCACCTCCGGGATACGGGGTAGGGAGCGGGGCGGTACGGGAAGGAGAGGGGGCGCCGTGCCCAACTTCCTTTGCCCCGCCGGGGACACGCCCCGACCCGGCCCGCACACCACCCGCACACCCGCCACGCCCCGCCCGCGCGCCGCCGTGAACCCCCCGGCGGACGCCCCGTCGAACGCCCCCGGGGAGGGCGCTCACCCGTAGCCGAGCGCGTGCAGCCTCGCGTCGTCGATGCCGAAGTGATGGGCGATCTCGTGGACGACCGTGATCTCGGTCTCGGCGACCACGTCCTCGCGGGACTCGCACATCCGGAGGGTCGGCCCGCGGTAGATGGTGATCCGGTCCGGCAGCACCCCCGCGTACCACTCGCCGCGATCGGTCAGCGGCGTGCCCTCGTACAGCCCGAGCAGCTCCGGATCGCCCGGATCGGGCTCGTCCTCGACGAACACCGCGACGTTGTCCATCAGCCGCGTCAGCTCCGGCGGGATCCGGTCCAGCGCCTCGGCGACCAGTTCTTCGAACTCTTCGCGCGTCATCTCCAGCACCCCGCCATTGTCCCGTACGACCGGCCGCGGCGCCCCGGCCCGACCGCCCCTCCGCGACGGCGCCCACACCCCCGCTTCTCCCCCGCCGTAAACCGTTTTGGCGATAGCCGCCGCCATCCCATATGCTTCTCACGTCCCCGACGCGCTGGAAAGCGCGCAGGTGGGCCCTTAGCCCTCATCGTCTAGTGGCCCAGGACGCCGCCCTTTCAAGGCGGTAGCACGGGTTCGAATCCCGTTGGGGGCACGCTTTACTGTGTGCGAGACTTGTCTCGCACATTAGCTTGGTCCTGTGGAGCAGTTTGGAGTGCTCGCCACCCTGTCAAGGTGGAGGCCGCGGGTTCAAATCCCGTCAGGACCGCTGCAGCTTTTTGAGCTGCGTGGCTGGGTAGCTCAGTTGGTACGAGCGATCGCCTGAAAAGCGATAGGTCGCCGGTTCGATCCCGGCCCCAGCCACCACCCGAAGGCCCCGTCCACTGGACGGGGCCTTCGCCGTGTCAGACCTCTTCTTGGTCCGCCGAGTTCACACCGGCCCGGCCGCGCCACGCCCGTACCGCCAGAACCAGCAGGACCACCGCGACCACGGCCACCAGCGCCATGGCGTCCGGCACATGCTCGCCGATGCGCTGGGCCCACTGCTCGACGGCGAACGAATCGTCCACGTCCAGCAGTCCGGGCAGCGCCGTCGTCCCGTCGTACACGAGGAACAACGCGCCGAGCGCGATGAAGAACAGACCGGACAGCAGGGTCGTGGTGTGCAGCTCGAAGCGGCCGAGCCGGAAGGTGCGGCCGCGCAGCCAGGCCCGGCGCCCCAGGTCGAAGCGTTCCCAGAGCAGCGCGAGCAGGAAGAGCGGGACCGCCATGCCCAGGGCGTAGACGGCGAGCAGCAGTCCGCCGTAGACCGGGCTGCCGCTGACCGCCGCCACGGTGAGGACGCTGCCGAGGATCGGACCGGCGCAGAAGCCGGCCAGTCCGTATACGGCGCCCAGCGCGTAGACCGAGAGGGCGGTGGTCGGGCGGATCCTGCCGCTGAGGGCGGCGATCCGGCGCGAGGCGAAGCCCAGACCCACGATCTGGGCGATACCGAGCGCGATGATCAGCCAGCCCGCGCCGAGGACGAGCGCGTCGCGGTGGCGGTAGAAGAGCCGTCCGGCGAACGAGCCCGCCGCGCCGAGCGGGACCAGGGTGGTGGCCAGTCCGGCGTAGAAGATGCCGGTACGGGCCAGGAGCCGCGAGGCGGAGTCGATGGAGTAGGCGAAGAAGGCGGGCAGCAGCAGTGCGCTGCACGGGCTGACCAGGGCGAGCAGTCCGCCGAGGAAGGCCGCGAAGTAGCCGATGTCGGCGGTCACTTCTCGCCGTCCCCGGCGCCCTTGCCGCTCTTGGCGTCCTCGGTGGCGCGGGCCTTCTCGGCCGCAGCCTCGACGGCCGAGGTGAAGGTCTCCATGGGCTGGGCTCCGGCGATCGGGCGGCCGTTGATCAGGAACGACGGGGTGGAGGTGGCGCCGATCCCGTACCCCTGTTCCTGGTCCTCGGACACGGCGGCGGAGGCGGCGGGGCTGTCCGCGTCGCGGGCGAAGCGGGCGAGGTCGGCGACCCCGGCCTGGCGGGCGAGCTCCTTGAGCCGGTCCTTGCCGAAGCCCTTCTCCTTGGCGCCCTCGGCGTACGCGGCGGCGTGGAACTGCCAGAAGCGGTCCTGCTGCCCGGCGGCCCAGGCGGCGCGGGCGGCGGCCTCGGACTCGGCGCCGAAGATCGGGAAGTTGCGCCACTCGATGCGCAGGGTGCCGTTGTCGACGTACTTCTTCACCAGGGCGGGTTCGGTGTCGCGGGCGAACTTGCCGCAGTAGCCGCACTTGAAGTCGGCGTACTCGATGAGGACCACGGGCGCGTCGGCCCGGCCCTGGGCGAGCTTGTCGGCGGCGTCGCGGCGGGCGAGCTTCGCCAGCTCCGGGTAGACGCCGGTGTCCGGGTCGGCGGTGGTGTCGGCGACCGAGGAGGAGCCGGGGGACGAGTGGTCGGGGGCGGTGGCCCGGTAGGAGACGAAGCCGAGCAGCGCGGCGGCGAGAACGACTCCGGCGCCGTAGATCAGCGGCTTCCTGTTCTTGTTCCCGGGCGTGGGCTTGCGTGCGGGCGACGGCTTGCGTGCGGACGAGGGCTTGCGTGCGGGCGTGGACTCGGGCATGCGGGACTCCGTGCTGGTGATGCGGGAGGGAAGGGGGACGGCCGGGTGGAGGCGGCCGGCTACACCCTCAGCACGGAGAGTTCGACGGGAGTGGGCGCGGCGGGCGCGGGCGCGCGCAGCTTCAGCCGTACGGGCGGGTGGAGCGGGCCCTGGCCGATGGCGGCGGGCAGGCCCCACCCGGCGAGGCCGGGGGCCTGGTCGTACGCGGCCCGCGCCCGGCCCGGGAGCGCGGGTTCGCCGTCGTGCTTCCTGGTCTTGCGGCAGCCCGGCGCCGGGGGCCGGTCGGCGGGCGCCGCCACCGCGGGCCCGGGGTCGGCCGGAGCGTCCGCGCTCGTGGCCCCGTCCGTGGTCGCGGGTGCGTCCGGGGGCGTGGCGGCGGCCACGACGGCGGTCATGGACGCGACGTCGCCGGGGGCGGCCGTCGCCGGTCCGCAGAACAGCCCCAGCACGACCGCGAGCACCGCCGACAGGCAGCACCACTGCGTACGGGACACGGCGACCGGCCTTTCCGGACGGGGGCGACAGGGGTGACAGGGGCGACGGGATCAGCTGCCCGAAATGGTACGTGCTGTGATCCCACGCCTCCGCGCGGTGCCCGGGGGTGACCCGGGCCGCACGAAATGTGTTCGCCCTTCCTCGGGCCCGGGTGAGATCCTGGGCTCCGTATGTCTACTTCCTTCGCTGATCTCCAGAACCGGCTCGGACAGATCTCGCTCCGCGACGCGCACCGGCTCGGCCGCCGCCTCGAAGGGGCGCGCCGCATCCGCAAGCCCGAGGCCCGGCAGGCCGTGCTGGACGAGATCGCCGCCGAGGCCGGGCAGGCGGCCGAGCGGCTTTCGTCGCGTGCCGCGCGGATGCCTGCCCTGTCGTACCCGGAACAGCTCCCGGTCAGTCAGAAGAAGGACGAGATCCTGGAGGCGATACGCGACCACCAGGTCGTGATCGTCGCCGGGGAGACCGGCTCCGGCAAGACCACGCAGATCCCGAAGATCTGTATGGAGCTGGGGCGCGGGGTCCGGGGCATGATCGGGCACACCCAGCCGCGCCGGATCGCGGCCCGTACGGTCGCCGAGCGCGTCGCGGACGAGCTGAAGACGCCGCTGGGCGAGGCGGTCGGCTGGAAGGTCCGCTTCACCGACCAGGTGAACCCCGACGCCACGTTCGTGAAGCTGATGACGGACGGCATCCTGCTCGCCGAGATCCAGACGGACCGCGAGCTGCGCGCCTACGACACGATCATCATCGACGAGGCCCACGAGCGGTCGCTGAACATCGACTTCCTGCTCGGCTATCTGGCCCGGCTGCTGCCCAAGCGCCCGGACCTGAAGGTCGTCATCACCTCCGCGACGATCGACCCGGAGCGTTTCGCGCGGCACTTCGGCGAGGCGCCGATCGTCGAGGTCAGCGGACGTACGTACCCGGTCGAGGTGCGCTACCGCCCGCTCCTCGAAGAGGACACGGACGACTCCGACCGCGACCAGATCACCGCGATCTGCGATGCCGTGGACGAGCTCCAGACGGAGGGTCCGGGCGACATCCTGGTCTTCCTCTCCGGCGAGCGGGAGATCCGTGACACGGCGGACGCCCTGAACAAGCGGAACCTCCGCCACACCGAGGTGCTCCCGCTCTACGCCCGGCTCTCGCACGCCGAGCAGCACCGCGTCTTCCAGCGCCATACCGGCCGCCGGATCGTCCTGGCGACCAACGTCGCCGAGACCTCGCTGACCGTCCCCGGCATCAAGTACGTGATCGACCCGGGCAACGCCCGCATCTCCCGCTACAGCCACCGCACCAAGGTCCAGCGGCTGCCGATCGAGCGGATCTCGCAGGCCAGCGCCAATCAGCGCAAGGGCCGCTGCGGCCGTACGTCGGACGGCATCTGCGTCCGGCTGTACTCCGAGGACGACTTCCTGACCCGCCCGGAGTTCACCGACCCGGAGATCCTCCGTACGAACCTGGCCTCCGTCATCCTCCAGATGACCGCGGCCGGCCTGGGCGACATCGAGAAGTTCCCCTTCATCGACCCGCCGGACCACCGGAACATCCGCGACGGCATCCAGCTCCTCCAGGAGCTCGGCGCACTCGATCCCGAGGAAAAGGATCCGAAGAAGCGGCTCACCCCGCTGGGCCGGAAGCTCTCGCAGCTGCCCGTCGACCCGCGCCTGGCCCGCATGGTCATCGAGGCGGAGCGGAACGGCTGTGCCCGCGAGGTCATGGTCATCGCGGCGGCGCTCTCCATCCAGGACCCGCGCGAGCGGCCCTCGGAGAAGCAGACCCAGGCCGATCAGCAGCACGCCCGCTTCAAGGACGAGACGTCCGACTTCCTGGCGTTCCTGAATCTGTGGCGGTACATCCGCGAGCAGCAGAAGGAGCGCGGCTCGTCCAGCTTCCGCCGGATGTGCAAGCAGGAGTATCTGAACTTCCTGCGCATCCGCGAATGGCAGGACATCTACGCGCAGCTGCGTACGGTCGCCAAGCAGATGGGCATCCAGCTCAACGAGGACGACGCCCCGGAGCAGTCGGTGCACACCTCGCTGCTGGCCGGGCTGCTGTCGCACATCGGGCTGAAGGACACCGAGAAGAACGAGTACCTGGGTGCGCGCAGCGCCAAGTTCGCGATCTTCCCGGGGTCGGCGCTCTTCAAGAAGCAGCCGCGGTTCGTGATGTCGGCCGAGCTGGTCGAGACGTCCCGGCTGTGGGCGCGGGTCAACGCCAGGGTCGAGCCGGAGTGGATCGAGCCGCTGGCCCAGCACCTGCTCAAGCGCACCTACAGCGAGCCGCACTGGGAGAAGGACCAGGCGGCGGTGATGGCGTACGAGCGGGTCACGCTCTACGGGGTGCCGATCGTCGCCCAGCGCAAGATCAATTTCGGCCGTATCGACGCCGAGACCTCCCGCGATCTGTTCATCCGCAACGCCCTGGTCGAGGGCGACTGGCGGACCCACCACCAGTTCTTCCACGACAACCGCAAGCTGCTCGGCGAGGTCGAGGAGCTGGAGCACCGCGCCCGGCGCCGCGACATCCTCGTGGACGACGAGACGCTCTTCGACTTCTACGACCAGCGGATCCCCGACCACGTGGTCTCCGGGGCGCACTTCGACTCCTGGTGGAAGCACAAGCGCCGGGACGAGCCGGACGCGCTGGACTTCGAGCGCTCGATGCTCATCAACGAGAAGGCCGGGGCCGTCACCAAGGACGACTACCCGGACTCCTGGCGCCAGGGGAAGCTCAAGTTCAAGGTGACGTACCAGTTCGAGCCGGGCGCGGACGCCGACGGTGTGACCGTCCACATCCCGCTCCAGGTGCTCAACCAGGTCACCGCCGAGGGCTTCGACTGGCAGATCCCGGGCCTGCGGGAGGAAGTGGTCACCGAGCTGATCCGCTCGCTGCCCAAGCCGGTCCGCCGGCACTACGTCCCCGCGCCGAACTACGCGGACAAGTTCCTGGACCGGGCCGTTCCGCTCCAGGAGCCGCTGCCGGTCACGCTCGCCCGGGAGCTCCAGCGGATGGTCGGCGTCCCGGTCACGGCCGACGACTTCGACCTGGGCCGCGTCCCGGACCACCTGAAGATCACATTCCGGATCGTCGACGAGCGGCGCCGCAAGGTGGCCGAGGACAAGGACCTGGAGGCGCTGAAGGTCCAGCTGCGCCCCAAGGCCCGTCAGGCGCTCTCCAAGGCCGCCGCGGCCACCGCGGGGCCCTCGGGCGAGTCCATCGAGCGTTCGGGCCTCACGGACTGGACGATCGGCACGCTGAACCGCGTCTTCGAGACCAGAAGGGCCGGTCAGCCGGTCAAGGCGTACCCGGCGCTGGTGGACCAGGGCGAGACCGTCGCCGTACGGCTCTTCGACACCGAGGCCGAGCAGCAGCAGGCGATGTGGCTGGGCACCCGGAAGCTGATCATGCTGAACGTCCCGGTGAACCCGGCGAAGTTCGCCTCCGACAAGCTGACGAACCAGCAGAAGCTCGCCCTGTCCCGCAATCCGCACGGCTCCATCCAGGCGCTGTTCGAGGACTGCGCGACGGCGGCCGCCGACCGGCTGATCGGCGCGCACGGCGGCCCGGCCTGGGACGAGGAATCGTTCCGGAAGCTCTACGACAAGGTCCGTACCGACCTCGTCGCCCTGACCGAGCACACGGTCAAGCAGGTCCAGCAGGTGCTGGCCGCCTGGCAGGCCTGCGAGCGGCGCCTGAAGGCCACCAACAGCCTGGTCCTGGTCAACAACGTCACCGACGCGCGGGACCAGCTCGCGGCCCTGGTGCCGCCGGGCTTCGTGACGAAGACCGGGCTGCGCAGGCTGCCCGACCTGATGCGCTACCTGGTCGCCGTGGACCGCCGGCTCCAGCAGATGCCGACGGCCGTCCAGCGCGACACCACGCGCATGGAGAAGGTCCACGAGATGCAGGACGAGTACGCCTGGCTGCTCGAACAGATGCCGCGGGGCAGGCCCGTACCGCAGGAGGTCCTGGACATCCGCTGGATGATCGAGGAACTCCGGGTCAGCTATTTCGCCCATGCGCTGGGGACGGCCTACCCGGTCTCCGACAAGCGGATCGTGAAGGCGATCGACGCCGCGGCACCGTGAGACCGACCGTCCGGACGGTCCGTTCCGGCCGTGACGGAGCCGCCACCTACGGTGAGTTCGACCTGACCCTCTGACCTGCTGTACAGTCTGTCTTCGCAGCCAGCCGCAAGGAAGGCAGCGAAAACCTGGTCCTGTGGAGCAGTTTGGAGTGCTCGCCACCCTGTCAAGGTGGAGGCCGCGGGTTCAAATCCCGTCAGGACCGCAGTAACGAAAGCCCGGATCCTTCTGGATCCGGGCTTTCGCGTGTCTTGACTCCGGCGGCCGCCGACGAGTAGTCAGACAGGAGGGGCCGCCCCTGATTTCCCGGTGCGGGGCGGCGGTCCACCGGAAGGTGGCGCGTATGGCCGCATCCGTCGCACACCAGACCCACGCGCTGCTGCGCGCCCATCTGGCCGCCGCTTCCGGCCGCCACCTCACCCGCCACTGTCCGGTCTGCCATCGGCTCCTGCGGCTCGCCATGGAGCCCGTGACGGCCCGCCGGACCGATTCCGCCCCCGAACCGCCGGACCCCCGCACAGGGCGCCAGGGCGGCCCCGTGGAAGCCAGGGACGAAAGTCCCCCGAGCGGGTGACCAATGGCGGGGCATTCCCCTTCCCGGCGGTGGCAGGCTCGTACTTGGCAAGGCTCGCGCAGTGTGACGGGAGTCACCGAAAGAGTTTTGCGAAGTGGTGACTTTACTCCCTTCCTACAACTGGCGAATTTAATATGTGCAATTGCACCTGTCGGACGGGGGCACCGCAGAACCTTCCGGACTCACCCGGCCCGGCCTCCCCGGCCAGTCCGGAACAGTCCCGAACAGACCCGCCCAAGCCCGCACGCCGACCCGTCCGGACCGGACCGCACGCGCGGTTTCCGGCACCCCTGCCGGACGGTCCCGGCCGCCGGGTGCGCGGGCACGGACGCGGGCACAAAAAGATCGCGCTGGACCCGGCGGAGTCCAGCGCGATCGGATGACGCACCCGTAAGGCACAGGTATGGCGCCCGTTGGGGCGGGCGCCCGTCATGTGGAGCTATGGGTGGGCCTGTGCGGGTTGGGGGACCCGGAAGCCCGGTTGTTGCGGCGTGACAGGGGGTGTGTCAGGCCTCGCTGCGCTGCTGCGGAATACCCGCAAGCAGTGCGCGGACCTCTGCCTCGCGGTACCGGCGATGTCCACCGAGCGTGCGGATGGACGTGAGCTTGCCGGCCTTGGCCCAGCGGGTAACCGTCTTCGGGTCCACGCGGAACATCGTGGCAACCTCAGCCGGGGTCAGCAGCGGCTCGGCATCAGGGGTGCGAGCGGTCATGAGCGGCCTCCTCGGGAGAACCGAACCATCTCGGTTCTTTCCTCTAAATTCTGCACCTTGACCCACGTTGCCCGAAATGGCGGACGCGGGCCGAGTCGGTTATAGGACGAACGGCTTGTCCTCGGCACTACAACTACACCATCCGTCCAGCCACGTCGGCCAAACCGATGGAATTGCCCTCCCAGGTGTTCATCAGCGACGGAAGCCGATGGACCATGCCATAGCGGACAGTCACCCCGCCGTGACGATCAGTCACAGAGCGATCAGGAGCCATCAGACCCCCCATAGCGTGCAATGCCGAGCATTCCGCCCTTAGTTGGACGGAAGGCGCCCTCCCGGGGCTCCTTGTCCTATTTTGGCATGAGGAGTAGGGAAGGGCGCAAGGGCCCAGTTAGTGCTATCCATCACGCTTGAGGGCAAAGGCCCGGTTCGGGACGTAGGTCCCAAGATCACAGGAGTACGATTCCGCCTCTTCGTTCCCACCCGTCACACAGGACACAGGGACAGACGCGGATTCCGCCTCATCAGTTCGCGAACTGACGATCCCTCACGGCTCGCCAGCGCTCCGCCAGCCGGCTGTACGCCTCGCCCGCCCGCTCGGTGTCCCCGGTCCGCAGCGCCGCGATGCCCTCGGCCACATCGGCCGCCGACCGGTCCCCGGCGAGCTGCTCCGCCGACAGCGCGTGCACCAGACCGCCGTAGTCCAGCTCGACCAGCGCACGGGGATGGAACTCCTCCAGCCAGCGCCCCACGTCCACGAGCCCCTCGGTCAGCCCTCCCCCGTCCACCGAGTCCCGCAGCGTCTTCAGCGCGCGGGCCAGCCTGCGGCGGGCCTGCACCATCGGCGTCCGGTACCGCAGCACCGGCGCGGCACCGTCCTCGCCCGCCGCCACGTGCTCCCGCTCCTCGTCGGAGAAGAGCACGAACCACCGCACCGGCACCTGCCACACCGAGGTACGGATCCACGGCCTGGCGTCCGGATTCCGCTCCGCCCACCGCTCGTGGTCCACGGCCGCCTGCCCGCGCACCACCGGCGGCAGCACCGCGTCGAGCACCGGCCCGGGGAACATCTCCGTCAGCCCCTCCAGCGCCAGCCAGCCGCGCAGCCTGGTCCGCCACGGACAGACGCACACCACCCCGTCGACCTCGGCGACGAACGCGTCCCCGCTCTCGTGGACCGGCACAGCGACCGGCGGCGTGGCCGCCAAGTCGGCCAGCGAGCGGCGCAGTTCGTCCTGGGCCGTGGGGATCCGGGCCCGCCCGGCGTACCGCGCCCAGTGGGCGCGTTCGGGCTCCGGGAAGGCGGCCAGCGGCTCGTACACCCGGAGGTAGGACGCGTAAGGGACGAGCACCGAAGACACCACCGACATGCAGCAGATCGTGTCACGCCCGTACTCCGCCGGGGGGTGATCCCGGGCACTGGACCGGATCCGCGTCCGCGGAGGACTTACCCTCTTGCCCTGTCGGACCGGCCGTGCCGGCCGGTCCACGGCCCTCCCCACCTTCAGGAGGGTCCTCGCCGCTTCGTACTTGGGAGTCACCACAGTGACCGATGTGACCGGCGCGCCTGTTGATGTACTGCACACCTTGTTCCACTCGGAGCAGGGTGGACACGAACAAGTCGTGCTCTGCCAGGACCGCGCCACCGGCCTCAAGGCCGTCATCGCCCTTCACTCCACCGCCCTGGGCCCGGCCCTCGGCGGCACCCGTTTCTATCCGTACGCCTCCGAGCAGGAGGCCGTCGCGGACGCGCTGAACCTCGCGCGCGGAATGTCGTACAAGAACGCCATGGCCGGTCTCGACCACGGCGGTGGCAAGGCCGTCATCATCGGCGACCCCGAGCTGATCAAGTCGGAGGAACTGCTGCTGGCCTACGGCCGGTTCGTGGCCTCGCTCGGCGGGCGGTACGTGACGGCCTGCGATGTCGGCACCTACGTCGCCGACATGGACGTCGTCGCGCGCGAGTGCCGCTGGACCACCGGCCGCTCCCCCGAGAACGGCGGCGCCGGCGACTCCTCGGTCCTCACCGCGTTCGGTGTCTTCCAGGGCATGCGGGCCTCGGCACAGCACCTCTGGGGCGACCCGACGCTGCGTGGCCGAAAAGTGGGGGTCGCCGGGGTCGGCAAGGTCGGCCACTACCTGGTCGAGCATCTGCTCTCGGACGGCGCGGAGGTCGTGATCACGGATGTGCGGGAGGAATCCGTACGCCGGATCACCGACAAGCATCCCGGGGTCGCCGTCGTCGCGGACACCGACGCGCTGATCCGTACCGAGGGCCTCGACATCTACGCCCCGTGCGCGCTCGGCGGCGCGCTGAACGACGACAGCGTCGCGGTGCTCACGGCCTCGGTGGTGTGCGGGGCGGCCAACAACCAGCTCGCGCACCCCGGCGTCGAGAAGGACCTCGCGGACCGGTCGATCCTGTACGCGCCCGACTACGTGGTGAACGCGGGCGGGGTCATCCAGGTCGCCGACGAGCTGCACGGCTTCGACTTCGACCGCTGCAAGGCCAAGGCGACGAAGATCTTCGACACCACGCTGGCCATATTCGCACGTGCGAAGGCCGACGGTATTCCGCCGGCCGCCGCGGCCGACCGGATCGCCGAGCAGCGAATGGCCGAAGCCCGCCGACGCT
The DNA here is from genome assembly GCF_900091725.1 of Streptomyces sp. DvalAA-43. Lineage (GTDB taxonomy): Bacteria > Actinomycetota > Actinomycetes > Streptomycetales > Streptomycetaceae > Streptomyces > Streptomyces pulveraceus. The sequence goes on along the minus strand of NZ_FMBW01000083.1, from coordinate 24,080 downwards.
GACGGTGCCGGACGCGTCACCCCGCGTCCGCACCGCTCGTGGTCCACCGACCCGCCGACCGGCGAGACAAGACTCACGCCGGTCGGCGGGTCGCATGCCAAGAAGAGGTTAAAATCGCAGTTGACCAGCGAGGACGGGGCTTCTCGCAGGTCTCCTTCCGGGGCGCGTGATGCGGGCGGCGTACCGTATGGCCGCGGAAGCAGGTACCGTTAAAGCCCTACGGGCACGGTCTCTCAGCCGAGAGTCCGTCCTGAAACATGAACGCGTGTCAAGACTCTGGGGCCGTCGAGCCCCGTCACCGAGGGGGTCGAGCCATGGGGCGCGGCCGGGCAAAGGCCAAGCAGACAAAGGTCGCCCGCCAGCTGAAGTACAGCAGCGGCGGGACTGACCTGTCGCGTCTGGCCAATGAGCTGGGCGCATCGCCTTCGAGTCAACCACCGAACGCAGAGCCGTTCGAGGACGACGACGAGGAAGATGACCCGTACGCACAGTACGCGGATCTGTACAACGACGACGAGGACGAGGACGAGGACGACAAGTCCGGTCCGTCGTCACGGCGCCGCGGCGCTTGACCTCGCGCTGACACATCAACCCGGTCCGGGCCTGTCCCGGACCGGGTTCTGTGCTGCCCCGGTCCGGTCGGGGAACCGGACTGCCTGACGCTCTCCCCGACCGCCGGATCCACTGGGAATCCCGGCGGCCGAGGAAGTGACGGACACCGGGGCGACCCGGTGTGCCCGCCCTCGGCTATCGCGCGTACCCACCGACGAGCTCCGCGCCCGAGGTGTGCGCCCCGCGCTCGGTGATCTCGCCCGCGACCCAGGACTCGACCCCGCGGTCGGCCAGCGTCGTCAGTGCCACGTCCACGGACTCGGCCGGGACGATCGCGATCATGCCGACGCCCATGTTCAGCGTCTTCTCCAGCTCCAGCTGCTCGACCTGTCCCGTGCGGCCGACCAGGTCGAAGACCGCGCCGGGCGTCCAGGTGGAGCGGTCGACCCGGGCGTGCAGCCCGTCCGGGATGACCCGGGCCAGGTTGTTGGCCAGGCCGCCGCCGGTGATGTGGCTGAAGCCGTGCACCTCGGTCGTGCGGGTGAGCGCCAGGCAGTCCAGCGAGTAGATCTTGGTGGGCTCCAGGAGCTCCTCGCCGAGCGTGCGGCCGAACTCCTCGACCTGCCGGTCCAGCGACCAGCCGGCCCGGTCGAAGACCACGTGCCGGACGAGCGAGTACCCGTTGGAGTGAAGACCGGACGACGCCATGGCGATCACCACGTCACCCTTACGGATACGGTCCGGGCCCAGCAGCAGATCGGCCTCGACCACGCCCGTACCGGCACCGGCGACATCGAAGTCGTCCGGGCCGAGGAGGCCCGGGTGCTCGGCCGTCTCGCCGCCGACCAGGGAACAGCCCGCGAGGACACAGCCCTCGGCGATGCCCTTCACGATGGCCGCGACCCGCTCGGGGTGCACCTTGCCGACGCAGATGTAGTCGGTCATGAAGAGCGGCTCGGCACCGCAGACGACCAGGTCGTCGACGACCATGCCGACGAGGTCGTGGCCGATGGTGTCGTACACGCCCATCTTGCGGGCGAGGTCGACCTTCGTGCCGACGCCGTCGGTGGCGGAGGCGAGGAGCGGACGCTCGTAGCGCTTGAGCGCCGAGGCGTCGAAGAGGCCGGCGAAGCCGCCGAGGCCGCCGAGGCCCGCGACCTCGGGGCGCTGCGTCTTCTTCACCCACTCCTTCATCAGCTCGACGGCGCGGTCGCCGGCCTCGATGTCGACGCCCGCTGCCGCGTAGGAAGCACCTGTTGTCTCAGACATTGCCTGGGATCTTTCGTGTGGAAATACGGGGCTGGTGGCCGGAGGTGTACGGCTGGGCCGTCACGGACGACGCAGTGCGTCGGACGCGGCGGTCGCCGCCGGGCCTGCCGCCAGCTCGGTCTCCAGCAGCTGCTTGCCGAGCAGCTCCGGGTCCGGGAGCTCCATGGGGTACTCGCCGTCGAAGCAGGCACGGCACAGATTCGGCTTGGCGATCGTCGTCGCCTCGACCATGGCGTCGAGCGAGATGTACGCGAGCGAGTCCGCGCCCATCGACGTGGCGATCTCGTCGACGCTCATCCCGTTGGCGATCAGCTCGGCGCGGGTCGCGAAGTCGATACCGAAGAAGCAGGGCCACTTCACCGGCGGGGACGAGATCCGGATGTGGATCTCGGCGGCACCGGCCTCGCGGAGCATCCGGACCAGTGCGCGCTGGGTGTTGCCGCGGACGATCGAGTCGTCGACGACCACCAGGCGCTTGCCCTTGATGACTTCCTTGAGCGGGTTCAGCTTGAGGCGGATGCCCAGCTGCCGGATTGTCTGGGACGGCTGGATGAAGGTCCGGCCGACGTAGGCGTTCTTCACCAGTCCGGCGCCGAACGGAATGCCGCTGGCCTCCGCGTAACCGATGGCGGCGGGGGTGCCGGATTCCGGCGTCGCTATGACGAGGTCGGCCTCGACCGGGGCCTCGGCGGCCAGCTTGCGGCCCATCTCCACCCGGGAGAGGTAGACATTGCGCCCGGCGATGTCGGTGTCGGGGCGGGCCAGATAGACGTACTCGAAGACACAGCCCTTGGGCTTCGCTTCCGCGAAGCGCGAGGTGCGCAGGCCGTTCTCGTCGATGGCGACGAGCTCGCCCGGCTCGATCTCGCGGACGAAGCTCGCACCGCAGATGTCGAGGGCGGCGGACTCGGAGGCCACCACCCAGCCGCGCTCCAGGCGGCCGAGGACCAGCGGGCGGATGCCCTGCGGGTCACGGGCGGCGTAGAGGGTGTGCTCGTCCATGAAGACGAGGGAGAAGGCGCCCCGCACCTCGGGAAGCACCTTGGCGGCGGCCTCCTCGATGGTGAGCGGCTTGCCGTCGTCGTCGGTCTGGCCGGCGAGCAGCGCGGTCACCAGATCGGTGTCGTTCGTCGCGGCGACCTGGGTGGCGCGGCCATCCTTGCGGGGAAGGTCTGCGACCATCTCGGCGAGCTGGGCCGTATTGACCAGATTGCCGTTGTGACCCAGGGCGATCGAGCCGTGCGCGGTCGCACGGAACGTCGGCTGCGCGTTCTCCCACACCGAGGCACCGGTGGTGGAGTAGCGGGCATGACCGACCGCGATATGGCCCTGGAGGGATCCCAGAGACGTTTCGTCGAAGACCTGCGAGACCAGTCCCATGTCCTTGAAGACCAGGATCTGGGACCCGTTGCTCACTGCGATGCCCGCGGACTCCTGTCCACGGTGCTGCAGGGCATACAGTCCGAAATAGGTGAGCTTGGCGACCTCTTCGCCCGGAGCCCAGACACCGAAGACGCCGCAAGCGTCCTGGGGGCCTTTCTCTCCGGGGAGCAGGTCGTGGTTGAGTCGTCCATCACCACGAGGCACGCCACCGAGTGTAGGCGAGATCGACCACTGGTCCGAATTAGGGATACCGGGCCGGACCACCGGGGAAGCGCTCCCGGCGGTGGTTCGGAGGAGCCTTCCGGCCGTCACCCGGAGTGATCATCCACCGGCTCCGGCGGGGTTCGGATCGGGCCAGGGGGCGGCGGTCGCCCGGATCAGCGCCCGGTTACCGTCGGATTCCGGCCATTCGGGCCGGGCGGCCCGCCGGGCCCGATGGTGGCGCTCGGTGAGGCGGTCGGCGGCCCGGTACGGAGCCCGGCCGAACACGCGTTTCGTGGCGAGCCTCACACCGGGATGCCCGGGATGCGGCCTTCGGGACCGCCGTCCGCACGTCCTCCTCCCCCGTGACCGGCTTTGCCAGATGCCGGATTCGGTCCGTCACGCCTGCGGGACGGCCCTCAGTCCCTCGCCGTTCGCCGCGGTGAGGGACAGCGTGCGGTGGTCGATCCGGTACGTGGTCCGCCCGTCCAGGATCGCCAGCAGGGCGCGTTCCAGCTTCATCCCGGGGTCCGGGCACATCATCTTGGTGCCGCCGGCCGGGCCGAAGGTGATGGTGGAACCGGTGACCTCCGCGGTGCCGCGGAACGAGTTGCAGCCGAGGGTGCCCCGTACGGAGCCGTCCTCGCCGAAGGTGAGCCGGGCCTTGCGCTCCGCGTTCTCGGGGTTCCCGGGCAGCGACGAGGAGGTCGTGCCGGACACCAGCGAGGTGACGGTCCAGGTGGTGCCGGTGAGCGGGGCCGGGGGCTCCGAGGTGAGGGCGATGGAGTCGCCGGTCGCCGTGGTCAGGGTCAGGTTCCTGCCCGTGACGGCGACGGCGAGTTCGCCGCCGAAGGCGCGGGACATGGCCTTCTCGAACCGCTCGGCGTCCTTCTCGCAGCCCATCGCCGTGGTCGTGGCCTGCCGTACGGTGATCGTGTCGCCGTCCGTGCGGGTCTCGGCGGTGAAGCGGTTGCAGCCGAAATTTCCGGTGGCCCTGCCTTTGGCGTCGATCACGACATGGGCGCCGTCCGGGGCCGCGGTCCGCCGCCCCCCGGCCGTCACCGAGTCGACGTTCCAGTGGACGCCGGTCACGCGCGGCCCGGTCCGTACCGAACCGCTGCCGTCGCCGTCCCCCGAACCGGCCCCGGACCCCGTCTCCCTGCCGCAGGCGGCAAGAGCGAGGAGAGCGAGCGCTGCTACGGCCATCCATTGATTCCGCATGCGGCTGGGACGGCGCGGGCGGCCGTACGGTTCCCCGCTCAGCCCATCAGGGGCAGCAGGGCGGCGAGATCGGCGCGCTCCCCGCTGGCTCCGACCTTCGCCTCGTCGAGCGCCCGCGCCCACTCCGTACGCCCGGTGGCGAGCCGGATCCAGGTGAGCGGATCGGTCTCGACGACATTGGGCGGCGTACCGCGGGTGTGCCGGGGGCCGGGCACGCACTGGACGACGGCGAACGGCGGGATCCGCACCTCGACCGAGCCGCCCGGGGCCTTCTCCGCGAGGGCGTCGGCGAGCAGCCGGGTGCAGGCGGCGAGCGCCTGCCGGTCGTACGGGATGTCGAGGCCGGCCGCCTCGTTCAGGTCGTCGGTGTGCACGACGAGTTCGACGGTACGGGTGACGAGGAAGTCGGCCAGCCGCATCATCCCGACCCGCGTCGTCAGCAGCCGTTCGTCGCCGGCCCCGGGCACCATTTCCTCGAACCGCCCAGCGACCTCCCCGTACAGCGCGTCCAGGTCGGGGTGGCCGGCGGCGAGCGCGCGGGTGTCGTCCGCGATGCGCGCGGCCCGGTCGGCGGTCGAGGCCGGCCACTCGACGAGTGTCAGCTCGGACTTCGCCGGGGCGGGGGCGGGCATGTCCAGGCTCCGGGTGACGCCGGAGAGCGCCATGGTCAGATGGGCGGCCAGCTCGCGCACGGTCCAGTCGCCGAGCCGGGTCGGCAGCGCGAGCTGTCCGGGCGTCAGGGTCCTGACTGCCTCGCGGACATGGGCGAACTGCGCCAGGACCGCGCTGCGGGTCCGGACCGGGTCGTAGCGGCGGGCGCGTTTCTGGGACGGCGGCATGCCCGGGAGCCTACGGCCTGCCCGGGGCCGGTGCGGCGCGGAGGGCGAACGGCCCCGGCGGCCTCAGGCCCGGGTCGCGAAGTCGGCCAGGCCGTCGGCGAGCAGTCCGAAACCGCGCTCGGCGAGCGCGACGGCGTCAGGTGCGATCGCGTCCGCCGGGTCACCCGCCAGCAGCCGCACGTGGTTCGCGTTGATGAGGGCGTTACGGGTGCCGATCAGCTGGGCCGCCGCGATCCGGGCGATGTACGGCTCCTCGCCCTCCTCGACCAGCGCTTCGGCGAGCAGGTCGAAGGAGCGCATGGAGAACGCGTGGGCCCGGGTGAGGAGCGCCGGGGTCTCCACGATCAGCCGGCGCACCCTGAGTACCACCGGCGCATCGCTCATTCCGACCGAGGGGTCGCGGTTCTCGACCCCGGCCAGGAACTGCCCGTGCACGGCCGCCAGGGCGGATTCGCCGGGGGCCCGGTCCCGTACCGCGCGCGCGACATCGCCGACGTGCTCCTCCATGGGGGCGAGGACCAGGTCCTCCTTGCCGGAGAAGTAGTTGAAGACGGTCATCTTCGATACGTCGGCCGCCTCCGCGATCTCGGCGACCGAGACCTTGTCGAAGCCTCGCTCGGCGAAGAGTTCGGTGGCCGCGGCCAGCAGGCGGTGCCGTGTCCGGAGCTTCTTGCGCTCGCGCAGGCTCATCCCCTCGGTCATGGCGTCACTGTACCAGGATGAATCTTGATCCTAGATTAATTCTTGACTCAATATATTTTCTTGGGTCATGGTGGTGCCTGCCACAGCGGCACCACGCCGCTCCGGAGGGGGAGCCCCGTCATGTCCGCAGCCGGACCACCCGTCATGACCGACCGTCAGCGCATCATCGGGTTCGTGCTCTGCATCGCCACGATCCTGCTGGCCGTGCTCGACACGAACATCGTCTCGTCGGCGACCGTGCCGATCGTCAGGGATCTCGACCCGGTGCACGGCGTCGACAAGATCCCCTGGCTGATCGCCGCCTATCAGCTCGCCGCGACCGCCGCGCTGCCGCTCTACGGCAAACTCTGCGACGTACTCGGCGCCAAGAAGGTCTTCATCGGGGCCGTCGCCACCTTCCTCACCGGTTCGGCGCTGTGCGGAATGGCCGGTTCCATGGGGTGGCTGATCGCCGCCCGCGCGCTCCAGGGCATCGGCGGCGGCGGGCTGATGAGCGTCACCATGGTCGTGCTGCGTGAGCTGAAGGGCCCCGAGGAGAAGGACGGCGGCAAGGGCGGCAGCGTCGGCGGGATCGTCGCGGGGGCGGGGATGGCGCTCGGGCCGTGGCTCGGCGGGGCGCTCGCCGACCACGCCGACTGGCGGTGGATCTTCTACGTCAATCTGCCGTTCGGCCTCGCCGTCCTGGCCGCGGCGGTCCGGGTGCTGAAGCTGCCCGTACGGACCACCCGCCGCACGATCGACTTCCTGGGCGCCGGGCTCGCGGCCGCCTTCTCCACCCTGCTGCTGCTCGTCACCGAGTGGGGTGGCAAGGACCACGCCTGGTCGTCCCCGCTGATCATCGGCCTCCTCGTGGCGACCGTCGCCGCGCTCGTCCTCTTCGTACGCCGCCAGGCCACCGCCGCCGAACCGGTGCTGCCGCTCGGCCTGTTCAGGATCCGTGAGCTCCGGTACGGCTTCGCCATCCAGGGCCTGGTCGGCGCGGCCATGATGGGCTCGATGGTCTACGTGATGATCTATCTCCAGGTCGTCCGCGGTATCGCCGCCTCGTCGGCCGGGCTCTATCTGATCCCGATGGCGATCGGCATGGCGGCCGTCGGCCTGCTCTCCGAACGGCTCACCACGGCCGGCTGGTCGCAGAAGACCTTCGTCGTCAGCGGCACCGTCAGCGCGTCCGCCGCCCTGGCACTGCTCGCCACGCTCTCCACGGACACCAGCCTCTGGACGGTCCGCATCGCGCTGCTGCTGATGGGCATCGGTTTCGGGCAGCTCGTGGGGCAGTTGATCCACCTGGTCCAGGACACCGCACCCGCCGATCAGCTGGGCGTGGCCACCACCGGCGTCCGGTTCTTCCAGACCCTCGGCAGCGCGCTGGGCGCCGCCTTCTTCGGCACCGTACTCAGCAGGGTCTACGCGGCCCACGGGCCCGGCGGCACGACCAGCACCATCGGCCGGCTGACCGGCCATGCCCGTCGGCAGGCGCTGGACGCCTTCGTCACCTCGACGAACGTGGTCTTCTGGACCGCGACCGGAGTGATGCTCCTGGCGACCGTACTGGCGACCCGGCTGCCCACCCGGCGCGAACCGGAACCGGTGAATCCAGAACCGGTGAAGGTGCAGGCAGAAGCGGAGCCGGAGGCCGGTGCGGGCGCCGGAACGCCGTCGCTCCACCGGTGAAACGGAATCCCACCAGCCCCTACGGACCCCTCCCCGGCCCTCATCGGGACACGAAAAAGGCCCCGCCCATGAACCGGGCGGGGCCGTCCTCGTCAGGAAGGAACCGAAGGAACCGACGACATCAGGCGAGCAGGGCCGGAATGGTCGCCTCGTGCGCCGTACGCAGCTCGCTCAGCGGAATGCTGAACTCGCCCTGGATCTCGATCTCCTCGCCGTCCACGACACCGATCCGGGAGACGGGCAGACCCCGCGCCCCGCACATGTCGTTGAAGCGGAGCTCCTCACTCCGGGGTACGGAGACGACCGCGCGCCCCGCCGACTCGGAGAAGAGGAAGGTGAACGCGTCCAGACCGTCCGGCACGACCAGCCGGGCACCCTTCCCACCGCGCAGGCAGGACTCGGTGACCGCCTGGATCAGACCGCCGTCGGAGAGGTCGTGCGCCGCGTCGATCATGCCGTCGCGGGAGGCCGAGATCAGGATCTCGCCGAGCAGCTTCTCGCGGCCCAGGTCGACCTTGGGCGGCATGCCGCCGAGGTGGCCGTGGACGACCTCGGACCAGGCCGAGCCGCCGAACTCCTCACGCGTGTCGCCCAGCAGGTAGAGGAGCTGGCCCTCTTCCGCGAAGGCGACCGGCGTACGCCGGGTGACATCGTCGATCACACCGAGCACGGCCACGACCGGCGTCGGGTGGATCGCCGTCTCACCGGTCTGGTTGTACAGCGACACATTGCCGCCGGTGACCGGGGTGCCCAGCTCCAGGCAGCCGTCCGCGAGACCACGGGTGGCCTCGGCGAACTGCCACATGACGTCCGGGTCCTCGGGCGAGCCGAAGTTCAGGCAGTCCGAGATGGCCAGCGGCTTGGCGCCGGAGGCGGCGACGTTGCGGTACGACTCCGCCAGCGCGAGCTGCGCGCCGGTGTACGGGTCGAGCTTGGCGTACCGGCCGTTGCCGTCGGTCGCCATGGCCACGCCGAGGTTGGACTCCTCGTCGATGCGGACCATGCCGGCGTCCTCGGGCATCGCGAGCACGGTGTTGCCCTGCACGAACCGGTCGTACTGGTCCGTGATCCAGGACTTCGACGCCTGGTTCGGCGAGGCGACCAGCTTGAGGACCTGCTCGCGCAGCTCCGCGCCGTTCGCCGGCCGGGCCAGCTTGCCCGCGTCGTCGGCCTGCAGCGCGTCCTGCCAGGACGGGCGGGCGAACGGGCGGTGGTACGTCGGGCCCTCGTGGGCGACGGACCGCGGCGGCACGTCGACGATCTGCTCGCCGTGCCAGAAGATCTCCAGCTGGGAGCCCTCGGTCACCTCACCGATGACGGTGGCGATGACGTCCCACTTCTCGCAGATCTCCAGGAAGCGCTCGACGTGCTGCGGCTCGACGATCGCGCACATGCGCTCCTGCGACTCGCTCATGAGGATTTCCTCGGGCGAGAGGGAGGAGTCGCGCAGCGGCACGGTGTCCAGCTCGACGCGCATGCCGCCGGAACCGGCTGAGGCCAGCTCGGACGTGGCGCAGGAGAGCCCGGCGCCGCCGAGGTCCTGGATGCCCGCGACGAGCTTCTCCTTGAAGATCTCCAGGGTGCACTCGATGAGGAGCTTCTCCTGGAACGGGTCGCCGACCTGGACGGCCGGGCGCTTGGCCGGGCCGGTCGACTCGAAGGTCTCCGAGGCCAGCACCGAGACGCCGCCGATGCCGTCGCCGCCGGTGCGGGCGCCGTAGAGGATCACCTTGTTGCCGGGGCCGGAGGCCTGGGCCAGGTGGATGTCCTCGTGCTTCATCACGCCGATGCAGCCGGCGTTGACCAGCGGGTTGCCCTGGTAGCAGGCGTCGAAGACGACCTCGCCGCCGATGTTCGGCAGGCCCAGACAGTTGCCGTAGCCGCCGATGCCCGCGACGACGCCCGGCAGGACGCGCTTGGTGTCGGGGTGGTCGGCCGCGCCGAAGCGCAGCGGGTCGACGACGGCGACCGGGCGGGCGCCCATGGCGAGGATGTCGCGGACGATGCCGCCGACGCCGGTGGCCGCGCCCTGGTAGGGCTCGATGTACGAGGGGTGGTTGTGCGACTCGACCTTGAAGGTGACCGCGTACCCCTGACCGACGTCGACCACACCGGCGTTCTCGCCGATGCCGACGAGCATCGCGTCGTTGACGGGGACCTTCTCGCCGAACTGCTTGAGGTGGACCTTGCTGCTCTTGTACGAGCAGTGCTCGGACCACATCACGGAGTACATGGCGAGCTCGGCACCGGTGGGACGGCGGCCCAGGATCTCGCGGATCCGGGCGTACTCGTCCTCCTTGAGGCCGAGTTCCTTCCAGGGCTGCGCGACGTCCGGGGTCCCGGCCGCGTGCTTGACCGTATCCAGGCTCATGCGTTGACCAGCTTCTTGATGATCGAGGTGAAGAAACCGAGACCGTCGGTGCGGCCGGTTCCGATCAGCGGCTCGACGGCGTGCTCCGGGTGCGGCATCAGGCCGACGACATTGCCCGCGGCGTTGGTGATGCCGGCGATGTCGCGGAGCGAGCCGTTGGGATTCATGTCCAGGTAGCGGAAGGCGACACGGCCCTCCGCCTCCAGCTCGTCGAGCACGCGCTCGTCGGCGACGTAACGCCCGTCCATGTTCTTGAGCGGTACGGAGATCTCCTGGCCTTCGGAGTAGTCCGAGGTCCAGGCGGTCTCCGCGTTCTCGACGCGCAGCTTCTGGTCGCGGCAGATGAAGTGCAGGTGGTTGTTGCGCAGCATCGCGCCGGGCAGCAGATGCGCCTCGGTCAGGATCTGGAAGCCGTTGCAGATGCCGAGGACCGGCATCCCCGCCTTCGCCTGCTCGATGATGGTCTCCATGACCGGCGAGAAGCGGGAGATGGCGCCGGCCCGCAGATAGTCGCCGTAGGAGAAGCCGCCCGCCAGGATGACCGCGTCGACCTGGTGCAGGTCCTTGTCGCGGTGCCACAGCGATACGGGTTCGGCGCCCGCGAGCCGTACGGCCCTCAGGCTGTCCTGGTCGTCGAGCGTGCCGGGAAAGGTGACGACTCCGATTCGGGTGTTACCGCGGCCCGAAGGGCCTCCCTCACGGGTGGTGGTGGGAGACGGGCGGGAAGTCACTTCGACTCCTCGGCCTTCTCCACCTTCACGGTGAAGTCCTCGATGACGGTGTTGGCGAGAAAAGTCTCGGCCATCTCGTGAATACGGCTGAGGGCGGCGTCGTCGACCGGCCCCTCGACCTCTAGCTCGAAACGCTTTCCCTGACGTACGTCCGCGATTCCCTCGAAGCCGAGACGGGGCAGTGCACGCTGCACCGCCTGTCCCTGCGGGTCGAGGATCTCGGGCTTGAGCATGACGTCGACTACGACGCGTGCCACTGGCACTCCCGGTGGTGGTGTGGTGCGGCTGTTTCTCCGGGGGGCTCCCCAGACCCCCGCAGGTCCCCTCAGCGTACCTGGCCAGAAATTCTACGCGGGTAGATATCATGACTCCTCGCATGACTCCTTGATCACGCCCAGATATCGGACGTGACAACGCACGGGGAAAGTCCTGCAAAAAAAATCCTCACCGGCAGCACACATAGAAGGCTGACACGCGGAGGTAATTGGGTGGGCTTCACAATGCGGCACCCACCGCTGTACAAATGATTACCGGGGAATGCAACCTTGGCCCCTAAACAGTCGGCAACCGTCGACCCCGTATCCGCCTAGCAGCCGGAAGGCCGGCATCAGCGCATGCCAGACGCGCCGATACCGTAGGAAAGGACCGATATCCGTGGCTCAGCGCGTAGTGGTCACGCTCTCCGACGACATCGACGGGGGAGCAGCAGCGGAAACGGTCACCTTCGCCCTGGACGGGAAGTCGTACGAGATCGACCTCAATCCGTCCAATGCGAAGAAACTGCGCAAGGCTCTCGCGCCGTACATGGCGGCGGGCCGAAAGCAGACAAATGCCAGTAGGCATGGCAAGACCCCCGCGTCGTACCGGCACACGTCCCTCGCCCCCGACCCGGCGGCCGTGCGCGCCTGGGCCCGCTCCCACCGGATGGAGGTGCCGGCCCGCGGCCGGATTCCCAAGAAGGTCTACGAGGCGTTCCGCGAAGCGAGTTGATTGAGCGCCAGGATCCGGCCGCCCGCACCGCCTTCCCGGAGCGGCCGGCACCCTCCTCGGCGACACCCTGCGGGCACCGACTTGCGCAACACCCCCGCAGGTCGGCTAAAGTCTGGAGCACGCCGAAGGGCAAGGCCGCAAAGCCGAACCTCACGCAGCGTGCGGGTGTAGTTCAGTAGCAGAACATCCCCCTTCCAGGGGGAAGGCGCAGTGTGCAATTCCTGTCACCCGCTCTGCATCGCTCTTATCGACCACTCCGGTGGATCGGGTAGGGTGATGCTCGCACCGCCCGATGAATCTCCTTTCGGGGAGTACAATGAGCGGCAGCAATGCGGACGTGGCTCAGTTGGTAGAGCATCACCTTGCCAAGGTGAGGGTCGCGAGTTCGAATCTCGTCGTCCGCTCTTGATCGAATGAAGGCTCTGGTCGATATCGACCAGAGCCTTCGTCGTATTCCCACCGTTCCCACCGTTCCCACCGTTCCCACCGTTCCCACCGTTCCCACCGTTCCCACCGTTCCCACCGTTCCCACCGTTCCCACCTGCGATTCTCGCGGTGTCCTTGCTCTCTGCGCTCCGTGCACTTCCTGCGCCCTCTGCGTTCTCTGGACTCTCCCCGCCCCCGCGCCCCTCATCCCATGACGTTTGTCATGAGCTGTGATGACAGCTCGCACTGATCCCGGCGCCGATCCGGCGGGAATCTGTAGACATGACCAGCAACGACATTCCAAGCGGCCGCACGGGCAGGGCGGCGGACAGGACCGGGGGCGGGGCGGCCCAGAAGGCTGTGGCATCCACCACACCCTTCTCCGCCTCCGGTGCGGTGATCGAGGCGGACGGGGTGCGGCGGCGCTATGCGGGCGGCTTCGAGGCCGTGGCCGGAGTCTCCTTCTCGGTGGGGCGCGGCGAGCTCTTCGCGCTGCTCGGTACGAACGGCGCCGGGAAGACCTCCACCGTCGAGCTGCTGGAGGGCCTGGCCAGGCCCGACGCCGGCACGGTGCGGGTGCTCGGCCACGACCCGTTCCGCGAGCGCGCCGCCGTCCGGCCGCGGATCGGGGTGATGCTCCAGGAGGGCGGCTTCCCGTCCGACCTGACGGTCTCCGAGACGGTACGGATGTGGGCGGGCTGCACCAGCGGCGCGCGCCCGACCGGCGAGGCACTGGACCTGGTCGGGCTCACCCACCGGGCGCGGGTGCGGGTCAAGCAGCTCTCCGGCGGCGAGCGGCGGCGCCTCGATCTGGCCCTGGCCCTGCTCGGCCGCCCCGAAGTGCTGTTCCTGGACGAGCCGACCACCGGGCTCGACGCCGAAGGGCGGCGCGACACCTGGGAGTTGGTACGCGAGCTGCGCGACGGAGGTACCACCGTGCTCCTCACCACGCACTATCTGGAAGAGGCCGAGGCACTCGCCGACCGGCTGGCGATCATGCACCGGGGACGGATAGTGACGGCGGGCACCACCGCCGAGGTGACGGCCGCCCGCCCCGCACGCATCCGGTTCGAGCTGCCGGAGGGAGTGCCCGCGGCCCGGCTTCCGCTGGGGCTGCGGGCCGCCGCCGAGGACCGCCGGATCGAGATCCGCACCCACCGATTGCAGGAGTCCTTGGACGAACTGCTGACCTGGGCGCGGGAGTCGGACATCCGGCTGCACGGTCTCGATGCCCGCTCGGCCTCGCTCGAAGAGGCGTTCCTCGATATCGCGCAGAGCGCGTCGGAGTCCGAAAAGGTGGCTGCGTGATGACGACCAGCACAACCACGAATACCGGCCCGGCCACGACAGCCGGTAGGACCGGCACGACGCTCCTGGGGCGGCTGACCGCCCTCGGGAGGGCCGAGGTCACCCTGCTCGCCCGCAACCGGACGGCGATATTCGTCGCGCTGCTGATGCCCGCCGCCATGGTCCTGGCGATGAAGTCGACGATGAAGCAGTCCGTTCTCGACGGGACCGGACTGACCGTCGCCGCCGCTGCGCTCACCGGCGGCATCGGCATCGTGCTGATCCAGGCCGTCTACATGAACCTGGTCTCGGCCTATGTGGCACGGCGCGAGGACCTGGTCCTGAAGCGTCTGCGCACCGGCGAGGTCACCGACCGGGAGATCCTCATAGGCACCGCCCTGCCGTCGGTCGCGCTGGCGCTCGCGCAGACCGTGGTGATCATCGTGGCGGGGACGGCCTTCTTCGGCCTCGACGCGCCGCAGCGGCCCGAGCTGCTGCTGACGGGCCTGCTGCTGGGTGCGGTGCTGCTGACGGCGCTGGCCGCGGCCACCTCCGTGGTGACCCGCACCGTGCAGACGGCGCAGCTCACCACCCTCCCGCTGTTCTTCATCTCGATGATGGGCTCGGGGCTCTTCGTGCCGCTGGAGATCATGCCCGGCCCGATGGCATCGGTGTGCGAACTGCTGCCGGCGACCGGAGTGATGACGCTCGTCCGGACGGGCTGGCTGGGCGGGGCCGAGGGCTCCGACCTGCTCGTGGCTGCTCTGACCGGGCTGGCCTGGACCGCTTTCGCCGTGTTTGCTGTGCAGCGTCGGTTCCGCTGGGATCCGCGACGCTGAGAGCGGAAAGCTGTGAGCTGAGAGCTGAGAGAGGACGTGCCGTGTCGGTGCTCGTAGGGGGCTTGCGCCGCAGCTGGCAGCGGCGCAGCAAGCTGGAGCGGATCGATCTGTACTCGCGGCTCACCCTCTGGGTGATCCCCTGGCTCTTCGCCCTGTCGTGGCAGCTGGTCCCCTTCAAGTCCGACATCCGCCACGCGCCGCTCCCGATCTCGCTGGGCGTGGCACTGCTGCTCGTGAGTCTCGTGCAATGTCTGCTGAGCAACCGCAATGTGCAGCTGTCGTACCAGCACTATCTCGGCACCGCCGTCTTTCCGCGACGGCGGCAGCTGACGCCGATGGCGCTGCTGCTGGTGCATCTGGGCCTGCTGACGGCGCTGGTCGGGGTAGACGGGGTGGACGGCGCCGGGTTGCTCCTCATGGCTTCGAACGCGCCGATGGCGTTCGCAATCACGCAGACCCTGCTGGTCCCCGTCCGCACCTTCCTGATCCAGGCGTGCGCCCTCACCGCGCTGAACCTCGGCGTCCTCGCCGCGGTCGGAGTGCGGGGCGGGACGCTTCTCGGGGTGGCGCCGGCGACGCTCTTCTCCTGTCTGCTCGCCCTGATCTCCGTACGGCCCAGTGCCTGGAGCCTGGGCGTGATGTGGCAGGCCGAGGAGGCCCGGGACCTCCAGGCCCGGCTCGCGGTCGCCGAGGAGCGGGTGCGGTTCGGGCGGGACATGCACGACGTGCTGGGCCGCAATCTCGCCGTGATAGCCCTGAAGAGCGAACTGGCCGTGGAACTGGCGCAGCGCGGCAGGCCGGAGGCGGTGGACCAGATGGTCGAGGTGCAGCGGATCGCCCGCACCTCCCAGCAGGAGGTACGGGATGTCGTACGGGGATACCGGGAGGCGGATCTGAGCACCGAACTGGCCGGTGCCCGGGGGGTGTTGAAAGCGGCCGGGATCGACTGCGAGGTGGTGGGCGCCGCCGGCCGAGAGCTGCCCGCGCCCGTGCAGTCGGCGCTGGCCTGGGTCGTGCGGGAGGCGGCGACCAATGTGCTGCGGCACGGCGATCCCCGCCACTGCACGATCCGGCTCGGGTCCTCGGCGGAAGCGGTCGTGCTGCGGGTGGAGAACGACGGGGTGGCGGTGGCAGCCTCGGGGCCGGACGAGGGGGCCGGGGCCGGCGGCGCCCCCGGACCGGGCGGTTCCGGGCTGACCGGGCTGCGGGAGCGGCTACGCGTGCTCGACGGTTCGCTGGAAGCGGGCCCGGCGGGCAACGGCCTGTTCCGGCTCACCGCGACGATCCCCTTCGCGCCGACGGCGCCCTCCGCCGACCGGGAGGAGCCACCGACTGGCCAGGAGAGGCCACCGGCCTACCGGGAGGTGACCGGCCCCCGCGACGCGGAACCTCGGAACGCGGAGCCGCTGGCCGCCGCCCCGGAGACACTCGCTCTTCGGAACGCGGAGCCGCAGGCCACCGCTCCGGAGACATCCGCTCCTCGCGACACGGGGCCTCGCGACGCGGAGCCGCACACCGCCCCGGAGGCACCCGCTCTTCACGACGAGAAGCCGCTTATCGGCCGGGAGGCGCCTGCCCTCCAGGAGGAACGACGATGACGACCGTACGGGTGCTGCTCGCCGACGACGAGCATCTGATCCGGGGCGCGCTGGCCGCGCTGCTGGCCCTGGAGGACGATCTCGTGGTGGTCGCGGAGGCGGCGACCGGCCCGGAGGCGCTGGCCATGGCGCTGGCCCACCGGCCCGATGTGGCGGTCCTCGATCTGGAGATGCCGGGCGCAGACGGTGTGAGTGTCGCCACATCACTGCGGGCCGAACTGCCCGACTGCCGGACGATGATAGTGACGAGCCACGGCCTGCCCGGACACCTCAAACGGGCCCTCGCGGCGGGCGTGCGGGCCTTCGTGCCGAAGACCGTGAGCGCCCGGCAGCTGGCCGGGATCATCCGTACCGTGCATGCCGGAAACCGTTATGTGGACCCGGAGTTGGCGGCCGACGCGATCTCCGCCGGGGACTCGCCGCTGACCGCCCGCGAGGCCGAGGTGCTGGAGCTGGCGGCGGACGGGGCGCCCGTCGCGGAGATCGCCGAGCGGGCGTCGCTGTCGCAGGGAACGGTACGGAATTACCTCTCCGCGGCCGCTTCCAAGCTCGGCGCGGAGAATCGCCACGCCGCGGTGCGTCTCGCACGGCAGCGCGGATGGGTATAGTGGTGCTCGCGCTTCGGCGCTTGCGGACGTAGCTCAGTTGGTAGAGCGCAACCTTGCCAAGGTTGAGGTCGCCAGTTCGAACCTGGTCGTCCGCTCGGTTCAGCAAGAAGCCCCCGGCCTTCCGGCCGGGGGCTTCTTCGTGTTCGACGGCAGGCGCTACTGCCAGGGCGTGCCGGTGAGGAGTTCGTACGCCTCCAGGTACTTCGCCCGGGTCGCGTCCACGATCTCCTGGGGCAGCGCCGGCGGCGGCTGCTCGCTCTTGCGGTCCCAGCCGGAGGCCGGCGAGGTCAGCCAGTCGCGTACGAACTGCTTGTCGTAGCTGGGCTGGGCCCGGCCCGGCTCCCAGGTGGCCGCGGGCCAGAAGCGCGAGGAGTCCGGGGTCAGCACCTCGTCCGCGATGATCAGCTCCTCGCCGCCGTCGGGCGTGGGCGCGAAACCGAACTCGAACTTCGTGTCGGCGAGGATGATGCCGCGCTCGCGCGCGATGTCCCGTGCCCGGCCGTACACATCCAGCGTGGTGCGGCGCAGCAGCTCGGCGGTCTCCGTACCGACCTGGCGGGCCACCTCCTCGAAGCTCACGTTCTCGTCGTGGTCGCCGACGGCCGCCTTGGTGGCGGGCGTGAAGATCGGCGCCGGGAGCTCGGAGCCGTCGACGAGCCCCTCGGGCAGCGCGAGGCCGCAGACCGTGCGGGACTCCTGGTACTCGGCGAGGCCGGAGCCGGTGAGGTAGCCGCGGGCGACACACTCGACCGGGACCATCCGCAGCGATGTGCAGATCAGGGTGCGGCCGGCCCAGTCCGCGGGGGCTCCGGCGGGGAGTTCCGTGGACAGGACGTGGTTCGGCACCAGATCGGCGAGCTGGTCGAACCACCAGAGCGAGAGCCGGGTGAGCACGCGGCCCTTGTCCGGGATCTCGGTCGGCAGGACCCAGTCGTACGCGGAAATCCGGTCGCTGGCGACCATGACGAGGTCGCCCGCCTCGTTCCGGTACAGGTCGCGCACCTTGCCCGTGTGCAGGTGGGTGAGCCCCGGGACCTGCACTGGCTCGGGCTTTTCTACAAATCCGGACACGCTGCCTCCGCGTAGGTTGATCCAGGAGTCGTGCCGATTCTCCCGTATCGGGTGCGGTGGGGTGGAACGGGGGCGTCCGTGGCGCCGACCGCCTTGGGTCCGGGCACGGTTCGGCCGACGTCGTCCGGGCGCGGTTCGGTGGTCGTGGTCCGGCGCTGGCCGGGCGCGGATCAGTCGTCGTCCGGCGTGGATCAGTCGCGTTTGCAGATGCGGTCGAGGAGATTGGCGGTGGCCCGCTGGATGCGGGGGTCCACATGGCCTGGGCGGTCCAGGGCCGGAGACCAGGCGAAGGTGCCCGAGGCGAAGACGATCGCCCCGGACGGGGCCCGGTACACGGATGTCTCCTGGTGACGCTTGACGCCCTCGCTGTCCAGGTACGGGGAGTGGGCGAGCAGGATGCGGCTCTCGTGCTCGGGGAGCGGGGTGCGCGGGAAGTAGCGGTCGGCCTCGCCCGCGACCAGGCCGTCGAGCTCGTCGCCCTCGCCCGCGCCCGTCGCCTCCCAGAGCCAGTGCTCGGCGTTCCGTACGACCAGGGGGTGGGGGTCGGGGACCCGGCCCGCGTACTGGATTCCGAGGAGCTGCTGCTCGGGTCGGTCGATCTCGCGCCAGAGGGCGGGCTTCCCGGGGCCACGCCGCTTGCGGCAGGTGAGCAGGCGGTCCGGAACGCCGGACGGCGACGGGGAGAGGCTGACCTGCCAGTACATGGTGTTGGCGGAGAGGAAGACCAGCGAGGTGCCGCCGTCGCGTGCACGTTCGACGGTACGGCGCATGGGCACCGACCAGTACTCGTCGTGGCCGGGGAAGACCATGCCCCGGTAGCGGGCCGGATCGACGCGGCCCGCGTGCAGATCGCGGGTGTCGGCGTATGCGATGTCGTAGCCGTACCGCTCGGCCCAGCGGATGAAGTCGTAGGCGTGGCCGACGTGGAGCGGTAGACCGGCGCCCGCGTAGGGGCGGTCGAAGGAGACGGTGACCGCGGCGTCCTCCTCGCCCAGCAGACCGCCCTGCTCGTCCCAGGCGTGGTAGAGGCTGGCGCCGGTGCGGCCGTCCTCCGGATAGAGGTTGTACGCCTGCCAGGTGACGTCCGGCAGGACCAGCAGCAGATCGGCGGGCTGGTCGTCGCGGACCGTGAACGGGATGTGGGAGCGGTAGCCGTCCACCGTGGTGAGCACGGCGACGTACGCGCCGATCGACCAGTAGCTCGGAATCTGCAGCCGCCAGGACTGCCACCAGTGGTGGCAGGAGACCGTGCGGTCGGCGGTGAGCGGCGCGGGCTGGACGATGCCGGAGAGCCGGGGGCTCGTAGTGATCTGGGCGGCGCCGTCGCCCCCGTAGTGACCGATGCGGTAGATGTCCACGGAGAACTGCTGGGGCGGGTCCACGGTGATGTGGAAGTCGATCGCCTCGCCGGGGGCCGCGGCGCCCGTGGAGATGAAGCCCTTGATCTGGCGGTGCACGTCGTCGGCGGTACGTGTGCCGCCGTCGGTGGAGCCGTGGCCCAGGGCGGGGTCGGCGTACCAGGGGACGACGTGCCCGGTGTCGTCGAAGTAGTTCTCGCTGCCGCGCAGCCAAGGCACTGGACCTTGGCCGAAAGGATCGGAGACGGCATGCGCGAGGGCGCCCGACTCCCAGCGTCGAATGTGCTCCGCCCCCATGGCGTTTCCCTCCCTTGAGTCCCCCAGGACATCAGTCGATGGCCGATGGCGAGTCCCCCGGGCAGCAGTCGACGCCGATGGTCGATCGCCGGTGGTCATGCGTCATCGGTGCGCCAACAGCGGTGCGCCGACTGTCAGCGTCGATCCACAGCACATCACATAACGCATGCGGTCCGTCACCGTTCGTCGCGAATTGCCGTGAACGGAACGTACCGTTCCGGGTGTTGGGGTGTGACGGGCGGGATTGGTGGTTCATGTGAGACGAACGTTTTGTCTGTGGTTCGAGCGAGACGGACTGTTTGTCTGCGGTTCAGACGAGGCGGACGGGTTTGTCGGTGCGTACACCGATCGCATCCAGCCAGGAACGCAGCGGTTCCGCGTCGCCGTCCTCGACCAGGCTGAGGACGGGACTGCCCAGGTCCGCACGGCGCTCGCCGTCGATCAGCAGGGCGGGGCCGTCGAGCCAGTCGAGACCGGGTGCCGCGCCCGCCGTGTCCACCGCCGCACAGCAGACCATCGCCGTGACATGGTCGGCGAGCAGCTCCGTGCCCGTACGGGGCGGCTGGAGCGGGAAGAGCGGGAGGGGATCGGGGCCCCAGGGGTCCAGGATGTCCCCGCCCGCGCCGAAGGCGGACGGGGCGCCCACCGCGCCGCCGGTCCGGTGCTGCTGGGCCGCCGCCTCCTCGCGGGCCACCGCGGCGCTGATCCCGGCGGCGAGCTCCTCACCGCTCCCGGCCCGGCCGGCCAGATGCTCGACGACACGGGCCAGCGTGGGCAGCCCCGTGTCCACGGGGCGTACGGGAGGGGAGGGGGTGTGGGAGGCGTGGGGAGCAGGGGAGGCGTGGTGGCCCCGGGAGGCGTGGAAGCCCTGGGGATCGTCCGGGCCGCCGGGATCGCCGGGGCCCGTGGCGAGCGGTGCGGACACCGGCGCCGGGGCGGGAGCGTCGGGCGTGGCGGTCATCGAGTCGAGGACGCGGTGCAGGCGGGCGGCCTCGCTGCGCCACTTCCGGTCGACGACCTCTTCGGGGTACTGCTGCCAGTCGACCGGCGACCAGTCCGGACCCGGCCGGGCCGGGCCGCCGTGGAAGAGCCGGGCCGCCAGCAGCGAGGCCGCCTCGTCGGCCGCGCCCGGCTCCTCCAGGAGGTCGCAGGCGGGGCGCTCGCCGAGCCGTGAGGCGAATCCGTCGGCGAGCCGGTCGCGCCGGGACAGCTCGGTGAGGGCGGAGACCACGCCCGCGTCCAGCCGGGACGGCCAGCGGCCCATCCGCCAGGCGGGCAGGGCGACCCGGGTGAGCAGCCGGTCCCAGCCCGCGTAGGCGAGGCCGACCTGCTCCTGGGCGACGATCCGCAGACCGTAATCCACACCCTGTGCACGGAACGACGCGGCGGCGGCGACGCTCCGCTCCATCTCGGCGGCGTGGCCACGACACCTGTGCAGCAACAGCCTGGCGATCCGGCCGACGAAGGCCCGGGGCACTCTGCGCACCCCGGCCAGCGGTCCCGGTACGGGCACGGCGGCGTCGGCGACCGCACCGTCGAGCCCCCGGACGAAACGGCGGGCCGCTGCTATGTCGGGATGGGCGGACGGGCCCGTGCCCGCGACGACCGGGGCGAGCACCGCCCGTAGCTCCGCGACCCGCATCCACCACAGGAACGGCGATCCGATGACCAGCACCGGAGCGGCCTGGACCCGGCGGCGGGCCCGGAACGCCGAACGCGCCGCCGGCTCCGGGCCGGTCTCCGCGGCGGGCTGCGCCGAGGGGTGGGTACGGTCCTCCAGCCAGCTGTCGCAGTCGGGCGTCAGGGCTATCGCCGAGGGCGCGGGAACCCCGAGCCGGTCGGCGAGGTCCCTGACCAGGCGATAGAGATCGGGGGCGGACTCCTCCGGGAGCGGGACGGTCGGACTGACCGCCGGCCTCGCCCGTACGATCGCGACCGCGACGGCCACGGCGATCAGAAGCACGACGACCGCGCAGGGCGTCACGGCCCAGCGCGCCGTGTCCCAGCCGCTGCCCACGGCGAACCCCTGGGCGCCCGCCACGAGCAGCACGACGGCCACCGCGGCGGGCAGGATCGCCACGGCTGTCGCCCTGCCGCGGATGCGCAGCAGGGCATGAGCTCGGGCGCGCGCACTCAGCGCGCCCAGCTCCTCACTTGTACCGGTACCGGACACGGCCGGACGTCACCCCCTCTGCCCCCGCGGCGGTGTTGTTCACTCCCCCACTGTGGCACCCGTCACTGACATCGCAATGCCAGTGAGCCAAGTGCCGGAATGCTTGCGCCGCACCCTAGTTGGGGCCTCGGCGGGCGTCATCCGGATGGCGCAGTCGTCACTCGATGGAATGGCTTTGGGCAAAGGTGCTGACGCGCCGCTGTCCTTGGGGCAGCGGCGCGTCGGTGCGGGTCGGCGGGGTGGGTGCGGCGGGGTTCGGACGGGGTTTCCGGCGAGGTGGGGTCCGGCGAGGCCGACACCCGGCAAGGCCGGGACCGAAGACACCGGCCCCGGCTGCACCGGTCCTGACGACGCCCGCCCCGGCTGCACCGTTCTCGACGACGCCGGTCGGGCTCAGCCCTCGGCGGCCGTCCGGGCGATGTCCGTACGGAGCTGCGAGCCGTCGAGCCGGATCCGGGCCGCCGCCGCGTAGGCGCGCTCCCGGGCGCCCGCGAGGTCCTTGCCGGTCGCGGTCACGGACAGCACCCGGCCGCCCGCGCTGACGATCGTGTCGCCCTCTCGCCTGGTGCCCGCGTGCAGGACGTACGCGTGCGGGGCATCCTGCTCCGCCACCTCGTCGAGCCCCTCGATCGGGTCACCCGTCCGCGGCGTACCCGGGTAGTTGTGCGAGGCGATGACCACGGTGACGGCGGCCTCGTCGCGCCACGTGAGCGGGGGCAGCTCGTCGAGCGTGCCGTTGGCGGAGCCGAGCAGGACACCGGCCAGCGGGGTCTTCAGGCGGGCCAGGACCACCTGGGTCTCGGGGTCGCCGAAACGGGCGTTGAACTCGATCACCCGGACGCCGCGCGAGGTGATCGCGAGGCCTGCGTAGAGCAGCCCGGAGAACGGGGTGCCGCGGCGGCGGAGTTCGTCGACGGTCGGCTGGAGCACCGACTCCATGACCTCGTCGACCAGCCCGGGGGCGGCCCACGGAAGCGGGGAGTACGCGCCCATGCCGCCGGTGTTCGGGCCCTCGTCGCCGTCCAGGGCGCGCTTGAAGTCCTGCGCGGGCTGGAGCGGCAGCACGGTGGTGCCGTCCGTGATCGCGAAGAGGCTCACCTCGGGGCCGTCGAGGAACTCCTCGATGACCACGCGGTCGCAGGCCAGGGCGTGGGCGCGGGCCGCCTCGACGTCGTCGGTGACGACGACGCCCTTGCCCGCGGCGAGGCCGTCGTCCTTGACGACGTACGGGGCGCCGAAGGCGTCCAGGGCGGCATCGATCTCGGCGGGGGTGGTGCAGACGTAGCTACGGGCGGTCGGGACGCCTGCCCCGGCCATCACGTCCTTGGCGAACGCCTTGGAGCCCTCCAGCCGGGCCGCCTCGCGGGATGGGCCGAAGCAGGGGATGCCCGCGGCGCGCACGGCGTCGGCGACCCCGGCGACGAGCGGCGCCTCCGGGCCGACGACCACCAGCTCGGCACCCAGGTCGGTGGCGAGGCGCGCGACGGCCTCACCGTCGAGGGCGTCGACCGGGTGCAGTTCGGCCACCTCCGCGATACCGGCGTTGCCGGGAGCGCAGTACAGAGCGGTGACATCGGGGTCGAGGGACAGAGAGCGGCACAGGGCGTGTTCGCGGGCGCCGCCGCCGATGACGAGGACCTTCACGGGGTGCAGCCTAGCCGCCGGGGCGCGGCGCCCTTGACGGGGCGCCGCTCCGTGGACACCCCGGGGAGCGGGGGCGGACACCCGGGGAAGCCGGGGCGGGACGCCGGGGGAAGCCGGGGCGGGATGCCCGAGGGCCGTCCCGCCGTCCGTCATTCGTTGGTGAACTCCTCGACGACCGTGGCGCCCAGCTCACGGACGATCAGCTCGTGCCCGGAGAGCGCCGAGTCGACGAGGTCCGGGTCGTCGGCCTCGGGGGTGTCGTCCTCGGGAGCGACCGCGCGCGGGGGCTCGGGAGCGGAGTACGACTGCGGGGCGGAGTCCGCGGCAGCCGACTGCTGGTGCCCCGGCTTCGGCTGGTGGCTCGGCGGCTGCTGGTGGCTCGGCGGCTGCGGAGCGGCGGCCGGCCGGGGTTCGTAGCTCTGCTGGGGCGCGGGGGCCTGGTACTGCTGCACGGGCGGGGCGGGGGGGCGGCCTCCGCCGGTCTGCGGGGGTGCGCCGGCGCCGCCCGACGGGTCGACGACGGCCTCGATCTTCCACTGCGCGTTGAACCGCTCGGCGAGGGCCTGCTTGAGGACCTCCTCGCTGCCGCTGCTCGCGAAGTTGTCGCGCGCGCCCGCGTTGAGGAAGCCGATCTGCAAGGTGCTGCCGTCGAAGCCGGTGACCTGGGCGTTCTGGCTGAGCAGGATCCAGGTGAAGCGGCGGCGGTTCTTCACCGCCTCCAGGATGTCCGGCCACATGTTACGTACCTGGCCGGCGCCCTGGGCCATTCCCGGCCCCGGCTCGGCGGCACCGGGCGCCGGAGCCGCGGGTGCGGCCCGGTCCGGCGCGGCGGCCGGAGCGGGCTGC
>NZ_FMBW01000016.1 GCF_900091725.1 Streptomyces sp. DvalAA-43 | reverse complement strand
ACCCATCTGACCTTCTGTCACCCCTCCCCGCATCTCGGGGGAACCTCATTCTCACGCCCGCCCGGCCCCCGACGGAGAACCGGGCGGGAGCGCTGCCAGCCAACCCTCCCCTGTTGCCAGGCCGCTTCGTTCTCTTCCTCTATTGCTTTGAAGACGGGGATCAGGAGGTGAGCAGACCGTTGATGGAGGCGCGCGTCAATTCCGGGCGGCTGAGAACGTCCGTGCTGTCGATGAACTGGTCGACGGTGCCCATAGCGGGCAAGGAGCTGATGGTCGGATTGGTGATGTTGACTCTCAGCGCCGCGGTGAAGCGTTCGGCGTGCAGAACCTGGAACGGTCTGGAGTGGTAGGGCCGCGTGGCGGGATCGACAGGGTCGGTGAGGCCGAGCTGGTTGTGTGCGACCGCGACGGCCTCGTAGGCGCCAGCCAGGTGGTACTCGCGGGTGCGCCAGTCCGTAGCAGCCAGGGCAGCGGTGATGACCGGGGTGAGGGCGGGGGCCTGGGCGGTGCGGGCGAAGGCGCTGCCGAGCCATTTGCTGTAGGGCGGGTAGCGGCGTTTCATGAGCAGGCAGAGCCGCATCAGATCGCGTACCAGGCGTGCGGCGACGACGGCGGAGCCGAGTTCGTCGCCCACTTCGCCGCAGCGGCCGACGAATGCCTCCTCCTGGGAGATGCGCTGCCACTGGCAGGCGAGCAGGTGAAGCCAGAGGTCGTGCGGGTACCATTCGAGGTTGGCGCGGATTGGTGCGAGTTGGCCGAGTCCGTCGTGGAAGACGGCACCGGCGGTGACCTCGGCGAGGAGCTGAGTGGGGGTGGCCAGCCAGTCCGGCAGGGTGACGTCGGAACGCGGGTCGAAGCCCAGTTACGCGGTGAACCAAGTCCCTGGGTCCGTGACTTCGACCCGGTGATGGACTGGCCCGTCAGTGGTCCGCATGACCCGGATGTCCCCCTCGCCGGCGGGGGCAAAGTGCGTCGGGTAGCCGCGGAAGGTTTTCGGCAGGCGTTCGGAGAGCAGTGCCGTGATCCTCGCGCCGTAGCGTGTGACGTCCTGCGAGCACAGGAAGATCTGCAGGCGGGGTCCCCATTCGTGGTCGGCGGAGCGGGCGGTATCGAATCCGAGGACTTCCGAACCGCTGCCAAGACGGGCTGCGGAGTGCGAAACCCCGGGCGCAGCTTCGTCCAGCAAAGGCCGCACGGCTTCGCAGTAGAAGCGCTGGGAGAGTTCCAGTCCGGGGATGAAGGACGGCGTGATCATGCTGGAGAGGGTGCCGGATCGGTGCCCACCCCGTCGAAGGCATTTCCCCGTCCGGCAGGTTGCTCCGGAACGCGCGTACGGCCGGTCCAACCCGCCACCTGTGTACGGAATCCAGGCGTCTCTCGACGCCCATCGAGTTCCCGAACCCCTTCGAAGAACCGACCGCTAAGCACCGCAGGCTGCGGCGCATCCACCAGTCGAGGCAGTGAAAGCGCTCCGCAGTGAACGCGCGCGCTTGCCGGCCGCGGTCCCCATCGTGGCCGATGGGGCGCCGGTGGAGTGGGGACCTGCGTCGGTGCGGCGTGTCGCGGTTTCCCACGAAATCCGGTGGAGTCTCAGCGACCGGAAGTGGTTGGGTCCTGCTCAATGCTTCGCTGACACGGCCCGGCACAGTGCGAGGCGCAAGGTCCGAATCGCAGGCGCGGTCTAGCCCGCGTGTCGTCGAGTGATGGAGGTTATCGCGGTGGCTGGTTATGGGGCGCTTTCCGACGTATACGAGTGGCTGATCGGGGACGACAGGTTGACCCCCGCCAAGGCAGCCGCGGTTTACTACAGCGATGTCGTGGGCTCTCTGCCGCCCAACGCGCGTGTCCTCGACTGCGCGTGTGGAACCGGCCAGCTCGCCGTCGGTCTCGCGAGTCTTGGCCTTGACGTGGTCGCCGCAGACGCCAGTGATGGGATGGTTCGCCGGACCGAGAAGGCTGCCGACGAGCAGAGTGTCTCGCTTCGAGCCCTCCGCGCGAGTTGGGACGAGCTGCCCGACCACCTGGAGGACTCCACGTTCGATCTGGTGTTCTGCGTCGGCAACTCGCTCGGGCACGCCAAGGGCGCAGCCGGGCGCCTGACCGCCCTGGAAGCAATGTCGCGGCTGCTGAATCCGGGCGGACGCCTTGTGCTCCACTCACGCAACTGGGAGCTCGTGCGCTCCGCCGGCTCACGGGTAGACGTCCGCGATAGACTCATCCGCCGCAACGAGCGCGATGCGGTCGTCAGCTACTACTGGCAGATCGAGCAGCGCTGGGAGCAGGAACACTTCCTCGAGATTGTGGTCGCCCAGATCGAGCCGGATGGGGCAGTGCGAGCCTGCTCGGAGCGGTTGTCCGTCTGGCCCTACCGGTACGAGGACCTCGTGGCGCAGTTGCGGAGTGTCGGGCTCACGGTGCAGTCCACCACCTTCGACCCCGAGAGCGATGGATACCTGGTGGTCGCCAGCCGCGACCAGGCGCGAGGCACGTCTGAGCTGGCGCGCTGATCCGCCTTTCGTCGTTCTCGTTGCCGACCTGCCGACCTGCCGACCTGCCGACCTGCCGACCTGCCGACCTGCCGGCTCGCGACCGCCTGCAGCGGGTTCTTCGCGAGCCGAACCCACGGCATCATCGACGCCCTGGAGGAAGCCGGCGTGGAGTGCTGGGCCGACAAGGGTTACCGGGGCGCCGGCGGCACCGTATGGCTGCCCTATTGGGGTCGCTGGGAGACGCTTCCCACAGGTCAGCAGGCTGTCAACCGCTCGCATGCAAGGATCACCCGCCGATCCTCCCGCCGCAGCGGACAACCGGCCTCCCGCGAAGCCCAACGAGACTGATCAACACGGCGTCTGTCCGGACCACCGCCACCCGGAATCCTACGGACCGGAGGCGCTGAACCATCCTCCCAGCACTGCCGCGGTCCCATCAGCAAGTGGTTGCAGCCCATGGGCATCAAGATGCGGGTGGGAGGACTACAGGGCCTTGTAGTAGCGGACCAGCGGCAAAGCTGTATATCCGGCCTTTTCGTACGTTCTCCGGGCGGGCGCATGGCCCGGGTCACCGCCAGTCCAGATGGAGACCAGCCTCACCCCGGCTTCCTTCATCCAGGTAGTCGCGAACTCTGTCAGCGTCGTACTGAGGTTCCCCCGAGATGCGGGGAGGGGTGACAGAAGGTCAGATGGTT
>NZ_FMBW01000082.1 GCF_900091725.1 Streptomyces sp. DvalAA-43 | reverse complement strand
GGAATGGGTGCGGGGCCGTGTGGTGCGTGTGCACCACACGGCCCCGGGCCGTCGGTCGTGTCCCGCGTTCGTGGGGCGGGTCAGCCCTTGCGGGTGTTGATCTCGTCGGTGAGCTGGGGGACGACCTGGAAGAGGTCGCCGACGACGCCGTAGTCGACGAGGTCGAAGATCGGGGCCTCGGCGTCCTTGTTGATCGCGACGATCGTCTTGGACGTCTGCATCCCGGCCCGGTGCTGGATCGCGCCCGAGATGCCCGAGGCGATGTACAGCTGCGGCGAGACGGACTTGCCGGTCTGCCCGACCTGGCTGGAGTGCGGATACCAGCCCGCGTCCACCGCGGCACGCGACGCACCGACCGCCGCACCCAGCGAATCGGCCAGCGACTCGATCAGATGGAAGTTCTCCGCACCGTTCACCCCACGCCCACCGGACACGACGATCGCCGCCTCGGTCAGCTCCGGACGCCCCGTCGACTCACGCGGCGTCCGCGCGGTCACCCGCGTCCCCGTCGCCTGCGCCGAGAACGACACCTCCAGCACCTCGACCGCACCCGCACCCGCGGACGCCTCCACCGCGGCCGAGTTCGGCTTCACCGTGATCACCGGAACACCCCGCGACACACGCGACCGGGTCGTGAACGACGCCGCGAACGCCGACTGCGTCGCGACGACACCCCCCTCACCCGCCTCCAGATCCACCGCGTCCGTGATGATCCCCGAACCGATCCGCACCGCCAGCCGCGCGGCGATCTCCTTGCCCTCCGCCGACGACGGCACCAGCACCGCCACCGGCGACACCGCCTCCACCGCCGCCTGCAACGCATCCACCTTCGGCACCACCAGATAGTCACCGAACTCCGGCGCCTCCGCCGTCAGCACCCGCACCGCACCATGCCCGGCCAGCACCTCCGCCGTGCCCGCGGCACCCGCACCCACCGCGACCGCCACCGGCTCACCCACCCGACGCGCCAGCGTCAGCAACTCCAGCGTGGGCTTACGCACCGCACCGTCCACGTGATCGACAAAAACCAGAACTTCAGCCATGGGACTTCAATCTCCTGCGACTAGCGAAGAAACAGAGGAAGAGGGAGAGAGGGAGAGA
>NZ_FMBW01000079.1 GCF_900091725.1 Streptomyces sp. DvalAA-43 | reverse complement strand
CGCCAGGCCGTTGCCCGAGGGGTCCTGCTCGACGGCCACGATGCACGGAACACCACGGCCCTCCTCGTACTGACGGCGCACCAGGTGCCCCGGGCCCTTCGGCGCGACCATGCAGACGTCCACACCGGCCGGCGGCTTGATGAAGTCGAAACGGATGTTCAGGCCGTGCCCGAAGAACAGCGCGTCGCCGTCCTTGAGGTTGTCCTTGATGGACTCCTCGTAGACCTGGGCCTGGATCGGGTCCGGGACCAGGATCATGATGACGTCGGCCTCGGCCGCCGCCTCGGACGGCGTCACCACACGCAGACCCTGTTCCTCGGCCTTCGCCCTGGACTTCGAGCCCTCGTGCAGACCCACCCGGACATCGACACCCGAGTCACGCAGCGACAGCGCGTGGGCGTGGCCCTGGCTGCCGTAACCGATGACCGCGACCTTGCGGCCCTGGATGATGGACAGGTCGGCATCGTCGTCGTAGAACAGCTCGGCCACTGGGTCTCTCCTTGGTGTGCAGGTGTTGCGTCCCACCGTACGGCGGGGTGCGTCAGATACGTTTTCGGGTCTCGCCATACGAGCGGCGAGGTGGCGGTACTACGCCGTGCGGTCGAGGGCGCGCAGCGACCGGTCGGTGATCGAGCGCGCGCCGCGTCCTATGGCGATGGTGCCGGACTGGACCAGCTCCTTGATGCCGTACTGCTCCAGCATCTTGAGCATGGCCTCCAGCTTGTCGGCGCCGCCGGTCGCCTCGATCGTGACGGCCTCCGGGGAGACGTCCACGGTCTTGGCGCGGAACAGCTTGACGATCTCGACGATCTGGGAGCGGGTCTCGTTGTCGGCGCGGACCTTCACCAGGACGAGTTCGCGCTGGATCGCAGCGGAGTGCTCGAGTTCGACGATCTTCAGGACGTTGACCAGCTTGTTGAGCTGCTTGGTCACCTGCTCCAGGGGCAGGTCCTCGACACCCACCACGATGGTGATGCGGGAGATGTCGGGGTGTTCGGTGGTACCGACCGCGAGCGAGTCGATGTTGAAGCCGCGGCGGGAGAACAGGGCGGTGATCCGGGCGAGGACACCGGGCTTGTTCTCGACCAGGACGGAGAGCGTGTGCTTGGTGGACATGGAGTCGGTCTCTCTCTGTCTCTCAGTCGTCTTCGTTGTCGCCGAAGTCGGGACGGACCCCGCGGGCGGCCATGACCTCGTCGTTGGAGGTGCCGGCAGCGACCATCGGCCACACCATGGCGTCCTCGTGGACGATGAAGTCCACCACGACGGGGCGGTCGTTGATGGAGTTGGCCTCTTCGATGACCTTGTCCAGGTCGGCCGGGTCCTCGCAGCGGATCGCGTAGCAGCCCATGGCCTCGGACAGCTTGACGAAGTCCGGGACGCGGGTGCCCTTCGCCGGGACGCCCTCGGTGTCCGCGCCGGAGTGCAGCACGGTGTTGGAATACCGCTGGTTGTAGAACAGGGTCTGCCACTGGCGGACCATCCCGAGCGCGCCGTTGTTGATGATCGCGACCTTGATCGGGATGTTGTTGAGCGCGCAGGTGGTGAGTTCCTGGTTGGTCATCTGGAAGCAGCCGTCGCCGTCGATCGCCCAGACCGTGCGGTCCGGCATCCCGGCCTTGGCGCCCATCGCGGCCGGGACCGCGTACCCCATCGTTCCGGCGCCGCCGGAGTTCAGCCAGGTGGCGGGCTGCTCGTACTGGATGAAGTGCGAGGCCCACATCTGGTGCTGGCCGACGCCCGCCGCGAAGATCGTGCCCTCGGGGGCGAGCTGTCCGATGCGCTGGATGACCTGCTGCGGCGAGAGGCTGCCGTCCTCGGGCAGGTCGTAGCCGAGCGGGTAGGTGTCGCGCCAGCGGTTGAGGTCCTTCCACCAGGCCGCGTAGTCACCGACATGGCCCTCGGTGTGCTCGGCCTGGACCGCCTGGACCAGGTCGGCCAGGACCTCGCGGGCGTCCCCGACGATCGGGACGTCGGCGACACGGTTCTTGCCGATCTCGGCGGGGTCGATGTCGGCGTGGACGATCTTGGCGTACGGGGCGAAGCTGTCCAGCTTGCCGGTGACGCGGTCGTCGAAACGGGCTCCGAGGGCGACGATCAGGTCGGCCTTCTGCAGCGCGGTGACGGCGGTGACCGCACCGTGCATGCCCGGCATTCCGACGTGCAGCGGGTGGCTGTCGGGGAACGCGCCGAGCGCCATCAGGGTGGTGGTGACGGGCGCTCCGGTGAGCTCCGCGAGGACCTTCAGTTCGGCGGTGGCCCCCGCCTTGATGACACCGCCGCCGACGTACAGCACCGGCCGCTTGGCCTGGGTGATCAGCTTGGCGGCCTCGCGGATCTGCTTGGCGTGCGGCTTGGTGACCGGGCGGTAGCCGGGCAGATCCTGGGTCGGCGGCCAGCTGAACGTGGTCTGCGCCTGCAGGGCGTCCTTGGCGATGTCGACGAGGACGGGGCCCGGACGGCCGGTGGAGGCGATGTGGAAGGCCTCGGCGATCGTGTGCGGGATGTCCTCGGCCTTGGTGACCAGGAAGTTGTGC
This sequence comes from Streptomyces sp. DvalAA-43, assembly GCF_900091725.1. GTDB lineage: Bacteria > Actinomycetota > Actinomycetes > Streptomycetales > Streptomycetaceae > Streptomyces > Streptomyces pulveraceus. The sequence goes on along the minus strand of NZ_FMBW01000079.1, from coordinate 61,289 downwards.
TTGGTGACCGGCATGGTGATGCCGCAGATGTCGGCTTCCTGGAAGGCGTCCGTGCCGATCGCCTTGGAGGCGACCTGGCCGGTGATCGCGACCAGCGGGACGGAGTCCATGTGGGCGTCGGCGATCGGGGTGACCAGGTTGGTGGCGCCGGGGCCGGAGGTCGCCATGCAGACGCCGACCTTGCCGGTGGCCTGCGCGTAGCCGGTGGCCGCGTGCCCGGCACCCTGCTCGTGGCGGACCAGCACATGGCGGACCCGGGTGGAGTCCATCATCGGGTCGTACGCCGGAAGGATGGCGCCGCCGGGAATGCCGAATACCGTGTCGGCCCCCACCTCTTCAAGGGAGCGGATGAGGGACTGCGCACCCGTGACGTGCTCAACGGTGGCGGCGGACGGTCCGCCGTTACGGGCCCGCGGCTGGGGATGGTGGGCCCCGGTGGCCTGCTCGGTCATCGGCATTCTCTTCTCGAAGCTGAGGGTTTCTGCGGGTGTTTTGCAACAGTTTGCGTGGTGCCGGTGCAACAAAAAACCCCTCGTGCCGTGAGGCAAGCGAGGGGAGCGCGTCGGTGCGGTCTGCAGAGTGCCTGGCGGGACTCTGCTTCAGCCGACGCGCTTTCCAAGTACGAGAATTCGGGTGCGCATGGCAATGACCCTCTCTCCGACGCACTCGGCGTGTCAAGTGGGTGGGATGGGCGTCTCAGCATGTGAGCCGCTGAGCAGGGGGATCGAGCCACCGGCCAGGACGGGCTGGGCCAGGGCGCTGCCGGGCACCGGGAACTCTCCGCGGGCCAGGGCGCGGCGCAGCCGGTACTCGTCGAGCGGCCCGGAGAAGGCCATTCCCTGGCCGTGCGTACAGCCCATGGCGCGCAGCGCGAGGACCTGTTCCGGTACGTCGACCCCGTCGGCCACGGACTGCATGCCGAGGTCGCAGGCGATGCGCAGCAGGCCGCTGGTGATCTTGTGCAGCCGGGCGGACTCCACCACGCCCTCGACGAGACCGCGGTCCAGCTTCAGTACGTCGATGGGGAGACGGCGCAGGGCGTTGATCGCGGCATAGCCGCTGCCGAAACCGTCGAGCGCGATGCGGACACCGATGCGGCGCAGGGCCACGAGCCGTTGCTCCAGTTCGTCGAAGGAGATCCGGGGGTCGCTGTCGGAGACCTCGATCATCAGCGCCCCGGAGGGCAGGCCGTGCCGGGTGAGCAGCGCCTCGACGGAACCGAACGGCATTCCCTTGTCGAGGAGTCGGCGGGCCGGGAGCCGCACGGCGACGGAGACCGGGTGTCCTGCCCTGGCCCGCTCGGCGGCCTGCTCGACGGCCTCTTCGAGGAGCCAGCGACCGAGCTCGGCGGTGCGGTCGCCGTCCTCGGTGACGCGGAGGAACTCGGCCGGGGTGAACAGGATGCCCTGGGCGGAGCGCCAGCGGGCCTGGGCGGCGACGGCGGCGACCGTGCCGCTGGCGAGATGGACGACGGGCTGGTGGAGCAGGGCGAACTCGCCGTCGCGCAGGGCGGTGCGCAGCCGGGCCGTCAGCTCGGAGCGGCGTACGACATCGGCCTGCATCTGCGGGGCGTACAGCTCGACGCGGTCCTTGCCGCCCGCCTTGGCGCGGTACATGGCGAGGTCGGCGTTGCGCATGAGGTCGCTGGGGCTGATGCCGGGCTCGGCGAAGGCGACCCCGATGGACGCGGCCACCCGGACGTCACCGGTGCCGATCCGGTACGGCTGAGACAGGGTGAGGCGCAGCCGGTCGGCGATCTCGTGGACCTGGCATTCCCGGGCGGACTGGTCCCGGGTGCCGTCGCCCAGGATGATCGCCGCGAATTCGTCGCCGCCGAGCCGGGCCGCTGTGTCACCGGCCCGGACGGACTCGTGGAGGCGGCGGGCGGCCTGGATGAGGAGTTCGTCGCCGGTCTGATGACCGAGGCGGTCGTTGACCGCCTTGAAGCCGTCGAGGTCGATGAAGAGCACGGCGGTGCCGGGGTCGCCGGAGCGGCGGCCGCCGAGGGCCTGGCGGACCCGCTTGGTGAACAGGGCGCGGTTGGGCAGGTCGGTAAGGGGGTCATGCTCGGCGTTGTGCTGCAACTGCGCCTGGAGCCGGACCCGTTCGGTCACGTCGCGGCTGTTGAGGATCAGGCCGCCCTGATGGCGGTTGACCGTGGATTCGACATTGAGCCAGTCGCCCGTACCGGACCTGAAGCGGCACTCGATCCGGGTGGTGGGCTCCTCGCTCGGCGGGGCGGCGAGGAAGCGGCGCACCTCGTGGACCACCCGCCCCAGGTCCTCGGGGTGGATGATCGAAGCGAGCTCGGCGCCGACCAGGTCGTCGGCCTCGCGCCCGTACACCCCGGCGGCGGCGGGGCTGACATAGCGCAGCACCCCGGTGGGGGCGGCGATCATGATGACGTCGCTGGAGCCCTGCACCAGGGAGCGGAAGTGGTTCTCCTTCTGAGCCAGTTCCTGGGTGAGGGCGATGTTGTCGACGAGCATGATGCCCTGCCGGACGACCAGGGCGAGCACCACCGTGCAGCCGGTGAAGATCACCACGCGGTCCACCCGGCGGCCCTCGACGGCGCTGTAGAGGATGCCGAGGGTGCAGACGGCGGCGGCGAGGTAGGGCGTCAGCGCGGCCAGCGACCCCGCGATGGGGCGGCTGACGGGCTGCGCGCTCCGCGGCGGGAAAGCGTTGTCCGCGACCCTGTTCGCGCCCCAGGGGGCGTACGCGAGGAGCAGGGAGCCGGCGAACCAGCCCGCGTCCAGCATCTGGCCCGAGTGGTAGGTCTGGCGCAGCAGCGGTGAGGTGAACAGGGCGTCGGACAGGACCGTCAGGGCGAGCGCGGCGACGGCGGTGTTCACCGCGGAGCGGTTGACGTTCGACCGCCGGAAGTGCAGGGCCAGCACCATGGAGACCAGCACGATGTCGAGCAGCGGATAGGCCAGCGCGAGCGCCGCGCGGGCCACGCTCACGCCCTCGGCGTCCACCACATGCGCGGTGTGGGCGAGGGCGAGGCTCCAGGAGAGCGTGAGGAGCGAGCCGCCGATCAGCCAGGCGTCCAGCGCGAGGCAGAGCCAGCCGGCCCGGGTGACGGGGCGCTTGGCGAGGACGAGCAGCCCGACGATGGCGGGCGGCGCGAAGCAGACGAAGAAGAGGTCGGCCAGGGACGGGGTCGGCACCGGGAGCCCGAGCACGACCTCGTACCAGCCCCAGACCGCGTTGCCCGCGGAGGCCATGAACGAGGAGAACGCGAAGAGCAGCCAGGCGGGGCGGAACCGGATGCTGCCGGCCCGCGCGTAGCGGAAGCAGGAGACGGCCGCGATCAGCGCCGCCGCGCTGAGACCGAAATCCCCCATGAACAGTGCCAGTTGCGGCGAGCCCCAGCCGAAGGCCGAGCCGACGGCGAAGCCGGCCCAGACGACGCCGAGAAGGATCTGCCAGACCAGCGCGGACGCGCCGCCGGCGGCCGACCTCCGGGAGAGGAGCGCGCCGAGGGCGTCGGCCGGCGCGCTCACCGGGGCGCCCCCGGCGTCGTCGGGTGCGCGCGCACCCGGCGTCCTGTCGGCCCCCGTCGGCTGTCCGGCGGTGTCGGATCATGCACCCATCGGCTGTACATCGCCCGTCGCCCCCTTGCGTGTCGCTTCCTCCCCGGCGCCGTCCCTTCCACAGCGCAGCGCCCCCTTTCCGGACGATACACCAGACTCGTCACGCAGGGACATAGTTCCTCTACTCTCCGTGACGACCTGGGAGTTGTCCGGAACGCAGTGCGACAGCGGGCCTGCGCAGCGTGGTCAGCCGAGGGTGTGTACCACGTTCCGCACCGGCTCTCCCGCGGCGAACAGGCTCAGCTGCCCGGCCAGCAGCCGTTTGGCGCGCGGCTCGAAGGCCGAGGTGCTGCCGCCGACATGAGGAGTGATCAGGACGTGGGGAGCATGCCAGAGAGGGTGGCCGGCGGGCAGGGGTTCCGGGTCGGTGACGTCGAGGGCGGCCCGCAGCCGGCCGGACTGGAGTTCGAGCAGCAGCGCCTCGGTGTCGACGACGCCGCCGCGTGCGACGTTCACGAGCAGCGCACCGTCCGGCATCGCGGCGAGGAACTCCGCGTCGACCAGCCCTTGTGTGGACGGGTTCAGTGGAGTGGACAGCACGACGACATCGGCATCGGGCAGGAGCGCCGGCAGGTCGTCGAGCGTGTGTACGGGGCCGCGTGCGGTTGTCCGCGCGGAGCGCGCGACGCGCGCCACCCGCGCGCACTCGAAGGGCGCGAGCCGGTCCTCGATGGCGGCGCCGATCGATCCGTACCCCACGATCAGCACGGACTTGTCGGCGAGCGCGGGATAGAAGCCGGACCGCCACTCCTCCTTGTCCTGGCCGTGGACGAACCCGGGAACGCCGCGCAGGGAGGAGAGGATCAGGGTGAGGGCGAGCTCCGCGGTGGAGGCCTCGTGGACCCCCTTGGCGTTGCAGAGCCGCACCCCGGCCGGCAGCAGACCGAGCGCGGGCTCGACGTGGTCGATGCCCGCGGAGAGCGTCTGCACGACCCGGACGCCCGCCATGGCGCCGAGCGGCCGGACCGCGACCGCGGGGCCCTTCATGTACGGCACGACGTAGAAGGCGCAGTCGGCGGGGTCGGCGGGGTAGTCCGGTTCGCCGTCCCACAGCCGGTAGGTGAGCCCCTCGGGGAGCCCTTCGATCTCGTCGGCCGGGAACGGCAGCCATACCTCGGGCGTCTTCGCCTCGTCGGGGGTCTTCGTCATGGTCAGGAGGCTAATCGGTGGAGGCCGTGCGAAGGGTGGCGGGCGGCAGAGGTTACTTTGGGGTGCGGTGCGGTCCCGTGGACGGCGGGGCAAGGGCCCGGTTCGGCGGCGGGGCCCGGGGAGGGTCGGGGAGTTGGAGCGCAGGAGTCTCGGTGCGGCGGCGCTCGCCGTGGGCGCGGTCGGCCTCGGCTGCATGCCGATGAACTGGGCGTACAGTGCCTCGCAGCAGCGCGGTGACCGTGCGTTGCGTACGGTGCACGCCGCGCTGGACGCGGGTGTCCAACTGCTCGACACGGCCGACATGTACGGCCCGTTCACCAATGAGCTGCTGGTGGGGCGGGCGCTGAAGGGCCGCAGGTCGGACGCGTTCGTCTCCACCAAGTGCGGACTGCTGGTGGGCGATCAGCACATCGTGGCCAATGGCCGGCCCGGCTATGTGCGGCGGGCCTGCGACGCCTCGCTGCGCCGGCTGCAGACCGATGTGATCGATCTGTACCAGCTGCACCGGGCCGACCCCGAGGTGCCGGTGGAGGAGACCTGGGGCGCGATGGCGGAGCTGGTGACCGCCGGAAAGGTGCGGGCGCTCGGGCTCTGCGCGGTCGGGGCGCGCGCTTCGCGCCGGTCGGGTTCCCGGACGTACGACGAAACGATCCGTCAGCTGGACCGGGTGCAGCAGGTCTTCCCGGTGAGCGCGGTGGAGGCGGAGCTCTCGGTCTGGTCGCCGGAGGCGCTGGAATCGCTGCTTCCGTGGTGCTCGGCGCGCGGTGTGGGGCTGCTGGCGGCGATGCCGCTGGGGAACGGCTATCTGACGGGCACGCTGACGCCGGGGCAGGGTTTCGAGCCGGAGGATCTGCGGGCCCGGCATCCCCGGTTCACGGCGGAGATGATGGCGGCGAACCAGCCGGTGGTCGTGGGGCTGCGGCGGATCGCCGAGCGGCACGGGGCGACCGCCGCGCAGGTGGCGCTGGCCTGGGTGCTGCGGCAGGGTCCGCATGTGGTGCCGGTGCCGGGGACCAAGCGGGAGCACTGGGCGGTGGAGAACGCGGGGGCGGCCGGACTGACCCTGACGGCGCGGGATCTGGCGGAGATCACCCGGTTGCCCCGGGCCCAGGGGTCGTGGGACTGACGATCCGCCCCCGTGCGTGGGCACCGGTCGGCAGAATGGGCGGGCATCGGAGCCCCAGGCCGGGACCGCGGTGCGAGGACAGTGGAGGCTGCGGTCGGGTGGCAGAGGACCGCGGTCGGGTGGCCGTCGAAGGGATCGGTGCTGTGCGCGGTGTTCTGTTCGGATCTGGCGGTGCTCCGTCCGGGCCTGTACGAGGCCCCGCCGGGGCGCGGGGCCGGGGTCGGGGGCTGCGCCGCGGGACGGTGGCCGCGCTGGCCGCGGGCGCGCTGGTGCTGACCGCGGGGTGCTCCTCGGACGGAGGCTCCGGCGGCACGGCGGGTGTCGGGACGCCGCGGGTCCCCCGTTCCTCCCCCGCCGCCCCGAAACCGTCCGCCTCGCCCGACCTGCCGCCCGCGAAGGGCTCGGTACGGGTGGTGTCGACGCTCACCGAGGGCCTGGACTCGCCCTGGGGCCTGGCGGCCCTGCCCGGCGGCGATCTGCTGGTCTCCTCCCGCGACAAGGGCACGATCACCCGGATCGACGGGAAGACCGGGAAGAAGACGCTGCTGGGCGCGGTGCCCGGGGTGTCGCCCGCCGGTGAGGGCGGGCTGCTGGGACTCGCGGTCTCCCCCACGTACGGCGCGGACCATCTGGTCTACGCCTATTTCACGACCGAGTCCGACAACCGCATCGCGCGCATGCAGTACGACGAGAACGGCACGACGCCCGGGAGGCTGCTGGGCGCGCCGGACACGATCCTGCGCGGCATCCCCAAGGGGTCGATCCACAACGGCGGGCGGATCGCCTTCGGCCCGGACCACATGCTGTACGCGGGCACCGGGGAGACCGGCGACGACGGGCTCGCCCAGGACAAGAAGTCACTGGCCGGCAAGATCCTGCGGATGACCCCGGACGGGGAGCCGCTGCACGGCAATCCGGCGGCCGACTCCGTGGTGTATTCGTACGGCCACCGCAATGTGCAGGGGCTGGCCTGGGACGGGCAGGAGCAGCTGTGGGCGTCCGAATTCGGGCGGGACACCTGGGACGAGCTGAACCGGATCGTGCCGGGCGGGAATTATGGCTGGCCGGAGGTCGAGGGCAAGGCGGGGAAGAAGGGCTTCATCGATCCCGTGGCACAGTGGAAGACGTCCGAGGCGTCCCCGAGCGGGCTCGCCTTCGCCAAGGGTTCGCTCTGGATGGCGGGCCTGCGCGGCAAGCGGCTCTGGCGGATCCCGTTGTCCGGGGGCGACAGGGAACCTCTCGCGGCCCCGCAGTCGTTCCTGGAAGGGAAGTACGGCCGCCTGCGCACCGTGCTCGCCGCGGGCGGCGACAAGCTCTGGCTCGTCACGAGCAATACGGACACCCGTGGCACCCCGAAGCCGGGAGACGACAGGATCCTGGTGCTGGCGGTGCGGTAGCGGCTACAGCAGGTGAAAGGGCGTGCGGCCGGTGTTCAACTTCTTCGAGGAACTCTTCGCACCGGGCCGCAAGCATGCCGCCGACGAACAGAAGCGGCTGGAGCTGACCCGGGTGGATCTCGGTGTCGGCGACCCGGGGCGCGGGCCGATAGACCTGGCCTCCGGGAAGGTGGTCGTCAGACCGTCCGGCGCGGGCTCGGACGCGGGCTCCGACGCGGACCCTGGGTCCGATCAGGGCCAGGGGTCCGCGCAGGACCCGGCGCCGGAGGCGGACGCGGACGCCCCGGACGCGTAGGGGTGACCGGGCGGGGCGGGCCGCGTCCGGGCGGTTCCGGTCAGGGGGCGCTCCCGGCGGGGTACAGGCGGAGCCGGTGGGCGAGGGCGGCGGCCTCGCCGCGGCTGGAGACGCCGAGCTTGGCGAGGATGCTGGAGACGTGCACGCTCGCGGTCTTGGGCGAGATGTAGAGCTCCTCGGCGATCCTGCGGTTGGTGTGGCCCGCGGCGACCAGCCGGTGCACATCCTGTTCGCGCCGCGTCAGCCCGAAGGACTCCACCGCGGCCGCGGCCGCTTCGCGCAGACGGTCCTCGGTGCGCTCCGGGTCCGTGGCCGCGTCGCCGGTTGCGTTGGCGTCCTGGACGGTGACGGCGGCCGGGATCCCGGGTTCGGCGCCGCTCCCCGGTGCGGTGAGCGCGATCCGGGCACGGCCGGCCAGCAGCTCGATGGTCTCGGCCAGCGGACGCGCGCCGAGGCGCACGGCGGTGCGGTGGGCCTCGCTCAGCAGGGTGGTGGCGGTGGGCCGGTCGCCCGAGGCGATGAGCAGGGCCTCGGCCCAGCGGTGCTGGACCTGGGCCAGCTCGTACGGGCGGTGCAGGGGCGCGAAGGCGGCCGCCGCGCGGGACCAGTGGCCGGGGGTGTCCAGTCCCTCCGCCCTGGCCAGTTCGGCATCGATGAGGACACCGTGGGCGGCCCAGACGGGGACGAGCGTCGGCAGCCCCTTCAGATGGGCGCGGATGGTGGCGAGGATCGCCGGGCGGCCGGGCTCGGCGGCGGGCAGGCCCCTGGCGTCGGCCTCGGCGGCGGCCGCTGCGCGCAGCAGCGGCAGGGCGTACCGCTGGGTGCCGGGCGGGAATCCCTGCGCCGAGCAGGCCTCCAGCTCGGCCCGTGCCTCGGCGAGACGGCCCTGCTGCGCGGCGAGGGCGATGGCATGGCGGGCCGGGGCGATGACGTGCTGGGGCTGCGGGTCGCAGGAGCCGAAGCCGCGCCGGGCCAGGGCGAGTTGCAGCTCGGCCTCGGCCAGGTCGCCCCGGGCCAGGGCGAGTTCGGTACGGCGCGAGGCCACGAGTCCCTGCGCCTTGCCGGACCGGGCGGCGCGGGCCGCCGCGTCGGTGGTGGCCCGGCTCTCGTCCCAGTGGCCCAGGGAGAACAGCGAGGTGGCCCGGTTGCAGCGGACCCAGGCCTCCATGTCGACGATGCCGTGGCTGAGGCTGATCTCGATGCCGTGGTCGGCGGCGGCCACGGCCTCCAGGGAGCGGCCCATCGATTCGAGGGTGGAGGGGAGGTTGATGCCGGCCCGGCTCATGACGCCGACCAGGTGCAGTGCGTCGGCGCGGTCGCGGACGGCGTACATCTCGGCGATGCCCTCGTCGACGCCGCCCGCCTCGGCGGTGAGCCAGCCGCGGGTGAGCCGGGCGTGCAGCTCGATGTACTCGTCGCCGACCAGCCTGGCGTACTCCACCGCCCGGTCGGCGGCGAGCAGGGTCTCGGGGCCGGGGCGGTGCAGGGCGCCCCATCCCGCCACGCTCATCAGGACGTCGGCGTGCACGGCGGACGGGGGCAGGCCGCGGACCAGCTCCTGGGCGGTGTCCAGCTCCTCGCGGCCGTCGCCGCGGGTGAGGTCCTGCATCAGCCGGGAGCGCTGGACCCAGAACCAGGCGGCGCGCAGCGGGTCGTCCTCGCCCTCCAGCACCCGCACGGCCTTCCTGGCGATGGCCAGGGCCCGTTCGCGCTCCCCGCCGAACCGGGCGGCGACGGCGGCCTCGGCCATCAGGTCGAGGTAGCGCAGGGGTGTGGTGTCGGGGTCGCAGCCGCAGGCCGGGTAGCTCTCGGCGTAGTCGATGGGCCGCAGGGTGCGGCGTACGTCGTCGGGGGCGTCGTCCCACAGCTCCATCGCCCGTTCCAGCAGCCGGAGCTGTTCGGCGAACGCGTAGCGGCGGCGGGCCTCGACGGAGGCCTTCAGCACGGCGGGCAGGGCCTTGGCGGCGTCGTGCGCGCCGTACCAGTAGCTGGCGAGGCGGGTGGCGCGTTCCCCGGCGCGGACGAGGGTGGGGTCGGCCTCCAGGGCCTGTGCGTAACGGCGGTTGAGCCGGGAGCGTTCGCCGGGCAGCAGGTCGTCGCTGACGGCCTCGCGGACCAGGGAGTGCCGGAAGCGGTAGCCGTTGCCCTCCGGGGTGGTGAGCAGCAGGTTGGCGCCGACGGCCGCGCGCAGCGCCTCGATGAGTTCGTCCTCGGTCAGCCGGGCGACCGCGGCCAGCAGTCCGTACTCGACGGTGGAGCCGCCCTCGGCGACGATCCGGGCGATCTGCTGGGCGTCGTCGGGGAGCGCCTCGACGCGTACGAGCAGCAGGTCGCGCAGGGAGTCGGAGAGCCGGGAGTGGTCACCGCTCTCCAGGCTGCAGGCGAGTTCCTCGACGAAGAAGGCGTTGCCGTCGGAGCGTTCGAAGATCTCGTCCACCAGGGCGGCCTCGGGGGTGGCGGCGAGGATCCCGGTGAGCTGACGGCGGACCTCGGCGCGGGTGAAGCGGGCGAGTTCGATCCGGCGGACGGTGCGCAGCCGGTCCAGTTCGGCGAGGAGGGGGCGCAGGGGGTGGCGGCGGTGGATGTCGTCCGAACGGTAGGTGCCGATCACCACGAGGCGGCCGTTGCGCACGGTGCGGAAGAGGTAGGCGAGGAGGTGGCGGGTGGAGGCGTCGGCCCAGTGCAGGTCTTCGAGGACGAGGACGACGGTACGCGCGGCGGAGATGCGTTCCAGGAGTCTGGCGGTGAGCTCGAAGAGGCGGGCGGTGCTGTGCTCGTCGGTGGCGTCCCGGTCGGCCTCGCCGAGTTCGGGGAGCAGCCGGGCCAGCTCGCCCTCCTGCCCGGCGCAGGCCGCGGCGACCTCGTCGGGCAGGGTGCGGCGCAGGGCCCGCAGCGCGGTGGAGAACGGGGCGTAGGGCAGGCCGTCGGCGCCTACCTCGACGCAGCCGCCGACGGCGACGACCGCGTCGCGGCGTGCCGCCGCCGCGAGGAACTCCTCGACCAGCCGGGTCTTGCCGACCCCCGCCTCACCGCCGATGAGCAGCGCCTGTGGTTCGCCGGGGGCGTCGGCGCCGCCGGTCCCGTCCGAGCCGCGGGTGCCCTGCGCGCGGGCACGGGCGAGGGCGTCGACGAGCGAGGCGAACTCGCCCTCACGGCCGACGAACACGGGACTGACGGACCTGGTCTCCACGTCGCCGAGCATCGCATACGGGCCGGATCGCGCGGGCCCCGGTCGGGGGCCGCAGGGCGCCGGTCCGGTGGGCGCCGGCCTCGCGAGCACCGGCCCATCAGACTCCGGCCCGGCGGACACCGGCCCACCAGACGTCGGCCCATCAGACTCCGGCCCGACCGGCACCGGCCTGCCAGGCACCGACCCGGCGGACACCGGGCGTCGGCGCGCGGTCCTCACGCGGCGTGGGCGAATCGCTCCCGGTCGGTGCTCGCCGGTCTCCCCGCCGCCCTGCGCCGGGATGCCCGCCGGGCGGCCCTGCGGGCATCCCGGCGGGCGCGGACGGTCTGCCGGACCACCCGCTCCCGCTCGGCCCGGCCGAGCAGTTCGGCCACGTGCAGCCTGTTGATTTCAAACGTGTCCATGTTCTTCTCCCGGAGGACGACGGCCGGTCGGGGCCGTTCGGTGGCGGCAGGGTTTCTGCCGTGCCGCCACTGTCGTCTTCCGGGAGGTGCTGCCGCATCGGGCAGGATCCGCATCTTCGCGGTACGGAATGCCTTAGCGCGTCGCGGACACCGCCGCATACGGGGCGGGGTGGCCGGGGCGGATGCCTTAGGCCGGTGGGAAAAGGTCCCGCCCGTTCCGTAGTCGCCCAGGGCCTTCGCCCCTCGTCCTCACTGGGCGGCGCCCGCGGTCGGCAGCGGCACGATGAGGTCGAAGTACATGCCGATGGAGATCACCAGGCCGAGGACACCGAGGGCGATGCCGGCGGTCGCGACGGCCCGCACCCAGCCGGGCTGCGGGTGCGCGGAGGGTGCGCCGAAGGCCGGGCGGACCAGGGCGAAGACTCCGGCCAGCAGGGCGAGCAGGGCGAACAGTCCGTTGACCAGTGCGGTGGAGTGCCAGGCGTCCCCGTAGATCTCGGAGATCTGCTGGGCGGCGGTGCTGTTGGACGAGGTCTTGATCTGGCCGATCAGGGTCTCGCGCTCGGCGGCGAACTTGCCGGTCCAGGAGCCGGTGAGCGCGACGACGCCGAGTGCGGCCGCGGCCACGGCGGAGGCCGCCGCGCCGAGTCCGGAGGGCTCCTTCGCCGGGTCGTCGAAGTCGTCCGGGTCCAGGTCCTCGGTCTCCGCGAGCGCCTCCCCGGCTCCGTCGTCGGCCCTGTCGTCGGCCCCGTCAGTGCCCTTGCTGTCGGCCTTGCCCGTGTCGAACGCGGTCTTCTCGGTCGCGATCTTCTCGGTCGAGATCTCCTCGGCATCGGGAGCCGAGGGGGCGGTGGGGTCGGTGGGGTTGGCGGAAGTCGTGGGGTTCATGTCGCGCACGCTAGGCGGCCCGGATGAGAGCCCCCTTAACGACCACCGGGCAGGCGGCGCCGGAGATCCCGTCTCAGGCCTGCCGCGCCCCCCACTCCGGGGCCAGCAACGACCAGATCTCCGAGTCGTGCCGCTCGCCCCGGTACAGGTAGTTCTGGCGCAGCACCCCGTCGCGCGTCATGCCGAGCCGCTGGGCCACCGCGATGCTGGCGGTGTTGGCGGCGGACGCGTCCCACTCCACGCGGTGCATGCCGCGCACCCGGAAGGCCCAGTCGATGAGCTTGCGGGCCGCCCGGGTGATCAGGCCGCGCCCCTGGCCCGCCGGCTCCAGCCAGCAGCCGATCTCGCAGTTCCCCGACTCCGCGTCGAAGACCCGGAACATGACACCGCCGACGAGTGCGCCCTCCAGCCAGATGCCGTAGATCCGTCCCTCGTCCGCCGCCTGCTTGTCCGCGTACTTCCGCAGCAGCGCACGCGCCGAGTCCAGGTCGGTGGCGAAGGAGGCGAAGGGGATCCACGGATCGATGGACTCCCGGGCCCGGTCCATGTGGTCGAGGAACTCCTGCGCCTGCCAGATCTCCAGCGGACGCAGTTCCGCTCCGTCGTCACCCAGGGATATCGCGAACATCATGCTCCTTCTCGAACCGCTTCCATCGCCTGCGCCACCGGAACCGGTTGCGCCGCCTGCGGGATCTTCGCATGCGGCAGCCCGGATCCGGATTCGGGAGGCTCGATGCTGATCCGCGGCAGCAGCCGGTCCAGCCTGCGCGGCAGCCACCAGTTCGCCCCGCCCAGCAGATGCATCAGCGCGGGGACCAGCAGCGTACGCAGGACGAAGGCGTCCAGCAGGACGGCCGCGGCGAGCGCGATGCCGAACATGGCGATGACCCGGTCCCCGCTGAGGACGAACGCCAGGAAGACCGAAATCATGATCACGGCCGCGGAGTTGATCACCCGGCCGGTCTCGGCCAGGCCCACCCGGACGGCCCGCCGGTTGTCCCCGGTCTCCAGCCACTCCTCGTACATCCGCCCCACCAGGAACACCTGGTAGTCCATCGACAGCCCGAAGAGCACGGACACCATGATCACCGGCAGGAACGGTTCGACGGGCCCCGCGCTGCCGAGCCCCAGCAGTTCGCTCCCCCACCCCCACTGGAAGATCGCGACGACGACTCCGAACGAGGAGGCGACGGCGGCCACGTTCATCACGGCGGCCTTCAGCGGAATGCCGATCGACCGGAAGGCCAGCAGCAGGAGCAGACAGCCGAGCCCTATGACCACCCCGACGAAGAGCGGGAGTTTACCGATGATGATCCGGGCGAAATCGTCGTAGCCGGCGGTCACTCCCCCGACATGGGCCTTGAGCGAGGTGTTCTCCCCGGCCCGCGGCAGGACCTCGGCGCGCAGCCGGTCCACCAGCGCGCTGGTCTGCTGGGACTGCGGCGACGACGTCGGTACGACGGTGACGAAGGCCGTACCACCGCTGCTGTTGTACGTGACCGGGCCGACCGAGGCCACGCCCTCGGTGGACCGCAGCGTGGCGGGCAGGCCGTCCATGGCGAGCCGGTCGTCCGCGCCGTCCAGCCGCGCGGCGATCGTCAGCGGCCCGTTGACACCGGGGCCGAATCCGTCGGCCAGCAGGTCGTACGCCTTGCGGGTGGTCGACGAGGCGGGGTTGTTGCCCTGGTCGGAGGTGCCCAGGTGCAGGGAGAAGGTGGGCAGCGCCAGTACCAGCATCACCACGGCGGCCAGGGCCCCGAGCAGCTTGGGGTGGCGTTCGACGAAGGCGGACCAGCGGGCGGCGAAGCCCGTGGGCACCTCGGGTCGCGGGCCGTGCTCGGCGAGCCGCCGGCGCTCGCTCCGGCTCAGCGCCCGGGTGCCGATGAACGACAGCAGGGCCGGGAGCAGGGTCACCGAGGCGGCCACGGTCAGGACGACGGTGAGCGAGGCGGCGATCGCCACACCGTTGAGGAACCCGAGCCGCAGGATCAGCATGCCGAGCAGCGCGACGCAGACGGTGGCCCCGGCGAAGACCACGGCGCGGCCCGTCGTCGCGACGGCGTTCTGCGCGGCCTCGGTGACGGAGAGGCCCCTGCGCAGTCCTCTGCGGTGCCGGGTGACGATGAACAGCGCGTAGTCAATGCCGACTCCGAGCCCTATCAGCATGCCCAGCATGGGGGCGAAGTCGGCGACGGTCATCAGATGGCCGAGCAGGACGGTGCCCGCGTAGGCGGTGCCGACGGAGACGAGAGCGGTGGCGATGGGCAGCATGCTGGCGGCGAGCGAGCCGAAGGCGAGGAAGAGGACGACCGCCGCGACGACGACTCCGACGACCTCGCTGAGATGGGCGGAGGGCGCTTCGGTGAGGGCGACGGCGGGGCCGCCCAGCTCCACCTGGAGGTGGTCCCCGGCAGCCGCCTGGGCGGTGTCGACGACGGCCCTGACCTGCTGCGACGGGATGTCCTCGACCCGCTGGTCGAAGGTGATCGCGGCGTAGGCGGTGTGTCCGTCGCCGCTGATCTGTGCGGCGCCGGACGCCCCGTACGGTCCGGTGACCGCGCCGACCCCGGGCAGTTCCTCGACCGCGTGCAGGGTCCGGGTCATCGTCTGGCGGACGTCGTCGGCCCGCACGGTGGAGTCGGAGGTGTGCCAGACGATGGTGTCGGTGTCACCGCCGAGATCCGTGAAGCCGTTCCTGAGGAGATCGGCGGCCCGGCCGGACTCCGTACCGGGCACCTCGTAGTCGTTGGAGTACGCGGAACCCGCGAGGCCCGCCGCGGTGGCCGTGCCGCCGAGGGCGAGCAGCCAGAGGAGAACGGCGAGAAGGCGGTGCCTGATGCACCAGCGGGCGATGGCAGCCAACGGACGTGCTCCCTGCTGGTTCGTGGCCCCTTGCCGGTATAAAAGATGAATTACCCGCAGAGAACGCATGACCTGAGAACCGTCACTCTGGCAGCCGAACGTGATCCTTTGTCCCTTTCGTGGCCTTACTCACAGTGGCGTGCGGCGGGGCGCCGCGCCGTACGACGGTCCACGGCGCCCCGGCGTCCCCGGTCAGCCCGAGACGCTCGCCCGGCCGTTCTCGATGTGGCCCATCAGCCGGCGCCGGAAGACGTCGTCCCCGTCGACGGTGACGGCCAGGTCGTACCAGCCGTGCGCGTCGGCCGCCGAGTGCACCACCGTGCGGCTGCGTCCCGGCTTGACCTTGACGGTCCGGGTCCAGTCCCGCAGGTCCGCCTCGTCCACGTAGCCCAGCGGGCGCACGGTGAAGGTGAGCGTGGTGCGGCCCGTGTTGCGCAGCGTGAGGTGGAGGTCGCGCTCATGGGCGTCGACCCGCGAGGCGACCTCGGCCGGGGCGCCGTTCTTCGCGGACCCGGCGAACTCGCGGCGGAAGCCGTTCGGCCCCGTCACGGTGAACCGGTACGCGGCTCCGCTGACCGGCACCGTCCACTGCGCCGTGTGCTTCACGTCCCGGTGCTGCGGCACGGGGAACTCGCCCGCGTACGGGTACAGCGCGAAGTGCGCCGAGGAGCGCCCGGTGTTGCTGAGGGCCACCCGCACCGCGCCGTTCACCAGCTTCGCCTGCGCGTCCGGCTGGTAGGGCAGCGCGCGGGCCGGGCGGGCGCCGGGCTCCTGCTCGGGCATGTGCTGCACGGCCGGCGGCTTCGGCGCCCAGCGTCCGCTGAACGGCGGGATGGCGCCCGGCTGTTCCACCTCGGGGCGACGGCGTGCGCGCGTGAAGTCGAAGGCCGAGGTCAGGTCGCCGGTGACAGTGCGCCGCCAGTGGCCGATGTTGGGTTCCTTCACTCCGGTCCAGCGCTCCAGGAAGCGGATCACGGAGGTGTGGTCGAAGACCTCGGAGCAGACGTAGCCGCCGATGGTCCACGGCGACACGACGAGCATCGGCACCCGCATGCCGAGGCCGGTGGGCTTGCCCTCCCACTGCTCCTCGGTCACCTCGGGCGAGGCGACCGGCGGCGGCACGTGGTCGAAGAAGCCGTCGTTCTCGTCGTAGTTGATGAAGACCGCGGTGTGCCGCCACACATCGGGGTGCTTGCCCAGCGCGTCCAGGACCTTGTAGACGATCGTCGCGCTGTGGATCGGCGAGGAGACGCTCGGGTGCTCGGAGTCGACGGCGGAGGGCACCAGGTAGGAGACCTCGGGCAGGGTGCCCGCCGCCACGTCCTTGGCGAACTCGTCGGCCAGCGTCCCGGTCTCCACCCGGCGCAGCGCCCTCTCGAAGAGGCGGCGCTCGGTCTTGTTCAGGGTGGCGACACCCTCCTCCAGCAGGCCGAACAGCCGCTCCCGCTCCGCGGCGTCCGCGTCCCGCACCACGGAGTAGAACGACTCCATGTACGTGTGGCCGCCGGTCTTCGCCAGCGCCTTGCGGGCGATCGCCTTGAAGGTGGCGAAGAACTCGATCTGGTTGTCGGTGAAGTTCTCCCACTCGGTGTACGTGCGCCAGCTGTGCCCGGCCCTGTCCAGCCGCTCCGCGTAGGTGCCCCAGTCGTAGCCGGGGTGGGTGCCCTCGTCGTACGCGTCGTTGCCGACGGCCCGCTTGCCGTTGGGCTCGTTGCCCGTCTTCCCGCTCCACAGGTGGTTGCGGTTGGGGCTGGTCGAGGAGTGGATGGAGGAGTGGTAGGCGTCGCAGACCGTGAAGGTGTCGGCGAGTTCGTAGTGCAGCGGGATGTCGCGGCGGTCGTAGTACGCCATGGTGGCGGCCGTCTTCGCGGTCACCCAGCCGTTCATCCACCCGCCGGCCCACGCCTTGCCGCCACCGCTCCAGGAGTGGTCGAGCGCGCCGATGTACTGGAGGTCCTTCTTCTGTGTCTCGGCGGCGTCGCGCACCGGGAACGGCAGCACGGAGGCGCCCAGCGGTGCGGGCTGCTCGAAGACCGGCTTGCCCGAGGGCAGCTCGACGGCGTTGCGGTCACCGAAGCCGCGTACGCCCCGGAGCGTCCCGAAGTAGTGGTCGAAGGAACGGTTCTCCTGCATCAGGATCACCACGTGCTTGATGGCTCCGAGCCCGTCACGGCCTCCGGACCCCGCCGAGTGTGCCGGCTGCGCGGCGATCGCGGCCTGCAGCGACGGCGGCAGCAGCGACCCCGCTGCCGCGGCGCCGAGAGCACCGCCGCCGAGAGCGAAGAGCCGTCGCCGTGAAATGTCCGTGGTCAAGTTGAGCCTCCCGAGTCCTGTCGTACAGCCGGGAAACTAATCAAGCCGGGTGGCGCGCGGAAGGATTCCGGACGGCTCCGTGGTGAACGTCCAACAGGTCGTACGGGAAGTCCAACACCCCCTCAGCTGCCGAAGGGGCGGTGCGCCCGGCCTGCGGGTGCACCGCCCCTTCGGGGACGTACGGCCTGGTGGATCAGCCCTCGACGCCGAGCTTCTCCAGGATCAGCTCACGCACCCGGGCCGCGTCCGCCTGGCCGCGGGTGGCCTTCATGACCGCGCCGACGAGCGCGCCCGCCGCCGCGACCTTGCCGCCGCGGATCTTGTCCGCGATGGAGGCGTTGGCCGCGATGGCCTCGTCGACGGCCGTGGACAGCGCGCCCTCGTCGGAGACGACCTTCAGGCCGCGCTTCTCGACGACGGTGTCCGGGTCGCCCTCGCCCGCGAGGACGCCCTCGATGACCTGGCGGGCCAGCTTGTCGTTGAGGTCGCCCGAGGCGACGAGCTCGGCCACCCTGGCCACCTGCGCCGGGGTGATCGGCAGCTCGTCGAGGCCGCGGGCGGTCTCGTTGGCGTTACGGGCCAGCTCGCCCATCCACCACTTGCGGGCCTGGTCCGAGGGGGCGCCCGCGTCGGTCGTGGCGACGATCAGGTCGACCGCGCCGGCGTTGAGGATGGACTGCATGTCGTGTTCGGAGACACCCCACTCCTCCTTGAGCCGCGACCGGCGCAGCCGGGGCAGCTCGGGGAGGCCCTTGCGCAGCTCCTCGACCCACTCGCGGGCCGGGGCGACCGGCACCAGGTCGGGCTCGGGGAAGTAGCGGTAGTCCTCGGCGTTGTCCTTGATGCGGCCGGCCGTGGTCGAGCCGTCCTCCTCGTGGAAGTGCCGGGTCTCCTGCACGATCGTGCCGCCGGAGGACAGCACCGCCGCATGGCGCTGGATCTCGAAGCGGGCGGCGCGCTCGACGGAACGCAGCGAGTTCACGTTCTTCGTCTCGGAGCGCGTGCCGAAGGTCTCGGTGCCGTGGGGGCGCAGCGACAGGTTGACGTCGCAGCGCATCTGGCCCATCTCCATGCGGGCCTCCGAGACGCCGAGCGCCTTGATGAGCTCGCGGAGCTCGGCGACGTACGCCTTGGCGACCTCGGGGGCGCGTGCGCCCGCGCCCTCGATCGGCTTGGTGACGATCTCGATGAGCGGGATGCCCGCGCGGTTGTAGTCGAGCAGGGAGTGGGACGCGCCGTGGATACGGCCGGTGGCACCGCCGACGTGGGTCGACTTGCCGGTGTCCTCCTCCATGTGGGCGCGCTCGATCTGCACCCGGAAGATCTCCCCGTCCTCCAGCTGGACGTCCAGATAGCCGTTGTAGGCGATCGGCTCGTCGTACTGGGAGGTCTGGAAGTTCTTCGGCATGTCCGGATAGAAGTAGTTCTTCCGGGCGAAGCGGCACCACTCGGCGATCTCGCAGTTCAGCGCGAGGCCGATCTTGATGGCGGACTCGACGCCGATCTCGTTGACGACCGGCAGTGCGCCGGGCAGGCCGAGACAGACCGGGCAGGTCTGGGAGTTGGCGTCCTGCTTGAGCTCGGTGGAGCAGCCGCAGAACATCTTGGTCTTGGTGCCGAGCTCGACATGGACCTCCAGGCCCATGACGGGGTCGTAGGACGCGAGCGCGTCCTCGTACGACACCAGGTCGGTGACAGTCACGGTGAAACTTCCCTCTCAGCCCAGCAGTACGTCGTCGTCGCCGAGGCGCTTGAGCTCGCGCAGCAGCAGGGCGACACCGGTGGCGATGGCGGCGGCGGAGACAACGGCGTCGATCAGTCGCAGCGTGTCGTGCTCGTAGCGGGCCTTCCTGGCCTGCTTGAGCACACCGACCGCCCCGAAGGCGGTGGTGCCGATGGACAGGTACGTACCGGTCTTGGACTTCTTGAAGCCCTTGGCCTTGGTCAGTGCGCTCACAACGACGGAGCCTCCTCCAGCAGCGGGTGACCCCACTTTTCCACGAAGGCGGCCTCGACGGCGGCTCCGACCTTGTAGAGACGGTCGTCCTTCATGGCGGGGGCGATGATCTGCAACCCGACCGGCAGGCCGTCCTCGGGTGCCAGGCCGCAGGGCAGCGACATGGCGGAGTTGCCCGCGAGGTTGGTCGGGATGGTGCACAGGTCCGCGAGGTACATCGCCATCGGGTCGTCGGCGCGCTCGCCGATCGGGAAGGCGGTGGTGGGCGTCGTCGGGGAGACGATGACGTCGACCTGCTCGAAGGCCTTCGCGAAGTCCTGCGTGATGAGGGTGCGGACCTTCTGCGCCGAGCCGTAGTACGCGTCGTAGTAGCCGGAGCTGAGGGCGTACGTACCGAGGATGACGCGGCGCTTGACCTCGTCGCCGAAACCGGCCTCGCGGGTGAGCGCGGTGACGTCCTCGGCGGAGCGCGTGCCGTCGTCGCCGACGCGCAGGCCGTAGCGCATGGCGTCGAAGCGGGCCAGGTTGGAGGAGCACTCGGACGGCGCGATCAGGTAGTACGCCGACAGGGCCAGGTCGAAGGACGGGCAGTCCAGCTCGACGATCGTGGCGCCGAGCGACTTCAGCAGCTCGACCGACTCGTTGAAGCGCTGGACGACGCCCGCCTGGTAGCCCTCACCGGCGAACTGCTTGACGACGCCGACGCGCATGCCCTCGACGCTGCCGTTGCGGGCGGCCTCGACGACCGGCGGGACCGGGGCGTCGATGGACGTCGAGTCCATCGGGTCGTGCCCGGCGATCGCCTCGTGCAGCAGGGCCGCGTCCAGGACGGTGCGGGCGCAGGGGCCGCCCTGGTCCAGGGAACTGGAGAAGGCCACCATGCCGTAGCGGGAGACGCCGCCGTAGGTGGGCTTGACGCCGACGGTGCCGGTGACGGCGGCGGGCTGGCGGATGGAGCCGCCGGTGTCCGTGCCGATGGCGAGCGGGGCCTCGTACGCGGCGAGCGCGGCGGACGAACCGCCGCCGGAGCCGCCCGGGATGCGGGTGAGGTCCCAGGGGTTGCCGGTCGGGCCGTAGGCGCTGTTCTCGGTGGAGGACCCCATGGCGAACTCGTCCATGTTGGTCTTGCCGAGGATGACGACGTCGGCGGCCTTCAGCCGCTTGGTGAGGGTCGCGTCGTACGGCGGGATCCAGCCTTCGAGGATCTTGGAACCGACCGTGGTCGGCATGTCCTCGGTGGTGAAGATGTCCTTGAGCGCGAGCGGGACGCCGGCCAGCGGGCCGAGCTTCTCACCGGCCGCTTTCTTGGCGTCGACGGCGCGGGCCTGCGCGAGGGCGCCCTCGCGGTCGATGTGCAGGAAGGCGTGGACCTTCTCGTCGACCGCGTCGATCCTGGCCAGGTGGGCCTCGGTCACCTGGACGGCCGTGAGCTCGCCGGAGGCGATCCCTGCGGCGATCTCGGCGGCGGTGAGCTTGATGATGGTGCTGTTGTCCGTCATGGCTGTTTAGTCCTCCCCCAGGATCTGCGGCACCTTGAAACGCTGCTGCTCCTGGGCCGGGGCGCCGGAGAGCGCCTGCTCGGGGGTGAGCGACGGACGGACCTCGTCCGCGCGCATGACGTTGGTCAGCGGCAGCGGGTGGGAGGTCGGCGGTACGTCTTGGTCGGCGACCTCGGAGACGCGGGCGACCGCGCCGATGATGTCGTCGAGCTGACCGGCGAAGTGATCGAGCTCTTCGCCCTTCAGCTCCAGACGCGCCAGCCGGGCGAGGTGGGCGACCTCCTCGCGCGTGATGCCAGGCATGCAGCGATCCTCAGGGGTTGGTGTGTGGTTGTGGCCGGGGGCCGGCGGCAGGTGGAAGTGTGCCGCCGACCCCCAATCCTATGGGGCCCGGAGGCATGGCCCCTAAACGGTTTCCCCCGGAGGGGCTCCTCGGCGTCTTTTCTCCCGCACCGCGCTGTCCGGGTAGTGGTTGCGGCGGCGCTCCCGCACGCACCGGGGGTTCAGACGGCGAACAGCAGGCCGGCGCTGACGAGGACCACGACGGCGGTCGCGAAGTGGATGCCGTACGCGACCGCCTTCGTCCCGCCGTGGCGCAGCACTATGAGCGTGTCGCCGAGCGGCACCAGCGCCACGAGCAGCATGTACCACGCCTCGGCCCGCGCACCGGCGAACGCGAGGAGCGCCAGGCCGAGCAGGCCGAACGTGAGGTCCCTGAGCCCCTTGACCGTGAGGTACGCGCGGTCCCCGTCCGCCTTGGCGGGGACTCCGTATCCGGCGGCGGAGGGCAGGGGCCGGAGCAGGAAGCGGGCTCCGATGAACACGACGAACAGGTCGAGCACCACGGCGAGCGTGTACGCGGCGACAGTCATGGCAGGACTCCTGGCTTCTGACGGCTTCGCACCGGACGACTTCATGGGCGATTGCACGGGGCGGCCTCACGGACCACCGTTGCTAGCGCCG
The DNA here is from genome assembly GCF_900091725.1 of Streptomyces sp. DvalAA-43. Taxonomy (GTDB): domain Bacteria; phylum Actinomycetota; class Actinomycetes; order Streptomycetales; family Streptomycetaceae; genus Streptomyces; species Streptomyces pulveraceus. The sequence goes on along the minus strand of NZ_FMBW01000079.1, from coordinate 39,647 downwards.
CTAGCAACAAGAGCGAAGCTAGCAGAAGCTCCGACAGATTCGCTAGCGCTGCTAGAATTTCTCGCATGACTATTCGGACGCGCCGGGAGCGCGAGCGGGCGGAGCGGGAGCAGCTGATCGTGACGGCCGCGCGGAAGCTGGCGGAGTCGGAAGGCTGGAGCGCGGTGACCACGCGCCGGCTCGCCTCCGAGGTCGAGTACAGCCAGCCGGTCCTCTACAGCCACTTCAAGGGCAGGGACGCCATCATGGCGGCGGTCGCGGTGGAGGGCTGCGGCGAGCTGGCCACCGCGCTACGGGCGGCTCGCACCGCGGCGAAGGACGAGCGGGGCGCGCTGGCCGCGCTGAGCCGGGCGTACACGGACTTCGCGCGCGAACGGCCCGCGCTGTACGACGCGATGTTCACGCACGCGGTGGATCTGCCGTTCGCCACACCCGAGGCACCGGCAGCGCTGCACGAGGCCTTCGACGAGCTGCGCCTGGCCGTCGAGCCGATGGCCGTGGACGGCGACGATCCGGTCCTGCTCACGGAGACGTACTGGGCGAGCCTCCATGGTCTGGCCACGCTGACCCGCAGCGACCGCCTCCCACCGGAGGCCCACGACCGCCGCCTGGCCCTACTGATAGGCCACTTCGCGTCCACCCACTGAAGGCGCCCACGACCGTCACGGCTCAGGTCGGCGCGGGCTCGGGCCGCCACGTGCTCAGGCCGCCGCGGCCTCAGTCCTCGTGCCCTCAGGTCGTCGCGGGCCGTGAGTTGACCGGTCGTCCGGGCGGGCGCTGTTCCAGCTCCGGCTGGATGCCGGCCGCTGCCGCGGCGGCTGCCGCCGCGGCAGCCAGCTCGGCGGGGCGCCGCCAGCCGTGCTCGCCACGCGCCCGCAGCCAGGCCGTGGTCTCCAGCGGCGGCATCGCGGCGGCGACCAGCCACCCCTGCACCGCGTCGCAGCGCAGATCCCGCAGCCGCTCCCAGGTCTCGTCGTCCTCGACCCCTTCCGCGACGACCAGCAGGCCGAGCGAGTGGGCCAGGTCGATCGTGCAGCGGACGATCTCCGCGTCCTCGTTGTCCACGGCCAGCCGGGCCACGAACGAGCGGTCGATCTTCAGCTCGCTGACCGGCAGCCGCCGCAGATGGACGAGCGAGGAGTACCCCGTACCGAAGTCGTCGAGGGACATCTTCACGCCGTGCCCGGTCAGCCCGGCAAGCGTGTCGGCGGCGCGCTGCGGGTCCTCCAGCAGCACGTGTTCCGTTATCTCCAGCTGGAGCGCCCCGGCCGGGACGCCGTGCCGGGCGAGCCGGGCCGCGACGCCGCCCGCGAACCCGGGGGTGTGGACGTCGCGCGGCGAGACATTGACCGCGACCGGGACGAAGAGCCCCTGCGCCCGCCACCGGGCGACCTGGGCCAGCGCCGTCTCCAGGACGTACTCCGTGAGGTGCGGCATGAGGCCGGACGACTCGGCGATGGCGATGAACTCGTCCGGGGGGACCCTGCCGCGTTCCGGATGCACCCAGCGCACCAGGGCTTCGAGACCGGCCACCTGACCGTCGAAGCGGACCTTCGGCTGGTAGTGCAGCTCGACCTCACCGGCGTCCAGGGCACGGCGCAGATCACCCAGGAGGCCGAGCCGGTCGGGGGTGTTGCTGTCCCGCTTCGACTCGTAGACCTCGACGCCCGTACGGTCCCGCTTGGCCTGGTACATCGCCACGTCCGCGCGCCTGAGCAGCCCCTCGGCGTCCAGCGCGTGGTCCGGATAGACGGCGACCCCGGCGCTGGCCTCCAGCACCAGGGTCAGCCCGTCGAGGTCCAGCGGGGAGGACAGCTCGGCGACGAGATGGCGGGCGACCCGCTGGGCGCTGGTGGTGGAGTCGGCGGTCGGCAGGAGCACCGCGAACTCGTCGCCGCCGAGCCGCGCGGCCTCCGCGCCCCGGGGCAGCGCGAGGCGGAGGCGTTCCGCTATCTGCAACAGCAGCCGGTCCCCCGCCAGATGGCCGAGGGTGTCGTTGACCGCGCGGAAACGGTCGAGGTCGATCAGGACCAGAGCGGCTCTCGCCCCGACGGACTCGGCGTCCTCCAGGGCCGTCCAGGTGCGCTCCAGCAGCCACTGCCGGTTGGGCAGCCCGGTCAGCGGGTCGCGCAGCTGCTCCTCGGCACGGGCACGGGCGATCCAGAGCGCGGAGTCCAGAGCGATCAGCGGGACGGCGAAGAGCGGCAGGAGCAGGGGGGTGGCCATCGCGACGACGCAGATCAGCGGTGCGATGGCGAGCAGGGCGACCGCGACGAGGCCCTGGCGCAGCAGGGCGGTGCGGGCGATGGTCGGCAGCCCGCCGCCGCCCTGGGGTGCCTGCGCGTACCACAGCAGGACCCGGGTGACCAGGAGGTAGGTGGAGGCGGCCAGCAGGACCCCGGGGACGGCGTCGATGCCCCAGTCGAGTGGCCGCCAGGGCGATTCGACGGTCTGCACCTCACCGAACGCGGCGAGCACCAGGGCCGCCGCGCCTATCCCCAGGATGTCCACCGCGCCGTGCAGCAGCCCCTGCCACCAGCGGTGTCTGCGGGCGACGCCGACCAGGACGACGACGACCAGGCTGACCAGCGCGGCGGGCACCCAGCCGTAGAGCAGCAGCACCGCCAGGGTGAGCGAGGCCCCGGAGCCGGTGCCGCCCCACCAGCGGTCGCGTCCGAGCGCGACGAGATGGCCGACGATGATTCCGGTCAGGACGGCGAGGGACCAGCCGGCTCTGCCGTCGGGGAAGAGCGCGTGTCCTTCGCTCACGGTCCGATAGAAACCGGTCGCGATCTGGACAACGGCGATCGCGATGACAACGGCACCCACTTTTGGCGTGAGGCCGACGAAACCTTGCAGCCGCGACACCGGTGCGGCGCTCTCGGTCGGTTTCATTCCGTCCCTCTCACAGCCGGCGGTGCCGATGTCACCTGATGGTTCCGTTCCATGCCGCCACGACCCGGTTTCCCACCCCGCGGCCGGGCACGGCAGGTGCACGTATCAACAGTAGGCCGCGGATGGCTCCTACGGGCAGCGCTCTGACGCTCTTGCCCGAATGCGGACCGACCGTCCGTCAGCATCTGCTATGCGCCGATCGGGTGAACCGGCCGCGGGGCGGAAGAGTTGCCCCCGTCTGTCCCCCCGCATCCCTTTCCGCCGCCCTGTCTCGTCGCCCGTCCGCCGACCGCCCGGTTCCGCCGGTCCATGGCCGGATCTGCTCGGTTCCGCCGGTCCCTGGTGGGGATCTGCCCTATTCCGCCGGTTCTTCGGCCGGCACCGCCGCCTCGCGCGCCGCGTCCGGACCCTGTTCGAGCAGTACGGCGAAGCCGTCCTCGTCCAGTACCGGAACCTTCAGCTGCATGGCCTTCTCGTACTTGGAACCGGGGTTGTCGCCGACGACCACGAAGGAGGTCTTCTTCGAAACGGAACCTGTCACCTTGGCACCACGGCTCTGGAGCGCCTCTTTCGCGCCATCCCTGGTGTGGCCGGTCAGCGTGCCGGTGACGACGACGGTCAGCCCTTCGAGCGGACGCGGCCCCTCGTCCTCGCCGGTGCCCACGTCCTCCATCCGGACCCCGGCCTCGCGCCACTTGCGCAGGATCTCCCGGTGCCAGTCCTCGGCGAGCCACTGCTTCACCGATGCGGCGATGATGTCCCCGACCCCGTCGGCCTCGATCAGCTCCTGTTCGGACGCCTCGTCGATCCGGTCCATGGAGCGGAACTGACGGGCCAGTTCGGCGGCGGCGACCGGGCCCACATGGCGGATGGACAGCCCGGTGAGGATCCGGGCGAGCGGTGCCTCCTTGGCCGCGGCGATGGCGTCGAGCATGGCGAGGGCGTTCTTCTTCGGCTCACCTTGCTGGTTGGCGAAGACCCAGGCGGTCTTCTCCTCGCCGGTCTTCGGGTCGCGCTTGGGCAGCCCGCTGTCCTGGTCCCGGACATAGGCCCGGATCGGCAGCAGCTGCTCGACGGTCAGCCCGAACAGATCGCCCTCGTCGCGCAGCGGCGGATCGGCGGGCTCCAGCGGCTTGGTGAGGGCCGCGGCGGCGACATAGCCGAAGTGGTCGATGTCGAGGCACTTGCGGCCCGCGAGATAGGCGATGCGCTCCCGGAGCTGGGCCGGGCAGGACCGCGCGTTGGGGCAACGGACATCGACGTCCGCCTCCTTCATGGGCTTCAGTTCCGTGCCGCACTCCGGGCAGTGCGTCGGCATCACGAACGCCCGCTCGGTGCCGTCGCGGAGGTCGACGACCGGGCCGAGGATCTCCGGGATCACGTCGCCCGCCTTGCGGAGCACCACCGTGTCCCCGATGAGGACGCCCTTCGCCTTCACCACGTTCTGGTTGTGCAGGGTGGCGAACTCCACCTCTGAGCCCGCCACTTCGACCGGCTCGACCTGGGCGTACGGCGTGACCCGGCCGGTCCGGCCGACGCCGACCCGGATGTTGACCAGCTTGGTGTTGACCTCCTCCGGGGCGTACTTCCAGGCGATCGCCCAGCGCGGGGCGCGCGAGGTGGAGCCGAGCCGGCCCTGGAGCGGGATCTCGTCGAGCTTGACGACCACTCCGTCGATCTCGTGCTCCACGGAGTGCCGGTTCTCACCGAAGTACCTGATGAACTCCCGTACCCCGTCGAGGGAATCCACCACCTTGTTGTACTTGGCGGTGGGCAGGCCCCATTCGTGCAGCAGCTCGTAGGCGTGCGAGAGGCAGTCGATGTCGAAGCCCTCGCGGGCGCCGATGCCGTGCACCACCATGTGGAGCGGGCGGGTGGCGGTGACCTTCGGGTCCTTCTGGCGCAGCGAACCCGCCGCCGCGTTGCGCGGATTGGCGAACGGCTTGTCGTCGGCCTCGACGAGCCGGGCGTTGAGCTCCTCGAAGGCCTCCATCGGGAAGAAGACCTCGCCACGGATCTCGACCAGCGCCGGGACCCGGTCGCCCTTCAGCCGGTGCGGGATCTCGGCGATCGTACGGACGTTGGGGGTGATGTCCTCGCCGGTGCGGCCGTCGCCGCGGGTGGCGGCCCGGGTCAGCCGCCCGTGCTCGTAGGTGAGGTTGACCGCCAGGCCGTCGACCTTCGGCTCGCACAGGAAGTGGTAGTCGGTGGTGCCGACGTCCTTGGCGATCCGCTCGCCCCAGGCGGCCAGCTCCAGGTCGTCGAAGGCGTTGTCCAGCGAGAGCATCCGCTCGCGGTGCTCGACGGAGGTGAATTCCGTCCGGTACGGGCCCGCGACCTTCTGCGTCGGCGAATCCGGCGTGCGCAGCTGCGGATACGTCTCCTCCAGGTCCTCCAGCTCGCGCATCAGCCGGTCGAACTCGGCGTCGCTGACGACCGGCTGGTCCTTCACGTAGTACCGGAAGCGGTGCTCCTCGACCTGCTCGGCGAGGAGCGCGTGCCGCTCCTGGACCTGTGCGGGCATCGCCGTCTGCTGTTCGCCGGCCATCGTCTCGTCCTCCCGTTACCCATTGCCCCGTTACTCAGGGTTGTCTGCGAGCGATCTCGCGGCCCGAGCGCAGTGGGCGAGCGCGGCGCGCGCGTACGCGGGCGAGGCACCCGCGAGCCCGCACGACGGGGTGATCACCACGGACTCCGTCAGAGTCCCCGGATTCAGCCCCAGCCTGCGCCACAGCGTCCTGACCCCCATGACGCTACCGCCCGGGTCCGACAATCCGCCCGAGGCCGGGTCGGTGCCCGGTACCACTCCGAGGAAGAGCTGGGTGCCGCCCTCGACGGCTTCACCGATCACATCCTCCTCACGCTCGGTGAGCAGGGAGAAATCGAACGAGATACCGTCGGCCCCGGCCCGGCGCAGCAGTGCGAACGGGACCTCGGGCGCGCAGGTGTGCACGACCGTCGCCGCTTCCCCGCCCGCCGCCAGGACATCGCGCAGGGTGCCCTCCACGACCTGGCGGTCCACGGCCCGGTAGGTGCGGTAGCCGCTGGCCGTCCTGACCCGCCCGCGCAGTACGGCGGTCAGCGACGGCTCGTCGAGCTGGAGGATCACGTCGGCGCCGGGCACCCTGCGCCGCACCTCCGCGAGGTGTGCGCGCAGCCCCTCCGCCAGGGAGCCCGCCAGGTCGCGGCAGGCCCCCGGGTCGCCGAGCACCGCCTCGCCGCCCCGGCGTTCCAGTGCGGCGGCCAGCGTCCACGGCCCGACGGCCTGGACCTTGAGCGGCCCCTCGTACCCCTGGGTGAACTCCTCCAGGGCGTCGAGGTCCTCACCCAGCCAGGACCTGGCCCGGCGGGTGTCGCGGCCGGGCCGGTCGCTGATCCGCCAGCCGCTGGGCTCGACGTGCCCGTACAGGTCGACGAGCAGCCCGATGGTCCGCCCGATCATGTCCGCGCCGGGACCGCGGGCGGGCAGTTCCGCCAGATACGGCAGGCCCTCGCCGTCCCCGAAGGAGCCGGTGACGGTCTTCGCCGCCTCCCGGGCGTCTCCCCCGGGCATGGACCCGATCCCGGTGGCCGGACAACCGCTGAACTTGCTCTTCTCGCTCACACGGGAAGCGTAAGGGCTGTCCCGCGGGGCGTTGTTCCGGAGGCGACGCCGCCCGGCCCGCGCCGGGTCAGCGCCCGGGGCGCACCGTCAGGTCGTTGACCTCGGCGTCGCGCGGCAGGTCGAGGGCCATCAGGATCGTGGTGGCCACCGACTCCGGGTCGATCAGACGGGAGGTGTCGTACTCCTTGCCCTCCTGCTGGTGGACCTTGGCCTGCATGGGGCTGGCGGTACGCCCCGGGTAGACGGAGGTCACCCGGACGCCGTTGGCGTGCTCCTCGTGGCGCAGCGAGTCGGCGAGGGCCTTCAGGCCGTGCTTGCTCGCGGCGTACGCGCTCCACTCGGCATGCGCGGCGAGGCCGGCGCCCGAGTTCACGAAGAGCACTTGGCCCTGGGATACGCGCAGTTGCGGCAGGAGGAGCCGGGTCAGCTCGGCGGGCGCGACCAGGTTGGCGTTGAGCTGGAAGTGCCAGGCCTTGGGCGTGAGGTCGCCGACCTTGCCGAGCTCCACGACGCCCGCGATGTGCAGCAGCGAGTCGACCCGCTCCGGCATGGCCTGCTGGGCGAACGCCCACGACAGCCGGTCCGGATTGGCGAGGTCGCCGACGAGCGTGCGGGCGCCGGGGTGGAGCGCGGCCAGTTCCTTGGCGCGGCCCGCGTCGCGGGCGAGCAGCACGGTCTCGTCACCGCGCTCCAGCAGACGGCGGGTGACAGCGGCTCCGATGCCGGAGCCGGCTCCGGTGATGACATGAGTGGACATGCCCCTCATGATCGCACCCCGCCGTCCCGTCACTGCAGGCCGGACCATTCCTCCAGGTAGGCCAGGGCGCCGACGCCGTCCTTGGCGAAGAACACCAGATCGGTCAGCGGGACGGGCAGGAAGCCCTCGTCCTCCATGCGCTGGAACTGTTCGCGCAGCCCGTCGTAGAAGCCCGCCGTGTTGAGCAGGACCACGGGCTTGTCGTGCTTCCCGTGCTTCTTCAGCTCCAGGATCTCGGTCGCCTCGTCGAGCGTCCCGGTCCCTCCGACCATGATCACGACCGCGTCGGCCTTCTCCAGGAGCAGCGCCTTGCGCTCGGCGAGGTCGCGGGCGATCACCATCTCGTCCGCGTTGGTACGCGCCTTCGCGGCCAGGAAGTCGACCGACACCCCCACCAGCCGCCCGCCCGACTCCTGGACCCCGTCGGCGACGACCTTCATCAGCCCGCTCTCCGAGCCTCCCCAGACCAGGGTGTGGCCGCCCTTGCCGAGCAGCTCGGCGAATTCACGGGCGGGCCGGGTGTAGCGCTCGTCGAGGTCGGCCGCGGAGAGAAAAACACAGATCTTCATGGGACCACCGTAAAGGCCACCACCGACACACCCGGCCACCGCGCGGGAACGGGGGGCCGACCCCGGGGCCGAGGGAAGGAACGGGGAGCAGGAACCGGGAAGAAACCGCTCCGCGATCCGGCTGTACGGGATATGACCTCCTCACCAGGACACCTCATCACGGTCGAGCCCGGCACCGCGCACGTACGTGTGGTCCGCGACGGGCAGGTACTGGCCGAGAGCCGGCGCCCGCTCGTCCTGCGCGAGACGGGCTGCCCGGTCCGCTACTACCTGCCGCCGGAGGACGTCCGCACGGAACTCCTGACGGCCTCGGACACCCGTACCCACTGTCCGTTCAAGGGAGATGCCTCCTACTGGTCGCTGCCGGACACCGCGGACCTCGTCTGGGCCTACCCGGAGCCGAAGCCCGAAGTCGCCGCAATCAAGGACCACTTCTGCTTCTACGACACCGAGACCGTCACCGACTGAACCTCAAAAGTGTCCCTGACCTGGGGCGTTGAAGAATCTCAAAAAAACTCCGGCCGGAGCGATGAGTTTCGGCGGGCCCGGCGGTCCACCCTCGCATGGACAAGATTCTCTCCCGCGACGGCACGATGATCGCGTACCGGCACCGGGGCGAAGGCCCTCCGGTGATCCTGGTGGGCGGCTCGCTGGGCACGGCGGCGACCGAGGCGCCGCTGGCGCGTCTGCTGGCGCCGCGGTTCCACGTCGTCACGTACGACAGGCGCGGCCGCGGCTCCAGCGGCGACAGCGGCCCGTACGCGGTGGAACGCGAGATCGAGGACCTGGCCGCGCTCGTCACCGCGGTGGGCGGCCGGGCCTCGGTGTTCGGCATGGGGGCCGGCGGGGCGCTGGCCCTGGAGGCACAGGCGGCCGGGCTCCCCGTGGACCTGCTGGCGGTGTACGAGCCGCCGTACACGCCGGGCGCCTCGGGCCTCCAGTACAAGGCGTGCTGCACCTCCCGGCTGCACCGGCTGCTGTCCACCGGCGACCGCGCGGGGGCCGTGGAGCTGTTCCTCTCGGTGACGGGCGTGCCGGCCGACATGATCGCCCGGATGCGCCGCGCCCCGCTGTGGAGCGACCTGGTGGCGATGGCGCACACCCTCGCGTACGACGACGCGCTGCTCGGCGACGGCTCGATCCCGGCCGCCCGGTTCGCCGCCGTCACGGTGCGCACCCTGGTGATCTGCGGCGGCTCCAGCCCCACCCCCGCCCGCCAGTCCACCCGCGCTCTCGCCGAGGCCCTCCCCCGGGCCCGCCACCGCACTCTGACGGGCCAGACCCGCGAACTGGCCCCCCAGGCGGTGGCCCCGGTCCTCATGGATTTCTTCGCCAGGTCCGTACCCCTGCGTCAGGCTTCCTGACCCATGACCCGCCCCGCGCGGTCCCGCCCGTACGGGGGTCGGACGCGACCGCGCGGGGCGCCCAGGGGCCGCGCCCATGAGCGGGGACGGCAATACGGGTCGGCAACGGCCGCGGCGACCGGCCGGCCCGGTCAGCCGGAGGCTGCCGCCGTCGCCGTCTCCCGCCGCACCGTAGTAGCGATCGTCGCCGAGCCGACCACGCGGGTGCCGTCGTACAGCACGACCGCCTGGCCTGGGGCCACGCCCCGTACCGGCTCGGTGAAGGTGACGTGCAGCGTACCGTCGACGACTTCGGCCGTGACCTCGGTCTCGCCGCCGTGGGCGCGGAGCTGGGCGGTGTAGGTGCCGGGGGCGGCCGGGGCCGTGCCGCACCAGCGGGGCTTGATGGCGGTGAGGGCGGTGACGTCCAGGGCTTCGACCGGGCCGACCGTCACCGTGTTGTTCACCGGGGAGATGTCCAGGACGTAGCGCGGCTTGCCGTCGGGGGCGGGGTGGCCGATGCGCAGCCCCTTGCGCTGGCCGATGGTGAAGCCGAAGGCGCCCTCGTGGGTGCCGACCTTCGTACCCGACTCGTCGAGGATGTCGCCCTCCGCCTTGCCGCCGAGGCGGCTCGCCAGGAAGCCCTGGGTGTCGCCGTCGGCGATGAAGCAGATGTCGTGGCTGTCGGGCTTCTTGGCGACGGCGAGGCCCCGGCGCTCGGCCTCGGCGCGGATCTCGTCCTTGGTGGTGAGGGTGTCGCCGAGCGGGAACATGGCATGGGCGAGCTGCTTCTCGTCCAGGACGCCGAGGACGTACGACTGGTCCTTGGCCATGTCGGAGGCGCGGTGCAGCTCGCGGCTGCCGTCCTCGTTCAGGACGACGGTGGCGTAGTGGCCGGTGCAGACCGCGTCGAAGCCCAGCGCGAGGGCCTTGTCCAGGAGCGCGGCGAACTTGATCTTCTCGTTGCAGCGCAGGCACGGATTGGGCGTGCGGCCCGCCTCGTACTCGGCGATGAAGTCGTCCACGACATCCTCACGGAAGCGTTCCGCCAGGTCCCAGACGTAGAACGGGATGCCGATGACGTCCGCCGCGCGGCGGGCGTCGCGGGAGTCCTCGATCGTGCAACAGCCGCGCGCCCCGGTACGGAAGGACTGCGGGTTGGCGGAGAGGGCGAGGTGCACACCGGTCACGTCGTGGCCCGCCTCGGCGGCGCGGGCCGCGGCGACGGCGGAGTCGACACCGCCCGACATGGCGGCGAGCACACGGAGGGGGCGCTGGGAAGTCTCAGTCATAGCTCCACCAGAGTACGGGGCGCCGGGAACCGAACGCTCTCGGATATGCGTTGTGGATCACATGGGGACCAAGGGGACATCGGGCGCCAAGAGCTCCGGCGGCGCGAAGTCCGGGCACGGCATCAGCCGGCGCGGGCTGCTGATCGGTGCCGCCGTCACGGCCGCGGGCGCCGCCGCGCTGGCGCGGGAAGAGCTGGAGCGTGCCTGGTGGCGGCTGCCGGGCGTGGACAAGCCCCGCACACCCGGCGAGGTGGATTACGCGCGCGCCCAGTGGATAGCGGCCTCCTCGGCGAACTGGCGGCGGGCCGACCGGCCGGGCGACTACCCCATCGACCGGGTCGTCATCCATGTCACCCAGGGCAGCTACCAGAGCGCGGTGAAGGTATTCCAGGACCCGGGACACGGGGCGGCGTCCCACTACGTGGTGCGCAAGGACGGCCATGTGGCGCAGATGATCCGTGAGCTGGACGTGGCGTTCCACGCGGGGAACAGGTCGTACAACGAGCGCAGTGTGGGGATCGAGCACGAGGGCTTCGTGGACCGGCCGCGGGACTTCACGGCGGCGATGTACGGGGCCTCGGCGCGGCTCACGGCGGCGATATGCGGGCGGTACGGGATACCGGTGGACCGGAAGCACATCATCGGGCACGTGGAGGTGCCGGGCACGGACCACACCGATCCGGGCGGGCACTGGGACTGGGACCGGTATCTGAAGCTGGTCCGCGCGGCGCGGAAGCGGTGATCGCGCGGCCCGCCCGGTCGCCGGACGGGCCCGGATCAGCCGGAGTCTCCGGGGTCAGCTGAGTCCTGCCGTACGGGCCCGTTCCACCGCCGGTCCGATCGCGCGGGCCACCTCGTCGATGTCCTGCTTGGTGGAGGTGTGGCCGAGCGAGAAGCGCAGGGTGCCGCGGGCCAGGTCCGGGTCGGTGCCGGTGGCCAGGAGCACGTGGCTCGGCTGGGCGATGCCGGCGGTGCAGGCGGAGCCGGTGGAACACTCGATGCCCTGGGCGTCCAGCAGCAGGAGCAGGGAGTCGCCCTCGCAGCCGGGGAAGGTGAAGTGCGCGTTGGCGGGGAGCCGGCCGCCGGGGGCCGGGTCGCCGCCGAGTACGGCATCGGGCACGGCCGCCAGCACGGCCGCGACCAGGGCGTCGCGCAGTCCGCCGATCTCGCGGGCGAACTCCTCGCGCCCGTCGGCGGCCAGCCGCCCCGCGAGGGCGAAGGAGGCGATGGCGGGCACGTCGAGGGTGCCCGAGCGGACGTGCCGCTCCTGGCCGCCGCCGTGGAGCACGGGTACGGGGGTGTATTCGCGGCCGAGCAGGAGCGCGCCGATGCCGAACGGGCCGCCGATCTTGTGCCCGCTGACCGTCATCGCGGCCAGCCCGGACCGGGCGAAGTCGACCTCCAGCTGCCCGAACGCCTGCACCGCGTCCGCATGCATCGGTACCTCGAACTCACGGGCCACCGCTGCCAGTTCGCGTACCGGCATGATGGTGCCGATCTCGTTGTTGGCCCACATCACGGTGACCAGCGCGACATCGGAGGGGTCACGGAGGATCGCCTCGCGCAGGGCGTCCGGGTGGACGCGGCCGTATCCGTCGACGGGGAGGTACTCGACGGTCGCGCCCTCGTGCTCGGCGAGCCAGTCGACGGCGTCCAGCACCGCGTGGTGCTCGACGGGGCTGGCCAGCACCCGGGTGCGGCGGGGGTCGGCGTCACGGCGGGCCCAGTACAGGCCCTTCACGGCGAGGTTGTCGGCCTCGGTGCCACCGGAGGTGAAGACCACCTCGCTGGGGCGTGCGCCGAGGGCATCGGCGAGGGTCTCTCGCGACTCCTCGACGGTACGGCGGGCCCGGCGCCCGGCGGCGTGCAGTGAGGAAGCGTTGCCGGTGACGGCGAGCTGGGCGGTCATCGCCTCGATCGCTTCCGGAAGCATCGGCGTGGTCGCGGCGTGGTCGAGGTAAGCCATGGTGGGCTCGATTCTACGAGCCCCCGGCGGGGCGTGGGGAGGGCGCACCCGCGCATGGCCCGGTGCGGTCCTCCCCGCCCCGTTCCCGGGCCCGTCCGGGCGGGGAGGGCGTCGGGCTCCGCGCCCGGTTCGGCCGGCGAAGTCCCGGGCGACGAGGCCGGTGCCGGTGACGAGGAGGGGCTGCTCGGCCCCGGTGACCGTGCCGGTACGTGCGATGGAGAGCGCCGTGTCGTTTTGGCGACATGTCGCAAGCACGGCAGGGAAAAGGCTGGTGCGGCCGATCAGTGGGGCCCCAGTCTTGAGCCGCACCGCGTGTCCCTCTCCTTGCCTCCTGGAAAGGTTCCGATGCACAGACGGTATCGCTCTGCCGCCGTACTGGCGGCAGGAGTCCTCATCGCCGCCTTGTCCCCCACCTCCTCCGGCGCGAGCGCCGCCCCGGCGCCCGCCTCCGTCGGCGCGAACTCCGCCGGCCGTCCCCAGGTCAGCTCCGTCACGCTCGTGACCGGTGACCGGGTGCGACTGGAGACCTTCCCCGGCGGCCGGAAGGCCGTCTCCGTCGAGCCGGTCTCGGGCGCCTCGCAGGCCGACTTCACCCAACTGGAGATCGACAAGCAGCTGTACGTGCTGCCCCGCGCCGCGCTCCCGTACATCGCCTCCGGCAAACTGGACCGGCAGCTGTTCAACATCACCTCCCTGGTCAAGCAGGGGTACGACGACGCCCACACCTCCGCCATCCCGCTGATCGCCCGCTACACCGGCGGCACGAACCCCACGTCCAAGGGGGCGCCCACCGGTTCGCGCAAGGGCCTGGTCATCAAGAGCCTGCGCGGCTCGGCACTGAAGGCGGACAAGAAGCAGGCCGGGCGGTTCTGGAAGGCCATCGACGACGACGCGCTCGCCAAGAGCGGCGCCGAGGGCGGCGCGAAGAACGCTTCCAGGAACTCTTCCTTCAAGAACGCGGCCTTCGAGGGCGGCGTCGAGAAGCTGTGGCTGGACGCGAAGGTCCACGCCTCCCTCGATCGCAGCACCGCGCAGATCGGTGCGCCCGAGGCGTGGCAGGCCGGCTACGACGGACACGGCGCGACCGTCGCCGTCCTGGACACCGGCGTCGACGCCACCCACCCCGACCTGGCCGGGAAGCTCGGCGAAGTACGCAACTTCACCGACGGCCCCAGCGCGAACGACGGCCACGGCCACGGCACCCACGTCGCCTCCACCATCGCCGGCAGCGGCGCCGCCTCGGGCGGCTCGCGCAAGGGCGTGGCACCGGGGGCACGGCTGCTGATAGGCAAGGTGCTCGACGACAGCGGCTCCGGCTCGTACTCCGCCATCATGGGCGGCATGGACTGGGCCGCCCACTCGGGCGCCGACATCGTCAGCATGAGCCTGGGCGGCCCGCCCACCGACGGCACGGACGTACTCAGCCTCGTCCTCGACGGCCTCAGCGAGGAGACCGGCACCCTCTTCGTCGTCGCGGCGGGCAACACGGGCTCCGACTACTCGGTGGGCTCCCCGGGCGCCGCGGCGAACGCACTGACCGTGGGCGCCGTCGACCGCGACGACAAGCTGGCCCCCTTCTCCAGCCGCGGCCCGCGCGTCGGGGACAACGGCGTCAAGCCCGACCTCACCGCCCCCGGCGTCGGCATCGTCGCCGCCCGCGCGGCCGGCACGTCCATGGGCGACCCGGTGGACGCGGCCTACACCGCCGCGTCGGGTACCTCCATGGCGACCCCGCACGTGGCGGGCGCGGCGGCGATCCTGGCCGGGCGTTACCCCGACTGGAGCGCCCAGCAGCTCAAGGACGCGTTGATGAGCACGACGCGTACCGCCCCCGACCAGACGGTCTACGAGCAGGGCGCCGGCCGGGTGGATGTGGCCCGCTCGGTGCGCCAGCAGGTGCGCGCCACCGGCACCACCACCTTCGGCACCCTGGCACCGGACTCGGGCCCGCGGCAGGTGAGCGTCACCTACACCAACGACGGCGACGCGCCCGTGTCGCTCACCCTGGACACCACCTTCGACCAGCTCTACGGCTCCTCGGCCCCGGCAGGCACCATAGGCGCCCCCGCGCAGGTCACCGTGGGCGCCCACGGCAGCACCGACGTGACCGTGACCCTCGACGCGCCCGCGCTGCCGGAGGGCGTCTACAGCGGCCGCCTCACCGCCACCTCGGCCGACGGGCAGACCGTCACGCACACCGTTCTCTCCGCGGCGAAGGACCCGGTCACGCACAAGGTCACCGTGCGCGGCATCGACCGCGCCGGGCAGCCGGCGACCGTCTTCCCGCTGATCATGCTGGGTCCCACGGGCCGCTTCGACGTCGTCCAGGAGGTGCCGGCGGGGCAGAGCCTGACGCTGGACATGCCCGAGGGCATGTACTACCTGCACGGCGTCATCACGCAGTCGACGGAGGACAACGTCACCAACAGCCTGGTGGTCAACCCGCACCTGCGGGTGAGCGGCGACACGGAGCTGGTGCTCGACGCACGCGAGGCGGTCCCCGTGAAGATCCAGACCCCCAAGCCGGCCGAGCAGCGGGGCCCGCTGGTCTTCTCCACCCACTGGAAAGCCGGCGACCGGGAGTTCGCCAGCTTCTTCACCAGCGGACACAGCGGCGGACAGCTCCTCTACGTCACGCCCACCGAGGAGTTCACCGAGGGAACCTTCGAGTTCACCTCCCGCTGGCAGCTGACCGCACCGATGCTCCGCACACGCGCGGTCTCCGCCACCGCCGCGGCCGGTGTCCCCGTCCGTCTGCTCCACAACTCCCCCGCCGTGGAAGGCGTGCGGCGCCTGCGGGTGGTGGACGCCGGTCACGGACGTCCCGAGGACTACGCGGCGCTGCGCGCACGGGGCGTGGACGTCCGCGGAGCGGCGGTGCTCGTGGAACTGGAGGGGGTGGAGTACGACGAGGCGGTGGCCTCGGCCGCCCGGGCCGGAGCCGCGGCCGCCGTCACCACCGCCGGCGGCAACCTGTACGCGGCCACGCCCTGGCAGCCGGTGGGTCCGCGACTGCCCGCGATCGGGCTGTACGCCTCCCACGCCACCGCGCAGCGGCTGCGCGCGCCGGGCACCGTACTGGAGCTGAAGGGGACCCCGGAAAGCCCCTACCTCTACGACGTGGTGCAGGTCGCCCAACAGCGCGTCCCCGAGCACGTGGTCCACAAGGTCGGCCCGAAGAACACGGCCACCGTGGTCTCGCGCTACCCGGACACGGGCGGGGCGCGCTACGTCGCGGAGGACCGGCTGTCCTGGCGTCCGTGGGAGGGTGAGGACGTGCAGCTCTCCATCCGGTCCCGGTACGTCCGCACCGGGCAGGCGCGGACGGAGTACGTGAGCGGTCCCGCCGACACCCGGTGGCTGCACTGGGTCAACCCCCGCAACACCTGGGCGATCCAGGCGGTGGGGACCGGCATGCTCGGCACCCTGCGCACCTACCGGCCCGGTGAGCACGCCACGGAGAGCTGGTACGCCCCCGTGGTGCGCCCGGCGATCCCCCGAGGTGTCGAAGGGCTCGCCCACCGCAAGGGCGACCAGCTGACCATCGGGATCCCCGAGTTCGCCGACGCCGCCTCCGGCCACTACGGCTACGCTCTGCCCCGCAAGGACGCCAACACCCCCTACCCCGACGAGACCCGGGCCGTACTGCGTCGCGACGGCGAGATCCTCGCCGAAGGCTCCCGGGCGTGGGGCGTCTTCCCCGCGGGCGGGGAAGACGGCCGCTACCGGCTGGACCTGGACGTGAAGCGCACCGGCCCCGAGGGCACCCTCTCGCGGGCCACCAGCACCCGCTGGTCGTTCACGGCCCCCCGCCCGGCCGAGGGCAAGGAATCCCTGCTTCCCCTCCTCCAGCTCGACTACGACGTGGCGACCGACCTCCAGGGCTCCGCCCCTGACTCCGGGTCCTTCGCCTTCGGAGTGAGCGCCCGTCACCAGGACGGCCTGACGGGCCGTTCCGTGAAGGGCATGGAGGTGTCCGTCTCGTACGACGACGGCGCGCACTGGCGGGCGGCGAAGGCCTCCGCCCGGGGCGACGGCGCCTACCGCGTCCGGGTCACCCACCCCTCGACCGCCCGCACCAGTGGGTACGTCACGCTGCGGGTCCGCGCCTGGGACGACGCGGGCAACGAGGTGACGCAGGAGATCGAGCGGGCGTACGCGCTGAGGTAGTACGCGAGATCCGGAAGCCGCGACCGGCCCCGGTCGCGGCTTCCGTGCGTCCTAGGACAGCCAGTCGCGCCGCGCCGCCTGCCACACCAGCTGCGTACGCGTCGTCGCGCCCGCCCGCTGCATCAGCGCGGTGATCCGGCGCTGCACCGTGCGGTGACTGACCCGCAGCTGGGTGGCGATCGCCTTGTCCGTCACGCCCGCGACGACCAGGGAGAGCAGATAGCGCTCGTCGTCGGCGAGACTGCCACCCGGTCCCATGCCGTCGGCGAAGTCGGCCAGCTCGCCCGCCTCCGTGACGTGCAGTGGGGTCCCCGCCGCCCACTGCATGTCGAACAGGGCGACAAGGGCGTCCAGGAGAGTGCTGCTGCGGATGATCGCGGCGGTCGGCTCGCCGCGGACGCCGGTCGTGCTGCCCGGCATCAGCGGGCAGACGGCGACGGAGCCGTCGACGATGACCATGCGCACGGGGAGTGCGCTGGTGGCACGGGCCACTTCACCGGCGCGGATGCCCTGGGCGACGTTGTCGACCATGCCGGGCTGCTCCAGGCAGTCCCGTTCGTAGATCGCCTCGTAGCGGATGCCCTGGGCGAGCAGTTCGAACTCCTCGTCGTTGTCCTGGGCGCGCAGCGCCACGGGATCGGCCTTGCAGAACCACCGCAGGTCACTGCGGGCCCCGTAGGCGAGTTGGCGCAGCTGCTGACGGATGGCGCCGGCCCCGGTGATCACCTCGACCAGCTGCCCGGCGTCATGGCGCCGGCCGCCCGCCCGGTACTCCTCGGCCAGCTGCTCCACTCCACGCCGCGCCCACTCCAGCGCTTCTTGGCCGCGCGACAGCAGAGGCTGCAGCGCCACGTCCGGCGGGACGGGTACGTACCGCATGCCGCCGTCGCCCGGCAGCCGCCCGACCAGGCCCTTGTCATGCAGGGAGGAGAGGAGCGACGCCGCCTCGCGTTCCCGGATGTGGAGCCGTTGGACGATCTCGTCCACGCCCGCGCCTCGTACCTCCACCAGGTGGCGGTAGACCCGCTCCTCCGCTGCCCCGATCCCCGCTATCTCCAGCACGCACCCTCCCCCTCGCCGCAGCCCACCCCAGACGGACGCCCGCTGTGCCATCCATGATCGAACAGGATGCGGGCGGCCCTGTCGAGCGATCGGAGGACACCGCGGTCTCCGCGGGCCCGAGGCGGGGCGTACGGCGGGCACAGCGCGTCCCGGGAGCCGAACACCGCGGCGGCGAGGTCCGCTCCGCCCGGTTCAGCCGCCGAAGTTCCAGGCGACGACACCGTTTCCGGCGACGAGGAAGGCGAGGACCACGAGGTCGGCGATGCCGAGCGCGAGCCCGAGCAGGGCGCGGCCACGGCGGGAGGTGGACCGGACGAGGGCGAGGACCGCCATCACGATGGCGGCCGGGCCGAGCAGGACGTTCATCACCAGCAGGCCGACGAGCCCGAGCACGAACGAGGCCACGGCCAGTGCATCGGCGTCCCGGGTACTGCGCGACGGCCCCTTCGGGGCGGTGGCGGCGTCGGCTCCTGGAACGGTACCGGCGGGAGTCGCCCCGTCCACCCGGGACCGGCGGATCGGTGTGGTGAGTGTCATGGCACGGGCTCCTTCGTATCGATGGCCGGAAGGGGAATCGGACCGGCGGCCGGAGCAACGGCCGCGACGGCAGGGACAGCCGGGACAGCCCGGGTGGCGGTCACTGCGAACGGCGCCGCGCACCCGCCCGCTCCCGCACGGCGAAGACCAGCAGCCAGCAGCCGATCGCGGCGGCGAGCGCGAGGCTCAGCGGCAGCGGGATCTGGACCACCGCTCCGAGCACGACTCCGAGCAGGAGCAGGGCGACGACGAGGACGATCATGTTCAGCCTTCCGCGAGCTCTTCACGAGCATTTGAGAGTACGACTGTTCACTGACTTGTCAGTCTAGACCCGCACGGCGCTTCCCCGCCCTGGAGAACAGTTGTTTACTGAATGGCATGAGTCACACCGTCGGCGTCCGACAGACCCAGAAGCTGAGAACCCGTCAGGCACTGCTGGATGCCGCACTCGGACTCCTGGAGCACCAGAGCCTCAGCAGCCTCGGGCTGCGCGAGGTGACCCGGGCCGCGGGCGTCACACCCACCGCCTTCTACCGGCACTTCGAGGACACCGCGGCACTCGGCGTGGCGCTCGTCGAGGAGGCGCTGGGCAGCCTGCACGGAATGATCGGCGCGGTCCTCGCCGAGACCGGCGACAGCGAGGAGCGGCTGGGGCGCAGCGTCGAGCTGATCCTGCGCCATGTCGGTGAACAGCCCGCCCACTTCCGCTTCATCGCCCGTGAACAGCACGGCGGCGTCGGCCCGGTCCGCGAGGCCATAGCGGCCCAACTACGGCGGTTCGCCGAGGAGGTGGCGGCGGCGCTCGCCGAGGAGCCGGAGTCCCGGGGGTGGAGCGAGGAGGACCTGCTGATGCTCGGCGGCCTCTATGTCGACCACATGGTGATCACCGCGTCGGCGCTGCTGGACGCGGGGCCGGACGGCGAGCGGGAGGTGGCCGGGGTGGCCCGCCGCCGGCTGAGACTGGTCACCCTCGGCAGGCTGCACTGGCTGGACGACGCGAACGGGGCCGATACCCCTTAGGGCGTGCCCGCCGCCCCGTACAGCGCCACGACCGCCGCCGCGTGACGGGCGAGGACGTCCCGCGCCTCGGGCGGCGAGAGCACTTCGACGTTCGGGCCGAAGGAGAGCAGGGAGCGGGCGTGCTCGACCGAGTCGACGGCCAGTTCGGCCCGCAGCCACTCCCCGCTCGCCGCCCGCCCCGCCTCTCCCTCCAACCCCGCATCCCCCTCCGGGCGCGGCTCCCCGGTCAGCCACCCGGCGTTCAGGCGCAGGAACAGATCGAGGCGGGAACGGCGCACCCGCACCCGGAGCCGGACCCGTCCGGGCCGCTCCTCGACCTGCCTGCGCAGTTCGCCCCAGAGGTCCGCCAGCTCCACCCCGGGCCGGCGCTCGACGGGTGCGTCCAGGAGACCGGCCCGCCGCACCCGGTCGGCCCTGAAGAGCCGGGGCACCCCGTCCCGGTCCGCCACCAGGTACCAGACGCCCGCCTTCACGACGAGGCCGTACGGATCGACGGTGTAGGTGCGCGGGTCACTCGTACCGCTGTGGCGGTAGCTCAGCCGCAACCGCCGGTCGGCGAGGACGGCGTCGTGCAGCTCGGCCACGTCGACGGCCGGCCGCGGGCCGCTCATCCAGCGCACCGGGTCGACCAGGATCCGCCTGCTGGTCAGCTCGGCGGCGGGCCGGTGCGGTTCGGGCAGGGCGGCCATCACCTTGCGCAGCGCCGACCCGAGCGCCGCGTCGAGACCGAGCGCGGCATGGGTGCCCTCGGCGGCGAGGACGAAGAGGGCGCGCGCCTCGTCGGCGGTGAGCCCGGTGACATCGGTTCGGAACCCCGGCAGCAGCGCGATGCCGCCGTGCCGCCCCCGCTCGGCGTAGACCGGGACGCCGGAGGCGGAGAGCGCCTCGATGTCGCGGTAGATGGTGCGTACGGAGACTTCGAGGCGCTCGGCGAGCTCGGTGGCGGGCACCAGGCCGCGGGTCTGGAGGAGCAGGAGGATCGAGAGCAGCCGGTCGGATTTCACCTCACCAGCTTCCCCGACCGCCGCCCGTGCTTCCTCCCCTCACCCCGGTCGCTGCCCGCGTATCGCCCTCCCCGCCCCGGCCGTCAGGAGCGCGGTGCGCGCGCCAGTTGGCGGGACTGGGCCACCAGGCGGTCCGCGCTGTCCCAGACCTCCGCGTCCTCTTCCAGGAATCCGCCCGCGAGGTTGCGGGTGGTGATGGAGACGCGGAGGGGGCCGGGGGCCGGGCGGCAGCGGATGTGGGTGGTGAGCTCGATGGTGGGCGTCCAGCCCTTGAGGCCCAGCTCGAACGAGGTGGGCGGCAGTGCGTCCACGGTGAGCAGCAGCGAGAGCGGGTCGGCGTCGCGGCCGTCCGCGAGGCCGAACCAGCCGCGCATCTCGCCCTTGCCGGACGGCTGCCCGATGGCCCAGCCGATCGTCGCCGGGTCGAGCTTGATGTCGAGCCGCTCGGTGATGGCGGAGCTGCCGGGGATCGGGGCCGGGCCGTCGCTCGGGCCGAGGCAGTGCTCGCGCGGCGGGATGGTCGGCGGCTTCGCCGAGGTGTGGACCTCGTCGGACAGCCCGTCCAGGTCGCCGTAGGTGGCGATGACCCGGATGCGCTCGACCTCGGTGCCGTCCTCCGCGTACTGGAAGAGGGACGCCTGGCCGGTGGAGAGGGTGCGGCCGGTGCGGACGGTGTGGGTCCGGATCACCGCGGGGCCGGGGACGGACGCGGTGAGGTAGTGCGCGGAGACGGAGAAGGGGTCCGGGTGCGGCAGGGCCTGGCCGAGGGCGCGGCCGAGCATGGCCAGCAGATAGCCGCCGTTGACCGCGTGGATGATCGTCCATCCCGCCGAGAGCTCTGCGTCGTAGACGCCCTCCTCGCGAAGGGTGACGGCGGTGTCGCGGTCGAACTCGCTGTCCCCGACGGTCGCCGGTCCGGTCTGCTCCGTCGGCTGCCCTGCTGTCTGCTCTGCTGCCTGTGCCATGCGACGCACCGTACACCGATTGCATTACTGAGCGGTAGCTTTTTTGGCCGGGATCACAGCCGGGATCACAGCCGGGATAACAGCGGCGGATCAGGTGGCCGCGGAGCCCTCCTCGGCCGTCGCGGACTTGCGGTTGTAGGCGCGCGGGGCCCGCCAGTGGTAGCGCATCGCCAGCAGCCGCAGCACGAAGGCCACGATCACGGCGGCGCCGCTGGTGAACGCGTTGAGCGTCCCGAAGCGGATGCACAGGACGATCGTCGTGGCGCCGACGATGGCGGGCACCGCGTACAGGTCGCGGTCCCAGCGCAGCAGCGAGGGCACCTCGTTGGCCAGTACGTCGCGCAGCACACCGCCGCCGACCGCGGTGGCGAGCCCCAGGGCCGCGGACGCGGTGAGGCCCAGGCCGTAGTCGTACGCCTTGACCGTGCCCGTGACGCAGAACAGGCCGAGGCCCGCCGCGTCGAAGACGTTGACGCCCACCTGGATCCGCTCGACGTGCGGGTGCAGGAAGAACACCAGGACGGCGGCGAGGAGCGGGGTCGTGAAGTAGCCGAGATCCGTGAACGCCGCGGGCGGGACCGCACCGATGACGATGTCACGGAACAGCCCTCCGCCCAGCGCGGTCACCTCGGCGAGCACCGCGATGCCGAAGACATCGAAGTTCTTGCGTACGGCGAGCAGAGCGCCGGAGATCGCGAAGACGAAGATTCCGACGATGTCGAGCGCATGCTGGACGGAGGGCGTGAACAGTTCGTTGAGCACCGGGCAATTGTGCCGGTACTACTCCTTCGGGCCGTCCTCCGGCGTATCGGGCGAGGCGGCGGCGCCGTCCGCCGCGGTCCCGCCGGACCCGTTGTCGCCGGACCCGTTGTCGTCGGACCCGTTCCCGTCCGGCTCGGGCTCGTCCGCCGCGGGCTTGCTCACGTCGACGATCTCGATCGCCTCGCGCGCCGCCGCCGTCACCGTCTCGCCGGGCACCTGGTCGGGCGCGTTCTCCGGGTGGTGGCAGGCCACCTGGTGTCCGGTCTTCAGCGCGACCAGCGGCGGTTCCTGGGTCCTGCAGACCTCCGTCGCCTTCCAGCACCGGGTGTGGAAGCGGCAGCCGCTGGGCGGCGAGATCGGCGACGGCACGTCGCCCTTGAGCAGGATCCTCTCGCTCTTGGCCGAACGGCGCTTCGGGTCCGGGATCGGAACCGCCGAGAGCAGCGCCTTCGTGTACGGGTGCATCGGCGCCTTGTAGAGCGACTCGCGGTCGGCCAGCTCCACGATCTTGCCGAGGTACATCACCGCGATCCGGTCCGAGACGTGCCGGACGACCGACAGGTCATGGGCGATGATCACATAGGTGAGGCCCAGCTCGGCCTGGAGGTCGTCGAGCAGGTTCACCACCTGCGCCTGGATCGAGACGTCCAGCGCCGAGACGGGCTCGTCCGCCACGACCAGCCTGGGGTTGAGCGCCAGGGCGCGGGCGATCCCGATGCGCTGGCGCTGACCGCCGGAGAACTCGTGCGGATAGCGGTTGTAGTGCTCGGGGTTGAGGCCCACGACCTCCAGCAGCCGCTGCACCTCCTTCTTGACGCCGCCGTCGGGCGTGACGCCCTGGAGCTTGAAGGGGGCGCCCACGATCGTGCCGATCGTGTGCCGCGGGTTCAGCGAGGAGTACGGGTCCTGGAAGATCATCTGCATGTCCCGGCGCATCGGGCGCATGCCGCCCACGCCGAGGTGCGTGATGTCCTTGCCGTCGAACTCGATCTGCCCCGCGGTGGGTTCGAGCAGCCGGGTGATCAGCCGGCCCATCGTCGACTTCCCGCAGCCGGACTCGCCGACGACCCCCAGGGTCTCGCCCGAGTGCACCTCGAAGTCGATCCCGTCGACGGCCTTCACGGCACCGGCGTTGCGCTGCAGCAGCCCCTTCTTGATGGGGAAGTGCTTCTGCAGCCCGGTCACCTTGAGCAGCACCTCGCGGGAGGCGGTGTCACCGGCCGGCCCGCCGTGCCCGGCCGACCTCTGCGCCGGAACGTCCACGCCCTTGCCCTCGCTCGTCACGCCCTTGTTGTCGCTCGTCACGGCCTTGTCCTCGCTCACAGCTTGGGCGCAATCTCTTCGGTCCAGATACGCTCCCGCTGCTCCTGCGACATGTGGCAGGCCGCCCAGTGCCGGCTGCCGACCTCCTGGAGCTCGGGCCGTACGGTGCGGGTGACGTCGTCCTTGGGCACGTCCGCGTACGGGCAGCGCGGGTTGAAGGCGCAGCCCGAGGGGATGTTGATGAGCGACGGCGGGGAACCCTTGACCGGGATGAGCCGGTCGGTCTGGTCGCGGTCGAGGCGCGGCATCGAGCCCAGCAGGCCCCAGGTGTAGGGGTGCCGGGGCTCGTAGAACACCTTCTCGGCCGGTCCGCGCTCGACGCAGCGCCCGCCGTACATCACCAGGATGTCGTCGGCGAGCTCGGCCACCACGCCCAGGTCGTGGGTGATGACGATGACCGCGGAGCCGAACTCCTTCTGCAGGTCGCGGATCAGGTCGAGGATCTGCGCCTGGACCGTCACGTCCAGTGCGGTCGTCGGCTCGTCGGCGATCAGCAGCTCGGGGTTGTTGACCAGCGACATGGCGATCATCGCGCGCTGGCGCATACCGCCGGAGAACTCGTGCGGGTAGCTGTCGACGCGCTTGTCCGGCTGCGGGATGCCGACCCGGTCGAGCATCTCGACCGCGCGCTTGCGGGCGGTCTTCTTGTCGACGCTGTGGTGGACCCGGTACGCCTCCACGATCTGCTTGCCGATCGTGTAGTACGGGTGCAGCGCGGACAGCGGATCCTGGAAGATCATGGCCATGTCGCGGCCGCGCAGCTTGCGCACCTCGTCGGGGTCGGCGGACAGCAGCTCCTTGCCGTCCAGCCAGATCTCGCCGGAGACCTGCGCCTTGCGCTTGCCGTACTGGCCGGTGGTGTGCAGGCCCATGATGCCCAGCGAGGTGACGGACTTGCCGGAGCCGGACTCGCCGACGATGCCGAGGGTCTTGCCCTTCTCCAGCTGGAAGGTGAGCCCGTCGACGGACTTGACCAGGCCGTCGTCGGTCGGGAAGTGCACCTTGAGGTCGCGCACTTCGAGGAAGGCGGTGGGAGCGGGCGAGCCGGCCGGGGAGGGTTCGCCCAGCGCGGCACCGCTCTTGTTCAGTTCGGTCATCCCAGCCTCACTCGCGGGTCGATGACGGCGTACATGATGTCGACGACGAGGTTGGCGACGGCGATCGCGAGGGCCGCGAACAGGGTGACGCCGAGAATCACCGGCAGGTCCTTGTTGCTGATGGCCTGGACCGCGGCGAGCCCGAGACCGGGCAGGTTGAACGTGGACTCGGTGAGGACGGCACCACCGAGGAGCACGCCGATGTCCAGGCCGAAGACGGTGAGGATCGGCGTCATCGCGGAACGCAGGGCATGCCGGGTGATGACGGTGCCCTCGCCGAGCCCCTTGGCGCGGGCGGTACGGATGTAGTCCTCGCCGAGCACTTCGAGCATGGTGGCCCGGGTGAGCCGGGCGTACATCGCCGCGTTCAGGAAGGCGAGCACGATCCACGGCAGGATCAGCGTCTGGAACCAGGTGCCGATGCCGTCGTCCGTGGAGAGGTTGTCCGCGATGTGCACCCAGCCGAGGTTGTGCACGAACAGGCCCATCGCGACCATGCCGGTGAAGAAGATCGGCAGCGAGACACCGGCGAGGGCCGTGGTCATCGCGGCCCGGTCCCAGATGCTGCCGCGCCGGAGCGCGGACACCACACCGGTGGCGACACCGCCGAGGAGCCACAGGACACAGGCACCGGCGGCGAGCGCGCCGGTGACGGGCAGCGCGTCCTTCAGGGTGGTCCAGACCGGCACTTCGGTGCGGAAGGAGTAGCCGAAGCAGGGCGCGGCGCAGTGGGTGACGTCGGCACCGTTCGCGTAGTCGCGTCCCATCGGGATGCCCTTGACGAAGTCCCAGAACTGGACGAGGA
The DNA here is from genome assembly GCF_900091725.1 of Streptomyces sp. DvalAA-43. GTDB lineage: Bacteria > Actinomycetota > Actinomycetes > Streptomycetales > Streptomycetaceae > Streptomyces > Streptomyces pulveraceus. The sequence goes on along the minus strand of NZ_FMBW01000079.1, from coordinate 14,476 downwards.
GGGGGTCGTCGAGACCCAGTTTGATCCGGATGCCCGCGAGCTGCTCGGCACCGGAAGCCTTGCCGGCGAAGAGGACTGCGACGTCCTGACCCGCCCACTTGGGCAGCATGAAGAAGATGGTGAACGTCGCGAGCAGTACGACGAGCACCATGATGACTACGGCGAACAGGCGCCGGATGAGATATGCAAGCACTGTGTGCGGCCCGGCGGTGGCCGGAGCCCCTCGTGGGGGATCCCGGCCACCGCCCCGGCCCTCACCTGCCCTTCGGACTGGCGGGTTTCGGCGGCGGTGGAACAGTCAACCGGGTTGACTGCGAATGCTGTTGACTACAGCGACTACTTGACGACGCCGAGCGAGACGTAGTCGTAACGGCCGCTGTAGGCGTCGGACATGTAGACGTTGGTCAGTCGGTCGCCGCGCCAGGTGATGTTCTTCTCGTAGATGAAGGGCATCCAGTCGGCCTGGTCGAGGATCCGCTTGTCGAGCTCCTTGTAGATCTCGCCGGCCTTGACCGGGTCGGTCTCCGCGATCGCGTTGTCGAAGAGCTTGTCGATCTGCGGGTCCTTGAGCTGCGACTCGTTGTAGTTACCGGTCTCGGACAGGAACCGGCTGTCCCACAGCGGCTGGCCGAAGCCCTGGCCGGACGGGAAGTCCGGGCCCCAGCCGCTCATCGTCATTCCGTAGCCGCGCTTCTTCACGACGGACGGCGAACCGGTGATGCTGGACGCCTCGGCGCCGTCGATCGGGTCGACCTCGATCTTGATGCCGACCTTGCCGAGCTGCTCCTGGAGCGCCTCGGCGGTGTCGACCTCGCCCGGGTTGTTGTTACGGGCGGTGAGCTTGGTGGAGAAGCCGGTCGGGTGACCGCACTGCTTCAGCTCGTCCTTGGCCTTGGCCGGGTCCGGCTTGCCCTTGCGGGCGAGGACGCCGTACGGGTCGTAGTCGCTGTGGCCCTTGATGGAGGTCGGCAGCGTGCTGTTGGCGATCTCACCACCGGCGATCTCACCACCGCGGGTCTGCTGGAGACCGGCGAAGTCCGTGGCGTAGAAGACGGCCTTGCGGCAGTGGACGTCGTCCAGCGGCTTCGCCGTGTGGACGAGCGCGACGTAGCGGACGAAGGACGTCAGCATGTTGTCGACGCTGGCCTTGTGGTCCTGGACGGCGGTGACGCGGCCGGACTGGGTCATGCCGGTGCCGTTGAGGTCGACGTCGTAGTCGCCCTCCATCAGCTTCTTGTCGTTCTCCTCCAGGTTGGCGGAGATCGTCACCTCGATCTTGTCCGGGAGCGCGGCGCGCACCGGGTCCGAGGACTTCTGCCACTTGTCGTTGCGGACGAGGACGATGTTCTTGCCCGGCTTGTACGTCTCGAACTTGTACGGGCCGGCGGAGAACGGGCGCTGGGTGTACTTCGCGCCGGTGTCCTTCGCCGCCTTCACGGGCGAGCCGGACGGCATGGCGAGGAACTGCTCGAAGTCACCGTTGGGCTTGGGCAGCTTGAAGACGATGGTGTTGTCGTCGGGCGTCTCGATCGTCTTGAGGCCCAGCTTGTCCGCGGACTTGTCCTTGTAGGGGCCCTTGTACTCGCCCTTGGGGTCCAGCGTCTGCTTCAGGTACTGCGGGCCACCGGTGATGGTGTCCGTCGCCCAGATGCGCTCGATGCCGTACTTGACGTCCTTGGAGGTCAGCTTGGAGCCGTCCTCCCAGGTCAGACCATCGCGCAGCTTGTACGTGTAGGTCTTGCCGCCGTCCGTGATCTCACCGGGGCCGGTGGCCAGGTCGCCGACGAGCTTGGTGGAGGCCTGACCCGGCTTGGTGTCGTACGTGACCAGCTGGCGGGTGTAGAAGCGCATGAAGTCCCAGGCCATGCCGTAGTAGGCACGCTGGGGGTCGGCGGAGTCGAGGTCCTGCTTGCCGATCATCTTCAGCGTTCCACCCGTTTTGGTGGAAGGGTTGGCGACCTTGTTGAACGCCGCGTTGAAGCCGGCGCCCTTCGCCTTGCCGCCGCCGTCGTTGTCGCTGCCGCCGCCGCACGCCGTGGTGGTCATCAGCGCCGCGACCACGAGGGCCGCACCAGCGGTGAGCCGTCGTTTCGAGGTAACTGTGGACATTTTCTCGTAACCTCCGAGATCGCGGTCCCAGGCCGTTGCTTGCCGGAGAACCATGGGAAGAGCCACCTGACGATGCGGCAGGGGCAAGTCGTGGGCTATCGGGTCCCCTTGGGGTCCAGGGCATCGCGCAGCCCGTCCCCGAAGAGGTTGAAGGCCAGCACGGTGATGAAGATCGTCACGCCGGGGAAGACCATGAACATCGGGTCGTGCTCGTACGTTTCCAGCGCGTCCCGCAGCATCCCGCCCCAGGAGGCGGTGGGCGGACGGACACCGGCACCGAGGAAGCTGAGGGCCGCTTCGGTGAGGATGTTGGTGGGGATCATGAGCGTCGCGTAGACGGTGATCGGCGCCACGAGGTTGGGCAGCAGTTCGCGGAAGAGGATGTGGGTCCGTCCGCCGCCGAGGCTGCGCGCCGCCTCCACGTACTCGCGCTCGCGCAGCGAGAGCGTCTGTCCGCGGACGATGCGTCCCACGTACGGCCAGCCGAAGAAGCCGATGACGGCGACGAGTACGGCGATGCGTACGCCGCTGCCGGTGAGCCCGAGCAGGTCGTCGGGGAGGACCGAGACCAGGGAGATGATGAAGAGGAGCTGCGGGAAGGAGAGCAGCACGTCCATGATCCGGCTGATCACCGCGTCGATCCAGCCGCCGAAGTATCCGGCGATGATCCCGAAGAGGGTGCCGAGGGCGACGGCGACCAGGGCCGCCAGGAAGGCCACGAGCAGCGAGATCCGGGCGCCGTAGACGATCCGGCTGAAGATGTCGCGGCCCTTGTTGGGTTCGACGCCGAAGAGGAAGTCGCCGCTCACTCCGCCGAGGCTGCCGGTGGGGAGGTTGGTCAGCGGGTCGAGCTTGTCCTGGTGGAAGTCGTTCGGCGGATGTCCCAGCAGGCCGACGATGAGGGGCGCGAAGATCGCCACCACGACCAGGACGAGGACAACGATGCCACCCGTCAGAGCGACTCTGTCCTGCTTCAGGCGGTTCCAGGCGATCTGCTTGAGAGACCGTCCCTCGACCTTCTTCACCCCGGAGTCGACTGCGGGACCGTCGGCCGCGACCGGATCCGCTTCCTTGGTCGGCTCGTGCAGTGGTGCCGTCATCGTGGCAAGGACCCCTCTCAACCGGCGGTGGCCGGGCCGAACTGGCCGCTGTGGCGGCGCGATCAGTCAGTCGTACGCAGAGGCGGCAAGACGCCCTTGCTGCGGGAGTCTTCATTGCCGTCACTACAGGTAGCCATACCGACAGGCGAATGGATGCCTAACCGTGATGCGGGCCTGGGTGTTCCGTTATCCGGACGGAAGTGAACGCCCGTCGAACACAGGTCAGTTGAGGTGGAAGGGGACACCCCGGAAGATTCGCGAAGCTATCGTCACCAGACGTGACCAGCGCGGAAATCTCGGACATGGCAGGGCTGTTGTGACACTACGAAGGTGAACGCGCGCAGAAATCCGGGTAGTTGGCACCTTATGGTCGCGTTGCGGAATTCCTGAACACAACACCCGCATTCCGGCCCCCGAGGGGCGAACGACCCGGAAGGGACATCACCGGAGGGGGCCGGCCGGACGGATCAGTACGCGCCCTGCGGCGGGTAGCCGTAGCCGGTGACCGGGGCCGCCGGGGCGTGCGCCTCGCGGTCGTAGAACGGGCGGGCGTTGGCACGCAGCCACATCGCGACCGGGTCGTACTCGTCGGACATCGCGACGGTGGAGACGGGCAGCCCGTCCGGGACGGCGGAGATCGACTGCTGCATCATCGCGCGCGCCGCGTCCACCGAGGGCGGGCTGGTGTCGTAGAGGTCGAGGCCGATGGTGAGGTACGGGGCACCCAGCGCGGGCTGCACCCAGGCGCGGCGCAGCGAGCGGATCGCGGAGGTGTGGTGGGCGTTCTGCGCGAGCAGGGCGTAGAACTGCGGGATCTCGATGGCGGGCTCGGTGAGCCGGAGCGGGCCCGCGGGCATCCGGTCGAGGCCGGTGGCGATCCGGCGCAGGTCCAGCCAGGGGATGCCGACGCCGCCGCCCGGGGCGTGCGGGTTGAGCCAGATGCCCCAGCGGTCGGGGAAGAGGGTGCGGGCGATGTCCAGGCCGCCGACCAGCTCATGGGCGCGGTTCCAGCCGCTGGCCGAGAGCTCCTGGGCGGAGGTCACACAGGGGGCGTAGCCGAGGCCGTCGACCTCCATGTTTCCGTACTGGGCGTCGGGCGATCCCGCCTGGCCGTGCCAGAGGAGCATCCAGATCCGGCCGTTGGCGAGGGCCTGGAGCAGTGCCTCGTACGCGTCGTAGCGTCCGGGCGTCACTTGGCGAAGCATGTGCTCGACCTGCCCGGCCGCCGCGGTGCCTGACGCACTCACCTGGTCCCGCCCCTCTTCGATCCACTGTGTCGGCCGGCCGCTCCCGGGCACACGGGTGCGGCATGATGCCGAGGCACCAGCCATGAAACCAGCTTATGCGCCGGTCCTGACACCGACTTGACGCCATGGGTCGCGGCGGTGTTCCACGCCGGTGCCCGCCGCGGGCGCCGCGCCGGGGCTACCGGGCCGCTCGCTGGTAGAACGGCCGGACCTTCTCGCGCATCCAGTCGCCGACCGGGTCCTGCGCCACGTCGAGCAGGACGAGATTGACCGGCCAGGGCACCTCGACCCGGCCCAGGGCGCGGCCGAGGGCGTCCATCGGGGCGTTGCGGCCCGCGCCGTCCCAGGTGGAGAACTCCACGCCGATGAAGAGGACGGGGTCGTTGCCCTCGACGCTGGCCAGCGCCCGGCGGGCGGTGAGCACGACGCCGCTCTCCTCGAACTCGCCGGCCGCCGCGGCGAGGAAGTCGACGGGCTCCTCCTTCCAGCCCGGCTCGTACAGCCGGACCCGGCCGCCGGTGGCCGGGCCGTCCAGCGGGGTGCGTCCGGCCCGGCAGAGTTCGGCCACGGCGGGGGGCGGCAGCGGCATCCCGACCGCGCCGCCGGGGTTGACCGCGATGCCGAGCTGCGGGGGCAGGCCGCGGGCGAAGTCACGGGCGGGCGCGACGGTGAAGGACATCCGGGTGCCGACGCAGGCGAGGAACTGCTGCTCGGAGCTGAACACGGGGACGTACGGAGCGCCCTCGATCTCCAGCGTCGGCAGGTCCAGTCCCTCCGAGTCGGGCCCGCCGCCGTTGGGCAGGGGCACCCAGACATCGCTGCGTCCGAGCACCTCGACGAGCCGTCCGCCCGCCTCCGGGACGCCCACCGAGGCCGTCAGTACCTCTTCGAGCTCATTGGCCGGCCATCCGCCCTGCGGATGGGACTGGAGCTGTGCCGGAACGTCCACTGCTTCCCCTTCTCGCCCACGCTTTCCGGCAGAAGGTTAACGCCCGGCCCCGCGGCGGCCCGGCCCGCGGCCATCCGGCCCGCACCCACCCGGGGCACAGCCGCCCGGCCCGCGGCTACCCGGCCCCGAGCCGTTCGTCCCCGAAGGCGATCCGGCCGAGCCGCCCCGCCGCCTCCCGGTCCAGCAGCACCGCCGAGGCGCAGCCGGGCGGCAGCAGGCCCGTCCCGGTGGCCCTCAGCAGTCTGCCCACGGCCCTGCGGTGCCGGGCGAAGGCGTATCCCGATACGCCGCGTCCGCGCTCGCGCTGGCCCTCCCGCGCGGCCTGCGGTGTGACGTCGAGCAGGACGAGGTGCAGGGCGCGGCCCCGGCGCCGGGCGTCACGGGCCAGCCAGGCCCGTACCCACGCCTGCGTTCCGCAGTCGTGGACGACGACGGACTCCCCGGAGCGCAGCGCCCGCCGCAGCCCCCAGTAGTGGGCGGCGCGGACCAGCGGACGGTAGAGGGCGTAGGGAAGTAAGCGGGGCATGCTCCGCGCCCAGCGGTCGCGGGTGTCCTGGGAGTCGATGGCGTGCGCCGTCGTCACCGCGCGCCGGATGAGCGTCGACTTGCCGCTGCCGGGCAGCCCGGAGACCACCACCACGTCGCCCGCCGCGAAATACAGGCCGCGCGGACTGCGCCCGGAGCGCTCCCGCAGATCCCGTACCACCGGCGCGTGGGCGCCGGAGGCGTCCCTCGCCGGGGCCCCCGTCTGCGCGGGCATCGCGCCGTGCGCGACCCCCGCGGTCGTCGCGTACCGCTGCAACGTCATCGCCCTCCCCCTGTCGGCTCACCCCACGTATGCCCCTGAAGTGTAAAGAAAAGGTAATGCGGCACAACCGTCCACGCCGGTGAATTCCGGCAGGAGGCCGGGGCCCCACTCCGGCGCGATGCATGCGATGATGACCCGGCCAACTGCATAAAGGCCGCTTGAATCCGCGCGGGAGAGTTCCGGTCACTGCTTGTGCCGGGCGCCGAAGGAGCAAGTTCCTCCCTTGAATCTCTCAGGCCCCGTACCGCGTGGATGAGGCAGATCTGAAAAGCGGGCCGCTTCGCGGCTCCACCCAAGGTGCAAGCCGAACCCTTCCAGGGGCTCTCGGCGAACCTCTCAGGTTCCGATGACAGATGGGGAGGGATCGTCCTCGTCGTCATGCCCTGGGAGCCATATCCATGAGCACCGTCCCCCGTCTCACCGCCCTCGATGCCCTGCACCGTTCGCTGGGCGCGACCATGACCGACTTCGCGGGCTGGGACATGCCCCTGCGGTACGCCAGCGAGCGCGACGAGCACAACGCGGTGCGCACCAGGGCCGGACTCTTCGACCTGTCGCACATGGGCGAGATCACCGTCACCGGCCCCGCGGCCGCGGCCTTCCTGAACTTCGCGCTGGTCGGCAACATCGGCACGGTCGCCGTGGGCCGGGCCCGCTACACGATGATCTGCGCCGAGGACGGCGGCATCCTGGACGACCTGATCGTCTACCGGCTGGGCGAGACCGAGTACATGGTGGTCGCCAACGCGGGCAACGCCCAGATCGTGCTGGACGCGCTGACCGCGCGGGCCGACGGCTTCGACGCCGAGGTGCGCGACGACCGGGACGCGTACGCGCTGCTCGCCGTCCAGGGCCCCGAGTCCCCCGCGATCCTGGCCTCCGTCACCGACGCCGACCTGGACGGTCTGAAGTACTACGCCGGTCTGCCCGGCACCGTCGCCGGTGTCCCCGCGCTGATCGCCCGTACCGGCTACACCGGCGAGGACGGCTTCGAGCTGTTCGTCGCCCCTGAGCACGCCGAGCAGCTGTGGAAGGCGCTGACCGGGGCGGGCGCCTCCCGCGGCCTGATCCCGTGCGGGCTCTCCTGCCGCGACACACTGCGCCTGGAGGCGGGCATGCCGCTGTACGGGCATGAGCTGACCACGGCGCTGACCCCGTTCGACGCCGGTCTCGGCCGGGTCGTGAAGTTCGAGAAGGAGGGCGACTTCGTCGGCCGCAAGGCCCTGGAGGCCGCCGCCGGGCGCGCCGAGACCGCCCCGCCGCGCAAGCTGGTCGGGCTGGTCGCCGAGGGCCGCCGCGTGCCGCGCGCCGGATTCTCCGTCGTCGCCGGCGGCGAGGTCATCGGCGAGGTCACCTCGGGCGCCCCGTCGCCCACGCTGGGCAAGCCGATCGCCATGGCGTACGTGGACGCCGCGCACGCCACGCCCGGTGCCGAGGGCGTCGGAGTGGACATCCGGGGCAGCCACGAGCCGTACGAGGTCGTGGCGCTGCCGTTCTACAAGCGCCAGAAGTGACGTCGGCGCCCACCGAGAAGTGACGCAGTCGCGTCTCACACCGTAAGACCACCGTTCATCAGCACTCCCCCGCGTACAGGAGAATTCAGGTCATGAGCAACCCCCAGCAGCTGCGGTACAGCAAGGAGCACGAGTGGCTGTCGGCCGTCGAGGACGGTGTGGCCACGATCGGTATCACCGAGTACGCGGCCAACGCGCTCGGCGATGTCGTCTACGCCCAGCTCCCCGAGGTCGGTGAGACGGTGACCGCGGGCGAGACCTGTGGTGAGCTGGAGTCGACCAAGTCGGTGAGCGACCTGTACTCCCCGGTGACCGGCGAGGTCACCGAGGCGAACCAGGACGTCGTGGACGATCCGTCGCTGGTGAACTCCGCTCCCTTCGAGGGCGGCTGGCTGTTCAAGGTACGCGTCGCGGAGGAGCCGGAGGACCTGCTCTCCGCCGACGAGTACACCGAGTTCTCCGGCAACTAAAGACCCCAAGGGACCACCTGATGTCGCTTCTCAACTCCTCCCTCCACGAGCTGGACCCGGACGTCGCCGCCGCCGTCGACGCCGAGCTCCACCGTCAGCAGTCCACCCTCGAAATGATCGCCTCGGAGAACTTCGCTCCGGTCGCCGTCATGGAGGCCCAGGGCTCCGTCCTCACCAACAAGTACGCCGAGGGCTACCCCGGCCGCCGCTACTACGGCGGCTGCGAGCACGTCGACGTCGTCGAGCAGATCGCCATCGACCGCATCAAGGCGCTGTTCGGCGCCGAGGCCGCGAACGTCCAGCCGCACTCCGGTGCGCAGGCCAACGCCGCCGCGATGTTCGCGCTGCTCAAGCCGGGCGACACGATCATGGGCCTGAACCTGGCCCACGGCGGTCACCTGACCCACGGCATGAAGATCAACTTCTCCGGCAAGCTCTACAACGTGGTCCCGTACCACGTCGACGAGACCGGCGTCGTGGACATGGCCGAGGTCGAGCGCCTGGCCAAGGAGTCCAAGCCGAAGCTGATCGTCGCCGGCTGGTCCGCGTACCCGCGCCAGCTGGACTTCGCCGCCTTCCGCCGCATCGCGGACGAGGTCGGCGCGTACCTGATGGTCGACATGGCGCACTTCGCCGGCCTGGTGGCCGCGGGTCTGCATCCCAACCCGGTGCCGCACGCCCATGTCGTCACGACCACCACGCACAAGACCCTCGGCGGTCCGCGCGGCGGCGTGATCCTCTCCACCCAGGAGCTCGCCAAGAAGATCAACTCGGCGGTCTTCCCGGGCCAGCAGGGCGGCCCGCTGGAGCACGTGATCGCGGCCAAGGCCGTCTCGTTCAAGGTCGCGGCGACCGAGGAGTTCAAGGAGCGCCAGCAGCGCACCCTGGACGGCGCCCGCATCCTCGCCGAGCGCCTGGTCCAGCCGGACGTCACCGAGGTCGGTGTCTCCGTGCTGTCCGGCGGTACGGACGTCCACCTGGTCCTGGTCGACCTGCGCAACTCGGAGCTGGACGGCCAGCAGGCCGAGGACCGGCTGCACGAGCTGGGCATCACGGTCAACCGGAACGCCATCCCGAACGACCCGCGGCCGCCGATGGTCACCTCGGGTCTGCGGATCGGTACGCCGGCCCTGGCGACCCGCGGATTCCAGACCGAGGACTTCACCGAGGTCGCGGAGATCATCGCCGCCGCGCTCAAGCCGTCCTACGACGCGGACGCCCTGAAGGCCCGCGTCGTCGCGCTGGCGGAGAAGTTCCCGCTGTACCCCGGCCTGAAGTAGTCCGGACAGATTCTGGCAACACGTTGGGGCGGGGCACCGCGCACACTGAAGGGTGAGCGCGGTGCCCCGTCCCATGCCCCCCGCTCTCCGGGCCGCCCGGCCCGGTTCGTACCGCACCACCCGGCAGACGACGATGTCTACCAACCCCTGAGGAGTCACCCGTGGCCATCTCGGTCTTCGACCTGTTCTCGATCGGCATCGGCCCGTCCAGCTCCCATACGGTCGGCCCGATGCGCGCCGCCCGTATGTTCGCGCGCCGGCTGAAGAACGAGGGCCTGATCGCCCACACCGCCTCGATACGCGCCGAGCTGTACGGCTCGCTCGGTGCGACCGGTCACGGTCACGGCACCCCCAAGGCGGTCCTGCTCGGCCTGGAGGGCGAGTCGCCCCGCACCGTCGACGTGGAGTCCGCCGACGACCGGGTGGAGCAGATCCGCGCCACGGGCCGGATCAACCTCCTCGGCATGCACGAGATCGACTTCGACGCCGACGAGCAGCTGGTCCTGCACCGCCGCAAGGCCCTCCCGTACCACGCCAACGGCATGACGATCTTCGCCTTCGACCACGAGGGCGCCCCGCTCCTGGAGAAGACCTACTACTCGGTCGGCGGCGGCTTCGTCGTCGACGAGGACGCGGTGGGCGAGGACCGGATCGTCCTCGACGACACCGTGCTGAAGCACCCCTTCCGCACCGGCGACGAGCTGCTGCGGCTCTCGAAGGACACCGGCCTGTCCATCTCCTCGCTGATGCTGGAGAACGAGCGGGCCTGGCGCACCGAGGACGAGATCCGCTCGGGTCTGCTGGACATCTGGCGCGTCATGCAGGCCTGCGTCGCGCGCGGCATGTCCCGCGAGGGCATCCTGCCCGGCGGCCTCAGGGTCCGCCGCCGCGCCGCGAACACCGCCCGCCAGCTGCGCGCCGAGGGCGACCCGCAGACCCATGCGATGGAGTGGATCACCCTCTACGCGATGGCGGTCAACGAGGAGAACGCGGCGGGCGGCCGGGTCGTCACCGCGCCCACCAACGGCGCCGCGGGCATCATCCCGGCGGTGCTGCACTACTACATGAACTTCGCGGCCGGCGGCGCCACCGAGGCGGAGAAGGAGGACGGCGTCGTCCGCTTCCTCCTCGCGGCCGGGGCGATCGGCATGCTCTTCAAGGAGAACGCCTCCATCTCCGGCGCAGAGGTCGGCTGCCAGGGCGAGGTCGGCTCCGCCTGCTCGATGGCCGCGGGCGCCCTCGCCGAGGTCCTCGGCGGCACCCCCGAGCAGGTCGAGAACGCCGCCGAGATCGGCATGGAACACAACCTGGGCCTGACCTGCGACCCCGTCGGCGGTCTCGTCCAGATCCCGTGCATCGAGCGCAACGGCATGGCGGCGGTCAAGGCCGTCACGGCGGCGAAGATGGCGCTGCGCGGCGACGGCAGCCACAAGGTCTCCCTCGACAAGGTCATCAAGACCATGAAGGAGACCGGCGCGGACATGAGCGTGAAGTACAAGGAGACGGCCCGGGGCGGGCTCGCGGTGAACATCATCGAGTGCTGAGGGAACGCCCTGGCCTGGCGCGTCGGGTGCCGGGGAGGGCGCCCCGGTCTGATGTGTTGAGGCCGGGTGCCCGGGGCCAGGGCCGGGGAGCATCCTGGAGTGACGTGTCGGGTGCCGGGGAGAGCACCCCGGTGCCCGGGTGCCGGATGTCGGGGGAGCATCCTGGCCTGATGCGTCGAGTGCCGGGGGAACGCCCCGGCCTCCCTCGCTCCCCCGTACGCTCCCTCCCGCACGACAGGTCTTCCGCTCTTGTCCTTCTCTGTACTCTCCCCTGCCGCGCGGCTGCGCGGCTTCCGTCCCGCCTGGCTGTCCCCGAAGGTGTTCCGCACCGAGCTGCTGGCCGGACTCGTGGTCGGGCTGGCGCTGATCCCCGAGGCGATCTCGTTCTCGGTGATCGTCGGGGTGGATCCGGCGATCGGCCTGTTCACCTCGTTCACCATGGCGGTGGTGATCTCGGTCGTCGGCGGACGCCCGGCGATGATCTCCGCCGCCACCGGGGCGGTCGCCCTGGTCGTCGCGCCCCTCAACCGCCAGCACGGGTTCGGCTACCTGATCGCCGCGGTCGTCCTCGGCGGCGTCTTCCAGATCGTGCTCGGCGCGCTGGGCGTCGCGAAGCTGCTGCGGTTCGTGCCGCGCAGTGTGATGGTCGGCTTCGTCAACTCCCTCGCCGTCCTGGTCTTCATGGCCCAGGTCCCCGAGCTGCACGACGTGCCCTGGCCCGTCTACCCGCTGGTCGTCGGCGGTATCGCGCTGATGGTGCTCTTCCCCAGGGTCACCCGGGCGGTCCCGGCGCCGCTGGTCTCCATCGTCATCCTCACCGCCATCACCGTCGCCGCCGGGATCGCCGTGCCGACGGTCGGCGACCGGGGCGAGCTGCCGTCCTCGCTGCCGGTGCCCGGTCTGCCCGATGTGCCGTTCACGCCGGACACGCTGACGACCGTCGCGCCCTACGCGCTCGCCATGGCGCTGGTGGGGCTGATGGAGTCCCTGATGACCGCCAAGCTGGTCGACGACATCACCGACACCCGCTCCAGCAAGACCCGCGAATCGATCGGCCAGGGCATCGCCAACATCGTCACCGGCCTCTTCGGCGGCATGGGCGGCTGCGCCGTGATCGGCCAGACGATGATCAACGTACGGGTGTCGGGCGCCCGCACCCGCCTGTCGACCTTCCTCGCGGGTGCCTTCCTGATGGTCCTGTGCATCGTCTTCGGGCCCGTCGTCTCCCGCATTCCCATGGCCGCCCTCGTCGCCGTCATGGTGATGGTGTCCGTCGCGGCCTTCGACTGGCACTCCATCGCGCCGAGGACCCTCAGGCGGATGCCCGCCGGGGAGACCCTCGTCATGGTGGTGACCGTGGTCTGCGTGGTCGTCACCCACAACCTGGCCGTCGGCGTCGTGGTAGGCACGGTCATCGCCATGGTGATCTTCGCCAGGCGGGTCGCCCGCCTGGCCGACGTCACGACGGTCACCGACTCCGGGGGCGACCGGATCGTCTACACCGTCACCGGCGAGCTCTTCTTCGCCTCCGCCAACGACCTGGTCACCCGGTTCGGCTACGCCACCGACCCCGACCGGGTCGTCATCGACCTCTCCGCCGCCCACATCTGGGACGCCTCCTCCGTCGCCGCGCTGGACGCCATCACCACCAAGTACGAACAGCGCGGCAAGACCGTGGAGATCGTCGGCCTCAACGAGCCGAGCGCCGAGATCCACAAGACCCTCAGCGGCGAACTCACCGGCAGCCACTGACCGGCCGCCGCCGTCACGGGGCCGGCCCGGCCGGCCCCGCGGCATGGTCCGGTACGGGCGCCTCAGCGCAGGTGCACCGGCAGCGATTCGATGCCGTACACGATGGACAGCTTGCGGAAGTCCAGGTCCTGGGGCGGGACGGCGAGCCGCATCCCGGGGAACCGCCGGACCAGCGCCGGGTAGGCGGTGCGCAGCTCCATGCGGGCCAGTTCGGCGCCGACGCAGCGGTGGATGCCGTGGCCGAAGGCGAGGTGGCCGCCGGACGGGGTGCGGTGCGGGTCGAAGCGCCCGTCGTCCGTGACGTACCCGGCATCGCGGTTGGCACCGCTCAGCGAGCAGAGCACCATGTCGCCCTGCGGAATGACCACGCCGCCTATCTCGATGTCGCGGCGGGCGAACCGGGGGAAGGCGATCTGCACCGCCGAGAGGTAGCGCAGCACCTCCTCGACGAACGGGGCGGTCATGGCGTCGTCGTGGCGTATTCGCTCCAGGACGTCCCTGTTCCGCAGCAGGACGAGGGAGCCGAGGGCGATCGTGCTGGCGGTCGTCTCGAACCCTCCGGTGAGCACACCGTCGGCGAGGCCGGCGAGTTCCTCGTCGTCGACGTCGTCGCCGTGCTCCCGCACGATCATGCCGAGCAGGCCGTCGCCCGGCTTCTCGCGCTGTGCCTTGACGACGCCCCTGAAGTACTCCAGCGACTCCGACATCGCGCCGAAGGGCGCGGTGGTTCCGGCGAAGAGGTCGAAGCGGTCCATGGCGAGCTGCTGGAAGTCGCTGCGGTCCTCGTACGGCACGCCGAGCAGTTCGCAGATCGTGAGGGAGGGGATCGGCAGCGCGAACTCCTGCACCAGGTCGACCGGGCCCCGGGCGGCCTCCATCGCGTCGAGGCGCTCCTCGACGATGGCGTCGATCCTGGGCGTCAGGCGCCGCAGCCGGCGCATCGTGAACTCCGGGGTCAGGATGCGGCGCAGGCGCGTGTGCACGGGGGGATCGTTGAACCCGAGTCCGCCGGGGCTCTGTTCGGCGGCCACTCCGGCGTTCGTCGCGAGGTGGGCGAAGTCGGTGCTGAATCCGTCGGCCGAGCCGAGGACGGCCTTCGACTCCTCGTAGCCGCTGACCACCCAGGCGTCCATGCCGAACGGCAACGAGACCTTGTGCACCGGCCGCTTCGCCCGGGTCCTGGCCAGCCTGTCCACCGGGTCGAGGCCGTCCCTGCGCAGCATCATCAGCAGGTCGTCGGGGAGCAGCCTGACCGTGGAGGAGCCGATCCCGTACTTCTGGATCCTGGACAGGTAGGTGCGCCCGATCCGGGCGGTGAGACGAGAGCGGAACGTCGTAGTCAATCTGCACTCCATGAGTCGTCGCGCGGTCCGCACACACGGTGCGGACGGGAACAGCTGTGCAGCAGGCGCGGATGTGAATGGCCGGCGGCGACACGGCTTGTGCCAAACGGCATTCTGTCTCAGAGCGTGAGCAAGCGGCGCCCCGGCGGCGCCGGTATCGGATCCCGGGCCCACCGGGAACGGTTCCCCGGCCCACCGGAGCCGGGTTGAGCACTCCCCTCCGGTTCTTCCTGCCGCGCCGGACCGGCTCGTGCTCTGTCACAGCCTCTCAACAGCACCATGGGTCCCAATTGCCTCTGGGCCGATGAATTGATAGGGATGGCAGGACATTTGTTTACGCAGACTCGGCAGGGGGACTGG
>NZ_FMBW01000074.1 GCF_900091725.1 Streptomyces sp. DvalAA-43 | reverse complement strand
ACTTTTCGTTGGGATCAGGCCCGGCGCTCAGCCCGCGCCGACCGTCACCGCGAGGGTGCCGAGCCCGCTGCCCGGACCGCGCAGGGCGATCGAGCCGAACGGGGTGCGCAGCCGCAGCCAGGATCCGGCCGTGAGGAGGGCGACCGGGAAGTCCGGTGCCGGGCGGAGGAAGCCGAGGGACTGGGCGGCGTGCACGGCCCGCAGCGGAAGTCCGGTACCGGCGACCGTCCGCGACCAGATCTCGCGGCCGATCAGATCCCGCTCCGCCCTGGTGCTGCGGTCCTCGGGCAGGGCCTCGTCGCGGGAGCGGAACTCCGCCACCGCGGCGGTGACCGCCGTACGCAGGGCGACCGGCCCCGGCAGGCCCGGCCTTTCCCGCCAGCCGCCGCGCGGCGGGAGGACACCCGTCCACGGCGGCCCGGTGACGGGGGCCGGGATCGCGCCCGCGTGGGTGGACTCCCCGAGCGATTCGAGGAGTTCACCCGCGGACACGGTGAGGTCGAAGTCGTCCGGCACGGCCAGCCGGGCCGTCCGGATCGCCAGGACCTCGAACGACGGCGGCCTGCCGAACACGGCCAGCGCACCGCCGCCCGCCTGCATCCGCACGGCGGCGGCCCGGTCGTAGTGGAGCAGCCGGCCGAGGAAGGCCGCGAGATCCGCGGCCTCCCTCGTGTCGGCGAACTCCAGCGACCGTACGGGCACCGTCATGCTGCGGCGGGCTCCTCGGCCAGGTACTGCTGGAGGAAGAGCTTCTCCTCGGCGGAGATCCGCCGGGGCCGCTCCTCGGCCAGGTCGTACGGCACGACGACGGTCGAGGCCCGTACGTAGACCTGGTCCGGGTCCTTGATCTCGTACGCGATCGTCAGGGACGCGGCGCCGATCTTCGTGACCCAGGACTCGACGGTCACCGGCTCGTGCCGGTGGACCAGCGGCCGCACGTAGTCGATCTCGTGCCGGGCCACGACGGAGCCGCCCGCGAAGGACGGCGATCCGTCCCCCGGCGCCAGCCGGAACATGAAGTCGATGCGCGCCTCCTCCAGATAGCGGAGGAAGACCACGTTGTTGACATGGCCGAAGGCGTCCATGTCCGACCAGCGCAGCGGGCAGTCGTAGAGGTGACGAGCCAAGACGATCAGCCTCGCGTGAGCTTCTTGTACGTGGCACGGTGCGGACGGGCCGCGTCCGCGCCGAGGCGCTCGACCTTGTTCTTCTCGTACGACTCGAAGTTGCCCTCGAACCAGTACCACTTGGAGTCGCCCTCGTACGCCAGGATGTGCGTGGCGACTCGGTCCAGGAACCAGCGGTCGTGGGAGATGACCACCGCGGCGCCCGGGAACTCCAGGAGGGCGTTCTCCAGCGAGGACAGGGTCTCGACGTCGAGGTCGTTGGTGGGCTCGTCGAGGAGCAGCAGGTTGCCGCCCTCCTTGAGCGTCAGCGCCAGGTTGAGGCGGTTGCGCTCACCACCGGACAGGACACCGGCCGGCTTCTGCTGGTCCGGGCCCTTGAAGCCGAACGCGGAGACATAGGCCCGCGAGGGCATCTCGACCTGGCCGACGTTGATGTAGTCCAGCTCGTCCGAGACGACGGCCCAGAGGGTCTTCTTCGGGTCGATGTTGGCGCGGGACTGGTCGACGTAGGAGATCTTGACCGTGTCGCCGACCTTGATGGAGCCGGTGTCCGGGGTCTCCAGGCCCTGGATCATCTTGAACAGCGTGGTCTTGCCCGCGCCGTTCGGACCGATGACGCCGACGATGCCGTTGCGCGGCAGCGTGAACGACAGGTCGTCGATGAGCACCTTGTCGCCGAAGGCCTTCGAGAGGTTCTCGACCTCGACGACGATGGAACCGAGCCGCGGGCCCGGCGGGATCTGGATCTCCTCGAAGTCCAGCTTCCGCATCTTGTCGGCCTCGGCCGCCATCTCCTCGTAACGGGCGAGACGGGCCTTGGACTTGGTCTGCCGGCCCTTGGCGTTGGACCGCACCCACTCCAGCTCTTCCTTGAGCCGCTTGGCGCGCTTCTCGTCCTTGCGGCCCTCGACCTTGAGGCGGGCCGCCTTCTTGTCGAGGTACGTGGAGTAGTTGCCCTCGTAGGGGATGGCGCGGCCGCGGTCGAGTTCGAGGATCCACTCGGCGACGTTGTTCAGGAAGTACCGGTCGTGCGTGACGGCGACGACGGCGCCCGCGTACTTCGAGAGGTGCTGCTCCAGCCAGTTCACCGACTCGGCGTCGAGGTGGTTGGTGGGCTCGTCGAGGAGGAGCAGGTCGGGGGCCTCGATGAGCAGCTTGCAGAGCGCGACACGGCGCTTCTCGCCACCGGAGAGGTTGTTGACCGGCCAGTCGCCGGGCGGGCAGCCCAGGGCGTCCATGGCCTGCTCCAGCTGGGCGTCCAGGTCCCAGGCGTTGGCGTGGTCCAGGTCCTCCTGGAGCTTGCCCATCTCGTCCATGAGCGCGTCGGAGTAGTCGGTCGCCATGAGCTCGGCGACCTCGTTGAAGCGCTTGAGCTTGCCCATGACCTCGGCGGCGCCGTCCTGGACGTTCTCCAGGACCGTCTTGGTCTCGTCGAGGTGCGGCTCCTGCATGAGGATGCCGACGCTGAAACCGGGCGACAGGAACGCGTCACCGTTGGAGGGCTGCTCCAGGCCCGCCATGATCTTCAGCACCGTGGACTTACCGGCGCCGTTGGGGCCCACCACACCGATCTTCGCCCCGGGCAGGAAGCTCAGCGTGACGTCGTCAAGGATCACCTTGTCGCCGTGCGCCTTGCGCGTCTTGCGCATCGTGTAGATGTACTCAGCCAAGAGAAACCGTCCGGCAATCGATGTGTGGGCAGATACACCCCATCTTGCCTGACGTCCATCCCGGGATGGAAACCCGTCTCATCAGGGCCCTGTGAACTGCCCTTTCGCCATGCGCACTGGTAGCCGACCTGTCACTGGTTGTCGCCGTCGATCGCTGCCGAGCGACCTCGCACGGCCCAGGGACGGCCCGGAGACGATCACTCGGCAGACGTCGTCCATGCGTCGAGCCTGACCTTCGCCTGGGTCATCGCCCGGTGGGAATCTCGTAAACGATCTCGCACAAGGCGGCGGGCACGACGATGTCCGCAGTCTCCACGGGTCGGCCCTGGTCGCTGTAGTACGTCCGCCTGATGTGAGTGACGAGAGCGGCCTTCTGGATACCAAGAAGCGACGCCTCCTCGGCGGTCGCCTGCCGCGGCTCCGGCTGCTCGACAGCGTGGCTGACCGTGATGCCGATCGCAGCCATACGGTTCACGACACCCGCCCCGGCATGTGGCCCTCCCTCGGGGAGGACGACGAGTGTGCCGGCGGTGAGGTCGTACGGCTCCCAGCTCGTCGACAACTGCACCGGCCTACCGTCGGCCAGGAACTCGTACACGGTCCGCACACACAGATCGCCTTCGGCGACACCGAGCCGCGCCGCGATCTCCGCCGGTGCCGGGGCCTTGGCCTCGGTCCGGCTCTCCCAGTCCCCGTTTTTGCCCACGGCTTTCATGTCCGCACGGAACGGGGAATCGTCACGCTGCTCGCGTGCCGAGGAACGGACCACCCGGACACGCCGACGAGGCTCGGCGACATACGTACCGGAACCCGCGCGGCCTTCGAGAACCCCCTGAGAGATCAACAGCTCCTGCGCCCGGCGGACCACGTTCTCGCCGACGCCGCACTCCTGGGCGATCTGAGCACGTGAGGGCAGCCGCTGCCCCGGTGTCCACTCACGCTCCGCGATCCGTTGTCGGAGAACGTCCGCGATGCGGAGATAAGGCGGCTGTTCAGGCATATGGAAAATCTAGTCCACTAGCCTTAATCTAGTTAACCAGCTTCACGTACTGTGATCACCTGGCGACGGAGAAACCTGTGCCTGCTTCCGAACTGAGCGTCGAGGACATCGCCGCCCGGTTGTCCGCCGCCGGACTGACCACACGCGTAATGCAACACGCCCACCACACGTCGATCGAAGCGGAGGTGCCGGACGACTTCCCCGCCGACTCATGGCGGGAGGTCCTGGATGCAGTGGCGGAAGCCGATCGATTCGGCCTCTTCGCGAGCAACGTGGACGGCCGCGCCTTATGGGCCGCCGTACACAAAGCGGTCCCCGCGACGGGCGATGTCCGGGGACCTGGCCATCAGCGATAGGAGCTGATCAGCATGTTCAACCGTATCCGCGGTGCCGTCTCACGCACCAGTGAGCGGTACTTCCCGAGGGGCCGGCACCGCCGCCCCTTAACACCCGCCCACTCGAAGGCCGTTCACCTCGGACTCGCCAACTCCCCCGCACCGCAGATGGGGCGGTTCCGAGACGGCATGGATGTTCTCGCAGACGACGAGATCGCGCTCGTCCGCCCGTACGTGCTGGCAAGCGGCGAAGGCGCGATGAGGCTCTCAACGGCCGTAGCTCACACTCCCTTCGCGCAAACCTGGTTCGCACCGCCGGAGGCGACCTGATGCCTTCTCATCAGCGACCAGGCGTGACGAAGGCGGAAGCCACTCCCTACAGGTCGAGCTCGTGCCTGATTGGTACGCACAGTGAGTGCGCGCATTCCTCCCCCACCGTGGCACCGATCGGCGTCCCCGTGGTCTACGAAGCGTGCAACTGCCCCTGCCACCCTTCCGCTTCAAGGGAGGTGCCCCAGTGAGGAGATGGACGCCTAGCGGTGCGCTTGGCGCCACCGTCGAGATCACCGCGACCAGCGTGCAGCGAGGCGATGTGATCCAGATCGGAGGTCAGCCGTGTCGCGTGGCCGACCTCCTCCAGCTTGCAGGTGCGGCAAAGCGGCTTCGTTTCGAGTCGGGAGAGTTGCTGACCATGCACTCCCGGACCCGCCTCGTCGCCCTGCGAATGCTGAGAAGGAGGTGATTCCATCCGTGGCTCCTCGCCGTGATGTCATCGCCGACGACCTCCGGACACAGATCTCAACCGGCTGCATCAAGACTGGCGAACGTCTCCCTTCGGAGGCACAGCTCGCCTCCCGCTACGCGGTCAGCACGCCGACGCTGCGGAGCGCCCTCGCAGTACTCCAAGGCGAAGGGCTCGTCGAGAAGATTCACGGCAAGGGGAACTTCGTCCGCCACCCCCTCCGCAGAATCACGTACGTCGGCGGTGGCCGCACTCCCCTCACTCAGACCGCGCCCGATCCGGCTCTACGCATGACCGTCCGCACCACTCATATCCCGGCGAGAGGGCATCTGACCGCTCTGCTGAGGGTGTCGACAAGCAGCCCGCTGACCGAATTCCTCTGCCTCAGCCACGAGGGGAATTCACCGCACAGCCTGGCTCGTATCTACGTCCCCCGCGACTTGGCGCCAGCCGATGGTTCGAGCGAATCACTCTGCTGCGAGGCGGCATTGGTCAGGCTGACCGAGCTCCGTCCCCCGCTGGCCGAGGTTCGGGAGCGGGTCAGCGCACGCTGCCCGACACCAGAGGAAGCGGCGACGCTTCGGATCAGCTCGGCCTTGCCCGTTCTCGCGATCACACGCGTGGCGACCGACACGACTGGACGCGTCGTGGAGGCAGCGCTCCTGGTGCTTCCCGGCGACCGCGCCGACGCGCTCTTCACCCACCACACGATGACCGAAGAAGGGGAGACGGAAGGATGACAACCCACAACGAAATGCGACTCCTCCCGTGGTCCGGCGCCGAAGGTAAACCGTGCTTCCTGAGCACCGACGACAACAGCGGCCACCTGTCCCGCCTGGCAGACAACATCGAAGCGGTACAACTCGGCATGGTATCCGAGCTCCTGGAACACGCGTCCGAAGTACTCGGAGACGAGGAGACCGAGCCGGAAGAGCTACGACACCTGGCGACGAACCTGACTGAAGCCCTCCACAACGTGCTCCGTGTGGCAACAAGCCGCGGCCACCGCCTACCGATACCGGATCTCTCCGCTCGTGAAGGTGGCGACGAGGGAGCTCGGTTAACGGAGGCTGCCTTCGGCTAGCAGATCACATCCAACGACAGAGGAGTTCCAGACTGGGCCTGGGGCTCCTCTGCTGACATCCGGTCAAACGCGTTGATGCGCCGTGTTGATGCTCAGCACACACAGCTCCGGAGGGCGCTGCCGCTTCAGCTGTTTTGCCTGTTCAGAGATCTATACCGGGCCAGTTGCTGGCGGCCGGTCCACGAATGGTCCACAGCTCTGGAGGCGGGCTTCGAGCCCACGAGTTCTTCGCGGTCAAGACGGCCCGTGCGGGCGCGCGTTTCATCATCACCATCCGAGTCACGCTGTGTCCCGGTGTTCCCACAGCCTGTTATCTCTTGCGGTTCATGCGTATAAACTTGCGCGCGGCCATAGCCTCGGCCGGAATAATAGAGATTACCTGCTGATCAATCTGAGTTTCGATATGGCCGGGTCCGTATCGCTCTAGATCCAGCTGGAGTGCCCTATTTGCAATGTCGAGAGCTTGCTTCTCATCGCCCATCAGAGAGTACGTGCGAGCTAGATGCAAGAGAGTTGCAGGTGCCGCTACGGCATTAGGAATCCCCTCCATCATCTCAAGGGCCTGAACCATATCTTGCCTCGCGTGCTCCAAACGGGTGTCGCCTGGCTGGCACGAGAGAAGGAGCATTCGCCCACGGCACGAGAGATACTTCGAGCTCAGTAGATCGCTCCCCTCGGGTATTGTGCCCAGAAATCGCGCTGCCTCTTCGATCAACGGTTTCGCCTCTACGATATTTCCTTCATCGAGATGCGAATCAGCCAGTTCGAGGACGTTTTCCGCGTAGAGCACGCTGTGACTGAGCTTATGCGCTAGTTGTTCCACTACCTTCTTTTGGTATTGGACGCGATCTGCCGGGCTGTTGCGATGGAGCGCGAGGGCGGCGGCATCACCATGTATTGCAGCGGAAATAGAATTTAGCTCGCCATCGAAGTCCGCCTCCGGTATTTTCGCCAGGCACCACAGGTTGATCTGGGAAGCCTCTTGTTCCTTGTTAAGGAGCAGAAGAATTCGAAACTTGATATGAGCCGCCAGGAGCAGGGTCCATGTTTCGACCTCTGCGATCCTCGGGTCTTCTTCTGAGGTTGGATCCGGGAGCCGATCGAGCGCCATTTGCGCCAGGCCGGTGTCGTGCAGGCGACAAGCTATCCGTCCGAGGTCCGAGAAAGCACGCATCTCCGATGTTAGGTCGTTCGGATAATGGTGCAGCACGATGGACAGATTCTCCATCGCGACATCGATAGCCTCTTCTCGTTCCCCCTTATACGCCAGCGCATTTCCAAGGGTCTGAGATATCTTAAAGAAGGCAGGCGGAGTGACGAAGCCGAGAGGTATGAGGTCTCGACAAATTTCACGAATCTGGGTAGCTAAGGTAATTGCACCTTCCACATCCCCTAGGTTGATCAGCTCATCGCAAACAGATACGGCTGAGAAAATGACGCCAGGGCCTGTGAGTTCCTCCTCCAGGGCGAATCGAATCGCGGACCTAATATGGCCCGTATAGCGATACATTGGAACGGCTTCGGTGCTCCTGTCCATTGGAATCATGGCAGCCAATAGACCGATTGCTGATTCAATCCAGGGAATTCTGTCTTGTGTTGCTTCCCTCACTATGAGCTGAACTAGAGGATGAACCATGAGGTGACCATCATCGACCCTGCAAAGGGCGTAGTTGCTCAGCGTGGTGACTGCTTCATCTCGCTGCAGGGCATCCCAGAGGGCAATCCTTGAAGTCCAGCCAGACTCGTCCTCTGCGCATCCTCCCCAGTGAGGAAGTTTGGTCTTTTGCCATGGGAATTTTTTGATCCGCAACTTTTCGCGTCCGTTTGTCACCCACGGGCGCATAGGCTCTTCGGCGAAGAGCGACACAGGGATCGGTTCGGCACCTACGAACGAGAGAGTACGAATGAGGTTCCCTGCGTGTCCGCCTGAGGCATCAACTGCGTCCAAAGCCAGGAGGATTGCTTTTGCGACGCTGACTGGATGCCGGCTTGCCTCGCCTCGACTCAGTACTTCTAGCGATCGAGACTTTAGCCGGTCCATATATTCACTGAGTGCGATGCGTGAACTATTACAGTAATTCACTGCTTGGCTGAGAGCTAGAGGGTGGCCAGCTAGATGTCCTACAAGCTCGCCGACGTTATCCGAGAGTTCCTCATGTAGAGACTTTGCGACGAATGCTTGCGATTCTTCGTCTGTCCATGCCTCTAGTGCGACATACTCGAATCCCTCATCGATATGATGCGCGGTGCTGGTGATTAGTATCCGAGTTAGTGATCTTCTGGGTATGAGACCCCGGACTATTGTCGGATCTGTTACGCCGTCGATAATTAGAAGCGTGGCCGAAGACTCGATTATGGGCGGCATCTCGATGCTCGGGGTGCCGAATTCTCCGCCCGTCGACGCGGCGGCTGGCGCTCCGGATACCACGGCAAGGGACTCAAGCAGGCTTGCCCGCGTACTGCCGTCCATGAATATCGGGTGAAAGGTATCCTGTTCGGAGGCTGCAAATTGTGAGGCAAGCGAAGTCTTGCCGATTCCTGTTAGACCGTGGATCACGACAGGGGCCACGGCGTCGGCGTCACCAGGTCGCAGAAGTTCGCGGATATGACCCAGTTCGCGAGATCGACCAGTGAATAGAGAGTCTTCATGGAATGAGCGGAGGGGTGTTCGATTGAAGCTGGATGCCGCTTGCCGATCAGCTTCGAATAGAATTATGTTCCGCAGCGAGTCCGCAGACATGTAACCCGTCATGGTGGGACGGTTCTTCAAGTCATCTCGGATTGTCGGGCTCAGAGCCCTGAAAGTGCCACTTCGGGATTCAGGCACCTGTGTGCCAGCCTCGCCGATTGCCCTAATTAGAGCCTTGTAACTGTGCTCGGAGAATCTGGAGCTGCGGCCTCTGGATTCCAGGAACTTTCCCGTTTTTCGTATTCCGACGTCGCTAATCTCATTGCGGCGAGGGAGTGGCGATTCTGGCAAATTGAAGTGGCGAAGGAACTCCTCGCTCTCAGCTATGCTCGCCCCAAGCGCGCTTGCAACCTTCGAAAATAGAGCGCTGTTCGGGGTGGTTTTCCCCGTGCAGGCGCGCCAAACCTCGTGGGCTGTTCCAGTAAATCCAGAGTTACTCCAGAATGCGACCGTACATCTCCGTTCGGCCGCACACCATGCGTCGTACAGATCTTTAAGAACGCTGTCCTTTCTTAGTGCGGACCAGCTCCAAGAGGCGTCTCCTGAGCGATTTGCCTCTCTGTGCTTGATTGAAACGAGTTCGGGCATTCCCGAGGTTGGTAGAACTATCACGTCGGTAGAGTGTTCAATTAGCACACCCTCTAAATCGTCCGAGAGGTGGTCGAGTACGAAAAGGGCGATGCACTCATCTTGGTACTCGAACCTGGCCCTTGTTTCGGGGGCCGTGTTTTTTCGATCCCTTGGAATATTCCTGAGAGCGGCCGGCGCGTTGGATTGGCGGTTCGAGTTCTCCCGGGTCCCCATGAGGGGTGATGCTAGCTTGAGTGCAGCTGGGGCCGAAAGATCGCCTGGGTTGGTGGACTCTCCATGGCTGAGTAATGCTGATGACGGCCAAGTCCACGGCAGCGCAAGGGCTTTGATGTCCGGCCTCGCCCCTATCAGGTCGATCACTGCGGCTCAGCATCCTGGATCAGTCGGTTTCCTCCCTGGAGCGTTCAGTCGCTACGGTCCGGCGTCGGCTGCCGTTGTTCGCCCCTGTTGGTGTCAGTCGCTGATGTCAGACATCAGTGCCCCACTTGACAAGGCCCCGGTTGCCCAGGTCCATGCCTTCGGGGCTCACTGATCCTTCGTGACCACAAGCGACTGGTGCTCCCCGTGGCCGAACCGGGCGGTGATCGTTACGGCAGTGGCCGTGTCCTCCACGGCTGACGCATCAATCTCCCAGTGCTGCTGGGAGTGGCCAGCGATGCGGTACGGGAGTGCGGGCCCTCCATCAGGGAAACGATTGTTGGCACCGACGAGAAGCGCTCGCTCCGAGGTGATGAAGAGAGAGGCAAGCTCTGTCTCCTCTCGTCCCGTATTACTGACGGAGATGAGAACGGCTCGCGCCGTCTCATGGGCGCTGCCTCTCGCGAGGTGCTCAGTGAAGATCGCGCTCAACTTCACGTTGGGTCTGGATCTATCAATTTCACGCTTGGCGAGGCGCGCTTGGGACATGCTGATCGCGACCGCCGCGATCGAGACGATGAGACTGGCAATGGATAAAACGAGGGAAGTCATCCCCAGGCCCCCTCCGACAAGGTCATCCCACATCGTCGCAGGCCAGGAAGGCCGATGAAGGTGGTTTGTCGAAGTTCTCAACTCGCTCCGATCACCCACCTCAACCCACCACTCACACCGGCTCCCATCCCGTCCGCCTTCGACCCACACGTCGTGGAGCGGTCGTGGTTCAGGGCGTCAAGGTGGAGCGCGCCACTGTACGAACGACCTTGACGCCCTGGGCCGCGACTGCTCGGCTCTGCCTGGGTCGAAGGTGGTCGGGATGGGAGCCCCCACGACGCTCGCCACGCTCCGGCCGGCACTCGCGAACGGTGCCCCGTCCATCCCGGAGTCTGAGCGCCCCCGCCGGAGGCATCGTCTTGGAGCCGCGGGCTTGGTTCTCGTCTCATGCCCTCCGGGCCTATCCACTGCGGGCGCGCGTCGGCGGCGGCAGCGCCGAGCGGGCCGAAGGCAGGAGCGCGGGCGCAGCCAGAGCCGGGAAGCGCGCCCGGCGGAGCGGAGCGCAGCCGGGTGCCTTGATGAAGTAGGGAAAGTTCTACCGCGCTGAGATCAGGTGCTTGCCGTCGTGGCTTCGCACGTGGGGGCCGGTTCCGTCGAGGGCGTCCAGTAGGCGGATCGCGTAGACCTCGGACATGCGCTCGGTGATCTGCTCACGGGTGAGCCACTCGACTGCCACGGACTCCGCGGACGTGCGCTCAGTGCCTCCAGAAGGCTTGCACCGGAAGACCAGGGCGACGATGCCCCGGGTCGTGTTCTTGTAGACCCCGGTGAGTTCGTCCACCTCGACGTGGATACCCGTCTCCTCCAGGACCTCGCGCACGACGCCCGCCTCCGGAGTCTCGTCGAGTTCGAGTACGCCGCCCGGCAGCTCCCAAGTGCCGTTGTCGGCGCGTCGGATCGCCAGGAGATGCCCGTCTTCGCGCACCACTACCCCGGCTACAGATACGGAGTGCAGCGGCATCGAGGTTGCCCCCTGTGATTGACTCATATACAGGAGCATAGGAGGCAGGGAAGGACTATGGGAACCGCGGTAGGAGGAGAGAGGTCTGTGCCTCGGTACGTACAGATCGCCGACGAGATCGTGCAGCAGATCCGGGCAGGGGTCCTTGGTCCTGGCGACATGGTGCCGAGCGAATCAGAACTCGTCGAGCGATACGGCGTCGCGGGCGGGACGATCCGCAAGGCGATGGTCGAGGTGCGTGCGAGCGGGCTGGTCGAGACCCGGCACGGCAAGGGGTCGATCGTCAAGGATCGTCCGCCCGTGCGGCACCGGTCTTCGGACCGCTTCCGGCGCTCGCTTCGGCAGGGCGGCAAGGCCGCTTATCTCGCCGAGTCCGCGCAGTCCGGCGCTGCGGCCAAGGTGAGCGTCCTCTACATCGGGCCTATGGAAGCTCCGGAGGATGCCGCTCAGCGATTGGGGGTCCCCGCCGGCACCCAGGTACTCGCCAGGCGACGCCTGTACTTCCGCAACGGCACGCCCGTCGAGACGGCGACGTCGTATCTCCCGTGGGACGTCGTGAAGGACATCCCTGAGCTGTTCGCCGAGAACCCCGGCGGTGGCGGCATCTATGCCCGACTCGAAGACCACGGGCATGAGTTCGCCGAGTTCGTCGAGACGCTCCAAGGGCGTCCGGCCTCCAAGGCGGAGTCCTCGGAGCTGGCCCTCAGTCCCGGCGCTCCGGTCATACACCTGGTCCGTGAGGCCCGTACGACGGAGGGCCGCGTGGTCGAGGTCTGCGACACCCTCATGGCCGCTGACCAGTTCGTATTCGAGTATCGGATCCCTGCCGCCGACTGACGCCCTCTCAACTCCACTCAACCCGCCGCGAGTTCCTCTCCGCGGCGGGTTGACTCATGTACAGGAGTCGGGCACTCTTCTTCATGTCACTCATGTACATGAGTGACGGAGTCCATCCCCCTATAGAGGAGTGATCGCTGTGCGTCAGATTCCCGTCGACACCACCAACGCCACCGTGATGGTCGCCAAGGCTCCCCAGCCCAAGGTCAAGGACCGTCGCACCGGTGAGATCGCACTCGACAAGGACGGCGTCACGCTGATGACGGTGGAGGTCATGTTCTCCACGCCGGACGAGGTGGAGATCCTCAAGCTCACCGTTCCGCAGCCGGGTGTCTCCGAGGACCTGGCCATGGGCGCCCCGGTCGCCTTGACGGGCCTGGTCGCCTCGGCGTGGGAGAACGAGTTCAACGGCCAGAAGCGGCACGGGATCGCGTTCCGCGCGGTAGCCGTCACCTCGCTCGCCGGCGCCGCTCCGAAGGCAGCCTGATCATGACCGCGTTAACGGTCGCCCTGGTGCTGGTCGTCGCTGCCGCAGTGATCCTGCGGTGGCGGCGCCCCGCCTGGTACTGGATGGCCTTCGGCGCCGCCTACGCCACCCTGCGAGTCCTGGTCCGCTACGCCTCCGTAATGGATGCGTGCGGGCTGACAGTCCCGCCCTCCCGCTGGCGCCTGGCCTTCGCTCGGATCGCCAACCGGCCCGTCCCTGAGTCCCGCGCTCCGCGCATCCTGCGCGTCCACCCCACTTGCACCGGCCTGCTGCTCCGCCTCAAACTTCGCCCCGGCCAGGACGCCTTCGACATCTCCGCCGCCTCAGACCGGCTGCGGCACTCCTTCGCCATGTACGGC
This sequence comes from Streptomyces sp. DvalAA-43, assembly GCF_900091725.1. Taxonomy (GTDB): domain Bacteria; phylum Actinomycetota; class Actinomycetes; order Streptomycetales; family Streptomycetaceae; genus Streptomyces; species Streptomyces pulveraceus. The sequence goes on along the minus strand of NZ_FMBW01000074.1, from coordinate 210,020 downwards.
GTCACTTCGCGGGAGCTCCGCTCGGGTGTGGTCGAGGTGCGGATGACCGGCTACGACGTGCTCAAGCGGGTCCGCATGCCCGTAAAGACCGACAAGGCTCCGATGCGGGTTCCGGTCGCCCTGCGGGAGGACGGGGCGGTTCACTACCGCGACTACCGCGCCGTGCCGCACGGCCTCACCCTCGGCGCCACGGAGTCCGGGAAGTCCGTCTACCAGCGCAACCTGGTCGCCGGTCTCGCGCCCATGGATGTTGCACTGGTCGGCATCGATTGCAAGCAGGGGGTTGAACTCTTCCCCCTGGCCCGCCGATTCTCCGCGCTCGCCGACACCCCGGACACCGCCCTCGACCTCCTCGAAGCCCTCGTCTCCCACATGGCAGACGTCTACCAACTGATCCGCGCTGAGCAACGGATGACGGTCAACGTGCCGGACGCGGAGATCGCTGCCGACATCTGGGACCTGCCTGAGCACCTGCGACCGGTGCCGATCGTCGTCCTCGTGGACGAGGTCGCCGAACTTGCCCTGTTCGCGTCCAAGGACGAGGAGAAGCGGCGCGACAGGATCATCACCGCCCTCGTGCGGCTGGCCCAGCTCGGCCGCGCTGCCGGCATCTATCTGGAGATCTGCGGGCAGCGCTTCGGCTCCGAGCTCGGTAAGGGCATCACCATGCTCCGCGCCCAGCTCACCGGCCGCACTGCCCACCGCGTCAACGACGAATCCTCGGCAAACATGGCCTTCGGGGACATCTTCCCGGACGCGGTCCTGGCCGCGATCCAGATTCCTACCGACACCCCCGGCATCGCCGTCACCGGCGACTCGTCCGGCGGCTGGGCCCGCATCCGCGCACCGCACACCTCGCTGCGCCAGGCCGTGAACCTCTGCAACAAGCACGCCGACCGCACCCCGGAACTGCCGGCCCTCGCGCCCTTCCGGCCTGCCACCGCCGCGCTGCCCTCGGACCGTGTGCCGCTGTCCAAGACGGCCCCCGCGACCGTCTGACCCTTTCGCTCCCCGGTTGGCGCGACCGTCTCGTGCCAGGTCCCTACCCGCCCCATGCCTGCTGAAGGGAGAACACGTCATGTGCCCCGACTGCGAGGACGTCGCCCGCACCGTGCTCATGCTGGGCCACCTCGCCCTCTACGCCGACGGACTCGACGCTGACCAAAGCTTCGTCGAGGCTGTGGGCCCGTCCCTCGCCGCGTCCCTGCCGGAGCCGCCGCCCGGTACGTTCCCGCCAGGCCACGACCCTGCCGACGGCCCCGACTACCCCGGCGGCTCGTGATGGCCCGCCCCGCATTCCGCGTGGACGCCGTCCTCGTCCAGGCCATCATCGCCGGGGCTCTGTCCTTCGCCCACCTGCACGACCTCGCCGATGCCGTCGGACAGGACGGCTGGAAAGCCTGGGCCTACCCGATCTCGGTGGACCTGCTTCTGGTCGCTGCCTGGCGACGGCTGCGCAGTGAGGGGCCGTCCCGGCTGGCGTGGTGCTGGTTCCTGATCGCCCTGTTCGCCTCGCTCGGCGCCAACGTGGCCACCGCAGGTTTCCTCGACCTCGCCCATCCCCCGGCCTGGCTGCGCTTCGGCATCGCGGGATGGCCTGCCCTCGCCTTCCTCGGCGGCACGCTCCTCGCCCACTCGCACGTCTCCAAGGACCAGGAACCGGTTCTGCCGGCGCCAAAAGCCGAGCCGGACATCGCTCCCGATCCGCAGCCCGTACCGGCTCCGCTGCCCGTGGCCGAGGAGACCCCGGCTTTCGCCTCCGCTGCCTCGGCGCCGACCGGTCCGTCGGTTCCGGCCGCGCTGGTCGACCACGCGCGAAAGCTCGCCGCCGACCACCAGGCCCGCACCGGAGCCCGGATCGACACCGACACCCTGCGTGCCCGCCTCGGCGTCCCGCCCCACCTGGCCAACGCCATCGCCGCCCAACTCACCTGACCTGAAGGGAGAACCACCCTCATGCCTGCCCGCGACCACTTCCACTCCTTGATGCGGATCGGACCCGTGCAGATCGGCACCCACCGCGACCGCCACGGCCACACCGAACACGCAGCCGTGTGCACCAAGGACGGCTGCGGCTGGTCCGCCGGCTACTCCAGCCAGACCGCCGCGCAGCTCGCCGCCCGCACCCACCGCTGCACCGCCCGATAGGAGAACCGTCCGTGGACGTCCCGCTCTGGCTCGCCCTGATCATCGTCGGCTGGCTCGGCGTCAAGCTCATCCGCCCGCCTTGGTGGCTCGTCGCCGTCCTCCTCCTCGGCGGCTACCTCCTCGCCGACAGCCTGCTCTCCCCCGCCATCGACACCGCCATCAAGTAGCCACTGCCGAAGGGAGATCCACCATGCTCCGCCCCAAGGTCCCGACCATGCCCCAGCCCACGGGCAACCTCGCCCCGCCCGCCGTGGTCGTCGAGCCGACCGCCGTCATCCACCACGCCCCGGAAACCCTCGCCCCCATGACGGCTCCGGCCCGGCCGACCGTGCAGCTCTCCGCAGGCGGCGTCATCGCGCTCGTCGGCGGTGGGACGGCCGTGGTCCTGGTCGTCGGTGCCGTCCTGGTCTCGATGCTTCTCACGGTCGCCATCGCTGGCGCATCCGTTTCCATCTGCGCCCTGGTCATCCGCTCGCTCGTCAGCACCGAGCACAAGCGCCGCTGACCGGCCCCGGGCGGCCTCAACCGCCAAGTCTCCGCCGCCCGGGAGCCGTCCCCTGTCCGATCTCGCAACCGGAAGGAAACCCCAGCATGACCCACCGCACCCGCCCGCCGTCCCGGAGCTGCCCGAACTGCGACGGCTTCGCCTCCGCCGCAGTCACTCTTGGCGGTCGCGACCGGCACGGCCACCTCCGCACCATCAGCGCGCACTGCCCGGCCTGCCACGGCACAGGCACCGCCCACCGCCTCGCTCGTCTGCGGGAGGACGCCCGTGCCTGACACGCTCCTCGACCCGACCACCCTCGGCGACCTGCTGAGGGTGGCTTCGGCCGACGACTTCGACCGCTGGCACGACCAGATCCGCCGCACCGGCGGCTGCGCCGATCCGATTCACCTGACCGGCTGGACCCTCACCAAGGACAAGACAACCGCCGAGACCCTCCACCACTACTCGACCGAGAACGAGCCGGGCGGACGGCTCCGGGTCGCATGCGGCAACCGGCGGGCCTCCCGCTGTCCTTCCTGCGCCTGGACCTACGCGGGCGACACCTACCACCTCATCCGCGCGGGCCTGGCCGGAGACGACCGCCGCGACATCCCATCCACGGTCCGCGATCACCCCCGAGTCTTCGCCACCCTCACCGCCCCGTCCTTCGGCCCCGTCCACAACCGGCCCGAGCGCGCCGTCTGCCGCTGCGGCATTCGCCATGCCTCCGATGATCCGGCGCTCGGCACGGCGCTCGACCCGGCCACCTACGACTACGCGGGCGCTGTCCTCTTCAACAACCACGCAGGCGACCTCTGGCAGCGCTTCACCAACCGGCTACGCCGAGAGGTTGCCGCCCGCGCCGGGCTCAGCCAGCGGGAACTGAAGGAGTCAGCCCGGCTTTCCTACGGCAAGGTCGCCGAGTTCCAGAAGCGCGGCGCCCTGCACTTCCATGCTGTGATCCGCCTCGACGGACCGGACGGGCCCGATACTCCGCCCCCGTCCTGGGCGAGTTCCGGCCTACTCACGGACGCGATCCGCGCCGCAGCCTCGCACTCGTACACCTCGGTCTCCGTCCCGGCCTCCGCGGAGCAGCCTGCCCGTACCTTCCGCTGGGGCACACAGCTTGATGTCCGACCCGTGAAGGCGTTCGGCGACGGCTCCGACATCACTGAACAGGCAGTCGCCTCCTACGTCGCCAAGTACGCCACCAAGGCTGCCGAGAGCACCGGCACCATCGATCGACGGATCGGTGAACTCTCCAAACTCGACCGCCATCAGGTCCCCGACCACACCCGCCGCCTGATCGCGGCCTGCAAGCAGCTCGATCCGCTCTACCCCGAACGTCGGCTCTGGGCCTGGGCGCACATGCTCGGCTTCCGCGGCCACTTCTCCTCCAAGTCGCGCCGGTACTCGACCACCCTCGGCGTACTCCGCCAGGCCCGCGCCGATTTCCGCGCCGCACAGGAACGTGAGGCCCTCGGCCTGGAGGAGCGCGAGCCGGACACCGTCCTCGTCCTCGCTGACTGGCAGTACGCCGGCCACGGCCACACACCAGGCGAGTCCGCCCTCGCCGCCACCATCGCCCGCGACCTCCAGCTCAACCGAGAAACCGCACGCGAGGAACTTCGGTCAGCCTCTGACGAGAGGGAGTGGTGACCATGGCGACGCGGCTCCCGGCCCGCTACCTGACGCCTGACGACCTGGTGGAGATGTTCGACCTCCCCAGCGTCGAAACGGTCTACCAATGGCGTCGCAAGCGGGTTGGTCCTCGCGGATTCCGTGTTGGCCGGCACCTGCGGTACGACCCGGATGACGTCCGCGCCTGGGTCGAGTGTCTCCAGGAAGGGGCTGCCGCCTGATGGCCGGACATGTCCAAGACCGCTGGTACAAGGTCGAAATCGGCACGGATGGCAAGACCCGCAGGATGAAGAGCGATCGGTACGGCCTCGGTCTCCGCTACCGCGCCCGCTACATCGGCCCGGACGGCACCGAGAAGTCCAAGAGCTTCCCGGACAAGCAGAAGCGCCTGGCCGACGTGTGGCTGACCAACATCGAAGCCGACATGGCACGCGGCCAGTACATCGACCCGCGAGCGGCGCGGACCACCTTCCGTGAGTACACCGAGCGCTGGATCGCGGCTCTGACCACCGACCTCGCGAGCCGGGCCGCGGTGGAGGGGCGGCTACGCCTTCATGCCCTGCCTTACCTCGGAACGCGTCCGATCGGCTCATTCCAGCCGGAGCACATCCGCGACTGGAACCGTCAGCTCGAAAGTGCCGTGGCGTCAGCCTCCTACCGGCGTCTGATCTTCGATGCGGTCTCCTCCGTGCTCACCGCGGCCGTGGATGACCGTCTGCTGGCCTCAAATCCCTGCCGAGCCCGATCGGTCAAGGCGCCTCGTCCCGCACCCTCTCGCGTCCATCCGTGGTCGGCCTCGCAAGTCTTCGCCGTGCGGGCTGGACTCCCCGAGCGCTACCAGGCCATGACCGACGTCGGTGGCGGCTGTGGCCTCCGCCAGGGCGAGATCTTCGGGCTCGCGGTCGACAACATCGGAGACCTCGGCTGGCTCTACGTCCGGCAGCAGGTGAAGAAGGTCCGCGGCTCTCTCGTCTTCGCACCGCCGAAGCGAGGCAAGCTCCGGGACGTTCCGCTGGACCCCGAAGTGTCAGTGGCCCTGACCGAGCATCTGAAGCGCTTCCCGCCGGTCGACGTGACCTTGCCCTGGGTGACGCCCACCGGGCCCAAGGTCACACATCGGCTTGCCTTTACAAGCAGCATCGGCACCGCCCTGTGGAGCAACGGCTTCAACGACGAGCGGTGGAAGCCCGCGCTCGCCGCCGCAGGCATCATCCCGGTGCCGGACAAGGGCCAGCGCTACGCGGCGGCCCGTGAGCACGGCATGCATGCCTTGCGGCACTTCTACGCCTCGGTCCTTCTGGACGCCGGCGAGAACATCAAGGCGCTGAGTCTCTACCTCGGCCACAGCGACCCCGGGTTCACGCTCCGGGTGTACACGCACCTGATGCCGAGCAGCGAGACGCGGACCCGGAAGGCCATCAGCGCGATGTACCGGGCCGCCGGTCGCGCTCATGACGGCCCAGAGACGGCCCAGGCTGCCTGAGACGGCCCCTCATCGGCAGGAAAACTGCTGGTGAGGGGCTGTTTTGTGCCCTCGTGCGGCAAGTAACACCCCATCTTGCCTGACGGCCGCCTCTTGACGGAAACCAGTATCACCGGGCGGCCGTGACCTGCCCGTACGCCGTTCGGGCCGGAGGGTGGCCGCCGGGACGACCGGCGACCACCCTCCACTCACTGCCCGTACGTGCGCTTCACTGTCCGTACGCGACCAGCAGGTGAGTGGCCGGGACCACCACGAGTCCGCCGCCCGCGCCGAGGCCGGTCAGGGGCTCGGACACGTTGTGCTCGTCGGGCTCTTCGATCGGCGCGCCGACGTCGGTGGACCAGACGGACTGGCCGGTGGCGCCGTTGAGCGCCCACAGCCGGCCGGACTGCGAGCCGACGTAGACGTAGCCGTTGACGACGATCGGCGCCGTGCTGATCCGGCCGTCGCCCTCGAACGTCCAGCGGGTCTCCAGGGTGCGGCTGTGCCGCTCCCGGAGGACGCCTTCGTCGACGAAGTAGCCCTGACGGCCATCGAAGGCCGGTGCGGGCGACCAGCCGTCGGCCTCGTAGGTGCCGCGGAGCTGCCCGTCGGCGGTGTCGAGGACGGAGGGGGCCATCCCGGCGTCGTCGCGGACCCAGACCCCGCCGTCGGCGACGACGGGGGTGCGGCCCCCTCCGCCGGAGCACTCCGTCCGGTGGCGCCAGACCGGCTCGCCCGACTTGGGGGCGAAGGCGTACGTCTGCTCGCAGGCGTACGAGACGTAGACCCCGTCGGCCGTGACGGCGGGCGAGCTGTTGTCCCCGTTCTCGACGGGCTGGGTCCAGAGCACCGCACCGCTGGACGCGTCCACCGCGTACACGGTGCCGCCCGAACCCGCGCCGCCCGTGTACACCACCCCGGCGGCGAACGTGGGCGGCGAGGTGAAGGAGTACTGGCCCGGCAGCGTGACGGTCCAGACCTTCGCCCCGGTGGCCGGGTCGAACGCGGTCAGCACGCCGTCGTTGTTCTGGGCGTAGAGCCGGCCGCCCCCGTAGGCGAGCGCGGACCACCAGTAGCTGCCGCCGAGGTCGACGGGCTCCCAGGCGTTCTCGCCCGTGGCCGCGTCGATGGCGTGGAGGACGGTGCCGTAGCCGTCGGGCGAGGCGGCGGTGGCGAAGACGCGGCCGCCGGCCACGATGGGGTAGGAGACGTTCCCGCCCAGGTCGCGGGACCACTTCCGGCTGAGCGGCGGCGCGCCCACGGCGGTGTCGACGAGGCTGCCGTCGTGCCGTGCGTTGATCTGGTAGGTGGTCGAGGCTCCGACGGTCCGTGACGGCTGGGCGCCGACCGGCGTCACGAGCATGACGACCGACAGGGCCGCACCGGACAGGACGGTGATGGTTCTTCGAAGGTTCACTCGGGCATCCCTCATCATCCGGCATCGCCGCGGCGATGCGCGCAGGGCGGACCGGCCCCCCGGGTTCGGTGGCCCGCCTCCAGGCCCCATGGTCACCCAGACCGCACCCCAACCGCCTTTCATTTTCCGGCAGTTGAACTACGACTGAACGGCCTTGCGGCCGCGTCCGGTGATCTGGAGCAGGGTCCGTGGCGCGGTGTTCCACCGGACCCGCCTCCGGGCATGCGACGGCCCCGGTACGCGTCTGCGTACCGGGGCCGTCGTCAGGCGGATACGGAGGTCCGCCCGCCGTTCGTCACTCCGCGGTCAGTGTGCGGGGCGACGGCGGGGAGTCACTATGCGGTGGTCTGCGCCTTGCGCTTGCGGAGGAGGAAGACCGCGCCGCCGCCGACGACGACGAGGGCGATCGCGACGCCCGCGATGACCGGGGTGGCGCTGGAGCCACCGGTCTCCGCGAGGTCACCCGAGCCGCCGGTGGTGCTGCCGGTGGAGCTGCCGCCGGACGTGGCCGGGGTCTTGTCCCCGCCCGTCTGGGTCTCGGTGCCGCCCGTGGCGCTGCCGCTGGTCTTGCAGTCCAGGACGCCCTTGAAGGTCTTCGTGAAGCCACCGGGGCCGGTGATCGTGAAGTCGTACGCCTGGTCCTCGGCGACCGGGACGGTGATCGTCTCGGACTTGCCTGCCTCGACGGTGTGCTTCGCACCGGCCAGCTCGAAGGTGAAGGCCTCGTCACCCGTGTTGGAGGCGGTGACGTCCACGCCGCCCTTGGCGCAGTTCTTCTTCGCCGAGACGGCCGGGATCGCGCCCTTCTTGGCCCAGGTGCCGGTGGCGGTCGCGGAGACCGTCGACTCGCTGGAACCGGCCAGGATCATGGTCTGGCTCTTGGTCACACCGGCGAAGGCCCGGCCGACCGGCACCGAGGTGGTGGCCTGGACCGTCAGCGAGGCGGTGCCGTCGGCGGCGCCGGCCGGCACGTCGAAGTAGAGCTCGGCACCGTCGGTCGCGGCGGTGACGGGCTTGCCGGCCTTGTCGGTGACCTTGACACCGCTGGCGGCGTCGGCGGGCGGGGTCACGGAGGCCTGACCCGCGTTGGTGTGGACGGTGATCGGGCCGAGCCGCTCACCGGACTTGCCGGAGACCGCGGCCGGGTCCAGGGCGAGGGACGCCTTGGGCTCCGCCTGGTCGACGGCGCTGTGCTCCAGCCAGTCGGCGAGCTTCTCGGCCTGGGCGTCGGTCGCATCGATATCGGCGTCGTCCGAGTAGCGCCAGATGGCGACCTGGGTGCCCGCCGCCGCGGTCTTCTCGGTGAGCGGGCCGGTGCCGGCCTCCTTGGCGAGCGCCGCGAGGTCGTCGACCTGCGGGTAGGAGTGCTCCAGGATCCAGCGGATCTTGCCGGCGTTCTTGTTCCCGCCGAGCGAGGTCTGGTTCCAGGGGGTCTCCAGGTACTTCGCCTGGTCCTGGGTGGGGTTGTGGATGTCGATGCAGTACGTCTTGAGCTTGCCGCCGCCGTCGACGGTCATCTCGAAGAGGCCGGCGGGCAGCTGCTGGTCCCTGCCGTTCGTGTGCAGCACGGCGCGGTCGAAGGTCTTCAACCCGTCGAGCACCGCGGCCGCGCCGCCCTGGTGCTGCGGCGTCTCGTCGGCCACCGCGCTTCCCGCGCCGGCGAGGGCGCCTGCCATGACCAGACCGGATGCCACCACCGATGCGGCCAGCCGGGCCATGCCGCGCCGCCTCGGTGAATTGGCCGTCGTCACCGAGGACGACGAAACGGTCGCTGAAGAAGCAGAAAACACAGAATTCCCCTCCGGGCGGGACCCTCCGCGCCTGATGCGCGTGTGGGGACTGCCCCGCCAGTCGACTCAAGTGCCCCGTGAGTAATGGGAATCCTAAGGACGAACCGATGAACAGTCCCCCGTCATACCGTCGTACAACCATTCCGAATCGGAATCGTTATCGCCGGTATCACTTCTGTTCGCCTCCCCGGCCCGCTCCCCGCCCGCTTCCGGCCTGCCCAGGCCGCCTCCCACCCCCTCCCCCGGCCCGCTCCGGGCCCGTCACGGGTACATCACGGCGCCGACACCAGCTCCGGCGCCACCTTCTGACGCCCCGTCGGCTTCCTGCTCCCGGAGCGTTCCGCCCCTCCCCTGGACCCACCCGACGCATCGGGACCACCGTCCCCACCAGGGCCGTCCGGCCCGTCCGGATCGTCCGGCCCGTCCGCCCTGTCCGCGCTCCCCACCCGCGCCGTCAGCGCGGGTTCACCCCTCATCACCCGCCGGAACGCGGAGGTCCCCCGCGTCAGATCGTGGCCCACCGCGACCGCCTCGATGTCCACGAACGTCCTGCGCTGCCCCTCCCGTTCCTCCTCCCGCACCTTCAGCCTGCCGTGCACCACCAGGGGTTCCCCCACGGAAACGGAACCGGAGAGATTCAACGCCAGGGTCCGCCAGGCCCACACCGTGTAAAAGCTCGTGTGCCCGTCCGTCCAGAGCTGTTTCTCGCGGTCCCAGCGGCGTGGTGTCACCGCGAACCGGAAGCGCGCCATTCCGCCCGTCGCGGTCTCCCGGAACTCCACACCCGTCGCCGCGTTGCCCACCAAGGTCACCAAGGTGTCGTTCATGACTCCGCCTCCCCTTCCACCTTCGGATCAGCGATCGCGTGCTCGCGGTCACTGGTTCCAGGTTGACGAGGAGGCGGAAATCCTGCCGACGCCTGTGGACTACCCGCCGGTTGTGGAAATCTCCGTCACCGCCGCGAACCTCTCCCGCACCTCGCGGTACCGCACGAGTTCCGCGGCCACCGGATCGAGCACCCGGGCACGGCCGCAGGCCGATGCCGTCTCGCGCAACTGCCGTTCGGCCTCCTGCCCGTACCGTCGCGCCGGCCCGCGCGCCGCGGCCGCGCACGACCACTCCACCAGCGGGCCGCCGACGACCCCGGTCAGCATCACCAGGGCGGGCGTGAGGTAACCCGGTTCGAACACGCCGACGATCTGGCCGACCAGCCAGAGGCCGCCGAAGATCTGCAGCAGCGTCATCGACGCCTGCGTCAGCACCGCGGCGGGCCACCACTTCGGCCGCGGCGGCTTCCCGCCCACCCGGCCGCTGTGCGCCACACCGGAGGCCCCGGCCACGCCCGTCGCCACCACCGCCGAACCGCCGGGGGCGGGCTCGGCGCCGACCCGCTGCGCCAGCGTGTCCAGCGCCTCCGGCAGCCCGTCCGCACCGTGCACCGCGGCCTCGCGGACCGCCTGCGCCCAGGGGCCCGGCAGCCCGTGGGCGGCCTCGTCCGCCAGCGTCCGTACCGCCTGCTCGACCAGCTGACGGGCGGTGAGCTGCTCCTCGGGGGGCTCGGGCCGCGCCGGGCGCTCCAGGCTTCCGGGGCGCCGGGTGGACTCGTACCAGCGCCACAGCCGCAGCCAGGGCGTACCGCATGCCCGTCCGGCGTTCCTGCGCCACTCGCGCTCGGCCGCCTGGCCCGCCGCGGCCGCCCCGACGGCCTCCGCCAGCCGGTCGGCGAACTCCTCGCGGGCCCGTTCACCGAGGCCGGGGCGGCCCTCGGCCACGTACACCGGGCGGAGCCTGGCCGCTGCGGCGTCCACGTCCGCGGAGAGCCTGCGCGCCGCCGCGGTGCGCTCCTGGACGAACCGGCCGAGCACCTCGCGCAGTTCGTCGACGCCCTCGCCGGTGAGCGCGGACAGGGACATGACGGTGGCGCCGGGTTCGCCGTGTTCGCCCAGGGCCATGCCGTCCTCGTCGAGCAGCCGGCGCAGATCGTCGAGGACCTGGTCGGCGGCGTCGCCGGGCAGCCGGTCGATCTGGTTGAGGACGACGAAGGTGATCTCGGCGTGCCCGGCGAGCGGCCGCAGATAGCGCTCGTGCAGGGCCGCGTCCGCGTACTTCTCCGGGTCGACGACCCAGATCACCGCGTCGACCAGCGCGAGCACCCGGTCGACCTGCTCCCGGTGTTCGGTCGCGGCCGAGTCGTGGTCGGGCAGGTCGACGAGGACGAGTCCCTGGAGGGCCTCGTCGGTGTCCGCGGCGCCCTGCTGCGGCCTGCGCCTGAGCCGTCCGGGAATGGCGAGCCGGTCCAGCAGCCCGGCGGCGCCGTCGGTCCAGGAGCAGGCGAGGGGAGCGGCGGTGGTCGGCCTGCGCAGTCCGGTGTCGGAGATCTGGGCGCCCGCGAGGGTGTTGAAGAGCGTCGACTTGCCGCTGCCGGTGGCCCCGGCGATGGCGACGACGGTGTGCCGGGAGGAGAGCCGCTGGCGGGCCGCCGCCTCGTCGAGCACCCGTCCCGCTTCGGCGAGGGTGGCCCCGTCGAGCCGGGCCCGGGACAGCCCGACGAGTTCGCGCAGCGCGTCGAGCCGCGGCCGGAGCGGGCCGCCGGAGGGCACATAGGCCTCGACCAGCGGCGGCCGTACGTCGTCGTCCGGGGCGGTCTCGGGTTCGGGGTCCACCGCCTTGGCCGCCGCCCGCCGGGCGATGAGCCCGTCGTTCCAGTCCCGGCTCGCCTCCGGGATCCGGCCCCGCCCGTCCGTGTCCCGTTCCTCCTGCGCGTCGGGGCTCCCGGTCCGGCCGGTCCCCTCGTCAGTGACGGCAGTCATCGCTGCCACCTCTCCTTCTGCAGTACGGACAGCGCGGCGATCAGTTCGGCCTGCGGCTCGGGGGCCACGTCGAGCGCGTCCAGCGGTGCGAGCCGCCGGTCGCGCTCGCCGTTCATCACCCGGTCGAGGCAGTCGGTGAGCAGCGCCCCGCCCTTGTCGCGCAGGCGCAGTGCGCCCTGGGCGCCGATGCGTTCGGCGAGCTGTTCCCCGGCGCCCCGGGTGCGGCGGCCGCCGAGCAGCGCGGCGGCCAGCAGCGCCGCCACGGTCTCGGCGTCGGGCGCGGCGTTGCGTTCCAGGCGGCGCACCTCCTCCTCGGCCAGCTCCTCCAGGACCCGCCACCAGCGCCGTACGGCCATGGTGATCCGGCCCCGGATGTCCTCGGCGGGTCCCCAGCCCCCGGCTTCCCGGCCGACGTCCTCGAAGCCGAACTCCCCGGCGGCGGGTTCGCGCCGCCAGGTCGTACGGATCTGTTCGTCGGCGGCGGCCACGGCGCACTGGAGGAGTGCGGAGAGGCTCCCGACCAGCGCTTCGAGGAGTTCCCCGGAGGTGCTGTACAGCGGGTATCCGCGCCATCTGGTCCGGGCGCCCCCGGCGAGCACCCCGCCGCCGCGCAGCCTGCGCCGGACCCGGGCGCCCTCGGCGCGGTACGCGTCCTCGACCAGGCCGGTCAGCCGCACGGCCGCCGCGTACTGCGCCGCGACGGCCCCGGCCAGCTCGGGCATGCGTACGTCCAGCGAGTCGATGACCCCGGCGGCCGTGCGCCCGACCGCCTGCTGACGGGCCGCCGGGTCCTGGGCGCGGTGGCTGAGCCAGGCCCGCAGCGGGGCGACGGCGGTCACGGGCAGCAGCCCGCTGCCGCCACCGGCCGATTCGGGCAGCTCGGGGATGGTGAAGCGCGGCACCTCGCCGAGGCCCGCCCGGGTGAGCAGTGCCCCGTACTGCCGCGAGACCTCGGCGATCACCTGGTGCGGCACCCGGTCGAGGACGGTGACGAGCGAGGCGTCGTACTGCTTGGCGGTACGCAGCAGGTGCCAGGGCACGGCGTCCGCGTACCGGGAGGCCGTGGTCACCATCACCCAGACGTCGGCGGCGCAGATCAGCTCGGAGGCCAGCATCCGGTTGCGCACCACGAGCGAGTCGATGTCGGGGGCGTCGAGCAGTGCGAGGCCGCGCGGCAGGCCGGGCGAGGTCTCGACCCGCAGCACGGTGCCGTTCTCCTCCTCGCCGCCGTGGAGTCCGTCCAGCCCGTCGAGGTCCCCGCACCGGCCCGGCTCCCCGGACTCCTCCGGCGGCAGCCAGATCCGGGTCAGCTGCGGCAGTACGCGCACCCCCGCGAACCAGTGGTGATCATCCGGATGGCAGACGAGCACGGGGGTCCGGGTGGTCGGCCGCAGCACTCCGGCCTCGCTGACCGGTCGTCCCACCAGCGAGTTGACCAGCGTCGACTTCCCCGCCCCGGTCGACCCGCCGATGACCGCGAGCAGCGGTGCTTCGGGGTCCCTGAGCCGGGGGAGCAGATAGTCGTCGAGCTGGGCGAGCAGCTCGCTCCGGGTGCGCCGGGCGCGCGCGGCCCCCGGCAGCGGAAGCGGAAGACGCACGGCGGCGACACGGTCGCGCAGGGCGGAAAGTGCGTCGATGAGCTGAGGCCGTACGTCCAAGGTCACCACATGCGAAGAATGCCCAATTTTGGCGCCTTTTTGAAGCGTATAGCCACCTCTGCGCGCCGGTTCCCTCCCAGGAACGAAGTCAGGACAGACGGGACGAGTGGGGCGCAGGCATAACGAGTGCACAACACCCGGGGCGCGAGGCGTGAAAAGCGCTGCGCGAATCCCACCTACCTGCGATTATCGGTTCGCTTCACCGAACCTCCACATCGTGCCACGCAGGTGAAGCAACCAGTACGAGGCGATCGGAGCCCTATCCTTGTCCCGGCAGGTCACCGACCGGCCCGGCCCCAGGGCTCCAGGCCGCCGAGGCCACCACCCGGCCCCCGTAGCTCAGTGGATAGAGCAGGCGCCTTCTAAGCGCTTGGCCGCAGGTTCGAGTCCTGCCGGGGGCGCGCATCGCGCACCATTGTGAGGCCCTCCACCCCGGAGGGCCTTTTCCATGGTCGGACGCACACTAAAGGGTGGCCCGTAGAGGGCGTGTAAGCACCGGACCGCCCTCGGGTGGCCATGAGGGCGGCCGGTGCTTGCGTGCCCTCTACGGGTGGCTCTCCCCCGGAGCGACCCGCTCGCGGGGGAGGCGGGGCGGTCAGCGGTTGAAGGACGAGCCGAGTGCTGCGGACTTCGCCACCGTGCCCAGGGTTCCGTGGCCGAAGGTGAACGAACCCTTGGCCGTCAGGCCCTTCGCCGTGGCCGGGAAGACCCACAGGGAGCCTGCGCCGGTGTTCTCGCCGGGGGCGCCGACGGCCAGTTCGCTGCGGCCGTCGTGGTTGGCGTCGACCAGCTTGACGGCGCCGCCGAACAGGTCACCGGCCTCGGCCGCGCCGGGGACGTCGGGCGTGTCCTGGTTGAAGCCGATCGTGCCGGTACCGGTCGGGCCGGACGCGGTGCCGGGGAGGACCAGGACCGAGCCCGCCTTCTTCTTCGTGCCGAGGGCCTCGCCGGGGACACCGACGGCGAGGTCGCCGTAGCCGTCGCCGTTCATGTCGCCGATCGAGAGCGATCCGCCGAATTCGTCGTGCACCTCGGCGGCACCGGGGACACCGGCGGTGTCCTGGTTGAAGACCTTGGCGCGGTCGCCGCGCGGGCCGGTGGCGCTGCCCGGTACGTAGGTGATCATGCCGCCCAGGGCGAGCGGGTAGTTCAGATCGCTGTCGTAGCCCTCGACCGTGCGGCCCACGACGAGGTCGGCGTACTTGTCACCGTTGATGTGGCCGGCCGTGATGGTCTCGCCGCCCTGGAGGTTGTAGCCGTTGGACGCCTTGACGGTGGTGTACTTCTCGGTGAGGCCGGTGGCGCCGCCGTTGCGGATGAGGATGCGGCGGGCGTCGTACTCGTCGCCGTCGTGGACGACGGAGGCCAGGTCGTCACGGCCGTCGCCGTTGAAGTCGCCCGCGGCGACGTCCATGTAGCGCAGATCGTCCATGTCGGGGATCAGGCGGGCGGGGGCCGCGGTGCTGCCGTCGCGCTTGAACGGGCCGGACAGGACGTAGGTGTCACCCAGTTCGAGGGTGGCGATGTCCGGGGCGCCGTCGCCGTCGAAGTCGCCGACGACGGTCTTGGAGCCGATGCCGGCGTACTCGTGATCGCCGGTCAGGAGGGTCGCGCCGCCGGACAGCCCGTTCGCGCCGCCCCAGATGACGGTGAGCGAACCGGCCTCCTTGAACGAACCGATCTTCTCGTTGCCCGCGCCGACCACGAGGTCGGTGTAGCCGTCCTTGTCGAGGTCGGCGGAGACCACCGAGCTGCCGAACGTGTCGCCGCTCTCGGCGGAGTCCGGTATGCCGGGCGAGTTCTGGGTGAAGACCTGCTTGGTGGCGGTCCGCAGCCCGTTCTTGGAGCCGTACACCACACCCACGTACCCGGCCTCGGACGTGCCGTCGACGGTGGCGCCGGGCGCGGCGAAGGCCAGGTCCGGGTAGCCGTCCCCGTTGAAGTCGTCGCGCCGGGGGGCCGGTGCGGGCGCGGCGCCGTTCGCGGACGCCGGCGCCGAGGCGGTGGCGCGGGCGGGCGTCGATGCCTGGGCGGTGGAGAAGGTGGTCACGGCGGTCGCCACGGCGATGGCGAGGACCACGGTGGTTCCTAGGGCACGGGATGCCACGTGGACTCCTTCGTTCGGGTTTCGGAAAGGTTTGCGTGGACAGCGCGGTGCTCCGGTGGAGCACCGGCGCTGCGCAGACTCAGACCGGCGACGGCGTACGGCAGTTGCACCACCTCAAGGACTGTTACAGCTCCACTACGTGAACGGCCGACGAAATCCCGATGGGGAACTACGGTCGCGGCGGGCCGAGTCGAGTGGAGTCGGGCGGCGGGGCGCGCGCCGCGGCGGCTCCGGGGACGCCGGGGGCTGTCGGGCCCGGACCGTCCCGTGTCATGGTCGGGTCCATGGATGCTTCCGGGGCGCGGCCCACCCGGCTGCTGGAACGGTTCACCGCCGAAGCCGGCCGTGTCGTTCCGCTGGAGGCCCTCTGGGCGCACGGGTCGCTGGCGTTGGGCGACTACCGGCCCGGCCGCAGCGACCTCGACCTCGTGGCCCTCGTCGGCGCGTCGGTCACCGCCCCGCAGCGGCAGCGGCTCGAACAGCTGCACCGCACGCTGATCGCGGACGTGCCGGAGGCCGCCGGGCTGCACTGCTCCTACGTGGTGCGCGCGCGGCTGGCCGACGCCGGACGCGACCATGTGACCTGGGCGCAGTCCCGGCTGTTCGAGCGGCCGGTCACACCGGTCACCCGGCGGGAGCTGACCACGGGCGGGCTGTCGCTGTACGGTCCGGGGCCCGCCGGGCTCGTCGCGGAGGTGACCGACCAGGAACTGGCGGAGTTCGTCCGGGGCGACCTGAGGGACTTCTGGTACCCGGCGAGCGCCCGGCCCGCGCTCTGGCTGGAGGACATCTGGGTGGACCTCGGTCTGCTGACGCTCGCGCGGGCCTCGGTCACCCTGCGGGAGGGCCGGCTCATCACCAAGGGGCAGGCGCTGGAGGTGCTGACCGCATGGGGTGCGCCGGCCGAGGTCGTCCGCGACATCCACCGCCGCCGGTACGGGGCCGGGCCGCACCAGGTGTCCCCGCCGTGGCGCATCAGGCGCGGACGGCTCGCGCGCACCTACGTGCGGGCGGGCATCGAGCGCACTCTGGCGTCCCGACCGAGCCCCTGACGCGCACCTGCGTCCGGGCCCCTGACGCATACCTGCGTCCAGGTCCCTGACGCGCGCCTGCGTCCGGGCCCCTGACATGCGGGGCGGAACAGGGCCGCCACCGCACCATTGACTGCGCCCGCGCTCCCCGTCTAGCTTCCGAGCTACCTCATTGAAACCTTTCACGGTGCTCCGGCACCGCGCTCCACCCGCGTCCGCCACCGCCGAGGAGCCCCATGAACCAGCCCGCCGAGGACCCGCCGCCGGCCCCGGCCCCCGCCGCCCCGGTCCTGGCGCTGAGGAACGTGAGCAAGTCCTTCGGCGCCGTACGCGCCCTGCACGAGGTGTCCCTGACGCTGCGTCCCGGCGAGGTCCACGCGCTCGCCGGGGAGAACGGCGCGGGCAAGTCCACCCTCATCAAGACGCTCGCCGGAGTGCACCGCCCGGACGGCGGGCAGCTGTTGCTCGACGGTGCGCCCGTCGCCTTCCACGGGCCCGCCGACGCCCGCGACGCCGGGATCGCCGTCATCTACCAGGAACCGGCGCTCTTCCCCGACCTGTCGATCGCCGAGAACATCTTCATGGGCCGTCAGCCCCGGCGCCGCCTCGGCCGGATCGACCACCGCGCGGTGCGCGGGGCCACCGCGGCGCTGATGCGCCGGCTCGGGGTCGGCCTGACCCCCGACCGGCCGGCCCGCGGGCTCTCCATCGCGGACCAGCAGATCGTCGAGATCGCCAAGGCGCTCTCCTTCGACGCCCGGGTCCTGATCATGGACGAGCCGACGGCCGCGCTCACCGGCGCCGAGACGGCCCGGCTCTTCTCCGTGGTGCGGACGCTGCGCGACGAGGGCGCGGCCGTGCTGTTCATCTCGCACCGGCTCGACGAGATCTTCGAGCTGTGCGGGCGGGTCACGACGCTGCGCGACGGCCGCCTGATCGCGTCCGAGCCGCTGGCCGGGCTGACCGCGGACGCTCTGGTGCGCCGGATGGTCGGCCGCGATCTGGACGACCTCTATCCGAAGCAGGACGCGACGGTCGGCGAGGTCGCCCTGTCGGTCCGCCGGCTGACCCGCGAGGGCGCCTTCCGCGATGTGTCCTTCGAGGTCCGGCGCGGGGAGATCGTGGCGCTCGCCGGGCTCGTCGGCGCCGGCCGGACCGAGGTCGCCCAGGCGGTCTTCGGCGTCGACCGCGCGGACGCCGGGGAGGTCCGGGTCGACGGCACCGTGCTGCGCCCCGGCTCGCCGACCGCCGCGATGGCCGCCGGGCTCGCGCTCGTCCCGGAGGACCGCCGTCAGCGCGGGCTCGTCATGGAGATGTCCATCGAGCGCAACATCGGGCTCACCGGCCTCGGCGAGCTCCGCAGACACGGGCTCGTCCGCCGCGCCCTGGAGCGCGACCGGGCCGCCGACTGGGCGCTGCGCCTCCGGCTCACGTACCACCGCCTGGCCGACGCCGTGGGCGTGCTGTCCGGCGGCAACCAGCAGAAGGTCGTGCTCGCCAAGTGGCTCGCGACCGGACCGTCGGTGCTCGTCGTCGACGAACCGACCCGGGGCATCGATGTCGGCACCAAGGCCGAGGTGCACCGGCTGCTCTCCGCGTCGGCGGCGGACGGGCTCGCGGTGCTGATGATCTCCTCCGATCTGCCCGAGGTGATCGGGATGGCCGACCGGGTGCTCGTCATGCGCGAGGGCCGGCTCGTCGCCGAACTCCCGCGCGGGAGCGCCACCGAGGAGACGGTCCTGGCCGCGGCGGCCGGAGTGGGCGGAAGGGCGGCGCCATGACCACCACCGTGGACGGTCCGCCGGACACCGGCGCCGGGGCTCCGGCGCGCGGCGCCTCCTCGCTGGTGGAAGCGGTGTTCCGGGCCCGTGAGATCTCCATCGCCGGGGCACTGGCCCTGCTGATCCTCGGCACGTACCTCGCCAACCCGCGGTTCCTGTCCGGCCAGGGCGTCCGGGACCTGCTGCTCAACGCCTCGATCCTGGTGCTGCTCGCGGTCGGCCAGTCGGCCGTCGTGATCACCCGCAACATCGACCTGTCGGTCGGTTCCGTGGTCGGTCTCGCCGCCTTCGCCTGCGGCAGGTTCGTCGCCGGGACGGACCACGGCGTGCTCGCCGTGCTGCTGCTCGGCGCCGCCGTCGGCGTGGTCTGCGGGCTCGTCTCCGGCGCCCTGGTCAGCTTCGGCGGGGTCCCCGCGCTCGTCGTGACGCTGGGCATGCTCTACATCATCCAGGGCGTCGACTACTGGTGGGCGCGGGGCGACCAGATCGGCGCCGCCGAGGTGCCCGACCCGGTGCTGCGGCTCGGCAGCGGCAGCGTCCTCGGCGTGCCGTATCTGCCGCTGATCGCCCTGGTGGTGCTCGCCGCGACCGCGTCCTTCCTGCGCGACCGCGCCTCGGGCCGGGAGCTGTACGCGATCGGCTCGAACCCGGAGGCCGCGCTGCTCGCCGGGATCCCGGTCCGCCGCCGGATCCTCGCCGCGTACGTCTTCTCCGGGGCCGTCGCCGGTTTCGCCGGGGCGCTGTGGCTGGCCCGGTTCGGCACGGTCGTCGCGGACAACGCGCACGGCTGGGAGCTGACCGTCGTCAGCGCCGTCGTCGTCGGTGGCGTCGCCATCACCGGCGGTACGGGAACGGTCTGGGGCGCGGCCCTGGGCGCGCTGCTGCTCACCACCATCGGCAGCGTCCTGGTCGTCCTGAAGGTCGACTCCTTCTGGCAGGGCGCCCTCACCGGTGCGCTGCTGCTGCTCGCCATCGGCGTCGACCGGGTCGTGAACCTGCGGATGACCGCCGCACTGAGGAAGAGGAGCGCCCGGCATGGGAACGGAGTCTGAGACCCGGGGGGCGGCGGACGCCGCGCGGACGAGGGGAAGCCTCGTACGGGGCCTGGCGCTGCGCTGGGACACCGCGGTCGGGGTGCTCCTGGTGGCGGTCTTCGCCATCGGCCTCGGCTCCACGGACGGCTTCGGCTCCGCCGACAACCTCGCCTTCGCCTTCGACGACATCGTCGAGGTCGCCGTACTCGCGCTGCCGATGACACTGCTCGTCGTCGCCGGGCAGGTCGATCTCTCGGTCGCCTCGATGCTGGGCCTGGGCAGCGCGCTGACCGGTGCGCTGTGGAACGCCGGCTGGGCCTTCGAGGCGATCGTGCCGGTGGTGCTGCTGGCCGGTGCGGCGGGCGGGCTGCTCAACGGCTGGCTGGTCACCCGGGTGGGGCTGCCGTCACTGGCCGTCACCATCGGCACCCTGGCCCTCTACCGCGGGCTGGCCTCGGTGGCGCTGGGCAGCGACGCGGTGACGGGCTTCCCGCAGAAGTACGCGGACTGGGCCGTCGACACCACCACCGTGCCCGGCACCTTCCTCACGTACCCGGTCCTGCTGTTCGCCGTCCTCGCGGTGCTCACCGCGATCGTGCTGCACGCCACGGGCCTGGGCCGTGCGCTGTTCGCGATCGGTGCCCAGGAGGAGGCGGCGTACTTCGCGGGGATCCGCGTCAAGCGGATCAAGCTGCTGCTGTTCGTCGTGACGGGGCTGTTCGCCTCGTTCACCGGTGTCCTGTTCACCCTGCGGTACGGCAGTGCCCGCGCCGACAACGGACTCGGCTTCGAGATGCTCGTCATCGCCTCCGTGCTGCTCGGCGGCATCGACTTCGACGGCGGGAAGGGCACCCTCTTCGGCGCGGTCGCCGGGGTGCTGCTGATCGGGGTGCTGAAGAACCTCCTGACGCTCAACGACATCGCCAACGAGGTGCAGGTGATCGTGACCGGCCTGCTGCTCGTGGCGTCCGTCCTCACGCCCCGGGTGATCGCCGCCTTCGTCGAGCGACGGCACCGGCGCGCCGCGGACTCCCCGTCCTGAACCGCCCCCGTCTCCCGCCTCCTGTCGAAAGGCACCTCACCGCCATGATGCTCCGCACCGTCGCGACCGCCGCCACCGCCGTGTCGCTCGCCCTCGCCCTGAGCGCCTGCTCCGGCACCACCAAGGACAGCACGGACCGGGGCTCCGCGAAGACCGGGACGACGGCGAAGGCCGATCCGGACGCGCCGCTGAGGAAGGACCTGAAGCTCGCCTTCCTGCCCAAGCAGATCAACAATCCGTACGAGAAGATCGTGGACGACGCTGGCATCGCGGCCGCCCGGGAGTTCGGCGGTACGGGCAAGGAGGTCGGTCCGTCCGACGCCGGTGCCTCCTCGCAGGTCAGCTACATCAACACATTGATCCAGCAGCGCCAGGACGCGATCCTGGTGGCGGCCAACGACCCCAACGCGGTGTGCGGCCCGCTGAAGCAGGCCATGCGGAAGAACATCAAGGTCGTCGCGTACGACTCCGACACCGCCAAGGACTGCCGGCAGCTCTTCATCAACCAGGCGGGCTCCGAGGAGATCGGCCGCGGTCTGGTCCGCCACCTCGGTGAGCAGATCGGCTACCGGGGGAAGATCGCGATCCTCTCGGCCACCCAGAACGCCACCAACCAGAACACCTGGATCGGCTTCATGCGGGACGAGTTGAAGCTGCCCAGGTACAAGGACATGAAGCTGGTGAAGGTGGCGTACGGGGACGACGCGGACCAGAAGTCGTTCCAGCAGACGCAGGGCCTGTTGCAGGCGTACCCGGACCTCAAGGGCATCATCTCGCCCACCACCGTCGGCATCGCCGCCGCCGCCCGCTATCTGAGCGACTCCTCGTACAAGGGCAAGGTCGTGCTGAACGGCCTGGGTACGCCGAACCAGATGCGCAAGTACGTCAAGGACGGCACCGTCGGGCAGTTCTCGCTGTGGAACCCGGAGGATCTGGGCTACCTCGGCGCGTACGCCGCCGCCGCGCTGGCGTCGGGGCGGATCAGGGGTGCGGAGGGGGAGACGTTCGAGGCGGGCCGGCTCGGTGCGTACACGGTCGGCAAGGACGGTGAGGTCGTCCTCGGCAAGCCGACCGTGTTCGACCGGGGCAACATCGACACGTTCGACTTCTGAGAGAAGGGAACTCCTGGACGGAGGGACTTCTGAACGGAAAGAACCGGCCCGCCGGAACGGCCCCGGGGCCGTTCCTAGAAATCCGCCCCGACCACGGCCAGCAGGGCGAACGCGGTGAGGGACAGGAGGGTCCGGACCCGGTGGAGCCGGTTCCAGGGGGCCTCGAAGGCCGCGCGGGCCGCGCTGTCGTCGCCGCCCTCGGACTCCGCGAGCGCCTTGTTGAGCGGGATGTTGCCGGCGATCGTGATCAGGTGGCCGGCCACCGCGCAGACCAGCGCCACGACGGCGAGCACCCGGTCCGAGCCGCCGTCGCCGCCGAGGGCCACGACGGCCGGGAAGGCGATCACCCCGAGGAAGAGGACCAGGAAGGCCGGACCCGGCACCTTCTCGTTGAAGCGGCGCATGGCAGCCGTGAACCGTTCGTCGGGCAGCGCCGCGATGCCCGGCATGACCGCTGTCAGGAACGTCAGCATGAATCCGGCGTAGAGGCCCGTCGTGAGCACGGCGAGCGCCAGGAACAGGGAGGAGGACATGGTGGCCATCATGTCCTCGGCGGACGGGCGGCACATCCGACTTCCGCAGGAAGCCGTGGACCGTCCGGCCCTCCCTGCCCCGCTCCCCCGGTCAGTCCAGTTCGCCCTCCGGCGCTTCCCCGGAACCGCCGTCTCCCGAGCCGCCCTTGAGCCGCTCGGCCTGTCCGATCATGGCCGCCAGCTTCCGCACCGAGTCGTCCTCGGTCGCGGACGCCAGTTTCCGGGCCCGCGAGGCGAGTTCACCGAGTCCGGGCGCGTCCGGCAGCCGTTCGCCGCGCAGCGCCTCGGCGAAGTAGGCGGCGACGGCGGTCACTTGGAGGCGCTTGCTGCCACCGTCCCACAGCGGGCCGTCGATCGCGCCGGTCCCGACGGTGCCCCGCTGCTCGTGCGGGGCCCTGGTCCGGGGGTCCAGCCAGCGCACGGTGGCGGTCGCCACGTGGCCCGAGGCACCCGGCCGCAGGCGTACGGCGTAGAGCGCGGTCACCGTGTGGCCGGGGCCGACCTCGCCGCCGTCCACGCGGTCGTCGCGGAAGTCCTCGTCGGCGACCTTGCGGTCCTCGTACCCGACAAGCCTGAACTGTTCGACGGTCTTCCGGTCGAAGGCGACCTGGGCCTTGGCGTCGCGCGCCGTCAGTTCGAGGTGGGCGGGCAGCTGGTCGACGAAGACCTTGCGGGCCTGCTCCTCGTCGGCGATGTACGTGGTGTGGCCGTCGCCCTTGTCGGTGAGCCGTTCCATCAGCGCGTCGCCGTAGTCGCTGCCGACGCCGACCCCGAAGAGGGTGATGCCGTGGTCGCGGCGGGCGGAGCCGATGCGCTCCAGGATGGCGTCGGCGTCGGTCTCGCCGGTGTTGGCGAGGGCGTCGGAGAGCAGCACGACCCGGTTGTTGGCGCCCTCGACGTGGCCGTCGACCGCCTCCTCGTACCCTCGGCGGACGCCGGCTTCGACGTTGGTGGAGTCGGTGGGTTCCATGGCGTCGACCCGGTCGCGGATCCGGCCGCGGTGGTCGCGCAGCCGGGTCATCGGCAGCAGGGTCTCCGCCTCGTCGCTGAAGGTGACCAGGGAGACCGAGTCGTCGTCGCGGAGTTCGTCGGTGAGGAGGTCCAGGGACTTCTTCACCAGGTCGAGGCGGCCCTCCTCGGCCATCGAGCCGGAGATGTCGACGACGAAGGTGAGCGCGGCGGGCGGGCGTTCGTCACGGGCGGGGGCGGCCCGGGTGGCCAGCCCCACCCGCACCAGCGACCAGTCGTCGCCCTTGTCCCCGGCGCGGGCCCCGTCGACGTTCACGGTGAAACCGTTGCCGTCCGGGCGCCGGTAGCCCTGGCGGAAGCTGTTGACGAACTCCTCGGGCCGCACGGTGGACGGCTCCGGCAGGCCGCCGTCGGCGAGGGTGCGGCGGGCGTAGCCGTACGAGGCGGTGTCGACGTCCAGGGCGAAGGTGGAGAGGTAGTCGGGCGGCGCGGACTCCCGCAGCCCGTCCGGCTTCTCCGCGCCGTCGCGGTCGGCGGCACCGCCCGGGGCGGCGGGGCCGGGTGCGGGAAGCGCTCCGCCCCGGCGGTCGGCGGTCGACTTGTTGCCGGTGGACGTCCCGGAGCAGCCGGTGAGCAGTACCCCGCCCGCCAGCAGCACCCCGAGTGCCCCCTGCCACGTCCGCACGTACTTCTTCGTGTACTTGCCTGTCCGGCGTTCCATCGTCAGCCCCCGGTGTCGTCGTGTCAGCACTTGTGAATGTGACGTGCGCGGCGGCGCCGGGGAGCGGACGAAGTCGTTGCGGAATGGTCTCGATGCGGCAACGGGGGCGGGGAATCCGGCGGAACGTCAAGCTCAGGACACGATGTCCTTACGACTGAACCCCCGGAAGGCGAAGGCGAACAGGATCAGCGCATAGCTCACCGAGATCGCCGCCCCCTTGGCCATGCCACCCCACTCGATGCCGGGCTGAAGCGCGTCCGCCCAGGCGAACTGCCAGTGCGCGGGCAGGAATTCGCGCCAGGAGCCGAGCGCGGTGACGGCGTCCAGCACATTGCCGACGATGGTCAGTCCGACCGCGCCGCCGACCGCGCCCAGCGGGGCGTCGGTCTTCGTGGAGAGCCAGAACGCCAGCCCGGCGGTGACGAGCTGGGACACGAAGACGAACGCGACGACGAGCGCGAGGCGGGGCACGGCCACCGAGGCGGCGAGCGCTCCCCCGGTGGGCAGTTCGAGCGGCCCCCAGCCGTACGCGACGGCTCCCGCGCCCAGCGCGACCAGGGGCAGCAGGACCATCGCGGCCAGGCTGAAGCCGAGCGCCACGACGAGCTTGCTCCACAGCAGCCTGGCCCGTGGCACGGGCGCCGCCAGCAGATAGCGCAGCGACGACCAGCTCGCCTCGGAGGCGACGGTGTCCCCGCAGAACAGCGCGACCGGGACCACCAGCAGGAACCCGGCGGAGACGAACAGGCAGGTCGCGGCGAAATTCGCGGCGGACGCGGTCGCCGTGTCCATCAGCGTGATCCGGTCGCTGCCACCGCCCCGCGAACCCGGGGTGCCGCCGATCGCGAAGGCGGCGATCAGGACGAACGGCAGCACGCCCAGCACCCCGCCCATGAGCAGGGTGCGGCGTCTGCGCAGCTGGCGCACCGCCTCCACGCGCAGCGGCAGGGTGCGCCGGGCCCGGTAGCCGGAGGCTTCGGCGCTCCCGGTGAGATCGACTGCGGCACTCATGCGGAGCCTCCGGAGATCAGGGTGAGGAACGCGTCCTCCAGGCGGCGGTGCGGTCCGACACCGGTCAACGGCACGTCCAGCCTGACCAGTTCGGCGATCAGTCCGGACGGGGTGGCGCCGTCGAGCCGGACCAGCAGTCCGCGCCCGTCGCCGGTGCGGACCGCCGAGCCGATCCCGGCCAGTGCGGCGATCTTCTCCACCAGCGGTTCGGCGACCTCCCGGGCGGTGGTGACGAGCAGCATGTCGCCGGAGCCGGTGATCTCGGCGACCGGGCCCGCCTGGACGAGCCGGCCCCGGTCCATGACCACGAGGTGGGTGCAGGACTGTTCGACCTCGGAGAGCAGATGGCTGGAGACGATGACGGTCCGGCCTCCGGCCGCGTAACGGATCATCACGTCACGCATCTCGCGGATCTGGGGCGGGTCGAGGCCGTTGGTCGGTTCGTCGAGGATGAGCAGGTCCGGCAGGCCGAGCATGGCCTGGGCGATGGCGAGCCGCTGCCGCATGCCCTGCGAGTAGGTGCGGACGGCGCGGGCCAGGGCGTCGCCGAGCCCGGCGATCTCCAGGGCCTCCTCCAGGTGCGCGTCCTCGGCGGGGCGCCCGGTGGCCTGCCAGTACAGCTCCAGGTTGGCGCGGCCGGACAGGTGCGGCAGGAAGCCGGCGCCCTCGACGAAGGAGCCGACCCGGGACAGCACGGGCGCGCCGGGCCGGATGGCGTGCCCGAAGACCCGGATCCCGCCGTCGTCGGGGGTGATCAGGCCCATGAGCATGCGCAGCGTCGTGGTCTTGCCCGCGCCGTTGGGCCCGAGGAGGCCGAGGACCTGCCCCTTCTCGACCCGGAAGGACAGCTCCTTCACGGCGTACCGGTCGCCGGCCCCGGCGTACTTCTTCGACAGGCCGGTGATCTGGAGGGGTACGTCGGCGAGTGCCGGATCGGGTGCGGGTGTCGCGGTGCGGCGGCGGGCGGTGAGCAGCAGCAGGGCGGCGATCACCGCGGCGGCGGCCGGGAGGCCCCAGATCCACCAGGGCAGGGCGGTGGCCGCGGTCCTCAGGCCGGGGGCGGTGGGTACGGCCAGCGGGCCGGTGGGGGTCACGGTGTACGTCGTCGGCTCGGCCGGTGAGGCGTAGCCGAGGTCGGTGGCGGAGAGGACGAGGCGGAGCCGGTGGCCCGCGTCGAACCGGTGGTCGATGGCGGGGAGGGTCAGCAGGACCGGCCTGCCCTGCTGGGCCGGGGTGATCCGGAAGGGGTCGACCAGCTGGGAGGGCAGCACCTGCTGCTTGCCGTCCGGCGACACGTCGTACACCTTGCCGAACAGGACCGCGTCGCCGCGCCCGGCCTTGACGTCGACCTCGACGGTCGGCGAGCCGGTGACGCTCAGCGGCTTGTCCAGCGGGGCCGACTCGAAGCGGGCGTACTGCCCGGGGAAGTCGACCGAGAGCCCGACACCGAGGGACGAGAGCCGCGCGAGTCCGCCGCCGACTCCGGGAACGGCGGAGATGGCGGGCGGGCCCGCCCCTGCGGGGTTGCGGAACGTTTCCGTGCGGCGGCCCAGCTCGATGCTCCGCGCGCCGCTGCTCAGCCCCGGGTACGTATCGCTGCTCGCCCCGCGGGTGAGGGCGGCCCCGTCGGTGGAGTCGACGCCTCCGGTGCGGGTGACGCGGAAGGCGGGTCCGGTGTCGGCGTTCTTGTCGTCCTTGAGGTACCGGTCGAACCAGTCGCCGATCCGGTGCTGGACCCGGTCGGTCTCCAGGTCGCCGCCGTCGTGCCCGCCGGCGGTCCAGTCGACGGCGACCGGTGCGCCGTTGCCGCTGATGGCCCTGGCCATGGCGTCGGCCTGGCCGAGCGGGAAGAGGGAGTCGGACTGTCCCTGCACGATGAGCGCGGGCACCTCGATGCGGTCGGCGACGGCGCTCGGCGAGCGTTCGGTCAGCAGCGCCCGCGCGGCGGCGTCCGGCTTTCCGCTGACGGCGACCCGTTCGTACATCGCGCAGAGCCGCTTCTCGAACTTCTGGCAGCCGCCGCCGGTGGTGACGAAGATTCCGGCCCAGAGCTTCTTGAAGACCCCGTCGGGGAAGAGCGCGTCGGCGAGGTTCCAGTACGTGATCCGCGGGGCGATGGCGTCGACGCGCTTGTCGTACCCGGCGGCGAGGAGCGCGGCGGCTCCGCCGTAGGAGGCCCCGGTGATCCCGACACGGGGGTCGCCCTTCGCGTCGAGCCGCACCTCGGGCCGGTCCGCCAGCCAGTCGATCAGCCGGGACACGTCCTCGATCTCACGGTCGGGGTCGTTGAGCGCGATGTCGCCGCCCGACTTCCCGAACCCGCGGGCGGACCAGGTCAGCACGGCGTATCCGGAACGGGCCAGTTGCTCGGCCTGCGCCCGCACATCGTCCTTGCTGCCGCCGAAGCCGTGCGCGATCAGCACGGCGGGCCGGCGCCCGGTGCCCCCGGCGGTGAAGTACGAGGTGTCGAGGGACACCCCGTCCGTCCTCATCATCCGGTCCTGGCGGTGCACGGCGGGCCCGCCGTCGTCGGCCGCGGCGTTCCAGGCGCCCGCACCGGCCAGCACGGCGAGCGCCGCGAGGCCCGCGGCCCACCGGCCACGTCTGCGGGGCAGCCGCCGCCACCGGGGCGTACTCGCATCGGGGATCTCCATGCTCCGACCCTAGACGGACCACCGTTCCGCACCGCTCGCCGCCAGGGGGAGGTCTCCGGCCTCCCTATGGTGTACGGCAGCCGTCCCCCTTACTCCATGCGCGGTATGCGACGGCCCCGGGGCAGCGACCTCCTGTTCATCGAGCAACCTCATCACCGGCGACATCCAGCACCTCCGCAGCAGGGAGAAAAAGGTGCGTCATCTACGCGACAGGAAGGGCGACTTCACTCCTGGCGGGATTCATCGAGCCGTGAGAGGGGCCACGGTCCGTAGCCGCCAGCAGGTGAGCACTCTCCACGCCTGAGCCATCCGGGCTCTGTGGTCAGACCGTGCCCCTGCTGGTCGGCCGGGAGGCCCCGACCAGCGGAAACTCGGCGACCACACCCAGAAGACAACAGCTTCTCAACTCTCCTGCCGGGAAAGATCGCTCTCTACCCAAGTCTGCCGCCGTCTGGGTACCATCCTGCCCCACACCCGAACTCTTGTTCCATGTTCGGACCCACCTCTTGAGTGGCCGTCAGGTTTGAGGGCGCAAGGCCGCTGAGTCATGCCGGCCGCGCCGCATCCTTCGGTCGGCTCCCTGATCAGAGAAGTGGCCTTCCATTGCGTTCCAGACCCTCGGGGTCTTCCAGACCCCTGCTTCGACACACCCGCTTGACCGGTCGTCTGCTCCCGCCGTTGCTTGCCATGGCCCTACTGGCCGGGGCGGGTGTGAGCGATGGGTACACGGCACCGCCGACCGAGTTGGCCAGCGACTACGACTGGTACGAGGACACCCCCGCCGAGCTGTTGCGGCAGGACCAGTGCCTGATGAGCGACGTACTGCGGCTGGGCGGACCGGCCATGGCCACCAGCGCGAAGGACGGGCTCAATCAGAGTCCGGAGCGGCTGCGAGAGCTGGCAGACCGGGACTACTGGGAAGACACGCCGCTCGCCACCGCGTACCAGTCGGACCGGGATGCCGCGCTTGCTGAGCTGGACCGGCTCGACGCGCTCCACAACAGCTGGAAGATAACCGGGCTTGAGACGCCGGGCGGCTTTGGTTCTTCCGCCGACTTCGAATGGCCGCCCGGGACCAGCGGAGACGACGGTGAGGACTTCTATTCCCAGACCGGCCTCACGGGGTGGATCGCCGACCAGTTCTGGAAGAACGACAGCGACTTCTACGAGGACGCGACTCCGCCGGCCGACAAGCAGACCGTCGAGGCGGTCAAGGCTCTGGGACAGCCGCTGTACGGCAGCACCTCCGACCCGTCCCTGCGGGACGCCTACAAGCACCTGACGAACGGGAGCCTGGAGCCGACCGGCGCGGACAACGCCCGCCTCTTCCTGAGCTCGGGCGGCTTCCCGAACAAGGCGCCGGTGCCGGGTACCGCCGAGCACCGAATCGCGGTCGAGGACCTCAAGTCCCGCTTCGCCGCCTGTGCGTGGCGTGATCCCATCGACCCGGGGAAAGTCCTGGGCGAGGTCTCCGCGACCGCCGCGGCGGAATGGCAGCAGGAGATCAGCTCGCAGGCCACCAAGCGCAACGACATCCTGGCCGCGAACAAGAACGCCGTCCAGGCACTGGCCGTGGCCTCCGAGTCGATGGGCAAGATGCTCGGCTACTCGTGGGTCGCCGACCACATCACCCGCTGGCAGGACTACTGGTCCTCGGGCGGTATCGGCTGGACCGGCACCTCCCCGATGGCCGTCGAGATCCCGGGCGCGACCGGCAAGTGCCTGGGCGTGCAGGGTTCCGGCACCGCGAACGGCACGGCCGTCGAGGTCGTCACCTGCTCCACGGCGGCCGCCCAGCAGTGGAGGATCAACGGGGACTACGGCGAGGGCTACAGCCTGCAGAACGTGAACTCGCAGAAATGCCTCGACGTTGCCACCGACCAGACGAAGATCCAGATCTGGACCTGCAACGGCACGCCCATGCAGGCGTGGAAGTTCAGCATCCGGGCCGGCACCACCCTGGAGAACCTGGGGGCGAACAAGTGCCTTAACTTCCCCACGTACACCGCCGGACAGGACGCGCTCGCGGCCGTCTGCGGCACCGCTGCCACGCAGAAGGTGCTGTTCAAGGTCTCCGAGCACAACGGCAGCGTTCCGCCGTCGTCACAGTTCACCACGGCGACGCAGCGACTGGGCGCCGCGCGTGCGGGAGCGAAGTTCGAGCTGGCCGAGCTCAAGCGCCAGGCGACGGCCGCGAAGATCGCCCAGACCGCCAGTACCACCGCCGAGCAGGCGGCGTACGCGATCGCGGACGCCAACGGGGCGCCGCGGGGCCGCGGTCTGCTGGTAGGCCAGCAGAAGGCACAGGTCACGCAGGGCGCGGCGGCCGCGGTCGCGGCGCTGCTGAAGGCCGGCGAGACCGCCGAGGCGGCCACCAGGGCGGCGGCGGCTGACAGCGCCACGATCGCCCAGCGGGCGCTGGCGCAGACCGCGCAGTCCAAGGCTGAGTTCCGCAAGGAGGCGGCCTACCGGGCCGAACTGCAGGCCAAGGCAGCCGCGGACGCGGCCAAGCTGCACCGTGACAACGCCAAGAAGGACAAGGAGCTGGCCGAGACCAAGCTCACCGAGTCCCTGGGCGCGGAGGCGGACGCGAAGGCGGCGGCGGCCGAGGCGCATGCCAAGCGGCTGAAAGCCGAGGCCGAAGAGGCCACGGCGAAGAAGGAGAAGGAGACCGCCGACCTCAAGAAGTCGGAGGCCGCCCTGCACCGGCAGACCGCAGAGACCGAAGCGGTCAACGCCCAGACCGCCAAGGGCAGGGCCGAGACGTCGGAGGCCACGGCGGTGGCCCGGAGGAAGGACGCCGAGACCGCCCGGGATCGTGCAGGGGAACTGCGCGACGACGCGTGGGATGCCGAACAGAAGGCGGACGCGGCACGCGCCAAGGCCGACGCCAAGGAGGCCTACGCCGAATCTCTGGAAGCGGGGGATGCGGCGGATGCCGCGCGGGCGGCAGCCAATGAGGCCGACCGGCACGCGGACGACGCCGAGACAGCGGCCGGCCGGGCCCGAACCGCGGCCGCCGCTGCCACCCAGGCGGCAGCGGACGCGGACGCGGCAGCGACCCGCGCGGAGGCCGCAGCCAAGCGCTCCCGGGCAGCCGCAGAGGACGCGCAGGCGGCGAAGCTGCAAGCGGACGCCGCGGTACGCACCGCGACCAGCGCCGCCGCCGACGCCATCGACGCTTCCGAGCACGCCTCGGCCGAGGCCGCGTTGTCGGTCAAGGCAGCCAACGAAGCCGAGGCGCAGGCGAAGACGGCCAAGACCGAGGCGGACGCGGCGCAGGCCGAGGCCAACAAGGCCACCGTCGCCGCGGCGAAGGCGGCGGGGTTCGCCTATGTCACCGCGCAGGCGGCGGTGGACGCCGGGAACTCGGCCGCGCAGGTCGCAGCTCCCGCGAACGACGCGATCCAGCTCGGCTCGCCGTACGTCACCAGGGACTCGGCAGCCTCTCTGGTAGTCCTGTCCGGCCAGGCGGCGAAGACCATCGCCGAGCAGCAGAAGGCCGTCGCGGCCGCCCATGCCACCAACGCGGCCGAGGAAGCGGCTGCCGCTCAGACCATCGCCGACCAGGCACAGGGCGACGCCAAGGTCGCCTACCAGCACGCGGCGAACGCCGCCAAGCACGCCGCGGACGCCCGCGGCTACTCCAAGGAGGCACTGACCTACGCGGCCGCAGCGGCGACCGCAGCGGCGAAGGCGCAGCAGTCGCTGGCCCGCACCATCGGCTACCAGGCCCAGGCCACCGCCGACGCAGTGGCCGCCGACAAGGCCGCAGGCCGTGCCGAAGGCTACGCCGAAGCCGCCCGCAACTCCGCCGACGCGGCCGCCCTCGACGCGGTCGCCGCCCGCGCGGCCGCCACGCAGGCGAAGGAGTCCGCCAGCCAGGCCAGAGCCGCCGCCGAGCGGGCCGACACCGCCGCGACAGCAGCGGAGGAAGCCGCCAAGGACGCCCAGGCCTACGCCGAATCCGCCCAGGAAGCCGCGAAACAGGCCGAGAACAGGGGGAACACCGGGCAGATCGAGACCGGGACGGTTCCTGACGGGGCCGGCGGGCCCATCGGTGGCGTGTTCTACGTCGTCGACCACATCGAGCAGGTCGGCGAACCGCAGGTCCTGAAGAAGACCGAGGGCTGCGACGGCTGGTGGGACCAGCTCGCCTATGACGGCGACTGCACGATGACCCAGAAGATCGGATACAAGGCCGACCTCGACCTGTACATGTGCACCACTGAGGTATGGGCGAACACGTGCCCCTCCGCGGACACCCTGTACCTGGGCGAGTACAAGACGGAAACGCTGTACAACGAGGTCACGCACACCATCACGATCGGGGAGTACCAGGCAGGCATCGACCCCGTCGACATCCTCTTCGGCAGCTGGATCCGGTGCGCCCAGAAACTCACCCCCGGTGGTGAGAACGGAAGCTGGGGCGGTTGCGCCTGGGCCGTGGTGGACGTGGCGACGCTGTTCGCCGGCAAGATCATCCGCCCTATCGCGGACGCCGTCCGGGCGATGGACGGTGCCGCCAGGACCGGAATCGGATTCATCGACGCGTGGAAGGCGCTGAGTGCCCTCAGGCTTTCTGACGCCGCTATGGCCGGAATCGCCGGGAAGATGGCGGAGAAGTTCTACGCCGCCTGCCGAAAGGTGTCGCGGGTCGCCTCCGTCGCACCGAAGTCGCGCGTCGCGACTGTCGCGCCGATGGGCACCATCGGGAGCCCGGTTCCCGAGTATTCCTGCGTCGGGCTGATCGCGTACAACAGCACCGAACTCTCCAACATGGCCTATCGGGCCAGAATCGAGTCGGGTTTCGGCGTCTTCGGTAACAGAAATGTGGCCGTCGCGAGGGTGCCGGGCTGGAATGACCCAAAGACCGGTGACCTCGTCATCGGTTTCAGTAAGGGGGGCGGGTTCCACTCGGAGGACGACATCCTCGCTCAGCTGGCCGCGAAGGATGTCTCGCCGAAACAGATCAACGCGCTCTATACCGAGCGGCAACCGTGCCCCGTGTGCGGACCCAATCTGGAGAACCTCCTCAAGGAGGGCACAGAGATCACGTGGTCCGTGCAGTGGGGATCGATCGGACCGATCAACCGGTCGTTCGAGAAGGTTCTGGCGCGCCTGATCCAGGAACAAGGGCGCCCCTAGCTCCTGGTATCAACCGGCTAGCCTCGTAAGATGCGAGGGGGTGGGTCACCTGGCGGGTCACCCACCCCCTTTCCTGGCCTCATGACGACATGACAGCAGGTAGTGATGTTCGAAATCAAAAAGGCGAGCGAGACAGAGATCGCCGAACGGAACGATCTGGCCGACAAAACGGCCGAAGCATTGACGAAGGCCGGGTTTACCGTGCATCAGGACGTCAACCAGGCGTCCGATTCGCTGGGCGTGCTGGTCTGGGTGGACCCGGCAGACGACTCCAGGGGAGGAGTCTTCGTCCAGTGGTCGACCAGTTCATCCCTCAATGACACTGCAGCGGAAAGTGCGCTGAAGGGCGAGACCCAGTCGTCGGCATTCCGGTATTTCAGCTTCGTGACCGAGCACATGTACGCGACGTTGATCGCAATTCTCGGATCCGCGGGCTTTCAGGCTGGAGATGCCAATGACGACATGAGTCCTTACCTGATCCGTATTGAAGGCTGATCTACGCAGGGGGGGAGAGACTGGCCGGTCTCGCAGTGGTCACCGCAGCGCACGAGGGCAGCATCGGCAGGACTGGTGAATTTGCTGGTCAGCCAGATTTCGGGAAGGCATCGAGGCGCTCAGTCGCGGTCGCGACGACGTCGGTCCGGGGCCGGTGGTCTGTGAATCTCAGGTGCCGACGGCGGGCGGCCGTAACGACCCGGGCCGCGGCGGAGAAGAGGCGGGACCGAGGACGCCGGGGCTCCCACCTGCAGGTTTCACCGGGTCGGAGCGAGGATCGCCATCCAGGTCAGCAGTTCCAGGGCGATCTGGACAGTCTCCCGCCAGATCTGGTTCTGCGCGGTGTCGTGCAGGAGCAGGTCGCGCAGGCCGGTGGCACGGGCGCCTCGGCTCGGTCCCGCTGCCGGTGGCGGAGTTCGAGTGCGGCGACCGGGGTAGCTGGTGGTGTTGGTGGCGAACGCGGTGAGCCGTAGCCCGTCGGCGTCGGTGAAGCGCAACTGAGCCCCGGGGTGCGGCCTTTCCTTGCGGACACGCTGGTGGCCTGATGCCTCGGGCAGGCCCAGCGGGGCGGTGAGGGCATCGACTTCAACCCGAGAAGGGACCTGTCGCCCATCCGAGTACAGGTCGCCGGGCACAGCGCCTCGCTCGGTACGAAGTGGGTGAGGGGCGGCAGCTCGGCGGGCGAGGCCGTTGGCTATGCCCGTACCGTGCGGGAGCATCATCAGGCTGAAGTCGCCGCAGTGGACTGCCTCTCAAGCGCTCCCGACGTCATCGGGGCGTCGGCCGGTGGGTACGGGGTCTCCTGAGGCAGCAGCTTCGTCGCGGCGTCGAGGCTTCCGGCCGTCACCAGTGCGTGGACCTGTCGGGCGAGCGGGGTGACGTGGCGGATGGAGACCATCCACTCGTCCGCGTACCGTCGCGACGCCTCGCCGGAGTGCCCGAGTTGGAGGGAGCGGTACGGAAGCCGATCCAGGCGGAGGTCACGTTCGGGCCCCGCTGGACGCGGGCCGGGGCGTCGCGGAGGCGGTGTTTACAGGTAGTGCGGTCCGGGTGGACTCCCCTGACGTGGTGGGAGAGTTCGGCGTGGTCCAGGGCCCAGTCGAAGCCCTCGCGAGTGATCCCGACGGCCGGAACTTTCCTGGCCCTCCTTCGTCGCCCAGCCGCAGCGGTACATCATCCACAGGAAGCTCGGCTTGATCCATGTCAAGCCGCGTTCATAGCCTTTAAAAATGCCCAGCGGTGCCACTCGCTGACGAGCCGGTTCCGCTCCAGCGGCGGTGAGTGCCCGCCTGCCTGCTTTTGGCCGACGGGCACCTTCCCGCTGATCGGAGACTGCGTTTCGAGGCGTGCCTGCCTGCCCGGTCCCTCAATAGGTCTCGGCAGTCTCGGCCCCTGACCTAGTGTGTGTCAGATAGCGAGGTCAGGGTGTGCCGGGGGGCGCTCGTCACCATCGGTCATGCCGTGCCAGTGAGCTGGCGCACCTGGCCGGATACCTCTCTCGGATTACCTGCTACAGGACGGCGACGGTGAATGGGACGTCAGCCGCGTCGTTGTTGTAGTTGCTCGTCACGACCGTGATGGTGCGGGTCTTACCGTTGCAGTTGCTGTTCGGAATGGCGGTGATCATTGACCGGTTGTTGTTCACCGTGGCGACCACTGCCGCGTTGCGCAGGTCAATGGTGGGGTCGGACACCGCCACGCAGTAGTAGCCCGCAGGACGACCGTTCAGCCGCTCCGCCGACGAGACGTGCTTGGTCGCCAGGAGCGTTCCGTCCGCGCCCACCTTGGCAGCGGCACGGGCGTAAGGCGCGTTCAGGTCTGCCGGGGCCGCCGAAGCGGTCACGGTCAGAACCGGCACCGACGCCACTGCGGCGGCGACGAGGGCGAGGATTCGGGTGCGCATAGTGTTGCCTTTCTTGGCCACGCCTGGCATGGACTGCGGCCCGGCATTCGACCGGGTGATTCCGGGTCGACTGCACCTTGAGCCGCGGCCCGTACGCCGCCTCCCAGTCCGCAACGTGCGATTCCCATTTCGCCGGGTCGGCGTAGAACCCGATCACGTCGTACCGGTCGAACGTCTCGTGCACCTTCGCGAGCACCTCGACGACCGGCACCTGCCAACCCTCGCCGGGCTCGCCCGGGGGCGGCTTCCACCCTTTCGGCTGCTCCCACACGCCGAGCGTGAACAGGTGCCCGTCGCTGAGCCGGCAGCCGATCAGCGCCGTCGCGTCGGTCACCCCGCGCGAGCGCTTCCGCGAGCCGTCGAACCCGAGCACGATCCGGTCGCCTACCTCGGCCGCCCGGTCGAGGTCCGTCGCCGCGCGCACCTCCGGCTGCGACAGCCACGCGTCGGCGGCGTGGGTGATCTGGTTCAGGAAGTCGGCGCGCAGATCCTGCGGCTCGTTCGACGTGTCCCAGAACGCGCCGGTGATCCCTTCGATCGGGGACCACCCGGGCGGGCACGGCGGGTCGTGCAGCACGCACCCGTCGGGGTGGTCGCTGCTGTCGCCGTACGCGTACCGCAGCCCGGCGACGAGCGACTGCTCGTCGGTCATGTCCGTCTCGGGCGGCGCCTCCCGGTGGTCGACCAGGATGCCGCGCGCCCGCGACCGGCCGTCGAGAATCGCCTGATAGTCCGCCGCCGAGTTCTCCGCGACGCTGCCCTCGCCCGGCGTGTACGCGTTCGGCGTCTCGATGATGCTGCCGCCGAGCTTGGTCGCGTTGAACCGCAGAGTCTTCGCGAGCTTCAGCCCGCCGTTCGACTCCTTCCACTCCTCCGTCTGATCGAGCGACGCGAAGCGTGCGGGGTCACCCTTGACGCTCGTTGCCGACGACGTGATTGGGGAGATCTCGCCGCGTGGCAGGTAGATCACGGTGTCGAGGACGTCGAGCCCGTAGTCGGTCGACAGTGACCCGCCCCGCGCCATCTCCAGCAGCGGCACCCATGTGTTGTCGGTCTGCTGCTCGGTCACCGCGGCGATGCGCACGAGCGGCGTACGGATCGAGTGCCACGGCCGGCCGATCGGCTCGCCGTACGCGTCCCATCCGTCCGGCACGACGTCGGCGCACGCCTCGGCGAGTGCGATCGCGCCGACGAACGGACTCTTCCCCCACCCTCGCGGCCGGCTGAGCAGCGCCCGGTGAATGATCCGCTTCCCGGTCACCGGGTGCAGCTCGTAGTACCCGCACAGGAACTCTGCCTGTTCCTGCGTCGGCACGAACGGCTCGCCGTCGTCACGTCCAGGCTGCGCGAGATTCTCGATCATCCAATCGAGGACGTACCAACCCAGCGTGGGGCGCTCGCCCTCGAACTCAGGGCCACGCCACGGCATACCGCCCCCTACTCGTCGCCAGTCGAGGACTTCCCGGACTTCCCGCCCGGAAGCGAACGCAGCTTCGCCGCCCCGTACCGCTCGCGCGCGGACGGGCCACCCGAACTACCGCGCCCTTGGTCGGCGCCGTCCGCCTCGGCGAACACCATGCGCAGCCGGGCCCGGTCCGCCGGGGTCGCCCCGAACGCCGCAACTCTCAGCCGCAGTTCGCCCGCGGCCGATAGATCGCCGCGCCACAGCCGGGCGTGAATCAGGGCGGTGTCGAGGAGGTACTGCCAGTCGGACGTACCGAAGTGCTCGGCCTGCGGGCTGTCGATCCACGTCTGCCACCATTCGCGGGTGCGCTCCGGCCACACGAACTCAACGAGCTGTCCGTCACGTTCGACGCGGAAATCGGGAAGCTCGGGCGCCTCGGCCTGCTCCCACCGCAAGACCGTCTGCGGGATGGTGTCCTTGTTGCGCCGGGCCCGACGGCTCGGATCCTTCGGCGCAGGGCCCATACCTGCCATGGTTCCTCCCTGTCAGGTTGCTTCAACTCCCAACGCCAGTCGGGTGTCTGCTATAACCGCCGCATGCCATCTGTTACCCTCGCAGGCCCCAACTGGGCAGAAGTCCTAAGCGCGGTCATGGCGCCGTTAGCCATCCTGGCGACGTTGCTCGTCGGATACTGGGCTTGGCGTGCAGCCGTCCCGCATCGCAAAATGGCGTACTCGATCGAGTTCACCCCTCTCCTGTCCTCTTCGCACAGCGGACTAACGGTGAGCCTCAGTTCCGAGCGCATCGCACAGCCACAAACAGCCACCCTCAAGTTGACGAACCTGGGCAATAGGGAAATCGAGGCTGCCAACTTCAATGGCGAATCGACCGAGTTCAGGATGAATGCCCGCGTCGTGTCTGTTCTGACCTCGGCAAGTACCGACAGCCGACGTGTACCACCCGCCACCATCCACGGCAATGCGTTACAGATCGACCCGTATGTCATCCACAAGGGGCAGGAGATCACATACAAGCTCCTTCTTGACGGTGGCGATCCCCGACTCTCACTGCGGCACTCCGTGAGTGCGCGATTCAAAGAGGACGTGCGAGCCAAGCGGGCAGGCTACATCGGCTTGGGGGCGGCAATAGCTACGCTCGTGGTATCGGTCGTTACGTTGATCCCGGCAATCCAGGCTTTCACTGTCAGCGAAGAAACATCAAAAGAGGATCTGAGGCAGACCATCCAAGAGGATCGGCAGAAGTGGTACGAGAAGGGCAAGCGGGACGCTGAACGAGAGTCGGCCGGACAGGCAGGCCCCTCGCCAAGCTCATCAAAGAGCCCGGAGCCGCGTTAGCTGAACGAGTCAACAACATCTTGCAGGTCACCTAGCTTGCAAGGCGCGCTGCCGAACGTCCGCCCGGTGACTGCGATGTACCGGCCGTCGCCGTACACCTCGACCGAGCCGCCGCCGTCAACCGTGATGCGGCGCCCGCGCGGCAACTTGCCCGTGCCCCACACGTGCAGCCCCTCACCGGACACCGACCGCTCAACCCACGTACCGGCGGCGGCGTTGAGGATGCGCTGAGCCCACAGCAGTGGAGCGCCCTGGTCGTCGAGGGCGTGGTCGAGGTCGAGGCACACGATGCCGTCGCCGTTGAGGACGAACCCGAGCCCGACGCCGGCCGCCGAGTCGGCTGCGGCCCGGTACGTCGACCACGTCGTCGGATCGGTACTGGACGAGACCGCGCCGCCAATGGTGATCGGCACTTTCCGTGAGGTGCGGCGTACCCACCGCGGGCGCTGCGTGAGCTCGGCCGGAACGGTGCGGTGCTTGCGTGACCGAGCCTTGCGGCACCGTGGCGAGCACGTCACTGCGTGGGCCCGAGCCATGATCGGCATGGGGCCGCCGCACTGCTCGCACGTCCGGTTCATCATGCGTCCAGTGTACCCGAGTGTCACGCTTTTAAGGCCCTGACCTGTGTATTTACTGTTCACTCAGTGGGGGCGGCAGGGTGGGAGGCGATCTGCGGGCCCTCGACCGCGCGCCATCCAATCACCCTGCCGCCCCGCTGCTCGCCCGTCAGCGAGCCGCTCACGCCCCACACGTGGCCGTTTTCGCCAGACCCGTACAGAATCCGAGCCGCAGCACCTCCCGAGCGCCGTGAGGGGCGGGGAGGGGGAGTCACCCCCCAGGGGGGCGGGGTTCAGATCTTCGGGTCGGGCTGTTCGGTTTCAGATCAGACCGGGATGTCGCTCGGGCGGTCGACGAGCTCGTTCTCGCCATCGGGCGGCGTTGCCCTCGCGGCTGCTCTTGACGGCATGGTGGTGTTCGCACAGAGCCTGCAGGTTCTCGTACCGGTGGTCGTTGCCGGGCACGATGTGGTCGACCTGGTTGGCATGGTGACCGCACACGATGTGTCCCTCGCGCCACCTGCATCGGTGTTCGTCACGGTGCAGGACGTATAGGCGGATGACGGTGTACCAGTCGGCCGGCAGTTCGTCGCGCCGTGTGCTGTCTGCCCACTGCCCGCTCATGGTGTGTTGTCCTCGGGTTCGTCGTAGTGCTCGGGCTCGGTCTGGTCGCCTCGTTCGGTTGTCGAGTCGAGTGAGACGCGGTCGAGGTCGTACTGCGCGGCGAACCCGATCGGTGTGCGGTTCGGTTCGTCGGCTGGCTGTTGGTCGAGTGCGTTGAGCAGTCGTACGGCTGTGGCTTCGACTTGGTCGAGCGTTGGATGCTGCTCGTCGGGGTCGGTCCTGATCTCGACCTCGCGTGTCCCGTCCGTGACGCGTACGCGCATGGCGGGGGTACCCCTCTCGGCCGGGTGGGGGGGTGCACAGGGGTGGGGCGGTACTGTGCCACCCTCGCGAACTTATGGGGTGGGACAGGTGCACGCAGATTGGTTCGGGATCACGGGTGCGGTCGCTGGGGTACTTACGACGTTCGCGGCCTTGTGGGCAAACCGAAGGGGTTTGGAGCGCGACAGGCAGAAGGTGGCAACGGATCTCCGTGGTTCCCTCCTCCGCTCGGACCTATTTCGCCTTGACAGTCAGCTGGATGTCGAGTCGCAGCCCGGTCCTCAGCCGCCCCCTCCCCCTGGTCCTGCGATGTATCAGCCGTTGGCGGCTCAACAGCGAGTTGACGATGATCGTTTTGCCGAGCTGCTCGTGCAGCGTTACGCATACGGCCTAACGCAGTCGCAACGCAGCTTCCTTACAAGTCAGGTCTTCTCGGTGCTCGGCGGTGGTGTGCTGCTGACTGGGGTCGGGCTAGCGATTTGGCGAGCCGAGACGAGCGGTGATCTGTACGCATCCATGGTGACGACGACTGCAGGGATCGTGACGACGGTGATCGGGCGTCTGTTTCATCGTGAGTCGGATAAGGCTTTGAAGCACATGGCGTCGGAGACGGATGCGTTGCGGGATGACATGCGCGCCGAGCGGTCTGCAGAGCAAGCGATCTTGCTTCTTGCCGAGGTTGAGGATCCTGAGATCAAGGCGCGGTTGCAGGCTGGTCTGATCATGAGGTTCGCGGGCTCGGAGATGCCGGCTATTCGCAATGCTCAGGTACTGCCAGGGCCCCGGGACCACAAGGAATCGTCGAATCACGAGCAGTAGCTCGTTGAGCGTAGGGAGCACGGAAACGGCCCTCGGCTGAGCGAGTCGGGGGCCGTTGTGCGGCGTTACTCGGCGGTGATGCCGGTCGCCTCGCCGTTGACGAGTGTGGCGAACACTCGGGCCTGCGCTTCCTTCTTCGCAGCGACGGGGTACAGGATCACGCCGTCAGGGTGCTCGACCGTGATGTACAGCTTGCTCTCGTCCTTCTTGAGCCACAGCGCGAAGATCCCGGTAAGGGCGACCCGGGTCGCGGTGATGCGTTTGCGGGCGACCTCGCCGAGCTCGATCGTGACGCGTGATCCCTCGACGGGGATCGATTGCTGTCCGGCCTGATGGAACTTGCTACCGATCACGGTTACGCCGGCTGCGGCCGCGGCGACGCGTACACGCCCGAGGTGCTTGGCGGCGGCTTTCTCTTCTTCGGTCTTCTTGCTGCCAAACATCGAACCCCCCAAGGTTCCGGGTGAGGCTCCATGGTGGCGTGTGTGGTGGCCGTGTGGGAAGCGAACAGCCCCCGCGGTGTGGGCGGGGGCTGTCGGGTGGTTTTTGTTTCCGGGCATGCGGAACTGCGGCCAATCTTGCGACACGTGATCGTGTGGCGTCAAGCGGGCGTGCCGATCCGGGCCGGAGTCGTGGAAGTCCTGCCGGGGCAACGTGTCGACGAAGCCCGTGCCGAACTGCAATCCATGGGCGTTACCCGGATCACGATGGACCGGGCGCGGGCGGTCGGGCGGGCCAGGCTGCCGGGGCAGTCTCCGACGCTGGACGAGATGTGCGGGAGGTGCACGCGTGGGCGCGCCGCCGTCCTTCCGAACGGAGATCTCGCGGGGTGTGTACTGGCGCGGGACTTCCCTGTGGGGAACGTACGCGAGACCCGGTTAGGAGAACTGCTCGGTGGAGAGGCTTGGGCGGACCTTGCGGCGCGGATTCCGCTGCCCGTCCGGAATGGCTGTCCGCCGGACGACAGCAGCGACTGCAATCCGGCGAGCACTACCGCCTGCGGACCCAAGTACTGAGAGGTTGGGCAGCATGGATTGGCACGGACCTGCGGAACGGCTCGCAGATCAGGTGACGGAACCCGATTCCCGGTGGTTGTCGACGGTGACCCACGTACCCCGTCACGAACTGGTCCCACGATGGTGGGATAGGGACGCGGACGGCTCGGGCTGGGCGCTGCACGACGGTTCCAGCGATCCGGTGGCGTGGATGCGAGCGGCCTACTCGGACCGGTCGCTGATCACCAGGGTCGGCGCCTTGCACGCCGACCATGCCCGGATCGGGGACCGGGCGCACGGTCGGCCCACGTCGTCGGCCACGATGCCGAGTCTCGTGGTGCGCATGCTCCGCCATGGGCGGCTGGGAGACGGGCTTTCGGTCCTGGACCTGGGGACCGGGAGCGGCGGGCTCACCGCCTATGCGGCCCGTCGCATCGGGGACCAGCACGTGACCAGCCTGGATGTGGACCCCCACCTGACCCGTGCGGCCGGTGACCGACTGGCCCGGCTCGGGATCTTCCCCCACTTCATCACGGCCGACGCGACGGAGCATGTACCCGGTACGTACGAGCGGATTGTCTCGACGGTCGGCCTTCCCGCCGGTCCGGGACTGCGGCCGGTGCTGGCTGCGCTGGCACCTGGTGGCCGCATCGCCACGACACTCGGGCGAACATGCCTGATCGTCACCGGATGGAAGCAGGCCAACGGTGACGTGGTCGGGCGAGTGGAGAGCGACATGGCCGGTTTCATGGTCACCCGCTCCGGGGACGACTACCCGCCGGAGCACACCGCCCTGCTCACCGCCGCGCGGAGCGCAGAGGGAGAAAAGGTCAGTACGGGCCGCTATCCCGTGGTCGACGTGGCGAATGCGTGGGAGCTGCGCTCCATGCTGGAAATCACCGTGCCCGGTGTGGAGGTCGCCTACGAAGAACGCGACGACCAGACCCGGACTGCCTGCCTTGTCCACCCGGACGGGTCATGGGCGCGAGCATCCGCAGAGTGGACCGACCCGCCGGAAGTGCACCAGAGCGGGCCCCAGAAGCTGTGGACCGCCCTGGAACGCATCCGCAACCGCCTCAACGTGGAGGGCTCGCTGCCTCTGCTCGGCGCACAGGTTCGCATCACGCCGGATGGGGTGTGCCGCCTCTCCCGTGGTGGATGGAGCGCGTCCCTTGGGGATGACGGGTAGCTCCGGGCTGCTCGTTTGGCGCTGATCAGCCAGGTCATACGGTCGCGCTTCCAGACGTCGGGGAAGCGCCCGTCACGGGCGGCGGGCAGGCCGATGGCGGGGGTGTACGCCTGGTACACGGTGACGGTGGTGTCGGTGTGCTGGGCGCGGATCCCGTACTGGGGCCTGGTCGGGGCGGTCATGGCCCCATCAGAACACCGGTCCGCGCGGCGCGGCGAACGGTTTAACAGCGAACGGTTAACGGCGAACGGGCCCACCGGAGTTCAGGGTTCCGACGGGTGGCGGGCGGAGGTGTCATCGACGGGTGCTGACATTCGTCATACGGAGCTCGGTACATGCGGCTCTGCCGGGCACCGGGCCCCGGAGGCCAGTCTGTACGTATCGAGAGCGGGGCCGCGAAGGCACCGCCGACACGGGAGAGGACCCCGTCATGAGCAGCCCGGCAGCCACCGTCACCGCCCCTGTCGCAGATGCTCCGGCCGCCACCGCCCCGTTCGCGCCGCGCGAGGCGCTGCTGGACAGCCTGATGCCGCTCCTCGTGGACGTGGGCGTGCCGCTCGTCTCGTACTACGCGCTGAAGGCGGCGGGTCTGAGCACCTTCGCCGCGCTGGCCTGGAGCAGTGTGCTGCCGGCCGTGCGCACCGTGTGGGGCGTGGTGCGCAAGCGGCAGCTCAACGGGCTGGCGGCGCTGATGGTGACGGTCAACGTGGTCAGCCTGGTGACGAGCCTGGTCGTCGGGGACCCCCGGCTGATGCTCGCCAAGGACAGCGGGGT
The DNA here is from genome assembly GCF_900091725.1 of Streptomyces sp. DvalAA-43. Taxonomy (GTDB): domain Bacteria; phylum Actinomycetota; class Actinomycetes; order Streptomycetales; family Streptomycetaceae; genus Streptomyces; species Streptomyces pulveraceus. The sequence goes on along the minus strand of NZ_FMBW01000074.1, from coordinate 167,084 downwards.
GAGCAGCGTCATCGGGCTCGTCGTCCTGGTGACCGCGCTGAAGGGGCAGCCGATGATGAGCGCGGGGGTGCGGCCGATGCTGGTCAAGGGCGACGCGGCCAAGGACACCGCCTGGCAGCGGCTCTCGGCCGGGTCGGCGGCGTTCCGGCGGGCGGAGATCCGGTTCTCGGCGGTATGGGGTGCGGCGCTGCTGGGCGAGTGCGTGGTGCGGGCCGTGGGCGCGTACACGGTGCCGGTGGAGACGATGGTGTGGCTCGGCACGGTGATCATGGTGGCGACGCTGGTGCTCGCCTTCCTGGTCTCGGGCCGGGTGGGCGCGGTCCCGATGGAGCGGATGATCGCCGAGGAGGTCGGGGCCGGGAAGGCGGGGGACACCGCGCGCTGACCGACCTGGTCCGGGGGACGGGGGACGGGGCCGGAGGAGGAGCTGCTCATGGCTCCCCTCCGGCCCCTTTCCGTGCGCCGGTGATTGCCCGGGAGATAGCACCCGCGATTACCCCGGAGGTAATTGAGCCGGCCCCGGGACCGTCCCTACCGTTCCCGTACCGGCATGCGTCAGTTGCCGTACCGGCATGCGTTGCCTGCCCCGCGCGATCGCGCGTCAACGGAAGGAAGACCCCCATGATGTCGTCCCAGAACGCGAGTGCGGTCCGGTCGGCGGGCACGGCCCGTCCCGACCGGCTGCTCCGGACGGCCCTCGTCGCGGACGTGGTCCTCACCGGGGCGAACGGCATCGGCTATCTGGTGCTCGCCACGCTCCTGGACTCGTTCCTCGGTGTGCCCCGTTCGGTGCAGTACCCGGTGGGGGTGTTCCTCACGGTGTATGCCCTGTGGGTGCTGACCGTCGCCCGGCAGGAGAACATCGGCCGCGGCGCGGTCGCCGTGATCATCGCCCTGAACACGGCGTGGGCCGTGGCGAGCGTGGTGGCCGTCGTCGTGGACGCGCTGACCGCCACGGGCGTCGGCAACGGCTGGATCGTGTTCCAGGGCCTGGTGGTGGCGGCGATGGGCGCGCTCCAGTACGCGGGCCTGCGGCGGTTGTGAGGGGGTATGGGAAACGGCCCGTACGGACGCGCGCTGCGTCCGTACGGGCCGTCGGGGCGGGCCGTGTCGGTCAGTGGTTGCGGGGGAAGCCCAGGTCCACACCGGCCGGGGCGTCGGCCGGGTCCGGCCAGCGGGTGGTGACGACCTTGCCACGGGTGTAGAAGTGCACGCCGTCGTTGCCGTAGATGTGGTGGTCGCCGAAGAGCGAGTCCTTCCAGCCACCGAAGGAGTGGTAGCCCACCGGCACCGGGATCGGCACGTTGACGCCGACCATGCCGGCCTCGATCTCCAGCTGGAAGCGGCGGGCGGCGCCGCCGTCGCGGGTGAAGATCGCGGTGCCGTTGCCGAACGGCGAAGCGTTCATGAGGGCGACGCCCTCCTCGTAGGTCTCGGTGCGCAGGACGCACAGGACCGGGCCGAAGATCTCGTCCTTGTACGCGTCCGAGTCGGTGGAGACGTTGTCGAGGAGGGAGAGGCCGATCCAGTGGCCGTCCTCGAAGCCCTCGACGGTGAAGCCGGTGCCGTCCAGGACGACATCGGCGCCCTGGGCCGCGGCGCCCGTGACGTAGGAGGCGACCTTGTCGCGGTGGGCGGCGGTGATCAGCGGGCCCATCTCGGAGGCCGGGTCGTTGCCGGGGCCGATCTTGATCTTCTCGGCGCGCTCCTTGATCTTCGCGACCAGCTCGTCGGCGATGGAGCCGACCGCGACGACCGCGGAGATCGCCATGCAGCGCTCACCCGCGGAGCCGTACGCGGCGGAGACGGCGGCGTCGGCCGCGGCGTCGAGGTCCGCGTCCGGCAGCACCAGCATGTGGTTCTTCGCGCCGCCGAGCGCCTGGACGCGCTTGCCGTTGGCGGAGGCGGTGGCGTGGATGTAGCGGGCGATCGGGGTGGAGCCCACGAAGGAGACCGCGGCGACGTCCGGGTGGTTCAGCAGCCCGTCGACGGCGACCTTGTCACCGTGCAGGACGTTGAGCACACCGTCCGGCAGACCGGCCTCGGCGGCCAGCTCGGCCAGCAGGATGGCGGCCGAGGGGTCCTTCTCGCTGGGCTTGAGGACGAAGGTGTTCCCGCAGGCGATGGCGAGCGGGAACATCCACATCGGCACCATGGCCGGGAAGTTGAACGGGGTGATGCCCGCGACGACGCCGAGCGACTGGCGGATCGAGGCGACGTCGACCCGGCTGGAGACCTGGGTGGACAGCTCGCCCTTGAGCTGGGTGGTGATGCCGCAGGCCAGCTCGACGATCTCCAGACCGCGGGCGACCTCGCCCAGCGCGTCCGAGTGCACCTTGCCGTGCTCGGCGGTGATCAGCGCGGCGATGTCGTCACGGCGGGCGTCGAGCAGCGCCCGGTAGCGGAAGAGCACCGCGGTGCGGGCGGCCAGCGAGGAGGTGCCCCAGGTCGCGTAGGCGTCCTTGGCGGCGGCGACCGCGGCGTCGACCTCTTCGAGGGAGGCGAGCGCGACCTGGGTGGTGACGGCGCCGGTGGCCGGGTCGGTGACCGGGCCGTAGTTGCCCGACGCGCCCTCGACGGTCTTGCCACCGATCCAGTGGTTGACGGTCTTCATGACGGAACTCCTTCAGAGGTGGTGGCGTCGGTCGGCGACGTGACGGTCGTACTCTTCCCGGGCTTTCACGGCCGACGGCCGGGTGGCCGTTTCGGCTACGGGAACATCCCACCACGCCTGTGCCGGAGGGGGGCCCGACACTGTGTCTGCCGTTTCGGTCTCGACGTAGACACAAGTGGGACGGTCCGCGGCCCGCGCCTCGGCGAGGGCTTCGCGCAGGTCACGCACGGTCTTGGCCCGCAGCACCCGCATCCCGAGCGAGCCCGCGTTGGCCGCGAGATCGACGGGGAGCGGCGGGCCGGTGAACGTGCCGTCCGCGGCGCGGTGCCGGTAGGCGGTGCCGAGGCGCTCGGCGCCGACCTGCTCGGAGAGGCCGCCGATGGACGCGTAGCCGTGGTTCTGGAGGATGACCAGCTTCACGGGGAGCCGCTGCTGCACGGCGGTGACGATCTCGGTGGGATTCATCAGATACGTGCCGTCGCCGACCAGCGCCCAGACGGGGCGGCCGGGGGCGGCCAGCTGGACCCCGATCGCGGCCGGGATCTCGTAGCCCATGCAGGAGTAGCCGTACTCCACGTGGTACTGGTGCGGGGAGCGGGCCCGCCAGAGCTTGTGCAGGTCGCCGGGGAGCGAACCGGCCGCGTTGATCAGGATGTCGTCCTCGGTGACGAGGGCGTCGAGCAGGCCGAGGACCTGGGCCTGGGTGGGGCGGGCGTGCGGGTCGTCGGCCGTGAACGCGGCGGTGACGCGCTGCTCCCACCGCTCCTTGGCGTCGGTGTACTCCGTCTCGTAGGCGGGGTCGACGCGGTGGTTGCGGGCGGCGAGCGCGGTGGTGAGCGCTTCGAGGGCGGTGCGGGCGTCGGCGACGAGCGGGAGGGCGCCGAGCTTGTGGGCGTCGAAGCCGGTGAGGTTGATGTTGAGGAAGCGGACCGCCGGGTCCGCGAAGAGCGTGCCGGAGGCGGTGGTGAAGTCGGAGTAGCGGGTGCCGATGCCGATGACCAGGTCGGCGGTGCGGGCCAGGTCGTCGGCGGTCGCGGTGCCGGTGTGGCCGATGGAGCCCACGTCGGCGGGGTGGTCGTGGCGCAGCGAGCCCTTGCCCGCCTGGGTGGCGGCGACGGGGATGCGGGTGGCGGCGGCGAAGGCGGCCAGGGTCTCCTCGGCCGCGCTGTGGTGGACCCCGCCGCCCGCCACGATCAGCGGCCGGCGGGCGGTGCGCACCGCCCGTACGGCCCGGTCGAGTTCGTCCGGATCGGGGGCGGGGCGGCGTACGTACCAGACGCGCTCGGCGAAGAACTCCTCCGGCCAGTCGTACGCCTCGGCCTGCACGTCCTGCGGCAGCGCCAGCGTCACCGCGCCGGTCTCCGCCGGGTCGGTCAGGGTCCGCACGGCCTGGAGGGCGGCCGGGACCAGGGCCTCGGGGCGGGTGATCCGGTCGAAGTAGCGGGAGACAGGGCGCAGGCAGTCGTTGACGGAGACGTCGCCCGCGGCCGGGACCTCCAGCTGCTGGAGCACGGGGTCGGCGGGCCGGGTCGCGAAGGTGTCCCCGGGGAGCAGGAGGACGGGGAGGTGGTTGACGGTGGCGAGGGCGGCGCCGGTGACGAGGTTGGTGGCGCCGGGGCCGATGGAGGTGGTGACGGCCTGCGCGGAGAGCCGCCCCGACTGGCGGGCGTAACCGACGGCGGCGTGCACCATGGCCTGTTCGTTGCGGCCCTGGAGGTAGGGCATGGCGCGGCCGGACTCGACGAGCGCCTGGCCGACCCCGGCGACGTTGCCATGGCCGAAGATGCCCCAGGTGGCGCTGATCAGGCGCTGTCGGCGGCCGTCGCGCTCGGTGTACTGGCGGGACAGGAAGGTCACCAGGGCCTGCGCCGTGGTGAGCCGACGGGTACTCATGGGCGTGCCTCCGTCCCGTAGAAGGGGAGTCTGGGATCCACCGGCTGCGAGGGCCAGGTGTCGCGGATCCAGCCGTGGTCCGGGTGGTCGCTGATCAGCCACTCCCGCTGTTCCCCCGGGCCCGCCATCACGTTGAGGTAGTAGAGGGTGCGGCCCGGGGAGGCGATGGAGGGGCCGTGCCAGCCGTCGGGGATCAGGACCGCGTCGCCGCTGCGGACCTCGGCGAGGACGTCCGTGCCGCCGGCGCGGGACGGGGACACCCGGTGGTAGCCGAGGCCGTCGCGCTCCACCTCGAAGTAGTAGATCTCCTCCAGCACGGACTCGGCGCCGGGGCGGTGCTCGTCGTGCTTGTGCGGTGGGTACGACGACCAGTTGCCGCCCGGGGTGAGGACCTCGACGGCGATCAGCCGGTCGCACGCGAAGGTGTCGGCGGCGGCGAAGTTGTTGACCTGGCGGGAGCAGTTCCCGGAGCCGCGCAGCTCGACGGGTACCTCCGGCGCGGGGCCGTAGCGAGCGGGGAGTCGTCGCTCGCACTTCGCTCCTGCCAGGGCGAAGCGGCCTCCTGCGCCGGAGGCGATCTGCGCATGGGCGTCACGCGGGACGTACGCGAAGTCGGATACCCCGCTGAACACGCTTTCCCGGCCCAGCAGTTCAAAGATCTCACCTGAGGAGTGCACCGTACAGCCACCGGTCAACGGCAACACGATCCACTCGCTCTCCCCGGTGACGAGTGTGTGAACTCCGCCGGGTCCGAGCTCCAGGACCCGCAGGCTCGACCGGTCCCAGCCGGCCCGTTCCGGATCGATGTCGAGGTTGTAGGGGCCGCTCGCCGTGCTCCCGGCCTCCAGGTGGCGGCGCGGTTCGTGGTCGTCCGTCGTCATGTTCTCGGCTCCTCTTCTCCCGGTTCCGTCTGCGCCGGTTGTGTCCGTGCCGGTTCCATGTCCCTCGGCTCCAGCAGCGAGACCGCCGTGTCGACGGCCGCGGCCACCTCCCCGTCGGCCGGATAGAGCAGCGAACGCCCCACCACCAGGCCCTGGACGGTCGGCAGCCGCAGCGCCGTGCGCCACTTCTCGAACGCCCCGTCCAGGTCGTCGCCCACCTCCCCGCCCAGCACCGCGGGCAGCGTCGAGGTCTCCATCACCCGGGCCATGTCCTCGGGGTCCTCGGTGACCGGGACCTTGAGCCAGGTGTACGCGGACGTCCCGGCCAGCCCGGAGGCGATGGCGATCGAGGTGGTGACCGCCTCCGCGCCGAGGTCGTTGCGGACCTGCCCGTCGGTGCGGCGGCAGAGGAACGGCTCGACGAAGACCGGCAGCCGGTGCGCGGCCATGGCGTCGACGGCGCGGGCGGTGGCGTGCAGGGTGTCGAGCGAGCCGGGGTCGTCGTAGTCGATGCGGAGCAGCAGCTTGCCCGCGTCGAAGCGGAGGCGGGCGAGGTCCTCGGGGCGGTGGCCGGTGAACCGGTCGTCGAGCTCGAAGGCGGCGCCGGCGAGTCCGCCCCGGTTCATCGAGCCGATGACGACCTTGTCCTCCAGCGCGCCGAGGAGCAGCAGGTCGTCGAGGATGTCGGCGGTGGCGAGCACTCCGTCGACGCCGGGGCGGGAGAGGGCGAGCCGGAGCCGTTCGAGCAGATCGAAGCGGTTGGCCATGGCCAGTGCGCGGTCGCCCACGGCGAGGGAGCCGCGGGCCGGATGGTCGGCCGCGATGATCATCAGCCGTCCGCCGCTGCCGACGAGGGGGCGTCTGCGGCGGCGCGCGGCGGCTTCGGCGACGGCCTCGGGGTGGCGCATGCGCACCTGGACGAGTTCGGAGACGGAGGAGGCCGGGGGCGTCATGGGGTGGCTCCGGTGGGGCGGGAGGTGACGGCGCCTTCGGTCAGGGCCGCTTCGACTTCGTACGGGAACGGCATGGCGGACGAGCAGGCGAGCCGGGAGGCGACGATGGCCCCGGCGGCGTTGGCGTACCGCATGACGCGCGTGATCCCCCAGCCCGCGAGGAGCCCGTGGCAGAGCGCCCCGCCGAAGGCGTCCCCGGCGCCGAGGCCGTTGACGACGTCGACGGGCAGCGGCGGCACCTCGGCCACCGTGCCGTCGCGGTGGACGGCGAGTACGCCCTCGGGGCCCTGTTTCACGACGGCGAGTTCGACGCCCGCGCGGATCAGGGCGCGGGCGGCCGCGTGCGGTGCGCGCTCACCGGTCGCGATCTCGCACTCGTCGAGGTTGCCGACGGCGACGGTGGCGAGGGCGAGGGCCTCGCGGTAGCGGGCGGCGGGGGCTTCGGTCGGCGCGTCGTTCCGGGTGTCCCAGAACATCGGGCGCCAGTCGAGGTCGAAGACGGTGATGCCGGAGCGGTCGCGGGCGCGGAGTGCGGCGAGGGTCGCGGTACGGCTCGGTTCGGCGCACAGCCCGGTGCCCGTCATCCAGAAGACCCGGGCGGACATGACCGCTTCGAGGTCCAGTTCCGAGGCGTGGATCTCCAGATCGGGGGCCTTGGGCTGCCGGTAGAAGTAGAGCGGGAAGTCGTCGGGCGGGAAGATCTCGCAGAAGGTGACCGGTGTCGGATACGCGTCGACGGGCGTCACCCACCGGTCGTCCACCCCGAACTCCCGCAGCTGGTGGTGGAGATACTCCCCGAAGGCGTCCCGGCCGGTGCGCGTCACCACCGCCGTCCGCCGGCCGAGCCGGGCCGCCGCGACGGCGACGTTGGACGGCGAGCCGCCGAGGAACTTCCCGAAGGTGTCGACGCGGGCGAGTGGCAGACCGGTCTGCAGGGGGTAGAGATCCACACCGATGCGGCCCATGGTGATGACGTCGTACCGCTCAGGCATAACCATCCCTTCGACCGGCGTCCGGGGGGTGACTGCCCCCAGGTCTAACCCTCCCCCGGAACCCTGTCAATGCTTTGTCCGGACATACGGACGAATGATTGACACCCGCTCCCCCGGCCGGAAGTCTGGACGGCATGACGTCCTCCGCAGTGGCCCCGTCCCGTATCCGCATCGGTTCGGCACCCGACTCGTGGGGGGTCTGGTTCCCCGACGATCCGCGCCAAGTGCCCTGGCAGCGCTTCCTCGACGAGGTGTCCGAGGCGGGTTACGAGTGGATCGAGCTCGGCCCGTACGGCTACCTCCCGACCGATCCGGCCCGCCTGGCCGACGAGACCAGCCGCCGCGGGCTCTCGGTCTCGGCCGGGACGGTCTTCACCGGATTGCACCACGGGCCGGACGTCTGGGACCGGACCTGGGAGCATGTCGCCGGCATCGCGGCACTCACCCGGGCGATGGGCGCCGGGCATCTGGTGGTCATCCCCTCGTTCTGGCGCGACGACCGGACGGGCGAGGTCCTGGAGGACCGCGATCTCACGGCCGGGCAGTGGCGCCACCTCACCACCCAGACGGAGCGGCTGGGCCGCGAGGTGCGGGACCGTTTCGGGCTGCGCATCGCCGTCCATCCGCATGCCGACACCCATATCGACACCGAGGAGAACGTCGCCCGCTTCCTCGACGCCACCGACCCCGAACTCGTCTCGCTCTGCCTCGACACCGGGCACTACGCCTACTGCGGCGGCGACAGCGTCGAGCTGATCGAGACCTACGGCGAACGGATCGGCTATCTGCACCTCAAGCAGGTCGACCCGGAGATCCTGGCCCACGTCGTGGCGGACGGGGTGCCGTTCGGTCCGGCCGTGGCGCGCGGCGTGATGTGCGAACCGCCGGGCGGGGTGCCCGCGCTGGAGCCCGTGCTGGCCGCCGCCCGCGCGCTGGACGTCGATCTGTTCGCCATCGTCGAGCAGGACATGTACCCGTGCCCGCCCGACAAGCCCCTCCCCATCGCCCGCCGCACCCGGGAGTTCCTCCGCTCCTGCGGCGGGAACTCCCCGGCGCGGCAGGCACCCTGACACACCGGGCGGCTCCCGGAAGTGACGTGGCGGCGGTGTGCGGTGTTGTCCCTGGCGAGAGGCCGGGGCGCGGCCCCGGTCGCGCCCCGCCGCACACCACACCACCGCACAAGGAGCTGCCCACCATGATCCGAAGGACACCGCCGTCCCGCAGGACGGCCCCGGCACTGGCCGCCGCCGCCCTGGCCACGGCCTCCCTGCTCGCCGCCCTCGCCTCGGCGCCGGGCGCCTCGGCCGACGAGAGCCGCCAGGCGCCGCCGGCCGGCTCCGGCCCGGCCTGCGCCTTCTACGACGGCGACCGGCCGACCTCCCTCGGCGAGCGGGGCGAACGGGTCTCCCAGGCACAGTGTCTGCTCGCCAACCGCCACTATCTGCGGTGGTCCGATGTGGACGGGACGTTCGGGCCCGAGACGCTCGTCGCCGTGCAGCGCTTCCAGGCGGACCATCCGCCGCTGGTGCCGGACGGCCGGGTCACCCCGGCCACCTGGTCGGCGCTCTGGCACGCGGGGCCGAACCGCGTGACCCCGCTGCCCTTCCCGTAACCCGCCCCTCACTCCGGTCCCGTACGGGGCGAGCACCCCGTACGGGACGCCCCTCGCCCGAATGCCGTACAGCGCCACACCCCATAGGATGCGGACAAATTAGGAGATATGTACGAGGTATAGACAGAGGGAGTCCGTGTGAACTGGCACAGCGATCCCGGCAACCCGTCATCCGCTGCCCCGTCCGCCCGGCAGTCACCGCCCGCTTCGCCGAGCCCTCAGGGCCCACCGGCTCCGCCGCAGCCGCGCCCCGGACTCTGGAAGCGGTGCCTGTGGGGCGGGATCGCCCTCTGGCTGCTGACCGCGATCGTCACGTACACCACCCGGAACTCCAACCTGCTGCCGACGCTGATCCTGCTCGGCAGCTTCCTGGTCCCGGCCGTCTTCGTCCTGTGGGCGTACGAGCGGCACGGCCGCGACCTCGGCGCGACCACCATCCTCGGCTGCTTCCTGACGGGCGGGATCCTGGGCGTGCTCGGCGCCTCCGTCATGGAGTCCTATCTGCTGCATCCGTCCCTCTGGATGTTCCTGGGCGTCGGCCTGATCGAGGAGGCCGCCAAGCTCCTGGCCCTGATGTTCGTGCTCCGCCGCCACCCCGGCATCCACGGCATGCGGGCCGGGCTGGTGCTCGGCGCGACGGTCGGATTCGGGTTCGCCGCCTTCGAGAGCGCGGGGTACGCCTTCAACGCCGCCGTCACGATGAAGGGCATCGATCTGCGCGCCCTGCTGGAGACCGAGGTGCTGCGCGGAGTGCTCGCACCGTTCGGGCACGGGCTCTGGACCGCGATCGCCGGCGGCGTGCTCCTCTCGTTCCGGAAGCCGAACGGGCGTTTCCGCCTCGCCGCGCCCGTGATCGGCACCTACATCGGCGTCGCCGTGCTGCACTCGCTCTGGGACTCGATGCACGGCATCGCGATCTGGCTGGTCGCCGAGATCACCGACACGGGCCTGAGACGCGAGCTCTTCGCACAGGGCTACATCGTGACCCCCACCGACCAGCAGCAGCATCTGTTCACCCTCTTCTCGGTCGGCGGCATGGTCGTGATCACGCTCGTCGCGCTGGCCTGGCTGCGGTCGCTGGCACACCGTGCGCGGGACACCGGGGCGGAGGGGCGGCAGGGCGCTCGCATTCATACCCCCTAGGGGTATAGAGTGAAAAGCGTCGGGGCGCACCGGGCCTCCTGGGGCCCCTGACGTCGCACACCTTTGCGTTCACCGAACCCTTGTGCCCGTCGAAGAGGAGAACACCATGACCGCCGAGACCCAGCTCCCCCAGGCCAACGGCTCCTGCTGCTCGCCCAGCGGCTCCTGCCACGACAGTGCGGACGCCGGTGCCGCGGCGGGCGGGGTGACCACCGTCTACCAGGTGTCCGGCATGACCTGCGGGCACTGCGAGGGCGCCGTCTCCGAGGAGATCTCCGGCATCGAGGGTGTCACCTCGGTGAAGGCCGTGGCCTCCACGGGCCAGGTGACCGTCATCTCCGCGGCCCCGCTGGCCGACGACGCCGTGCGCGCCGCGGTCGACGAGGCGGGCTACGAGCTCGTCGGCCGGGCCTGAGCACCGTCGGGCACTGCCCGATACCGCCGGATGCACCCGCTACGCCGGATGCGCCCGCATCACCCTCTTTGCCGCCGGGCCGGACCGACCAGCAGATACTGGTGGGACACGGCCCGGTCGGCATTTCAGGAGCTCGGACATGCACAGCGCAACGGAGGCCGGGGCCCGGACCGCGGAGGGCTCGACCGCTGAACTCACGATCGGCGGGATGACCTGCGCCTCCTGCGCGGCCCGCGTCGAGAAGAAGCTCAACCGGATGGACGGCGTCACCGCCACCGTCAATTACGCGACCGAGAAGGCCAAGGTCGCCTTCGGCCCGGAGACCGGGCTCGCGGATCTGATCGCCACGGTCGAGAAGACCGGGTACACGGCGCAGCCGGTACACCCTCCCGAACCGCCCCGCCCCGAACCGCCCCCGCCCACCCCGTACCCGGCCGGAACCCGGGCCGAGGCCGGGGACGAGACCGGGTACGGCAGCCCCGACGAGTCCGGTGGCTCCGACGGCCGGGCTCCCGATCCGCTGCGGCAGCGCCTGATCGTCTCGGCCGTCCTCGCCGCCCCCGTCGTCCTGCTGGCGATGGTCCCGGCCCTCCAGTTCGACAACTGGCAGTGGCTCTCGCTCACCCTCGCCGCCCCCGTCGTCGTCTGGGGCGGACTGCCCTTCCACCGCGCGGCCTGGGCCAGCGCCCGGCACGGCGCGGCCACCATGGACACCCTGGTCTCGATCGGCACCCTGGCCGCCTTCGGCTGGTCCCTGTGGGCGCTCTTCTTCGGCGACGCGGGCATGCCCGGGATGCGGCACGGCTTCGACCTCACCGTCTCGCACGGCGGTGACACGTCCACCCTCTATCTGGAGGTCGCGGCCGGGGTCGTCACCTTCATCCTGCTGGGCCGGTATCTGGAGGCGCGGTCCAAGCGGAAGGCCGGTTCCGCCCTGCGCGCGCTGATGCACCTGGGCGCGAAGGACGTCTCCGTCCTCCGGGACGGCACGGAGGTACGTGTCCCCGTCGCCCGGCTCGCCGTGGGCGACCGCTTCGTCGTCCGCCCCGGCGAGAAGATCGCCACGGACGGCACCGTCGTCGAAGGCGCCTCGGCCGTGGACGCCTCGATGCTGACCGGCGAGTCCGTGCCCGTCGAGGCCGGTGTCGGCGATCCCGTGACCGGCGCCACCGTGAACACCTCCGGCCGGCTCGTCGTCGAGGCGACCAGGATCGGCGCCGACACCCGGCTGGCCCGGATGGCCGAGCTCGTCGAGGAGGCCCAGAACGGCAAGGCCGAGGTGCAGCGCCTCGCGGACCGGATCTCCGCCGTCTTCGTCCCCGTGGTGCTGGTGATCGCGCTCGTCACCCTGGTCGCGTGGCTGCTCGTCACGGACGACGTGACCGCCGCGTTCACCGCCGCCGTGGCCGTACTGATCATCGCCTGCCCCTGCGCCCTGGGCCTGGCCACCCCCACCGCCCTCATGGTCGGTACGGGACGCGGCGCCCAGCTCGGCATCCTGATCAAGGGCCCGGAGGTCCTGGAGACCACCCGCCGCGTCGACACGATCGTCCTCGACAAGACCGGCACCGTCACCACCGGCCGCATGACCCTCCTCGACGTCCACACCGCCGACCACACCACCGAAACCGACGCACTCCGGCTCGCGGGCGCACTGGAGCACTCCTCCGAGCACCCCATCGCCCAGGCCGTCGCCGCCGGAGCCGCCGAACGCACCGGCGCACCCCTCCCCACCCCCGAGGACTTCACCAACATCCCCGGCCTCGGCGTGCAGGGCACCGTCGACGGGCACCGGGTGCTGGTCGGCCGTCCGCGGCTGCTGGCCGACGCGGGCATCGGCCTCCCCGACGCCCTGTCCGGTGCCGTCGCGGACGCGGCGGCCGAGGGCGGCACCGCGGTCGTGGTCGCCTGGGACGGGCGGGCGCGCGGCGTCCTCACGGTGGCCGACACGATCAAGGACAGCAGCGCGGAGGCCGTCGCCGAGCTGCGCGCCCTCGGCCTCCACCCCGTTCTGCTGACCGGCGACAACCGGGCCGCGGCCGATGCCGTGGCCCGCGCGGTCGGGATCGACGAGGTCCACGCCGAGGTGCTGCCCGAGGAGAAAGTGCACGTCATCGAGCGGCTGCGGGCCGAGGGCCGGTCGGTCGCCATGGTCGGTGACGGGGTCAACGACGCGGCCGCCCTGGCCACCGCCGACCTCGGTCTGGCGATGGGGACCGGCACGGACGCCGCGATCGAGGCGAGCGATCTCACCCTGGTTCGTGGAGATCTCAAGGTGGCCGCCGACGCGATCCGGCTGTCCAGGCGCACCCTGGCCACCATCAGGGGCAACTTGTTCTGGGCATTCGGCTATAACTCAGCCGCCCTGCCCCTTGCGGCATTTGGCCTGCTCAACCCTATGATTGCGGGAGCGGCGATGGCCTTCTCCTCGGTCTTCGTCGTGACGAACAGCCTGCGGTTGCGCGCCTTCACGTAACTTCCACAAAGAGATCCAGATCACATGGATTTCGGGGTAACCATCCGGCGGGTTCGTGAGTCTAAGAGTGCGATGCCAAGGATGTCTTGGGGGACGTCCGTCGGAGCGTCTTGGGGGACGCTGCGGGCAAGCGTTGGCCGGGGCACGTGCACCGGGGAGCTTTGAGCGGCCCTCCCGTGCGTACGTACCCCGGCAGACCGCACAGGAAGTACAAGTGAAGAGCGCAGCGCGCAGTTCTCAGTAGCTGAGGAACGCAGGGGCCTTGGCCCCCATCAGACGCCCGGCCGGATCCCGTGGGGGGAATCCGCTCCGGGACATGGGAAGCGCCTCGCTGTCGGCCCGTGGGGGGATCGATGGCGGGGCGCTTCTCGCTGCCCGCCGGGCGCACACGGCGCCGACGGGCACGCAAATCGCCCCGGACACCGCGCTCTGTGCGAAAGCGCGGTACGCGGGGCGAAGTCGACCGGCCTCGGCGGCCGGGGTCATGCGGGGGTGTTACGTTTCAGCGGCCCTCGACCGGGACGAAGTCGCGCAGGACCTCGCCGGTGTAGATCTGGCGCGGGCGGCCGATGCGGGAACCCGGCTCCTTGATCATCTCGTGCCACTGGGCGATCCAGCCGGGAAGGCGGCCGATCGCGAAGAGCACGGTGAACATCTCGGTCGGGAAGCCCATGGCCCGGTAGATCAGACCCGTGTAGAAGTCCACGTTCGGGTAGAGGTTGCGCGAGACGAAGTACTCGTCGGAGAGCGCGTGCTCCTCCAGCTTCAGCGCGATGTCGAGCAGCTCGTCGGACTTGCCGAGCGCGGACAGCACGTCGTGGGCGGCGGCCTTGATGATCTTGGCGCGCGGGTCGAAGGACTTGTAGACGCGGTGGCCGAAGCCCATCAGCCGGACGCCGTCCTCCTTGTTCTTCACCTTGCGGATGAAGGAGTCGACATCGCCGCCGTTGGCCTGGATGCCTTCGAGCATCTCCAGCACCGACTGGTTGGCGCCACCGTGCAGCGGGCCCCAGAGCGCCGAGATACCGGCGGAGATCGAGGCGAACATGTTCGCCTGCGAGGAGCCGACCAGACGCACGGTGGAGGTCGAACAGTTCTGCTCGTGGTCCGCGTGCAGGATGAGCAGCTTGTCGAGCGCGGAGACGACGACCGGGTCCAGGTCGTACTCCTGGGCGGGGACCGAGAAGGTCATGCGCAGGAAGTTCTCGACGTACCCGAGGTCGTTGCGCGGGTAGACGAAGGGGTGGCCGATCGACTTCTTGTACGCGTACGCGGCGATCGTCGGCAGCTTGGCCAGCAGCCGGATCGTCGAGAGGTGACGCTGCTCCTCGTCGAACGGGTTGTGGCTGTCCTGGTAGAACGTGGACAGCGCGCTGACGACCGAGGACAGCATGGCCATCGGGTGGGCGTCGCGCGGGAAGCCGTCGAAGAAGCGCTTGACGTCTTCGTGCAGCAGCGTGTGCTGGGTGATCTCGTTCTTGAAGGTCGACAGCTCGTCGACCTTGGGAAGCTCACCGTTGATGAGCGTGTACGCGACCTCCAGGAACGTCGAGCGCTCGGCGAGCTGCTCGATGGGGTAGCCGCGGTAGCGGAGAATGCCCTGCTCACCGTCGAGGTAGGTGATGGCGGATTTATACGCTGCGGTGTTGCCGTATCCGCTGTCCAGCGTCACCAGACCGGTATTGGCCCGGAGCTTCCCGATGTCGAAGCCCTTGTCGCCGACGGTGCTGTCGATCACCGGGTAGGTGTACTCGCCATCGCCGTACCGCAGTACTACAGAGTTGTCGCTCACGTCATCCCTCACCGACGTAGTGCCTCTTCTTCGAGGTTCCCTGACTGTCTCCACCCTCCCCCATTTGGCTCAGGAGAGTGCACTCGGGGTCGTCCATTGGACCTACTCGCGGCACTGAGTGCCGCGAACTTACTCATCCTGCCCCCTCGGTTCCGGTTCCGGAAGGGCTGCGTGATGTTTCCCACCGATTTGATCGATCATTTTTTCCGCCGATCCTCCGCCCGAGCCCCCCGACAGCCGGTAATCCAGCGCCGTACAGCGCCTGCCTGCGGAAACCGTGCGGACCGCCTGCCCGATCGCCTGCCGTGAGCCGACCAGCACGACGAGCTTCTTGGCCCTGGTCACGGCGGTGTAGAGCAGGTTCCGCTGGAGCATCATCCAGGCACTTCTGGTGACGGGGATGACGACGGCGGGGTACTCGCTGCCCTGGGAGCGGTGGATCGTCATGGCGTACGCGTGGGCCAGCTCGTCCAGCTCGTCGAAGTCGTAGCCGATCTCCTCGTCCTCGTCGGTGAGCACCGTCAGCGTCTGTTCGTCCAGGTCGAGGGCGGTGACGACGCCGACCGTGCCGTTGAAGACGCCGTTCTCCCCCTTGTCGTAGTTGTTGCGGATCTGGGTGACCTTGTCGCCGACCCGGAAGACCCGGCCGCCGAACCGCTTCTCGGGGAGGTTCGGGCGGGCCGGGGTGATGGCCTGCTGGAGGAGTCCGTTGAGCGTGCCCGCGCCGGCCGGGCCCCGGTGCATCGGGGCGAGGACCTGTACGTCCCGGCGCGCGTCCAGCCCGAACTTGGCCGGAATACGACGGGCCGCGACATCCACCGCGAGCACACCGGCGTCCTCCGTCTCGTCCTCCACGAAGAGGAAGAAGTCGTTGAGGCCCTGGGTGAGGGGGGGCACCCCGGAGTTGATCCGGTGGGCGTTGGTGACGACGCCGGACTGCTGGGCCTGGCGGAAGATCGTGGTGAGCCGGACGGCGGGAACGGGGCTGCCCTCGGCGAGCAGATCGCGCAGCACCTCCCCCGCACCGACCGAGGGCAGCTGGTCGACGTCCCCGACGAGCAGCAGATGGGCACCGGGCGCCACCGCCTTCAGCAGCTTGTTGGCGAGCAGCAGATCCAGCATCGACGCCTCGTCGACGACGACCAGATCGGCGTCGAGCGGACGGTCCCGGTCGTACGCGGCGTCGCCGCCCGGCTTCAGCTCCAGCAGCCGGTGCACGGTGGAGGCCTCGGCCCCGGTCAGCTCGGAGAGCCGCTTGGCCGCCCGCCCGGTCGGCGCGGCCAGCACCACCTTGGCCTTCTTGGCCCGCGCCAGCTCCACGACCGACCGGACGGTGAACGACTTCCCGCAGCCGGGCCCGCCGGTCAGCACCGCGACCTTCCGGCTGAGCGCGAGCCGGACCGCCGCCTTCTGCTCGGGCGCCAGATTCGCCCCCGTACGCGTGGCGAGCCAGGCCAGCGCCTTGTCCCAGTCCACGTCCGCGAAGGCCGGCATCCGCTCCTCGGGGGTCCGCAGCAGCCGTTGCACCTGGGAGGCGAGGGCGACCTCGGCACGGTAAAAGGGCACCAGGTAGATGGCCGTGACCATCTCGCCGCCCTCGGGCGACGGCACCTTCTCCCGTACGACGCCCTCCGGGTCCTCGGCCAGCTCGGCGAGGCACTCGATGACCAGGCCCGTGTCCACCTGGAGCAGCTTCACCCCGTCCGCGATCAGCCGCTCCTCGGGGAGGAAGCAGTGCCCCTGGTCGGTGGACTGCGACAGCGCGTACTGCAAACCCGCCTTGACCCGCTCCGGGCTGTCGTGCGGGATACCGACCGCCTGCGCGATCTTGTCGGCGGTGAGGAAGCCGATGCCCCAGACGTCGGCGGCCAGCCGGTAGGGCTGGTTCTTCACGACGGAGATCGAGGCGTCCTCGTACTTCTTGTAGATGCGGACGGCGATGGAGGTGGAGACGCCGACACCCTGGAGGAAGACCATCACCTCCTTGATCGCCTTCTGCTCCTCCCACGCAGCGGCGATCATCTTCGTCCGCTTCGGCCCGAGGCCGGGGACCTCGACGAGCCGCTTCGGTTCGTTCTCGATGATGTCGAGGGTGTCGACGCCGAAGTGGGTGGTGATCCGGTCGGCCATCACCGGGCCGATGCCCTTGATCAGCCCGGAGCCGAGGTAGCGGCGGATGCCCTGGATGGTGGCGGGCAGGATCGTCGTGTAGTTCTCGACGGTGAACTGCTTGCCGTACTGGGAGTGCGAGCCCCAGCGCCCCTCCATCCGCAGCGACTCCCCGGGCTGCGCCCCGAGCAGCGAACCGACCACGGTCAGCAGATCGTTCGCCCCGCGCCCGGTGTCGACGCGCGCGACCGTGTATCCGTTCTCCTCGTTGGCGTACGTGATGCGCTCCAGCACACCTTCGAGGACGGCCAGGTTCGGCATGGTGGACATGGCCCGACGGTACCGGGTGGCTACGACAGCCCCTGCCGGGGGCGGTCAGGCCGCCACCGCGGTCAGCGAGCGGTGGTGCTTCGGGCTCTCGATCTCGTCGATCAGTGCCACCGCCAGGTCCGCGTAGGAGAAGCCGGACGCGCCGCCGGTGTCCGGCAGCACCCGGTGGTCCCCCGTCCGGTATCTGCCCGTGCGGGGCGCGTCGTCGTCGAGGAAGACGGGCGGCGGGGCGACGACGAGCCAGTCGATGTCCGTCGCGGCGGCGCGCAGCACGTCGAGCGCCGCGGCGTGGCCCAGCGAGAAGGCCCGGTGCTCCTCCGGGGTGCCGGGGGCGTCGTGGACCGCCACCCCGGGGGCGGTCTCCAGTGTGGAACCGATCCCGAGGAAGACCAGTCGCCCGACCCCGGCCCTGGCCAGGCCGTCCAGCAGCGCGTGGGCCGCGCCCACGTAGAACTCCTCCGAGGGCATGTCGACCCGGGCCGCCGCGCCGATCGCCGCGTCGTGTCCCGCCGCGACCTCCGCGACACTGTCCGCCCGGGTCATGTCACCGGCCACCACGCTCACGCCGTCACCGGCCAGATCCCGGTACTTGTCCGTGTCCCGCACCACCGCGGTGACCCGGTGTCCACGGGCCACCGCCTCGGCGACCGCGCGCCGCCCGGCCCGCCCGCCGGCCCCGAAGACAACGATCCTGCTGCTCATGGGAGTCCCCTCGCCGAGGCCCGTACTCCGCGGGCCGATGCGACGGACGCTAGACCCGCGACCCATGGTTTCCGCAACGATAGTTACGTACGCTCGCCGGGTGAGCGAACCTCTCGATCCCGACATGTTCACCGGCTGCGACCACCCTCCCGCGCTGTTCCGGATCGGCGGCAAGTGGACCCCGAGGATCATCCGGTGCCTGGAGTCCGGACCCCGGCGCTTCAGCGAACTGGAGGTCCCGCTGCGCGGCATCACACCGAAGGTGCTGACGGAGACGCTCCGGTCGATGGAGCGGAACGGCCTCGTCACCCGCACCGACCATGGCGGTGTCCCGCCACGGGTGGAGTACGAACTGAGCACTCTGGGCCGCACCTTGCTCGCCCCGATGGCCGCCTGCTGCGCATGGGCGGCGGCGCATCTGCCGGAACTGCTGGACGCGAGGGAGGCCTACGGGGACTAGCCCCCGCATCGGGCACGCTTGGGCACTGATCGGCCTACTCGTCGAGTACGTGCGCCACGGCCAGGGCGATGCGGTCGATCCAGTTGATCGCATCGGTCACGTCGGGCTCGGTGATGGGGCGCCTCTGCTTGAGGTCTCCGGCCACGAGATCCGCGTCGTGCGCGATCTTGTTGCGGCGGGTGGTGATGCTCATGAACTGCGCCTTCAGCGTCTTGTCCGTGTACGCTGTCCGGCCGCCCTGCCAGGTGTTGATCTGCGCGGCCGCGCCCTGCCAGATGTTCTTCTCCGTGACCAGCCTCAGCACATCGGAGATGGCGCGCGGATTCTGGAGTGAGGCGCTGCCCCACCTCTCCTTGACGTGCTCGACGACCACCTCGGCCAGCGTGACGTCACCACGCTGCACGGCCTCGACCCGGTGCAGAGGGATCTCGTAATTGCGTAGCTGGAGCGGCATCTCGGGGCTGTCCTTGGCCGCCAGTTCGGCCACACGGCGGAAGAGCTCCTCATGGAACCAGTGGTCGATGGCCGCCACGGCCTGCACCCAGGCGGCACGGTAGAAGTCATCAACATCGACCGTCCCCGGCTGGAACGGAGCCAGGTACCGTCCCGCGTCCACCATCTTGCGGGCATAGGCGAGGTTCGTGGTGAACGCCTCGAACTGGCTGGTGTTCGGCCTGGGAATGGCCATCCGTTGAGCCCCCGTACTGTCACATGTTCGCTGAGCTGAGCTGCGTGAACAGGTTTCGTGACAGTCAGGGGGCTCGTCAAGCGCTTGGCCGACTCAGCGGTTGCCGATGTCCGGTTCTCGGCGCTGCGGCCGATTCCTGTCCGGATCGAGCGCAGCCGCACCCAGCCGCGCACCCCGGCTTTCCGCGACTCGCTTGACCTCCCGCAGCGACTCGGTCAACCGGCTGGCGAGGAAGTGGATTTCTGCGCCGGTGACCTTCCGGTCCGCCAGGAGGCCGGCGGCGTGGCCGAGCAGGTCTCCCGCCATGCCGAGCTGGATGCTCTCGATGTCGTCCGCCATGCGTGACACGTAGCCGTTGCCGTCCCCGAGGACGTAACACGGCTTGCCCTCCGGCCCGGTCCACGGCAGCAGCCTCATCACGTCGGGTCCGTTTTCCTCTCGTTCCTTGCCGTTCACGCGGCGACCTCGACTCCGTGGATATGACGGGGCCCTACGTCCACTCCGTGCACGGCGAGCCGGAGCGTGCGGCGGCGGGCGCGCTGACGCCGCTCCTCGGCGGCCACCCGGGCTACTTCCTCCGCCAGTTGCCGCTCGTGCGCGATCAGGTACGGCCGGACGAGCGGGCTGTCCTCGCCGCGTGGGGGCCGCTCGCCGGTGCGGTAGGCGGTCGGACCGGCTACGTAGTCGCAGGAGTACGGGTATGCGTACGGGGTGGCGTCCCATTCCTGTGGATGTCGCTGCCTGGAACCGGTGATCAGGAACCGCAGCAGCGGCTCGAAGAGTCGGGCGATAGCGTGCTTCACGTCAGCCTGCTTTCTCAGGGTGGCCACGCCCCCGGGCCGTTGACGGCGGTCGCGGGGGTTTCTGCAGTGCGCGTCCACTGCTTTCTGTAGCGAACTCATCACAGAGTGGGGTCACGGGTCGCTACGCTGCCAGGGGGTCGGGGATGACAGCGCGTCCGTCAAGACGGGGAGTTGGACCACATGGGGACGAAACGAAGGCCGCGTACACCTCGGGAGAAGTACGGCGAGGAGCTGAAGCTACGGCGTATCGCGGTGGGGCTGACGCAGGAAGTCCTGGGCGAGATGGTGGTCTGTTCGCCCACACTCATCAGCCACTACGAGGCGGGGCGGCGGCTGCCGAGCCCGGAGGACGCGCAGCGGATCGACCGCGCTCTGGGCACGGATGGGTTCTTCGCCCGGTGGCTGGAGGATCTGGACTCGAAGTACGCCGACCACTTCGCGTCCGTGGCAGAGTTGGAGACGCAGGCGACGCTCATCCAGCAGTTCGCGCTCTCGCTCGTGCCGGGGCTGCTCCAGACGGAGGGCTATGCACGTGCACTGTTCCGGTCCTACCGACCCAACCACTGCCGGGAAGAGGTTGACAAGGACGTCGTCATCCGAACAGAGCGTGCCCGTGTCCTCGACGGGCCGCTGCGCCCCGTTCTCTGGACGATGCTCGATGAGGCAGTACTTCGGCGGCGCGTTGGTGGGCCGCAGGTCATGGCAGAGCAGTTGAACAAAATCGCGGACATGGCGGAGAGCGGACGGCTACGTCTGCACGTGTTGCCGTTCGAGGTGGGGGCCCACTCGCTCCAGGAAAGCCTGCTGACGCTGATGAGCTTCGCTGACTCGGCGCCGGTGGCGTACGTTGAGGGCTTCCAGACAGGAAACTTGATGGATGATCCCGGCCTGGTGGCGACCAGTCGCACGGCCTACGATCTCGCCCTGAGCGACGCGTTGTCGCACCAGGAATCACTGGCCCTTGTGCGGGCGGCAGCAGAGGAACACGAACATGGTCAGCAGTAGGCGGAGTGTCGCGGACTCGTCCACCCTCACCGGTTGGTTCAAGTCCAGCTACAGCGGCGGCGGTCAAGGGGAGTGCATTGAGGTCGCTGACGGATACCCCTCCGTCCCCGTCCGCGACAGCAAGGCCCCCACCGGCCCCGCCGTCG
This sequence comes from Streptomyces sp. DvalAA-43, assembly GCF_900091725.1. Taxonomy (GTDB): domain Bacteria; phylum Actinomycetota; class Actinomycetes; order Streptomycetales; family Streptomycetaceae; genus Streptomyces; species Streptomyces pulveraceus. The sequence goes on along the minus strand of NZ_FMBW01000074.1, from coordinate 146,070 downwards.
TCTTCTCCCCAGTCGGCTGGTCGTCGTTCGTCGAGGCGATCAAGGACGGCCGGCTCAGCGCCTGACCAACACCGCACCCCGGCGAACTCGGCCTCACTGCAGCCAGGTTCGCCGGGGTGATGTCACGTGCGGGACAGAAACGCCTCCCGCAATTCCTGATCCCGGAGGAACCCAAGTGTCTCCTCCTCACCGCTGAACAGCAGCTCCGCAGCCGGGTGGCCGGATTGGTGAAACATCCCGACCAGGACGTCTGCGAGTGGGCGGTCCCAGGCCACCCGGACGACCTCCGCCGCCTTGCTGTGCTGCCCCCGGTCCGTGGCGATGCGCCACAGCTCGATCGACTGCTTGGCGGTCCCGTAGGCCGTTCGTCGCCCGTTGACGAGGACACCACGTGAGTTGAGTCCGAACACGTCTATGCACGCCTCGCCTTGGGGCGTCAGCCCCTTGTACGTGCAGAGCGGAAGTACCAACCGAAGATGGTTCAAAGGGTCCTGGAGTGTGGGGTCGAGGAGGAGCGGACCACCGCCCTCCTCGGCGCGCGGAAACCTATTCCGCTTCTGGTTACTGTTGCAGTACGAGCAGGCGAGCAGATGGTTGAGCCAGTCGAAGGTGCGCAGTGGAGCGAGGCTCTTCGGCTCGAAGTGGTCGATGTCCGTACCCTGCCCGTCGCCGCAGTACATGCAACGCTGGTGCCCGGGCGCCATGTCGGCAAGGGTGGCGAGGAGACCGTCGCGGACGCGCCGCCGTACGGTCGAATGAGACCACAGATGTGCGGCCAGGTCTGGCCGACTCGGCTCGGCAGCCTGCTCAATGTCCCGGGTATACACCTTCAGCCGCGCCGCCGTGTCCAGGGGCAGGGCAGCGCGTTCCAGCCGGATCACTCCGCTTTCCCCCTCTCTCCGTCCTCGATCTCCTCGGCGATGCGGTGAAGTCGGGCGGACATCTCCTGGACACGCGCCGCCGGGGAGCTGCTGAGCAGATGCTTGAGCTCCTGGTATCGCTCGACCGTGTCCGGTGACGTGTCCCCCTCGTACACCTTGGTCTCCAGCGCGACGAACTCGGCGCGGGTGTGCTCGGCCCGCTCGGAGTACGGGGTATCGAGGCCGAAGAGGTCGGACAGGACCGCGTCGTCCCCGCTGCCGTAGACGACCCGCTCGTACAGGTCCTCCGGTACGACCTCGGGCGCGGCGTCCTCCGCCGACCCCGGCAAGCGGATCAGCCCGCCGGGGTCGGCGGCCTGGCAGATGTACGGACTGTGAGTCGTGACGATGAACTGAATGTTAGGGAAGTGCGAGGTAAGCCAGGGGCCGATTCGGCGCTGCCAGGAGACGTGGAGATGCGCGTCAATCTCGTCGATGATCACGACGCCAGGGACTTGGAGAGGGCTGGGTCGGTCCTCTTCCGCACCGAACGGCTCGTCGCCGAAGGAGTCGTGGATCTGCTTCAGCAGGTCCACGACCAGCGCGGCCACCGTACGGAATCCGTCGCTCATCTCCCGCAACGGGAACCGGTGTCCGTCACGCGTGACCCACAACCCCTCGGAGTCGACGTCCTCCACCCGGTAGCCGTCAGGCAGTAGCCCGTCACCAAGAACGGAAAGGGCCGCCCTCTTGAGTCCTGCAGCACCTTCTCGGCCCTCAAGTGCACGTAGATGCTGCTCGATCAGCCAGGCGACGCCTTCGGCCAGCGAGGCGTCCTCGTGGAACAGGCTCGCCTGCCGCGCCACCGGGCCCGAGGCCAGCATCAGCCGCTGCACCTCGCCCGAACCCCCGGCCATACGCCGGAAAGGCCCGTAGGCGGCGCAGAACCAGCCCACCGGGTTGTCGGCCCAGGGGCCACGCTGGGCGGGAGTGGCGCTCTTGGCGTTGGGGTTCTCCCTGATGCCTTCCAGCGCCGGCTGGGCACCCTTGCGACCGCTCCCGCCGTCGGCCGGGGCCGTCCATCGCAAGCCTGCCCAGAAGTTGGTTGTGGTGCGCCCGGACGCGGTGAACTTGTCGAAAGTCGGATCCCTGACGATCTTCGCGTGCGCGGTACCGACGGCCTCGCCGCGCGCCATCCAGTTCTCGAACCCCTGGACCAACCCGCGCGCCGCCACCGGGCCGCCCAGAGCCAGGGCCAACGCACGGAGCAATGTCGTCTTTCCCGAGCCGTTGCGTCCGGCGAGCACGGTCCATCCGGCGTGTGAGCCGTCCGGACGGGTCAGTCTGAGGTCAACGGTGCGAGGACCGTGGAACGACTTGATGTTGTCGACGATCACGCGGGAGACGTACATGAGTGACGGTTCCGTCCGGTGTGGGAGGGGGGCTATTCCGGTTCCGCGTCGGCCGGGACCTCGCCGCCCAGGGCCTCGGCGATAGCGGCGAACTCGCTGAGTGCGGCCTGAAGGTCCTGCACGATCTCGGCGGCGATCACCTCGGGCGGCAGCAGGCTGTCCGCGTCCTCCAGGGCCGGGTCCTTCATCCAGGTGAGGTCGAGGTTGACCTTGTCGCGCTTGACCAGTTCGTCGTACGTGTACGCCTTGAACCGGCCCCCGTCCTCGGCGGAGGTGTCCACGCGGTCCGCCGGCTTCTCGCCGTACGCCTGCACGAACTCCTCCAGGTCCGCTCGGGTCAGCGGGCGCTGCTTGAGTGTGAAGTGCTTGGCGGTGCGGAGGTCGTAGACCCAGACCTTGGTGGTGTGCGGCTTGCCGTCGGCGCGGGGAGTCTTCTTGTCGAAGAAGAGGACGTTGGCCTTCACGCCGCCCGCGTAGAAGATGCCGGTGGGCAGGCGCAGGATCGTGTGCAAGTTGAACTCGTCCAGCAGCCGTCGGCGGATCTTCTCGCCCGCGCCGCCCTCGAAGAGGACGTTGTCGGGGAGGACGACGGCTGCCCTACCGTCGATGGCAGTCAGCGACATGATGTGCTGAAGGAAGTTGAGCTGCTTGTTGGTGGTGGTGGCGCGGAAGTCGTCGCGGTCGTAGGAGATGTCCTCCTTCTCGGCCTTGCCTTCCGAACCGATGATGGTGATCGCGGACTTCTTACCGAAAGGCGGGTTGGCGAGGACGAGCGAGGCATGCTTGGCGCCCGGCTTGGTGGCCAGCGCGTCGCCGACATCGATCAGGCTCTTGCCCTCGCTGCTGCCGATGCCGTGGAGCAGGAGGTTCATCGCCGCGAGGCGGGCGGTGCCGGGGACGAGTTCGTTGCCCCAGATCTTGCCCTCACCGAGCGCGAGGCGCTGTTCGCGGGTGAGGTCCTTCATGTGGTGCTTGCGGATGTAGGAGTGCGCGGCGATGAGGAATCCGCCGGTTCCGCAGGCGGGGTCGGTGATGGTGTCCTCGGGGCGGGGGCGCATCACCTCGACGATCGCATCGATCAACGGGCGGGGCGTGAAGTACTGGCCGGCGCCGGTTTTGGTGTCCTCGGCCCCCTTGGCGAGCAGTCCCTCGTACGCATCGCCCTTGAGGTCCGCGTCTCCGACCGTCCAGTCCTGCTTGCCGATGAGGTCGACGACGAGCTTTTCGAGGAGGGCGGGCTCGGTGATGCGGTTCTGGGCCTTGGTGAAGATGGTGCCGAGGGTGGTGCCGGGGCGGGTGCCGAGGGCGTCGAGGATGTTGCGGTAGTGGAGTTCGAGCGCCTGGCCCTTCTTCTTGGCGAGGGACTTCCAGTCGTACTCCGTCGGCACGATCTCGGCGGCGTCGGCTTCCGAGAAGGGGTCGTCGTTAATCTCGTCGACCATCTTGAGGAAGAGCAGATACGAGAGCTGCTCGACGTACTCGATGGTGGAGAGGCCGTTGTCGCGCAGGACGTTGCAGTAGTTCCAGAGCTTGGCGACGAGGCTGTTGGTCTGGGCGGCGGCCTGCGGGGCGAGCACGATGTTGTCCTCGACGGGGGCGGGGGCCTGGTCAGGGGTGGTGACGGGCACGGTCACAGGTCGAACTCCTGCTGTACGGCGTGGGCGGGGACGAGGGTGGGTGACGGCGCAGGTTTGGTGGGGGGCGCGGTTGTGGGGGCCTTCGACTTGCGGGGCGCGGCGGCGGTGCGGCGGGTGCGCTTGGCCTTGGGCTGCGCGTCACGCTCGGCCTGGATGCGGGCGAGGAGGACGGAGGCGGGCTCGTCGGCGGGGTCTTGGGAAACGAGGGCGCCGGAAAAGGCTCTATTCAGGATCGCGCGACGAAGAACGGCTGCGCGTGACAGTGCCTGAGCCGTGAGAACCTCGGCGTTCTCAATGAGTGAAACCTGTCTCTCGATTCGATCCAAAATCTGGTCCTGCACCTCTGGCGGCGGAACCGGCACCGGAAATGTTTTGATCTTCGAGAGGCTGATTGAGGCGAGGTTCACACTCTGCTTGCCATTATCCTCGAACCACTTGCCCGATCTGTTTGCATGCCAGGACAAGAGCTTGGGATAAAGTCGGCCATCACGAATTCGAGCACGGAATACGTGGTTCTGATGAATAGCGCCTTCAATCTGACCATCCCAGATCCAGCCACGACCGAGCTTATTACGGTCACCTCCCTCATTCAGCAGAACATCCCCAGGGAGCAGCTTGAGTTTTTCCGCCTTTTTGGCAGGGACTCTGATGTACGTGACGTGATCCAGGTCCAGCTTGCCACGCTGAACGTTCGCCACCCGCAGATACGGAACTTCCGGGACTTCCGGATCGGACTGCTTCTTCTGGTCCTTGGTCACTCCCCCCACGACCTCCGCCAGATCACCAAGACGCTCCCACTGCCAGTTCGGTGGGAGCGTCGGCAAAGGGCCATCGTCCGAACCCGCCGGCGGCGGAGGCGGAGCCCCTTCGACATTTCCAGGAATGGCGTGCTGCAGGGTGATATCCGTTACGGATGCATGAAGGTGAACGACACGCTCCGCCACTCGGCCGACAAGGGCCTCCGCCTCGTCCAGGCGGGAAAGGTGGCCTTCGAGGGCCTCCACGATGCGGTGCTGCTCTCTGAGCGGGGGCACAGGGACAGGCCACGCCTTGAGAACGGTCTGACTGATGTTCTGCTGAGTTCCTCCTTTGCCCGCCCGGAGCAGCTCTGCCCTCTGTGAGCGGAGGTACCAGAAAACGAACTTCGAGTCCATCAAGCGATAGTCCGGAATCGCGAACGCAATCGCCTGATTCGTCGTAACACTTCGCTTGGCGATTCCGAGTTTCCCGATCGATCCATACATTGCGACCAAGACTGCCCCCTCAGGGACCCACTTAGCCGAACTGTTCGCGAGTCCGGCTTCTGTGACGGTCGAAGACGTTTCGCTCAGCGGACCATCCGTAAGGTCACCGATGACTGCCCAGGGGATATCTCCACCGTAATAGGCTGGCGTCCCAGCTTTCGGAGTCCCCCCGCTCCCCCAAGCAGCGACCTGTTCAAGGGTCGTGATCGCCCACCCCGCCGGAATTTCCTTCTCGCTCAAGCCAGTTCCCGATTCAGCTCAGTCAACAGATCCAGCGCCGGCTCTTTCCCGCCGAACGCCATCATGAAGCCGCGCCCCTTGCCGCGCTCCGTGAACGGCTCGTGGGCAAGCTCTGCCGGCTCTATGCCGACATCGCTGGCGACGACGTCCCGGATCTTCTCCAGCCACCACAGCTGCTCGTCCGTGAATACGACGCCCGCCTGTCGCTGCCGCAGCAGCCAGCCCTCGAAGCGCTCCTCGACCACCGTACGGTACGGGCGAAGCTCACTGTCCGCGCCCAGCTCGTAACGGATCAGGCTGATCAGGTCCGGGATGCCGGCATCTCGTCCGGGGTGAGCCACCGCCTGGTTCAGTTCCTCGTGGAAGCCCCAGAGGACTGGCGGCGTCCACGCCCGCCTGGAGGCCCGGATCGTTGCCGCCAGTTCCTTCAGCGCGGCACGGGCCTCCCCCGGCGAGAGCGGACTTCCGCTGCCCAGGGCAACCTGGATCGCCGCGTTGCGGTCGCGCTGCTTCTCCAGCAGGTCGCCCCACTCGTCCAGGTTCTCGCGGGCCCGCTTCTCGCGCGGGACCTCCTCCACCTCGGTCACCGTCACGGCCGTCGTCTCGTCGTACGTCAGGTCCTTGTCCCGGCGGATCTCCAGGATCTGGCGGCGCAGCTCAGGGTTGCTCGTGAGGACGGCAACCGCGTCCTCGACCAGCCTGCGCGCCGCTCCCGCGCCGCCCTGCTGCCTCGCCTGGTCCTGCGCGTCGACGTCCACCGCGTCAACGATGCCGCGCGCGATCTCGGAGAGCGTGACACCGCCCGCCGTGTTCGTCAGGAGGTCGCGCTCCTCGTCCTTGAGCTGCTGGTTCAGTCGCGACAGGCGACGCTGAAGGACCTCCGCCTCCTCCGCGCTGATCGCCTTCGTGCCGGTCTTGTCGAGCAGCTTGGCCAGCGACACCTGCTTGCCGGTCGCCGGGATCATGGGGCGGGCGTCGACGAGCGGGGAGGTCGTCACGCCCGCCGCGTCGATCAGGACGAAGCGGTCCTTGGTCACGTCGTCGTCCGCGTCCGGGGTGACCTCGCGCAACTCGGTGGCATCGATGGTGCGCGCCCCGCGTCCCTTCATCTGCTCGAAGAGCACCGCGCTACGGACCGACCGCAGGAAGATCACGCACTCCAGGGCCCGGACGTCCGTGCCCGTGGCGATCATTTCGACCGTGACGGCGACCCGCATCCGGGGCGAGTTACGGAGGTCGTTGATCAGCTCGTCGGGGTTGTCGCCGTTCTGCCGGCTCTTGTAGGTGATCTTCTTTGCGAAGTCGTCGCCCCGACCGAAGACCTCCTTGACCTGCTTGAGCACGTCCTCGGCGTGGTCCTCGCCGACCGCGAAGATGAGCGTCTTGGGCAGGTCCTTTCGCCCTGGGAACCAGCGCTGCCAGTTGTTCTTGTACGTCGTGAGCACCGCACGGATCTCATCGACGGTGATCACCGACCGGCCGATCTGATTGGTGGTGTACGTGAGGTCGTCGTCGAGTTCCACGTACCGCTGAGCCCTGGTCTTGCGGTCCTTGATCCGGACCGTCGTACCGGCCTCGATCTTCGCGCCACCCTGCTCGCGCAGGTCGCTGTTGACGCGGACGATGTCGAAGTCGACGTTGACCCCGTCGGCGACGGCCTGTTCGTACGTGTACTCGGAGACCGTGTTCTGGTCGAAGAAGCCACGGGTCTGCGCGGTCGGGGTGGCGGTGAGGCCGACGAGATGGGCGTCGAAGTACTCCAGAACGCCCCGCCACAGCCCGTAGATGGAACGGTGGCACTCGTCCACGACGATCAGGTCGAAGGACTCCGGAGGGACGTCCGGCTGGTACGCGACCTCGATGGGGAGGTCGGTGGCGTAGTTCATCTCGGGGTCGTCCGCCGTACCGTCGACGGGCACGGCGGCCTGGGCCTCGGCGTCCTTCTCATCGTCGCGGGCGTCGTCGTCCGTCAGCTGCTCGCCCTTGAGCAAGGAGTACATCTTCTGGATGGTGCAGATGACGACGGACGAGGTCTCCTGGAGACCGGCCGCGCCCAGCCGGTCGACGTTGTAGAGGTCGGCGAACTTCCGGCCGTCGTCGGGGGTCGTGTAGTTGCGGAACTCCGACAGCGCCTGGCGGCTGAGGTTGTTGCGGTCGACGAGGAAAAGAACGCGGCGGGCTCCTGTGTGCCGCAGCAGGCGGTATGTCTCGGTGACCGCCGTGAAGGTCTTTCCCGCACCGGTCGCCATCTGGATCAGCGCGCGGGGCTTGTCCTGGGCGAGGGACTGCTCCAGGCCGCTGATCGCGTCGATCTGGGCCAGCCGCAAACCGTACGGCTCCAGCTTCGGCATCCGGCGCAGACCGGCCCGGAAGGTCGGGGCGCGGCGGTCCCGTGCACGCTCCATCCAGGCGGCGACGGTCTCGGGGCGGTGGAAGGAGAACACCTCGCGGGACCGGGGCTCGGGGTCCAGACGGTTGACGAAGTAGGTCTCGGTGCCGGTGGTGGCGTAACGGAAGGCGAAGGGCTCCGACTCCCGCCAGACGGCAAGGCTGTGCTCCTTCAGGACTCCCTTGGCGTAGCGCTCGTTCTGGGCGAGGGCGCTGGAGAGGTGGTCCCCCTCGCGCTTGGCCTCGATGACTCCGACGATCTTGCCGTCGACGTAGAGGACGTAGTCCGCGCGACCCGTCGCGAGCGTGAACTCCCTTACGGCGACTCCTTGCCCGGCGAGGGGGTTGAGGTCGGCACGGTCCTGGACGAGCCAGCCGGCCTCGGCGAGCATGGCATCGATCTTCTGCCGGGCCTGGACCTCGTTGAGCGGGGCCGGGCGCTGGGCGCGGTGCACGATGGCGTCACGGGCGGCGGCGTTCACCCGACGCGGCTGCTTGCGGTCGGACTCGTACTGCGTCTGCTGCGCGGTCCGCAGACTGACGATCTCCGCTTCCATGTCCACGAGGCGGGCGGCCAGGTCCTGTTTCGCCTGCTGGGCGCTGGCCATCAGAGCTTCGGCCTCGGCGCGGGCCCGGCGCTCGGCCGCGAGGCGGTCGGTGGACTCGCTCAGTTTGACGCGGGACTGTGCGAGTGCCTCGCGGTGGCCGTCGAGTGCCTGGCGCAGCTCGGCGACCTCGGCCGGGTCCGTGAGCACCGGCAGGGCGGGCGGTACGAAGGCGGTGACCGTGCGCTTGCCGGTCAGGGCGCGGTGGTAGAAGACGCCGAGCTCGTAGCAGAGCCGTACGGCCTCCAGGGCGCGGGTGGTGTCGAAGAGGTGCGCGTGGGCGGCCTCGTTGCGGTCACGGCGAAGCCGGTCGAAGGCGTCGTGTACGGCCGGAGTGAGCGCGCCGATGTCCGTGAGGGCTCGCAGCCGGTCGATCTGGTGGGTACCGGCTACCCGGATGCCCGTCCGCGTGACGAGGTCCTCGGCCAGGACTTCTCCGAACTGGCCGGCCTGGACCTGGGCAGCATTCGGGTTGCTGAAGACATTGAGTTCGGCCTGAGCACCGTACAGGGCCAGGAGCGGCTGATGCTGATAGAGCACTCCGAAGTTCGGAGATGCCTTGGCCAGGTCCCGAAGCCGGTCGTCCACGCTGTTCCCACCCCACTGGTACGTCCATCAGGGTGATCGATTCTACGAGGGGCGGGGTGGCCTGGCTCCAGAGTTTTGCCGCGTTCATTTCCCAGGCAGACTGGCGCAGGCCCGGTGGGCCGGAAAAACGAAACGGGGCCCGGTCGACTGACCGGACCCCCCTCGCTTTCCCCCACCGTCAAGGCTTCCCGATCCCCCCAGATCCCTCCCCGGAAGCACCCGACGTCAGATACGACTCGGTCGGGTGCCAAACGGTTGCATGCCTTGACGATCTCTTTGCCTTGAGGGCAAAGCGCCTTGTCAGCAGGCGTGCTCGGAGTAGCGGGACGCGACCTCCGCGAGGACTTCGGCGCCGTCGCGGGCCCAGAGGCCCTCGTTGAAGATCTCCACCTCGACCGGGCCGTCGAAGCCGGTGGCCTCGACCAGGGTGCGGAAGGCGCGGAAGTCCACGGACCCGTCGCCCAGTTGGCCCCGGCCGAGCAGGACGCCCGCCGGGAGCGGGGTGATCCAGTCGGCCAGCTGGAAGGAGTGGATGCGGCCGCCCGCACCCGCGCGGGCGATCTGCGCGGGCGCCTGGTCGTCCCACCAGATGTGGTACGTGTCGACGACCACCCCGACCCGGTCGGCGGGGAAGCGTTCCGCGAGGTCCAGGGCCTGGGAGAGCGTGGAGACCACGCAGCGGTCCGAGGCGAACATCGGGTGCAGCGGTTCGATGGCCAGGCGTACGCCGCGTTCGGCCGCGTACGGGGCCAGTTCGCCCAGGGCGTCCGCGATGCGTTCACGGGCGCCGTGCAGGTCCTTGCTGCCCTCGGGCAGGCCGCCGGAGACCAGGACCAGGGTGTCGGTGGACAGGGCCGCCGCCTCGTCGAGCGCGGCGCGGTTGTCGTCCAGCGCGCGGGACCGTTCCGCCGGGTCCAGGGCGGTGAAGAAGCCGCCGCGGCAGAGGCTGGTGACGGAGAGGCCGTGATCGGCGAGGAGTGCGGCCGTGCGCTCGACGCCGTACCCCTGGACGGGGGCCCGCCAGAGGCCGACCTTGTCGATGCCCGCCTTGGCGCAGCCCTCGGCCAGCTCGGGCAGCGACCACTGCTTGATGGTCTCCTGGTTGATGGAGAGACGGCCGTCGCTCATCGGGTGCCTCCGTTGACCGCGAGGAGAGTACGCATGCGGGACTCGGCCAGTTCCGGGTCCGGGAACAGGCCCAGCCGGTCGGCGAGTTCGTACGCCTTCGCCAGGTGCGGCAGCGAGCGCGCGGACTGGAGGCCGCCGACCATCGTGAAGTGGTCCTGGTGGCCGGCCAGCCAGGCGAGGAGGACCACGCCCGTCTTGTAGAAGCGGGTGGGGGTCTGGAAGAGGTGCCGGGACAGCTCGACAGTGGGGTCGAGGAGGTCCCGGAAGCCCTGGACGTCGCCGGTGTCCAGCACCCGTACCGCGTGGGCGGCCAGCGGGCCCAGCGGGTCGAAGATGCCGAGCAGGGCGTGGCTGAAGCCCCGGTCGTCGCCCGCGATCAGCTCGGGGTAGTTGAAGTCGTCCCCGGTGTAGCAGCGGACCCCGCCCGGGAGGCGGCGGCGGACATCGATCTCGCGTGCGGCGTCCAGCAGCGAGATCTTGATGCCGTCGACCTTGTCCGGGTGTTCGGCGATGACCTTCAGGAACGTGTCGGTGGCGGTGTCGAGGTCCGAGGAGCCCCAGTAGCCGTCCAGCGCGGGGTCGAACATCGGGCCCAGCCAGTGCAGGACGACCGGTTCCGACGCCTGGCGCAGCAGGTGGGCGTACGTCTCCAGGTAGTCCTCGGGCCCCTTCGCCACCGCGGCGAGCGCGCGGGAGGCCATCAGGATGGCCTGGGCACCGCTCTCCTCGACGAGGGCGAGCTGCTCCTCGTAGGCGGAGCGCACCTCGGCGAGGGTGGCGGGGCCGGTGAGCTGGTCGGTGCCGACGCCGCAGGCGATGCGGCCGCCGACCGCCTTCGCCTCGGCGGCGGAGCGGCGGATCAGCTCGGACGCGCCCGCCCAGTCCAGGCCCATGCCGCGCTGGGCGGTGTCCATCGCCTCGGCGACGCCCAGGCCGTGCGACCAGAGGTGGCGGCGGAAGGCGAGGGTGGCGTCCCAGTCGACGGCGGCCGGCGAGTCGGGGCTGATGTCGGCGTACGGGTCGGCGACGACATGGGCGGCGGAGAAGACCGTGCGCGAGGAGAGCGGGCCGGTGCCGGGGGCCAGGTCGAGCGGGGTGGTGCGGGGTTCGTAGGGCCCCTGCGGGAGGTGGATGGTCATGAGGTCGGCTCCAGGGTGCCGTGTGCGGGGCGGATCGTCACAGCGACAGCTCCGGGACGTCGAGGCGGCGGCCCTCCGCGTGGGACTTCAGGCCCAGCTCGGCGAGCTGCACGCCGCGGGCGCCGGCCATCAGGTCCCAGGTGTACGGCTCGTCGAGGACGATGTGGCGCAGGAACAGCTCCCACTGGGCCTTGAAGCCGTTGTCGAAGACCGCGTTGTCGGGGACTTCCTGCCACTGGTCGCGGAACGGCTCGGTGACCGGGAGGTCGGGGTTCCAGACCGGCTTGGGGGTGGCCGAGCGGTGCTGGACGCGGCAGTTGCGCAGGCCCGCGACGGCGGAGCCGTGCGTTCCGTCGACCTGGAACTCGACGAGCTCGTCGCGGTTGACGCGGACCGTCCAGGAGGAGTTGATCTGCGCGACGGCGCCGCTCTCCAGCTGGAAGATGCCGTACGCGGAGTCGTCGGCGGTGGCGGCGTACGGCTTGCCCTGCTCGTCCCAGCGCTGCGGGATGTGCGTCTGGACGTGTGCCTGGACGGTGGAGACCCGGCCGAACAGCTCGTGGAGCACGTACTCCCAGTGCGGGAACATGTCGACGACGATGCCGCCGCCGTCCTCGGCGCGGTAGTTCCACGACGGGCGCTGGGCCTCCTGCCAGTCGCCCTCGAAGACCCAGTAGCCGAACTCGCCGCGCACGGAGAGGATCTCGCCGAAGAAGCCGCCGTCGATGAGGCGCTTCAGCTTCAGCAGGCCCGGCAGGAAGATCTTGTCCTGGACGACGCCGTGCTTGATGCCCGCGTCACGGGCGATGCGGGCCAGCTCCAGGGCGCCCTCCACGTCCGTGGCGGTGGGCTTCTCGGTGTAGATGTGCTTGCCCGCGGCGATCGCCTTCTTGATCGCCTCCACGCGGGCCGAGGTGACCTGGGCGTCGAAGTAGATGTCGATGGTGTCGTCGGCGAGGACCGCGTCGAGGTCGGTCGACCACTCGGTCAGGCCGTGCTTCTCGGCGAGTGCCTCCAGCGCGTGGGCGCGGCGGCCGACGAGGACCGGCTCGGGCCACAGCACGTCGCCGTTGCCGAGGTCGAGGCCGCCCTGCTCGCGGATCGCGAGGATCGAGCGCACCAGGTGCTGCCGGTACCCCATGCGACCCGTGACGCCGTTCATGGCGATGCGCACTGTCCTGCGTGTCACGAAACTTCCTCCATACAGCCGTAGCAAGCGCTTTCTATCGGTGATGACGCTAGCCTGCCGACAGCGGCCCGGACAAGAGGGCCCGGCCCGAAACCCTCGGAGGAAAGCGATGACAGTCACCCTGGCGGATGTGGCGGCTCGCGCCCGGGTGTCGCCGGCCACCGTCTCCCGCGTGCTGAACGGCAACTACCCGGTGGCCGCGTCCACCCGCGAACGGGTCCTGCGTGCGGTGGACGATCTGGACTACGTGCTCAACGGGCCGGCGAGTTCGCTCGCGGCGGCCACCTCCGACCTGGTCGGCATCCTGGTCAACGACATCGCCGACCCGTTCTTCGGGATCATGGCGGGGGCGGCGCAGACCGAGATCGGCGGGCCCGGGGACGGTTCGGGCCGGGCGGGGGGCGAGAAGCTCGCGGTCGTCTGCAACACCGGCGGCTCCCCCGAGCGCGAGCTCACCTATCTCACCCTGCTCCAGCGCCAGCGCGCCGCGGCCGTCGTCCTGACCGGCGGCGCCGTGGAGGACCCTGCGCACCAGGCCGCGGTCTCCGCCAAGCTGACGAAACTCGCGGACGCGGGCACCCGGGTGGTGCTGTGCGGGCGGCCCCCGCTGCCGGACGGCGAGGCGGTCGTGGCCGCGCTCGCCTTCGACAACCGGGGCGGTGGGCGGCGCCTCACCGAGCACCTGCTCTCGCTCGGTCACCGGCGGATCGGCTATGTCGCGGGCCCGCTGGAGCGGACGACGACCCGCCACCGGCTGGAGGGCCACCGCGACGCGCTGCGGGCGGCGGGGCTCGTCGGCGACGAGGAACGCCTCACCGTCCACGGCCCCTACGACCGCCGCTCCGGCTACGACGCCACGCTCGAACTCCTGCGCCGCGAACCGGAGGTGACGGCGGTCGTCGCCGCCAACGACACGGTGGCGCTGGGCGCGAGCGCGGCGATCCGGGACCGGGGGCTGCGCATCCCCGAGGACATCTCGGTGGCGGGCTTCGACGATCTGCCGTTCTCGGTGGACGCCGTCCCGGCGCTGACGACCGTACGGCTGCCGCTCTTCGAGGCGGGCGCGCGGGCGGGCCGCCTGGCGATGGGCAAGGAGACACCGCCGCCCGGGGGTATCGCGACGATCGCGGCGGAGCTGATGGTCCGGGGGTCGACGGCACCGCCGCGGGGGCAGTAGGGGCGGGGAAACCTGGACGGGGCTCGCGCCCGTTCCCGTTCCTGCTCCCGTTCCTGCTCCCGTTCCTGCTCCCGTTCCCGTTCCTGCTCCCGTTCCCGCCGCGGGCAGAAAGATGGGGGCGTTGCCCCCATGCCCTCCGCGCGCGTCGCCGGAAGTATGGGCCGTGGCGGACCGGTGGTGCCGGCGCCGGACCGAGGAGGTGCGATGGCGGAGATCCATGCGGGCGGCGGCGAACGGCTGGACGTCCCTTCCGCGTCACGTCCGGCCGTGGCAGCGGGTTCCTCCGCCGACGCGGTCGGTCTGCTGGAAGCCGAGCGGCCGGTGGCGTACGAGGCTTCCTGGGCCGACGGTTCGTGGTGGCGGCCTGCGCTGACCGGTGACGTGACCAGTGGCGCAGCCGGTGACGCAACCCGTGACGCATTACCCGAACAGGCCCCGGACTGGGCGGTGTTCACCCAGGACGCGATCGCCTCCGCGCCCGAGCGGGTGGCGATCGGCGACCGGGAGCACTGGCCGGGGCTGCGTGGCTTCGAGCGCGTCCTCGCCCCGTTCACCGCCTGCGCGGCGCGGCGGATGCAGGACGGTCTCCCACGGCGGCTGAGCCGGTACGTCGATCTGGACGCCGTACGCGAGGACTTCGAGCGCCACCTGTCCCGGCGGCTCGCCCGGCTCGCCGCCCGGACCCTGGTCCTGGAGCTGCACAGGGCGCGGCAGGACGGGCGGCTGGCCGGGGGCGGCCCCGAGGACCGGTTCACCGACTTCCTGCGGCGGACCGGTGCCCGGTCCGGACTGACCGCGCTCTGCACCACGTACCCCGTACTGGCCCGGATCCTGGCGCGTGCCGCGCTCGACGCCGCCGCCGCGCTGGGCGAGATGCTGGTCAGATACGCCGTGGACCGGCCGGTGCTGCCGGGCGGCGACGAGGTCGGGGACGGCCGGCTGGTCGGGGTCGAGCCCGGTGCCGGGGACGGCCACCGGGGCGGGCGGACCGTGATGCTGCTCCGCTTCGAGGGCGGTGCCCGGCTGGTCTACAAGCCGCGTCCGCTCGCCGCGCACCGGCACTTCAACGAGCTGGTCCAGTGGTTCGACTCGCTGCCCGGCACCCCCGGGCTCCGTACGCTCGCCCTGCTGGACCGGGGCCCGTACGGCTGGGTGGAGTTCGTCGCGGAACGGCCGTGCCGGTCGGCCCGTCAGGTCGAGACCTTCTACCGGCGCCAGGGCGCGCTGCTGGCCCTGCTGCACACGCTGGACGGCACCGATCTGCACCACGAGAACCTGATCGCGGACGGGGAGTACCCGGTACTCGTCGATGTCGAGACGCTGTTCCACCCGCCGTTGCCCACCGCGGGTTCGGACGATCCGGCGGCCCGCGCCCTGCACGACTCGGTGCACCGGGTGGGGCTGCTGCCGCAGCTGCTCGTCGGGGACGAGACGGCGCTCGACATGTCCGGCATCGGCGGCGGACAGGCGGCCGACTCCCCGGTGCGCAGCGCCGACTGGGCCGGCGCGGGGACCGACCGGATGCGGCTGGTGCGCCGGACGGCCCGGTTCGGCGGGTCGGCGAACCGGCCCCGGCTGACCGGTACGCCCGCCGACCCGTCCGCCTTCACCCGTGCGCTGTGCGCCGGATTCCGCGCCGGATACACCGCGATCAAGGATGCCCGCGCGGAACTCCTGCGCCCTGGAGGCCTCTTGGACCGGTTCGCGCACGACGAGGTGCGGGTGGTGGCGCGGCCCACCTGGGTCTACGCCTCGCTCCTGGACGAGTCCACGCACCCGGACCTGATGAAGGACGCCGCCGAACGGCAGGAGGTGCTGGGACTGCTGGGCACCGACACCCTGGGGTCCGCCACGCTGCCCGGCCTCCTGGACGAGGAGATCGCCCAGCTCTGGTCGGGCGACGTGCCCCTGTTCACCGCCCTGCCCGATCGCACCGACCTGTGGAGCGGGACCGGCCGGCTACTGCCCGGCACGCTCGGCCGGACGGGGCTGTCCCTGGTCCGGGCGAAGCTGGCGGCGATGGACACGGTGGACCGCCAGGACCAGGAACGGATCATCCGCGCCGCGATGGTGACCACCTCGCGCGAGCCCGCCCACGAGCCCCGGCCCGGCCCGCGCCGGGTCCGTACGGCCGCGACCGCGCCGGAGCCGGAGCACCTGCTCGCGGCGGCCCGGTCGGTCGGCGACCAGCTGGTGTCCCAGGCCTACTCCGGGCCCACCCGGCTGAACTGGATCGGCCTGGAGCTGCTCGACGAGCGTTACTGGCGGCTGGGGCCGATGGCCGCCGACCTGGCGGGCGGCTACACCGGCACGGCGTGCTTCCTGGCCCAGCTCGCCGCGCTCACCGGCGCGGACCGGTACGCCACGGCCGCCCGGGACGCGCTGGCGCCGCTGGCCGGGCTGCTGGACGTGCTGCACGCGCGCCCGGACGATCTGGGTCCGGTGGGCTCGGGTGCGTTCGCCGGGCTCGGCGGGATCGCGTACGCGCTGCTCCAGGTATCGGACGCGCTGGACGACCCGCGCCTCGGCCAACTGGTGCTGCCCGCGCTGCGGTTGGCCGGCGCGGCGGCCGTCTCCGAGAGCGAGTACGGGGTGCGCGGGGGCACGGCCGGCGGGCTGGCCGGTCTGCTCGCCGGGTACCGGGTCACCGGACGGGCCGATGTGTGGCGGGCGGCGGAGCGCTGCGCCGGGCTGCTGCGCGAGGCACCGCTGCCGGACACACCGGGGTTCGCCGACGGGTCGGCCGGGATCGGCTGGGCACTGCTGCGCTTCGCCGAGGCGGGCGGCGGCGAGCCGTACCGCGCCTCGGGGCTCGCCGCGCTGCGGGCCGCGACCGGCGCCGTGGACGGCGACATCTCCTGGTGCCGGGGCCGGACGGGCGTGGCGCTGGCCGTGCTGGACAGTGCGGCGGCGCAGGCCGACACGTTGCTCTCCGCCTGGGCGCGCGAGGCGACGGCGGACATCGCGGAGGCCGGACCTCCGCCGGACGACAGTCTGTGCCACGGCGAGCTCGGCGTCCTCGAACTGCTGCGCCGCGGCGAGCCGTCGGGGGCCCGCACCCGCTGGGTGGAGCGGGCCGGGGCGCTGCTCGCGGCGGCCGACCGGGCGAAGCCGCGCTGCGGAACACCCGGCCAGGTGTCGCACCCGGGGCTGCTGACCGGGCTCGCGGGGATCGGGCACGGGCTGCTGCGGGCCGGGTTCCCGGACCGGGTGCCGTCGGTACTGCTGCTCGACGCGCCCGCTGCGCCGGTCGCGCCCGGCTGAGCCCGCCGTCCGCGCCGTCCGCGTCTCCGTACCCCCGCGCCACGTACCACCCGCACCACAGCCCGCACCCCGCACCCCGCACCCCGCACCCCGCACCCCGCACCACCGACGCACCACCGCTTCGTGCACGTCTCGTCGTACCGCTCACGCAACGACCACCTCCCACGAGAAGAGGCAGACCATGCAGACCACCGAAGCTCCCGCCTTCCGCGCCGACGCGTTCGACGACGCCGTCGACGAGCACCCCGTGGGCCGGATCGCCCTGGGTGCGAGCGGCAGACTCGGCCTGCGCAGCAGAATCCTCGGCGCCACGGACATCGGCTCCGACTGCACTTCGGACCTGCCGTGGACCACCATGACCTGGGTCTGAGGTCAATTCCTTCTCGAATCCAGCGATTTGCCGCACTGACCGGTGGGCGGTGGCTCAAGTAGCCTGCGTCCATGCGTGCCACTTCGTCGGTGATTGTCGGGCGTTTCGCTGAGACCGGCCTGCTGAGCAACGCCCTGGACGCCGCGTCGCGGTGTTCGGGGCGTGCGGTCTTCTTCGTCGGGGACGCGGGCATCGGAAAATCCAGGCTGGCCGGCGAGTGCGCCTACCGGGCGTACGAACGGGGCATGCCGGTGCTGCGCGGCAGGGCCACGTCGACCGGGCTCGTGGTGCCGTTCCGCCCGCTGATCGAGGCGCTGTCCTCGCGGTTCCGGGCGGCCGGGACGCCCACCGACCCGGAGCTGGACCCGTACCGCCCGGCGCTGGCCCGACTGGTGCCGGAGTGGCGCCAGGGCTCCTCCCCCGGCTATCCGGAGACGGTGATCGAGCTGGCCGAGGCGCTGCTGCGGCTGCTGTCGGTGCTCGGCCAGGAGCGCGGCTGTGTGATCCTGCTGGAGGATCTGCACGACTCCGACACCGAGACGATCGCGGTGGTGGAGTACGTCATCGACAACGTGGCGGACCTGCCGGTGCTGCTGCTGGGGACGCTGCGCCCGGAGCCCGGTGTCGCGCTCGACCTGGTGCGCTCGGCGGAACGGCGGCAGGTCGCCACCGTGCGCGAGCTGGCGCCGCTCGGTGACGCGGATGTACGGGAGATGACCGCCTCGTGCCTGGAGGCCGCCCCGGACGAGGTGCCGCAGGCCACCCACGAACGGCTGGCCGGCCGGGCGGGCGGCAATCCGTACCTGGTCGAGGTACTGCTCGCCGATCTGCTCGACTCCGGCCAGCTGCGCCGGTCCGGAGACCGGTGGGAGGAGCACGCCAACCCGGACGCGTCGGTGCCGACCGGGGTGGTGCGCAGCTGGTCGCGGCGGCTCGACCGGTTCGACGAACCGGTGCGCGAGCTGCTCCTGTGCGCGGCCACGCTGGGCAGCCGGTTCTCGGTCACCGTGCTCCAGACCGTCACCGGGTTCGACGACCGTACGCTCTTCAGCCATCTGCGCTCCGCCGTGGAGGCGAACATCATCGCCCCCGACGGGGCGGACCCCGACCGCTACACCTTCCGGCACGCGCTGACCGCCGAGGCCCTGGTGGCCTCGCTGGCACCGGCGGAGCGGGCCGCGACGGCCCGCCGCGCGGCCCTGTCCCTGGCGGCGGCCGAGCACGAACTCGGCGACGAGCAACGGCAGTTGATGGCCACACTGCAACTGGCCGGGGGCGACCGGCACGGGGCCGCACGGCAGTTCGCCGGTGTCGGCCGCCGGATGCTGGCCGCGGGCGCCTCCGGTTCCGCCGTCACCCTGCTGGAACGGGCCCGCTCGCTCGCCCACGAGAGCGATCTGCGGGGCATCACGGAGTCACTCGCCGTCTCCCACGCCGAGGCCGGTGAGCTGGACGCGGCCCTGGCCCTGACCGCGGAGCTTCCCCCGGTGCCGCCGCGCTCCGACGCCGCCGAGCAGCGCGGTGAGGCCCATATCCGGATCGCCTGGGCGGCCGTGATGGCGGAGCGGGTGGAGGAGGCGGCCGGGCAGATCCGGACCGCGCGGAGCATGCTCGGTACGGCCGTCCGCCCGGAGCTGGAGGCGGCGCTCGACGTGGTGGACGGCCATCTGGCCCTGCTGCCCGGTCATGCGGGCCACGGCCGGCAGGAGCGCGCGCAGGACGCCGCGCGCCGGGCCGCCGCCGTCGCGGAGGAGCGGAGCCTTCCCGTGGTCGCCTGCCAGGCCTGGCAGTTGCTGGCGCTGCTCTCCCGGGAGCGCGGCTTCGACGAGGCCGACGCGTGCCTGGAGCGGATGCTCGCGGTCTCCGAGCAGCACGCCCTGCCGGTGTGGCGGGTGGAGGCGCTGGTCCGGCTCGGCGCCAACACGTTCATGCGTACCGGTGACCCGGCCCGGCTGGAGACGGCGCGGACCGCGGCCCAGTCGCTGGGCGCGCTGGTACCGACGCAGACCGTGGACGGACTGCTCGCCATGAACGCGGTGATGCGGGGCGAGTGGGACGGGGCGCACGAGATCATCGAGCGGTCGGTGGCCGCCAGCGCGCGGGTCCGCAATCTGGGGGCGCACCGCTATCTGCTGCTGGCCTCGGCGGCGCTCGCCGCGCACCGCGGCCGAAGACGGGACCTGGACCGGGCCATGGTCCGGTTCCGCCGGGCGGGCGGTGAGGAGTCCTTGCTCGTTCCGCTGCAACTGGGGCTGTGCCGTGCCTTCGCCGCGCTGCTGGAGGAGGACCGCGCGGGCGCGCTGGCCGACCTGGACGCCTCGCTGGCCTGGGAGCGCGAGCACCCCAGTTTCTTCTATCTGAGCGGGCGCTACGGTCTGCGTCCGCTGTTACGGATCCTCGACGGCCCGGGCGACCGGGCGGAGCTCGACGCGACGCTGGAGAGCCCCGGCGCGGACCTGGCCTGGAACCAGCTGTTCCTGCGCCTGGCCGAGGGCGTCCTGCACGGCCGCGCGGGCGATACGGACCGGGCCGTCCGGTCGGTCGCGGCAGCCGTCGCCGACGCCGACGCCTTCCCGCTCGCCCGCCATCTGGGACTGCGGCTGGTCGCCGGCGCGGCGCTCGCCGAGGGGTGGGGCGAGCCGGTGAGCTGGCTGCGGACGTCGGAGGAGTACTTCTACGGGGCGGGCATCCAGCCGGTCGCCGCCGCGTGCCGGGCGGCGCTGCGGCAGGCGGGGGCCAGCGTCGGCCAGCACCGGGGCGGCTGGGACCGCATCCCGGCCCCGCTGCGGACGAGCGGGGTGACGCCGCGCGAGTACGAGGTCTTCGTGCTGCTGGCGGAGCGGCCGGGCAACCAGCAGATCGCCCGGCGGCTGTCCATCTCGCCGCGCACGGTGGAGAAGCACATGGCGAGCCTGCTGAACAAGACGGGGCGCGCCGACCGCGCGGCACTCTGCGAGTTCTCCGCCGAGTGCGCGGCCGAACGCGACTGACGCGGGGGGTGGTTGCGGCGGTGCGGGGGTCAGCAGGGCGGTTGCGGCGGCACGGGGAGGCCGGGTGACGGGTGTGCGGCCCCAACATGGGGGCCCGGGGCGGATTTGGTCGGGTGCCGGGACGGAACATGCGGGTCCGGCACCGATGTGGGGGGCGCCGCCGCAGGCGGACCATCCAGGGGTGCGACCGGCAGCCCGCCGCCCCCGTCCCCCGGTTCCTCGGAGGCCCGTCCATGACCCGACTCCCCACCCGCGCCCCGTCGTCCGGTGCGCTGAACCTCTCGGTCCTCGGCCCGCTCTCCGGACGGCTGGACGGGCGGCCACTGCTTCTCGGGCCGCGCAAACAGCGGCTGGTCCTGGCGATGCTGCTCAGCCGGCCCAACACTCCGGTACCGGTGGACGTGCTCACCGACGCGGTGTGGCCGGACGCGCCGCCCCGCACGGCACGCAAGAACCTCCAGGTGTACATCAGTTCGGCTCGGACACTGCTCGGCGCACGATGTCCCGACGGGCCGGACGGCGGTGGCGGGGAACGGCTGGCGCACTCCTGCGGCGGCTATCTACTGCGCGTCGGCGAGGACGAACTGGACTCCCTGCGCTTCCGGTCACTGGCCGCGGCCGGCCGCCGGGCCGCCGACGACGGCGATCAGCGCGCCGCCGCCGGTCTGCTGCGCCGGGCGCTGGACCTGTGGCAGGGTCCGCCGCTGCACGATCTGCGCGACTCGCCGGAGGTGGCCGCCGAGGCGGAGCGGCTGGAGGCCCGGTGCCTGACCGTGCACGAGGACTGGGCCGAGACGGAGATCGCACTGGGGCGGGCGCCCGCCGTGGTGGACGGACTGCGGGACCTCACCGAACGGCATCCCTCGCGCGAGCGCATCCGCGCGGCGTGGATGGACGCCCTGCACCGGACCGGCCGCCGGGCCGAGGCGCTCGCCGTGTACGACGACTACCGCCAGCTGCTGGCACGGGAGTTGGGGCTGGAGCCGGGGGCGGCCATCGCCGCCCGGCACCGCGCGATGCTGACCGGCCGGGACACCGCGGACCGGCCGAGGGGCGCGGCTCCGGCGCGGCGGGCCCCCGCGCTGCGGGCGGTACTGCCCGCCGAGGTACCCGATTTCACCGGCCGGGGCGAGCAACTGCGGGAACTGCTGGACGTCCTGGGCGAGGAGGGCGGCCGGGTGGTGGCGGTCACCGGAGCCACCGGTACCGGGAAGACGGCACTCGCGGTGCGGGCGGCCCATCTGCTGGCGGACCGGTTCCCGGACGGCCGGATCCACATCCGGGTCCGCGACGAACAGGGCGCGGTGCGCCCCACCGCCGCGGTCGTCGGCGAGCTGGCCCGGCTGACCGGCGGCCCGCATCCGGCGGAGCCGATGACGGACGCGGAACACTGGCGGCACTGGCTGGCCGCGCACCGCGCACTGGTCGTGCTCGACGACGTACCGGACGAGGCGGCGGTACGGGCCCTGCTGCCGGGAACCGGGGGCAGTTCGTTCGTCCTGACCGCGCGCGGCCAGCTGGCCGGGCTCGCACCGGTGCACCGGATCGCACTGCCGCCGCTGGCCCCGGCCGAGGCGCTGGCCCTGCTGGGCCGGCTGGCCGGGCCGGGGCGGGTGGGGCTGGACCGGGCCGCCGCGCTGCGCATAGCCGAGGCCTGCGGGCTGCTTCCGCTGGCGGTACGGGTGAGCGGGATGCGGCTGGCGGTGCTGCGCCATCTGCCGCTGGCGGAGTACGCGGACCGCCTGGCCGATCCGGCCGGGGCGCTGGACGAACTGGTGGCCGGTGACATCTCGGTGCGCGCCCGGCTGGCTTCCGGCTGGCAGGACCTGTCGCCCGGGAGCGGTCAGGCGCTGGCCCTGCTGGCCGCCGCGGTCGGCGAGGGTCCGTTCACGCTCCCGGAGGCGATGACGGCGCTCGGCTGCGGTGAACGGCAGGCACTGCGGGCGGTGGAGTCACTGATCGACGCCGGGGCGGTGTCCTCCCCCAGCGGCGAGGTCACCGCCCACTGCGTGCTGTACGAACTGCCGCGCCTGACGGGCCTGTACGCCCGCGAACGCGACACTGCCCCGGAGCCGGTTCCTGTCCCGGAACCGGCGGGGGCCCACCGCCTCTGAAGGGTGTCCCGCACATGGCGTCGGGCCGGCTGGTGGGGGCTCCTGGTGGTGCCCGCCGCGTTCGATGAGTCGCCCATGTGCTCGGCCATATGCTCGGCTTCGTGGCTACCGACGTTCTTGTTCCCTCCGACGTCGTCCGTTATGTCGCCGAGGTCTCGGCCGTGCTCGCCGGTGCGGGCCCCGACCTGGTCGGGGTCTACGTGCACGGCTCCGCCGTGCTGGGGGGATTCCGAGCCGCACGCAGTGACGTGGATGTGCTGGCCGTCGTCGCCGGGTCCGGCACCGAGGCCGGCCAGCGGGCCATGGGCGAGGCGGTGGCAGAGACCGCGGCGCGGTGCCCTGGCACGGGTCTGGAGATGAGCGTCATCACCGCGGCGACCGCGGCCGATCTCGGTTCCTGCCCGTTCGAGGTCCACATTCGTACCGGCGCGACCGAGACCGTCGTCATCCCCGGAGCCGGTCGTGCCGGTGACGCCGACCTGGTCCTGCACTGCGCCGTGTGCCGGGAGCATGCCCTCGCTGTCAG
Organism: Streptomyces sp. DvalAA-43; assembly: GCF_900091725.1. GTDB lineage: Bacteria > Actinomycetota > Actinomycetes > Streptomycetales > Streptomycetaceae > Streptomyces > Streptomyces pulveraceus. The sequence continues at coordinate 123,199 of NZ_FMBW01000074.1, read as the reverse complement.
CGGTCCACCGGCCGCCGAGGTCTTCGGCCCGGTTCCCGCCGACCGTATCGGCGCCGCGATGGTCGGCGAACTGCGGTGGGCGGTGGACCACGCGACCGCGGCGTATGCCGTCCTCAACGCCTGCCGTGCGCTGCGATTCGCCGATGACGGACAGCTGTGTTCCAAGCTCGAAGGCGGCCGTTGGTACCTGGACCGCCACGGGGACGACGAGGTCGTCGCCGCGGCCATCGCCCGACAACGCGACGGACGGACAGGGCCGGCGAAGCCCGTTGCCGCCGCATTCGTGGCGGCGGCATGCGGTCGGCTGGAGTTGCCCGGTCGACCTCCACGGCGACTGTGAACGTCTTCTGCAGGACCCCGCGCTGCGCGACGCGGCACAGACCGACAGCCGGAGCGCCGGTCCATCGCCCGGCCCGGCCGGCAGCACCGGACCGGACCGGGCGATGGCCCCGTCACCTCAGCGTCAGCACGTCCAGCAGGTCGGGCCGTTCGTCCGGCGTGGTGAACACCGTGTGCAGGCCGAGCAGTACCCCCGCCGCGCCGGTCGCGAGATCGGCGGAGAAGCGGCGCAGGCGGGAACCCGGCACCAGCAGCCGGTCCTGTTCGGCGACCAGGTGCCACGAGAGGTTCCGCACCGAGTCCAGCACCTCGGGCCGCGGCTCGCCGCCGGAGAGCTGGTGGGCGGTGGCCACCAGTCCGGTGCGGCCCCGGAAGAGTCCCGGTTCGCGGATGAACTCCAGGACGCAGCCCTGCCCGACGCCGGGCAGCAGCGCGGCGAGCGCCGGGTCCTCGCGGTGGGCGAGATAGCGCTGTGCGACCAGGGCCACGCCGCCGCTGCCCTGGTCCAGGTAGAGCAGATGGCGTATGCCGTCCTTCACCTGCACGCTGCCGCCCGGCATGGTCACGCAGTGCCCGGCCTCCCGGGTGAGTGCCGCCCCGGCGGCGTTCAGCAGCCACTCCTCGCCGGTGTGCGCGTGCAGTTCGAGGTGGAGCAGCGCGGCCCCGCAGAGCCCGCTGAGCAGACCCGCCGAGTGCGGGGCCGACGGGCCGTCCGCGGTGGCCCCGTCGCGGACCAGCGAGTCGAGTTCCCAGGCGGTCCGCAGGGCCCGGTCCAGGAGTTCCGCGTCGGGTGCGCCTACTCCGTCCGAGGCGAACCGCAGGGCCGCCAGCGCCGTTCCCGCCGTACCGGTGCGCAGGTCGGCCGACGAGGGGGCGGGGGCCCGCAGCGCCCGGTCGAGGAGTTCACGGCCCTCCTCGCGGCGGCCGAGCCGGGCCAGGACCAGCGCGACGCCGGGCAGCCCGTCGAAGAGCCCGCCGGGGTTGTCCGGGGCGCGGAGCGCTGCGGTACGGGCCAGCCAGTCGACGTACTCGCCGGGTACCGGGGCGCCGGCCCGGTCCAGGGCGTACAGCACTCCGGCGGCCCCGTTCGCGGCGCAGACGCCACCGGTGGCGAAGCCCGCCGGATCGCCGGGGAAGAGCCGGTCGGTGCGGTCCGGGGTGGCCCCGGCGTGAATGCCCGCGAGGAGCCGTTCGCGGATGCCGGGCCAGTCCGGCTCCGGGCCGCGCAGCAGCGCGTCCACCGTCGATTCGCCGCTGCCGGCCGGGAGGCCGTGGGCGAGGGCGGCCGGTCGCGGCGGTCCCGCGTCGGCGCCCAGACCGTACCGGGCGCGGGCCCAGCGTTCGATGGTGAGGGCCTTGCCCCGGTCGTGGTCGGTCACCTCCATCAGCGGCATCAGGATGTGCAGCCAGAGCGCCCAGAGCGCGTAGGCGTCCGCCTCGGCTCCGCTCGTGCCGGGGCCCGGTGGTGCCTGGAGCCCGGGGGCGCCCGCCAGCGGGGTGTCCCGGTCGTCGAGGTCGGTGGCGTACTCGAAATCGATCAGGACCACACGGCCGTCGGGGCGGATGATGACGTTGGCGGGGTGCACGTCCGCGAACCGCAGCCCGCGGGCGTGGATGCGGTCGAGGGCTGCGGCGAGCCCGTCCGTGACGGATCGCGCCCAGCGGGCGTAGGCGTCGAGTTCGGCGCGGGTGCGTTCGCCGCGCACCAGTGGGAACCGTTCCACGATCTCGTCGAAGAGGGTGGTGCCCTCGATGTGCTCCTCGATCAGGAAGTGGTGTTCCCAGACGGTGCGGACGCCGTACACCTCGGGCACGCAGTCGAGTCCGGCGAGCCGGGTCAGGGCCCGGTGCTCGCGGTGCAGCCGGGTGACGGCGTCGTGCCCGGCGGGGTCGAGTCCGCAGTGCGGGCGGGCCTCGCGCAGCACCACCCGTTGCTTGGTGGTGCGGTGCTCGGCCAGGTAGATGCCGCCCGCGTTGGAGAACTGGAGCGCCTCGGTGACCACGTACGGGAAGCTGTCGTCGCGGGCGGCGGCACGGGCCGCGAGATGGGGGCGCAGCGGCTCGGGGACGGTGACCCACTCCGGGATCCGGAAGACCACGCCCCGGGTGTCGGGGACGAGTTCGCCGGAGGGGTGGCGCATCGCGCGGACCCGTCCGCCGTCGGCGTCCCGGCACCAGAGCTCGGCGAACGCGCCGTAGCGGACGTGCACGGGGGCGTTCCCGATCCGCAGGTCGCTGAGGATGTACGGTCCGCTGCGCCCGTCCAGGGCCTCGCCGAGGGCGTCGAGGAGCTTGAGCAGCGCGGGTTCGTCCTCGGGGTAGAGGGTGATGAACTTCCCGGCGCCGGACCGGTTCATGTACTTCGACGACATCAGCCGCAGGGCCCGGGTGCTGCGCAGGAACTTGAACGCCACGCCCTGCTCCAGGCAGATGCGCGCGGTGTCGGCGAGGGTGCGCCCGGCCTCCTCCGGGACGGTGGAGATGTGGATCTTCCAGCCCTGCTCGGGGAGTTCGGCGGACGCGGGGTGCAGCGCGGTCCACAGGCCGCCGGTGCCGCGCCGCCAGCCGGTGGGCGGTTCGGCGCGGTCCAGCGGGTAGCGGGTGTCCTCGTCGGGCAGCCGGCCCGGGGTCTCGTAGTAGCGGCGGTCGGCGAGGCAGTACAACTGGGTCTCCTGGATGCCGGGCACGGCATACCTCCTGTGGTTCGTGGTCAGGGGCGGGGGCTGCCGGCCCCGGTGCGGTCCGTGGGGATCCCCCCGGCCGTGGCGGATGCGGGCGGTGCGTCCGGTACGGGCTGTGCCGGCGTCGCATCCGGTACGGGCTGTGCCGCTGGTACGGGCCGTGCGGCCGCCGCGTCCGCCGCCTCCGGGCCGGACGGGATGCCGTCCGACGCGGGCGGTTCTTCGGGTGCTGCCGGACCCGGCCGGGCGGACGGGGCGAAGGTGACGATGGCCGCGGACACCGCGAGGACCCCGGCGATCGCCCCGAACGTCGTCCGGCTGCCGTAGGCCGTGAGGAGCACGCCCCCGGCCAGCGGCCCGAACGGCTGGACCAGCGAGGAGAGGAACCCGGCGGCGCTCTGCACCCTGCCCACCCGGTCGCCGGGGGTGACGGTCAGCAGGGTGGAGAGGAAGCCGATGCTGGCCACGGTGGACAGGCACATGCAGGCGGCGCAGAGCAGCCCGGCGAACAGCGGGACCCGGACCCAGGCCATGGCGAGGGCGCTCGCCACACAGAACCAGCAGGTGGCGGTGATCAGCGCCCAGGTGTGGCGTTCGGGACGCAGCCGGGGGGCGAGGAGCGCGCCGGTGAGGGCCCCGACCGAGATGAAGGTGACGACGGTGCCGCCGCCGAGCCCGGACCTCCCGCCGCCCGAGAAGACGGTCAGCGCGGTGAACGTCAGGGCGCCGAAGGCGAAGTTCATGCCGAGCCCGAAGACGAGGAGCACGGTCCGCAGATAGGGCAGCCGCCACAGGAACGAGAGCCCGGCGGTCAACTCGGTCTTGCTGAAGGCCGATCCGGCCCTGGCCTCGGACCTGGACCGGGTACGTACCAGGGCCACGCAGATCGTGGACAGCAGCAGCCCGACGGCCTCGGCGAGGAACGGCAGGACGGGGTGCAGCCCGAACAGGGCGCCCCCGATGACCGGCCCCACCAGTCGCGCGGTGGAGGTGCGGGCCTGGAGCCGGGCGGTCGCGGTCCCCATGTCGTCGGGGGGTACGACGCTGCGCATCAGCCCGAAGGCGGCGGGCCCGTAGAGGCTGCCGATGACGGCGCCCGCGCCCGCGACCAGCAGCACCAGTGGCAACGGGACGTGTCCGCTCCACACCGCCACGACGAGGGCGCCGACGGCACAGAAACTGCCCAGGTCGCACAGGCGCATCAGTCTGCGGCGCTCCACCCGGTCGGCCATCACACCGCCGGGGAGCATGGTGATCAGGACCGCGGTGACGGACACCGTGCTGATCGCACCGGCCTGCACGGGCGATCCGGTCTCGCGGAGCACGAGGAGCGGGAGGGCCAGTGCGGTCATCTGGGTGCCGAGAACGGCGAACAGGCCGCTCATCCAGAGCAGTCGGAAGTCCCGGTTGTTTCGTAGCGAGGCGGCCATCGTCGGCTCCCGGTCGGTGATTCGGGGACAGGGCTCGGCCGGAGGCCCGGCGAAGGCGACGGCCCGGCGCGGGGGCTGGGTCCGGTGAACGCGGGTGCCCGGCAAGGGTGTTGGGCCCGGTGAACGCGGGTTCCCAGCAAAGGGGTTGGGCCCGGTAGACGCCAAGGGCCCGGCGAGGAGGTAGGCCCCGGCGCACGCGAGGGTCCGGCATGGGTGTTGGGCCCGGCGAACACCCGGCGCCCGTCACGGGAACCGGGACCGGTGAACGAGGCCGCCCGGCAAGGGGGTTGGGCCCGGCGAACACTGCGGCCCGGCAAGGGAAATCGAGGCGGGGCGGTCTCCGTGTCGCATCACGGAGCCGCCCCGTTCCGGCCGGCCGGGCGCCACGGGGAAGGTTCCCTCCCCGGCGTGGCGCCGCGGCCCGGTCATCAGCCCTACTGCTCCGACAGGACGAGGCTCACGGTGCTGACGCAGTTGCCGTCGAGCTCGCGCTCGTGGACACCGGCGGTCTCCTGGAGGTCCAGCACGGAGTGCGCCTCGACCTCGGGGGTCTCGTTGTCGTCACCGGCGGGCTTGGTGTTCTCGGCCATGGTGGTCTCCATCCACTCGTATGACTCACGGTCTCCGGTCGTCCCGGGGGCGTGCCCCGGTTCTTCCGGTAGCGGCCGGCGGGTGCCTTCCGCTGACCAGAAAGTTAGGAGCCCCGGCCTGGCAAACGGCTCGGCGCCGGTATGGCGGCGGTATCACGGCAGTTCACCGGGGGTGGACGGGGACGCGCGGGCGGCCGCCGGGTCCGGTGGCGGGCCGGCGGACCCCGTCCGGCCTGCGGCCATACCGGCCCCGAACCGGTTCCGGACCGGTGCCGAACCCTCCGGCAGGACGCTGTACCCCGCACCCGCGCACGGCGGCCGCGCGCCGCACCCCCTACGCCGTACGCCCCACGCCCCTACGCCCCTACGCCCCGAAGGAGACGGCCGGATGGAGCTCGCCGAACTCATCGGACTGCGGCCGGTCCCGGCCGGTGGAGTGCTGGTCACCCTCACCCGCCGCTGTCCGCTGCGCTGCAGCCACTGCTCCACCGGCTCCGGGCCCCTGGTGCGCGAGGAGCCGGAGGCGGCCGCGCTGGAACGGTTCGTCTCCTCGTTCACCGCCGCCGACCGGCCCGAGGTGATGATGCTGACCGGCGGCGAACCCCTGCTCCGGCCGGGTCTGGTGGCCTCGCTCGCCCGCTCCGCGCGGGCCGCCGGAACCCGGACCGCGCTGGTCAGCGGCATGTTCTTCGCCCGGTCCTGCGGGCTCCCGGCCCCGGTGCGGCGGGCGGTGCGTACGCTCGACCACTTCTCCGCCAGCCTCGACCTGCCGCACGAGCGGGAGGTACCCCGGGCCGCGGTGTTCCGCGCGGTGCGCGAGATCCGCGAGCTGGGGGTGGCGGTCAGCTTCCACCTCACCGGGACCGGCGAGGACGACGCGTATCTCGCGGACGTCACCGCGGACATCGACCGGAGCTTCGGCGGCACGGTGCCGTCCCTGGTCAACGAGGTGCGGCCGTTCGGCCGGGCGGCGTCCTGGGCCCGTCCTGCCAGGACCGTGCCGGACGGCGAGGGCGCGCTGCCGTGCGCGATGGCCGCCTGGCCGGTGGTCGCCTTCGACGGCACGGTCCTGGCCTGCTGCAACCAGGACACCGTGGACCGCCGCCCCGTACCGCCCCATCTGCTCCTCGGCCATGTCGCCGAGGACGACTGGTCCGCCGTACGGGCGAGGAGCCTCGGGTCGCCGCTGCTGCGTCTCGTCCGCACGGTCGGCCCGGCCCACCTGCGGCAACGCTGGTCGCCCGGCACACCGGCCGGTTCCTACTGCGGGGACTGCCGGCTCCTGGCCGGGCTGCCGGAGGTGGTCGCGGCGGCCGACTCGCTGGCCTCGGGCGCCGCCGGCGCGCTGCTCGATCTGACCGCCGCCCGCCGTCAGCACGGCCAGGGCCCGGTGGCGCTGGTACGTCGCCACGGCTGCGCCGCGTACGCCGGTCTGGTGGCGGCTCCGGGCGGCGGGCGGGACCCGCGTCCGGCGACGGAAGGCGCCGGCTCATGAGCCCGGCCGGAGGGACACCGGAACGTACCCGGGAAGTGACCGGGGCTCCGCGCCCGGCACCGGCTCCCGGACGGCCCGCCCGGGAGGCCGCCGCGCGCGTCCCGAGGGCGCGCGGCGGCGGGCGCGGGCTGCCGCCCTCCGAGCGGCTGCGGGTCAAACTCGCCTTCGCCGAACCGGCGTTGCGCGCCTCGACGGCCGCACTGTGGCGGCCCGAGGGGCTGCTGCCCCGCTACCGGGCGTACCTGTGCGCGATGCACACGGTCATCCGGGCCTCCGTGCCGCTGATGGAACGCGCCGCCGAACGGGCCGAGTCGCTGGCCCGGCGCGGCGATCCGCTGGGGGCGCCGCTGGCCGCCTACCTGGCCGGGCACATCCGGGAGGAGGCGGAGCACGACACCTGGCTGCTGGAGGACCTGACGGCGGCGGGCAGCGGGCCCCGGGCCGCGCTGGAACCGGTCCCCTCCCCGCTCGTCGCCTCCCTGGCGGGGGCCCAGTACTACTGGATCGAGCACCACCACCCGGTGGCGCTGCTCGGCTACATCGCGGTGCTGGAGGGGCACGCCCCGGCCGCCGGTCTCGCGCCCCGGCTGGCCCGCGCGACCGGGCTGCCCGCCCCGGCCTTCCGCACCGTGCACGAGCACGCGCGGCTGGACGACGGCCACGCCGGCGAACTGTACGCACTGCTCGACCGGTTGCCGCTGTCGCGGGGCCAGGAGACGGCCGTCGCCGTCAGCGCCCTGCACACCACGGACGCGCTCACCCAGTTGTTCGTCCGGCTCGGGCGCACCGGACCGGCGCCGCCGGTGCGGGGAGCCGGGCGGTCCGTCCCGAGGGAAGGCCAGACATGACCGAACCACCGGACCGGCTCGCCGTGCTGTACGGCGCCGGCTTCGCCGTCGACCTGCTCACCGACGAACAGCGGCAGGTGCTCACCGACCTCGCACCGGAGGAACTCACCGTGCTGCTCGACATCAAGACCAGGCTCGACGCCGTGGCGCCCGAGGTGCAGGCGCACAGCGAGATCGCGGGCGGCGCCCTTTTCTGAGGCCGACCGGACCGAGGCCGACCGGCTCCCGGGCGCTGTCCGGGTCCTGACGGGTCCTGTCCGGACGCTGTCCGGGTCCTGCCCCGTCAGAACCCGTCAGAACCCGCCAGGGCTCAGGGCCCGTCAGGGCCCGTCAGGCCCCGTCACCGTGCGGCGGGCCGGTTCCCGTGACCCGGCCCGCCGCTCCGGCCGGACCAAGCAGAGAGGAACCCTGATGAACTGCACCTCGTGCCGGCACGAACTGCCCGCCGCCGCACGGTTCTGCCCGTCCTGCGGCACCCCGTGCCCCTCCCCCGTCGCCGCGGCACCGGAGGACGAACGCAAGCTGGTCACCGCGGTCTTCTGCGATCTGGTGGGCTCCACGGCGCTGTCCGGAGTGCTGGACCCGGAGACCCTGCGCACCGTGACGCTGCGCTACTTCGCGGTGATGAGCGAGCGGATCGAGGCACACGGCGGCACTCCGGAGAAGTTCATCGGCGACGCCGTGATGGCGGTGTTCGGGGTGCCGGTGATGCGTGAGGACGACGCACGGCGGGCGCTCGCCGCGGCGCTCGGCATGCGCGAGGCGCTGGCGGAGCTGAACACCGACCTGGAAGCCACCCTGGGCATCCGGCTCGACATCCGGATCGGCGTCAACACCGGTCTGGTGGTGGCGAGTTCCGATGCCAGCACCCGGCAGGCACTGATCTCGGGCGAGACGGTGAACGTGGCGGCCCGGCTGGAGCAGAACGCGGCGGCCGGCGAGATCCTGATCGGCCCGCAGACCCTGGAGGCCGCCGGTCCGACCGTGGTCGTGCGGGAGAAGGGCCCGCTGCGGCTCAAGGGCAAGACCGACAGCGTGCACGCGTACCGGCTGATCGCGCTCGGCGCCGACGACCCGGAGCTGCTGCGCCGCTTCGACGTGCCGTTCATCGGCCGTACCGCGGAACGGGCGGCGCTGGACGAGGCGTTGGCCCGTACGGCGCGCGGGGCGGGCCCGGGGCTGGTCCGTCTCGTCGGTGACGCGGGGACCGGCAAGACCCGGCTGGCGCGCGAGTGGCTGACCGGCCTCGGCGGTCCCGGGCGGCCGGTCAGCGGCACCGGCCGCTGCCGCAGCTACGGCGACCACGGCACCCTGGCACCGCTGGCCGACGCGGTACGGGAGGTGCTCGGCTCACCCGTCGCCCAGGAGGCCCTGGACGGGGCGTCCGGGCGGTCCGGGGCATCCGTGGCGGACGCGCGGGCGCTGCTGCGCGGCGGCCTGCTGCACGACGGCACGCCCAACGCCCCGTTCGAGGACATGTGCGCCGCGCTGATCACCGTACTGTCCCGGACCGCGGAACGGCGGCCGGTCCTGCTGGTGCTCGACGACTGGCACTGGGCCGAGCCGCTGCTGGTACGGGCGGTGCACCGGCTGGCCGGGCCGCTCGGCCGGGCGGGCGGACTCATCGTGTGTCCGGGCCGCCCGGACGGGCCCCCGGCCGCCGCCGACCCGGCCGCGTGTCCGGCGCAGCTCCTGCCGCTCACCGGGCTGCCGCCCGACGAGGCCGCCCTGCTGGCCCGCGAACTGACCGGACCGGGCACGGGGGCCTCATCGGGCAACGCCTCCCCGGACACCACCGCTGCCCCGGCCGCCCCCGACGCGCACGACCGTGATCCGGACGCATACGCCCATGGTCTGGACGCGCACGACCGTGACCGGGAGGCGCACGACCGTGATCCGGACGCGTACGACCGTGATCTGTACGTCCGGGCCGAGGGCAACCCGCTCTACCTGGAACAGCTCCTCGTCCCCACGGGCCCGGCGCCGGAGGGCGCGCGGAACATACCGGGCTCGGCGCTGCCGCCGACCCTCCAGGCGCTGCTCGGTGCCCGGATCGGCGCGCTGGAGCGTGCCGAGCGCACCACGCTGGACCTGGCCGCGGTCGTCGGCCGGGACTTCACCGCGCCGGAACTCGTCCGGCTGACCCGGGCGGCCCGCGAGACGGAGGGCGCGGTACGGAACGCCCCGGCCGCCCCCACCGATGTGCCCGCACCGGAGGACGACCGCGGCCTGGTCGCCCGCGCGCTGGCCCGGCTGCGCGGACGCCGGCTGGTCGAGAGCGCGCCCGGCGGCGAACCGGGCGCCGGACGGCACCGGTTCAGCAGCGGTCTGGTCCAGGAGGTGGCGTACGCGTCCCTGTCGAAGCGGGCCAAGGCCGAGCGGCACACCTGGGCGTCCGAGCTGCCCAGCGTGACGGCGGCGGGCGAGGCGGCGGTCGGCGGACATCTGGAGCGGGCGTACCGGTACCGCACCGAGCTCGGCCTGGCCGACGACCGGGCCGCCGCCCTGCGGGTCCGGGCCGCCGCCGCGCTCGCCTCGGCCGGTGCGCAGGCCCTGGCCCGTTCCGATCTGCACTGGGCCCAGGGCCTGTTGGAGCGTGCCGCGGGGCTGCACCCGGCCGGTGACCCGGCGGCGGCGCCGGTGCTGCGGCGGCTCGGCGAGGTGCGCCTCGCCCTCGGCCGTACCGATGAGGGGGAACGGCTGCTGCGGCAGGTGCTGGCCATCGGGACCGCGCCGGTGGAGGCCGCGCACGCCCGGCTGGCGCTGGCGGTGCTGGACCCGGCCTCGGTGAGCGTGTCGGCCACCGCCCGGTCGGTGCTGCCGCTCTTCGAGTCCGCCGGGGACTGGGTCGGGCAGGCACGGGCCCGGCTGCGGCTCGCCCAGCGCCTCCAGCTGGCCGGCCGGCACGAGGAGGCCGACCGCGATCTGACCCTGGCCCTGGACCACGCGGCGCGGGCCGAGGCCGAGCCGGAGCGGGCGGCCGCGCTCGGGGCCATCGGGATCTCCCTGTGGCGCGGCCCGGAGCCGGTACCGGTCGCGGTGGCCCGCTGCCGTGACCTGCTCACCGCGCACGGCGCGGGCCGCCCCGCCGTACGGACCACGCTGAACTGTCCGCTGGCCGTGCTCCACGCGCTGCACGGCCGGGCGGACCGGGCCCGGGAGTGCCTGGCCGAGGCGGAACGGCTGGCCGACGAGCTGGGGTACGCGGAGGCGGAGGTCTTCCTGCCGGTGTTCCGGGCGACGGTGGAGGCACTGCTCGGGCGGACCGGCCCGGCCCTGGAGCTGCTCGTCCGGGCGGACCGTGCGGCGGCGCGCGGCGGGGCCCGGTCCATGCGCCCGGCCATCGCGCTGGAGGCGGCGCGGCTGCTCCTCGACGACGACCGGCCGGACGAAGCCGGTCCGTGGCTCGAAGGGGCCGGGGCCCCGCGGTCGCTGCCGCACGCGGACCGGGTGGACCTGACGGGGCTGCGGGCCCGGCTGGCGGCGGGGTCAGGGGACGCGGCGACGGCCCTGCGCCTCGCGGACCGTGCCGTGCGGGACTCCCTGCTGACCGACTCCCCGCTGGTGCGGGCCACCGCGTCGCTGGACCGGGCGCGGACGCTGTCGCTGCTGGGCGACGCGACGGGCGCGGCAGGCGCGGCGCGGGAGGCCCGGGAGGGGTTCGCGGAGAAGGGACATCTGCCGGGCGAGCGGTGGGCCGCGCGGCTCGCCGCGGAATCGGCGGCGGCCACGACGGAGAGGAGCTGAGCGATGACGACCACGGACACGGCACCGGGGCCGGGACTGACCTGGAGTCTGCGCGGACGCGGACCCGATGACGTGCCGGTCCTCGCGGACCCGGGCCCCGGGCACGGTGCCGGGGCTGTACCGGGCACCGGGCGGGGTGTACGGGTCTGCGTGGTGGACTCGGGCGTCGAGCGCGACCATCCGGGCGTCGGCCCGGTCGACGGCTCATGGGTGGTGATCAAGGACCCGGAGACGGGCGGGACCGAGGTGCGGCCGACCGACACCGGGGACTCCTGCGGACACGGCACCGCGTGCGCGGGCATCATCCGGCGGACCGCCCCGGAGTGCGAACTGCACAGCGTACGGGTGCTGGGCGAGCGGTTCTCCGGCACCGGGGACGTGCTGCTGGCCGGGCTGCGCTGGGCGGTGGAGCAGGGGTTCGACGTGGTGAACCTGTCGTTGTCCACCACCCGCGCACGGTTCGCCGAGGAGCTGCACGCGCTGGCCGACCACGCCTACTTCAACCGCACGGTCGTCGTCGCCTCGGCGCACAACTCCCCGGTGGAGAGCTATCCGTGGCGGTTCGCCTCGGTGATCTCCGTGGGCAGCCACCAGGAGGCGGACCCGGACCTGCACCTCTACAACCCCGACCCGCCGGTGGAGTTCTTCGCCCCCGGCCAGAACGTGACGGTGCCGTGGCTGGGCGGTACCTCGATCCGTACCACCGGGAACAGCTTCGCGACCCCGTACATCAGCGGGCTGTGCGCCCGTCTGCTCTCGGCCCATCCCAGGATGACGGCCTTCCAGCTCAAGAACGCCCTCTATCTCTCCGCGGCCAACGTGCGGTTCGGTCCGCGGCCTTCCACCCCGGCAGAAGAGGTCTGTGATGACTCCGAGAACTGAATCAGTGCCCACCGCGGGCACGGTGCCGCCGGCCGATCCGCACCGGCGCGAGCTCCTCCAGTCCGTCGTCGACGTGGCCCGCGCGATCTTCGGCGCGGCGGCCAGCTCGGTCTTCCTGCTGGACGAGGAGGCGGACGAGCTGGTCTTCCAGGCGGTCTCCGGCCAGGGCGAGGAGTTCCTGGTGGGCCGCCGGTTCCCGGCCGGTCGCGGGATAGCGGGCTGGGTGGCGACGTCCGGCGAGCCGATGGTGGTGGACGACCTCACCACGGACTCCTCGTTCGACCGCGCGCTCGCCGAGTCCACCGAGTTCGTGCCGAGCGCCCTGATGGCGGCCCCGCTGATCAGCGACGGCCGGGTGCTCGGTGTGCTGGAGGTGCTCGACCCGTCCCCCCGCGCCCGCACGGACATCCGGGAACTGGACCTGCTCGCCATGTTCGCCCGGCAGGCCGCCGCGGCGTTGCGGGTGGCGGCGTACGCAGCGGCCGGTGCCGGTGCGCCGGAACCGTGCGGGCGGCTCGGGCCCCGGCAACGGGCGGACGCGCTGAGGCTGCTGGATAGTCTGGGACAGCTGCTCCGGGAGCCCTGCTGAGGCCGGGCCGGAAGGGCGGCCGGACGACGACGGAAGGACCACCCACGTGAAGCTCGCTTTCTCGACCCTCGGAGTCCCGGGAATGCCGGTCGCCGATGTCGTCCGGCTCGCCGCCGGACACGGCTACCAGGGAGTGGAACTGCGCGCCCACCCCGAGGAGCCGGTGCACCCGGGCCTCTCCGCGCCCGAACGGGCCGCCGTGGTCCAGGAGTTCAAGGACAACGGCATCGAGATCCTGACCGTCGCCGGCTACGTCCGGGCCGCCGCCGAGGGCGACGACGCCCCCGTACTGGCGGAGCTCGCCGAACTGGTGGACCTGGCGCACGACCTGGGCGCACAGAACGTCCGGGTCTTCCCGGGCGGCGGCGGCCAGGACCCCGCCGTGGCCGACGCGACCGCCGCCCGCCGCCTGGCCGCCGCCGCCCCGCACGCCGCCGACCAGGACGTACGCATCCTGCTGGAAACCCACGACTCGCACCGGGCCGGTGTCGACGTGGCCCGGGTCGTCGGAACGGTCGGCCACGGTCAGGTCGGCGCACTGTGGGACATCATGCACACCTGGCTGTCCGGCGAGGAACCGCCCGCGAGCCATGCGGTACTGGCCCCGCACCTGGGCTACGTACAGGTGAAGGACATCGCCTCGGCCGAGAACACCGAGCCGTTGCCCCTGGGCGCCGGGGTACTGCCCCTGGAGACCTGCCTGTCCACGCTGGATCCGGAGAGCTGGGTCTGCTGGGAGTACGAAAAGCGCTGGCACCCGCACGCGGCGGAACTGCCGGGCCTGCTGGCCGAGGGGCGGGAGTACTTGCTGCGGGTGGGCGCGGCAGGGCGGTAGGGCCGCGCGTCCGGGGCGTGTCCGGAGGCGTTGTTGAGCGTGGCCGCAGGGCGGGCCGGGGGCACCGGGTCCGGCCCGGTGCCGAAGTCCGGCGGGGCGGTCGTCGGCAGGGTGCCGGTTGTTGTGCGGGGACTCCTCGAAGCTCCCCGGCCGCGGGCGATCACCGTTGAGCGGTGGTGCTCGCCCCGTCGAGTGCTTCCCGGATGATGTCCGCGTGTCCGGCGTGCTGGGCCGTCTCCCTGATCAGGTGCAGCAGGATCCGGCGTGCGGACCAGTGGACGGTTTCCGGCGGCGACCACGGAGTCCTGGGAAGGGGCACGCTCCGGTCGAGGTCCGGCAGGGCAGCCACGGACTCCTCGGTCCGGTGAGCGGCGGCGGCGTACTGCTGGAGCAGCCCGGCGAGCGTCTCGCCTTCGACCATGCGGTACTGCTCCAGGTCGAGCATGCCCTCCGGCAGTTCACCGTCCCCCTTGGCCATGATCTGCGTCCACACCTGCTCGCCCCGGGTGAGGTGCTTGACGATCCCGCCCAGGGTGAGCCCGCTCACGGTCGTGCGCTCGGCGGCCTGGGCGTCGGTGATGGCGCGCGTGGTGATCAGCAGAAACGCCCTCTGCTCCGCGAGTGCGTGCAGCAGCTCACCGCGCTCGCCCGGAAGGAACGGGGCTGGACTCTTCGACGAAGTGGTCATGGACCGACCGTAGGAGGCATTTAGGCCAGCAGGTGTCCTCAAGCCCATCCCGCCGGGCTCAACAGGTGGTTCGGTCGCCGGCCGCCTCGCTCCCGCCGCTTCCCATCGATGCGCACGGCCTCCTCTTCCGCGCCCGGGACGGCGACTCCGCCGCCACCACCGGCGTCGGCCCGTGCGCGTGGTGAGCGGGAAGCGGCGCGACCGGCGTGCGTGCCGTCCGCCCTTCCGGGTAGGGACAATTGAGGCGATAGCGTCAGGTGTTGCCCTCAAGGACAGGAGGTTGGCACATGACGTTGGCGGTGTGGCCGGGCGAACCGGTCGGGCAGGGTTGGGCCCAGGTCGTGGAGTTCCTGGTGGCGCTCCTGCTGTCGGGGGTGATCGGGGTGGAGCGGCAGGTCCGGCAGAAGGCGGCGGGGCTGCGGACCTACACCACGGTCGGTGCGGGCGCGGCCCTGTTCACGCTGGTGAGCAAGTACGGATTCACCGATGTGCTGCACACGGGCACGGTGGTGCTGGACCCCTCCCGGATGGCGGCGCAGATCGTGTCGGGGCTGGGCTTCATCGGCGCCGGTGTGATCTTCGTGAACCGCGGCTCGGTGCAGGGGCTGACCACGGCGGCCACGGTCTGGCTGACCGCGGCGGTGGGCTCGGCCGCCGCCGCCGGCCTGCCCCTGCTCGCGGTGCTGGCCGTCGCCGGCTACTTCGGAGTCTCCTACGGGGTACGGCCGCTGCTGCGCCGCCTGTCCTCGGGGCACGAGGCGCCGACCGGATTCCGCATCGTCTACCTCCAGGGCACCGGACTGCTGCGGGAACTCCTGGACCAGTGCACACGGGCCGGGTTCTCCGTGTGCGAACTGCGCACGGTCACCGACCCGACGACGCCGGGCGTGGAGTCCGACGGGCGGACGGTGGAGATCGCCCTGGCGCTCCAGGGTCACGGCGACGCCGCCGGGCTCACCGCCCGGCTGGCCGCCGTGCCCGGCGTGCTCGCGTGCAGCCGCAGCCGCCCGGACGAGGAGTGACCGGCCGCCCCGGCCTCCGGTGCGGCAACGGCCCGTAGCCCCCGCCGCACCGGCGGAAGACCGGCACGGCCCGCCGCCCCCACGACGCCCTGCCCACCGCCCGCGGCGAGCCGTTCGACACCCTCGTGGTCAACAAGGCGGCCGGTGCCGGGAAGGTCCACCGGCCGTACGAGTCGCGGGGATACGGGGAACCCGGGCGGGGCCGACCGCCCCCGCCCCCGCCCCGATCCGCCGCGCCCCCGCCAAGGACGTCAGCGCCACTCCCCCCACCAGCAGCGCCGCCGCGCACCACCGCAGCGGGCTCACCGACTCGTCCAGCAGCAGGGCGGCCGAGGACATCCCGAAGACCGGGACGAGCAGGGTGAAGGGGGCCACCGAGGAGGCCGGGTGGTGGCGCAGCAGGAAGCCCCAGGCGCCGAAGCCGAAGACGGTGGTGATCCAGGCGACGTAGACGATGATCCCGGCGCCGCTCCAGTCCAGTGCGGCCAGCGCCTCCGCGTCGCGGTCCCAGCCCTCGAAGAGGAGGGAGAGGCCGAGCAGGGGGAGTACGGGCACGGTCGAGACCCACACCATGAAGTTGAGCGAGTCGGGCGGGGCGGCCTTGCGGGTGAGTACGTTGGACACGCCCCAGCAGGCCGCCGCCACGATCACCAGGACGAAGGCGAGCATGGGCCCGCCCGCGCCCTCGTCGACCGCCGCGACCCCGATACCGGCGAGGGCCACGCCCATCCCCAGCACCCGTACCCTTCCCGGCCGTTCGCCGAGGGCCACGGCGGCGAAGAGGGCCGTGAAGACCGCCTGGACCTGGAGCACGAGGGAGGAGAGACCGGCGGGCATCCCCCGGTCCATGCCGATGAAGAGCAGTCCGAACTTCGCCACTCCGAGGGCCAGCCCGACACCCACGATCCACTTCCACGCGACCTTGGGCCGGCCGACGAAGAAGACCGCGGGCAGCGCGGCGACCAGGAAGCGCAGGGCGGAGAAGAGCAGCGGCGGGAAGTGTGCGAGGCCGAGCTCGATGACGACGAAATTGACACCCCAGACGGCGGCCACCAGGGCGGCCAGGGCGATGTGGAGGGGACGCATGCCCCGAGGATCACCCGCACCGACCATGTAGCACCAGCGCGGATTTCTTCATGGTGAAATTGAGTGTTGCTAATGAATCATGTGAGGGTCGGCCGAGGGGATCAGTGATCACTGATCAGCCGGTGCGCCGGCCGGCACATCACCGAGGTCCGGGAGGTCCGGTGCTCGATCTCGCCCGGCTGCGTGCGCTGCACGCGGTCTCCGTCCACGGCTCCGTCGCGGGCGCCGCCGCCGCGCTCGGCTACACCCCGTCGGCGGTCTCGCAGCAGATCACCAAGCTGGAGCGGGAGACCCGTACGACGCTGCTCGAACGGCGCGGGCGCGGGGTCGCACTGACCGAGGAGGCGCTCCATCTCGCCGAGACCGCCCAGCAGTTGCTGGCGATCGTGGAGCGTGCCGAGACCTCGCTGGAGGAGCGCAGGGGGCTGCCGACCGGACGGCTGTCGATCGGCGCGTTCGCGTCCGCGGCGCGCGGGCTGCTGCCCGGGGTGCTGGCGGGGCTGGACCGGGACCACCCGGCCCTGGACGTCCGGATGACCGAGGTCGATCCGCATCTCTCCGTCGATCTGGTGGCCAAGGGGGTGATCGATCTGGCGGTCGCCCACGACTGGGACATCGCCCCGCTGCCCGCCCCGGAGGGCGTGGCGCAGGCGGTGATCGGGGACGACCACTGCGATCTGCTGGTGCCGGAGGGGCACCGTCTCGCCGGGCGGGAAGCGGTGCGGCGCGAGGAGCTGGCGAAGGAGCGGTGGATCTGCCAGCCGCCGGGGACCGTCTGCCACGACTGGCTGGTACGGACACTGCGGGCGGCGGGTTACGAGCCGGACATCCGGCACCAGGCGGAGGAGAACCACACCCAGCTGGCCCTGCTCGCCGCCGGACTCGGGGTCGCGATGATCCCGCGCCTGGGGCGGGGGCAACTGCCGCCGGGGGTGGTGGCGGTGCCGCTCGATCCCGTACCGGCGCGACGGCTGTACGCGCTGTGGCGTACGGAGGCGGCCCGGCGGCCCGCGATCACGGCGGCGGTGTCCGCGCTGCGGGCGCACGGGGCCGCGGTGGGGCTGACGCCGTCCGCGTGTCCGTGACGTCCCGCCCGGCCCGTGCTGCCTGGCCGCGCTGCCCGTGTGCCCGTGTGCCCCGGGATGTCCCGCCCGATCCACGCCACCTGGCCACGCCGCCCGTACGCCCGTACGCCCGCACGCCCGTGACGTCCCGCCCGGTCCGCGGCCCGCAGCCCTCAGCCGCTCCGCCCGACCGCGTCGCAAGGCCCGCGCCGCCCAGCACGCCGCACGGGACCGAAACGGTCCGGACCCTTGACCGGAAGTTATTTTCTGGATATCCGTGCTCCTTGGCAGTTTCTTTCACCACCCCTCGTCCCCGAGTACGGCCGAAGGAGCTCACGTGCACCACCGCACCT
Source organism: Streptomyces sp. DvalAA-43 (assembly GCF_900091725.1). Lineage (GTDB taxonomy): Bacteria > Actinomycetota > Actinomycetes > Streptomycetales > Streptomycetaceae > Streptomyces > Streptomyces pulveraceus. The sequence continues at coordinate 105,550 of NZ_FMBW01000074.1, read as the reverse complement.
CCAGACGCACCCTCCTCACCGCCACCGCCGCGACGGCAGTCGCCGCCGTCACCGGCACGGGCCTCGCCCCCGGCGCGGTCGCCGCCCAGCGGTCCCCGAGCAGCGGACACAGCGGCGGACAGCACCATTCAGCCGCCACCACCAAGCGCCTCCGGCGGATCATCTCCGGGATGACCCTGGAGGAGAAGGTCGGGCAGCTCTTCGTGATGCGGGTGTACGGGCACTCCGCCACCGACCCCGACCAGGCCGACATCGACGCCAACCTGGCCGAGATCGGGGTCCGCACGGCCGCCGAGATGATCGGCAAGTACCACGTCGGCGGGATCATCTACTTCGCCTGGGCCCACAACACCCGCGACCCGCACCAGATCGCCGACCTCTCCAACGGCATCCAGCGCGCCGGTCTCGCCGGGCCCACCCCGCTGCCGCTCCTCGTCTCCACCGACCAGGAACACGGCATCGTCTGCCGGGTCGGCGAGCCCGCCACCCTGATGCCCGGTGCGATGGCGCTGGGCGCGGGCGGCTCGCGCTCCGACGCACGCCGGGCCGGGCAGATCGCGGGCGCCGAGCTGGCCGCGATCGGCATCAACCAGAACTACGCCCCGGACGCCGACGTCAACGTCAACCCGGCCAACCCGGTGATCGGCGTACGGTCCTTCGGCTCCGACCCGCAGTCCGTGGCCGGCCTGGTCGCCGCGCAGGTGAAGGGGTATCAGAGCAGCAATATCGCCTCGACGGCCAAGCACTTCCCGGGCCACGGCGACACCAGCACCGACAGCCACACCGGCCTGCCCGTCATCACCCACACCCGGGAGCAGTGGGCCGAGCTGGACAAGCCGCCGTTCCGGGCCGCGATCGCCGCGGGCATCGACTCGATCATGACCGCGCACATCGTGGTCCCGGCCCTGGACCCGGCCGGGGACCCGGCGACGCTGTCCCACCCGATCCTCACCGGCATCCTGCGCCAGGAACTCGGTTACGACGGTGTCGTGGTGACCGACGCGCTCGGCATGGAAGGGGTGCGGACCAAGTACGGCGACGACCGCGTGCCGGTCCTCGCCCTCAAGGCGGGCGTCGACCAGCTGCTCAACCCGCCGAGCCTGGACGTCTCCTGGAACGCCGTCCTGGAGGCCGTGAAGAGCGGTGAGATCAGCGAGGCCAGGATCGATGAATCGATCCTGCGCATTCTGCGGCTGAAGGCGAAGCTCGGGCTCTTCGACCACCCGTTCGTCAGCCACTCGGGGGTGGACCGCACCGTCGGCACCCGGTCGCACCTCGCCGCCGCCGACCGGATCGCGGAGCGCACCACCACCCTGCTCGCCAACGACGGTGCGGTGCTGCCGCTTTCCCGCCGCTCCCACCGGAACCTGCTCGTGGTCGGTGCCGATCCCGCCTCCCCCTCCGGCACCACTGGACCGCCGACCACCACCCTGGCCACCGCCTTCGGTGAACTGGGGTACGCGGCGACCGCACTGTCCACCGGCACCGCCCCCACCAAGGCGAAGATCGAGGAGGCGGTGGCGGCCGCGCAGGGCAAGGACGCGGTGATCGTGGCGACGTACAACGTCTCGGCGACCAGCTCGCAGCGCACCCTGGTGAGCGCCCTGGCGGCGACCGGCATCCCGGTGATCACGGTGGCGATCCGCAATCCGTACGACGTCGCCCAGCTGGCCGGGACCGGGTTCACGGCGAACCTGGCCACGTACTCCTGGACCGATGTCGAACTGCGGGCCGCCGCCCGGGTGATCGCGGGCCGCGCCGAGCCGCGGGGCACCCTGCCGGTCCCGGTGCAGCGCGCGGACGACCCGGCCCGGGTGCTGCACCCGGTGGGGTACGGCCTGAAGTACTGAGAAAGCGTCACCGGGCGGAAGCGGAAGAGGGGCGGTACGCGGGACCAGATGGTCCCGCGTACCGCCCCTCTTCATGTCCGCCGAGCACGATCATGTGATGTGCGTCACGCTTTAATTTCCAATTAAGGCGGCATGTCCGATCACTGCCGCCTTGGCGCGTTTTGCTCAAAGTTGACGCCTGCTCACGTTGTGCGCGAAGGTCACGGAACCCCCTCCCCGCATCCTCGATTCCGTCACAACCCGGAGTTCTCGATGTGCCGCGCGATCCTCTTCCCGCCTGCGCGCATTCGTCGTTCGGGCGCGCGAGACGACCCCGAACCCCCGCATGTCGATCAACTTTTTCAAACTGCCCGGACAAGGAGCTCGGAGCACGTGGGCTTTCAGCAATTCACGTCGCGCACACCGGAAAGGGAATGCGCCCCGCAGTCGGCACACGACCGGGCGCCTTCCGGCGAGGACCGTGTTTTCGGAAAGGTGTCCGCTTCCCGTCGGGACGGTCAGGGCGCCCGCCCGGCCGATATCGAACTCTTCGAGGAGAACGCTCCCCTGCCGGGAGTTCCTTCGCCGTCCTCGCTCTCTTCGTCGTCCTCACCTCCTTCGCCGCCCCCGCCCCCGTCCCGGCCGGCTCCGGCCGACCGCAGGTCCGCCCGGCGTTCCTCCAGGAGGCGGAAGCAGTCCCCCGCGCTGCTCATCGGCACGGTGACCGTGGGGATCGGCACCGCGATATCGATCTCCCTGGTCTGTGACGCGTTCACCGCGCGGCATTCCGAATTCAGCACTCCGGCCTCCTCCACCCTCTCCGCCCGGGACTCCGCCACACCTTCCCCCTCCGCTTCGTCCCCCGCTCCGGCGCGTCCGGCCCGGGAAGCGGCCCCCGCCCGGGTCACGCCCACCACGGCCGGATCGCCGTCGTCCGTGCCGCCGCTCGCGACGCCGTCCGCGCCGCACTCCGGAGCCCCCTCCACTCCGGCCGGTCCGCCGGCGGGCCGCCCGTCACCCCCACGGGATCGGCCCCGCTCGACGGACCGTCCGGGCCTCGCCCTGGGAAGCACGGGCCGCGACGTCGAGGACCTCCAGCGAAGACTGCAACAACTCCACCTGTACCTGGGCAGCGACGACGGGAATTTCACGGTGGACGTGGAAGTCGCGCTGAGCCGTTATCAGAAGGCCCGGAACATCCCCGAGGAGCCGGGCGTCTACGGGCCGATGACCCGCGCGGCCCTGCGGTCGGAGACCGAATCGACCGACCGGAATTCCCACCGGTACGGAGATTCGGACCAGTACGGGGATTCGTACCGGTAGGGAGTTTCGTCGCACCAGTAGGGAGAGGGAGTTTCGCAGCAGACCTCTCCTCCCCATTCCCGCGCCGCGCCGACGAGTTCTTCGCCGTGCCCGGCCGCATCCCTCCCGAAGAAAAGACAAGGATCAAGCTCATGCACGTCACCGGAAGAACTGCCGGGCGGACCGGCAGCGCACTCGCCGTGCTCCTCTCCCTCGGGCTGCTCGGCACCGGCAGCGCCTTCGCGACCCCCTCCGGCTCCGACAGCGGACCGACGTACTGCCCGTCCTCCGGAAGGCTTCCGGGCATCGGCCACAGCCCGCAGTTCATCGACGGCAACGTGGCTCTCTTCGCCGGGGGCGACTACACCGTCGACGGCTCGGCGGCGGAGGCGGAGGGGCTGCTCGTCATCAAGGGCGACGCGACGCTCGCCAAGGACCCGGGCGGCGTCTTCAACATCGGCCGGGTCGGGGCAGGTTCGGGCATCCTGCCGGACGCGGGCGAGCCGATGCTCGCGGTCGGCGGCAAGCTGACGGTCGCCAAGGGCACCAAGGTGGACGTCGGCTTCGGCGTCACGTCCAGATCCGGCTACGGCGGTGCCGTCCGGGTCGGGAAGCAGATCGACGAGAAGGGCGAGCTGACGACGAACGGCGGAGCCCGCTCGGCCGGTCTGGGTGCCGAACGCGCCCTCAGCCCCTACCAGTCGTTCGACAGGACCATCGGCGACGAGTCGTCCTCCCTCGGGAAGCTGAAGGCCACCGGCACGAGCGTGCGCGCGGGCGGCACGGTCACGTTCAGGAGCACCGGCGCGGGCAACGGCAAGCTCCAGGTCTTCGAGGTCCCGGCCGCCGAGCTCGACGGCGCCTCGTCGTTCGTGTTCGAGTCCATCCCCGACGGGGACTCCGTCGTGGTCAACGTGACGGGCTCCCACGCGGTGTCGATGGCGCCGATGTCCGTGGGCTTCAACGACGACCGCGTCGACGTCTACAGCTCGGCCCGCTTCGGCGAGGCCGCCTCGCGGATCCTGTACAACTTCGAGGACTCCCCCTCGCTCACCCTCGGCGGCGGCGGGAACTTCATGGGCTCGATCCTCGCCCCCAAGGCCTCCGCGGACTTCACCGCGAGCACCAACGGCCGGGTGTACGTCGGCGGGGACATGAAGACCCATGGCACGGGCAACGAGAGCCACAACTACCCGTGGACCGGCTCCCCGGCCTTCACCTGCAAGCCCGAGCCGTCCAAGCCCGGCACCCCGACGCCGAACCCGCCCGAGCCCGAGCAGCCGTCGCAGCCGCCGGCCGAGCCCGGTACCCCGGCCCCCTCGGGCTCCCGGCCCGCCACCCCGGCCCCGACGCCGACCGGGGCCGAGAAGTCCTCGCAGCCGGTTCCCGCCCCGTCCGCGCCCTCCTCGGAGCCGAAGGACGACGGCGGCTTCCTGGCCAGTACCGGTGCGCAGGTCGGCATGTACGCGACCGCGGCGGGCGTCCTCGGCGGGCTCGGCGCGGGCCTGCTCATGTTCACGCGCCGCCGGCGCGGCCAGATCCGGGGATAAGGAACAGGGCCGGGGACAGGGAACGGGGCCGGGGACAGGGAACAGAGCCGGGACAAGGAACAGGGCCGGGCCGTACGTGCGCGCGAAGTCGAGCGCCCGCGTACGACCCGGCCCGAAGTCCGTTGCCGGGAGCGGTCCGGGGACCGGCTACGGCCGCGAGCCGCGCCGGTCCATCACGTCGTGCTTGTCGAGCCGTGCGTCGAACTTCGCGAGCGGCTCGGCCTTCGCCGGGTCGTCCCGCACCGCGGCCGGGGCGACGCCCGCCCAGCGCAGGATGGCCGCGGTGGCCTTCGCCCGGTCGTCCTCGGCGAGCCCGGCCACGGCGGCGCCGTGGTTGCCGCCGGGCACGGTCATGACATAGCTGTCGCGGGAGCCCGCGCCGAGCCGGAAGCGCTCCGCGCCCCACGGGTCGTTCTCCCCGTAGACGTACAGCATCCGGTCGGCGTGCCGCTTCACCCAGGTGTCGACGTCACGCATCACCGACGGCTGGAACTTCATCGGGATGGAGCGCGGCACGAAGGTGCGCGGCGGCTGGTACCCGTACCGGCTGAGGCCGCCGAGCCACGGCTGGCGGATGTCGGGCGAACCGAGCTGGGTGCCCGCCTGGTAGTAGTACGGGGTGTACTTCTCCAGGCCCTGGTCGGTGTAGGTGGAGAAGCCGGAGATCGCGTCGACGGAGTCCCAGATCGCCTGGTCGGGGGCGGATGCGGCGTCGACCGGGATCGTGCCGCAGTCGGAGAGCAGGCTGTACTGCCAGAACGCCCAGACGTAGTCCATGACGACGGCCTCGTACGCCTTGTCGAGCGAACCGGTGGTGTCGAAGGTGTAGCCGTTGGCGGCGGCGTACTCCCGGTACTTCTCCTCCAGCGGCTCCCGGCGGACCAGTGCCTCGCGCTGGACGGCGTTCACCCGGTCGCGGCACTCCTTGGTGCCCACCCTGGCGAAGAACCGGTCGTAGGCCGAATCCTCCTTGTCGACCACGTCGTTGGGCGCGACGTACGCGACGACGCCGTCCATGTCCTTCGGGTGGAAGCGCTCGTAGTAGGTGGCCGTCATGCCGCCCTTGGAGCCGCCGGTGGTCAGCCAGTTCTTGGTGTAGATCTTCTTCAGCGCGGTGAAGACGCGGTGCTGGTCGTCGGCGGCCTGCCGGATGTCGAGCTTGGACCAGTCGGCGGGCGCCGGGCGGGAGGGCGTGAAGTAGCGGTACTCCAGGGAGACCTGGTTGCCGTCGACGATCCGGGTCGGCTCGGCGCGGCCGGGGCTGGTGGAGACGTTGTATCCGCTGGTGTAGAAGACCGTCGGGCGGGACGTGTCCTTGTGCAGCAGGGTGATGCGCTGCTGGAAGGTGCCCTTGGACGGGTGCCGGTGGTCGACCGGCTGGGTGTAGCCGAGGACGAAGTAGCGGTAGCCCGCGTAGGGCTTCTCCTCGATGAGACTCATCCCGGGGATGGCCAGGATACGGTCCTTGATGTCCGTGCTCACCCCGCTCGTACCGCTCGCACCGGCCGTGCTCCGGAACGCGGCCGGTTCCGCGGCGGTGGCCGCCCCGGCGGAGGCACCCGTCGCCCCCATGGTGCCGATGAGCACCGCGAGCGACAGGAACCCTCTGAACGCCTTGCGCATACGCCCTCCCAGGACTCACAACATTCGTCGTGAACCTAGCGGGGCGGCACCCGCGCCGCCAGACCCGTCGGCACGGAGGAACCACGTGTCCGTGCCGGTCAGTCAGTCAGTTGGCTAGTTGGTCAGCAGAGGATCCAGCCCGTGGAGCCCGACTTCCCCGAGATCCGGGCCGAGGCCCTGACGCACCGGTTGAGCGCGTGGACCGTCACCGGCCCGGCCTGCTTGGTGTACTTGCCGCTGTCGACGACCGGGTTGCCGCCGCGCGCCTGGATCGTCACGGACATCGCACGGCGCGGGCCGGACGTCTTGGCGACCGCCAACGCGCAGGCGTAGGAGCGGCTCTTGTAGACGCGCAGCTCGCCGGTCTTGAACGGGACCGTCTTCGCGGGGCGCCCGGCGCAGACCGTCGCGGCGTCGGCGTGGCCGGCCGCGGGACCGCCGAGCACCAGGCCCAGGGCGGCCAGCAGCGGCAGGACGACCGAGAACACCCGCATCCGGCGTCCGAGACGGCGTCCACGAAGACCGCCGACACGACGACAGCCGCCACGACGGCCGCTCACGCCCCTGTCTCCACCGCCGTCTCCGCCACTGCCCCCACCCTCGTCGGACACTCCGGCCCTCCCGGACCTTGCCGTCCTTCTGCTCACCCGCAACCCCATCACCAGTCGAACGCTTACACCCTTGCTCGGCGCATACGCATACATGCGTACGACGCAGGAGCCCATCCGAAGGTTGCGTTCGGCGCGCTCCGCACCGGGCGCAACCGAATCGTCACAGCATGACTCCCACTGGACAGAGCCACACGAAAGGCAGGAACCGTCATGCTCCCACTCCGCAACGCACAGGCCTCCCGCAACCGGCGCCGCATCGGCCGGACGCTGCTCGCCTCCGCTCTCCTCACCGCCGTCGCCGCGGTCCCCGCGGTCGCTGCCACCCCGCAGGCGGCGCACGCCCCGGCGTCGGTACGCAACGAGACCAGCACCTCCGCGCACCAGCAGGTCGCCCACTTCTACGGCGCCTACATCGATGCCGTCTCCGCCGAGGGCGGCGGCAAGCTCGCCACCGCCCTGCGGACGTTCTACCTGACGCCCGGCCTGCGCTCCCAGCTGAAGACCTGGGAGCAGCGCAACCACGCCGACGGTGTGCTCCGCGCCCAGAACACCCCGATCGCCTTCCGGGTCACCCCGGACGACAGCGCCGCCGGGCACACCTGGTCGACGGTGCGGCTCACCTGGAGCGGCGGCAAGCACCCCACGTACTCGTACCTGACCGTGCGCTCGGACCTGCGGACCGGGAAGATCTCCGGCATCGGCGAGTGACCCGGTGGACGGGCCCGCCACTCACACCGCCGCGGGCTCGTCCTCCCCGATGAAGGTGCGCCACAGCACGGCGTAGTGCCCGTCCCTGGCGAGGAGTTCGTCATGCGTGCCGTCCTCGACGACCCGGCCGTGGTCCATCACCACGACCCGGTCCGCGCGGGCGGCCGTGGTCAGCCGGTGGGCGACGACCAGGGTGGTGCGGCGGCCGGTGAGGCGGTCGGTCGCCTGGTTGACGAGGGCCTCGCTGGCCAGGTCGAGGGAGGCGGTCGCCTCGTCGAGCAGCAGGACGTCCGGGTCGACGAGTTCGGCGCGGGCCAGCGCGATCAGCTGGCGCTGACCGGCCGAGAGGTTGCGGCCCCGCTCGGCGACCTCGTGCAGATAGCCGCCGTCCAGGGTGGCGATCATGTCGTGGGCGCCGACCGCCCGCGCCGCCGCCTCCACCTCGGCGTCGGTGGCCTCGGGCCGCCCGTAGGCGATGGCATCACGGACCGTGCCCGCGAAGAGGTACGCCTCCTGCGGGACGACTCCGAGCCGGTGCCGGTACGCGGTGAGGTCGAGGTCGCGCAGATCGGTGCCGTCCGCCGTGACCCGGCCGCCCGTCGGGTCGTAGAACCGGGCGACGAGCTTGACGAGGGTGGACTTCCCGGCGCCGGTCTCGCCGACGAACGCGACCGTCTGCCCGGCCGGTATCCGCAGGTCGACGCCTGCGAGGGCCTCCTCGGCGTCGTCGCCGGAGCCGTACGCGAAGGACACGTCCTCGAAGGCGATCTCGCCCCGCAGCGACAGCACGTCCAGCGGCTCGTCCACGGCGTCGGTGGAGGTCGGCTCGCGCAGCAGTTCCTGGATGCGGCCCAGCGAGACGGTGGCCTGCTGGTAGCCGTCGAAGACCTGGGAGAGCTGCTGCACCGGGGCGAAGAACAGATCGATATAGAGCAGGTACGCGACCAGTGCACCGGTGGTGAGCGTGCCGTGGTCGACCCGGCCCGCGCCGACGATCAGGACGGCGGCCGCGGCCACCGAGGACAGCAGCTGCACGAACGGGAAGTAGACCGAGATCAGCCACTGGCCGCGGACCCTGGCCTCGCGGTAGTGGTCGCTGCGCCCCGCGAACCGGGCGGCGCCGTCGCCCTCGCGGCGGAAGGCCTGCACGATCCGCAGCCCGGAGACGGACTCCTGGAGGTCGGCGTTGACGACGCTGATGCGTTCGCGGGCCAGCTCGTACGCCTTGACGCTCTTGCGGCGGAAGAAGAACGTGCCGACGACCAGCACCGGCAGTGTCGCGAAGACGACGAGGGCCAGCTGCACGTCGAGGACCAGCAGCGCGACCATGATGCCGAAGAAGGTGACGACGGAGACGAAGGCCGTGACCAGTCCGGTCTGGAGGAACGTCGACAGCGCGTCCACGTCCGTCGTCATCCGGGTCATGATGCGGCCGGTCAGCTCGCGCTCGTAGTAGTCCAGGCCGAGCCGCTGGAGCTGCGCGAAGATCTTCAGCCGCAGTGAGTACAGCACCCGCTCGCCGGTGCGGCCGGTCATCCGGGTCTCGCCGATCTGGGCGGCCCACTGCACCAGGACGACCACCAGGGCCAGGGCGGACGCCGCCCACACCGCGCCGAGTGCGAGCTGCGAGACGCCCTGGTCGATGCCGTGCCGGATCAGTACGGGCAGCAGGAGACCGGCCCCCGCGTCGACCGCGACCAGCAGCAGGCTCACCAGCAGCGGCAGCCCGAAGCCGCGCAGCAGCCGGCGCAGGCCGTACGACTCCTCGGCGCGGACGGCCCGCGCCTCGTCGATGTCGGGGGTGTCGGTGGCGGGCGGCAGCGCCTCGACCTGGGCGAGCAGCTCGGGGGTGGCGGGCATGCCGGCCGCGCCGGTGTCGCGCGGCTGCTCCTCGCGGACCCAGAGGCGGGGGCTGATGCCGCGCTCGGCGTCGAACTCGGTGTCCAGCTCCTCCTGGAGCGCGCGCTCGTCCTCGGGGGTCGTACCGGCGGCGGGGGTCAGGTGGTGGTGTCCGGGCGAGGTGCCGCCCAGCTCGTCCGGGTCGGTGAGCAGCCGCCGGTAGAGCGGGGAGCGGCGCTCCAGCTCCTCGTGGGTTCCGATGTCGGCGAGGCGGCCGTGTTCCAGGACGGCGATCCGGTCGGCGAGGCCGAGGGTGGAGCGGCGGTGGGCGATCAGCAGGGTGGTCCGCCCGGCCATCACCTGGCGCAGCGCCTCGTGGATCTCGTGCTCGACGCGGGCGTCGACGGCGGAGGTGGCGTCGTCGAGGAGGAGGAGCCGGGGGTCGGTGAGGATGGCGCGGGCGAGTGCGACGCGCTGGCGCTGGCCGCCGGAGAGGGTGAGTCCGTGCTCGCCGACCTTGGTGTCGTAGCCCTCGGGGAGCTCGGCGATGAACCGGTCGGCCTGGGCGGCGCGGGCGGCCTCCTCGATCTGCTCCTGGGTGGCGTCCGGGACGCCGTAGGCGATGTTGGCGCGGACGGTGTCGGAGAACAGGAAGCTGTCCTCCGGTACGAGGCCGATGGCGGCGCGCAGGGAGGCGTGGGTCAGTTCGCGGACGTCGTGGCCGCCGACCAGGACGGCGCCGTGGGTCACGTCGTAGAAGCGGGGCAGCAGCAGCGAGACGGTGGACTTCCCGCTGCCGGAGGCTCCGACGACGGCGACGGTCTCACCGGGCTCGATGGTGAGCGAGAAGCCGTCGAGGACGGGGCGGTCGTCGGCGTAGCCGAACCGTACGTCGTCGAACTCGACGCTCGCGGGGGCGTCGGCCGGGAGTTCCCTGGTGCCGTCCTTCATGGTCGGCTCGGTGTCGATCAGTTCCAGTACGCGTTCGACACCGGCCCTGGCCTGCTGTCCGACGGTGAGGACCATGGCGAGCATCCGGACCGGGCCGACGAGCTGGGCGAGGTAGGTGGAGAACGCGACGAACGTGCCGAGGGTGATCTCGCCTCGGGTGGCGAGCCAGCCGCCGAGGGCCAGCATCGCGACCTGGCCGAGCGCGGGGACGGCCTGGAGGGCGGGGGTGTAGCGGGAGTTCAGCCGGATGGTCCGCAGCCGCCCGGCGAACAGCTTCCGCCCGACCTCGCGCAGCTTGCCGGTCTCCTGCTCCTCCTGCCCGAACCCCTTGACGACCCGGACCCCGGAGACGGCCCCGTCGACGACTCCGGCGACGGCGGCGGCCTGGCCCTGGGCGTACCAGGTGGCGGGGAAGAGGCGGGTGCGGGAGCGGCGGGCGATGAACCAGAGGGCGGGGGCGACGGCGATCGCGACCAGGGTGAGCAGCGGCGACAGCCACGCCATGATCACCAGGGAGAGGAGGAAGAGCAGGACGTTCCCGATGGTCATCGGGAGCATGAACAGGAGTCCCTGGATCAGCTGGAGGTCGCTGGTGGCGCGCCCGACGACCTGGCCGGTGGACAGTTCGTCCTGGCGTCTGCCGTCGAGGCGGGTGATCGTCCCGTACATCTCGGTGCGCAGGTCGTGCTGTACGTCGAGGGCGAGGCGGCCGCCGTAGTACCGGCGGATGTACGTGGATATGTACACCAGCGCGGCGGCGGCTATGAGGAGTCCGGTCCAGACGGCGAGGGACCGGGTGTGGCCGACGACGACATCGTCGATGATCACCTTGGTGATCAGCGGGACGAGGGCCATCACCGCCATGCCCGCGAGCGAGGAGCCGAGCGCCAGCAGTACGTTGCGCCGGTAGCGCCATGCGTAGCCGCAGAGCCGCCTGGCCCAGCCCGGGGCCTGTGCCGCGCCCTGTACGTCCTGTGCGTCCGTCACCGGTGCCTCCCCGTTCCGCCTGCTCTACCGGAAGGCACCAACGCGGTGGGCTGCGGATTTCATCCCGCCGTTACAAAGACGGGCCTTTCGGCGCAGGGCGGTACGTCGATCGGCGTAGGACCGGGCCGGGGCCGGTACGGCCCCGGCCCGTCGGACGGCGTTACACCCGCGGGGTCGCGGTGAGCATGCGTACCGCCGGGGCCTCCGGCACCGCGGGTACCGCCTCCTGCGGGGCGGCGGGCGGGGCGATGGTGGTGGTCTTCTTCGCGGCTACGGCCGGGTCGAGGTCCTTGTGGACGGCGCGGGCGACGGCCTGGATGGTGTTGATGCCGTCGTTCATCGTCTTGTTGTCATGGGTGAGCACGGTGATCCCGTAGTCGTGCCCCTTGCCGGTGAAGGCGCCGATGCTGTGGACCCGCCAGCCGTGGGTGGCGCGCGGCAGCCAGCCGTTCTTGACCTGGACGGTGGTCCCGGACGGGGCTCCGGCGGGCGTGCCCCAGCGCTGCGAGGAGACGACCTTGCGCATCAGGCCCAGTTCGTAGGAGCGCGCGTTGTCGCTGAGCACGGAGTTCTTGGCGGTCAGCAGCGTGAGCAGCCGCAGTTCGTCCTGGGCGGTGATCTGGGTCAGCCCCCAGTAGCCGCCGGAGCCGGGCACGGTGTGGGTCATCCCGGCGGCCTTGAGGAACGCCTTGACCTTGGTCGCGCCGAGCTGCTTCCACAGGGTGGTGGTCGCGTTGTTGTCGGACTTGGTGATCATGGCGGTGGTGAGGTTGATCTCGCGCTGGGTGAGATAGCGGTTGTGCTTCTTGTTGTCCCAGAGCAGCGTCGCCAGCACGGTCGCCTTCACGACACTGGCGGAGTCGTACTTCGTGGTCGCCCGCAGGGTGCAGCTGGTCTTGGTCGGGCGGTCGTAGAGCGCCACGGCCGTCGTCGACTTCCGGTCCTTGAGGGCGGCGGTGATGTCCTTCGTCAGCTTGGCGGCGAGCCCGGCCTTGGCGGACGTGCAGCTCACCTTCGGCGTCGTCGCCGCCGTGGCGGGCGCGGCACCGAGCGCCACGGGCGCGAGCACGCCCGCGGCGAGCGCGACGGACAGCGCGCCGCGTGCGCGGCGGGATATACGGGGCTGGTCCTTCATGTGGTGTCTCCCCCTGAGTGGATCCATACGGCGCGCCCCCCGGCACGCCTGCCAGTAACGACTTCCGAACGGCCGAAAAGTTGTGCGAGCCGGGCCGTGGCGTATCTCTCGGAACCGCCGCGCTTCTCTGCGGCCCCGCCCGTGGAACGGGCCCGCCCGCGCCCCCGGAGCGGGGTGCGCGGGCGGGTTCGCCGGCCGGCCTTCTACAGATGCGTCGGCTCGAACATCCTCAGCAGGGCCGGGAGGACGACCACCGAGGGGCCGGGCCGGGCGAGGGACTCCGCCAGGTCGGCGGCGAGCGTCTCGGGGGTCGTGCGGACCGCCGGGACGCCGAACGACTCGGCGAGGGCGACGAAGTCGGGGCGGGAGAGCTCCGTCGCCGTGGCCTCGCCGAAGGCGCCCGTCATGTATTCGCGCAGGATGCCGTAGCCGCCGTCGTCGACGATCAGCCAGGTGACCGGGAGGTCGTACTGGCGGGCCGTGGCCAGCTCCGCGATCGAGTACATCGCGCCGCCGTCGCCGGAGACCGCGAGGACCGGCCGCGTACGGTCGGCCGCCGCGGCGCCGAGGGCGGCCGGGAAGCCGTAGCCGAGGCCGCCCGCGCCCTGGGCGGAGTGCATGGTGTTCGGGCGGCGGGCGTCGAAGGCGGACCAGGCCCAGTAGGCGAGGATCGTCATGTCCCAGAAGCTCGGGGACGTGTCGGGCAGCGCCTCGCGGACCGAGGCGATGAGCCGCTGCTCCAGGGTGAGCTCCTGGGCGGCGATCCGGTCCCGTACCGCGTCGAGCACCGTACGGACCCGGTCCGGCGCCGAGGGGTCCTCGCGGCGGTCGACCGCTTCGAGGAGGTCGGACAACGCCTCGCGGGCGTCGGCGTGGATGCCGAGCGCGGGGTGGTTGGACTCCAGCTTCCCGGCGTCCGCCTCGATCTGGACGACACGGCCGCGCGGGGCGAACGTGTGGTAGTTCGAGGAGAGCTCACCGAGTCCGGAGCCGACGACCAGCAGTACGTCGGCGGATTCCAGGAACTCCGTGGTGTACCGGTCCTCCAGCCAGGACTGGAGAGAAAGCGGGTGCTCCCAGGGGAAGGCGCCCTTGCCGCCGAAGGTGGTGACGACGGGTGCGTCGAGCTTCTCGGCGAGCGCCAGCAGCTTGCCGGAGGCGTCGGAGCGTACGACTCCGCCGCCCGCGATGATCGCCGGGCGCTCGGCCTTCGACAGCAGGTCGGCCGCCACGGCGGTCAGCTCGGGGCGGGCGTGCAGTTCGCGCGGGGTGGCGTCCATCGCCGTGACGACCGGCAGCGTGGTCTGCGCCAGCAGTACGTCCTGCGGGATCTCGATCCAGACCGGGCCGTGCGGGGCGGTCAGCGCGGACTCCCAGGCGGCGGCGATCGCCGACGGGATCTGGGAGGCGGTGCGGACGGTGTGGACCGACTTCACGACATCGCGGAACGAGGCCTTCTGGTCGCGCAGCTCGTGCAGATAGCCGTGGCGGCCGCCGCCCAGGCCCGCGGTCGGGATCTGGCTGGAGATCGCCAGTACGGGCGCGGAGGCCGCCGCCGCCTCCTGGAGCGCGGCGAGGGAGGTGAGGGCGCCCGGCCCGGTGGAGAGCAGCAGCGGCGCCACCTCTCCGGTGATGCGGCCGTAGGCGTCGGCGGCGAAACCGGCGTTGTTCTCGACCCGCAGGCCGATGTACGTCAGCGAGGAGCGGCGCAGCGCGTCGAACATGCCGAGCGCGTGCTGGCCGGGCAGGCCGAAGACGGTGGTCGCGCCGAGGCCCTGGAGGGTCTCGACGACGAGGTCGCCGCCGTTGCGTCCGGCCGGGGGGTTCAGTGCGTCCGCGATCTGCTCGGGGGTGAGCCGCGGCCGCTCGTCGTGGTGGTCGTGGCTCACTTCGTACGGGCCTCTGCGATCTGGCGGGACATGATCGTGGTCAGCTCGTACGCCGTGTGGGAGGCGGCGACGGAGGTGATCTCGGCGTGGTCGTACGCGGGGGCCACCTCGACCAGGTCGGCGGAGACCAGGTTGCAGGAGGAGAGTCCGCGGACGATTTCGAGGAGCTCGCGGGAGGTCAGGCCGCCGGCCTCGGGGGTGCCGGTGCCGGGTGCGTGGGCCGGGTCCAGGACGTCGATGTCGATGGAGATGTACAGCGGCCGGTCGCCGATGCGCTGGCGCAGCTGGTCGGCGACCTCGTCGACGCCGCGCCGCATGACGTCGGCGGAGGTGACGATGCCGAAGCCCATCTTCGCGTCGTCGTCCAGGTCCTGCTTGCCGTAGAGCGGGCCGCGGGTGCCGACGTGGGAGAGCGCGGAGGTGTCGAGGATGCCCTCCTCGACGGCGCGGCGGAACGGGGTGCCGTGGGTGTACTCGGCGCCGAAGTAGGTGTCCCAGGTGTCCAGGTGCGCGTCGAAGTGGAGCAGCGCGACCGGGCCGTGCTTCTTGGCGACGGAACGCAGCAGCGGCAGCGCGATGGTGTGGTCGCCGCCGAGCGTCATCAGGCGGGCGCCGGTGCCGAGCAGGTCGTCGGCGGCGGCCTCGATCGTCTCGACGGCCTCGTTGATGTTGAACGGGTTCGCGGCGATGTCACCGGCGTCGGCGACCTGTGCGAGCGCGAACGGCGAGGCGTCCTGCGCCGGGTTGTACGGGCGCAGCAGGCGCGAGGCCTCACGGATCGCGTTGCCGCCGAAGCGGGCGCCGGGGCGGTAGGAGACACCGGTGTCGAAGGGCACGCCGACGACGGCGACATCGGTGGTGCCGACCTCGTCGAGACGGGGCAGCCGGGCGAAGGTCGCGGGTCCGGCGTACCGCGGGACGCGGGAGGAGTCGACGGGGCCGCGCGGCGTTTCGTTGCTGCTCATGTGAAGTGCCTTCCTTCGGGTTTCATACGTTGTTCGGTGGGGTGGGGGGAGAGCCGGGCAGACCCTACGCGCGGGTGACCGTCTCGCTCGCCGGCTCCTCGGTCTCCGCGCCCCGTCCGGCGAGCCGTTCGCGCCAGGCCGCCAGGACGGCCGCGTCGGTCGGCTTCGTCGCCAGGGAGACGATCACATACACCGCGAGCGAGGCCAGCAGACCGTAGTAGACCGGTTCGTTGGCGAGGATTCCGTACGCCGCCATCAGGCCGATCACCGCGAGGCCGCCGACCGACACGGCGGCCAGCGCGCCCGCCGCGGTGCCCCGGCGCCACAGCAGACCTCCGAGGATCGGCACCAGCAGGCCGCCGACGAGCAGGTTGTACGCGACGGTCAGGGCCTCGACGACGTCGTTGAGCGCGATGGCGATCAGGATGACGGCGACGCCCATGATGAGGATGAAGACCCGGTTGCCCTTCACCTCGTCGTGTTCCTCGCCCCCGCCGCCCCGGGAGACCACACCCCGCAGCCGGGACCAGATGTCGTTGTTGGCGACGGTGGCGCAGGCGATCAGCGCGCCGGAGGAGGTGGACATCACGGCGGCCAGCGCGGCGGCCAGCACCAGCCCGCGCACGCCGATGGGCAGCTCGTCCTTGACGATGGTCGCGAACGCGGAGTCGGCGCTGGGAAGCGTCGGGTACATGACCTTCGCGGCGGTGCCGATGACGGCGCCGGCGATGGCGTAGACGAGGCAGTAGGTACCGGCGACGGTGCCGCCGATGCGGGCGACCTTGTCGCTGCGGGCGGTGAACACCCGCTGCCAGATGTCCTGGCCGATCAGCATGCCGAAGGTGTAGATCAGCACATAGGTGAAGATCGTCTCGCCGCCGATGCCGAGCGGGTCGAAGTACTCGGTGGGCAGCTTCGCCTTCATCTCGCTGAAGCCGCCCGCCTTGATCACCGCGATGGGCAGCAGGAGCAGCAGCACCCCGATGGTCTTGACGACGAACTGCACCATGTCGGTGAGCGTGATCGACCACATGCCGCCGAGCGTGGAGTACGCGACGACGATGGCGCCGCCGAGGATGATCGCGATCGTCCGGTTCAGGTCGAAGAGGACGTCGAAGATGGTGGCGTACGCGATGGTCGAGGTGACCGCGAGCATCAGCGTGTACGCCCACATCACGACGCCGGAGATGATCCCGGCCCGGCCGCCGTAGCGCAGGTCGAGCATCTCGGAGACGGTGTAGACCTTCAGCCGGGCGATCCGCGCGGAGAAGAAGACGGACAGGGCGAGCAGTCCGAGGCCGATGGTGAAGACCATCCAGGCGCCGGAGAGTCCGTACTGGTAGCCGAGCCCGACGCCGCCGATGGTGGAGGCGCCGCCCAGCACGATGGCGGCCATCGTGCCGGAGTACATCCCGGGGCCGAGCCTGCGGCCCGCCACCAGGAATTCGCTCTTGGACTTGGCGCGGCGCATGCCCCACCAGCCCATGGCGAGCATGCCGGCCAGATAAATGATGATCACCGCGTAGTCGACGGCCATGGGCTTCCTCCGTTTCCGTCACAAGTGCACATGTCTTACGTGAAGAAGACGGTAGGTGGCTCGAAGGCGACGCTGAAGAGTACGTTTCATCCATAATTGATGTCTCTGATGGATGGACCGTCCATGCCGGAAACCCTGGGCGGGGTGACCCCGCCCCCCACTCCCCCGATCCCGCTCGCCGAGCTGCTGGCCCACGAGGAGCTCGGCCTCCACCGGATCGCGGGTCCGGCCGAGGCGGATCTGCTGTGGGTGCACACCTCCGAGATGGCCGACCCGTACCCGTATCTGCTCGGCGGTGAGCTGCTGCTGAGCGCGGGGGTGCTGCTGAAGGACCCGGACGCGTACGTGGCCCGGCTGGTGGAGGCGGGGGCGGCGGCGCTCGGTTTCGGGGTGACGCCGGTGTTCGACACGGTGCCGCAGGCGTTGATCGAGGCGTGCGACCGGCACGGCCTGCCGCTGCTGGAGGTGCCGCCCGAGACCCCGTTCACCGCGATCGCCCGTGCGGTGTGGCGGCTGATGGCCGAGGCCCGCCACCGCGAGCTGCGCCGGGTGACGCGCGCCCAGCAGGCCCTGGCCACGGCGGCGGCCCGGCCGGACCCGGTCCCGGCGGTGCTGCACCAGTTGGCGGCCCAGCTGGAGGGCCGGGCGGCACTGCTCGCCGCCGACGGCGAGGAGCTGCACGCCTCGGGCCGCCGCCCGGCCCCCGACGTCGGGGCGGCGCTCGCCAGGCTCACCCGGGTGGTCTCCGCCGGGGCACGCCCCGCCCCGACGTCCGCCACCGACACCTTGCGGGACACCCATCTGTCCGCGTACGCGCTGGGCGGCGGGCAGGGGCTCGTCCTGGCGCTGGCGACGGACCGGCGCGAGGCCGGGGACCACACCATCGCCGGGGTCGCGGTCGTCCTGCTCTCCCTGCTGGCCGCCCCGCACCAGGGCGCCGACGCCACGGGCCGGTCCGCCGCCCTCGTACGGATGCTGCTGGGCGCGGACCCGCAGGACGTCGCACCGCTGCTCGGCGGCGCCGAGGAGTGGACGGTGGTGCACGCGCGCCGCAGCGGCGACGGCCCGGTCGACCCGCTCACCACCGGGGCGCTGGGTGCCGCCCTCGGCTCGGCCCTGGTCGACGCGGGCCGGGGCGGCGACGCCGTACGGGTGCTGGTCCCCGGCGCCGACCGGATCACCCCGCAGCCCGGCTGGACGCTGGGCGCCTCCGCCCCCGCCCCCATCACCGCCCTCGACCTCGCCGACGACCAGGCCGCCCGCGCCCTGGGCCGGGCCGTCGCCACCCGCACCCCGCTGGCCCACCACCACAACGGCGGCGGCGCCGGTCTGGCCGCCCTGATCCCGCCCGACCGCGCCGAGGCGCACGCCCGCGCCCTGCTCGCCCCGCTCACCGAGCCGCTGCGGGAGACCCTGAGCTGCTGGCTGAGCCTCCACGGCAGCTGGGACCGCACGGCCACGGCCCTGCGCATCCACCGCAACACGGTCCGCCAGCGCATCGCCCGCTGCGCGGCCCTGCTGGACGCGGACCTGGACGACATGGACGTCCGGACGGAGCTGTGGTTCGCGCTGCGGGTGCGGTGAGCCGTCGGCACTCCTGACGTACCGACACCACGACACCGGCCGCCGCTTCGGAGGCCGAACCGCGAGGCTGCCGCCCCGGAGGCGGCTGCCGCACCTGAGCCATACGGGAGCACAACATGCACAACAACGCCATGAACATCGAGCTGCTGGTCGTGCCCGACTGTCCGAACACCCGGACCGCCGCCGACCATCTCCACCAGGAGCTCGACAGACTGGACCTGCACGATGTGACGTTCCGGACCCGCACCATCACCAGCCAGGCCGAGGCGGAGGCCGCACACTTCACCGGCTCGCCGACGATCCTGATCGACGGAAGCGACCCCTTCGCCGAGCCCGGCCGGGCCCCGGGACTGACCTGCCGCATGTACCGGACCCCGGAAGGCCTGTCCGGCGTACCGACGGCCAACCAACTGCGCGGAGCCCTGGCCCACGCCCTCCGGGGCGAGCCCGTGGCGCGTCACCCGGACCGGTGAACTCCGACCTGACGCCCCCGGCGGACATCACCGTTGATGGCACCGGACTGCTGTGCGTCACGCTCCTGCTGCGTCTCCGCAAGCGGATCGAGGGGACGCCGCCGGGCGCCGTGGTGCATGTGATCGCGACGGATCCGGCCGCACCCCTCGACCTGCCGGCCTGGTGCCACGTGGTCGGCCACAACTACCTGGGCCCGGTGCCCGGCGAACGCCTGGTGTACGCGCTCCGGTTGACCGCAGACGCCCGTCCCACCCTCCCTGACACACCCTGGCACCCTGCCCGACCCGGCATGGCCACCGACTTCTTCGCAGGTCGGGAGGCTCTTCGTCATGTGGATGTGGCGATCGGTCCCGTGAAACGGCCGGGCGGGAACGGCCAGAGGGCGAATGTGGTAGACGCCCTCACACTCCCTCCCGTCGATCCCGATCAGAAACTTGCCGACGATCTAAACTCGTGAATCCTGGTTGGGAACGAAGTGGAGAGGATTTCCGAACGAATTTCTCCCGCGAGCAGACTCACCAGGAGTTCAGAGCACCCTAAGGGCTGTCCCGTAATCCCTGGTGGGCGTGCGACGACGGCCACGGCACCTCGCCGCGTTGTCGGAACGCCCGAATACATCCAGTATTCGGGCGTCCCTCCGCCTTGCGATGCACCGCGCCCGACGCCACACGCTGATCCACCAGGGATTACGGGACAGCCCTTAGCTCGAAATGTTCCCACCAATCCCCTCGAGCCTCGTTCACCATAATCGTCCAACCACTCGGATCGATTCCTGGACGAATGAGCCAGTAAAGAAACTCTCCGTTGTCCGTCGAGGCCCAAGGGACAAGTCGACTTCCAGAAACTTCCAACAGCTCCGGCTTGGGTTCACCGAATTCCCACAGCGTCTGAAAAGCCTCATCGCGCTCGCACTTGGAACGCTCCAGGTCACAATAACGGTTCACGCACCCAGGCTCGAGGACCGGTCGTGAGTAGCAGCGGTACAGCGGTTAGCGCTAAGCCTCCGGGGCAGGTCAGCGGCCGTGATTGGCGCTGAGGGTGATCACGCTCGGGGGCCCGATATCACGGAAGGGATCTTCCGCGCAGGGGTTCGAGTGACGGCTAACTGAGCCAGCGGCGGCCCGGCTACCCTCCGGCCCGTGCCGGTTGAGTTCTTAACTGATGATCAGGCCGCGTCCTACGGCTCCTTCAAAGAGGTGCCGACCCGCCCTGAGCTGGAGCGATTCTTCTTCCTCGATGACGAGGACCGCCTGCTGATCGCGAAACGGCGCGGGGACCACAACCGCCTCGGCTTCGCCCTGCAGATCTGCACCGTCCGGTACGTGGGGCTGTTCCTGGCGGACCCGCTGGACGTGCCGTGGGCGGTGGTGGACTACCTGGCCGAGCAGCTGGGCGTCGAGGACGCCTCGTGCGTGAAGCGGTACACCGAGCGGCAGATGACGCCGTACGAGCACGCCTGGGAGATCCGGGACGCCTACGGCTACCGGGACTTCGAGGACGCGGGGTGGGGCCGGCGGTTCCGCACCTTCCTGCATGGCCGGGCCTGGACGCACGCCGAGGGGCCGGTGGCGCTGTTCGACCACGCGGTGGCGTGGCTGCGCCGGCACCGGGTGCTGCTGCCGGGCGTCTCGGTGCTGGCCCGGCAGGTGTCGGAGGTGCGGGCGGTGGCGGAGAAGCGGCTGCACGCCACGGTGGCCCGGGCCGCGCACCGCGCGGACGCCGCGCTGCCGGGGGAGTTGGTGCGGCTGCTGGAGGTGCCTGACGGCGCCCGGGTCTCCGAGCTGGAGCGGCTGCGCCGGCCGCCGACCCGCACGACCGGCACCGCGATGGCGCGGGCGCTGGACCGGGTGAACGAGATCTCGGCGTTCCAGCTGGGCCGGGTGAACCTGACCCGGGTGCCGGTGAACCGGCTGACCACCCTGGCCCGGTACGGGCTCGCCTCGAAGGCCCAGACGCTGGAGCGGTCGGCGGAGCCGAAGCGCACCGCGCTGCTGACCGCGGTGGTCCGCAGCCTGGAGGCGGCGGCGATCGACGACGCGCTGGACCTGTTCGCGCTGCTGATGGCCACCCGGCTGATCAACCCGGCCCGGCGGGTCTCCGACCGGGAGCGGCTGGTGATGTTGCCGCACCTGGAGAAGGCGTCGCGCACGGTGGCGAAGGCGGCCCGGGTGCTGATCCGCGAGCTGGAGCTGACCGACGAGGGCGCTGGAGGTGTGGATGCCCTCCCTCAAGGAGCGTCGCACCCCGATGCCCGAGGAGGCGCCCGGCTGGGGCTTCGTGTACTTCCAGCCCTCCCCCCGGGCAGATGGGGCTCTGCATCCGCACGAACATGGCGGCGGCCTGGCCGTGGTGGAGCGAGAAGCAGGCCGCCCGGATGGGCCTGTTGTGCGCCGAGTGCGGTTGAGACCTGCGCAAGAACGACGGCGATGACGACCACGTGGCCTACAACATCCCGAGAAGGCCCGGCGGCTGGCGCCTGCTGTGCGGGGCCTGCTGCAACCACGGCGAGGACGTCATGGGCCCGGACGATGCCCCCGCCGGCTCGCCCGTGCCTGCCCAGGCGGTGCCGTCCGTGCCGGCCACCTTCACCGCCGGCGGTGCCTCGTGATGCTGGTCGCCGAGCTCAAGGGGTACCTCGACGTCGGGGATCAGCGGAACCGTGGTTGGCGCTGAGATTGATCATGCCGGACAGGCGACCGGTCAAT
The DNA here is from genome assembly GCF_900091725.1 of Streptomyces sp. DvalAA-43. Lineage (GTDB taxonomy): Bacteria > Actinomycetota > Actinomycetes > Streptomycetales > Streptomycetaceae > Streptomyces > Streptomyces pulveraceus. Next base: position 83,861 of record NZ_FMBW01000074.1, on the reverse strand, counting down.
GCATTGACCGGTAAAGGCGTTTACCGCTAAGGTGGTCAATGCCTTTACCGGACAAGGAGTGGGTATGCGCTACCTGCACAGCATCGAGACCACCGAGGCTGCGGATTTCCCTGCGTGGCAGGCGGTGGCCCTGGCCGACGAGCCGGAGGAGCACGACGGCACCGCCGCCGACTACGGCCGCGACGTGCTCGCCGCGTGGATCTACGACACCGACGCGGCAGGCATCACCGACGAGGACGGCAGGCCCCTGCTCCGCGTACGCGTGGCCTTCGCCGACGACCCGGACGCGTTCGCCAGCAACAGCGACAGCGACGTCGCCGCCATCGTGGAGTGCGACCAGCTCGCCCCCCCCGGCGCCCGAGATATCCGCGCTGGAGGCCGCCCGCGAGCGCAAGCTGTACCTGCGCCTGCTCGGCCTGCTCGCCGACCAGGAGCTCGCGGACGCCCTCCGGGCCGCGCGAGCAGTCGGCGCGCACTCCGCGAACCAGCTGGCGGACTACGTGTACCCGGCCGTGTCCCGGCCGATCGCCCTTCGCATGATGCGATAGTCACCCTCGCCCGCGGTAGAGGGGAAACCCTTCATGATCAACCTCAGCGCCAACCACGGTTCCGCTGATCCCCGACGCCGTCCTCGGGGCAACGCCCCCACCCGCCCTCCCTTCCCGCTCCGGGAGGGAGGGCGGGTTCTTTTACCCGGTTCTTTCTATAGGGCGTCAGCACCACCGGACGCCGGTCGACCGGCGTCCGGTACGACCTGCGCGGACGCGGCGCGCCGGGCCCGCGTCCGCGCCGGTCGGGGCCGCCGCCTCGGGCAGGACCTCCGCAACCCAAAGACGATGCCGAGCGAGCTGCGCGGCTGACGGCATCGGAGCCCGCCACCCGCAGCCGTTCCCCCGCTCCGGGTGGCTCCCCTGCCCGGCAGGACGGGGCGCCGTCCTGCCGGTGCGCGGGCCGAAGGGCCCGGTCGCTCAGGTTCTGCCGGGTTTGCCCGTCGAGACCAGCAGGAGGACGGACGAGCCCGGTGCCACCGGTTCTGCGCCGCCCCGGGGGTCACTGCTGATCACCTGCCCGGCGGGAGCGTTCCAGTCCGTGTGCCGCATGATCGTGCAGCTCAGTCCGAGTCCGCGCAGCAGGCTTCCGGCCTGTTCGACCGGCATGCCGGCCAGGTCCGGCAGCGCGATGCCCGCTCCCGCGGTCTGCTCCTGCTCCTGTGTCGGAGTCGCATCGGCGCTTCCGCTCTTGGGGGTGCCGGTGGCGAGCGGGGTGCACGCCCCGTTCGCCGGTGTGGACAGGGACGGGGAGGCGCCGGGCGCGGGCGGCACGGGCTTCAGCGCGAAGAACCCCACCGTGGCGCACGCCAGCACGCAGCACGCCGCAGCGGTGCCGAGGAGCGCCCGGCGGGTGCGGCTGCGGCTGACGACTCGCTCGATCGCGGCCGCGTCGACGACCGGCGCCGTCGGCCCGTCGGCGAAGGAGGCCACCGCGGCACGCAGCTCGGCTTCGAGGCCCGGCTCGAACGGGGCGGGTCCGGACGACGTGTTCCTCACTTCGTACCTCCGAAAGCGGCCGACGGGGTGTGCGGCGCCTGGGCGCCCGATACGGAATCGCGCAGCTTGGCCAGGCCGCGGGCGAGCTGGGACCTCACCGCACTCGAAGAGATGTCCAGGATGCCGGCGACCTGCCCGGCGTCCAGATCGTGCAGGTAGTACAGGACCACCACGCTGCGCATGCCCATCGGCAGCCCGAGCAGTGCCTCGATCAGTTCCGCGCGCAGATCCACCTGCCCGAACCGGTCCCGGGGGTCGGCCGTCTCGGGCACCCCCGACAGCCCGGGGCGCTCGCCCAGGCGCGACAGCCGCCGCCAGCGGTCGTTGGCCAGGTTGACCAGCACTTTGCGCACGTACGCCTCCGGCGAGTCCGCCACCTCGACCTTCCGCCAGTGTCGGCACGCCCGCTCCAGCGCCTCCTGCACCAGATCCTCGGCCACGTGCACGTCACCGGTCAGCGCATACGCGGTGCGGAACAACGCTCCCGACCGCTGTGCGACGAACTCCGTGAATCCGTTGCCCGGACCGCTCCTGCGAAACCTCACCCGCCGACCTCCTCTCCTCGTCCCGTCCCGATCACTGCCCCCATGACGGCGGAACGGGGCCGGGTGCTGCACCGAGCCGCCGGCAGTGACGTGAATCACAGCTGGGACGGAAGGGTGTCCCAGGACCTCGCGCCGCTGCCGCCCGGGGTGGGGGCGGCGCCCGGCGTCCCGCGCGGGCGGACGCGACGCCGCTCTCGACCTCGGCGAGTTCGCCCCCGCCGGCCCCGTCCTGCGGGTCATCCCCGGCGGCCGGGACAACCGGCCCGGGTCGGCAGGGTAACGGCCGGCCGTCGCCTTCGCCGTGCTCTCGGAGCCACTCGGCGACATCGTGCACCTCGTGCACCCGGCGCCCGGTGACTTCCTCGTGCAGGTCCATGTCCTCGGTGTCGAGGGCGATCAGGATCGCGGTGCCGCGCAGGGCGGAGGCGACGTTCAGCAGGTCCTCGTCGCTGTAGTCCTGCATCCGCCAGCCGAGATCGCCCATCCGCTCGACCAGCAGCCGCAGGCCGCCCGCGGCTGCCACGGCCTGGCGGGCGAGAGCGGCAAGCTCGGCGTTCCGGTCCTCAGCCACACCTCCAGCGTGCGCCCGTTCTGGCCGGGCCGCCCCCGGCAGCGAAGATCATTCCTTAGCGCTAACCGCTGTACCGCTGCTACTCGCGACCGAGGACCCAGAGATACCCATCAAACCGTCCGCCACCATAGGTATCGATCAATTCCATGTAGTCTTCCGGAAGTTCGATCCCAAGCTCACTCTCCACCGTGCCCCAGTCCTTGTGCGAGGGATGGGGATCCGGAGGTGCAATCAGTTGCGCAAGTTGTCGAACGTGTGGATTCACGGTTTCGGCCTGTTCAGAATCGTCTGATATATGTTCCGTCACCCCACACAGAAGCCCCGCCAGGACGCACCTGGCGGGGCTTCATTTCCCCCTTGAGAACGTAATCCCTCTGCTGACTCACGGAGAGATCACGGCACTAAAACTGCGGCACTGCCAGAGCTCTTCCGACGAATCCGCCTGCTCACCGAATAGGCAGGCGACTACAACTATCGATGATTCTTCAGCCCGCGCATCAATTCAGCCCGGGATTCGTCACCCGCCACCCAATCCCTGGAATCTCATCCAAATAGGCTAGCGCCTGCGAGTCATTGCTCGCGATCTGCACATCTACATACTCGGGAGTATTGAATCGCGAGTCGCGAATATCAATGTTAGGCTCTACAGAAGCGACGATTTTTTCACTCATATAGATAAGGCAGTTCGGATTGTTGTACCACTGCCATCCACCCAAATTAACCTTCACTAGAGATCCGAGCACTTCCGGAAGGCGAGCATCCCTGACCCGCCCACAAAAGCGCTGATACTGCCCTGCGCTCGCAGCTTCCAGTAGCGCACTATGTATCAATGTCTCCTGCAACGTCTCGGAACTCACCACCCAATCCTCCTCTAGTTCACTTTCATAAACAACACTCGGACACTCGACATCGAATGCCGATCTCCAGTCACAAGCCGCGTCCTCCAGGAATACGGATTTCCCTTCAACTACTTCAATATCGCCCGGCTCGACCATTTGATTAAGCCGCATCAGCGGTTTACTCCATTGAGAGGCAAGGATATGCCACTCTCTAAGTGGTGCTGGAAGCCAGTCACACCCAGCCGGCAGCGCGCTCGGCGGCAAATCTGGCAGTCCATGCCAGTCAGATACGAACCTGAACAAATCAATGGAGTCAGGTTCAATCATGCCGCCATTATTGAGCCTTTTCCAATCTCACGTTGATGCGTGATGGAGGACAAGTACGGCTTGGACGATCGCGGTGATGCGGTTGGTGCTGCAGCGGAGTTTCCGTAGGAGGCGCCAGCCCTTGAGGGTAGCCATGGCCTGTTCGTCGAGGCAGCGGATCTTGGCGTGCGTGCTGTTGTGTCGACGCTGCCATCGCTTGAGTCGGCGGCCTCGGAACGGGACGCGTACGGGGTGGCCGGCTCCCTGGTACGCCTTGTCCGCCCAGCACTTCAGTTCGGCTGCGGCGAGCGCGTCGATGATCCCATGGGTCCGTGCGGCGGTCAGGTCGTGGACGGACCCCGGCAGGGCGGGGGACGCCCACAACAGCCGCCCGAACGGATCGCTGAGAACCTGGACGTTCATGCCGTGGCGCTTGTGTTTCCCGGAGTAGTACGGGGTGTCGGCGGCGATCCGGTCGATCGGCAGGAGGGTACCGTCCAGGATCACGAACGCCTTGGTCCGGATGGTCTTCATCGCCTCGGTCAGGGTTGGGGTGAGGGCGGCCAGAACGTCGATAGCCTCGCGTATGCAGCGGTAGACGGTTGCGATGCCGATGCGGAACCCGGCGAGCTGGGCATAGGTATCGCCGCACGGCAGGTGCGCCAAGGCCAACAGGGCCTGTCGGCCTACGGGCAGACGCCGTTAGCGCGTCCCGATCTCCCGCCGCCGGGCAGGCCGCCGAGCGCTCAGACAGCGCAGGGTGCGGCTGGACAGATCAATCGACGACGGGTAGACAAGCACGCGAAGCTCCTGGTGGGGCACGGTGGATCTTGGTCGTGACACCCTCCTACCAGAAGCTACATCGCGTTGCAGAGCCGCCCAACTGACATACGAGGCCAGCAGGTTGGAATCGGCTCAGTGAACGCCAGATCCACCACAGCGGCCTTCGGTCCCACAGAACCGTCGGAACGGTGCACCAGGGTTGTGTCCACGCTTTGCCACGAACCGTCACTTGCCCGCACACGCCGCGGCGCCGTCGACTGGGTCAGCGTGAACGAGCCGTCGGGGTTCGCCTCGGTCGTCGCATACTCGGTGCGCGCCGCGGTGATCTCAACCGGCTCCCCGGTCTCTGCAGCCTGCGCCAGCGCCGTCTGCTCCCCCAACCAAGCCATCGGCGTTGGCAGTCGCCTTGACCACAGCACCGGCACCGGCCGCATAGGCAGGAGCCGCACCGGCCATGAGCGCAAGGTCAAGAACTGGACCCAACACCCGCCCAGCCCTCCGTCTACTGACAGACAAAACTCTCCCCCGCCCCGATACAGGGTCTCCCCAGACCCGTCACGTTCATGACCTTCTAGTAAAGGCTGCTCGCGGACGGTAGGCGCGGGGCAGACTTGATCGTCAAGGATTTACATGGCGCATGAATGAACATGTAAAAACCTGCCCCCCGTGACAACTGGGGCACCCAAGCGCAGGACGCGCCAATCATTCGAGATACCGAAGAGCCGCCCCTCGGTCGCGGCGTGACGGGGGGGGTGGCTTCGGGCTTCGGTCATGTCAGCCCACCGCCCCATCGTCGGCCAGGGCCTCGGCGCGCAGGCTTGCCGGGCGTACGACAGCCGTCCCCGGTTCCAGTGGAAGATCACGGCGTGGACGGCTGCGCGGCGCGCTCCACGCATCGCGTCACCGGCGCGGATCGGTGCTCACGGTCGACTCCCCGGTGAGACCGTCACGTGCGACCGGGCCCGCTCGCCCATTTCGTCACCACGGATCTTCCATGGCTTCGCAGCCGCCTCCGACCCAGGACGCGAGGGGCGTCACTGGGCCGGACATGGTGGATTCAGGGTGGTTCAGGACTCCGAAGGGCACGGGCCGGCGTCCGGGGCGCGTGACGGCGGCGGCCGACGTCCGGGCGAGCCGCCGCTGTGTGGCGATCCACTCACAGAGTGAGACGGTGCGAACTAGCCTCCACGGCAGCTGGGACCGCACGGCCACGGCCCTGCGCATCCACCGCAACACGGTCCGCCAGCGCATCGCCCGCTGCGCGGCCCTGCTGGACGCGGACCTGGACGACATGGACGTCCGGACGGAGCTGTGGTTCGCGCTGCGGGTGCGGTGAACGGGGCGCCGGGGCGGTCGGTCCCCCTGCCCCCGCCCCCTGCCCGGTTCAGCCCCGCGACCGGGGCGAGCTGCTCCCCTCGCACATTGCGGCGGCGAGCCGTTCGCCACGGCTCCGGGCGATCCGGTGCACATCGCGCAGGGACTCGGCCATGCGGGCCACGACGTAGCGGAGCTGCGCCGAAGTGACCTGGCGGTCGTCGAGCATGTCGTCGGCGTGGTCGAGCAGTTCGAGAGCCATGCCGAGCTGCACGCTCTCGACGTTGTCGGCCACGTGGGAGACGTATCCGGTGCCGTCCCCGATGACGTAACAGGGCTTGCCCCCCGAACCGGCCCAGGGAAGCAGTCGTGCCGAGGCGTCGGGGGTCCGGGAGATCATGCGGGCCCCTCGATGATGCGGGCGTTGCGGTGCAGCACGTCGTCAACTCCGTTGAGGTAGAAGGGTGAAGGCCATGCCCCGGACCATTTCAGGACGGTCCGGGGGGGTACTGCGCGTGCGCGGCCGACCCCCAGGGGCCGGCCCCATCGCGACGAGAGCGGTCGATGCCTGGATCTGAATCTCGGCATCCACCTCTGTGTAGCGATCCACTCACAGAGTGAGACGGCCCCGGCTAGGCTCGCCAGGGGGTTGCCGGTGACGGAACCGTTGTCGCACGGGAGTTGACCATGAGTAATACCTATGGCGATTGGTTGAAGGCGCAGCGCGAGGCGGCGGGCCTGACGCAGCAGGAGCTGGCCGCCGCGGCGATCATGACGCGATCGCACATCTCACACATCGAGGCGGGGCGGCGCATCCCGTCCGAGGAGGACGCGCGGCGCCTGGACCAGGCCCTGAACACCGGGAACGTACTGAGCAGCTTTCTGCCGGGCAAGAATGATGGCACCGTTGCCAACCATTTCGAGCCCGTACGTCCACTCGAAAAACAGGCCACGATGATCAGGGAGTTCGCCCTGAACTTCGTGCCCGGCCTCCTCCAGACCGAGCGATACGCTCGCGCGGTGCTCGGCTCGGCGTTCCCGCCCACGAGCGACGAGGAGCGTGACAAGAACGTCGTCACGCGGCTTGAACGAGCCAAGATCCTCGACGACCCGGTGACGCCCGTAGTCTGGGTGCTGCTGGATGAGGGAGTGCTGCGTCGCCCGGTGGGCGGACCGGATGTCATGGCGGAACAGCTCATGCACATCGTTCGCTTGGCCAAGACCGAGCGCATCCGTGTGCATGTGATGCCGTTCGCGCTGGGCCTTCACCCCCTCATGGACGGCATGCTCACGCTGATGTGGTTCGACGACCAACCGCCAATGGCATACAGCGAGGGCCTGTCCATGGGAAAGGTGCAGGATTCTCCGTCCACAGTATGGAAGTTGCAGAGCCGCTACGATCTCGCCTTGAGCGATGCCCTGCCACTGAAGGAGTCGCAGGCACTGCTGAGGGCGACCGCGAAGGAGTACGGACACCATGACTGACCACGTCATCCTGGACGCATCCGCGTTGAGTGGCTGGCGCAAGTCGTCGTACAGCTCAAGCTCGAACGACAGCTGCGTCGAGGTGTTGGACGGCCACCCCTCAGGCGTCCCCGTCCGCGACTCCAAGAACCCCCACGGACCCGCACTGGTCATCCCCACAACCAGCTGGACCGCCTTCGTCACCTCCATCGGAAGCGGAGCTTTCGGACAATGACTGATCTCACCCTGCCAAACGCATCCACGCTGAGCGGATGGCGCAAGTCGTCCCACAGCGGCAACGAATCCGGCAGCTGCGTCGAGGTGTTGGACAACCACCCCTCAGGCGTCCCCGTCCGCGACTCCAAGAACCCCCACGGACCCGCACTGGTCATCCCCACAACCAGCTGGACCGCCTTCGTCACCTCCGTCAAGGGCGGAACCTTCCCGCGCTGAACGCCTCAGCAGCACGCGACGACGGCCCCTTCCTCGGAAGGGGCCGTCGTCGCGTGGTCCGAGAGAGACGGACTACCGCAGCCCGAGGCAGGGCAGCCAGTCGCGTGAGGTGTCGTGGGTGGCGGTGAGCAGGGCGCTGAGTGCGCCCGGGGCGCCGTCGAGGAGGGCGGTTGCCGGGCGGCCGGGGGCGAGGGCCGTCGGGAGCCGAGTCGTCAGGTGCTCGGTGAGCCGGGTGGCGAGTGCGGCGGCGGCCGGGAGTCCGGCCCATCGGTGGAAGGCGTCCGCCACGGCCAGCACGCCCGCCGCGCCGTGGCAGAGCGCGAGGCGGTCCGTCAGGGGTTCGCCGTAGAGGTGGAACGCCTCGTCGTACCGCTCCGCGAGGGTGGTGAAGGCGGCCGCCGCCCAGTCGGCCGTCGCCCGGTCGCCCAGTGCGTCGGAGGCGTCCCAGAGCGCCCAGGCGACGCCGGGGGTCCCGTAACACCAGGCCTGCCGGGCGCGTGCCCCGGCGGGTGGCGGGCCGTCGAGTCCGGTGCCGTCCCAGCTGCGGACGGAGCGGGCGTCGTCGAAGGACTGCCGTACCAGCCAGTGGGTGGCGCGGTGCAGTGCCTCCGTCAGCGGGGGGCGTGGTCCGGTGCGGCGGAGCGTCGCGGTGAGCGCGGCGGTGAGTCCGGCCACGCCGTGGCCCATGCCGGTGTTCACCCGGCCCTGGAGCCAGCCCAGGCGCGGATGTCCCGCGTACCGGCCGATGTGCAGTCGGGGCAGGTCGTCGCTGTCGCAGAGGGCGGCCAAGTGGTCCGCGAAAGGGAGGAGTTGGCGGCTCGGGGGCCTGGTCCCGGCGCAGAGTGCGAGCAGGGTGCCGGACGGGCCGCCGATGAGGTCGTAGTCGGGCAGGCCGACGTCCGCCGTCCGCCAGGGGTGCGCCGAGGCCCGGTTCAGGAGGTGGTCGCGCAGCCGGTCGGCGGCGCGGTGCAGCGGTGGGTGGATCCGGGCGGCCATGCGCAGGCCGACGAGGGTTCCGGCCAGGCCGCCGTCGTACAGGCCGTCGTGGGAGGGGCCCCGGCCGACGGTCCGGGCCCAGGCCGCCACCGCGCGCCGGGCGCTCGCCGTAGCCTTCGGGTCGGGCGTCTGCGCGGCCAGGGAGGCCAGGACCGGAATGCCGGGGTCGGACGTCGCGTACCCGCCCGTGGCGAAGTCGTCGAGCAGCCGGACGGCGAGGCCGAGAACCGCGTCGTGCGGCGGAGCCTGGTGGGCCGGGGGCGGCGGAGCCTGGTGGGCTGGGTGCATCGGAGCTCCTCGTGGGGGGAGCCACCCGGACCGGTCCGGGTGGCTCCGTTCATCTCGACGGTGGACACAGGGTGTCCGGGTGGGGGGCCGTCAGCAGTTGATGGCGGATCCACAGATGGTCGAGCCGCCGCAGATCAGGACGGTGGCGCACAGCAGACTGTCGCTGGCCTCCACGGCGGGCAGGTCGGAGCTGGTGATCCTCTCGTCCAGCTCGTCGATCAGGGTGTCGAGGTCGGTGATCTCCATGACGGACATGGGGTTTCCTCCTTTTTCCTTGGTGTTCCCTATGGGGTGTTGGCCGCCCCGGCAGCCGCCGCACCAGGTGCGGACGGGCCGGGGACGTCGTGGATGAGCGCGGCGGCGGACGCCGCCAGCTCATCGGCGGTCCGGTCGAAGGGGAGCCTGAGCAGCAACCCGGCGGCCACCGGTTCGCCCCGGTGCAGCGCGTCGCGCAGCACCGGTCCCCGCGGTCCGGCCACGGGGCCGGGCAGCATCTCCTCCAGGACCAGTTCGTCACCGGGCAGTGCGGCACATGTCCGCTCGATGACGTTGAGCGCGGTCAGCGCTTCGAGGTCGGCCGGTACCGGCTTGCCCCCGAACGCGGGCCGCACGAAGACGAATCGCGGCAGACCGGCGGAGCGCCTGAGCGTGGCGAGCGCCCGCACCCGGTCGAAGTCCGTGTCCTCCCGACGCCACAGGCGGGCACGCGGCACCCGCCAGGTGGCCGGGGAGACGACGAGGTCCCCGCCGGCCGTCACCCTCGGCGTCCGGGTGACGGCCGGGTCGGCGGGGAAGGCCGCGGCGAGGCCGTCCAGGCCGAGAACCGTCCCCGACCAGGGGTGCCCGGCGGACAGCAGCAGCCGTACCAGCCGGTCGTACGGCGGCATCGGATTGCGGGTGGCGTGGTGGACGGGTACGACGCGCTCGCCGTCCACCTCGGCGACGACGCTCCGGCCCGACCGCCGCAGGGTGATGCGGTCCAGCGGCAGGTAGCGCTGCTCGGGGCCGCCGGGTCCGAAATACGCGGACGGGTTGGGATCGCCGGTCCACCAGCGGGTGATGACGGGCCGTCGGACCGTGTTCGCGGCGTGCTCCGTGACCGGCGGGACCAGCAGCTCGACGAAGCGCACACCGGACCGGCGCTCCACGGCGGCCAGGAAGTCGCGGTAGGCCTCGACGTTGTCGTAGCCGCCGTTCAGGTCCTGGAGCGCCTCGACGAACCGGGCGTCGATGATTCCGGCGGGCGAGGCCGTCTCCAGCACCGCGAGCGGCCCCGGGCCGGAGAGGGGGCGCAGCAGGCAGTCCAGCGGCCAGGGCGGCACCACGTCCTCGGCGGGCGGTGCCCCGAAGGCGTCCAGGAGGTCGTCGTCGATGTCCACCTGTGCCGCGTCGCGGTGGGCGGCGAGGTGGGCGAGGAGCCGGGCGTAGCCGGATTCCGGGTCGTGTGCCGGGTGCCACCCCTGAGGGCGGCCGCGGTCCGGTCCGGGGGACGGCCGTTCGTCGGAGGCGAGCAGGTCGACCAGGATCTCGCCGAGCGGACGCGGGTGCTCGTCCAGCCGCTCGGTGCCCGGTACGGGCGGTGGCGCGTCGGCGCCCGTCTCCCGGTCGGCCCGGCGCAGCGCGGCCAGGCGGTGGGCGGTGCGCACCGCGCGCTGGACGCGGGCGGCGGCCCGGTCGGGCACGCGGGCGTCCAGGCCCCGGTAGGAGTCGAGGAACCAGCCGCCCGGCCCCGGGTCCCCGGGGCGGGTGCCCGGCCGGGGCAGTTCGCCGGATCCGGCGACCCTGGCGGCCGGGGACCAGGCGGCGCGGCGTTGGCGCGGGGCCGCGCAGAGCTGGAGCACGCCCAGCCCCATGAGGTGGGTGAGGAAGCCGCGCAGTACGGCGGGGGCGGCGACCGGCAGCGCGCGTTCCAGTTCCGCGAGGGTGCGTGGGCCTTCGGCGAACAGCCCGAGCAGCAGGTCCAGCAGCGCGGTGCGCCGGACCGCGGTCTGCCGCAGCCGCCTCGGATCGTCCGGGTCGATCGCGTAGCAGCGCAGCGTTCCGCCCGTACGGTCTTCGGCGCCGCCGCCTTCGGTGAGGTACAGCGGGGCGGGCGCGAGCGCGGCCGTGGGGTCGGCGGTGCGCAGGTCCCGCGTACTGGCCCGGGTGCGGACGGCGTGCACGTTCTCCACGGCGGTGGCGGCCAGGGCGGCCAGTTCGGCGCCGGGGGTGAGGAGCCGGAGGGCCGCCCCGTCCGCCGTGCCGCCGACCGGGACCGGGGCGACCTGGCCCACCCAGCCGCGTGGTGTGGTCTTCATCGCCGCCCGGCCCACGACCCGCCACAGATAGGCGGAGCGCTTGCGCAGCCGTTTGCCGCCCCATGAGGCGCCGTCGGCGAGACGGGCGGCCATCTCGTCGGCCAGGCCGGGGCTCGCGGTCTCCAGGAACTCCCGCAGGACCGGGCCGGCCGACACCAGCGACCAGGCCAGCGCGCCCACCCGTTCGCGCTCGTCGACGATCGCCCGCTCCAGCTCCGCCCGGGTCCGGAGCGCCGGACCGGTGGCGTCGCGCAGCGCCCCGGCCTCCCGTACGAGCCGTTCGGGCACGGCGGCCAGCGCCTCCAGGAATCCGCAGTCGGCCGGGGTCGGCGCGGAGCCCGCGTGCAGGCGCCGCCGCAGCGCGAGCACGGCGCGGCGCTCGGTGTCCGTCAGACGGGGATCGGGGACGACGCGGCTCAGGTCCTCGGCCAGGTCACGGGCGCGCGCGGACTGCCGCTCGACGGTGTCGGCGTGCTCGGCGACCCGGCCGAACAGCCCGGAATCGCCTGCGGCCGTCCACATCGAGCTTGGAATCCCGGAGGCGCGCACCAGCGCGGTGGCGCCCAGGTACCGGCTTCCGGCGGTGCCGGGAGGGGCGGGTGCCGGGGAGGCGGTGGGAAGTCCGGTCATGTCAGTCCACCGCCCCGTCGTCGGCCAGGGCCTCGGTGACCAGGCTCTGCCGGGCGTACGAGAACCGGCCCCGGTTCCAGTGGAAGACCACGGCATAGGCGGCGGCGCGGCGCGGGCCGCGCACCGCGTCACCGGACTCGAAGTAGCCGGCGTGCCAGTGGTCCGCGGCCCGGTGCACCGCCTCGCCGTGGCGCTCCTGGTCCGCGCGCCACGCCTCGGGCAGCCCGGCGAGCTGCTGGGCGCGGGGCAGTTCCCAGTAGGCGCGGATGCCCTGGGCCGCCCGGCGGAGCGCGGCGTCCTGCGTGCCTTCGGGGAGGCGGCGGCCGGTGTCGGTGCGCACCGCGTCCCAGACGCCCCGGTGTTCCCAGCCGACGATGTGCAGGCCGTCGAGCATCTCGCGGAGCAGGAACAGGGAGAGCCGCCAGTCGGCCGCGGCGTCCCCGTCCGCGGGGCGCCGGGTGTGGTGGTCGAGCCAGGCCAGGGAGTCCGCGGTGAACAGCTCGTGCACCCAGGGCATGGAGCCGGGGCCGCCGAAGAGATAGGACTCCGGCTCGTAGACCGCGCACACCGGCGGTCCGGCCAGGCCGTCGAACTCCCGCAGGCGTTCCAGGAGTTCGGCCCGGAGCGGGACCGTGCCGTCGGCTCCGTACGCCTGGAAGCGCATCCGCAGGCCGGGGGGCTTGTGCATGAAGAAGAAGGCACGCGCGGTGCGTGCGTCGAGGAGGTCGTGCGCGGTGGCCGCGAGCCATTCGTACAGGCGCGGCCAGGCAAGCGGTTGCGGGGCCAGGTTCATCTGAACCCAGCTCGCCTCCGGGTGCGTCACCCCCAGCATGGGACCTCCGTGTGTCGTGGTTCCGGCACGGTGGGGCAGCTCACGGATCGACCGATGGGTCCGCGGAGTCGGTGCCGCGGACCGGCCCGGGTGTCGGGAGTGGCCCTGGTTCGTTCGGTGTGGTCCGCAGATTCATGTGATGTGGCGCGCGGTGCTCGCGGAACTCGCGGTCGGACCGGATGCGCCGGACGGATGCGGAACCGTCCTTCTCGCCTGTGTCGGCCTGCTCAGGCCCTTCATCCAGCTCATTTCCCGCAGCAACACCAGCTGAAAGAAAAATGACCATTAGTCATATGATGGATGGGTGTGCGCTTGGCGTGATCCCTGTGGCACACGCGCGGTCGGCCGCGCCGTCGCACAGTTCACGGGTCGTCACCGCTCCCCCGTGCGACCGCCGCGTGACCTGCGCGAACAGCGTGCGGGGCGCCGCGTGCGGAAGGCTCCGGGCGAGGCGCCACGGGTGACCCGGCCCTGGCGATGCGCTCCTGTCGACGCACCTCGGCACCCGGCGCGGGGCTTCCGGCACCGATCACGCGGTACGGGCGTTCGCGCCGGTGCGCACAGGAGTGCCGCGACCTCGGAAGCAGGCTTCGAGCGCCCCTGATTCCGCCTGTCTGCGCAGGTCGCGGCCGTGCCACGCTGCTGATGACCAGGGCGCGGGGCCCTGGTCACCGTCAGGAGAAGAGGTTTTCGCCATGCACCGCATCAGCGCGCTCACCGTCACCTCGATCGCCTTGGCCCTGGGGCTCGGAGCCGGGCCCGTCGCCGCCGCGTCCGCCGAGAACGCCGCCGTCGGGAGCGCCAGGGCTTCCTACAGCTGCAGCCCCGGATATTTCTGTATCTACAGCGACTGGAACGGAGGTGGCACCCGCTGCCAGTGGTCGGACAAGCAGCGGGCGAATACCGCCGACGACTGCTCGTTCATCCAGCGCGGCCAGAACGTCCGCTCCGTGTGGAACGCGACCGGGCACCGCGTGCAGTACTACACCAAGACCAACTACAACTCCCGGGTCGGATCCACCGCCGCCGGAAACGGCGGCAACCTCCAGGGCGACTACCAGATCCGCTCCTTCAAGCCGCAGTAGGCGGCGGGCCGCACACCCGAGAGTCCTCCCCGGCCGGTGGCCGGGGAGGACTTTCGCGCGTCCGCTCCCGTAGGCCGCGCGGGCGTGCTGCGCATCACCCTGGACAGCGCCGGTGACCCCCGGGTAACTTCGGAACACATCTGAGCAAGCGCTTAGCCAGTCCGGCCGAGAACTCGCCCGAAGCCGACCAAGGAGGCATCCCGTGCGCCGTACGGTATTCAACGAGGACCACGAGGCGTTCCGGGAGACCATCCGCGCCTTCATCGAGGCCGAGGTCGCCCCCGTCTACGACGAGTGGTTCGCGGCCGGCCAGGTCCCCCGCGACTTCTACTACAAGCTCGCCGAGCTGGGCATATTCGGCATCGAGGTGCCGGAGGAGTACGGCGGCGCCGGGGTCGAGTCCTTCAAGTTCGAGGCGATCATCTCCGAGGAGTGCGCCCGCGCGGCCGTCAACTTCGGCGGCTCCGGCGTCCATGTGCTGCTCTGCCTGCCGTACATCAAGGCGTATGCCACCGAGGAGCAGAAGAAGCGCTGGCTGCCGGACTTCGTCACCGGCAAGTCGATGTACGCCATCGCCATGACCGAGCCGGGCACCGGTTCCGACCTGGCCGGCATGAAGACCACCGCCAAGCTCTCCGAGGACGGCACGCACTACGTCCTCAACGGCGCCAAGACCTTCATCACCGGTGGCGTCCACGCCGACCGGGTCATCGTCTGCGCCCGCACCGACGCGCCCAGGGCGGACGACCGCCGGCACGGCATCTCGCTGCTCGTCGTCGACACCAAGGCCGAGGGCTACTCGGTCGGCCGCAAGCTCGACAAGCTGGGCCTGCGCACCTCCGACACCGCCGAGCTGGCCTTCGTCGACGTCAAGGTGCCGGTCGAGGACCTCCTCGGCGAGGAGAACAAGGGCTTCTCCTACCTCGGCCAGAACCTCCCGCAGGAGCGCCTCGGCATCGCCGTCGGCGCGTACGCCCAGGCCAAGGCGGCCGTCCGGTTCGCCCAGCAGTACGTGAGCGAGCGCACCGTCTTCGGCAAGACCGTCGCGTCCTTCCAGAACACCAAGTTCGAGCTGGCCGCCTGCCAGGCCGAGGTGGACGCCGCCGAGGCCGTCTGCGACCGCGCCATCGAGGCCCATGACGCCGGTGAGCTGACCGCCGCCGAGGCCGCCTCCGCGAAGCTGTTCTGCACCGAGGTCGCGCACCGCGTCATCGACCGCTGCCTCCAGCTGCACGGCGGCTACGGCTACATGAACGAGTACCCGATCGCCCGCCTGTACGCGGACAACCGGGTCAACCGCATCTACGGCGGCACCAGCGAGGTCATGAAGTCGATCATCGCCAAGTCCATGGGCCTGTGAGAGCGGCTACGTTCGTCCCATGAGCGCAGCACTCGACTCCCTGCTCGATCTGCTCGACCTGGAGCAGATCGAGCGGGACATCTTCCGGGGCACCAGCCGTTCGGCCCTCGTGCCCCGCGTCTTCGGCGGCCAGGTCGCGGCCCAGGCCCTGGTCGCCGCGGGCCGCACCGTCCCCGCCGACCGGACCGCACACTCGCTGCATTCGTACTTCCTGCGGATGGGCGATCCGGGCGCGCCGATCGTCTACAGCGTCGACCGCATCCGCGACGGCCGCTCCTTCACCACCCGCCGGGTCGTCGCCGTCCAGCACGGCCAGCCGATCTTCCACCTCTCGGCCTCGTTCCAGACGTACGAGGAGGGCCTGGAGCACCAGGCGGCCATGCCGCCCGCCCCGGACCCGGAGACGCTGCCCACGGCGGCGCAGCTGCTGCCCCGGTACGCGGACCGCTTCAGCGAGCCGGGGGTCGTGGACCGGCTGATCGAGGCGCGGGCCGCGGTCGACCTGCGGTACGTGGACGCCCCGCCCTTCGCCAGCGTCGGCGAACCGCGCGAGCCCCGCTCCCAGGTGTGGTTCCGCACCAACGGCAAGCTCGCGGACGATCCGCTGCTCCATGTCTGCATGGCGACGTACGTCTCCGACATGACGCTGCTGGACTCGGTGCTCCTCGCCCACGGGCGCGGGGGCTGGGCGGTCGGCGACGTGGTCGGCGCGAGCCTGGACCACGCGATGTGGTTCCACCGGCCGTTCCGGGCCGACGAATGGCTGCTGTACGACCAGGAGTCGCCGTCCGCCTCCGGTGGGCGCGGGCTCGGCCAGGCCCGGATCCACACCCAGGACGGCCGGCTGGCGATCACCGTCATCCAGGAGGGCGTGGTCCGCGTCCCCCGGGACTGACCGCGCGTCGCGGCCCGTACCCGGGACCGACGCGCCCCGTACCCGGGACCGACGCGCCCCGCGCCGACGGGCCGCTCGGCGCCGGTTCGGACATACTCCCCACCATGAGCGACGAGACGACGAGCGACGCGACCGGTGCGACCGGTGGTGGGGAGTCCACGTTCACGGTGATCGTCGCGGCGGCCGCCAATCTCGGCATCGCCGTGGCGAAGGCCGTCGCCGGGCTGATCAGCGGATCGAGCGCGATGCTCTCCGAGGCGGCGCACTCGGTCGCCGACACGGTCACCGAACTGCTGCTGCTCACCGCGCTGAGACGCAGCGGGAAGCCCGCGGACGAGGAACACCCGCTGGGCTACGGCCCCGAGCGCTACATCTGGGCGATGCTCGCCTCCGTGGCCACGTTCGTCGGCGGCGCGGTCTTCTCCGTCTACGACGGCGTCCACACCCTCGCGGCGGGCGAGGAGCTCGGCGATCCGCTCGTCTCCTACCTCGTGCTCGCGGTCGCCTTCCTGCTGGAGGGCTACTCGCTGCGGACCGGGCTCCGGCAGGTCCGCGGCGAGGCCGCGCGGCTGCGGGCGCCCGTCGGGCACTACTTCCGCCACACCCCCGACACCGCGGTCAAGGCCGTGGTGATGGAGGACTCGGCGGCGCTGGCGGGTCTGCTGCTCGCCGCGGGCGGACTGCTCGGCGGCCAGCTGACCGGCTCGGGGGTCTGGGACGGCATCGCGTCGATCCTGATCGGTCTGCTGCTGGTGTACGTCGCCTGGGTGCTGGGCCGGTCCAACGCCCAGCTGCTGATCGGCCGTCCGGTGCCGGAGCCGATGCGGGCCGGCATCCGCGAGGAACTGCTCTCGGTCCCGCACATCATCGACGTACTGGAACTCACCACGCTCATCCAGGGCCCGTCCGAGATCCTGATCGCCGCGAAGATCGACTTCCGGGACGCCTCGACCGCCGACCAGATCGAGTGGGCGTGCGAGGAGGCGGAGGAGCAGCTGCGGGAGCGCTATCCGTCGGTCCGCCGGGTGTACCTGGACCCGACCCCGGGCCTGCGGCAGCGGCGGCGCGGCCCGGCCTGATCCGGGCCGGACCGGACCGGACCGCACCGGACCGGACCGGACCGCACCGCACGGCCCGGATCAGCCCTGGGTCAGCCCCGCCGCGTCCAGCAGGTACTCCGTCATCGGGTCGTAGAACCGCGGGTCCAGTACGTGGTCGTCCAGCGGGACGGCCACCTGGAGCGTCCCCTCCGCCTCGCCGAGGAAGAGCGCCGGGTCGTTGCAGTCCGCGTACCCCACCGCGTCAAGACCGCGCTGCGCCGCGCACCCCGCCCAGCCGTGGTCGGCGACGACCAGGTCCGGCAGCGGGCGGCCCTCGCGCTCCAGGCCGTCCAGGATCGCGGCCATCGGGGCGGGCGAGTGCGTGTGCCAGAGGGTCGCGCCGCGCTCCTGCACCGCGACGTCCGCGAACTGGAACACCATGCCCTCGTCGGCGACCAGCCCCGAGGGAATCACCACGATCTCGCATCCGGCGGCCCGCAGCGCGGCCGCGGTCTGCCGGTGCACATCGAGGAGCCCGCCCGGGTGCCCGGTCGCGAACAGCACCCGCTCCGCGCCCGCCACCGCCTTCCGCAGCCGCGCCGCCATCCGCTCCAGGGCGTCGACGGTCAGCTCCGGGTCGATGGTGTCCTGCCCGAACCGGTGCTCCGGGTCGTCGCTGACCCCGCAGCGCTCGGCCATCACCGCCAGTACGTCCTGCTCGTCGCACCACCGGTCCCCGAGCTCCAGCCCCAGCCAGTAGTGGCGGTCGCCGTTGGCGAGCTTGCGGTAGTGGGAGAGGTTGTTGTCGCGCGGTGTGGCGACGTCTCCGGCTATACGCGTACGGACGAGGTGTTCGACGAGGGCGGCACGGCTGGGTATCGGCATGAACCCATTGTGCCGTCAGATGTGCGCAGTGTGCCGGGTGTATGGCCCGACCGCCCGGTCGGGCGGGCTCGCCGGTCAGCGAGGCCGGGGCGCGTACGTGACCTTCTCCAGGCGGTAGTACCTGGCGACGCACTGCGCCGGCCAGGGCCGTCGCCCGTGGTTCCCGAACGGCTCCAGCATCCTGCTGACCGACACGGGGGTGTACGGGAGGACCTGGGCGCCGCGCGCCGCCCCCTCCCTCAGGAAGCGGTCCTGGTGGTCCCAGCGCTGGGCGCGCACCTCCATCTGCGTGCCCAGCCGGAACAGCGGGACGGCGAGGCCGACGCAGGCCAGGGCGCATACGGCGGCGGCCACCGCCGTCGCCGTACGGGTCCCCCGCCGACGGGCGCGCAGCCCCCGCCCCAGCAGGGCGCCGATGCCCGCCAGCAGCAGCACGTACACCAGGAGGAAGTCGCCCCAGACCCGGGCCGCGGTCACCACGCCCGTCCCGAAGGCCGGGTAGGTGATGACGGTGCAGAGGAAACCGGAGACCAGGAAGACGAGGAGGCCGGTGAGGACCAGGAGCACCGGCCTGCGCCGCAGGGATCCCTCCGGCGCGCGCCCGCCCCCGCGCACCGCCAGTCCGAGCAGCACGCCGACGGCGAGCGCCCCCAGGTACTGCCAGGTCGTGAGGACCGTCCCCAGGATCTCGCCGAACGCCCGCAGCGCCGCGTTCAGTTCCTGTGCGCCGAACACGGCGCCCGCGTCGGTGCCGAACCGTGCACGCCGGGCGTGCGCGCCGGGTGAGAAGTACAGGACGGCCGCCCCGGCCAGGACCCCGGCGAGGGCGACCGCGCACCAGCGGCGCGCCAGGGTCCTGCCGGGGCCGGGGAGGGCCCGCAGGCCCAGCAGCAGCGTGGTGCAGAGCAGCACGCACGCGACGACCGCCGTCTCCTCGGACAGCGTTCCGATGAAGACCCCGGCGACGAGGGCGACGGCCACCGCGAAGATCTGCCCCCGGCGGGTCCGCGCGCGCAGCAGCGGGATCACGGCGGCGCAGGCCAGCACCGGCGAGACGGCGTGCGAGACGGAGTTGGCGGGCCAGTAGAAGGCCTTGTACGTGTCGGGCGTCGCGAGGAAGAAGACCGCCCCGCACCCCGCGGCCACCAGCAGCGCCACCCCGCGCGGCGCGGTCAGCCCGGCCCGGCCGAGCACGGCGGCGGTCAGCGCCCAGAGGATGCCGACCATGAGCACCCCGCTGACCAGCGCGAACCACTGCTGGCCCGGGACGCCGAACACCCCGTACGCGACGACCAGCAGGGCGTTGGCCACGCGTCCGTTGTCGTGGAGGTAGAACTTCGCGACCATCCCGGAGGCGCCCTCGTCCCGCACCACCGGGAGGAAGCACCAGTCGTCCGCTCCCGGGCGGACCAGCCGGCCGATCCAGAAGGCCGCGCCGAGCAGGGCGAGCGGGAACAGGGCGAGGGCCGCCGGCAGGCTCGTCTGCCACCGCCGCACGGCTCCCGGCCGCTCCTCCGGCGACGGGGACACCCCGCCCTCCCGCTCCTCCCGTACGTCGGCGGTCCTCGACGTGTCCACGGTCATGCGCAGTGCTGCCCTTCGTAGGGACGCCTGCCGGCCAGGGACGCACCGGAATCGATGGCCCAGCGGGCGAGCAGGAACGAGAACGGTGTGGCGAGGAGCCCCGCGGCCACGGCGGCGAGGTTCTTGTCCAGGCCCAGCCCGCTCACCGCGAGGGAGAGCAGGACGCCGGTGAGGACGAGGTTGGCCGCGCTCGACAGGGGATACCGGAGGAATGCCTGCCAGGTCGGCCGCGTACGGCAGGTGAGGTACGAGTTGAGCAGGAAGGACCCCACGACACTGACCGCGTACCCGAGGACATGGGCGGCGAGATAGGGGATCCGGGTGTTGAGCGAGGCGTACACCGCCAGATACACCGCCGTGTTGGCGATTCCGATCGACGCGAACGTGAGGAACTGCCGCGCGGTACGGGACCTGGCGGCACCGAGCGCGGTCGCCCCGGCGCGGGCGCCCGCCGGAACAGCACCCACCGGAACGACATCCACCGGCACGGCCTCCTCTTCCGGAATTGGATTCGCCGGAACGGTGCCCGCCGGAGGAAGAACCGAGGGAACAGCCGGGGAGACATTCGGGGGAACATCCAAGGGCACATTCGGGGGCACGTTCAGGGAAACCATCGGGGATTCGCTCGTCTCCCGCACCACATAATGCGGCCGCCGTTTGGATTCGCAGTAGATGCGTCCCACGTATTCACCGATGACGCCCAGGGTGGCGAGCTGGATTCCGCCGAGCGCCACGACGGCGGTCAGCAGGGTGGTGTAGCCGGGTACGCCGACCCCGTGCAGTGCGACACCGGCGATGATCCACAGGGCGTACCCCAGCGCCGCCAGCGCGAGGGCGAGACCGGCGTGGATGGCCAGGCGCAGCGGGCGGCTGTTGAAGGAGATCAGTCCGTCGATCCCGTAGTTGAGCAGATGCCTGCCGCCCCATTTCGAACTCCCCGCCGCCCGCCGGACGTTCCGGTAGGTGAAGGCGGTGGTGTCGAAGCCGATCCAGGAGAAGATCCCCTTGGAGAACCGGTTGGTCTCGGGCAGTGCGAGCACGGCGTCCACGGCGGTGCGCGACAACAGCCTGAAGTCGCCCTCGCCGTCGACGACGGACACGTCCATGCACCGGCCCATGGCGCGGTAGTAGGCGCTGCTGAGCAGCGTGCGCAGGGCGCCCTCGCCGGTCCGGTCCCGTCGGGCGACGACCTGGTCGTAGCCGTGGCGGCGCAGCTCCAGCATGCGGGGCAGCAGTTCCGGCGGGTGCTGGAGGTCGGCGTCCATGAGGACGACGGCGTCGCCGCGGGACATGCGCAGCCCGGCGAGCATGGCGGCCTCCTTGCCGAAATTGCGGCTGAAGGAGGTGAAGCGGACCCGCCGGTCCGCGGTGGCGAGCGAGCCGATCCGGGCTCGTGTCCGGTCGCTGCTTCCGTCGTCGACATAACAGATCTCGAACGTCTGCCGCGTCGGTTCGAGAGCGGAGACCAGCTCGCGGTGGAATGCCTCGATCACCTCGTCCTCGTTGAAACAGGGGACCACGACCGAGACCTGACATGTTTTCATTTAAATTCCCCAGCAGGCGTGGGCGAGACGACTCAAACCATATGCCTGTGGATCGCCGCGACACTCCGACGGACGGAGCCGCGCAAAGGAAATGGGGGAGAATTTGAGCGAATCTTCTCCCCTTGCGTATCAATTCATATAGTCGAAGCCCGGCGGGAAATCACGCAAGCGCAAGCGCAGACGTAGACATAGGCGCAGACGTAGTCGCATGCGGCCGCGGCCGCGGCCCTACGCGCGGGCCGCCGCCTCGAACGCCCCGCGCGCCAGCCGGTGCAGCAGCGCCGCCGTGTCCGCGCGGTCCGGCCGGGCGTCGGGGCGGCCCAGGTGCGGGGTCGAGTTCAGCAGGCCGAAGACGGCGTGGACGGCGGCGCGGGCCTCGTGCTCGGGCAGGTCCGGGTACATCTCGCGGACCACCTCCACCCACACCTCGACGTACTGCCGCTGGAGCTGGCGGACCCGCTTGCGGTCGGCGTCCCGGAGCCGGTCCAGCTCACGGTCGTGGAGGGTGATCAGGGGGCGGTCGTCGAGGGCGAAGTCGATGTGTCCCTCGATGAGCGCGTCGAGGAGGGCCTGCGGGGAGCCGCCCTCGCACGCGGCGTCCTCCGAGACGCGCAGCCGCCCGCCCGCCAGCAGCCGCTCGCTGATGCCGACCAGCAGCTCGGCGAGCATCGCGTCCTTGCCGGGGAAGTGCCGGTAGAGCCCGGGGCCGCTGATGCCGACGGCGGCGCCTATCTCGTCGACGCCGACGCCGTGGAAGCCGCGCTCGGCGAAGAGGCGGGCGGCCTCCTTGAGGATCTGCTCGCGGCGGGTGGGGGCGTCGGTCCTCGTGGTCATGGTTTCGATTCTAGACAGTCGGGTTAGCGAACGTTAACTGGAGCCGGGCCGCACACCCAGCGTCACCGTGCGCAACAGCCACTCCACCGGCCCCAGCCGGTACCGCCGCATCAGCCATCCGCTCAGGGCGAGCTGGCCGGCGTAGAGCACCAGCGCCCCACCGACCGCCGCGGCGGCGCCCGTACGGCCGTACAGTCCGAGGCCGTACCCGGAGAAGACGAGCGCCATGACGAGGGACTGGGTCAGATAGTTGGTCAGCGCCATCCGTCCGGCGGGCGCGAGGACCCGGGCCGCCGCGGCACCGCGCCGCGTGCCGAACCACAGCAGCAGCCCGGCGGCGTACGCGGCCGAGAGCGCCGGGGCCGTCACCATGCCGACCGCAAGGCCCAGCAGCGTCCAGCGCTCCGACAGCGGTCCCGCCAGCCCCGCGGCGGAGAAGAGCGCCCCGGGGACGCCGACGGCGAGCCCCGTCAGGAAGATCCGGCGCAGCCGCGCCCGGTCGGCGAGCGCGGCCGCGCCGAGCCACTGCCGCCGGCCGGCCGTGAAGCCCACGAGAAAGGCGGCGACGACGAACCCGCCCATCAGCGGAACGGCCGCCAGCAGATCGGGCAGCGCCCGGAGGTTCGCCCCGACGACATCGGCGAACCCGCCCCGGTAGGCGGCGGTCAGCTCGGCCTTCTCCGTGGCGGACCCGGCCAGTTCGCCGGGGTCGAGCAGCGATGCCGCCAGCCCCGTCAGCAGCAGGAGGCCCCCGGCCGCGCCGAACACCCATAGCGCCGCCCGCCAGGCACTGACCGCCCCGGCGTTCCGGGCGGCCAGCAGGACCAGTCCGAACAGGGCGTACATCATGAGGATGTCGCCGCTGTACAGCAGCACCGCGTGGGCGAACCCGAGCACGAGCAGCCCGGCCAGCCGCCGTGACATCCGGGGGACGAAGGACGCCCCGGCGCGGGCGGCCGAGTCCATCTGGAGAGTGAAGCTGTACCCGAAGAGGAAGGAGAAGAGCAGGTAGAACTTCGACTGCGCGAGAAGGTCGACCGCCCACACCACGGCCCCGTCCGCCGCGTGCACCGCCGCGAGCCCGCCCCTGGCGCCGGGCGGCCCGGCGGTCGTCAGAAGATTCACGGCCAGGATGCCGACGAGCGCGAATCCGCGCAGGGCGTCCACTTCGAGGATGCGGGACCTCCCCGCCACCCCCTCGGCCGTTCCTCCGGCCGCACCCGTGCCCGGCACCGTCCACGTCTGCCGCGTCATCCGCTGTTCCCCCCGCCCGAAGCCCGTGCCGATCCGGGTCAGGGAGCGGCACGGGCCATTATTCCGGCTGGTCCGCGCGGCCTGCCGCCCGCGGGTGGCACATGTCCCGTGCCGACCGGATTGCCCGCCGGGCGCACCGGGGGCACCGGCCGAGCGCCCTGGACAAGGCTGTTAGCGCTCGTTAACCTAAGAAGGACGTTAACGGTCACTAACTACTGCGGTACGGGCAAGGGGGCTCGACACGATGCAGCAGGCACCGGTGCTGGCGAGCGCGGCCGATCCCGCCTCCGAGGCCTGGAAGGCCAACGAGGCGGCGCATCACGCGCTCGCCGACGAGCTGCGCGAGCGGCTCGCCACGGCCAGGCTCGGCGGGGGTGAGAGGGCCCGCGCCCGGCATGTGGCGCGCGGCAAGCTGCTGCCCAGGGACCGGGTGGACACCCTGCTCGATCCGGGTTCCCCGTTCCTGGAGCTGGCCCCGCTGGCGGCCGAGGGGCTGTACGGGGGCGCCGCCCCGGCGGCCGGGGTGATCGCCGGGATCGGCCGGGTCAGCGGCCGGGAGTGCGTGATCGTCGCCAATGACGCGACCGTCAAGGGCGGCACGTACTACCCGATGACGGTGAAGAAGCATCTGCGCGCCCAGGAAGTGGCGCTGGAGAACCGTCTCCCCTGCCTCTATCTCGTCGACTCGGGCGGTGCGTTCCTGCCGATGCAGGACGAGGTCTTCCCGGACCGGGAGCACTTCGGGCGGATCTTCTACAACCAGGCCCGGATGTCCGGGGCCGGGATTCCGCAGATCGCGGCGGTGCTGGGCTCGTGCACGGCGGGCGGGGCGTACGTCCCCGCGATGAGCGACGAGGCCGTGATCGTCCGCAATCAGG
This sequence comes from Streptomyces sp. DvalAA-43, assembly GCF_900091725.1. Classification (GTDB taxonomy): domain Bacteria; phylum Actinomycetota; class Actinomycetes; order Streptomycetales; family Streptomycetaceae; genus Streptomyces; species Streptomyces pulveraceus. The sequence continues at coordinate 59,637 of NZ_FMBW01000074.1, read as the reverse complement.
GCACCATCTTCCTGGGCGGCCCCCCGCTGGTGAAGGCCGCGACCGGCGAGGTCGTGACGGCCGAGGAGCTGGGCGGCGGCGAGGTGCACTCCCGCACGTCGGGGGTGACCGACCATCTCGCCGAGGACGACGCGCACGCGCTGCGGATCGTGCGGAACATCGTGGCCACCCTGCCGGACCGGGGCGCGCTGCCGTGGTCCGTGCGCCCCGTCGACGAGCCGAAGGTCGACCCCGCGGGTCTGTACGGCGCCGTCCCGGTCGATTCGCGCACGCCGTACGACGTACGGGAGGTGATCGCCCGGGTCGTCGACGGCTCCCGGTTCGCCGAGTTCAAGGCCGAGTACGGCACGACGCTGATCACCGGCTTCGCGCACATCCACGGCCACCCGGTGGGCATCGTCGCCAACAACGGCATCCTGTTCTCCGAGTCCGCCCAGAAGGGCGCCCACTTCATCGAGCTGTGCGACCAGCGCGGCATCCCGCTGGTCTTCCTGCAGAACATCTCGGGCTTCATGGTGGGCCGGGACTACGAGGCGGGCGGCATCGCCAAGCACGGCGCCAAGATGGTGACGGCGGTCGCCTGCACCCGCGTGCCGAAGCTGACCGTGGTCGTCGGCGGTTCGTACGGCGCGGGCAACTACTCCATGTGCGGCCGGGCCTACTCCCCCCGCTTCCTGTGGATGTGGCCCAACGCCAAGATCTCCGTCATGGGCGGCGAGCAGGCCGCGTCCGTCCTCGCGACGGTCAAGCGCGACCAGCTGGGCGACGGCTGGAGCGCGGCGGACGAGGAGGCCTTCAAGGCCCCGATCCGCGAGCAGTACGAGACCCAGGGCAATGCCTACTACGCCACGGCCCGGCTCTGGGACGACGGTGTGATCGACCCGATGGAGACCCGGCAGGTGCTGGGGCTGGCCCTGACCGCCTGCGCCAACGCCCCGCTGGGTGAACCCGGCTTCGGCGTCTTCCGGATGTGAGGAACAGATGACGATGTTCGACACGGTCCTGGTCGCCAACCGCGGCGAGATCGCGGTACGTGTCATCCGTACGCTGCGGGAGCTGGGCGTCGGCTCGGTCGCCGTCTTCAGCGACGCGGACGCGGACGCCCGGCACGTCCGGGAGGCCGACACCGCGGTACGGATCGGGCCCGCCCCCGCCGCCCAGAGCTATCTGAGCGTGCCCGCGCTGCTGGACGCGGCCCGGCGCACCGGCGCGCAGGCCGTCCACCCGGGCTACGGATTCCTCGCCGAGAACGCGGGCTTCGCGCGGGCGTGCGCCGAGGCGGGGCTGGTCTTCATCGGCCCGCCCGCCTCCGCCATCACGCTGATGGGCGACAAGATCCGGGCCAAGGAGACGGTCGCGGCGGCCGGGGTCCCGGTGGTGCCCGGCTCGTCCGGGAGCGGGCTCACTGACGCCCAGCTGGTCGACGCGGCCCGAGGGATCGGGATGCCGGTGCTGCTGAAGCCCTCGGCGGGCGGCGGCGGCAAGGGCATGCGGCTGGTCCGCGACGAGGCCCTGCTCGGGGACGAGATCGCGGCCGCCCGGCGCGAGGCACGGGCCTCCTTCGGCGACGACACCCTGCTGGTGGAGCGGTGGATCGACCGCCCCCGGCACATCGAGATCCAGGTGCTGGCCGACGCCCACGGCAACGTGGTCCACCTCGGCGAGCGCGAGTGCTCGCTCCAGCGCCGCCACCAGAAGATCATCGAGGAGGCGCCCTCGGTCCTGCTCGACGAGGGGACCCGGGCCGCGATGGGCGAGGCGGCCGTCCAGGCGGCCCGCTCCTGCGGCTATGTCGGCGCGGGCACGGTGGAGTTCATCGTCCCGGGCAACGACCCCGCCTCGTACTTCTTCATGGAGATGAACACCCGCCTCCAGGTCGAGCACCCGGTCACCGAGCTGATCACCGGCCTGGACCTGGTGGAGTGGCAGCTGCGGGTAGCGGCGGGCGAGCGACTGCCGTACGGCCAGCAGGACATCACCCTCACCGGCCATGCCATCGAGGCCCGGATCTGCGCCGAGGACCCGGCGCGCGGCTTCCTGCCCTCGGGCGGCACGGTCCTCGCCCTGAGCGAGCCGCAGGGCAACGGGGCACGGACGGACTCAGGGCTCGCCGAGGGCGGCGAGGTCGGCAGCCTGTACGACCCGATGCTGTCCAAGGTCATCGCGTACGGCCCCGACCGCGCCACCGCCCTGCGCCGACTGCGCGCGGCGCTCGCGGACACGGTGATCCTCGGCGTCCCGACCAACGCCGGATTCCTGCGCCGCCTGCTCGCCCACCCGGCGGTGGTGGCGGGCGACCTGGACACGGGACTCGTGGAGCGCGAGGCGGCCGGCCTGGTCCCGGAGGGCGTCCCCGAGGAGGTGTACGCGGCAGCGGCACTCCTGCGGCAGTCCGCCGCCACCTCCCCCGCCGACGCCTCCACCGGCTGGGCCGACCCGTTCTCGGCGACCAGCGGCTGGCGCCTCGGCGGCACCCCGGCCCGCACGGTCCTCGACTTCCGGCTGCCGGGCCACGACCCGGTGCAGGTCTCGATGCGCTCCTGCCCGGCCGGTACGGAGCTGACCTTCGGCCACGTCGGGGAGGGCGCGCAGCCGCCGCAGCCGGTGACGGGGGCCTGCGGGCCGCTGGCCCCGCTGCCGGGCGGCAGGGAGACGGCCAGACCGGTCGAGGTCTCCGGGCCCCGCCTCACCATCGAACTCGCCGGTGTCACCCACACGTTCACCCACGCCACCACCCCGGACGGGGTGTGGCTCGGCCGGGACGGCGACAGCTGGTACGTACAGGACCACGACCCGGTGGCGGCGTCGCTGGCCGGCGCGGGCCGGTCCGGTGCGGACACCCTCGCCGCGCCCATGCCCGGGACGGTCACCGTCGTGAAGGTGGCGGTCGGGGACGAGGTCGTGGCCGGTCAGAGCCTGCTCGTCGTCGAGGCGATGAAGATGGAGCACGTCATCTCCGCCCCGCACGCCGGGACCGTGACCGAGCTGGACGTCACCGCCGGTGCCACGGTCGCCATGGACCAGATCCTGGCCGTGGTGGCCCCCGTCGAGGCTCCCGGGGAGGAAGCATGACGACGACCCGCACCCTGCCCATGATCGTGCCGGCCCAGGATCTGCCCGCCCGGGTGCGCATCCACGAGGTCGGCGCGCGTGACGGGCTGCAGAACGAGAAGGCCGTCGTCCCGACCGGGGTGAAGGCGGAGTTCATCCACCGGCTGGCCGCGGCGGGCCTGACCACCATCGAGGCGACCAGCTTCGTGCACCCCAAGTGGGTGCCCCAACTGGCCGACGCCGAGCACCTGTTCCCGCGCCTCGCCGACATCGACGGCGTCGCGCTGCCGGTCCTGGTTCCGAACGAACGCGGCCTGGACCGGGCGCTGGCGCTCGGCGCCCGCCGGATCGCGGTGTTCGGCTCGGCGACCGAGACGTTCGCCGCCCGCAACCTCAACCGCACCGTCGACGAATCGCTCGCCATGTTCGAGCCGGTCGTCGCCCGCGCCAAGGCCGACCAGGTGCATGTCCGCGGCTATCTGTCGATGTGCTTCGGCGACCCGTGGGAGGGGCCCGTCCCCGTCCACCAGGTCGTCCGGGTGGCCAAGGCGCTGATGGACCTCGGCTGCGACGAGCTCTCCCTCGGCGACACCATCGGCGTCGCCACGCCCGGCCATGTACAGAACCTGCTCTCGGAGCTGAACGAGGAAGGGGTGCCCACCGACACCATCGGCGTGCACTTCCACGACACCTACGGGCAGGCCCTCTCCAACACCCTCGCCGCGCTCCAGCACGGGGTGACCACCGTGGACGCCTCCGCGGGCGGCCTCGGCGGCTGCCCGTACGCGAAGAGCGCGACCGGGAATCTCGCCACCGAGGACCTCGTGTGGATGCTCGAAGGCCTCGGCATCGAAACCGGGGTCGATCTCGACGCGCTCACCGCCACCAGCGTGTGGCTCGCCGAACAACTGGGCCGACCCAGCCCGTCCCGTACCGTCCGCGCGCTCTCGGTCCGGTAACCGAACGTCCCCACAAGGAGTGACCCTGCCATGTCCCTGGACCACCGGCTGACCGCCGAACACGAGGAACTGCGGCGCACCGTCGAGGAGTTCGCGCACGACGTCGTCGCGCCGAAGATCGGCGACCTCTACGAACGACACGAGTTCCCGTACGAGATCGTGCGGGAGATGGGACGGATGGGCCTGTTCGGGCTGCCGTTCCCGGAGGAGTACGGCGGCATGGGCGGCGACTACCTCGCCCTCGGGATCGCCCTGGAGGAGCTGGCCCGGGTCGACTCCTCCGTGGCGATCACGCTGGAGGCAGGGGTCTCGCTCGGCGCGATGCCGGTCTACCACTTCGGCACCGAGGAGCAGAAGCGGCAGTGGCTGCCGAAGCTCTGCGCGGGCGAGGCGCTCGGCGCCTTCGGCCTGACCGAGCCGGACGGCGGCTCCGACGCGGGCGGCACCCGGACGACGGCGGTGCGCGACGAGGCCACCGGCGAGTGGGTGATCAACGGCTCCAAGTGCTTCATCACCAACTCCGGTACGGACATCACGGAGCTGGTCACGGTGACGGCGGTGACCGGCCGCAAGGAGAACGGCGCCCCGCTCATCTCCTCGATCATCGTGCCGTCCGGCACCCCCGGCTTCACGGTCGCCGCCCCGTACTCCAAGGTCGGCTGGAACGCCTCGGACACCCGCGAGCTGTCCTTCACCGACGTCCGCGTCCCCCTGGCCAACCTGCTGGGCGAGGAGGGCCGCGGCTACGCCCAGTTCCTGCGCATCCTGGACGAGGGCCGGATCGCCATCGCCGCCCTGTCCACGGGCCTGGCGCAGGGCTGCGTCGACGAGTCGGTCAAGTACGCCGCCGAGCGCCACGCCTTCGGCCGCCCGATCGGCACCAACCAGGCCATCCAGTTCAAGATCGCGGACATGGAGATGCGGGCCCATATGGCCCGGATCGGCTGGCGCGACGCGGCCTCGCGCATGGTCGCGGGCGAACCGTTCAAGAAGGAGGCGGCGATCGCGAAGCTGTACTCGTCGACGGTGGCGGTGGACAACGCCCGCGAGGCGACCCAGATCCACGGCGGTTACGGCTTCATGAACGAGTACCCGGTCGCCAGGATGTGGCGCGACTCCAAGATCCTGGAGATCGGCGAGGGCACGAGCGAGGTCCAGCGCATGCTGATCGCCCGCGAACTGGGCCTGCCGGCCTGACGCGGTGACGGCCCGGGGCCGGCCGGGCGGGGAGGCCCGCCCTCCCCGGTCCCGGGCCGGGCCACGACCTGCTGGGCCTAGGAGCCCGACCCCGCCATTCAGTAGCGGTGGTTGGGCCAGTACGGGTCCTCCCAGCGGGCCGGGCCGGTGAGGCCGAGCAGGCGTATGCGGTGGAGCAGTTCGTCGGGTGCGCCGTGTGCGATGAGGCGGGGCCGGGCGTGGTCCAGCAGCCAGGCCGTCAGCTCGGCGCGCCTCTCGCCCCCGTCGTCCTCGCTGTCCCAGGCGTCCCAGGGGAGTTCGTCGCCGAGGAGGTGGTACTCCCAGTGGGTGGCGGCCTCGGCGAGGTGCCGGGTGGCCGGGGTGCCGGTCTGCGTCTCCCAGTGGGCGAGCCACGGGGTGAGCGCGCCGGATGCCTCGACGAGCAGGGCGAGGAGTTCGTGGGCCGGGACGGCCGGGGCCGGGTCGGTGAGGGTGTGGGTCCACCAGGCGTGGAGGAACTCCCTTACCGCCGCTCCCTGTTCGGCGGGCCACTGCTGCCAGTGGCCCCGGTCGAACGAGCGGCCGATCTCCTCCGGGCCGAGGAAGGGTTCGACGCGGCCCGCGACGAGGTACCGGGCGAACTGAGGGAGGATCCGGCGCAGCACCGCCGCGTGGTCGCTCCAGTCGGAAGCCCGCCAGGTGCGTTGCAGAAGATCGTCGTCCAGCTCGATGTCCGGGACCTTGAGCAGGGCGAGGTCCTCGGCGCTGCCCCAGTGGCACTCGCAGTTGTTCTCGTCGGGGCGGGCGGTCATGCCGCGGAAGGTGACCGCGAGGTTGTCCAGCGCGGCGTCGAGGCGACGGCGGGCGGGGGGCGCGGCGGAGGGGCGCGAGGAGGTCATGGGCGTGATCGCCTTCAGGGCTCCGGGGGCTGACGCCGTCCGAAGAGCGCGACACTACCGGAACCGCCGCCGCCCGTCGCCCGCGTACGCGGAGAACGGGCGGCGGAGCAGTACGCGAGTCGCGGGTCAGACCTTGGCCGGGGCCGGTTCCGGAGTGGCGTCGGCGCCGTCCCCCGTGCGGCGCATGGCCGGGATGGCGGCGGCGATCACCGCCGCGACCAGGGCGACGCCGCAGCCGACCAGGAGTCCGGTACGGAAGCCGTTCTCGGAGGTGAAGGTGTGGCCGCCCATGGTGACGGTCATCTGCGAGAGGACCACGCCGATCACCGCGGCGCCGATCGACGTACCGAGGGAGCGCATGAGCGTGTTGAAGCCGTTGGCGGCGGCGGTCTCGGACAGCGGGACCGAGCCCATGATCAGTGCGGGCATCGCCCCGTACGCCAGGCCGACACCGCTGCTGGTCACCATGCCGACCACCATCAGGCCCCACGCGGAGCCCATGAGCACCAGCGCCAGGCCGTAGCCGACCGCGATGACCAGGATGCCGCAGACCAGGGTGAACTTCGGGCCCCGGGCGTCGATGAGCTTTCCGCCGAGCGGGGAGACGATCATCATCATGATGCCGCCGGGCGCCAGCCACAGGCCCGCCGCGAGCATCGACTGACCCAGGCCGTAGCCGGTGGCGGAGGGGAACTGGAGGAGCTGCGGGGAGATCAGCATGGTGGCGTACATGCCGAAGCCGACGAAGACGGAGGCGAGGTTGGTCATCAGCACCCGGGGACGCGCGGTGGTGCGCAGGTCGACCAACGGGTCCCGGGTACGCAGCTCCCACGCACCCCAGGCGACCAGCACCACGACGGCGGCGGCGAACAGGCCGAGCGTGGTCGCCGAGCCCCAGCCCCAGTCGGCGCCCTTGGAGACGGCGAGCAGCAGGCAGACCAGGCCCGCCCCGAGACCGAGCGCACCGAGCACGTCGAACCGCTGCCCCTTGGCCCCGGCCGGCACATCGGGGATCAGGAACCAGATCAGCGCCGCGACGACGGTGGCGAGGCCGGCCGAGCCCCAGAACAGCACCCGCCAGTCCGTGTACTGGGCGACGGCCGCGGCGATCGGCAGGCCGAGCGCGCCGCCGATGCCCATGGAGGCGCTGACCAGTGCGATGGAGGAGCTGAGCTTCTCCGCCGGGACCACGTCGCGCAGCAGGGCTATGCCGAGCGGCAGCACGCCCATGCCCATGCCCTGGAGACCACGGCCGACGATCATGGGGACGACGGACGAGGAGAGCGCGCACACCACCGAGCCGACGATCAGCGGCACGGAGCAGACGAGAAGCATCCGGCGCTTGCCGACCATGTCGCCCAGACGTCCGGAGACGGGCACGCAGACGGCGGACACCAGCAGGGTGACGGTGATCACCCACGTCGCGTTCGAGGGGGTGGTGCTCAGGATCTGCGGCAGCTCCGCGATGAGCGGGGTGACCAGGGTCTGCATGATCGCCGCCGTGACACCGGCGATGGCCAGCGTGGCGACGACGCCGCCGGGGCGGGTTGTTGGCTGGGGGGCACCCATCCGGGACTCCTCGGGTGTGTATCGGAAGAAGATTATGCATCGTACACACTTCATGCATCGAGCACGTTATATGTACGTTGCATGGGCCTGTGGGAGAATGGAGGACGACATTCGGAAACACGCCGGGACGCCCGGACGACAGCAGGAGGCGGCAGGCGCATGACCAGGCCCACCCACGAGGTCGAGTACGAGCAGATGCTCCTCAGCCGCCACGGCCTCCTGCAGAACAAGGGCGGCCGGCGCAAGGACGGGCTGATGGACCACAGCGCCTACATCCTGCTCAGCCGCGTCCGCGTCCAGGGACCGATGTCGATCGGTGAGCTCAGCGACGCCTTCGGGCTCGACGCCTCCACCCTCAACCGGCAGACCGCGGCGGCCATGCGCGCCGGACTCGTGGAGCGCATCCCGGACCCCGAGGGCGGCATGGCCCGCAAGTTCCGGATCACCGACGAGGGCGCCCGCATGCTCGACGCGGAACGCGAGGGCCTGGTCAGCTCCCTGGAGCGGGTCATGGCCAACTGGTCGGACGAGGACATCTCCGGCTTCGCCTCCTACCTGAGGCGCTTCAACACCGACATCGAGCGCCTGGGCGGCCGCCCCTGGCCGCGCCCCTGACCGTTCGCGGGCCACCCGGGGAATCCGGCGGAATCCGTTCGACAGCACGCCGCGCCGCACGGCAGAGTCCGTCCATGAAGCCGCCGCACTGGCCCCTGTACGGGCTCCGCCTCCGCACGCCCCGCCTGGAACTACGCCTGCCCGACCTGGAGTTGCTGGACGAGCTCGCCTCGGTCGCCGCCGACGGGGTGCACGCTCCGGACGAGATGCCGTTCACCGTCCCGTGGACCGCCGTACCGCCCGAGGAACGCGGCAAGGTGGTGTTCCAGCATGTGCTGTCCACCGTCGCCGGCTGGTCGGTACGGGACTGGGCGCTGAGCCTCGCCGTGCTGTGCGAGGGACGGGTGGTCGGGCGGCAGGACCTGATGGCGAGGGACTTCGCCGTGACCGGCCAGGTCAGCACCGGGTCGTGGCTGGGCCTCGCCCACCAGGGCCGGGGCATCGGCACCGAGATGCGGGCCGCCGTCCTGCATCTCGCCTTCGCCGGTCTCGGGGCCCGGACCGCGGTGTCGGCCGCGATGACCGACAACCCGCGCTCGCTGGGGGTCTCGCACCGGCTCGGCTATCTGCCGGACGGCACCACCGTCGCCGCCGTGCGGGGAGCGCCGGTCACCCTGCAACGGCTGCGGATGGACCGGGCGCGCTGGGAGGAGTGCCGGAGCACCGAGGTCACCGTCGAGGGACTCGACGGCTGCCGGGCGGAGTTCGGGGCATGACGCTGCTGGTCCACACCTTCGTCCACGACGGGCCGGGGAAGCTGCGGCTGCTCGACGACCCCGAGGACGGCGGTGACATGGCCGGGTTCGAGAGCAGCCGGACCAGGCTCTGGGGCTCGGAGCCCGCCCGTGCGCTCGGGACCCGGTTCCTTCCCCGGCCGGCCGACGACGACCTCTGTGTACAGCCGGAGGACGTCGAGGAGTTCCTCGCCGAGTGCGAACCGCCGCGCGGGCACACCGCGGAGCTCGGTACGCGCAGCGGCTACCGGGAGGACTACGCGGCGGACCGGCTCGCCGACATCACCCGGGCCGCGCTGCGGGCCCGGTCGGTGGGCGGCGGGGTCCTGGTCCGGTGACCGGCGACGACAGGCCGGGGACGAGTGGAGCGCGAGCACCGGTTCCGTCCGGCGACCGGAGGCGCGTGGTCGCCGGACGGGCCCGGTCAGCTCATTCGGCGGCCCAGGGGACCTGCGGCGCGCGGTAGTAGTGGATGCCGAGCGCCGAGAACCTCGGCCCCTGCGCGCCCAGCCGCACCTTGTACGTGTCCCAGTCGTGCGTGGCCTCGGGCGACCAGCCGAGCTCAGCGATGCCGGGCAGCCGGGGGAACGCCATCTGCTCGATCTCGTCGCTGTCGGACAGGGTCTCCGACCAGAGCGGCGCCTCGACCCCCAGCACCGAATCCGCCGGGGCGCCGGCCAGGTACGTCGCCGGGTTCCAGTCGTAGGAGCGCTGCACCGGGACATAACCGGCCCAGGCCAGACCCAGCTCGGTGTCCTTGTCGTACTTCATGTCGAGGTAGCTGCGGTCGGCCGGGGACAGCACCAGCTTCGTGCCGTTCACGGCGGCGTCCGCGACCTGCGCACGCTCGGCGGCGCCCGTCTGGTCGTACCCCCAGTACTGGGCGACCGCGCCCTTCACCGGCGTCCCCCCGGTCAGCTGGTGCCAGCCGACCACGGTCTTGCCGTACCTGCCGACGATGGCCTGCGCCTTGTCCATGAAGGCCACGTAGTCCTCATGACTGGTGGAGTGCGCCTCGTCGCCGCCGATGTGGAGGTACGTACCGGGGGTGAGCGCGGCGATCTCGCGGACCACGTCGTCCACGAAGTCGTAGGTGACGGCCTTCGGGACGCAGAGCGAGCTGAAACCGACCTCGGTGCCGGTGTACGGCGGCGGCGCGACCCCGTCGCAGTTCAGCTCCGCGTACGAGGCGAGGGCCGCGTTGGTGTGGCCGGGCAGGTCGATCTCCGGCACGACCTCCAGATAGCGGGAGGCCGCGTACCGGACGATCTCCCGGTAGTCGCTCTTCGTGTAGGAGCCGCCGGGACCGCCGCCGACCTCCGTCTGCCCGCCGTACGTGGCGAGCCGCGGCCAGGAGTCGATCGCGATCCGCCAGCCCTGGTCGTCGGAGAGGTGGAGATGGAGCTTGTTCATCTTGTAGAGGGCGAGCTGGTCGATGTAGCGCTTGACCTCGGCGACGGAGAAGAAGTGCCGGGAGACGTCGAGCATCGCGCTCCGGTACGCGTAGCGCGGCGTATCGGTGACCGTGCCGCCCGCGACCGTCCACGGCCCCTTCTGGGGACTCCTCCTCTCCACGGCGGCCGGGAGCAGCTGACGGAGCGTCTGGACGCCGTGGAAGAGCCCCGCGGGGCCGCGGGCGGTGATGGTGAGCGAGCCCTGACTCGACATCAGGCGGTAGCCCTCGGCGCCCAGTTCGCCGATGCGGGGGTCGACGCGCAGCCGGATGCCGTTGCCGCCGTCGCCGGTGACCGGCAGCGGGTATCCGGTGGACGGGCGCAGCACGCCCGCCAGGTAGTCGCCGACCTTCCGGGCCTCGCCGGAGCCGTCGACGCGGATCCTGGTGTCCGCCGTGATGGTGTACGGGGAGCCACCGGGCTCGACCTCTGCGGGGGCGGGCACGATCTGGCCGAGCGGACGGGGCGGGGCGGCGGCCGGGCCGCTGTCCGCCGCCGGTCTCTCCGCCGCCGCGCCGACACCGGAGATCCCGGCCGCGGTGACGAGCAGCAGCGAGCCGAGGAGGCGGGGCAGGGCGGTGCGCTGTGTCCTGTGCAGTCTCACGAGCCGGATCCCTTTCGACGGGTTCACACCTGTGGATCTCCTGAGCGACCGGTATGGATCTCCGAGCGACCGAGCCATCACCATGCGTATCGCGCGCCTCACGCGTGGTCAAGGTGCAGACCGCTCCCCCGTTTCACGGCTGACAGAATCTGTCGCATGGCGGAAATAATCCAGCGCGACGGGACCTGGCACTTCGACGGCGAGACGGTGCGGATCGTGCCGGGCCGGGGCAAGGGCATCCACCCGCTCCGGCAGGAGCTCGGCGAGCGTGCCGTCCCGCTGCGGGCCCTGGCGGGGATCTCCTTCGAGCCGGACCGCAAGGGCGGCCGGCTGCGACTGCGGCTGCGCGACGGCGCGTGCCCGGTGCTGCGGGCGGCCGACGGCCGGCTCAAGGACGCGGCGGACCCGTATCAGCTGACCGTGGAGAAGGACCGGAGCGGAGTGGCGGAGTACTTCGCCGACGAGGTGCGCGACGCCCTGCGGATCGAGCAGGTGCCCACCGGCGCGGTGGACGGCTTCCTGCTGCCGGGGCCCGCCGTGCCGGTCGCCGGTGGCGGCGGGGACGGCACGGCCTCGTTCGACGGGGAGACCGTGCGCCTGACCTGGAACTGGAAGGCCAAGGAGGTCAAGACCTCCGGCGGCCCGGTCGCGTTCCCGGTCTCGGAGGTCACGGGCGTGCACTGGATGCCCGCCATCGGCCTGGAGAACGGCCATCTGCGCTTCGTACGGGGCGGGGGTCCGGCGGCCTCCGCCCCGGAGGCCGAGTACGACCCGTACTCGCTGGATCTGTGGGGACTGTCCAAGAAGGAGTACACGGCGGTCCTGGTCGCGGCGGCGGTCCTGGTGCGGCTGCCCGACGCGGCGGGGAGGGCCCCGGCGGCGGTACCGGCCGCGTCGCCCGCCGCGCCCGCGGAGCTCGCGGCCCCGGCGGGCGACGACCACGACGTACTGCTGCGCCGACTGCGCGAGCTCGGCGAGCTGCACCGGTCCGGGGTCCTCACCGACGACGAGTTCGCCGCCGCCAAGCAGGCCGTACTCAAACGCCTGTAGACGCGTCGGAGCGCCGCGCGCACAGCCTGGCCGACCCATCCCCGGCCCGGCCCCAACCGGTTCCGGGGTCGTTCGAGAGCGTAATCACACCCGAGCCTGCCCGATATCGGGCAGAATTGTTGCGTAAGTGCCCCGCCCATCGCAATATCAACGAGTGCTCGAACGCCGCCCGTCGCATGACGACCTCATCGACCACCTGGTGCGCAGCACCGCGCTCCAGCGCGGTGAAGCCGCCCGGGTGATCCTCGACGTGCTGGCGTACTTCGACGAGACGACCGACGACTTCGTCCGCCGCCGCCACCGCGAACTGCAGTCCGGCGGCCTGGTCAACGCGGAGATCTTCGAGCGGATCGCGGCCGAGCTGCCGCACCGCGCGGTCGCGCCGCCGGAGCTCTCGCTCCGCCAGCTGCGCCGCATCGTCTACGGCTGAAGAACCCAGGGCCGAGCGACGGGCACCACAGGTACGTCGATGGAGGGGCAGAGACTCTATGTGCGGAATCGTCGGATATATCGGTAAGCGTGATGTGGCTCCGCTGCTGCTGGAAGGGCTGCAGCGACTGGAGTACCGGGGTTACGACTCCGCGGGCATCGTCATCACCGGCAAGGCGTCGGCGGGCAAGCCCGCCCCCCTGAGGATGGTCAAGGCGAAGGGCCGGGTCCGCGAGCTGGAGGCCCGCGTCCCCAAGCGCTTCACCGGCACCACCGGGATCGCCCACACCCGCTGGGCCACCCACGGCGCCCCGAGCGACGAGAACGCGCACCCGCACCTGGACGCCGAGAACAAGGTCGCCGTCGTCCACAACGGCATCATCGACAACGCCTCCGAGCTCCGTGCGAAGCTCGTCGCCGACGGTGTCGTCTTCCTCTCCGAGACCGACACCGAGGTGCTGGTCCACCTGATCGCCCACGCGCAGGCGGACACCCTGGAGGAGAAGGTCCGCGAGGCGCTGCGCTCGGTCGAGGGCACGTACGGCATCGCCGTCATGCACGCCGACTTCAACGACCGCATCGTGGTCGCCCGCAACGGCTCCCCGGTGGTGCTCGGCATCGGCGAGAAGGAGATGTTCGTCGCCTCGGACGTCGCCGCGCTGGTCGCCCACACCCGCCAGGTCGTCACCCTGGACGACGGCGAGATGGCCACCCTGAAGGCCGACGACTTCCGTACGTACACCACGGAGGGCTCGTCCACGACGGCCACCCCGACCACCGTGGAGTGGGAGGCCGAGTCGTACGACATGGGCGGCCACGACACGTACATGCACAAGGAGATCTCCGAGCAGGCCGACGCCGTCGACCGGGTGCTGCGCGGCCGGATCGACGACCGCTTCGCCACCGTGCACCTGGGCGGTCTCAACCTGGACGCCCGGGAGGCGCGTGGGGTCCGCCGGATCAAGATCCTCGGCTGCGGCACCTCGTACCACGCCGGCCAGATCGGCGCCCAGCTGATCGAGGAGCTCGCCCGCATCCCCGCGGACGCCGAGCCGGCCTCCGAGTTCCGCTACCGCAACCCGGTCGTCGACCCGGACACGCTGTACGTCGCGGTCTCCCAGTCCGGTGAGACGTACGACGTACTGGCCGCCGTCCAGGAGCTCAAGCGCAAGGGCGCCCGCGTGCTCGGTGTCGTCAACGTGGTGGGTTCAGCGATCGCCCGGGAGGCCGACGGCGGTACGTACGTGCACGCCGGGCCCGAGGTGTGCGTCGTCTCCACCAAGTGCTTCACCAACACGGTCGTCGCGTTCGCGCTGCTCGCCCTGCACCTGGGCCGGATCCGGGATCTCTCGGTCGCCGACGGCAAGCGGATCATCGAGGGGCTGCGCAGGCTGCCCGCCCAGATCAGCGAGATCCTGGCGAACGAGGACGAGATCAAGAAGATGGCGGCCGAGTACGCGGACGCCAAGTCGATGATGTTCATCGGCCGGGTACGCGGCTACCCCGTCGCCCGTGAGGCCTCGCTGAAGCTCAAGGAGGTCTCCTACATCCACGCGGAGGCGTACCCGGCCTCCGAGCTGAAGCACGGCCCCCTCGCGCTGATCGAACCCGCGATGCCGACGGTGGCGATCGTGCCGGACGACGATCTGCTGGAGAAGAACCGCGCCGCGATGGAGGAGATCAAGGCCCGCAGCGGCCGCATCCTCGCCGTCGCCCACCAGGTGCAGGAGAAGGCCGACCACACCATCGTCGTACCGAAGAACGAGAACGAGCTGGACCCGATCCTGATGGGCATCCCGCTCCAGCTCTTCGCGTACCACACGGCGCTGGCCATGGGCCGTGACATCGACAAGCCGCGCAACCTGGCGAAGTCCGTCACCGTCGAGTAGGCCCGCGTGGAACGGCCGAGATGTGCCGTGCGGCCCCGCATCCGCCGCCACCGCGGATGCGGGATCGCGTCGGCACCGGCCGGTGCCTGCCCCGGTGCACCGGCCCGGCCGGTAACCGTGATGTACCCCTCACAAGCACCCAATCCACCTTTCACGGACCATCAAATGCCGGTTTCTGAAGGTGATTTGACGCCACGTCGAATGGGACCGCCGCACCGGGACCACGGGAGGGACCAAAGGGGCTGCCGGGACGTCGGGCACCGGGGACTTCCACTCGGACCGGGCCGGCCCCCGCGAGCCCGGCAGGAGCCGGGCGGAAGGCCCTGGGACAGCCCTCAGGGAATGACGACGACCGGGCGCTGCGCGCGCCGCGCGAGGCGCCCCGCCACGGAGCCGAAGATCCGGCCGACGATGCCGTGCGTGGAGCCGACGACGATGGCGTCGGCCGAGTACTCCCGGCCGACCTCCTCCAACTCGTGGCAGATGTCCCCGCCCCGCTCGACGAGGACCCAGGGAACCTCGGAGAGGTAGTCCGCGCAGGCGAGCTCCAGGCCGAGCACCTCGGTGCGGTGATCGGGCACATCCACGAAGACGGGAGGTTCGCAGCCCGCCCAGACCGTGGTCGGCAGCCGGTTGGCGACATGGACGATGATCAGACCGGAGCCGGATCTTCGGGCCATCCCGATGGCATAGGCGAGGGCCCGCTCGCTGGAGGTCGAGCCGTCGAAGCCGACCACGACTCCATGGCGGAACGCCGGATCGCAGGAATGACGTGTTTCTTCGACCGTCTGCGGGTCCGACACGGGGTCGGCTACCTGCTTGCGGTCGGCGGGTTCGGGGATTTCGTGACCGGCCATCGGTGTCTCGGCGAAGAGAGTCCTCGTGAGGAGAGCGACTTGGGGAAGGTGCGTCAGCGGGCGGTGATGCGGTGTCCGGGAATCATCTTCCCAACCCCTTACCCCCAAGGGTACGGCGCCACTCCTCCACTGCCCAGACCCGCGCAAAGCGCGCGCGACGTTCCACGGAGCATGCCCGAGGCGGACCCGTATGGCAATGCCGCTTGTGCCGTACATCGACGCCGCCGGGACCGGACGGCCGCGATCCGTGACCGGACGGAGCCGGATCCGTCGCCGCTCCGCGCCGGGGCACGCCCTCCGCGCCCCGTACGGCCGCGGAATGGATCATCGCGCCGCCGTCGACGGCACCCCGCCCCGGGAGTCACACCGCACCCGCTCCGGCCCGCCCGCCCCGCTCCGGGCGATCCACCCGGACGGGTACCGACACCGGCCCGGCGGGCGGAATCCGGTCGTTGCCGTTTGCCACCACCCCGTTCCGTACGATCACCCCTCCGACCTGCCCAGGGGGCGCAAAGAAGCGGTTGATCACCCGGGTTGTGCGCCGGTTCAATGACTGAATCACGTATGCACAACCAGCTATTTTCAGCCAACTTCATACCCGTACCCATTCCTTGCCGAATTGGCCGATCAGCCCCCTTGTCACCAGGCAGGAAGAGACCGCGCGGTACGCTTCCACCCAACGGGGACGGGCCATGAATGCGAGACGCCCTTCCCTGCACGGCCGTCGGATGAAACGCTTCGTGATCGAATGCTTCCCGCCAAGTTGCCTTGTCGACATAACGCCGGTTGGTGAACTTGTCACGCCGGCACCACGGGACGCAGTAGATTCGATCTTGGGTATCGAAGTCTGGGGAACTCGTGCAGGACCGAGGGGAAAAGTGCAGGTGCGACAGGCCCGTAAGGACCAGGAAGACGCGAACACCGAGGGGGGCTTAGCGTCATGAGCCAGGACTCCGCCGCCGCAACGGAGGCTGTACGGAAGCTCAGTGGCCGTCGACGACGAGAAGTCGTCGCCGTGCTGCTGTTCAGCGGCGGCCCCATCTTCGAGAGTTCGATCCCGCTCTCCGTGTTCGGAATCGACCGCCAGGACGCGGGAGTTCCGCGCTACCGACTCCTCGTCTGCGGAGGAGAAGAAGGACCGCTGCGAACCACCGGGGGGCTCGAACTCACCGCGCCCTACGGGCTGGAGGCGATCAGCAGGGCCGGCACCGTCGTGGTGCCCGCCTGGCGTTCGATCACCTCGCCACCGCCCGCCGAGGCACTGGAGGCGCTGCGCCGTGCCCACGAGGAGGGCGCCCGCATCGTCGGACTGTGCACGGGTGCGTTCGTGCTCGCCGCCGCCGGCCTGCTGGACGGCCGCCCGGCGACCACGCACTGGATGTACGCGCCGACGCTGGCCAAGCGCTATCCGTCGGTGCACGTCGATCCGCGCGAGCTCTTCGTCGACGACGGCGATGTGCTCACCTCCGCGGGGACGGCGGCCGGGATCGATCTCTGTCTGCACATAGTCCGCACGGACCACGGCACGGAGGCCGCCGGGGCACTGGCCCGACGGCTCGTCGTGCCGCCGCGGCGCAGTGGCGGCCAGGAGCGCTATCTCGACAGGTCTTTACCTGAGGAGATCGGCTCCGACCCGCTCGCCGAGGTCGTGGCCTGGGCACTGGAGCACCTCCACGAGCAGTTCGACGTGGAGACGCTGGCCGCGCGCGCCTACATGAGCAGGCGGACCTTCGACCGCAGGTTCCGTTCGCTCACCGGCAGCGCACCGCTCCAGTGGCTGATCACCCAGCGGGTGCTGCAGGCGCAGCGGCTGCTGGAGACGTCCGAGTACTCGGTCGACGAGGTGGCGGGCCGCTGCGGCTTCCGCTCGCCGGTCGCGCTGCGCGGACACTTCCGGCGTCAGCTGGGCTCCTCCCCCGCCGCGTACCGGGCCGCCTACCGGGCCCGCCGTCCGCAGGGCGGTGGCGCGGAGCCCATGGCACCGGCGGCCGAACCGGTCGTACCCGCCCAGGGCGGTGCCGCGGTCCGGCGTGCCACGGCCATCCCGCCGGGCGCGCACGTCATCACGGCGCCGACGGCCGGCACGGTCCCGCCGGAGCAGGGGAAACCCGTCCCCGACGCGTACACGACCGGGCGCCCGACCCTGCCCGGTCAACGGAGCGCCCCGTAGGGTGGGGCCATGAACGATCGCATGGTGTGGATCGACTGCGAGATGACCGGGCTCTCGTTGACGGAAGACGCACTCATCGAGGTGGCCGCGCTGGTCACCGACTCGGAGCTGAACGTACTCGGTGAAGGGGTGGACATCGTGATCCGCCCGCCGGACGCGGCCCTGGAGACCATGCCCGAGGTGGTGCGGCAGATGCACACCGCCTCGGGCCTGCTCGACGAGCTGGCCGGGGGCACCACCCTGGCCGACGCCGAGGCCCAGGTGCTGCACTACGTCCGCGAGCATGTGAAGGAGCCCGGCAAGGCCCCGCTCTGCGGGAACTCGGTCTCCACCGACCGTGGTTTCCTGGCGCGGGACATGTCGGCTCTGGAGAGCTATCTGCACTACCGGATCGTCGATGTCTCCTCGGTCAAGGAGCTGGCGCGCCGCTGGTACCCGAGGGCGTACTTCAACAGCCCGGACAAGAACGGCAACCACCGGGCACTCGCGGACATCCGTGACTCCATCACGGAGCTGCGCTACTACCGCGAGGCGGTCTTCGTGCCGCAGCCCGGCCCGGACTCGGAGCGGGCGAAGGCCATCGCGGCCCGCGTCGCGCCGCCCGCGCCGTAGGACCTTGTGAAGCCGCTGGTCATAGCCCTTTCGGGGGTCAGGATCAGCGGCTGAACAACGGGGGCGCGAGCACCCTCTCGGACCCTGTACACTTTTTCTCGGCCGGTCAGAAAAAGACCGGACATGGTGGGTATAGCTCAGATGGTAGAGCACCTGGTTGTGGTCCAGGATGTCGCGGGTTCGAGTCCCGTTACTCACCCTGAAGGGAAGGGCCCCGGTCTTCGGACCGGGGCCCTTCCCTTTGTCTCACGCCCCATGACGAGCGAGCCTCACCGGGCACTGCGTGCCGTACGTCACATGGAGTACGGGGCGACAGAACCCGCTGGGACGTCCCGGCCGCGAGCCAGTCCGCGAAACCGCCCGTCGTGCCGTCCCGCATTCGGCCCGGCACGACGGGAGTTCGCCCGCTGCTGCAAGCGAACTCCCGTCGGTGCCGCGCCCGCTCCGGGCCTCAGCACACGTCCGTCTGCGCGTCGGTCCGGGAGCGGTGGGTCGGCTGAGTCTCCAGCAGGACGACGACGCCGGCGTAGAAGCGGTCCACCGCCGCGTCGACGCTCCGGATGAAGCCCGACTCCGCGTTGCCCCGGCCGCTGCCCATGCCCTTGAAGAGCGAGAGCCGGAAACCGGTGACCTGCGCACCGTCCTTGGGCAGGATGTCGGCGGGCTCGGGCCGCAGCCGTTCCAGAGTGCCGCGCGGCCCCGGCCCGTCGCCCTCGACAAGGGTCTCGATGTGCAGATCGGCCGGTGCGGCCGCCAGCCGGCGGATCAGTCGCTTGGCCTTGCTCAGCGGATATCCCGATTCGGGCGCGGGCACCTCGATCGATGTGCGCAGCTTTCCCGTCCGGAGATCGGCGGTGATGGCGAGGAGGCCCGGCGTGCCCTCGATCCGGATGACCGCGTGGAGACGCCCCTCCGCGCAGAGCTGGTCGGCCAGCTCCACACGACGGACGCGCGGGTCGGCTCCACGCTTGGCACGTTGGACGGGAAGTACCTTCTGGCCGAGCTCACCACCCAGCCTCAGGCAGACCTGACGGACCAGCCTTTCCCAGTTCTCGATCACTTCCAGGGCACGGGGGTCGCCCTGGCACAGCGTCTCGTCGTCGATGCCCCTGCGCACCGGAACCCAGGCAGCGCCCATGTTCTGGAATCCGTGACAGCCCGAGTTCTCGTGCTGGAGATAGTGGAGAAGCTCCTGGAGCAACCAGGCGTGTGCGGCGTTCCCCACGCCTTCGTGACGGATCAGCATCTGCGCCTGGTGCGCCACCTCGGCCCAGGACAGATGCCGGAGTGCGACTTTGTGCTTGCGCCGGCCGTCGA
Organism: Streptomyces sp. DvalAA-43; assembly: GCF_900091725.1. GTDB lineage: Bacteria > Actinomycetota > Actinomycetes > Streptomycetales > Streptomycetaceae > Streptomyces > Streptomyces pulveraceus. Next base: position 40,252 of record NZ_FMBW01000074.1, on the reverse strand, counting down.
TCCTCACATCGACGAGTGAGCTGCCCTCCAGGGCCACATCGTTGGAGAGGGTGATCACGGCCTCGTATCCGCGCCGGGCCGCGATGTCCATGTACGCCTGCACCTGGTCGGTCCTGAGAGCGCTGCCGTTCGTCTTCGTCTCGACCAGCGCGGTCCACAGCTTGCCCGCTCGCTCGACCCGGATGACACCGTCGGGACGCCTGGGAGCTTCGCCGTGCGGGAACGACACCTCCGTGAACGTCTCCATGCGTCCGGCGGGTGCCCCGAAGGCCGCCGTCAGACGGCGGCCGAACTCCGGGACCTGGGCCATGACGGACAGCACGACCGACGTCGCGCGCGTCTCGCGTTCCCGGTCGCTCTTGAGCGCCGACGCGGGAAAGAGCCGGGCCTCACTCCACGCATCGCTTTCGGCGAGGGATTTCTTGGCGGCTCTGGGAAGCGTCACCTTCTTCTTCGCCGTACGCGGGCGGGCCGGGCGCTTCTCCCGCGCCGGAGGCTCCTGAGCAGCGGCACCGGCCGACGACGATGCCGGAGGCGACGCCTGTGCGGGGATGACCGGCTGCACCCCGGGCGCGACTGCCGGTGGGGGCGCCGCGGAGGGCCCATGCTCCTCTCTCGCCTCCTCCTGTCCGGCGGCCTCGTCCGCGTCCGCGTCGTCGTCGATATCTACGCCGAAGTCCGTGGCCAGGCCCGCCAGCCCGGACGCGTATCCGTCACCGATCGCCCGGAACTTCCATGCGCCGGACCGCCGGTAGATCTCGCCGAAGATCAGCGCGCTGACCGCTCCGGAGTCCTCGATGGCGAACCGGAGCAGTCCTTCGCCGGCGCCGTCCGCGAGCGTGAGGCGCAGATCGTGGAGGTCGCCGAACCGGGAGCCGTCGTAACGGCTCGCCGCGAGGACGATCCGCTCGACCTCCGGCGGCACCGCGTCGAGGTCGAAGCCGATCCGGTCCTCGCTGCCCTCGGCCGTGGGCGTCTTCCCCAGAAGCTGCACGCTCCCCCTGCCGGCCACAGGGTTGTTGTAGAAGCAGAAGTCGGCGTCGTTCCCGACCTTGCCGTTCCCGTCGAGCAGAAGCACGGAGACATCGGCGTCGCCCTCGCCCGTGTCACTGCTCCAGGCCAGGCTCACCATCACTGAGCCGGTGTCCTCGCTCAGCTCCGCCAGGCCGACGTTGGAACCCTTGACCATCTCGTGCATGAGGCCCCCCAGATGCACGGCCGCATCGGACGCACCCGGCAGCCCCTCGTGTGACGTTGTGTGGTGCGTCACACATTCGCCGTACACGCAAACCTTAGGGGACGGACCGTCCGTTCGTGGAGGACATGTGAAATACGGAGGGTCTGCTTCCGTAACTACCGCCTCGGGCCGGGAGTGCCGACCGCCCGAAGCGGTGAAACGCCGTCAGGAGGAGTCGCGGACGACCAGTTCCGTGGGGAGCACGATCTGGGGGCGCTCCCGGTGCTCGCCCGCGATCTCGTCGAGCAGCACGCGGGCCATCGTGCGGCCCATCTCCTCGATCGGCTGGCGCACGCTGGTGAGCGCCGGGTCCATGTGGCGGGCCACCGCCGAGTCGTCGAAGCCGATGAGGGCGACGTCGTCCGGGATGCGGCGGCCCGCCTCGCGCAGCACCTGGCGGGCGCCCGCGGCCATGACGTCGGAGGCGGCGAAGACCGCGTCGACGTCGGGGCGGCGGGCGAGCAGTTCGCGCATGGCCCTGGCGCCGCCCTCCTCCGAGAAGTCGGCGGGGGCGATCAGCCGCTCGTCGGGTCCGAGGCCGGCCTCGGACATCGCCGCGCGGTAGCCGTCGAGGCGGCGCTGCGCACCGTAGACGTCCTGGGGCCCGGTGATCGTGGCGATGGCGCGGCGCCCCCGGGAGACGAGATGGCCGACCGCGGCCCCGGCCCCGGCGAAGTTGTCGGAGTCGACCGAGGCGAGCGTCTCGGAGGCCGATCTGCGGCCGCTCATCACGGCCGGCATGCCGAGCTGCTCCAACAGGTCCGGCAGCGGGTCGGCGGCGTGGACGGAGACCAGCAGCACACCGTCGACGCGGTGCGCGGTCAGGTACTGGGCCAGCCTGCGGCGCTCGCGGTCGTTGCCGACGAGGGTCAGCAGGAGCTGCATGTCGGTGTCGGCGAGCGCCGCGCCGACCCCGCGGACGATGTCGGAGAAGTACGGCTCGGCGAAGAAGCGGGTCTCCGGCTCGGGCACCACCAGGGCGATGGCGTCCGTGCGGTTCCCGGCGAGCGCGCGGGCCGCGCGATTGGGTACGTAGCCCAGCTCGGCGACGGCCGCCTCCACCGCCTCGCGGGTGTGCGGGCTGACCCGTGGCGAGCCGTTGATGACCCGTGAGGCCGTGCCGCGCCCCACCCCTGCCCGTGCCGCGACCTCTTCGAGCGTGGGCCGGCCACCGCTCCGTACTCGCGCTGCCGCCATGGCTGCCTCCCGTTCGCGGTCAATTTCTCACAGCCGGATGACCAAACCAAGTCCTGGTGCGGGGTCCCGCGACCCCCGTACGGGCCGGGCGGAGGCTCCGCGGCCGCCGTTCTGGGAGCGCTCCCAGAATACGGCGGCCCGATCCGGGCGGAAATGAGGGAGACCCGGCGCGGACGGCCGGGTCCCGGGAGGGGCGGTGCGGGTCAGCCGAGGCCGGTGGCCGGGGCCGGGGGCAGGGCGTTGCGGCGGATGACGTCGGCGTACCAGTGGGCGCTCGCCTTGGGGGTGCGGCGCTGGGTGGCGTAGTCGACGTAGACGGCGCCGAAGCGCTTGGAGTATCCGTACGCCCACTCGAAGTTGTCCATCAGGGACCAGAGGAAGTAGCCGCGGACGTCCACCCCGTCGGCCGCGGCCCGCCGTACGGCGTCGAGGTGGCCGTGCAGATACGCGATCCGTTCGGGGTCGGCGACCCGTCCCTCGGGGGACACGTAGTCGTCGAAGGCGGCGCCGTTCTCGGTGACCATGAGCGGCAGTTCGGGGTGGTCCCGGGAGACGTCGGTGAGCAGCTCGTAGAGCCCGTCGGGGTCGATCACCCAGTTCATCGCGGTGCGCTTTTTGCCCTCGGCGAGGTGGAAGGCGACGTGCTCGGAGCCGGGCCACGGGGAGTGGTCGCTGTTGCCGTGTCCGTCGTCGCGCGAGTCGCCGGTGCCGTCGGCGGGTGCGGAGACCAGGGTGGGTGTGTAGTAGTTGACGCCCAGGACGTCGACCGGGGTGGAGATGGCGGCCAGGTCGCCGTCCCGGACCAGCTCCGCCCAGTCGACCAGGTGCGCGGTGTCGGCGAGCAGGTCCTGCGGGTACGCGCCGCTCAGCATCGGGCCGGTGAAGACCCGGTTGCCCACCGCGTCGATCCGGCGGGCGGCGTCCGCGTCGGCCTGGCTGCCGGTCAGCGGGCGGACGTGGTGGAGGTTGAGGGTGACCGAGATCCGCGCGGTGGCGGGGAGGCGGTCGCGCAGGATCCCGGTCGCCCGGCCGTGGGCGAGGTTGAGATGGTGGGCGGCGCGCAGCGCGGCGGCGGGTTCGGTGCGGCCGGGGGCGTGCACGCCGGAGCCGTAGCCGAGGAAGGCCGAGCACCACGGTTCGTTGAGGGTGGTCCAGGTGGCGACGCGGTCGCCGAGGGCACCGGCCATGATCTCGGCGTAGTCGGCGAAGCGTTCGGCGGTCACCCGCTGGGGCCAGCCGCCCGCGTCCTCCAGGTCCTGGGGCAGGTCCCAGTGGTAGAGGGTGGCGACGGGTGCGATGCCCGCTTCGAGGAGTTCGTCGACGAGCCTGCGGTAGAAGTCCAGGCCGCGTTCGACTGCGGGGCCGCGGCCGGTGGGCTGCACCCGGGGCCAGGAGACGGAGAAGCGGTAGGCCGTCAGGCCGAGCCGCTTCATCAGCGCCACGTCGTCGCGGTAGCGGTGGTAGTGGTCGGCGGCGATGTCTCCGGTGTCGCCGTTGTGGATCTTGCCCGGAGTGCGGCTGAAGGTGTCCCAGATGGACGGGGTGCGGCCGTCCTCGGCCGCGGCGCCTTCGACCTGGTAGGCGGCCGTGGCCGCCCCCCAGACGAAGCCGGCCGGGAACTGCGCCGCCTCGGGTGCGGGCTTCGGGGCGATGTCGGGTCGTACGGCAGTCATGCGGGAGCGCTCCCAGGAGTCGACGGGCAGGAGGGGACGGGCAGGGGTGAGCCAGGTGGAGGGCGGGCGAGATGACGCGGCGTCAGCCCTTGACGGCGCCGGACATGATCCCGCCGACGATCTGCTTGCCGAAGATCACGAACACCACGAGCAGCGGCAGCGTGCTGATCAGCGCACCGGCCATGACGATGCTCTGGTCGGGGGTGTACGAGGCGCTCAGCTGGCCGAGGGCCACCTGGAGCGTGGGGTTCTGCTGGTTCAGGGCGAGGTAGGGCCAGAAGAAGTCGTTCCACGCCTGGACGAAGGTGAGCATCCCCAGCACCATCATCGCGGGGCGGGCCACCGGCAGGACGACGCTGAGCACGATGCGGAAGTTGTTCGCACCGTCGATCTTGGCGGCCTCGACGAGTTCGTAGGGCAGGGCCTCGCTCAGGTACTGCCGCATGAAGAACACCCCGAAGGCGCTGACCAGGGTCGGGAAGATCACCGACTCCAGCTGCCCGCCCCAGCCGATGTCGGACATCATCATGAACAGCGGGACGACGCTGAGCTGCGGCGGGATGGTGAGCGTGGCGATGACACCGGTCATCAGCGCGCCGCGGCCCCGGAAGCGCATCTTGGCGAAGGCGTAGCCGGCCAGGGTGCAGAAGAAGAGCGTCGCGGCCGTGATGCAGCCCGCGACGACGAAGCTGTTGACGATCGCCTTGCCGAGGTGTGCCTGGTTCCAGGCCGCGTCGAGGTTGTGCAGCAGCCGCCCGCCCGGCAGGAACGGCGGTGTGGTGGCGAGCACTTCGTCCTGGGTGTGGGACGCGGCCACCAGCGTCCAGTAGAGCGGCAGCAGCGAGCCGATGCCGACGACGGCGAGGGCGATGTAGGCGAACGGCCCGCCCTGCAACTGCTTGCCCGCGCCCGGCCTGAACCGGCTCGGGCGGCCCGGTTCCCGTCGGCGCGCGGACGGGACGGTGGCTTCCGGGGCCTTGGCGGTACTGGTCATGGTCATGGAATTCGCTCCCGGTCAGACCGCGGACTTGCGGACGAAGCGGCCGACGAGCCAGTTGACCGCGGCGATGATCAGCAGGAGGGCGAGCATCGCCCAGGCCACTGCGGCGGCCGGACCGAGGTGCCCGAGATTCCAGCCGTAGTTGTAGAGGTAGACGCTGAGCGTCTCGTACTGATTCTCGTTGCCGCCGGTGGCTCCGAGCCGGCCGCCCTCCAGGAGCAGCGGCTCGCCGAACAGCTGCATGGAGCCGATGGTCGAGATGACGATCGTGAAGAGGATCGTGGGCCGCAGCGAGGGGATGGTCACCTTGCGGAACTGCTGCCAGCGCGACGCGCCGTCCAGCGAGGCCGCCTCGTACAGATCGGCCGGCACGGCCTGCATGGCGGCCAGATAGATCAGGGCGTTGTAGCCGGTCCAGCGCCAGATGACGATGACGGAGATCGCGATCTTGGAAGTCCAGTGGCCGTTGGCCCAGTTGGTGTCGCCGAGCCCGACGAAGTGCAGCAGCCAGTTCAGCAGACCGCCGTCGGCCCGGAAGACCAGGGCGAAGACGAGGGCGGCGGAGGCCACCGAGGTGGCGTACGGGGTGAGGACGACCGTCCGCCAGAAGGTGCTGGCGCGCAGCCGGTAGTTCAGCAGATGGGCCAGGCCCAGGGCGACGAGCAGCTGCGGGACCGTCGACATGACCCCGATCAGGAAGGTGTTGGCGACGGCCGTCCAGAACTCCGCGTCGTGCAGGATCTTGTCGAAGTTCTCCCAGCCGACCCACTCCATCTGGTTCAGGCCGGTCATCTCCACCCGGTGCAGGGCGATCCACCCGGTGTAGAGCAGCGGGTAGAGGCCGAAGGCGCCGAAGACGAGGAAGAACGGGGCTATGTAGGCGTACGGCGACGCCTTGTCGTCGAACCGCCACAGCCTGCTCCGCCAGGTCTGCCGACCGGATCGGGCCGGCGCGTGCGGGGATCCGCCGGGTGGCGGGGCGTATGCGTCCCGGGTGGGAGTCGAGGTGGCCACGGGCGGGAGTCCTTCCCTGGGTGACGGGGGCGCCCTGGTGGGGCGTGGGCCGGGGCGGGGGTCGGGGGGTGCGAGCGGGTACGGGCAGGGGCGGGCGCGCCGGGGCGGGCGGCTTCGGGGCCGCCCGCACCGGATGCGGTCAGCCGATCGCCTTGTCGATCGCGTCGGTCGCGGCCTTCCACGCCTTGTCGGGGCTGGTGCCCCGCTGCTCCATGTTGGTGATCTGGGTCGAGATGGTGTCCTTGATGACGCCGTCCTTCGGGCCGAGTACCGCCTCGGGGATGGACTTGGCCTCGTCGGCGTAGATCTGCCCGATCGGCGCGTCGTTGAAGTACGGGAGCTTCGCGTTCTTCACGTCCGGCAGGTCGTACGCGCCCTTGTTGGACGGGAAGACACCGATCGCCTTGAAGACGGCGGCCTGCTGCTCGGGCGCGGTCAGCCACTTCACGAGCTTCCCGGCCTCCTCGACGTTCTTGCCCGACTTGGGCACGGCGAGGAAGGAGCCGCCCCAGTTGGCGGCGGTCGCACCGGGCGCGGTGGTGATGTCCCACTTGCCCTTGTTGCCCTCACCGGCGTTGGCCGAGATCTGGCCGGCCATCCACGCGGGGCACGCCACGGTGGCGATGGTGCCCTTGCGCAGTGCGGGGACCCAGGTGTTGGTGTCGAACTGGGCCAGGCCCTGGGAGAGCTTCTTGGACGCGACCTCGGCGGCCAGGTTCCAGCCCTGCTGGACGCTGGGGCTCTCCTTGTAGACCGGCTTGCCGCTCTCGTCGTAGTACTGCTTCGCGTTCGAGCTCACGACGGCGTTGAACATGGCGCTCGCGGAGTCCATGAAGTACGTGCCCGCGGGGGCCTTCTTCTTGTACTCCTCGCCGAGCTTGAGGTAGTCCTCCCAGCCGCCCGCGACCTTCTTGGCGACCTCCGCGCGGTCGGTCGGCAGGCCGGCCTTCTTGAACAGGTCGGTGTTGTAGCAGAGGGACATCGGGCCGATGTCGGTGCCCGCGCCGATCACCGCACCGCTGGGCGCGGTGGCCTGCTTCGCCTTCCAGGAGACCCAGTCGCCGACGTCGATCACCTTGCCGAGGTCGACGAAGGAGTCCGCCTTGGTGTCGGTGATCTCCTTGATCCGGCCGACCTCGATGCCCTGGACGTCGGCGAGACCACTGCCCGAGTTCAGCTGCTGGAGCAGCTTGGGGTAGTAGATCTTCTCGTCGGCGGTGACGTCTTCCTTGACCGTGATGTTCGGGTGCAGTTCGTGGTACTTGGCGAAGAGCCCGGCCTCCTTGTAGCCGAACTGCCCGAAGTCGGCGACGGTCAGCGTGATGTTCCCGTTCGCGTCGGGGCCCGTGCTGCCCGAGGTGTCCGAGTCGCTGCTGCAGCCGGTCAGCAGCAGGGCCGGGATCGTCAGGCCCGTGGTGGCCAGAACCGCGGCTCTGCGTCGCCGGCCGGCGACGACGGTGCGGGTGATGCGCATTCCACTACTCCTTGTTCCGGGTGGGACATTCCGGGTGGGACATTCCGGGTGGGACGTTCCGGGTGTGGCATATCCGGTGGGACGTTCCGGACGGGACGTCCCGGTGGCTGGCGTTCGGACCGCGCGGCCGGGCCGCCGGTGAGTGCGGGTGCCGCGTGGTTCAAGGGGGGAGGGCACGGGCAGTGCCGTTCGGACGGGCGGACCCCTCCGATGTGGGAGCGCTCCCATGCGTCGATGTCGGAAGGTTCCTGCCTTGAAGGGGTGGGTGTCAAGAGTTGAAGGCGCTTCCGTTGCCCGAGCGTGTCCGGTACGTCACGGGACCGTGTCCCGCCGAGGTCTTGCCTCAACCCGTATGCGCCGCCCGGGATTTCCCGCCGCACGGAGAACCCGCAGGCCAGGGGCGCGGCGGGAGTGGCGTACCGCGCCGGACACGCCGGACGGCCCCGTCGCGCGGCATGTCCGCCCACCGCCGGGAGCGGTACGCGTCATCCCCGGTTCACACCGCCCGCCCGCCGGAAGGTGAACGGGGCATCGCACGGCGGGGCGGTCGGGGGCCGTCAGGTGCGCGGCCGCCTTCTTCCTCCGAAGCCGGGGGCGCCACCCCTGGGCCCCGGGGCAACCGGGCCTACGCCGCCCGCAGCCGGGCCAGCGTGGATTCCAGTTCGGCCTGCGCGGCCCGCCCCGCCGACTCCGCGTCCCCGGCCACCACGGCCCGCACCAGCGCGTCATGGGTGGCGTCGCCGTGGTCCGGATCCTCGCGGCGCAGGCCGAACAGCTCCACGAGGTCGATGAGGCCCTGCCGCAGCGCGGGCGCGAACTCACCGAAGAGATCGGTGAGTACGGGATTGTGCGCGGCGGCCACCACCGCCCGGTGCAGCGCGATGTCCGCGTCGACGAACTCCGCGTCTCCCCCGGCCCCCGCCGCCCGCCGTGCGGCGAGCGCCGCGTCGAGGGCGATCAGGTCCTCGTCCGTACGGCGCCGCGCGGCCAGCCGGGCGGCCTGGACCTCGATCAGCATGCGCACCTCGTACACATCGGTGACCGCGGCCCGGCGCAGCCTGGTCGGCCAGTCCTCCGTCACCCGGTCGGCGATGACGAAGACGCCCGCGCCCTGCCGGGACTGGAGCAGCCCGAGCGTGGCCAGGGTGCGTACCGCCTCGCGGACCGTGGAGCGGCCCACGCCGAGCGTCCTGGCCAGGGTCGTCTCGCCGGGAATCCGCGTGCCGACCGGCCAGTGCCCCTCGGTGATCTGCTCGCGCAGATGGTTCGTGGCCTGTTCGACCAGGGGGCTGGGGCGGAGCGGACCGAGCGAGGACACTGCGTTCACCTGTCAGGTTGTCTGAGGACTTGTTCTGTGACTACTCTACCGGCCATGACGCACAGCGGTCTCCTTCTTCTCGGCTGCCGCGGCGGGGCCTGAAGCGACCGGCACCCCGCCGCGGGGTGCCGTGCCGTGCCGGTCGCATCCGGCGATGCGAGAAGAGACCGTCCTCATGTCCGACCGTCAGTCACCGATGCACGGCTTCCCCACCCTCTGCACCCCGCGCGGGCCGGTGCCCGCCGACGCCCCCCGCTGGAACCCGCAGCGGGCCGGCTCCATGCCCTCCCACCGCTACCGCTCCGCGTTCGACCGCGTCGACATCCCGCTGACCGGCCGCACCTGGCCGCAGGCCCGTATCGAACGCGCCCCGCTCTGGGTGCCGGTGGACCTGCGCGACGGCAACCAGGCACTGGCCGAGCCCATGGACACACCGCGCAAGCGCCGGATGTTCGATCTGCTGGTCGCGATGGGCTTCAAGGAGATCGAGGTCGGCTACCCCTCCGCGAGCCGCACCGACTTCGACTTCGTCCGGCACCTGGCCGGGAGCGGCGCCGTGCCGGACGACGTCACCGTGGTCGTCTTCACCCCGGCCAAGCCGGACCTGATCGAGCGGACCTTCGAGTCCATCGAGGGGATGGACCGCGCGGTCGTCCATCTCTACATCCCGACCGCCCCCGTCTGGCGCGAGGTGGTGCTCGGCCGCGACCGGGCGGAGGTGCACGGCACCGTACGGGAGGCGGCACAGCAGATGGAGCGGCTGGCGCGGGCGCGGCCCGGGGCGGACATCCGGTTCGAGTTCTCCCCCGAGGTGTTCATCCTCACCGAGCCGGACTTCATCCTGGAGATCTGCAACAGCCTCACCGAGCTGTGGGACGCCTCCCCGGACCGGCCGGTCATCCACAATCTGCCCGCCACGGTGGAGATCGCGACGCCGAACGTGTACGCGGACCAGATCGAGTACATGCACCGTCATCTGGACCGGCGGGACTCGGTGATCCTCTCCGTCCACCCGCACAACGACCGCGGCACCGGCACCGCGTGCGCCGAACTCGCCGTCCTGGCGGGCGCGCAGCGGGTGGAGGGCTGCCTGTTCGGCAACGGGGAGCGCACCGGCAACGTCGACCTGGTCAACCTGGCCCTCAATCTGCACGCCCAGGGCGTCGACCCGATGATCGACTTCTCCGACATCGACGAGATCCGCCGCACGGTCGAGTACTGCAACCGGCTGCCGGTGCCGCCCCGCCACCCCTACGGCGGCGATCTCGTGTACACGGCGTTCTCGGGCACCCACCAGGACGCCATCAGCAAGGGCCTCGCCCATCACGCGCGCAGCGGCTCGGAGCTGTGGTCGGTGCCGTATCTGCCGATCGACCCGGCGGACGTGGGGCGTACGTACGAGGCGGTCATCCGGGTCAACAGCCAGTCCGGGAAGGGCGGCATCGCCCATCTGCTGCGGAGCAACTACGGCGTGGACCTGCCGGCCCGGCTGCGCGCGGACTTCTCCCGCACGGTGCAGACCGCGACCGACGACAGTGGTCTGGAGGCCACCCCGAAGGATCTGTGGGAGCTGTTCGACACGACGTACCTGGCGCCCGGACGGGACGGGGGCGTGGCCCTGACCTCCTGGTCCACGGACCGGAACCCGGCCGGTGAGCACCGGTTCGTCTGCACCCTGCGGGTGGACGAGCGGGAGGGCGACTACGAGGGCACGGGCAATGGCCCGGTGTCGGCGTTCACCCGTGCGCTGGCGGCCGCGGGCATCGAGGTGGACGTCCTCGACTTCACGGAGCACGCGACAGGTCCGGGGCAGGGCAGCCCGGCGATGGCGTACGCGGAGTGCCGGGTGGGCGGGCAGCTGTGCTGGGGGGCCGGCCAGGACACCTCCGTCCTCACGGCCTCGATCCTGGCGGTGCTGTCGGCGGTGAACCGGGCGGAAGGGGCGTACGGCCGCACCGCGTAGGGGCGCGCACCCCGCGGGGGGGGCGGCCGGGGCTCGTGGGACGGGGGCGGTTCATGGGGCGCCGGTTCAGACCTTTCCGGAGCGTTTACGGAACGCCGTGCTCCGGCGCGCCCCTCCACGCCGCCCCCGCCCCATCCGGTGCCCGCGCCGGTCCCGCTCGGGCCGTCGCCCGTCGAGGCCGATCCGCAGGCGCACCTCCGTACCGCCGAGCACCGAGTGGCCGATCCGCAGATCGCCGCCGGTGGACTCCACGACCCGGCGGACGATGTCCAGGCCGAGCCCGGTCGACCCCACCGCGCCTCCCGCGCCGCCCCGGCCGCTGCCGCCGCGGGCGAGTGCCGTCTCCGGGTCGGCGATGCCGCCGCCCGCGTCCGAGACCAGCACGATCACCGCGTCGCCGCTGTGGTGCACATCGACGGCGAAGGCGGTCGTCTCGGGGGTGTGCCGGAAGACGTTGCCGAGCAACGCGTCGAGGGCGGCGACCAGTTCGGGCCGGGCGACCGGGGCGCGTACCGTCCGGTCCACCCCCGCCAGGCTCACCTCCCGGCCCTCGTCCTCGGCGAGCGCCGACCAGAACGCCATCCGGTCCCGGATCACCTCGGAGACGTCGCACCCCGCCCCGGGGCCACCGTTCAGCCCCTGGGTCTGCGGGCGCTGCTCGCGGGCGGTCCTGATGATGGTGTCGACCTCGCGCTCCAGCTGCTGGACCGCGGCCCGGGTCTGCTCGGCGGCCGGGCCCTCGCCGAGCGAGGCGGCGTTGAGCCGGAGCACGGTGAGCGGGGTGCGCAGCCGGTGCGAGAGGTCGGCGGCCAGCTCCCGTTCAGCGGCCAGGAGCTGGACGACCTGGTCGGCCATGGAGTTGAACGCGGCGGCGGCCGAGCGCAGTTCGGCCGGGCCCTCCTCCACCACCCTGGTGCCCAGCCTTCCCTCCCCCAGGTCGTGGGCGGCGCCCGCGAGCCGCTGGGCGGGCTCCACCATCCGTACGCCGAGCCGGTCGGCGACCGCGACGGAGCCGAAGATCAGCGCGATGCCGACGCCCGCCAGCACCAGCCAGGCGGTGGCGACACCGTGGGAGACCTCGCCCTCGGGCACGAACACCTCGACGACGGCGTTGTCCCCGGAGCCGAGCGCGGTCGGCTGGAGCAGCGCGAAGCCGCCCGGCACCTCGGTGATCGAGGCGCGCCCCGCCTTCCGTACGGTCCTCAGGTCCGCGCGGGTGGCGTGTCCGGTGCCGATCTCCAGGGGCCGACTGTCCGACTCCTCGACGGCGGGGATGTGCACGGCCATCCGGCCCGCGCCGCCCGGTTCGGTGGTGAGCACGGCCGTTTCGAGTTCGGTGCGGTCGGTGGTGATGGAGAGCGTCGGGCCGATGGTGGCGGCCTGTCGTTCGGCATCGGAGAAGGCGCGGTCCCGGGCCATCTCCTTGACGACGAGACCGAGCGGTACGGCGAAGGCGACCACGACCATCGCCGTGACGGCCAGACAGACCTTGACCAGGGCCCATCTCATGCAGGCCGCTCCGGGCCCGGGGCGGGCGGCTGCAGCTTCACACCGACCCCGCGCAGGGTGTGCAGATAGCGCGGTCGGGCGGCCGTCTCCCCCAGTTTCCGGCGCAGCCAGGACAGATGGACGTCGATGGTCTGGTCGTCGCCGTAGGACTGCTGCCAGACCTGGGCCAGGAGCTCCTTGCGGGGCACGACGACCCCGGGCCGCCCGGCGAGGAAGGCGAGCAGGTCGAACTCACGGCGGGTCAGGTCGAGCGCGGTGCCGTCCAGTTCGGCCTGGCGGCGCAGCGGGTCCATGGTGAGTCCGCCGACCCGCAGGACGCTCGGCGGCGGCGCCTCGCCCCCGGCGGCGCGCGAGCGGCGCAGCACCGCGGCCATCCGCGCGGACAGGTGTTCCACCGAGAACGGCTTGGTGAGGTAGTCGTCGGCGCCGTCGTTGAGCAGCCGGACGATCTCGCTCTCGTCGTCCCGTGCGGTGGCGATGATCACGGGTACGTCGGTGATGCCCCGGAGCATCTTCAGCGCCTCGGCGCCGTCCAGGTCGGGCAGGCCGAGATCGAGGATGACCACGTCGAAGCGGAAGTGGGCGACTTCGCGCAGGGCTTCGAGCGCCGTGCCGACGCTGCGCACCGTATGGGACGCCTCGGTCAGGTGCCGGATGAGGGCGGATCGTACGAACTGGTCGTCCTCGACCACGAGCACACTTGCCATGGGCGGCACCGTACGCCATCCGGGGCCGGTGGTACCGCCCGCAGGTGATCCGGACGGGTGTGCGACCCGAGGGCGCAGGACGTACCGGCTGCGAGGCGGGCTCGTACGCGTGCTCGCACGGCCGGAGGGCGCGCCGGGAGCCGTGCCCCAGAAGTCGTTGCCCCCGGCGACCGTTGCTCCGGAGGCCGCGCCCGGGAGCCGTGCCTCAGCCGAAGGCCGAGGGGGGCGGCGGCGGGGACGGCTTGGCGTCCGCGTCGCTCACCGCCGCCGCGCCGCCGGTGAAGTCGGCGAGCGCCCGCCCGTGTTCGACGCGGCCGGGATGCGGATCGGTCGCGACCCGGCGGGTCAGCTCGGCGACCGCCGGCGGCAGGTCCGAGGCGAGCAGCACGGCGTTGCCGAAGCGGCGGCCGCGCCACACGGTCGGGTCGGCGGCGAGCGCGAGTTCGGGGAAGACCGTGGCCGCGGTGGCGATCTGACCGCGCAGATGGGTCAGCGGCGGCCCGTCCGCGAGGTTGGCGACGTAACTCCCGCCGGGCTTCAGGACTCTGCGGACCTCGGCGAGGAACTCGGTGCTGGTGAGGTGTGCGGGGGTACGGGCCCCGCTGAAGACATCGGCGATGACGAGGTCCGCCCAGCCGTCCTGGATCTTCCCGAGCCCGGCACGCGCGTCGGCGGTCCTGACCCGGATCCTGGCCTGCGGGTCCAGCGGGAGTTCCCGGCGGACGAGTTGGACGAGCGCGGCGTCCACCTCGACGATCTGCTGGGTGGAGCGGGGCCGGGTCGCGGCGATGTAGCGGGCGAGGGTGAAGGCCCCGCCGCCCAGGTGCACCACGTGCAGGGGCTGTCCGGGCGGTGCGACGAGATCGGCGATGTGGCCGATCCTGCGCTGGTACTCGAAGGACAGGAACGTGGGGTCGTCGAGATCCACGTGGGACTGCGGGGCGCCGTCCAGCGTCAGCGTCCAGGCGCGCGGCCGCTCCCGGTCGGGGACCAGTTCGGCGAGGCCGCCGTCGACCGGTTCGGCCAGGGGCTCCGCCCTGCGCCCGGCCCGTCCGGTCCCGCGTTCGGCCCTGCTCCCGGTCCCGGCCCTGTTCTCGGCCTTGCGGTCGGACCGCTTACGGGCGCCCGCACCCCCGCCCGACGCTCCTCGACGTGCCACCGCTGCTCGTGCCCGCTCACTGCTCTTCGCTCGGGACCGGTAGGGAACCGGCCGTGCCGGGGAAACCCGCCCACCTGCCCATTATGGGCGCGCGGGCGAGGTACCGGCGGTCAGCGGCAGTTGTCGGCCGCCTCGATCAGCCGGGCCGCCTGGTCGAGCGCGGCCCGCAGCACGGCCGGGTCGGTGACCGGGGCGTCGTCCTCGGGCGGCAGCAGCCAGCCGCTGCCGATGACGGGCGGTTCGGCGGGGATGCGAAGCCCCCGGCCGGCGGTCTGCGTACAGGCGCTGCCCGGTACGTCCCACGCCTCGGCGGTCCCCGGCGGCACCAGGAAGCCGAGGGTGTCGCAGGCGCCGTCGTGCAGGACCGGGCCGATGCCCTGACCGGCGTCCCGGCGCAGGATGTCCACGGCCTCCAGCCCCTGGCGGGCCGGGACGGTCACCAGGTCGCAGGGTGCGGCACCGTGCTCCTCCGTGACAGCGGCGGGCGCCGTGGCGCCCGGTACGGCCGGGGTCGTCGCAGTCGTCCGCGAGCCGGTCTCCGTGCCGAGGTGCAACAAGGGACCTCTCCTCTCATCGCCGGGCGGAGCCGGATTCCGTCTCCGCATGGACCAACGCGCCGACGGCGTCAAGGGCTACGGTGCCACGCCGCCGCAAAGGGTGGCAGTTCATGGCGGATCGTGGGCGAGATGCCCGCTTTGTAGGCAAACGCTGTGTGTGTGACTCGTTACAGCAGGTACGTTCTTGCTCCGCCGGGACACCGGAAGCAGGAGCCCGGTTGCAGACGAGCTGCAGAAGAGAGGTCCCCGCCATGGTGTCGACAGGGGCAGTTCCCAACCTCGCCTTCCGGCGGCTGCGCGGACAGCGCTCCGCCGGGGAGTTCGCTGCCGCGGTACGCAGATCGGCCCGCGAGATCGGCGAGCAGGTCGCGTGCGACGCCCGGTACATCGGACGCGTGGAGTCCGGGGAGATCCGCTGCCCCAACTACGCGTACGAACGGGTCTTCCTGCACATGTTCCCCGGAACGACCCTGGCGGACCTGGGCTTCTCGCCGCGCGAAACCGTACGCGGCCGGGGGGCGCGGACCCCTGCCGACACTCCCCCGCCCCCTACGCTCCACAGCGACACCTACGAGGAGAGCGACGTGCTGCGTCGCGTATTCATGACGAGCGGCACCACCGCGATGGCGGCCGCCACCCTGGGCCTCGGCCCCCCGTCCGCCGCCGCCCTGCCCGACCCGCGCCGGGTCGGCGAGACCGAGGTGAGCGCCGTCGAGAAGGCGGTGCGGCAGATCCGGCTGCTCGACGACCGGCACGGCGCCGACGGTCTGTACCGCAGGGCGTCCCGGCCGCTGCGGGCGGCGTACGCGCTGCTCGACTCCGGGGCGGCCACCAGGCGCTCCACCGCCGACCGGCTGCACGCCGGAGCGGGCGAACTGGCCATCTCGGTGGGCTGGCTGGCCCATGACTCGGGCCGCTTCGAGGACGCCCGCTCGCACTACGCGGAGGCGCTCGCGACGGCCAGGGTGGCCGGGGACGCGGCGCTGGAGGCGCACGCGTTCTGCAACACGTCGTTCCTGGCCCGGGACACCGGGCGGCCCCGCGAGTCCGTGCGCGCGGCGGAGGCCGGGCAGCGGGCGGCGCAGCCGCTGGGCTCGCCCCGGCTGCTGGCCCTGCTCGCACTGCGGGAGGCGGGGGGCCGGGCGGGGCTCGGGGACCGTACGGGCTGCGAGCGGGCCATCGGCCGGGCGCACACCGCGTTCGGGCGCGGCCCGTGCGACGCCGACCCGGAGTGGATGACCTTCTTCCGGGAGGCGGAACTGGAGATGCTGGAGGCGCAGTGCTGGTCGGCGCTGGGCGACTGGTCGCGGGCGGCCCGGCACGCCCGGCGGGCCGCCCGGCTCCAGGACCCGCACTTCACCCGGAACCTGGCGCTGTACCGGACCGAGCTGACCTGGGACCTCGCCCGCGCGGGCCGGGTCGCGGAGGCGGCGGCGGCGGGCCATCAGGTGCTGGACCTGCTGGGCCGGGTCCGGTCGACCCGCATCCGGGCGATGCTGGCGGAGGCGGTGGCGGTGCTGGTACCGCAGCGCTGTGTGACGGAGGTGCGGGACTTCCTGGAGCGGCACACGGAGGCGACGGAACCCGCCGCCTCGTAGGACCGGGGCCCGTAGGCAGTCCGGCGAAAGGCCGCAGGGCCTGATCCGCCGGACAGGCCCTAACGCTCCAGGTGCCCCGTGTCGTTCCAGCGTTCGATCGCGGGCGCCCCGTAGGCCCACCCCAGCACCGACAGCGACGTCGGGTCGAGCCGGATGCGGGCCGCGAACGACACGTCCTCGCCGAGCCACCGCGCCCCCAGGGCCCGCAGGATGTGGCCGTGGGCGAAGACCAGGACGTCGCGGTCGGCCGAGCGGGCCCAGGCCACGATCTCGTCGGCGCGGGCGGACAGCTCGGCCGGGGTCTCCCCCTCCGGCACCCCGTCGCGCCAGATGAACCAGTCCGGCCGGGTCGCCTTGATCTCGGCCGGGGTCATCCCCTCGTACGCCCCGTAGTCCCACTCCATGAGCGCGTCCCACGGCTCGGCCCGGTCCGCGAATCCCGCGAGGTCGCAGGTCTCCCTGGCCCGCACCAGCGGGCTGGTACGCACTTCCAGGCCGGGCAGCTCCGCCCACGGCCCGCGCCGCAGCCGTTCGCCGAGGAGCTTCGCGCCCGCACGGCCGGTGTCGAGCAGCGGGATGTCCGTCCTGCCGGTGTGGTTGCCGTTGACGGACCACTCCGTCTGGCCGTGCCGGGCGAGCAGGATACGCGGTGCCATGACGGCTCTCCCTGAACTGAGATCTGAGGCCGGCGTCCGCGACGATGCGGATCATCCGGTTTTCCCATCATCGCGTACGTGCTCGCGAGGCAACCTCCCGGGCCGCACCGGCGTCCCACTCTGCGCGGAGAAATCTGTCCGCACGCGGGGTCCCGAAGGGACCCCGGGGGAATCGAGACCGGACCGCCCCGTACGGTTGAACGCCCGTCGTCGGTCGTATGAACACATGATGGAGAGCTTCCGGATGCAGCACGCCAGCACCGCGCCCGTGGCGCGCCCGCGGCCCCGTTGGTGGACCGAGCTGCCGCTGCTGGCCCTGGTGTACGGAGCCTACTCGGCGGGCCGGCTGGTGGCGCGCGGCGACGTGTCCACCGCCGTCGACCACGGCCTGAGCATCCTGCGCCTGGAGAAGACGCTCCACATCAACCTCGAACATCCGCTCAACCGGCTGCTCACCGCGCACCCCTCGATAGGCATACCCTCCGACTTCGCGTACGCGTCCCTGCACTACCTCGTCACCCCGGCCGTCCTGATCTGGCTCTTCCGCCGCCGCCAGGAGGTGTACCGCAGGGCCCGCACCTGGCTGATGACCTCCACACTGCTCGGCCTGATCGGCTTCACGCTGCTGCCGACCTGCCCGCCCCGGCTGCTGGAGGCCCGGCACGGCTTCGTCGACACGATGGCGCAGTACAGCTCGTACGGCTGGTGGGGCACCGAGGCCAGCGCCCCGCGCGGCATGGGCGGCATGACCAACCAGTACGCGGCGATGCCGAGCCTGCACGTCGGCTGGGCGCTCTGGTGCGGCATCCTGCTCTGGCGCCACAGCAAGAATCCGTACGTCCGGGCCGCGGGCGTCGCCTACCCCCTGATCACCACCTTCGTGGTGATGGGCACGGCCAACCACTACCTCCTCGACGCGGTCGCGGGCGCCGCCGTGATGGGCCTCGGAGCCCTGCTGGCCCGGCCCGTGATGCGTCTCGCCGACCGGATCCGGGACCGGGTCGGAGCACGCTTCCCGAGGATCGCCCCGGTCGCGGAGTCCCCGGTTGTCAGTGCCGGATGCAAGACTTCCGCGGGTGAGCGAATCCCCGGCCAGCGGACCACCTCCGCAGACTCCACCGATGCCGCCGCATCGGCCGACGCAGACGCCTCGGCCGGTCGCGTCCCCCGGGCCGACACCGCCGCCCCCGCAGCAGCGGGAGCGGCGGGCGACGACGCTCCGGCAGCGGCTCGCTGAGCTGCGCGGACCGGCCGTCCCGCCCCGTCCGCTGGACGCCCGCGCGCTGGCCGCCCTCGCCGCCAACCCCGGCTGCCGGCGCCGCGCCCTGCTCGACGGCGCCGGGGTGGACAAGGCCGCGCTGGCCGCGGCGCTCGGTTCACCGGCCCCCTACGGGCAGTCGCAGTTCGCCTTCGTCCGGGGCAACGCCTTCGAGGCCAGGGTCAAGGCCGACGGCGGCACGGAGCTGATGCGGCTGCTGCACGAACACCTCGGCGGCGCCGGTGAGGCACCGCACGGGATCGCGGTGCCCGATCTGACCGCGGCGGGCCCCGAGGGCCGCGCCGCGCGCACGGCGCTGGCGCTGCGCGAGGCGACCGAGGCGGGCGGCTGGGCGCTGCTGGACCACCCGATGCTGGCCCTGGAGGTGGCGGGCTCCCCCGCCTATCTGGAGCCGGACGCGGTGGCGGTGCACCCCGACGGCACCTGGACGGTCGTCGAGATCAAGTCCTTCCCCATGGTCGACGGCTCGGCCGACGCGGCGAAGGTCGGCGCGGCGGCCCGGCAGTCCGCCGTCTACGTACTGGCGCTGGAGCGGATCGCGGAGCGGACCGAGGGCGCCGAGGTCGGCCACCGAGTGCTGCTGGTCTGCCCGAAGGACTTCTCCAACCTGCCCACCGCCTCGGTCGTCGACGTACGCAAGCAGCGCGCGGTCACCCGCCGCCAGCTGACCAGGCTGACCCGGATCGAGGACATCGCGGCAACCCTGCCCCCGGGCGCCGGCTTCGATCCGGAGTGCCCCCGGCCGCAGCTGGAGGCCGCGGTCGAATCGGTCGGCGCGGCGTACGCCCCGGAGTGCCTGGCCGCCTGCGAGCTGGCCTTCCACTGCCGGGCGAAGGCGCGTGCGGCCGGTGCGGTGGAGGCGCTGGGGCGGAGTGTGCGCGGTGAGCTCGGCGGGCTGACCACGGTGGGCGAGGTGCTGGCGGCGGCCGCGGGCAAGGAGGGCGACCCGGCGGATCCGACGGTCGCGGCCCTGCGGCGGGCGGCGGCCCTGCGTGCCGAGGCGCTGGCGGGCGGTCCGGCATGTCGCTGATCAGCACCCTGGCCCGGCTGGAGGCCGTGGAGAGCGGCCGGGCGCAGCCGATGGCGACGGTCCGGCACCGCCATCTCACCGACCGGCCGCTCGTCCTGGTCCCGCTGACCACGGCCGGTGAGGCGGGCGCCCCGCTGGGCGCGCTCGTCGGGACGGACCGGGAGGCGCCCCGGCTGCTGACGGTCTCGCAGCCGCGCGACCGGGATCTGCGGTTCGCCTTCCTCGCCGAGCTGGCCGAGGCGGTGCTGCCGCACATCGAGGCGTACGAGGACGTCGTCGAGCCCGCCGAGCGCAACGAGACCGATCCGGAGACCGGGAAGAAGGTCAAGGTCGAGGTCGAGCTGTGCGCGGACGCGCCGCAGCTGATCGTGCCGAGCCGGGCGGGCATCGAGTTCGTCCGGCTGCTGGGCCGCTCCATGCGGTTCCGCCGCACCGCCGAGGACGACCCGGACGCCCCGTACCCCGCGCCCGCCCGGGTCCCGCTGCTGGGCCGCTGGCTGACGCACTACGGGGAGCGGGCCCGGGTGCCCGGCTCCTCGCTGCTGCTCGCCACCACCGATCTGCTGAACCGGCACTGGGCGACCGGGCAGAGCAGTCTGGAGGACCAGCATCTGGGTGCGCTGCTGGCCTGGATCGACGCCCCGGCGGGCGAGTCGGGTGCCTCGGCGGCCCTCCGCGCGGAGGGGGCGCGGGACGGCGAGGGGCAGCTGCTGTGCCCGCCGGCCGGCCCGGCCACGGACCCGGCGTTCGACAACCGGCTGCTGGCGCCCGCCATCGAGAAGTACGACCGGGCGCGCACCTCGCTCGCGGCGGCCGAGGACGGTCTGGCGGCCGATGCCCGGCTGGGCGAACTGACCGCCGCCGAGCGGGAGATCAGGGCCCTGCTGGCCCGGGTCACACGGCCGACGTGGGACGCGGTGTGGCGGGGCCTCGACCTGCTGAGGGAGCTCCCCGAGGGGGCCAGGGCCGAGGACCGCTGGACCAGGGACCGCTGGTCGTTCACCGGCCACCGGGACCGGGTGCGCTCGGGCGAGCCGCCGCAGCCCCGCCGGGACGACGCGGTGACGGCGGCGCGGAAGCTGGCCTCGCGGGAGACGGCCCAGGCCCAGCTGGAGGCCCAGGAGGCGCTGGACGATCCGCTGGTGCTGGCCGGGCGGCGGCTGGCCGGTGAGGCGTTCGTCGCCGAGGTGGCGGAGGTGGTGATGGCGTACAGCGAGTCCAAGCGCCCCTCGCCGCGCCCGCTGGTCACGGTCCTTACGGAGGAGCACCCGCATCTCGGCGAGCGCACCAAGGTGTACCGCTCGCTGGAGGGCAGGCCGCAGACCGCCGAGTTCGTGGGGTACGCCGAGCCGGAGGGCGGGGGCGCGCCCTCGCTGGTGCTGCGGATCCTCGACCGGATGGGCCGGGGCAAGGAGCCGGCGCCGGGTTCGCTGCCCGAGCCGGGCGACCGGATCGCCTGGACGCTCTTCGAGCACGATCAGCGCGGCGGCCCGAAGCTGCCGGACCCGGAGGCGACGCCCTGGACGCACGGCGGCCCGCCGGGTGCGGCCGGGCTCGCCGAGCATCCCGACCCCGTGACCGCGGAGGACCTCCTGTGACCGCCGTATTCGACCCGGGCGCCCAGGCCGCGCGGGCGACCGACGCGATCCTCGCCGACACCCTGGGCGGTACGTCGCGCGGCATCGTGGTGGACTCCCCGCCGGGCGCGGGCAAGTCGACGCTGGTGGTGCGCGCCGCGCGCGAACTCGCCGCGGCCGGGCATCCGCTGATGGTGGTCGCGCAGACCAACGCCCAGGTCGACGACCTGGTGGTGCGGCTGGCGGAGAAGGATCCGGGGCTGCCGGTCGGCCGGCTGCACAGCAATGACACCGACCCGTACGACAAGGTCCTGGACGGGCTGGCCAACGTTCGGAAGTCGGCGAAGGCGTCCGATCTCGCCGGGCTCGACGTGGTCATCTCGACGGCCGCGAAGTGGGCGCACGTGAAGAACGTCGAGCCCTGGGGCCACGCGATCGTGGACGAGGCGTACCAGATGCGTTCGGACGCGCTGCTGGCCGTCGCGGGGCTCTTCGAGCGGGCGCTGTTCGTCGGCGACCCGGGCCAGCTGGACCCGTTCTCGATCGTCGGCGCGGACCAGTGGGCGGGGCTCTCCTACGACCCGTCCGCGAGTGCGGTCTCCACCCTCCTCGCGCACAATCCCCGGCTGCCGCAGCACCGGCTGCCGGTGTCGTGGCGGCTGCCCGCCTCCGCGGCGCCGCTGGTCTCGGACGCGTTCTACCCGTACACCCCGTTCCGCAGCGGTACGGACCACGGCGACCGGCAGCTGGCGTTCGGCGTCGCGTCCGACGGCTCGGCGCCGGACCGGGTGCTGGACGAGGCCGCGGAGTCCGGCTGGGGCCTGCTCGAACTGCCGGCCAGGCACACCCCGCGCACCGACCCGGAGGCGGTGCGGGCGGTGGCCCTGGTGGTCCGCAGGCTGCTGGACCGGGGCGGTGCGGCGACCAGCGAGCGCTCCCCGGACCCGGTGCCGGTGACGGCGGACCGGGTCGCGGTCGGCACCGCCCATCGCGACCAGGCGGCGGCGGTCCGGGCGGCCCTCGCGGAGCTGGGGGTGACGGGCGTCGCGGTGGACACGGCGAACCGGCTCCAGGGCCGCGAGTTCGATGTGACGGTGGTCCTGCACCCGCTGTCCGGCCGCCCCGACGCCACGGCCTTCCACCTGGAGACGGGCCGGCTCTGCGTACTGGCCTCGCGCCACCGGCACGCCTGCATCGTGGTGTGCCGGGCGGGCGTCACCGAGCTGCTGGACGAACACCCGTCGACGGAGCCGGTCCAGCTGGGCGTCACGGTGAAGTTCCCGGACGGCTGGGAGGCCAACCACGCGGTGCTGGCGCATCTGGCGGAGCACCGGGTGCGGTGGGCGGCGTGACGGCCTCCGGCGCACCCCCGGTCCCGGCCGTGTGCCGGGCCCCCTTGCGGGGCGTTGGACAATGGAGGGTGGCCGTCGGCCCGACCCGAGGAGGCAACACCACATGGCACAACCCGAGCGGAACGGGCAGCAGCGGATGCGCCCCGCGCCCCTGCTCTTCGAACCGTCGGCGGCAGTCGCCGATCCGGAGCACTTCTTCGACCTGGAGTCGATGGACGATCCGAAGGAGCTGCTGTCCCGCGCCACCGAGCTGACCCTGGCGTTCCGGGCCGCGACCGACCGGGCGGTGGAGTTCCAGGCGATCGCCGCCGCCCAGCTCGCCGATCCGCGCCGGTTCGACCGGCTCACCATCGCGGACATCGCGCAGCGCGCGCGGTGGACCGAGGACTATGCCAAGAAGATGGTGGAGTTCGGCCGCAGCCTGCTGGGCGGTTCCACGCCCTGACGGCCGGTACCGGACCGGTCCGGTGCGGCCGTCGTGGGCGCCGGACCACGGCCGTCGCGCGGGTGGCATCGGTCCTGCGGGGCGGGGTGCCCAGGGCCCCGGCGTACCGCCCGGCCCGGCCGGTCCTGACCCCGGGTAGAACCACTGGCATATGCCCGAGCGCAAGATACTCCTCCGCCCCCCGGCCTGTCCCGGTTTCCGGCAACTCTCGGAATCCGTTTGATCACTCCAGGTAGACATGTCGGCATGACCGCATGGCTGCCAGACAACTCGACCCTGCATCACGGCGACGCCCCCCGCTCGCACGACGCCGACGTCTTCGCCGTTCTGCGGAACCAGGCCACGCACCAAACGGCTCAGGTCACGGCGGCCGGTGCCGCCTGGCTCGCCGGCGCGGCCGCGTATCCGCGCAGCACGCTGGCCCAGTGGGAGGCCCACCCCTCCTCGCCCGGTGTGCTGCCGTGCGGATCGGCCTTCGACGTGGTGAATGTGCCCACCCTCTTCGGGCGCCGGATGCTGGAGCACCTGTGGTCCGACGGCCCCGGCTCCGGCCCGGTGGCCACGCACCGCGGGCGGATGCTGCTCTTCGCCTCGCCCGGCACCGCCCAGCGGCTCCCCTCGCTGCTCGACTGGGAGGAGTGGGGCGGCGGGACCGAGCCGCGGGCCGCCATGGGCCCGCAGGGGCGGGGCGACGGTGAGGACGGTGACGGCAGGGTTCCGCCGCTGCTCTGCCACGGCACCGGGGACGCGGTGACCGTCCCGCCCCTGACCTGCGCCCCGGCCGCCCCCGGCCCCCGCTGGCTGGTCGCACCCGACACCCGCAGCCCCTGGCTGCCGGGCCCCGACGTACTGCTCTGGGCCTGTGTGCGGGTGACCAGGTCGGCGCCCTCGTCGGTGGCCCGGAATTCGATTTTTCCTCCCGCCGATCCGGATGCTAATGTCTACGACGTCAGCAGGCGCCGCTAGCTCAGTTGGTTAGAGCAGCTGACTCTTAATCAGCGGGTCCGGGGTTCGAGTCCCTGGCGGCGCACAGACGGAAGAAGCCCCTCGCGGAAGCGGGGGGCTTCTTCGTTTCGGCCGGGGGCCGGGCCTCTTGCGTTGTTTCGGCCGCGGGGCCGGGCCTCTCACGTCCCGGTGGTGATCCGGACCGTCCAGGCGCCCGACGGTTTCCGGTCGGCGACCTCGACCCTGGCGTGCCCGCCGGGGATGCTGTACGTCTCGCCGACCCGCAGCGGGGCGTCCGCGAGCGGGGCGTAGACCGAGCGGTCCCAGCAGGCGTCGGTGCGGGGGTGGGTGTCGAGGACCTCGACCGGGCCGCCGCCGGACGGGGTTCCGTTGCTCACCCGGTAGAGCAGGACTCCTTCGGTGCAGGTCGTGCTGTCGTTGCCGGTGGCACTGCGGGCCTCGATGGCCACGGCGCTGTCCTCGCCGGTCCTGATCACCGCGAGCCGGGTGCCGATGGAGGCCCCGGGCGCGGGTGCGGCGGCCATCGGCTCCAGGGTGATGTCCCGGCTGCGCTGGACGCAGACCACCTGTCTGCGGTCCAGCCAGCCCAGCTTCCACTTGTGCCAGCCGAAGAGGTCGGGTGCGAGCCCGAACTGGCTGCCCATCACGTCCCAGTCGCCGACGTAGGTGTCCCAGTCCCCCTTGCCGTCGGACGGGCGGTGGTAGAGGTCCGGCAGGTCGAAGACGTGCCCGGTCTCGTGGGCCAGCACATTGCGGTCCGGCGGGTGCTGTTCGAAGACGGTGACGACGCGGCGGATGGCCGTGCCGTCGGCGTGCAGCGGCTGGTCGAAGTTGACGACCTTGGTGGCGTCGGAGTCGACGCCCGGGGCGTCCGGATCGGCGACCAGATAGACGATGTCGTACCGGGAGAAGTCGACCTTCGGGTCGGCCACGGCGATGGCGTCGCGGAGATAGGCGCCGCGCCCGTCGTTGTCCCAGTCGCGGTGTATGCCGTACTGGTCGGACGTCCTGGGCATCCTGATCCACTGCCGCATCGGGTGCGGGCGCAGGGTGAACTTCCCGTACGAGGCGCGCTGGAAGAACCGGGTGGTGGCGGGGAAGTGGTCGGCGGCGAGCTCGGCCGGAGTCATCGCGGGGGTGTGGTCCGGGAAGGACAGGAAGATCATGACCGCGTCGAGGGGGTGGTCGGGCCGGGGGTAGGCACTGTTCCAGTCACTCACCCCGAGCGAGTGGTGGGCCTCGGTCCGGGGCAGGGCACAGGGGCCCGCCTCACCGGTGGCGGCCACGGCGGGCCCGGCGACGAGGGAGGTGGCAGCGAGCGCCAGGAGAGAGGTCACGGCGGCACCGACGGCGCGCAGGCTCGGCCTCTCCACTCCCCCGGATCTGTGCTGACGCGGCACAACTACCTCCGGGTGCGAGATGCGGTCACCCACTCACCCTGTGTCGGTCGAGGGCTTCCGTCCTGTTGAGCTGCCCCAGTCGAGTCAGTGATCGATCAGGGCCCCGACCCTCACAGACAGTCACAATCGGTCATCGAGGCCATGCAGAAGAACGCAATCACTCAGAAGTGATCGATTACGGGCAAAACGGATCCCTGCGCGAATGGCCCATGCGGGGCGAACGCGGGGCATGGAAGGGTCGGGCGCTGGAACGGCCGACGCACCAACCTCTATGCTTCACCAGGCTTTCCCGCGCGATTCCCGCCTCCGACCCAGGCGCTCCGCGCGACGGGCCAGTCCGGCCACACCTGTTCAGGACAGAACTGCACGGCGGGAGCGAACGGTGAGCGGAACCCCCGAAGGGCGCGGGCCCACGGCGGGCACACCCCGGCATTCCGCAGGACCGGCGGCCGTGGATCGTCACGCTCCGTGGCCCCCCGCCGAGGCCGGGGGCTCCGAGCCGCACGGCTACCGGGCCGCGTTCCTGGCCGCCACGCTCCCGATGGCCGTGGTCGATCACGAGGGTCTGGTGGTCACCGCCAACGAGGCCCTCGGCACCCTGCTCGGCCTCTCCGCCCCGAGGCTGGCCAACCAGTCCGCGGCCGATCTGCTCGACCTCGCGGCGGACGGCCGCACCTGGCACGCGTACCGCGAGGTGCTGCACGGACGGCGCTCACGGTTCCGCTGCACCCACCGGCTCAAGCACCCCGACGGACGCGCGCTGTGGGCCGAGGTCACCGTCGTACCGATGCCCGAGCGGGCGGCCGGTGCGGACGACGGCCCGGGGCCCGGCCGGGTGCTGCTCTCCGTCTCGGACATCAGCGACCGGCGCGAGCTGCAGAAACGGCTGCGCCACCTCCAGATGCACGACCCGGTGACCCGGCTGCCCAACCGGACGCTGTTCTTCGAACGGCTCTCGGCCGTCCTGGAGACCCCGCCGTACGACGACGGCACCGCCGGGCACGGCCGGGTCGGGCTCTGCTACCTGGACCTGGACGGTTTCAAGGCCGTCAACGACACGATGGGCCACCGGGTCGGCGACCGGCTGCTCGCCGCCGTCGCCGCACGGCTCACCGAGTGCGCCGCCCAGGACGGCCCGCACCGCTCCGGTGCCCCTCTCGTGGCGCGCCTCGGCGGCGACGAGTTCGCCATCCTGGTCGAGGACTCCGCCGGTACGCAGCAGCTCACCGACCTGGCCCGCTCGGTCCTCGCCGCCCTCCAGCAGCCCTTCGACCTGGCCGGGCAGCGGATCTCCGTGTCCGCCTCGATCGGGGTGGTGGAGCGGGCCGTGGCCGGTACCTCGGCCACCGGTCTGATGCAGGCCGCCGACACCACGCTGTACTGGGCGAAGGCGGACGGCAAGGCCCGCTGGACGGTCTTCGACCCGGAGCGCAACGCCCACCGGATGACCCGGCAGACGCTCTCGTCCAATCTGCGGCCCGCCGTGGAGCGCGGCGAGTTCACCATCGAGTACCAGCCGCTGGTCGGCATGGCCGACGGGGTCGTACGCGGGGTGGAGGCCCTGGTCCGCTGGAACCATCCGCAGTTCGGCATGCTCTCGCCGAATCGGTTCGTCGCGATCGCCGAGGAGGACGGCTCGATCGTCCAGCTCGGCCGGTGGGTGCTGCAGTCGGCCTGCCGCCAGGCCCGGCGCTGGCAGCTGGAACACCCCACCGATCCGCCGCTGTTCATCAGCGTCAATGTCGCCGTGCGCCAGGTCTGGGACTCCGATCTGGTCACCGATGTCGCGGAGATCCTCGCCGAGACCGGCCTCGATCCCTCGCTGCTCCAGCTGGAGCTGACCGAGTCCGCGGTGATGGGCTCGGCGGGCCGCCCGATCCAGGCGCTCCAGTCGCTCAGCGAGATGGGTGTGCGGATCGCCATCGACGACTTCGGTACGGGCTACTCCAACCTCGCCTATCTGAGCCGGCTGCCGGTCTCGGTGCTGAAGCTGGACGGCTCCTTCGTACGCGGCTTCCGCTACGACGACGGCGCCCACCCGAGCCCGGCCGACGAGACGATCGTCGAGGCGATGGTGCAGCTGGCGCACCGGCTGGGCCTGACCGTCACCGCGGAGTGCGTGGAGACGGCCGGCCAGGCGGAACGGCTGCGCAGGATCGGCTGCGACACCGGTCAGGGCTGGCTGTACTCGCGCGCGGTGGCCCCGGAGCGGATCGCCGAGCTGATCGGCACCCGCCCGTTACAGGTCTGAGCGGGTCCGAACCGGTCCGTCGCGGCATGGCCGTCCGCACGACGGCCGTGCCGCGGGCCCGGGGTCAGGCGGTGGGCAGCCCGTAGGCGTCCGCGATCAGCTCGTAGCTGCGCAGCCTGGCCTCGCCGCCGTGGGCGTTGGCGGTGATCATGAGCTCGTCGGCGCCGGTGCGCTTGGCCAGGTCGTCGAGGCCGCCGCGGACCGCGTCCGGCGTGCCGTGGACGATGTTGGTGAGCCAGCCGTCGACGAACTCGCGCTCCATGGGGCTGAAGGCGTACGCCTCCGCCTCCTCGGGCGTCGGGACCAGGCCGGGGCGGCCGGTGCGCAGCCGGACCATGGACAGGGCGCCGGAGAGCACCTGGCGGCGGGCCTCGCGCTCGTCGTCGGCGGCCAGGGCCGCGACACCGATCAGGGCGTACGGGGCGTCGAGCACCGCGGACGGGCGGAACGACTCGCGGTACAGGTCGAGCGCCGGGATCGTGTTCTGGGCCGAGAAGTGGTGGGCGAAGGCGAAGGGCAGGCCGAGTACCCCGGCCAGCCGGGCGCTGAAGCCGGAGGAGCCGAGCAGCCAGACCGGCGGGCGGGCCGGCGACTGGACGCCGCCCTCGGCCGTGGCCTGGACGGGGCCGGGGACCGCGTGGATCCGGGCGTAGGGGTGGCCGTCGGGGAAGTCGTCGTCCAGGAACCGGGTCAGCTCGGCGAGCTGCTGCGGGAAGTCGTCGGCCCCTTCGTTCAGCCGGTCGCTGCGGCGCAGGGCGGCCGCCGTCGCGCCGTCGGTGCCGGGGGCGCGGCCGAGGCCGAGGTCGATGCGGCCGGGGGCCATGGCCTCCAGGGTGCCGAACTGTTCCGCGATGACGAGCGGGGCGTGGTTGGGGAGCATCACGCCGCCGGAGCCGAGCCTGATGCGCTCGGTGTGGGCGGCCAGGTGGGCCAGGATCACGGCCGGGGAGGAGGAGGCGACGCCGGGCATGGAGTGGTGCTCGGCGACCCAGTAGCGGTGGAATCCGCGGCGCTCGGCGAGCCGTGCGATGTCCACGCTCGTGCGCAGCGCCTGGGTGGCGGTGCGGCCCTGCCCCACGGTCACCAGGTCGAGTACGGAGAGCGGCACGGTGGCCGTTCCCTCCGCCTTGCCCCGGATCTCGTCGCCTCGAATCTCGTCCACGTCCTGGCCTCTCCGGTGGTGCGCCTGCGTCCGGCTCGTAGGCCCTCAGCGCGTAGCTCGTACGTCCTCAGCGCGTAACAGGAGGTCGTCTCCGTTTTATTCCCGGGCCGCTCCCGCAGGACCTGCCGGCTACTTTCCGGGCCGTCCGTGCCGGCCGCCGTGGGCGCGTTCCCGCCCCGCGCCCCAGGCGCCGACCGGGGCCGGCGGTGCCTCCCGGTCGGCGAAGAGCCTGCCCAGCGCCGGGGACCACGCGCGGCGGCCGGCCAGCCGCAGCCCCTCGCGGACGGTGACCTGGTTCGCGGTGAGGACCGGCTTGCCGAGGAGTTCCTCCAGTTCCGCCTCGTGCCCGGCGGTGTGCAGCGCCGTGTCGGGCAGCAGTACCGCGTCCGCCTCCGGCCGGTCGGCGGCGACGGCGAGTTCCTTCACCCGGCCCAGGTCCCAGGCGGCGGCCTCGGTGGCCGATCCGAGCGGCTCGGCACGGGTGCCGGCCACCTCGATGCCCCCGGCGCGCAGGAAGTCGGCGAACAGGCCGGTGAGGCGCTCGGGGTAGGTGGAGGCGACGGCGACCCGTACGGCGTCCAGCTCCCGTACCGCGTGGACGAAGCCGAGCGCGGTGCTGGAGGCGGGCACGCCGACCGCCCGCGCCAGGGCGGCGGTCTGTTCATGGGCACCCTCCCAGCCGTACAGGAAACTGCCGCCGCCGCTCGCCCAGACGACGGACTCGACACCGGCGCGCTGGAGCTCCTCCACTCCGGCGGCCAGGCGCTCGGGCGCGCCGGTACGCGTCAGCGCGTCGGCCGTGTAGGCGTCGTCGTCGACATCGGTGCGGTGCACGACCAGCCTGACGGCGTCGAGCAGGATCTCCATCCGCGGGAAGTCGTCCTCCGCGCGATGGCCCGGGTAGAGAATTCCGACGGTCGTCATGTCACCCTTCCCGTTCCGTCCGGGGCGCGGCGGATCGGCCCGCGCCCGTACATCCCGTTCCTTACCAGTATTCCCCCATATGACATGAGTCCCGCGGTGCCCTGTTGACGGGTCCGGGCCCGAGTGCGAGCGTGGTCAATCCGCACATCCCAGAGGCAGCGGAGCGACGGTCCCTCATGTCAGTGCCCACCCTGCTCGTGCTGGACACCGACCCGTCGCCCCGGCTCGGCCGGCTGACCGGCCGGGCCCGGATCCGGTACACGGACGGGGCCGGACTCGCCGCACGGCTCCCGACGGCCGATGTGCTGCTGGTGTGGGACTTCACCTCCGACGCGGTACGGGCCGCCTGGCCCGGCGACGGACCGCGCCCGGCCTGGGTGCACACGGCGAGCGCGGGTGTGGACCGGCTGCTCTGCCCGGAGCTGACGGCCTCCGGCACGGTGGTGACCAACGCCCGGGGCATCTTCGAGCGGCCGATCGCCGAGTACGTGACCGGTCTGGTGCTGGCGTTCGCCAAGGATCTCCCCGGCACGCTGGAGCTCCAGCGGCGGCGACAGTGGCGCCACCGCGAGACCATCCGGCTCGCGGGCAGCCGCGCGGTGGTCGTCGGCGCGGGCCCGATCGGGCGGGAGATCACCAGACTGCTGATCGCGCTGGGCGTCCAGGTGGCGCTCGTGGGGCGCACGGCGCGGCGCACCATCCACGGCACCGAGGACCTGGACCGGCTGACCGCCCTGGCCGACTGGGTGATCTGCGCGGCTCCGCTGACCGAGTCGACCCGCGCCATGTTCGACGCCCGGTTCTTCGGGCTGATGCAGCCGTCGGCCCGCTTCATCAACGTGGGGCGCGGACCGATGGTCGTCGAGGACGATCTGGCCGAGGCCCTGCGCAGGCGCTGGATCGCGGGAGCGGCACTCGACGTCTTCGAGCGGGAACCGCTGGGGCCAAAGAGCCCGCTCTGGGACGTACCGGATCTGATCGTGTCCCCGCACATGAGCGGCGACACCGCGGGCTGGCGGGACCGGCTGAGCGAGCAGTTCGTGGCGATGTACGAACTCTGGGCGGCCGGGGAGCCGTTGCCCAACGTGGTGGACAAGCAACGGGGTTACGTCCCCGTGCGGGAGCCGGGCGAATGAAGTGAGCTGACCTGGTCCGGTCCGCCGGCCACCGCTCCCGGCGCATGACTGGCCGTCATGAAGCTTTGCGCACTGGGTAGTAGGCCCCGCGCACCGGGCCTCGCCGCGCCCCCGGACGGGACACGGGAAGGTCACCTTCCGGACACCGTTCGGTCACATGCGGCCGTCTCCTGCATAGACGTACCGGATCGGGCAGGCGCTCACCCTGTCCGGACTGTTCGACCCCTCCAGGAGACTGCGAACCATGGCTGACTTCCCGAATCTGTCCCGCCGGGGCTTTCTGAACCGATCGGCAGCCGTGGGCGGCCTGCTCGTCGTTCCCGGTCTGCTCTCCGCGTGCAGCAAGACCGACGCCGGTTCCGCGGACGGGGCGGGGGCGCTCGACAAGCTCCGCAAGCAGGGCTTCGTCCGGGTCGCGTACGCCAATGAGGCCCCGTACGGCTACCTGGAGGGCAAGCAGCTCAAGGGCGAGGCGCCCACCCTGCACCGGGAGATCTTCAAGGCGCTCGGCGTCGACGAGCTGAAGCCCACGCTCTCCGAGTGGGACGGTCTGATCCCCGGACTCCAGGCGGGCAAGTACGACGTGGTCAGCGCCGGAATGGCGATCACGCCCGAGCGCTGCGCCAACGCCCTCTTCTCCGAACCGGAGTTCATCTCCCCCACCGCCCTGATGGTCAGGAAGGGCAACCCGAAGAAGGTCACCGACCTGGCGTCCGCGAAGGCCGCCGGGATCACCGTCGGGGTGATGTCGGGCGCCGTCGAGGCCAGGTACGCCCAGGGCGCCGGCATCCCCGAGGGCCGGATCAAGACGCTGCAGAAGCCGCAGGACGGCGCCGACGCGGTCAAGGGCGGCCGGATCGACGCGTTCCTGCTCACCGGGATCTCGCTGCGCTGGCTGGCGAAGACGAATCCGGACACCGAGGTCACCGACGCCTTCCTGCCGGAGCTGGACGGCACGAAGCAGTACAGCCCCGGCGGCGCCGTCTTCCGCAAGGGCAACGAGGACCTGCGGGACGCCTTCAACCGCGAGCTGAAGAAGATCGTCGCGGACCGGTCGCGCTATGTCGGCCTGCTCCAGGAGTACGGCTTCGGGGCCTCCGAACTCCCCCCGGCCACCTTGAAGACGGCCGATCTGTGCAAGGGCTGACAGGGACGGACCGCGCCGCATGAGTGATTTCTTCTCCGCCTTCCTCGACGATCTGCCGCAGTTGCGCTCCGGGCTGTGGGTGACCCTCCAGGCCACCGTCCTGGGCGCGCTGGCCGCCCTGCTCCTGTCGTTCGCCCTCGGCCTGATGTCGGTCGGCCGGCTGCTGGTGCTGCGCGGGGTGTCGCGCGTGGTCGTGGAGTTCTTCCGCGGCACCTCGCTCTACATCCAGCTGTTCTGGCTCTACTACGCGATGCCGACCCTGACGGGGTACGAGCTGGACCCGCTGCTCTGCGGTGTCGTCGCCTTCGGTCTCAACTACGGCGCGTACGGCGCCGAGGTGGTGCGCGGGGCGATCGGTTCCGTGCCGCGCGGCCAGTACGAGGCGGCCGTCGCGCTGAACATGTCGCCGCTGCACCGGATGCGCAAGGTGATCCTTCCGCAGGCCTGGGTGCAGATGATCCCGTCCTTCACCAATCTGCTGATCCAGCTGCTGAAGTGCACCCCGCTGCTGTGGCTGATCTCCGCGGCCGACCTGATGACCGTGGTCCAGCAGCTGCGCGACCGCACCGGTGAGACGCTCGCCGCGTATCTGACCCTGCTGGTCATCTACTT
This sequence comes from Streptomyces sp. DvalAA-43, assembly GCF_900091725.1. Taxonomy (GTDB): domain Bacteria; phylum Actinomycetota; class Actinomycetes; order Streptomycetales; family Streptomycetaceae; genus Streptomyces; species Streptomyces pulveraceus. The sequence goes on along the minus strand of NZ_FMBW01000074.1, from coordinate 7,909 downwards.
CGTGCTGGCCTACGCGCTGACCCTGCTGATGAATCTGCTGGAGCGGAGCGCCAAGCGGCGGCTCGGGCTGCACACCGGCGCGGGTTCGCTGCTGCGCAGCCGCAGCGCCACCGAGGCCGTCGCCTCGCCGGCGGGAGGTGCCCGGTGAACGGCTTCGACTGGAACGCCGCCGGGGACGCCCTCCCCCTGCTGCTCAAGGGTTTCGAGGTCACCCTGCTCGCGACCGTTCTCGGCACGCTGGTCGCCGCCGTCCTGGGGCTGGCCATCGCGGTCGCCGGACGTGCCCCGAGCAGGTGGGTGACGGTGCCGGTGCGGGTCGTGATGGAGTTCATCCGGTCCACCCCGCTGCTCGTCCAACTGGTCGGCGCGGCCGCCCTGTTCAGCTCGGTGGAGCCGCTGACCATCGGCATCGTGGTGCTGGGTGTCCACTACGCCACGTACACCTCCGAGGTGTACCGCGCCGGGATCGACGGGGTGCCGAAGGGCCAGTGGGAGGCCTGCCGGGCGCTCTCGCTCGGCCCGCGGCGGACCTGGCAGGCCGTGATCCTGCCGCAGGCGGTGCGCAATGTGCTGCCCGCGCTCGGCAACTACGCGATCTCGATGTTCAAGGAGACCCCGTTCCTCGCCGTGATCACGGTGCAGGAAATGGTCTTCGAGGCCCGTAAGTACGGCGCCGACCACTTCGCGTACACCGAGGCATTCACGCTCGCCGGCCTGGTCTTCCTGGTCGCGAGCTACCCCACCTCGCTCCTTATGAGAAAGCTGGAGAAGCGTCTTGGCCACTGAACCCCTCCCCCTGCAGAAGCCGGCGGCAGCGGCCCCCCGGGACGCCGTGCCGGCCACCGCGCCCCGGGCCGCGCCGGAGACCGGCCCGCCGCTGGTCCGCTTCGACGACGTCGTCAAGCGGTACGGCGACCACGTCGTCCTCGACCGGCTGAACTTCTCGGTGCGGCGCGGCGAGCACGTCACCCTGATCGGTCCCAGCGGTTCCGGCAAGACCACCATCCTGCGGCTGCTGATGACCCTGGAGAAGGTCAGCGACGGCGTGATCTGGGTGGACGGCAGCCCGCTGTCCCACGTCGCGGCGCCCGACGGATCGCTGAAGCCCGCGAGCGAGAAGCATCTGCGCGAGGCCCGGAAGAAGATCGGCATGGTCTTCCAGCAGTTCAACCTCTTCCCGAACATGAACGTGCTGCGGAACATCACCGAGGCCCCGGTCAACGTACTGGGCATGGACCGCGCCGAAGCGGAGGACCGGGCCCGCGAACTGCTCGACCTGGTGGGGCTCTCGGGGAAGATCGACGCGCATCCGTCCCAGCTCTCCGGCGGTCAGCAGCAGCGGGTGGCGATCGCCCGCGCGCTGGCGATGCGGCCGGAGATCCTGCTGCTGGACGAGGTGACGTCGGCGCTCGACCCGGAGCTGGTGGCGGGCGTGCTGGATCTGCTGAGCGACATCGCCAGGAACACCGACATCACCATGGTCTGTGTGACCCACGAGATGAACTTCGCCCGGGACGTCTCGAAGAAGGTACTGATGTTCGATGCAGGACACGTGGTCGAATCCGGGCCGCCGGAGAAAATCTTCTCGGATCCGGAGCACGAACGTACCCGCGCGTTCCTCGACGCAGTGCTGTGACCTCGCCACTCACCGAACGACAGTGACTTTGGCATATGCCGGACGGATGCGCCCCAGCTCACGACGCCGGGGCGCTCCGCCGAGTCGTCAACAGCCGCCCCCGCAAGGGGCCTTGGCGGCTATCGTGAGGACAGAGCTTGCGGTCACAACCTGGCAGGGGGAAACCGTGGCATTGAAGCCCGAGCCGACCGCACCGTTCCCTTCGGTGCAGTACGCCCTTCGCGTTCTCGAAACGGTCTCCAAGCACGGCGACGGCGTGACGGGCACCCAGATCTCCCGGGAGACGGGGCTGCCCGCCGGGCATCTCACCCCGCTGCTGCTGACCCTGCGCCGCGAGGGCTACGTCGAGCAGGTCACCGACGGCGCGTACGTCGTCGGCTCCTCGCTCCTGCTCATCGGTTCCGGGCCGGCCCGCAGACAGGCCCTGGAGACCAGGCTCCAGCGGATACTGGCGCAGCTGCGCGATTCGGTCGGCGCGGCGGTCTACATCAGCCGGTACGTCGACGGCGAGATCCGGATCACGCAGTACGCCGACGGCCCGCACACCCCCGCGGTCAACGAGTGGGTGGACTTCCGGTCCTCCGCGCACGCCTCGGCGGTCGGCAAGTGCCTGCTGGCCCAGCTCGACCAGAACGGCCGCCGCGACCACATCTCCCGCCACAAGACGCCCCGGCTCACCTCGCGGACGATCACCAACGAGAAGGTGCTCCTCTCCAAGCTGGACAGCCAGCCCGCGACGGTCCCGGTGCTCGACCTCCAGGAGTACGCGGTCGGCACGGTGTGCGCGGCGGTGCCGCTGACGGCCGGGGCATCGGCGGGCTGTCTGGCACTGTCGCTTCCGGTCGAGGACGCGCACCGGCTGCGCGCGGCGGCGGAGACGCTGAACCGGCGGGCGGCGCCGGTCCTCCTGTCGATGGCGCTCTAAGGGTCCCGTTCCGGACGGGCCTCCCCGGGCCCCGTCCGGCGGGGGTGTCATCAGCACCCCTCGGGAGCAGGTATTATTTTCGAGTCAGCAGGCGCCGCTAGCTCAGTTGGTTAGAGCAGCTGACTCTTAATCAGCGGGTCCGGGGTTCGAGTCCCTGGCGGCGCACAGACAACGCACTGGGCGGTTCACGTACACACGTGAACCGCCCAGTGCGTTTTTCGCTGCCCTCGGAGATGTACGAACGTCTTACACGTCCGTACGTTTTATACATGCGTACTAGACAAGTGTTTTAAACGCCCGTACATTCCTTGGCATGACGAACGCAACGAGCACCACCGCCGAGCGCGGCCACCTCGCCGGTCGCCGGGAATGGACCGCCTTCGTGGTCCTCCTGCTCCCCCTCCTCCTCGTCTCGATGGACATCTCCGTCCTCTTCTTCGCGATCCCGGCCATCGACCGGGACCTCGCCCCCAGCGCCACCCAGCAGCTCTGGATCTTCGATGTGTACGCCTTCGCCCTGGCCGGCCTGCTCATCACGATGGGCTCGCTCGGCGACCGGATCGGCCGTCGCAAGCTGCTGCTCCTGGGCGCGGTCGCCTTCAGTGCCGCGTCCGTCGCCGCCGCGTACGCCACCAGCCCCGAGATGCTGATCGCGGCCCGCGCCCTGCTCGGGATCGGCGGGGCGACGCTGATGCCGTCGACCATGGGGCTGGTGCGGAACATGTTCCGCGACGAGCGGCAGCGCGGCCGGGCCGTGGGGATCTGGTCGGGGGCCATGGCGGGCGGGATCGCGCTCGGTTCGGTGCTCAGCGGGCTCATGCTGGAGCACTTCTGGTGGGGCTCGGTCTTCCTGATCAATGTGCCGGCGATGGTGCTGCTGCTGGTCCTGGTGCCGGTGCTGGTCCCGGAGTTCAAGGACCCGGAGCCCGGCCGGTTCGACTTCCTCAGCGTGCCGCTGTCGATGGGGTCCGCGCTGCCGGTCATCTACGGCATCAAGGAGAGCGCCGCCCACGGGCTCGGCCTGCGCAACGGCCTGATCATCGCGGCCGGGCTGCTGATCGGCCGGCTCTTCGTCCGGCGCCAGCGCCGCCACGCCGACGCGATGATCAGCCGGGAGCTCTTCCGCGACCGCGGCTTCTCGGTGGGGATCGGGCTGAACGCACTGGCCGCGTTCGCGATGATGGGCTCCTCGTTCTTCACCACGCAGTACCTCCAGTCGGTGCTCGGCATGGGCACGATGGAGGCCGCGCTGTGGAGCCTGGCGCCGTCGCTGGCGGTGGGCGCCGCGGCCCCGACGGCCACGGCGATCGCCCAGCGGACCGACCGTGTGCGAGTGATCTGCGCCGGCTTCGTCATCGCCGCCGCCGGTTTCGCCGTCCTCGCCCTGACCGGTACGGATTCCTTGGCGCTGCTGCTCACCGGCTGCGCCGTGATGAGCTGCGGCATCGTCACCGTGATGGCGCTCGTCTCGGACCTGGCGCTGTCCACGGCCCCGCCGGAGAAGGCCGGTACGGCGGCCTCGCTGCTGGAGACCGGCCAGGAGTTCGGCGGTGCGACGGGGATGGCCCTGCTGGGTGCGGTGGCCACCGCGATCTACACCGCGGACATGCCGGACTCCGCTCCCGAGGCCGCCCGCAAGACCCTCGCCGGAGCGGTGGCCACGGGCGACGGTTCGCTGATCCCGGTCGGGCGGGAGGCCTTCGTGCACAGCATGCAGTACGCCTCGGTGGCGGGGGCCGCGCTGCTGCTGGTGGGCGCGGTGCTGGCCGCGGCGCTGCTGCGGCGGTCCGCGAAAGCGGGCGCGGGCACGGCGGCGGCCGCCGTGCGGGAGGAGATGGCCCTGACGGACTAGTGCGGGTACGCCGTTCCGTCCTCGCTCGCCGGCCGGGCCCGGATTCCGGGCCCGTCCGGCAGTTGCGTCCCCCGCTCCTCGTACTCGCCCAGCAGGGCCGCCAGCCGCTCGCCCCCGAGGGGCGCGTAGCCGCCGTCCGGATCCCGCCGCCACACGGGATCACCGCACCAGAACCCCTCCCGGCGCAGCCCCACCCGGTGCACCTTGTTCGTCGCCGTCACCGGCATCCCCGGGACGATCCGTACGAAGGCGGGGGCCATCTTCGTGCCCAGGTCCGTCTGGGCCGCGAGGAACGCGGTGAAGGCGGCCGGGTCGAAGGCGGCCCCCGCCCGCATGGCCAGCGCCGCCATCACCTGGTCCCCGGCGACCGGGTCCGGCACCGCGTACACCGCCACGGCCGCCGCCTCCGCCCAGCGGGCCAGGATGTTCTCGATCACCGCGGCGGCCAGGTTCTCGCTGTCCACCCGCAGCCGGTCGTCGGTGCGGCCCGCGAAGTAGAGGAAGCCCTCGGCGTCGCGGAAGAAGAGGTCCCCGGTCCAGTACCAGCCGCCGCGCACCCGCTCGGCCTCCGCCGCCGCGTTGCGCCAGTAGCCCTCGAAGGGGGTGCGCCCCCGGTTGACCAGCTCCCCGATCGCCTCGGCCCCGTTGGTCAGCCGGCCCGCCGCGTCGAAGACCGCGGCGGTGCGCTCCTCGCCGGTCTCGGGGTCCACGACCGCGAGATCGTCGCCCGCCGACGCCCTCCCGATCGCCCGCGCCGGGGTGTCCCCGGTCCGCTGGATCGCCGCGCCGCCCTCGGAGGAGCCGTAGCCCTCGACCAGCCGCACCCCGAACCGCTCCCGGAACCGGGCCGCGTCCACCGCACCGGCCTCGGTGCCGAAGCCGAGCCGGAGCGGGTGCTCGCGGTCGTCCGGGCGCTCCGGGGTGGCCAGCAGGTACTGCACGGCGCGGCCGACATAGGTGAAGTAGGTCGCCCCGTGCGCCCGTACGTCGTCGAGGAATCCGGAGGCCGAGAAGCGGCGGCGCAGCGCGACGGCGGCCCCGCCGGCCAGTGCGGGCGCCCAGTCGGCGATCACCGCGTTGCCGTGGAACATCGGCATGCAGATGTAGTGGACGTCCTCGCGCCGGACGCCGAAGTGGTCGACGAGCGACCGTCCGGCCGCCGCCAGCCGCCCCTGGGTGCAGATCGCGGCCTTGGGCGCGCCCGTCGATCCGGAGGTGAAGTAGAGCAGCATCCTGGTCGCGGGTCCGATGCCCGGCCGGACCGTGTCGCCCGGCTCGGCCCCGGCGTACGGGGCGAGGAGGGCGGCGTACGCGTCGGTGTCGGTCACCAGCATCCGGACGCCTGGCAGGTCCAGGCCGTCGAGCAGCGGCAGATGGGCGCGTTCGGTGACCAGGACCCGGCAGTCGGTGTGCAGGATGTCGCGGGCCAGCTCGGCGCCGCGCCTGGTGGGGTTGATACCGGCCACGGCGGCCCCGGCCAGGGCCGCCGCGCTCAACCAGAGAGGAAATTCAGGGGTGTTGTCCAGCAGCACCCCGAGGTGCGGTTCGCCGCCCGCCGACAGCAGATCCGCCAGGAGCGCGGCCCGTGCGGCAGCGCCGGAGGCGACCTGGTGATGAGTGAGGACGGTGTCCCGATGTCTCAGTCCGGGCCGGTGGTCGCCCCATTGGCGCTGTACGAGCTCCGCTACGGTGCCTGCGCTCCTCATGGCGCCGCACGGTAACTGACTATGCGTCAGAACTGAACATCGGAGCAGGCGTAGAACGCGTTCCCGGTGTCAGCGATGTTCCAGACGCTCAGGATGATGTGCTTCCCGCTCTTCTGGGTGGGGATGGTGCCCTGCTGGGTCAGGGTCGCGGGCGGCTGCTTGCCGCCGTACGGCACCGTCATGAAGGGCTGCGATTCCAGGGCGGCCCTGGTGAGCGGCTTGGTGGGGTCCCAGCCGTCCTTGGTGATGTAGTAGCGGAAGTCCGTCGTCGCGTGGCGCGCGGTGAACTGCCAGCGGAAGTTGAAGCCCTGGCCGCCGGTGACCTGGGTGGCGGGCCAGTTGCCGCCGCGCGGGTCGTCGAGCTGGGCGAACTCGCCATGACCGCCGGAGCAGATCGCGCCGTCGGCCGGACCCGCCGCCGGGAAGCCCTTCGGGCCCTCGACGCTCTGCGGCTCCCACTGGATGTTGCCGCAGCCCGTCACGGTGCCGTTGGCACAGAGCTTCTGACGGCTGATGGGGTTGTCGGTGTAGCCGTGGCTGCTGGCACTGCTCGTCGCGAACATCGAGACGCCCGCGATGGCCAGGCCGACCACGGCCGCGCTTGCCCTTTTACGCATTGCTGTCGCTCCTCAAGAACGTGGGGGAGGTTCCATGAGCCGTGCTGCACGCGTGTCCTGCGGTCTAGACCAAGACTTAGATTATTGACGGAATATGAACATGTCCAGACCAATGAGAACTGGATTCCGCTTGACCGGACCGGCTGCCCCGTGCGTCCCTCAGGCCCCCTCACCGCCGCTGCGTCCGGTGTAGAAGGCCACCGTCAAGTCCTTGACCAGGGCCTTCCGTTCGTAGTCGTCCAGCTCCACGAGGCCCCGCGCGGTCAGCCGGTTGACCGTGTCGTCGACCGCGTCGACCACCGAAGTCAAGACGCTGTCACGGTGTTTGGCGTCGATGGCCGCGATCCGGCGGCGCTGCATCGCCGCGGCGACCTCCGGCGCGTACTCGATACCGGTCGGCTGCGCCGAGTACACCTCGATGCCGACGGGCTCGCAGTCCGCCTTCAGCATCCGGGTCAGCGCGTCGCCGACCGCCTCGGCGTTGCGCAGGGTGTGCGCGTCCTCGTGGAAGGCGTCGGCGGGCAGCTGCGAGAGCACCCGGGCCATCGCCGCCTCGACCTGCTCGCGCAGATACTCCTCGTGGTCGGCGACCCCGAGCGCCGCCCGCACCGTGTCCTCGATCCGCCACACCACGAGGACGACGACGCGCAGCGCCGTACCGTTGGCGTCCACGGCGGGGAGCGGTTCGCTGCGCCAGTGCCGCAGCCGTACGTCGATCCGGCGGCGCAGCAGCAGCGGGCTGATCCACATCAGCCCGGTACGCCGCACGCTTCCCCGGTACTCGCCGAACAGCGTCAGCACCCAGGCGTACCCCACGCGTCCGCGGCTCAGGCCACCGAGCGCGAAGAGCACCAGCGACATCAGCGCGGCGAACGCCGCCCAGGCACCGATCCCGATCCCGTCGTACGGGCGGGAGCCGATCCCGAACCGGGCGAGCGCGGCGGCGGGCAGCGCGCCGATCCACCAGAGCACGACGCCGCCCCCGGCGACCCCGGCCGCCACGGTGAACAGCGCCAGCCAGCCGGGAAGCGCGGGCCCCGGCCGCTCGGCGAGGCGTGGATCACCCACCGGCGCCGGACGCGTCGGGGGCCGCACCTGCGGCCCCCTCGGCAGGGGCGGCCGCCGCACCCCCACCGGCGGGCGGCCGCCGGCGGCTCCCCGCCCCTGCGCGCC
>NZ_FMBW01000010.1 GCF_900091725.1 Streptomyces sp. DvalAA-43 | reverse complement strand
GGTCGGCTTCGCTGTCGTCGGGCCGGAAGCCGAGGTTGGAGACGAGGTTTGCGGCGGGCACGATCGTTTTCCCGCCGTGCATGAGGCAGGCCAGGGTCCACTGGTGGTTCCAGTTCTCCCGGTGCTCTCCCTGATGGATGGCGTCCCAGCGGTCTTCCCAGAGGCGGCCTTCGGTTGGGTCGAGGAAATGAGGTGGTGCCCGCGGCTAGCTTTCCACTCAAGCCAGGCGCGGGTGTCGGGGTCGTAGTGCCGCCAGGCCCGGTCCCAGGTGGCCCAGCCCCAGATCCAGTTGTACTGGGAGAGGTGGTAGGAGCTTCGTGCACCGTTGATCGAGTTCGGCCGGCGGCGTCTCGATCCTTTCCAGCAACGTTATGGAACGCGCCACTAGCTCGGCATCTGGAGTTCTTGGTGAGGCTCTGGTGGCGTTACGCTGCGCAAGGCCGCACTGGCGGGGTCATGCCCGAAACCACCCAGCGGCCCTCCGGACCGCCGTATGGAGCCCGGTGCCCGAGCCAGCCCCCGCAGGAGAAGGACAGATCACGGTGAGCAGCGACGAACCCGCTACCACACGCACGGTCGACGTCGTCGTGCTCACCATGAACGACCGGGACCAGGAATTCCGTACGGCGATGGCCTCCGTTCTCGCCCAGCAGGACGTCGACCAGCATGTGGTGATCGTCGGCAACGGTGTGACGCCGGACCACGTTCCCGACGGGGTGCAGAGCGTCACACTCGATAGGAACACGGGTATTCCAGAGGGCCGCAACGTCGGAGCCCGTGCGCTCGCCGCCGGAAACGCCGAGTTCGTGCTGTTCTTTGACAACGACGCGGTCCTCCCCGATCCCCACACCCTCACCCGGCTGATCGCAGAGTTCGACCGGCATCCGAACGCCGCCTACGTGCAGCCCCGGATCGCTGACCCGACCACTGGCGAGACCTTGGGCCGATGGGTTCCCCGGCTGCGGTCGACAGATGCCCGGCGCTCGGGCGTCGTGACTGTCATGGCCGAGGGCATCGTCCTGGTCCGGCGAACCGATTTCGACGCAGCGGGCGGCTGGCCTGGGCACTTCTTCCTCTTCCACGAGGGAATCGATCTCTCGTGGCGGCTGTGGGACCTCGGCCGGGTCGGCTGGTACGCCGGGGACATCGAAGTGCACCACCCGGCGACGAACCCGGCCCGGCACGGGCCGTTCTATCGGATGGTGGCCCGCAACCGGGTCTGGGTCGCGCGCCGGCGCCTGCCAACTGCGCTTATCCCCGTCTACCTGGTCGCCTGGATCGTGATCAGCATCTGGCGGTTCCGGTCCTCGGGAAACCTCGGAGTGTGGTTCCGGGGGTTCGCCGAGGGGCTGCGCACGGACGCGGGGGAGCGGCGGGCGATGTCGTGGCGCACGGTGTGGCGGCTGACGCGTGCCGGCCGCCCACCGATCGTCTGACCCGCCCATGCTGTGGGTACGCGTCAGCCGACGGCGGCGATCCGTTCGCGAAGGTCCCGTACGGCTGGCAAGGTCCTGTGCGAGGCCATGGTGGCGACGAGGTCCTGGAGAGGGCCGACGGTGCGCTGTGAGCTGATCTGGTCGGTGAGGTCCAGGGCCTGGTGCGCGGTGCCGCACGCCTGTTCGTGGTGCCCTTGGAGCCACTGCGCGTCGGCCATGCGGGTGAGGTAGAGGGCGTGGGTGCGTACCTGGCCGCCGTCGAAGGCGCGGGCGGCGGCGGAGAAGGTGGCTTCCGCGTCGCCTGGGCGCCCCATGGCAAGCAGGGTGGAGGCTCGCGAGCCCTGGAACTCGGAGAGGTTCATCCAGTACGCCCACTCGGGCTCCTGCTCGTCAGGGCTCTGCTCGGCGCGGTGAAGGTGATGCTCGGCCTGGTCGAGGTCGGACCAGCAGCGCTCGTCACCGAGGTGCGAGCGGGCGCGGGCGCGGCGGGCGTGAACGAGTGCTTGCACTCGGGGTGATGCCTTGCCGCGTACGGCGCTCAGTGCTGCGCTGGCGATCGACTCGGCCTCGACGGGCCGGTCGCAGTTGTAGGCGGCGGCGGCCCAGAAGGTGAGGATATGGGCTCCCAGGACTTGGTCGTTGGCGCTGTGCGCGGAGTGCAGGGCGGACTTGAAGATCCGGTCGTCGCAGGTGCCGTGGATGTCGAAGGTGGCCCAGGCACGCATCCGTTCCAGGTCGGCCGCCGCGGCGTAGAGACGCCGACCGTGGTCGAGGGAGTAGCTGCGGTGGGCCAGAAGATTGCCGACCATGTCGTTGGCCGCGGCGGTCTCGTGGATCAGGGTGCCGCCGCCATCCTCGTCGTCGGTGCGGCGCAACGCGCGGACTTGGCGCTCTATGTGGGTGACGGCGGCCTCGCCGATGCGCCGGCCGCTGGTGATCTCGCCCGCGGCTGCTGGGTCGGCGGTGAGCCAGGAGAAAAGGCCCGCGGTCAGAGCCGACGAGCCGAAGATGAAGGACCGGCGATGCATGTCGCTCCCGACTGAGTCTCTGAGCGCGTCCAGCGCGCCTTGCGGGGTCCACGGGAAGTCGCTGTACTGCTGAAGCGGGTCGAACTCGAGCCACAGGGGCCAGGGGTGGGTGTTGACGAGGTGCGGGTCGATGTCGAACAGCTCGGCCAGCAGCTTCTGCGTCTCCTTCTCGGGTTCGCGGCCGTCCTCCCAGCGTAGGACGCCGGACGGTGCGGTTCCCAGAGGGCGTTGGCGCTCAGCGCTCAGTCTGCGCAGTTCGCGGGCGAGATCAGGCCGGTTCATGTTCCGGGCCTGACGTGCGATGACTAACCGGTGGATCTTCCCCACTGTTCCTCCTGCAAGGGCCCCGCACGGGCGGATATCCGGGCGACGCTAGCGGCTGGGAACCTGGCGCGGAAGAGCATCGGGCGGTGCTCCGATGGTGCTCCTTGACGCACCCCAACGGCACCGCCGCGGTGTCTTCCACCCGTGGCCGGGCGGCACGAGGGTGAGCTCAGCCCGAGATCGCGGCAGTGCATCTGTCACCGGGCGCCGACGCCCCGGACGGCCACGATCGGAGCACCGCCTTGTCGTTCACCGATACATCCCTGGACTTCCGCACCCCGGAGCTGGAGGCTCTGGCCCTGGAGGTCATCCCCGAGCAGCACTTCGAGTTGCGGGCCGAGGATGCCCGCGATAGCTACTTCACCGACACCAGCAAGCTGGACGCCAAGCAGCTGGCCCACGACCGGTTCCGCACGAACCCGCTGGCCCTGCACAGTCACCTGATCAGGGCGCTGGACCTGCGCGGCAACGAAGAACTGCTGGACCTGGGCTGCGGCAACGGCGAGATCCTGGCCCGGATCCGCCCCTACCTGGCCGCCGGCCACATCACCGCCTTCGATATCGCCCCCGCCGCCCTGGAGTCTGCCCGGCAGCGGCTGGACGGAGTGGCCACCCCCTGCGAGTTCGTCGAGGGCAGCGCGGACGACCTGAGCACCTTCGCCACCGACAGCTTCGACCGGGTCATGGCCGTCTACATGGCGCACTACGTCACCGACCTGAACGCCAGCTTCGCCGAGGTACGCCGAGTCCTGCGCCCCGGGGGCCGCTTCGTGCTCGCCACCGACCGCACCGACTCCATGGTCGAGATGTGGAACGTGCACTTCGCCGCGCTGCGCGAGATGAACGCCCCCCAGCGGCTGTTCCGCGCCACGCCGAAGGCCCGGATCTCCCTGAGCAACGGCGCCGAGCAGCTCGCTCCGCACTTCGTGTCCGTCGAGCGCGTGGACTGGCAGGACCAGCTGCAGTTCGGCAAGGCCGAGCACTTCATGGCCTTCTACCGCAGTTGCAACCACTGCTGCGCCGGCTCCAAGCCGGGCGAAGGGCTGCCGCCAGCGTTCTTCACCGAGCTCGAACACCGCGTGCACGCCCACGTCCAGGCCGCCATCGAGACGACCGGCTACTTCGCCTTGACCAAGTACACCGGCCACTTCATCTGCGCCTGACCCTCTCCACCTCCACGAGGAGATTCCTGTGCCTGCCCTGCTGCACAACGACCTGACCGGTGCTCGCGTCCTGATCACCGGCGGCGCCGGGTTCATCGGTACCGCGCTGCGCGCCACCCTGACCCGCGCCGGTGCTTACCCGGCCCTCTTGGACGACCTGAGCGCCTACGGGCCCACGACCCTGACCCTGCTGGGTACCGGCCCCACCGACCCGGCCCTGACCGTCGGCGACATCAACGACGAGCCGCTGGTGCGCCGGATGGTGGCCTCGGCCGACTACGTCGTCCACGCCGCCGCCCACTCCTCCGTCCACGGCTGCACCACCGACCCGCACAAGGCCGTCCGCTCCAACCTGACGGGCACCGACACCGTGCTGCGCGCGGTGGCCGCCGCCTCCCACGTGCGCCGCTTCGTCCTGCTGTCCACCGCCCAGGTCTACGGCCACGGCGACCCGCACGCTCCCCGCGGCGAGCAGGCCGGCTACTTCACCGAGGATCAGCCACTTAACCCCCTGAACATCTACGCCAACAGCAAGCTCTGGGCCGAGGGACACACCCGGCACCTCCTGGACCTGGCCGGGCGGGACTACACGATCTTGCGGCCGTTCAGCGTCTACGGGCCCGGACAGGTGCCCAAGCCGGGGGCCGCGTCGTGGGTGGTGGCGCAGTTCACCATGTACGCGGCCCTGGACCAGCAACTGCTGCTCAACAACGGCGGCCGACAGGTCCGCGACTTCATCCACCGCGACGACGTCGCCGACGCCCTGCGGCTCTGCCTCACCTCGCCCGCGGCGGCCGGACAGACTCTCAACCTCGGCACCGGCGCCCAGACTGCCGTTCGCGAGGTCGCCGAGCACGTGGCCGGGCACTTCCCCGGCGCCCGGATCGTCGA
>NZ_FMBW01000011.1 GCF_900091725.1 Streptomyces sp. DvalAA-43 | reverse complement strand
GTTGTTGCCGCCGCCGTTGTTGCCGCCGCCGTTGTTGCCGCCGCCCGTGGCAGGAGGGGAGAGCAGATTGAGGAGGTTGCCCAGGATCTGCGGGTTGTAGATGTACGTGTTGCCGCTGCCGATCGAGACATCCGGGCCCTGACCGGCGGAGCAGGCAGAGCAGCCCTCGTCTCCGCCATAGCCACCGGAACCGGCGGCGGCCAAGCCCGCGTTGGCGAAGACAAGACCGCCGCAAAGAGCCGCGACGACAGCAATTTTCCTGATCACATTCCACCTCTTCCTTGGTGATTTCATGCCATTCTGCGGGTTGCGTGTGCGTCATACCGCTGGGCGGCCCGACCACCAGCGCGCGCCTTGAGGCAAGTTCACTCCATCGGCCCGATAGCTGGGGGTGTGCTTCTCCAACAGCGAGACCCGGCGGACAAGCTCACCCAGAAGCAGCGCGAGGTCCTCGCGGAGCTCGGGGCGGAATGGGCGTGACACCGGCCGTGGCCGGTCGTTGAACCCGGTCGGGACAGACGTCACGTCGTCATGTCGCACAGGGACCCCGGGCGCTCATCATCCGCCTGGGGTCTTCTGCCCCCGGAACCCATGAACGGCGCCGTGCTCCTGGTGCTCGCCCCGGTACGCCATCCCGGAGACGTACAGCGGCGGACGACGACGTACACGGCCACCCCGGCCGGGACAGCCGGCCACACGAGAGGACCTGACCCATGACCGACACCGACCACACCGTCCGCGGCGACCAGTCCACCGCTGTCCTGCTCCAGCACGTCGAGGAGTTGCGGGGCGCGCTCGCGCACGCGGTCCGCCTCCTCTCCCACTCCGCCGGACGCGAGACGGCCGACAACCCCGGCCACGCGGAGCGGCTCATGACGACCGCCGTGCATCTGACGGATCTCCTCGCCCGCACCGCACCGGCCACGGCCCCGGACATCCTGGCGGTCACGGAGGCGAGCGACTACGTGCGGCACGGCGGCCTCACCAGGAGCGAGTGCCCCGAACGGCACCCGTCGCTCCTGCCGACCGCTGACCCGGATCCTGCCCCACACCTCTCCTCCGGCTATCGCGGAGAAAGACACCTCATGCAGCTAAGCCGTCAAATCAATCGACAGCCATCCACGCCGTCGGCGACGATGCGGTGCCGCTGATCGCCTTACCAGGAGCCTCTGTGTCGTCCAGAACCGCAGACATCGACTTCACGTTTGCGCGCGAGATCACGGTCCGGACCATCGTCGAGGCTCTGGCCACCTCAGGGTGGTCGCTGGAGGAGCCGCTCTCGTACATGGTCAACGACAATGACCTGTACGACTGGCAGTCGACCACCAACGACCACACGGGGGAGGTCCTGGCCTTCCTGGACGCGCCCGAGCATGCTGCGAAGTACCACGTCGCCGTCTGCGTCTACCACGCGCAAGCGGGCACCGGCGGTCAGCTCCTCTTCTTCCCGCACCGCACAGCCTGCAGCTTTAGCCCCACCATTAACCGGCGGAGCCTGCCAGGCTCGGCCGGCTTCACCGATGTGAGCTGGTACCTCCACGCACTGGTGCCGCCCCTGCTGGCCCTTGGGCTGGAAGGCTACGAAGCCCGGGACATC
>NZ_FMBW01000073.1 GCF_900091725.1 Streptomyces sp. DvalAA-43 | reverse complement strand
GACCTTGCCTTTCGGCGGATCCGACTTTATCAGAACTTCTGAGTCGGAATTCCCGCCCCGTTCGGGAGGCTCACCGCACACATGTGTGCTGGGCGCTTCCCGGTCAGGCGGAGCCGTAAACGTACTGGAGCGGGGCGCCCCGATGCAAATCGGGGGCCCCGCTCCGGAGTTCGCGCCTGTCGGAGTCAGACCTCGGTCAGACCTCGACGACGACGGGAAGGATCATCGGGCGCCGACGGTAGGTGTCGGAGACCCACTTGCCCACCGTGCGGCGGACCAGCTGCTGGAGCTGGTGGGGCTCCAGCACACCGTCCTGGGCGGACTTGTTGATCGCTTCCTCGATCTTCGGCACGACGGCGCTGAACGCCGAATCGTCGATGCCGGAGCCACGGGCATGGATGTCCGGGCCGCCCACGATCTTGCCGCTGGAGCTGTCGACCACGATGAAGACCGAGATGATGCCCTCGTCACCGAGGATGCGGCGGTCCTTGAGCGAGGTCTCGGTGACATCGCCGACCGAGAGGCCGTCGACGTACACATAGCCCGCCTGGACCTTGCCGACGATCTTGGCCTTGCCGTCGATGAGGTCGACGACGACGCCGTCCTCCGCGATGACGATGTGGTCCTTGGGCACGCCGGTGAGCGCGCCCAGTTCGGCGTTGGCCCGCAGATGGCGCCATTCGCCGTGGACCGGCATCAGGTTCTTCGGCTTGCAGATGTTGTAGAAGTACAGCAGCTCGCCGGCCGAGGCGTGGCCCGAGACGTGGACCTTGGCGTTGCCCTTGTGGACGACATTGGCGCCCCAGCGGGTCAGGCCGTTGATCACGCGGTAGACCGCGTTCTCGTTGCCCGGGATCAGGGACGACGCGAGGATCACCGTGTCGCCCTGGACGATCCGGATCTGGTGGTCGCGGTTGGCCATCCGGGACAGTGCGGCCATCGGCTCGCCCTGGGAACCCGTGCAGACCAGCACGACCTCGTCGTCCGGCAGATCGTCGAGGGTCTTGACGTCGACGACCAGCCCCGCGGGGACCTTCAGATAGCCGAGGTCCCGGGCGATGCCCATGTTACGGACCATCGAGCGACCGACGAAGGCGACCCTGCGGCCGTACTCGTGCGCCGCGTCCAGGATCTGCTGGATGCGGTGGACGTGGCTGGCGAAGCTCGCCACGATGATGCGCTTCTGGGCGTTGGCGAAGACCGTGCGCAGAACGTTGGAGATGTCCCGCTCGGGCGGTACGAAGCCGGGCACCTCCGCGTTCGTCGAGTCGGAGAGGAGAAGGTCGATGCCTTCCTCGCTCAGCCGGGCGAAGGCGTGCAGGTCGGTGAGGCGGCCGTCCAGCGGGAGCTGGTCCATCTTGAAGTCGCCGGTGGCGACGGCCATGCCGGCGGGCGTGCGGATGGCGACCGCGAGGGCGTCCGGGATGGAGTGGTTGACCGCGATGAACTCGCAGTCGAACACGCCGATGCGCTCGCGCTGGCCCTCCGCCACCTCGAGGGTGTACGGACGGATGCGGTGCTCCTGGAGCTTCGCCTCGATCAGCGCGAGGGTCAGCTTGGAGCCGATGAGGGGGATGTCCGGCTTCAGGCGCAGCAGATACGGGACACCACCGATGTGGTCCTCGTGGCCGTGCGTGAGGACGATGCCCTCGATGTCGTCGAGGCGGTCCCGGATGGTGGTGAAGTCCGGCAGGATCAGGTCGATCCCGGGCTGCTCCTCCTCGGGGAAGAGAACGCCGCAGTCGACGATGAGCAGGCGGCCGCCGTACTCGAAGACCGTCATGTTGCGGCCGATTTCGCCGAGGCCGCCGAGCGGGGTGACGCGGAGGCCGCCCTTCGGGAGCTTCGGCGGGGTGCCGAGTTCGGGATGCGGATGACTCAAAAGACTCTCCTTACCACGCACGCCACGTACCGCTTGGGCACGTGGCGCGCATGTCATTCGTGCACTTGCTGTTGTCTGTGTGTCGCTCTTGCGAGTGTTCTTCGCTTATTCAGTTGTGAAGTCTGTGGTTACAGCTCTACCCCACCGGCCGCGAGATCGATCTTGAGCTGCGCCGTTTCCTGTGCGGTGAGTTCCACCAGAGGGAGTCGCAGCGGGCCCGCGGGGAGGCCCTGGAGGGCCAGTGCGGCCTTGGTGGTGATCACACCCTGGGTACGGAACATCCCGGTGAAGACCGGCAGGAGCTTCTGGTGGATCTCCGTGGCCTTCTGGACGTCGCCGCCGGTGTACGCCTCGATGAGCGCGCGCAGGTCGGGGGTGACGACATGACCGACGACGGAGACGAATCCGACGGCGCCGACCGAGAGGAGCGGCAGGTTCAGCATGTCGTCGCCGGAGTACCAGGCGAGACCGGAACGGGCGATGGCCCAGCCGGCGCGGCCCAGGTCACCCTTGGCGTCCTTGTTGGCGACGATACGCGGGTGCTCGGCGAGCCGTACCAGCGTCTCCGTGTCGATCGGCACACCGCTGCGGCCGGGAATGTCGTAGAGCATCACCGGGAGGCCGGTGGCGTCGGCGATGGCCGTGAAGTGACGGAAGAGGCCTTCCTGCGGCGGCTTGTTGTAGTACGGCGTCACCGCGAGGAGGCCGTGGGCGCCGGAGCGTTCGGCCGTACGGGCCAGCTCGACGCTGTGGCGGGTGTCATTGGTGCCGATGCCGGCGACGACATGGGCCCTGTCCCCCACCGCTTCCAGAACCGCCCTGACGAGCTGGTCCTTCTCCGCGTCGCTGGTGGTCGGGGACTCGCCGGTGGTGCCGTTGACGACCAGGCCGTCATTGCCTGCGTCCACCAGATGGACGGCGAGCCGCTGCGCACCGTCGAGGTCGAGTGCGCCGTCCGCCGTGAAGGGCGTGACCATAGCGGTGAGGACCCGCCCGAAGGGGGTCTGCGGAGTGGAGATCGGAGCCATGGGTAACACGCTACTCGCTGCTCAGCGCCCAATGTCCCCTCGGGGGGACAAGCGATAGGAGCCCGACACTGCCTGCTCGGGGGTTCAAGCAGTGCCGGGTCCGTTTGATCAGCCTAGATGAACTTCATGAAACGCCGCAATACGGACACCGCCTACGGGGCTACGCGTCCGTTCTTGTTGAAGGCTGCATGGGTGAGCGGCATGAGCCGGGCCCAGTGCTCCTCCATCTGCTGGCCGACCATCTCGATCTCGCGCTGCGGGAAGGACGGCACCTTCGCCAGCTCGTGCTGGGTGCGCAGGCCGAGGAAGTGCATCAGCGACCGGGCGTTGCACGTGGCGTACATCGAGGAGAAGAGGCCGACGGGGAGCACGGCGCGGGCGACCTCGCGGGCCACTCCCGCGGCGAGCATCTCCTGGTACGCCTCGTACGCCTGGCGGTAGGAGTCCTCCATGACGCGGCCGGTGAGCTCCTGCTGGGCCTGGGTGCCCTCGACGAACTCGTACTTGCCGGGGCGGCCCTGCTGGACCAGCTTGCGGGAGGCGTCGGGGACGTAGAAGACCGGCTCCAGCTCCCGGTAGCGGCCCGATTCCTCGTTGTACGACCAGCCGACGCGGTGGCGCATGAACTCGCGGAACACGAAGATCGGGGCGCTGATGAAGAAGGTCATCGAGTTGTGCTCGAACGGGCTGCCGTGGCGG
The DNA here is from genome assembly GCF_900091725.1 of Streptomyces sp. DvalAA-43. Taxonomy (GTDB): domain Bacteria; phylum Actinomycetota; class Actinomycetes; order Streptomycetales; family Streptomycetaceae; genus Streptomyces; species Streptomyces pulveraceus. The sequence goes on along the minus strand of NZ_FMBW01000073.1, from coordinate 44,135 downwards.
TCACGCATCAGGTAGTTGATGAGGCCCTTGGAACGCTCGGGATCCTTGGTGACCTCCTCCAGGGACTGCTCACCGGCCGTGGAGACACGGGCCGCGAACAGGACGTCGGAGTCGCCCGCGGCGTGTTTTACCAGCTCAACGGTGACATCGCTGCGGAAGCTGGGCTGTGCGGGCTCGGGGGTCTCGGTCACCGGCGGGGTCCTTCCAGTTGCGTCGCTCGGGCGGCGCCCACTCTACGGGCCACCACCGACAACCGGGTCCGGAAGGGCCTTCCAGGGATTTCTTCGACGAATTCGGCAATTCGGGGCACCGATCGGGCCCGCCACGCGTCTGACTCAGTAGCAGTATCCGTAACAGAGTTCAAGGAGACCTTCCTCATGTTCCGCCGGCGTGAAGCCGTCCCGTTCTCGTTCGTGGCCGAGAGCGACCGATTCCGCAGCAACGTCACTCCGCCCCCGCGGGAGCGCGCGAGCGTCTCCCAGCTGGCCGCGCGTTCCCTCGTCGGGCTGACGGTGGTCGCCGGCCTCGTCGGGTCGCTGATCCTCGGCCTGCCCGCGCTCAGCCCCGCCCAGAGCCCCTCGCACGCCGAACAGACCGAGGCCACCCCCGGGCACTGACTCGTACGGACCCCCTGGGGTGGTCGGGGCGGTGACCTCCTCGGTAGCCTCACCGGGCACAGCAATCGAGCGTGTTTGTGAGTGAGGATCAGTCGTGCCCCTGCCCTTTCTGACGGCCGACCGCGCGTTTGACGCGAGCGCCGAGGACATCGCGCTGCCGTTCGACGACCACGACAGCTGGCGGCGTCCGTACCGTCCGGGACCCTGGCGGGTCGCGGCTGCGGCCTTCCTGCTGCTGCTCGCGTCCTTCGTCCTGCTCGCGGGAATGGTCATCGCGTTCGCCGGCGCACTGGCGGGCGCGGCGGTGTGCGTGGTGCTGGCCCTCGTGGTCATCGTCTGCGCGCTGCGACTCCTGCGGGTCGGCGCCTGGGTCAGCCGCCACGGCGTGCGCCGGGTCGGCTTCTTCACCACGGTGACCGTGCCGTGGAACCGGGTCACCGCCGTCCGTACCGTGCAGCAGCCGGTGAAGTGGCTCGGGTTCCCGCGCACGGTCCAGGGACAGGCGCTGATCGTCGTACGCCAGGGAGGCGAGGCGCTCGGGCCGCTGCTCACCGACAGCAACGCCGACTTCCTGACGCGGGGCGAGGCGTTCGACCGTGCGGCCGACACGGTGGAGGCGTGGGGGGACGAGTACCGGCAGGCCTGAGCCCTAGGTCCGATGGCCGGCCCGGCCCGGCACGCCCGTTCAGGGGGTGCTGGGCCGGGCTTCCTTCATGTGCAGGGCGATGGCCCGCTGCATGGCCTTGCGAGCCCGCGGGGTGTCCCTGGCGTCCTGGTAGGCGACGGCCAGCCGGAACCAGCAGCGCCAGTCGTCCGGGGCGTCCTCGGTCTCCTCGCGGCGACGGGCGAACACCGCGTCGGCCGAGTCGCGGTCGATGCGGCCGGACGGGGTGCGGACCAGCTCGTCGACCGGCAGGCCGCCCTCCGCGTCGAGTTCCGCGGCCAGCGCGTTCGCCCGTGACACGAACTGGGTGTTCTTCCAGAGGAACCAGACGCCGATCACCGGCAGGATCAGCACCGCGACCCCGAAGGCGACCGTCAGCAGTGTGCCGTGCCGGATGAGCAGTACGCCGCGGCTGCCGACCAGGACGAAGTAGAAGACCAGGACGGCAGCGGTGACGAAGTAGGTGATCTTTGCGCGCATGGCAGGGCTCAGTCAGTTCAGGTCGAGGAAGTGTTCCAGGCCGAACGTGAGGCCGGGAGTGGTCACCACACGGCGTGCGCCGAGCAGGATGCCCGGCATGAAGCTGCTGTGGTGCAGGGAGTCGTGGCGGATGGTGAGCGTCTCGCCCTCGGCGCCGAGCAGCACTTCCTGGTGGGCGAGGAGGCCGCGGAGCCGGATCGCGTGGACCGGGACTCCGTCGACGTCCGCGCCGCGGGCACCGTCCAGGGCCGTGGTGGTGGCGTCCGGCTGCGGGGCGCAGCCGGCCTTCCGCCGTGCCTCGGCGATCAGCTGGGCGGTGCGGGTGGCGGTGCCCGAGGGGGCGTCGACCTTGTTGGGGTGGTGCAGTTCGACGACCTCGACGGACTCGAAGTAGCGGGCGGCCTGCTCCGCGAACTTCATGGTGAGGACGGCACCGATGGAGAAGTTCGGCGCGATGAGCACACCGGTCTCCGGGGAGCCGGAGAGCCAGGTGTTCAGCTGCGCGAGCCGTTCCTCGGACCAGCCCGTCGTACCGACCACGGCGTGGATGCCGTGCCGGACGCAGAAGTCGAGGTTGTCCATCACGGACGCGGGGGTGGTGAGCTCGACGACGACCTGGGCGCCGGATTCCGTGAGGGTCTCCAGCCCGTCGCCGCGGCCCAGCGCGGCCACCAGCTCCATGTCGTCGGCGGCCTCGACGGCCCGTACCGCCTCGGAGCCGATACGGCCCTTGGCGCCGAGAACGGCCACGCGCAGCTTGCTCATTGCTCTGCTTCCTTAAACGGTGGAGTTAGGAGACCGCTTCTTCGAGGCGGTCGGCCTGCTTGTCCTTGAGCGGGCCGATGACGGAGAGGGAGGGGCGGTGTCCGAGGACCTCGCCCGCGACCTCGCGGACATCATCGGGGGTGACCTGCGCCATCCGGGCCAGCATGTCGTCGACCGACATCTGGTCGCCCCAGCACAGCTCGCTCTTGCCGATGCGGTTCATCAGCGCGCCGGTGTCCTCCAGCCCGAGGACCGTGGAGCCGGAGAGCTGCCCGATGGCGCGGCCGATCTCCTCGTCGCTCAGCCCCTCGGACGCCACCCGGTCGAGTTCGTCCCGGCAGATCTTGAGGACGTCGTGGACCTGGCTGGGCCGGCAGCCCGCGTACACCCCGAAGAGTCCGCAGTCGGCGAAGCCCGAGGTGTACGAGTACACGCTGTAGGCGAGGCCGCGCTTCTCCCGTACCTCCTGGAAGAGGCGTGAGCTCATGCCGCCGCCGAGGGCGGTGCTGAGGACTCCCAGTGCCCAGCGGCGCTCGTCGGTGCGGGCCAGGCCGGGGACGCCGAGGACGACATGGGCCTGCTCGGTCTTGCGGTTGAGCAGTTCCACCCGGCCCGCGGTGCGCAGGGTGCGGGTGCCCTGGCGCGGGGCGACCGGGACGGCGTCGGTGCGGGACAGGGCGCCCGCCCGCTCGAACGCCTTGCGGACCTGGCGTACGACCGTGGCGTGGTCGATGTTGCCCGCGGCGGCGACGACCAGGTGCGTGGGGTCGTAGTGCTTCTTGTAGAAGCGGGCGATCCTGCCTCGGTCGAGCGCGTTGATGGTGTCGACGGTGCCGAGGACCGGGCGGCCGAGGGGGGTGTCACCGAGCATGGTGTGGGCGAACAGGTCGTGCACGCAGTCGCCCGGGTCGTCCTCGGTCATCGCGATCTCTTCGAGGATGACACCGCGCTCGGCGTCGACGTCCTCGGCGGTGATCAGCGAGCCGGTCAGCATGTCGCAGACGACGTCGATGGCCAGCGGCAGGTCGGTGTCGAGGACCCGCGCGTAGTAGCAGGTGTACTCCTTCGCCGTGAAGGCGTTCATCTCGCCGCCGACCGCGTCGAGCGCGGCGGAGATGTCGAGGGCACTGCGCTTGGCGGTGCCCTTGAAGAGGAGGTGTTCGAGGTAGTGCGTCGCGCCGTTCAGCGTGGGGGTCTCGTCGCGTGATCCGACGTTGGCCCAGATGCCGAAGGTGGCGGAGCGGACGGAGGGCAGGGTCTCGGTGACGACCCGGAGGCCGCCGGGCAGGACGGTGCGGCGGACCGTCCCGATGCCGTTGGTGCCCTTGAGAAGCGTTTGGGTACGGGCGACGGCCCGCACCTCGGAGGAGGCGCGGGCCGTCGTCACGGAACTACGGGACGTCACTTGGCGGCGTCGTCCTTCTTCTCGTCCTCTTCGCCCTCGACGACCGGGATCAGGGAGAGCTTGCCGCGGGAGTCGATCTCGGCGATCTCGACCTGGACCTTGGCGCCGACACCGAGCACGTCCTCGACGTTCTCCACGCGCTTGCCACCGGCGAGCTTGCGGATCTGCGAGATGTGCAGCAGGCCGTCCTTGCCGGGCATGAGGGAGACGAAGGCACCGAAGGTGGTGGTCTTGACGACCGTACCCAGGTAGCGCTCGCCGACCTCCGGCATGGTCGGGTTGGCGATCGAGTTGATCGTGGCGCGGGCGGCCTCGGCGGCCGGCCCGTCGGCGGCACCGATGTAGATGGTGCCGTCGTCCTCGATCGTGATGTCGGCGCCGGTGTCCTCCTGGATCTGGTTGATCATCTTGCCCTTGGGGCCGATGACCTCACCGATCTTGTCCACCGGGATCTTGACGGTGATGATCCGCGGGGCGTTCGGGGACATCTCGTCCGGAACGTCGATGGCCTCGTTCATCACGTCGAGGATGTGGAGGCGGGCGTCGCGGGCCTGCTTCAGCGCGGCGGCCAGGACCGAGGCGGGGATGCCGTCGAGCTTGGTGTCGAGCTGGAGCGCGGTCACGAACTGCTTCGTACCGGCGACCTTGAAGTCCATGTCGCCGAAGGCGTCCTCCGCACCGAGGATGTCGGTGAGGGCGACGTAGTGGGTCTTGCCGTCGATCTCCTGGGAGATCAGGCCCATGGCGATACCGGCGACGGCGGCCTTGAGCGGCACACCGGCGTTCAGCAGCGACATGGTGGAGGCGCAGACCGAGCCCATGGACGTCGAGCCGTTGGAGCCCAGCGCCTCGGAGACCTGGCGGATCGCGTAGGGGAACTCCTCGCGCGTCGGCAGCACCGGCACGATGGCGCGCTCGGCGAGCGCGCCGTGGCCGATCTCGCGGCGCTTGGGCGAGCCCACGCGGCCGGTCTCACCGACGGAGTACGGCGGGAAGTTGTAGTTGTGCATGTAGCGCTTGCGGGTCACCGGGGAGAGGGTGTCCAGCTGCTGCTCCATGCGGAGCATGTTGAGGGTGGTGACGCCCAGGATCTGGGTCTCGCCACGCTCGAACAGCGCGGAGCCGTGCACCCGCGGGATGGCCTCGACCTCGGCGGCGAGCGTACGGATGTCCGTGACGCCGCGGCCGTCGATGCGGACCTTGTCCTTGATGACGCGCTCGCGGACCAGCTTCTTGGTCAGCGCGCGGTACGCGGCGGAGATCTCCTTCTCGCGGCCCTCGAAGGCCGGGAGGAGCTTCTCGGCGGCGATCTCCTTGACGCGGTCCAGCTCGGCCTCGCGGTCCTGCTTGCCGGCGATGGTGAGCGCCTGGGCCAGCTCGGACGTCACGGCGGCGGCGAGCGCCTCGAAGACGTCGTCCTGGTAGTCCAGGAAGACCGGGAAGTCGCCGGTGGGCTTGGCGGCCTTGGCGGCGAGGTCCGACTGGGCCTTGCAGAGGACCTTGATGAAGGGCTTCGCGGCTTCCAGACCGGCGGCGACGACCTCCTCGGTCGGGGCCTCGGCGCCGTCCTTGACGAGCTGGATGGTCTTCTCGGTGGCCTCGGCCTCGACCATCATGATCGCGACGTCGCCGTCCTCCAGGACGCGACCGGCGACGACCATGTCGAAGACGGCGTCCTCGAGCTCGGTGTGCGTCGGGAAGGCGACCCACTGGCCCTTGATCAGGGCGACACGGGTGCCGCCGACCGGGCCGGAGAAGGGCAGGCCGGCCAGCTGCGTGGAGCAGGAGGCGGCGTTGATCGCGACCACGTCGTACAGGTGGTCGGGGTTGAGCGCCATGATCGTCTCGACGATCTGGATCTCGTTGCGCAGGCCCTTCTTGAAGGAGGGGCGCAGCGGGCGGTCGATCAGGCGGCAGGTGAGGATCGCGTCCTCGGAGGGCCGGCCCTCACGACGGAAGAAGGAGCCGGGGATCTTGCCGGCGGCGTACTGCCGCTCCTCGACGTCCACCGTGAGGGGGAAGAAGTCGAGCTGGTCCTTGGGCTTCTTGGAAGCGGTGGTGGCCGACAGCACCATGGTGTCGTCGTCCAGGTACGCGACGGCGGAGCCGGCGGCCTGCTTGGCCAGGCGGCCCGTCTCGAAGCGGATGGTGCGGGTGCCGAAGGTTCCGTTGTCGATAACGGCCTCGGCGTAGTGGGTCTCGTTCTCCACTAGCGTTTTCTCCGATACATAGCGTCTTCGCGCCCCCACGCCCGTGTGGCGGGGGACGGTAGCGGAGAAGCCCTCCGTCGGCGGGCCGGTCTTCGATCGAAGCACCCGGGTCGATGAGTCCGGGGGCCACTACCGAGGACCGGCGGCGGGGAGGTCTGCTTCTCGCTCGTCTGTAGGTCGTTCTCCGACCAGGTTACTGAGATTCGGTTGTGCTCGGCATTCCGGCCGTGCGGGCGGGCCCGTCACGTCCCGTACATGCGCGCGTACGCACCATCGTACGTACAGCAAAGGGAGCGGCCCCCCTCAGTGGTGGGAACCGCTCCCTTTCACGGCGAACTACTTGGCGCCGCCGGCCGCACCGCGGCGGATGCCGAGGCGGTCGACCAGGGCACGGAAGCGCTGGATGTCCTTCTTGGCCAGGTACTGAAGGAGGCGGCGACGCTGGCCGACCAGGATCAGCAGACCACGACGGGAGTGGTGGTCGTGCTTGTGGACCTTCAGGTGCTCCGTCAGGTCCGAGATCCGGCGGGAGAGCATGGCGACCTGGACCTCGGGGGATCCGGTGTCACCCTCCTTCTGGGCGAACTCGGACATGATCTGCTTCTTCGTAGCGGCGTCGAGCGGCACGCGTACTCCTCTTGATGTTCGATGCGCCCACGAGTGCCCCTGGTCTTGATCGCAGGGGGGCTTCCATGACTCGGAGGCGAAGGTCCGATGAGCGCAGCTTCCAGAACGATCCGGAAGGGCGTACACAAACGGCCGTCACACAGCGTACCAGCCCGGCTGAGCCCGGAAGGAACGGGTGGCCCCGGGGTCAGCTGGTGAGAGCGCGGATCGAGTGGTAGAGATCGAAAACGGCGAGGCAGAGCGGGATCAGCGTCAGGAGCACACACGCTTCGGCGATCTCCAGGAAGCGCCCCCAGAACGGGGTGACCCCCTTGCGCGGAACGATCAGCCCGATGGCGGTGACCAGGGCGGCGGCGGCCGCGACGGCCGCGGCGAGCCAGATCGTACGGAGGTCGAGCGCGGTGCTGTCCCCCGCGAGGGCCTCGCGCACCATGGCGACCGGAGGGTTGAGGGACAGGCCGAGGCCCAGGAGCACGAGCGCGCCGAGACCCGCCGCCAGCACACAGCCGACCTGGGCGGTGTAGCGGAACAGGTGGGACCGCATCACCATGGCGACTCCGGTGGCGAGCGCCAGCAGCTGGGCCCAGATGCTGTCCGAGAAGCCCAGGACGGCGGCGGCGCCCACGGTCACCAGCGCGCAGCCTCCGACCAGGCCGAGGAGCAGTTCATGGCCGCGCCGTGCCTGGGCGGCGATGCGGTCGGCGTCGACCGGGCCCTGCGGCGCCGGTTCGGACGTCCCGTAGTCACCGGCGGTGGTACGGGGCGGCTCGAAGCCGATGGGAAGGCGGGCGAAACGGGCGGAGAGGCCGGGCAGGAAGGCGAGGACCCCGACGGAGAGCGGGGCGCAGACCGCGGCGGTCTCGACGGGCGCCATGCCGGTCATGATCGCGACGAAGGTCACCAGCAGGCCGATGGCGGCGGCGAACACGAACGCGACGAACACACCGTCCCCGCCCGGGGCGGCGATCATGAGGACCACCGCCGCCACCAGCACCGCGGCGCAGGCGAGCAGGAACTGGAGTCTGCCGATGCCCTGCCCCTCGCCGAGCGACAGCAGCCCCGCACCGGAGACCGCGGCGTTCGCGAGCGCGCCGATCCCCAGGGCCGTGGCCGAGCCCCGGTCGTCGTACACCCGCGCACGCACACAGGCGAGCGCCAGGGCGAGTACGGCGACGATCGCGGCGAGGACGCCCGGCAGTCCGTGCATGTCGTGCCGGGGCCCCGAGTTCCACAGCACGAAGCCGAGCAGGACCAGCAGGAGCGATCCGGCGAAGAGCCCGGCTCCGCGCATGAGGCTGTCGCCCCAGAGGCTGCGGTCCTTGGCGACGGCGGTGGCGACCGCGTCGGAGACGTCGTCGAAGACCGCGGGGGGCAGCGACTCGGAGAAGGGGCGCAGGGACAGCAGCTCGCCGTCGAGGATGCGCTGGCCGGCCAGGGTGCGCCCGCTGTCGAGGACGGTGCCGTCGCGACGTACCAGGTGGTAGCCGACCGGAGCGCCCTGGGCGGGGTTCTGTCCCGACAGCCGGAGGATCTCCGGGTACAGGTCGGCGACGGGAATGTCCTCGGGCAGCGCCACATCGACGCGGCTGTCGGGCGCGACGACCGTGACCCGGCAGAAGCCGGTTCCGTTGCCTGCCGGAACTCCGGGTCCCTGCCTGCCTTGTCCGGTGGCCACCGCTTGGGCGGTCGTAGTCACCCGCTGCTCCCCCTCGTCGTTCGCCCGGAACGGGCCCCGGGGTCGCGGTCCGCGCTCGTACCCCGAATGACCGTTTCCTTGCGGTAGTTAGCAAATGCTTACACGCGTCGCGACACCCTACCGCTCTCGGTGTCCCGCCATCCGCCAGTAGGATCCTCCCGCGGATGGAGCCCGTCGCCACGGGGGCGTCGATACGAACAGTTCTGTCCGGCAAGGGAATTGGTGAGCTGTGAGCCAGATCGTCGTCAAGCGCCCACCACGGGCCCTGCCCTCCGAAGTGCCGAACGATCAGGTGCAGTTGCAACCACCCCCCGAGCTGCCTCGCGGTCAGCAGGAGGGGGTCATGATGCAGTTGCTGCCGATGCTCGGCATGGGTGGCTCCGTCGTCTTCTTCTTCATGACCCCGAACCCGATCATGCGGATCATGGGCATCATCATGATCGCGTCGACGGTCGCCATGGCCGTCGCGATGATGGTCCGCTTCCGGCGGGGCACCCAGGGGCAGCTCGCCGATATGCGGCGTGACTATCTGAAGTATCTGACGCAGACCAGGCGCGCCGTGCTGAGGACGGCCCGCAAACAGCGCGACGCGCAGTTCTATCTCCACCCGTCCCCGGACCAGTTGTGGGCGCTCGTCGCCGAGGGAAGCCGGGTCTGGGAACGTCGCGTCGGTGACGCCGACTTCGCGCAGGTGCGCATCGGGCTGGGCAGTCAGGAGCTGGCCACCCCGCTCGTCGCGCCCGAGACCGCACCGGTCGATGAGCTGGAGCCGCTGACCGCGGGGGCGATGCAGCAGTTCCTGACGACCCACAGCACACTGGACGGCCTGCCCATGGCCGTCTCGCTGCGCGCCTTCTACCACCTGACGGTCAGTGGTGAGGCGGAGTCCGTGCGGTCCACGGCCCGTGCCATGGTCGGTGCGCTGGCCTCGCTGCACTCCCCCGAGGACCTGGTCATCGCCGTCGCGACGGACCGGGACGCGGCCCCGCTCTGGGAATGGGCGAAGTGGCTTCCGCACGTCCAGGTACCGGGGTCCGTCGACGGTGCCGGTGTCCGCCGTCTGATCACCACGAGCGTCGGCGAGCTGGAGGACCTGCTCGCGGGCCGGCTCGAAGGCCGGCCGCGCTTCCAGCCCGATGGCCAGCCGCTGCTGGACCAGCCGCATGTCGTCGTCGTGCTCGACGGCCGGTCCGTGTCACCGGTGTCGGCGCTCGCCACGGCCGAGGGCCTTCAGGGCGTGACCGTCGTCGAGGTCGTACCGGGCGAGGTCATGGGGGCGCGTGGCGGCCTGTCCGTCGTGGTGCACCCGCACGCGTTGCAGCTGGAGTCCGGGCACGGGCTGGTCTACGACGGCCTCCCCGACCTGCTCGGCCCCGAGGCCGCCGAGGCACTGGCCCGGCAGCTGGCCCCGCTGCATGTGTCCTCGGGCGGGGACGACGACGAGCCGCTGCTCGCCAACCTCGAATTCACCGATCTGCTGAACCTCGGCGACGCGGCCTCGATCGATGTCAGCAGGACCTGGCGGGCCCGCTCCCAGTCGGAGCGGCTGCGTGTCCCGATCGGCGTCGGTGAGGACGGCGCCCCCGTGATGCTGGACCTCAAGGAGGCGGCGCAGGAAGGGATGGGGCCGCACGGTCTGTGCGTCGGCGCCACCGGCTCCGGCAAGTCCGAACTGCTGCGTACGCTCGTCCTCGGCCTGGCCGTCACCCACACCTCGGAGACGCTCAACTTCGTCCTCGCGGACTTCAAGGGCGGTGCCACCTTCGCCGGTATGGCGCAGATGCCCCACGTCGCGGCGGTGATCACCAACCTCGCGGACGATCTGACGCTGGTGGACCGGATGGGTGACTCCATCAGCGGTGAACTCAACCGCCGCCAGGAGATGCTGCGCGATGCCGGCAACTACGCCAACATCCACGACTACGAGAAGGCGCGCGCCGCGGGCGCCCCGTTGCAGCCCATCCCCTCGCTCGTCCTGGTCATCGACGAGTTCAGCGAACTACTGACCGCCAAGCCCGACTTCATCGAGATGTTCGTACAGATCGGACGCATCGGGCGTTCGCTGGGCGTCCATCTGCTGCTCGCCTCGCAGCGCCTCGAAGAGGGGCGGCTGCGCGGTCTGGAGACCTATCTGTCGTACCGGATCGGCCTGCGCACCTTCTCGGCGGGCGAGTCCCGGGCCGCACTGGGGGTGCCCGACGCCTACCACCTGCCCAACATCCCCGGTTCCGGCTATCTGAAGTACGGCACGGACGAGATGGTGCGCTTCAAGGCCGCGTACGTCTCCGGGGTCTACCGCTCGGGCGCCCAGCCGGCCGTGTCCGCCGGACCGCTGCTGGTGGACCGCAGGCCGGTGCTGTTCACGGCGGCTCCGGTGCCGGTGCGGTACGTGGAGCCGAGTACGCGGACCGGGGCCCCGGTGCCCGACCCGCGTACGGCCGAGGACGACGCGCTGGCGGACACGGTGCTCGACGTCATCGTGCGCAGGCTGGAGGGCCGGGGGGCCTCCGCGCATCAGGTGTGGCTCCCGCCGCTGGACAACCCGCCGTCGCTGGACGGGCTTCTGCCGGGGCTCTCCGCGGTCGAGGGCCGCGGGCTGACGCAGCCGGGGTTCGAGGGTTCGGGCCGCCTCGTCGTACCGCTCGGCGTGGTCGACAAGCCGTACGAGCAGCGACGCGACACGCTCTACCGGGACTTCTCCGGTGCCGCGGGCCACATGCAGATCACCGGTGGTCCGCAGTCCGGCAAGTCCACCTTGCTGCGCACACTCATCGCGGGCTTCGCGCTGACCCACACGCCCCAGGAGGTCCAGTTCTACGGACTCGACTTCGGTGGCGGCGGCATGGCTTCCGTCTCCGGTCTGCCGCACGTCGGCGGGATCGCCTCCCGGCTCGACCCGGAACGGGTACGGCGAACGGTCGCCGAGGTGTACGGGATCATGGCGCGGCGCGAGGAGTACTTCCGCAGCGCGGGCATCGATTCCATCGCCACCTTCCGCAGGCTGCGGGCGCGCGGCGAGATCTCGGCCGCGGACCAGCCGTGGGGCGACGTCTTCCTGGTCATCGACGGCTGGGGCAACTTCCGTACGGACTACGAGGGCCTGGAATCGGCGGCCGTGGACATCGCGGCGCGCGGCCTCGGCTACGGCATCCATCTGATCGTCACGGCGTCGCGTTCCATGGAGGTCCGGGCCAACCTCAAGGACCATCTGATGAACCGGCTCGAACTGCGGCTCGGCGATGTCATGGACTCCGAACTGGACCGCAAGGCCGCGGTCAATGTGCCACCCGGCGTGCCCGGCCGTGGCCTCACACCGGAGAAGCTGCACTTCATGGCCGCGGTGCCGCGGATCGACGGCATCAACTCCGACAGCGACCTCTCCGAGGCGACGGCCGCCATGAACCAGGAGGTCGCCCGCCACTGGACCGCGGCTTCCGCACCGGCGGTACGGCTGCTGCCCCGCGAGCTCCCGGTGCACGAACTGCCCGCGGGCCACGCGCATCCGGAGCGCGGCATCGCGTTCGGCATCGACGAGAACAACCTGGAGCCGGTCTTCCTCGACTTCGAGCGCGACCCGTTCTTCCTGGTGTTCGGCGAGAGCGAGTCCGGCAAGTCCAATCTGCTGCGCCTGCTCATCAAGCAGTTGACCGAGCGGTATGACGGGAACACCTGCAAGTTCTTCGTCATCGACAACCGGCGGACGCTCCTCGACGTCACCCCGGCGACGCACCTGGCGGAGTACGTGCCCATGTCCAACAACATGGAGCACCACGTGGACGCGCTGTACGACCTGATGAACCGCCGTACGCCGTCGCCCGACGTCACCGCCCGGGAGCTGCGCGAACGCAGCTGGTGGAGCGGCCCGACGGTGTACGTGGTCGTCGACGACTACGACCTGGTCTCCACATCCAGCGGGAACCCGCTGTCCAAGCTCACGGAGATGCTGCCGTTCTCGCGTGACGTCGGCGTCCGGTTCATCATCACCCGCAGCACGGCCGGGGTCGGACGGGCCCTGTACGAACCGTTCATGCAGCGGATCATGGAGCTGGGCGCACAGGGCCTGATGCTCTCCGGCGACCCCATCGAGGGCGACGTCCTCGGCAACGTACGCCCGCGCCCGATGCCTCCGGGGCGCGGGGTCTTCATCACGCGGCGACGAGGGAATCCGCTGGTGCAGTCGGGGCTCATGGAGGGGCAGGGGTAGGGGCAGGGCTGATGGTGTGCCCGGCGGGCAGTTCCGGATGAACGGGGAAGGGTTCACGGATGGCGTGGGATGAGTGGGAGCAGCTCAAGTCCGATGCGGCGGCTCGTGGTTCCGCACGGATGCAGCTGAATCAGTATCCGGCTGATCAAGGGGGTGGCGGCCCGGCGGGCGCGGCCTCGGGCGATCTGAAGTCGGACAAGAAGGCATGGCTGAAGGCCGGCGAGGGCGTGAAAGGCCTGATGGACGGCGTCGGCAAGGCTTTGACGAAGCTGGCCGAGGGCCAGGCGGGGCTGGGTGACACCGGCGGGTGCCGGAGTGCGGCGGCGCAGAAGGATCTGTACGACTCCTGGAGACGGTACGTCGGCGATGTCAGCAGTCGCTGCGACGGGTTGGGCGGACTTCTGGTGGGGGCCGGTCACGATCTCTCGAAGTCCGACCAGACAGTCAGGGAAGAGCTGGACAAGTTGCAGCTGAAGTACGAGGACACCGAGGCCGTCGGCGGCCAGGCGAAGGAGAAGTGATTCACGGTCATGGACCTCGTGACGCTGAGAGCCTTCAAGCCGTCGGAGTACGAGGGCGCCGCGGACGCCTATCGGGCGACCGGTGACATGGCCAGTGCGGCCAAGGACACCATCGACAACCAGATCTGCGCGGGGATACGCAACCAGCTCGAGGGCGAAGCGGCGGCCGCCGCCACGCGAGAGCTCCAGGAGCTGTCGAAGAACTTCCACTACGCGCAGACCGAATGCGGTCTGGCGAGCACCGCGCTCAACGGTTTCGCCTTCGACATGGCGGCGGCCAAGCAGAGGCTGGAGGCGGCGATCGAGGACGCTCGCGCGGACCACTGCACAGTGAACGCGAACGGCTCGGTCACCTACCCCGCAGGCAAGAAGCCCGGCGAGGAGAAGACCGCTGAGGGCGGCACGGTGACAGGGAGTACCGGGGGCAGCCCGACCTCCGACGCGCTGGAGCGCCAGGCGGCGAACATCCATCCGAACCCCCACTACGGCAGGGCGATGGCCTATGCGAACCGCGTCGCCGATGCGTTGAAGGAAGCCACGGATGTCGATGAGAAGTGGGCACCGAAGCTGCGCGCGCTGAAGGCCGACGACGATCTGAAGGTCTCCAAGCGTGACTGGGCCGATGCGCAGTCGGACATGGGCGGCGTCCGCGAGGCGGGCAAGAGCTACCTCGCCTCGCTGCCGGAGCCTCCGAAGGACGGCAGCCCGAAGGACAACGCATCGTGGTGGAACGGGCTCAGCCCGGAGGAGCAGGCAGCCTGGCTCTCCCTCCGGCCCGACACCGTGGGAGCACTCGACGGGCTGCCTTCTCCGGTCCGGGACGAGGCGAATCGTGTCGTCCTCTCGGAGAAGCAGGGCGAGCTGCAATTGGAGCTGGACTCGATCCCGAAACCGCCGGCCAACGAATGGACGTGGATCCCCGCAGGTCAGATGCCGTCCAAGGTACACACTGACGAATGGATGGCCTGGTACAACAAGTACGGCGATCGGTACGAACAGCTCAACAAGTCCCTCAACGGGATGCAGAGCATCCAGGAGCGTTTCGACTCAACCGGTATCAAGAACCTGCCCGAGGCGTACCTGCTCGGCTTCGACGCGGAAGGCAACGGCCGGGCGATCGTCGCCAACGGAAACCCGGACACGGCTGATCACCAGGCGGTTTACGTGCCGGGTACGACGTCGAACCTGGGTGGAATCGGCGGTGATATCAACCGGATGGTCAACGTCTGGACTGTTGCCAATGACTCAGCCGATGGGAAATCGGTGTCCACGATCACCTGGCTCGGCTACGACGCACCGCAGAACATCGTCAAGGACTCGCCGTTCAGCCATTACGCGAATGACGGCGCGCCGGCCTTCAATCAGTTCCTGGACGGGCTCGACGCGTCGCACACTGGCGACTCGGACCCGCACCGAACCGCGATCGGCCACTCGTACGGAACGACCCTCATCGGTTCTGCGGCCCGGCAGGGTGACCTGAACGCGGACGACGTAATCCTTGCAGGCAGCCCTGGTGTTCAGGTGTCTAAGGCCGAGCAGCTGGATGTGCCCACGGGGCATGTCTGGAACCAGGAGGCCGACGGGGATCCCGTCCCCGACATCGGTCGCTATGGACACGGCGGAACCGACTGGGACGGCCCCTGGACCATCCCCAGCGACGAACGCTTCGGCGCCAACCAGATGACTACAGACACCGAGGGCCACAGCGACTACTGGAAGGAAGGTACCGACAGCTTGTGGAACCAGGGCCAGGTCGTGGCAGGCAACAGTGACGAAGTGAAGTTGAAGCCGCCGCCGAACTACTGGGCGCACGTGAAGTAAAGATGTCGGTGCCTGCGGACGTATCCTCTCGAAACCCCGACGACATAACCGGTCCCACGCCGGTCCGACGCATCAAGGCCCTCAATTTGAACAGCAAACTGAGCGCCCCGGCGCTCCTCCTGTCCCTCACCCTCGCGACCCTCACTGGATGCAGCATGGCTGACAGCAGTAATTCCGATGACATCCCGCTCGCGGGCACAAGTACCTCGCTCGCCGCCGCCGACAAGATGGAACAGGTTTCCAGTGGGCTGTACGACCTGATCGGTATCAAGGGGAAGGCGTCCGACAGCCGTCCGGGAGTGACGGAATGCTCGGGCAGGGACCAAGAGAAGTACTTCCAGATCTTTCACCCCTGGAGCTTCTATCCAGCGTCGGCGAACGATCTCGACGAGGCGATGAAGCGGCTTAAGGCGGAGCTGCCCAAGCAGGGCTGGAAAGTCGTCGATTACGGGCCGGACACCAGCAAGAACAAGAACATCAACCTCACGGCAGACAACGACAAGAAGAAATACAGCGTCAAAGTAGTTCAGATGGCCAAGAACGACCCGCCGAAGCTGAGTCTGATGGTCGTCTCCGGCTGCTACCAGGTGCCGGACGGCGAAAAGATCCAGCGGTTCTGATCGTCGCAGCGGTCGAGGCGATCAAGTCAGGTCCGGTCAGGTTACGGCCGGACCTGATCGGCTCGGGGTACGGCATACAGCTCAGGGTGGGCACCTCCCGTGCGTGCCCACCCTGGTCCGTGCCCTGCCGAGTTCTACTCGAAGTGGGCCCTCGCCCGCTTGTCTCCGGCGTGGTACGCAGCACCGGCGTCCCGCACCTTGCGGGAGATCTCGCTCAGCGCGGAGTGAATCGCCGTGGCGTCATCGTTCCAGCCCTGCTGAGCACTGTCGTAGGCGCTCTTGGCTTCGCCCACCCAGAGTTCGGACACGTTGGCGATCATCCGCTTGATGGACGCGAGGTCCTCTTGGAGCTGCTTGCTCTGCCGGTCGATGGCACTGGCTGCGAGTTCCAGGCTTGAGTAAGTGACAACCATCGTGCCGTCGTTGTTGTTCGGCATGCGGTCCTCCTGCGTTGTCTAGGTGTGGGTTGAATGCCTGGTACGTGGTACGGGCGTGGCGAGGTCAGAACTTGTTGAGGTTCGACATCCTGGCCTCTGCGGCCGCGTCACCGGAGTAGCCGTCGACGACGTCGATGCCCTGGAGTGCCTGCTTGATCTCGTCTTCGGTGTTGCCGGTAATGGTTCGCGCCGCCTTGATGGCCTCCTGGAAATTGAGGAGCCGATGGGCGATGCTCACCATCCTCCGGTTGATCTGCTCCTGCTTCGTGTTGAAGGCGCCGGCACCGATGCCCTTCCAGGCACCTTCCAGGCTGTCGATCGTCGCCTGTAGCGTCTTCAACTGGCCCTTCACGGAGTCGAACCGTGTGGAGAGCTCACCCTCCAGCTTGAGGAGTGCGGCATCTGAGAGCTTCTGATCAGCCATGGTTGTGGCTTCCTTTCTGGTGCGTGTGTTCGGTCCGGCTTCACTCGCCGGTGGATACGAGCGAAGAACCTGTGGTCGGTCAGGCGGTTCGTCGCTTGCGGGCGACGGCGAAAGCCCCGCCGCCGAGTACGACGACCACCGCCGCTCCGCCAAGGATCAGGCCGAGCGAACCACCGTCGCTCTTCTCCTTGCCGGAGCCTGCCATGGCGGTGTCACCAGCCCCTTCCTTCTTCTCGGGCTGTGACGAAGCGGAGGCAGAGGAGGGCGAAGAGCCGGGCGTCTTCTCCTTGGTGAGGGGGCTGATGTCCGGAGCGCCGGGGTTCCCCTTGCCCTTGAGGATGTTCATGGAGGGGCGGATCAGGCCGTGGCCGAGGTACTTGCTGAGCGTGCCCTTCTCCCAGTCACGGCTCGCCGTGTCGAAGAGAACGTTGAGTACCTGGTTCGCGGTCCAGTCCGGGTGGGCGGACCACACCAGGGCTGCGGAAGCGGAGGCGATGGCTGTCGCTTGACTGGTACCGTTTCCATCGCAATACGTCTGGAAGGTTTCGTCACACCAGTACGGAATGTCACTACCAGGAGCAGCGATTTCGGCAGCCTGACCGTATTGGGAGTATGCACCAACCTTACCGTTGCGATCTGCTGCGGCTACTCCGACGACTTGCGGATATGCTGCCGGATACTCTTCTTTGTTTCCATTCCGTGCCCCATTGCCGACCGACGCAAAGAACAGCTTCCCCTTGTCTTGTGCGTACTGAACAGCGTCTCGTTCTCTTTGCGTGGGAGACTCACTGCCAACCGACATGCTGATGATTTTTGCGTCACTGTCCGCCGCAGCGCGGATAGCGTCCTCGGCGTCATACGCATTCACTGAATGCTGGTTCTGAAACTCCGTATCGGTGATCCGCATCGGGATGATCTTCGCACCCGGAGCAAGGCCTCGCAGGCCTCCGCCCTTACCTGTTCCGGCAATCAACTCAGCCATGGTTGTGCCGTGTCCGCGGTAATCGTTGTGCTCGTCACCGGCGGCCCCTGTGGCGTCAAACCCTTTCAGGACCTGCCCCTTCAGGGACGGCGTCGATGGGTTGACACCGGAGTCGATGACAGCAACCTTGATGCCTTCGCCCGTGGTGACCTTCCACATCTCCTCAGCCTGCATGGCGTTCAGGTACCACTGCTTCGACTGCACATCCGCAGCAAGCGCGGAGGAGGCAGCACCTGCGAATCCCACACTCAAGGCAGCAGCCACAGCCACCGCGCCGAGCGAGCGTCCTCGAAATCCGAGAGGCATGCGGCACTTCCGGGGCTGGCACATTCCTGCTGTCATCCTGACTTCCGAACCTTCCCTGTACCTAGTCGATCACCGGCGGTACGGCTCCACGCCGTCCGGCCTCCCACGTCTCTCTGTCTTCCCTCAGGTAGTCCGGACGCGGCGTGCCATCGTTCTGCTCCTCGTCGTCGGAATCCCGTCGGCCTGCGGGCCCGCGTGCAAGGCCTGCGCCCCCAGCGGTGAATCCCCTGGTGCTGCCGGATCCGGCAGCACCACGGCGCGGCGTACCCACGACTCCGTTCGAACCGGGAGTGCCCCGCCCGCCGGCCCGGGGCCCGGTGTTCGTTCCTCCGGCTCCGATCACTCCGCCGCGCGGAACACCACGGGCCCCCACAGGCGTACCCGTGCCCGGAACCGCGCGCTGCGGGGTCCCGCCCACGATGCCGTTTGCCCGGCCAGCAGGTGGACCAGGAGGCCTGGGCGTACCTGCTTGGCCTCCTTGCACGGGCCTGCCCCCGGTCACACCGGGCCGACCGACAACAGGTGACTGGTTTCCGCCCCCATCGGGGCGCCCCGACGTGCCCTGGCTCGGGCCACCTCCCAGCACGGGTGGACGTCCGACCAGAGCTCTGGTGCGTCCATTGGCCACAGGCCCACTGTTCATAGGGCCGTTCTTCCCAGGCTGCCCAATGGCTCTGGGCAGCCCGGTTGATGTCGTGGACCGCCGCAAGCTGTCTGCCACAGGTTTCACGAAGTCGTGCGCCACGGGCGGAGTCGGGCCTGTGCTCGGGCCCGTAGGACCTGTGGTCGGCGGGACGGGGGACGAGTCGGGCACTGTCACGGGCGCCCGTGGCACGGTCACGCTGTCGATCTCTGTCGAGATGGTCTTGTCCGGCACGGGTGCGGTTCCGAGCGCCTCGATCGCAGCTCTGCCGTCGACGCCCCTGGTGCCAGGGGTGCCTGCACCAGTTGCGGCAGCGCCGTCCGAGCTCCCCTGTGTCATGCCGTTGTTCAGTGTCTCGGAGCCGACGGAAGAGTCACCGGGTTTGTCACCCACTCTCAAACTGTGCGGCCGCGGCATCGCAATACCAAGCTGCTTGTCGAACCGCGGCGGCTCCTGTGCCGCCAGCGTCTCCTCCGAGACCGCGTAGTACGACGCCAGCCGGTTCGCCTGGTTGATGGCCTCCTGACGGTCCTTCTCGACCTTCACCGCCGCGACGTACTCCGGGTTGCCACCGATCCGCTT
Organism: Streptomyces sp. DvalAA-43; assembly: GCF_900091725.1. Classification (GTDB taxonomy): domain Bacteria; phylum Actinomycetota; class Actinomycetes; order Streptomycetales; family Streptomycetaceae; genus Streptomyces; species Streptomyces pulveraceus. Next base: position 25,131 of record NZ_FMBW01000073.1, on the reverse strand, counting down.
CGGTGTCTCGATGTCGTCGACGGACTTGCGGACCAGGCGGCTGTCGCGCGGCGGCAGGGAATTGCGCACCGACGCGAGACCGGTGCCCGCGACCGTGATCTGTGTCCCGGCCGCCTCCGCGAAATCGCCCAGCTTCGTGGCGTGGGCGACCAGGCCGTTGCCCCAGTCGCGGAAGGCGGTTCCGGACTCGCCCTCCCAGTCGACTGCCTTGATGAAATCGCCCAACTCCTTTGCGGCGTCCTTGATGGCCGTCCTGGCCTTCAGGAGTGCCGCACCCGCGTTCTCGAGGTGCTCCGGGTTGGAGTTCTCGATCAGGTCGATCATCGCGTTGAGCTCGTGGCCCTCGAACGACGTCCGCCCCGAAGATCCCGGACGTCCGGAGCCGAAGGAGTCCATGACGTTCTGGACCTGCCGGTTGACGTCGGTGGCGATCAGCTGGGACTGGACGTTCTGCTGGTCCTGCGCCCGCTGTTCCTTGGGAGAGAGTTCCGGATTCTTCGCTTCGCTCATTCGGCTGCCCACCCCGAGTCGCTCTGCTTCTCGTCGTTCCGGGGCTCGGACCGGCCGTCCTTCTCGCCCCGTGCCTTCTCGTGCTCCTTGTCCAGGCGCGCCTGGATCTCGTAGAAGCGCCGCCGGACGTCGTCGTCCACGTTGTCGAAGCCGACGGCCGCCGCGTGCACGCCGAGGCTCAGGTACTCGATCTGGTCGCCGAGGGACTTGGAGAGCGCGACGAGCGACTCGTGGACGCGGTTGTACTGCGCGTACAGCCCATCTGCCTCAGCAAAGCACGCGTTCTGGCCACTCAGGGCAGCGCGTGACACCGTCTGTGCCGCGATCTCCGACTTGCCGGCCGCCGAGCCCTCCAGCTCCGCGAGGAGCGTGTCCACGCGCCCCCTGAACCTCTCCAGCGCACCGACGCCACGCCGGAGATCGCCCCGGCCTCCCCCACCGCCCGGATCGGTCACGATCCTGCCCTTCCCCGTTTCCCCGTTTGCTCAGACCGTCACTCGTTGCTTTCGCATCACCGTGAACATGTCCGACCCCGTGCCGCAGACTCTAGCCACTGGCTACGACAGGACCAACCTGCTTATCCGCCACGTCACTTCCACGGTTCGTTTCCTGGTTGACGGCGGCCTCAAGGCCTCAGGCACGGCCCGCTCGCCCCAGGTTCCCGGACCGTCGTCGTGCATCGCGCACGGCCACGGCCACGCCCGCTATCGCGGCGACCAGCACGGCCCCGCCCACCATCACGTAGGTCGCCAGGCGTGCGTTGCGCTCCTCGGCCGTTTCACCCAGATGGAGTTCGGCCGGTGTCGGTGCCTCGCCCCTGCTCATGCCTTCGTGCGCCACCGGGCGTTCGATGGGCTTGTCGTCCTCCGTCAGGGCACGTACCGGGTCGACCACGCCCCAGCCCACCCGGCTGTCGTGGCCCGCGATCGAGCGTTCCGCCGTCTGCTGGATCTGGGCGACGATCTGTCGCCGTGTCCAGTCCTTGTGCTTGGCCTTGATGAGCGCGGCGACGCCCGCGACGTACGGGGCCGAGAAGCTGGTGCCGTTGTCGGCGCAGTGTCCGCCGCCGGGGACCGTCGAGATCATGTCCACGCCGGGGGCGGCCACGCCCACGAACGAGCCGGACTGGGAGAAGGCCGCCCGCTCGTTGTTGCGGTCCGACGCGGCCACGGCCAGGACACCGTCGAACGAGGCCGGGTAGGTCTTCTTGACGTTGCCGCCGAGCCCGTCGTTGCCGGCGGACGCGACGATCACGATCTCTCTGGCCAGGGCGGCGTCCACCGCCTCTTTCAGAACGCTCTCGGGCCGCACCGCCTTGGCCGTGTCCTGGGAGATGTTGATGATGTCCGCGTGGGCGTCGTTCGTTGCGTAGCGGATGGCGGTGGCCAGCGATTTGGCCGTTCCATGGCCCTCCGCGTCGTTCTGCTGGATCGGGATGATCGTCGCGTCCGGGGCCAGGCCGGTGAAGCCGGTGCCCTTGATCTCTCGTGCGGCGATGATTCCGGCGACCTTGGTGCCGTGACCGACCCTGTCGGTGGTGCCGTTCTCCTTGCCGCGCTCGATCCTGCCGCCGTTGTCGTCCGTGAGGTTCTTGTCAAGGAAGTTGCGGCCGCTCCTGGTGTCGACAGCCCCCTTGAGCTGGGGGTTCCTGATGTCCACGCCCGTGTCGATGACGGCCACCCGCACCCCCTTGCCCGTGGACTGCTTCCACAGCTCGTCCATCAGGACACGCTGCAACGACCAGGGGCGGCCCGCGTACTTCGCCGAGGGGAAGGTGCACTGGGTGGAGTCGTCCGCCGCCGCGGGCAGTACCGGCAGTGTGACGAGGAGGACGGCGGTGGCGGCTGCGGCCGTCAGCGGGCGCCGGTACGGAGAGGAGTGCGTCGTCATGTGGATGAGCTCCCTCAGGAACCCTGCGGCTGGCGTGCCGCGCCGGTCGACAGGCGTGGCCCTGTGGGCAGGAAGGAGGACCATGCGGCGGGGACGGGGGCGGGCACGATGTCCTTGTATCCCAGCCGGTTCTGGGCCTGTTGTGCCTCCTGCTGCCGCTCCGCCCTTTCCTGCTTCGTTCCTGATTCGCCGATGCCGGAGTCGTCCCCCACGCTGTCGCCGTTGGACTGCATGGCATAGCGCAGACCGGTGTCGGTGACCAGGAAGAGCGGTCCGGAGTCGGCGCTGGACCCCTTGAACTGCCGGAAGAGCTGCCCGGATCCGGGGGTGACGTAGGCGCTGCTGGAGCCGGTGGGGAGCGTCGCGGGGAAGCTCGTGCCCACCCAGGTGCTGAGTGTGGTGGCACCGTTCTTCGTGGCGACACCGCGCAGGACGTTGCACACGGTGTTGTGGCTGCCGGGCGCGGTCCGCGCGGAGTTGACCTGTTTCGCCTGGCTCGTGGGCCAGTCCATGCGCTGCCCGAAGGCCTCGCCGGGCTCGAACGCTCCGGCGCTGACATGCCTTTCCCTGCCGTCCTGGCCGAGGGGGACCAGGTCCCGCCTGCTGAGCAGGAGCTTCGCGACGAAGTCCGATACGGGGGCGACCCGGCCGGGCAGGACCACGTACTTCTGCGTCCTGGTGCCGGACGTCGCCGCGAGGACCATGCCCACCTTGTTCGCCTCGGGCGGCAGCTTCCCCGGGATGCCCGCGTCGGTGCCGGGAGTGTCGCGGATGTCCGGGAAGTCGATCGGATCCCCCTGGTGCAGGGTGTCCAGCCAGGCGGCGGAGACCCGTTGGGGGGTCCGGCGTTCGCCGAACAGGGTGCGCAGCAGCAGTTCGTCCCGCTTCACCCGGTACGCCTTCCCTTCGGCGTCCACGAGGTAGCGGGCCCGGTCCGGTCCCGGCCCTTCGACGTACATCACCTCACCACCGTGCAGCCGGCCCGCGCCCTCGGTCCGCTTCTGGTCGCGCTCCGCGAAGACGAACGACGCCTTCTGGATGGCCCTGCCGCCCTCGCCCGGCCGTTCGCAGACGGCCCACCGCTTCTTCGAGCCGGCCTCGTTCTGGTCCGGCAGCCGGTCGGGGGCGTAGGGGATGCCGAGCGTGGCGCCGTGCGGGATCGTGCCGTTGTCGAGGACCGATTCGTCGACGTTGATGACCTTGCCCTTGTCCGGGGCGAGGAGGAGCTTGGCGGACGACATGTTCAGCACCGGGTGGAGCTGCGTCTTGCCGTCGGTCGTCAACACCACATAGCGCGTGGTGGATTTGCTGGCGATGATGACGTTCTCGTAGGGGGTGTCCCATTTCTCGGGTGCCACGGGTTTGAACATCCCCCAGGCTCCGAACGCCGCGAGGACGACGGCACCGACGACCGCCCCGGGCACCACCGCGCGCAGGGGGCGCGGCGCGCCCTCCTCGGAGCCGGTCGGGCCGGGTTGCAGGAACTGCGCGATCAATCTCCGCTTCGCGAAGGTGTAGGCGTTGAGTTCGTCCCGCCGTGATGCCATCTGTCGACTGCCCCTTTTCCCCCGTGGGCGACCAGGCTCCCACACACACCGTGGGCCACTGCCGCCGACTGGGCCCCCTACTATGCCCGTTGGGGCTTGGCGGGCACTGCTCAGGTAGGGTGATCGCCCGGTCGACACCCGTGGGAAAACAGCACATACGCATACGAGGGGGCAACGCGGCGATGGGCTCAGCGACGCGCGAACGCACGGGGCCGGCTACCCATCGAACATCCGGAAATTCCCGACGGCAACGTGGCAACGAACCGGCCGGCCCAGCTCCCGCCCCGTCGGTGAACGCCCCCGCGGCGACGACTCTGCGGTCGCTCTCGCGGACCGGTGGCCTCGGTCCCGTACTGCGACAGATGGTGTTCGTCGAGGCGGCCCTGGCGGTCGCCGCGGTGGGTGCCGCGCTCGGCGGTACCTGGCCGGTGCCCGCGATCGCGATCGCCTGCCTGCTGGTGGCTCTCGCGGTGGTACGTCGCCGGGGCCGCACCGTGCAGGACTGGCTGTCGACGGCGCTCTCCGTCCGCGACCGCAGGCGCACGGCCGCGGCGCCCCCCGTGGACGCCGAGCCTCAGCTGGCGCCGGTGGCCGAGAGTGTGCCGGGCTTCGCCCCGTACATCTATGTCGACCGGAATCGTCGCACGGTGGGCATGGTAGGGGACGGCACGTTCCTGACCGCGGTCGTACGGGTCGAGGCCAGTGGTGAATCCCTCCGCCAGGCGCAGGGGGCGCGGGCGCTTCCGCTGTCCCTCCTGGGCGACGCCCTCTCGGTGGACGACATCGTGCTGGAGTCCGCGCAGCTCGTGCAGCAGGTGCGCCCCGCTCCGGCGCAGCATCTGCCGCAGCAGTCGGCGGCACGGCTCTCCTACACGCCCCTCCAGGAGCAGACCGGGGCGCCCGCGCTCCGGATGACCTGGGTGGCGGTGAAGCTGGATCCGGCACTGTGCCGGGAGGCGGTCGAGGCGCGCGGGGGCGGTGTCGGCGGTGCTCAGCGCTGTCTGGTCCGGGTCGCTGACCATGTGGCGAGCCGGATCACCGGTGCCGGATTCCGGGCCGTGGTGCTGGACCAGGAGGAGCTGCACTCCGCCCTGGCGACGTCCGCGTGTGCCAATCCGATGCTCTCCGCCCGCGCCGGGCGCCCGGATGTCCCTCCGCAGCGGCGGACGTCGGAGACGTCGAGGGTCTGGCGGTGCGACGATCGCTGGCACACCGCCTACGCGGTGGACCGCTGGCCCGAGTTGGGCCGGGGGGCGACCCCGCTTCCCCGCCTCGTCGCGCTGTTGACCTCGGTGCCCGCGTATGCGACGACCTTCAGCCTGACGGTGCGCCGCGGTTCGCGCCAGGGCGATGTTTCCGTCTCCGGTCACGTCCGGATCACGGGTGGCTCGGACACCGAACTGGTCGGCGTGCGAAGGACATTGGAGCAGGCCGCACGGCACGCCGAAGTCGGCCTGGTGCGGCTGGACCGCGAGCAGCTGCCGGGCGTACTGGCGACGCTCCCGCTGGGAGGAGCACAGTGACGGTTCGTATCCGCCCGGGGCGGGGCCTGCGCGGCCCTCGCCACGCGGGACACACACTGGCCGCGGAGCATCTGGGCGCGCTGTCGTTGCCGGTCGGGGACGACGGGGTGATCCTCGGTACCGATGCCGAGGGGCGTACGCAGATGATCGGGTTCCACCGCCCGGCACCGTACGACGTCCTGCTGATCGGCGGTCTGTGGACCGCGCAGGTACTGGCGCTGCGTGCGGCGGCCACGGGCGCGCGGGTGGCGGTGGAGACCGGGCGCACCCAGGCGTGGACGACTCTGGCCCAGGCCGCGGGTGCGGGTCTTGAGTGTGTCTCGCTCCACGACGTGGGGCGGGTTCCGCCGACCGGTGCGGCCGTGAGCAGCCCGGTGGTCGTGGTGCGGGACTGCGGGATGCGCCCGCCCCGTGGCCGGGTGGTGTCCTCGCCCTGGCAGTCGGTGCTGACGCTGCTGCCCTATCTGAGCCCCGTGGCGCCCCGGTTGATGCGGGCGTCGACGCTCGTGGGCGTGCAGCGGGTCTCACCCGCCGAGGCGGACCAGGTCGGCCGGATCCTGGGGCTCGCCCGGACCGAGAGCGAGGCACTGCCCACGCTGGCGGACGGGGTCACGCTCTGGGTGGCGGGCCGTGAGCGCCACTGGGTGATGACCGGTGCGACGGAGATCGAGACCGGGCTGCTGGGCGCCGCCCGCCGGATGGACTGAATCCGGATGGACCGGATGATGGGCTGAATACTGTCCCGTTCATGCCCCCGGACCTGCCGCTTCCGGGGAAGATGGCCGGGCAACGACTTGGTTCGATCGAAGGGACGCCGACATGGGCACCCAGCAGGAAAAGGAAGAGCTCTACGCGCTCGACATCTCGGATGTGGAGTGGCTGAGCGCACCGGGGACCGAGAACGTCGAGGAACGGGTCGAGATCGCACATCTGCCGGGCGGCGCGGTCGCCATGCGCTCGTCGCTGGACCCCGAGACCGTGTTGCGGTACACCGAGGCCGAGTGGCGCGCCTTCGTACTGGGCGCACGGGACGGTGAGTTCGACCTCACGTAGGCGAGGGCAACGTGCGGGGTGGCTGTCCGGATCGGCGGCCACCCTTCGCCATGCCGGGATATGCAGCGAATTGACCGCTTCGCTCTGTGTGCTGTTGGCGCCCGGGGTACTTGAGCGCACCACGTGATGCACGGGACAGTTCTTGCGGTGCCGTACGGCCTGCCGGAGGGAGCCCCATGACGATTAGGGTGGGTCCGGGCGCGGCAGAAGAACCTGCGGGCAGGCAATGCGTGTCCCAGGGGGAGAGCCGGGCGGTCAGGCAGACGGAAACGGTCGACCCCACCCACCACGGCACAAGGGTGCTCGACCACACCAGGAGGCAAAGTGAACGGCGATCGGGACGAGATCCGCGGGGGCTGGAACAAGCCCGTCGACGAGTCGTCCGACGCGGAGCCCGCCGAGATGACGGGTGAGTTCACCATCGACTACACCCCGCCCGCCTGGTACACGCAGAACGCGCCGGGGGACTCGTCGGGCGGTGCCGGAACGCATCTCGCGCCGCCTCCGCCGCCCACCGGGGCGCCGCTCTCCGTGCCCCCGCCGCCGAGCGCGGGCGGCTTCGACTCCGACTGGACCCCCGCACCGCCCGCACCGTCCGCGCCCGCACCGGTTCCCGCCCAGTCCGCCGCGGGTGACTCCGCGACGGGTGACACCGCGCCTTCTCCCGCGCCGGGTACGGGGGATTCCGGCGGTGCGTCGGACCCGTTCGGGAGCGGTGACGTGGAGAGCGGCACGACCATGCGGTTCTCTCCGGCCGCGCTGAAGCGGCAGATCGCGGAGATCGAGGGAGGTGCGGCGGACACCTCCGGGAGCGGCTCCGGTCCGGACTCGGGCTCGGGCTCCGCTGCTGCCGGTGCTGGCGGCACGGGGGCGGGCGAGGCGCCCGGTTCCGACTCCGCGCGGACACCGGACGCGTCCACCGGGGGGTCCGACGGCGCCACCGCCGCGGATTCAGCCGCCGGAAGCCGGACGGACGGCCCGGACGGCGCTGCCGACGGTCCGCAGGACTCCGCCCCCGCCGACGCCGCCACGGACGCGACGCCCCAGGACGTGCCGCCCGCCGGTGCGCCGCAGAACACCCCGGCGCCCGCCACACCGAACCCCTGGGCCCCGGCGGCGCCGCAGGGCGGTGGCCTGCCGCCGCTTCCGCCCGCCTTCCAGCCCGCCGCGCCGCAGCCCACCGCGCCCCAGCCGGCTCCGCAGTGGCCCGCACCAGGCCCGGCCGGCCAGGCGCCCGGCGGCTACGGCTTCCCGCAGGCCGGGGCACCCCAGCCGCCCCAGCAGCCTCAGGGCGGTTACGGATTCCCGCAGCAGCCTGCTCCCCCGGCGCAGCAGGCACCGGGACAGGGCGGTTACGGATTCCCACAGCAGCCTCAGCCACCGCAGCAGCCTCAGCCGTCGCACGCACCCCAGCCTCCGCACGCACCCCCGCAGGCCCAGGCGCCCCAGCAGTCGCAATGGCCCGCGCAGCAGGGCGCCCCGCTGCCGCCGCAGGTCCCCCACGGCCCTCAGGCACCGCAGGCACCCCAGCCCCCTGCTCAGGCCGCGCCCCAGCTGCCCGCGCAGGCAGCGCAGCAGCCCGCCCAGCCCCAGCCTCCCCACCAGCACCAGCCACCGCAGCCTCCGGGGCAGCCGCAGCCGGGAGCCCCCGTCGACCCGCGCACCGGGGGCGCCTGGCCGACCCCGGTCACCCACGACCAGCGCGAGCGCTCCGTACCCGGCGCCCCGCTCGGGTACACGGCGGCCGTGGAGCTCTCCTCCGACCGGCTGGTCCGGGGCAAGCAGAAGGCGAAGAGCAGCCGCAACCCCTCCGGCGCGTCCCGCTTCAAGCTGGGCGGCAAGAAGGAGGAGGCCGAGCGCCAGCGCAAGCTGGAGCTGATCCGTACGCCGGTGCTGTCCTGCTACCGGATCGCGGTGATCAGCCTCAAGGGCGGCGTCGGCAAGACCACGACGACCACCGCGCTGGGCGCGACCCTGGCCACCGAGCGGCAGGACAAGATCCTCGCCATCGACGCCAACCCGGACGCGGGCACGCTCGGCCGCCGGGTGCGCCGCGAGACCGGCGCCACCATCCGTGACCTGGTCCAGGCGATCCCGTACCTCAACTCGTACATGGACATCCGCCGGTTCACCTCGCAGGCGCCCTCCGGGCTGGAGATCATCGCCAACGACGTGGACCCGGCGGTCTCCACGACGTTCAACGACGAGGACTACCGGCGCGCGATCGACGTGCTGGGCAAGCAGTACCCGATCATCCTCACCGACTCGGGCACCGGTCTGCTCTACAGCGCGATGCGCGGGGTGCTGGACCTCGCGGACCAGCTGATCATCATCTCGACGCCGTCGGTGGACGGTGCGTCCAGCGCGTCCACCACGCTGGACTGGCTGTCCGCGCACGGCTACGCGGAGCTCGTGCAGCGCTCCATCACCGTCATCTCGGGGGTCCGCGAGACCGGCAAGATGATCAAGGTCGACGACATCGTGCAGCATTTCGAGACGCGCTGCCGGGGCGTGGTGGTCGTGCCGTTCGACGAGCACCTGTCGGCCGGTGCCGAGGTCGACCTCGACATGATGCGACCCAAGACCCGCGAGGCGTACTTCAACCTCTCCGCGATGGTCGCCGAGGACTTCTCCCGCGCCCAGCAGCAGCAGGGCCTGTGGACCTCGCACGGCTCCAACCCGCCGCCGCAGTACGCCCCGCCGATGCCCGGCCAACAGCAGCAGTACCCCCCGCAGCAGCCGTTCCCGCAGCAGCAGCCGTACGGCGGCCAGCCGCCCGCGCAGCCGTACCCGCCGCAGCCCGGACCCGGAGTGCAACAGCACGGCTGGCAGCAGCCGTTGCCTCCGCAGGCCCCGTCCGCCGCGGCCCCGGCGGGCCCGCTCCCGCCCCACCAGCAGCAGCCGGCCCTGCCCGGTCAGCCTGGGCAGCCGGGTCAGCCGGTTCCGCCCGAGCTCCAGGGGCCCGTACCGCCCGCGGGATGGCCTCAGCAGCCGCCGCCAGCGCCTCAGCAGTAAGGCATCAGAGGTCTGAACCAATGAGGGCCCGCACCGTCTCCACGGTGCGGGCCCTCTGCACATTCCCGCAGCCCACACGCCGTTTCGATGACCGTTGACGCAACTCGACCACCGCTGATAAACCTTCGCTTCACCAGCTGGCGAACCACAGATCAACCCGCCTTCTCCGTGCGAGTCATGACGCGAGGTCCCTGACCATGGTCGAAAGAGTTCCACCACGCTCCGCCAAGCCACGCACACGGCTGCGTGTGCTCCTGGCCTCCGGTGCCGCCGCACTGGCGCTGGCCGCCGGGTCCGTCGTCCCGGGTGTGCCGCTCGGCGCCGCACCGCAGCAGGCGCAGGCAGCCGACGGCGGGAAGTCGACACTGACCGTCGCCGTCGCACAGAGCGCCGACTCGATGAGCCCGTTCCTGGCCCAGAAGCTGCTCAGCACCAGCATCACCCGGCTCATGTACGACTTCCTCACCAACTACGACACCAAGGACAACCACGCGATCCCCGGCCTGGCCACCAAGTGGGAGCCGTCCGCGGACAAGTTGACCTGGACGTACACCATCCGGTCCGACTCGAAGTGGTCGGACGGGCAGCAGGCCACCGCCGAGGACGCGGCCTGGACGTTCAACAAGATGATGACCGACGAGGGCGCCGCGCAGGCCAACGGCAACTTCGTCGCGAACTTCAAGAAGGTCACGGCTCCCAGCCCGACCCAGCTGGTCATCGAGCTCAAGGAGCCGCAGGCCACCATGGCGGCACTCGATGTGCCGATCGTGCCGAAGCACGTCTGGGAGAAGGTCGGTGACTTCTCCAAGTTCAACAACGACACGTCGTTCCCGGTCGTCGGCAACGGGCCGTTCATCCTGACCGACTACAAGGTCGACCAGTATGTGAAGCTCAAGGCCAACAAGGACTTCTGGCGCGGCAGACCCAAGTTCGACGAGCTGGTCTTCAAGACGTACAAGGACCAGGACGCCGCCGTCGCCGCGCTGCGCAAGGGCGAGGTCTCCTTCGTCGCCGGCTCCCCCGCGCTGACGCCCGCTCAGGCCGCGTCCCTCAAGGGCGAGAAGAACGTCAAGGTCAACGAGGGTCCCGGCCGCCGCTTCTTCGCGCTGGCCGCCAACCCGGGCGCGCAGACCAAGGACGGCAAGAAGTTCGGCGACGGCAACAAGGCCCTTCTCGACCAGAAGGTGCGCCAGGCCCTCTTCCTGTCCATCGACCGCAAGACCATCATCGACAAGGTCTTCCAGGGCCACGCCGTCGAGGGCCAGGGCTACATCCCGCCGCGCTTCTCCGCGTACCACTGGCAGCCCACCGCCGAGCAGAGCCTCGCCTACGACCCGGCCAAGGCGGCCAGGCTGCTCGACGAGGCGGGCTACCGGCTCAAGGGCGACCAGCGGGTCGGCAAGGACGGCAAGCCGCTCGACCTGCGCATCCTCTGCCACGCCACGGACCCCAACGACAAGGCGGTCGGCAAGTACCTCAAGGAGTGGTGGGGCAAGCTCGGCATCGGCCTGAAGGTCGACTGCCTCGACGACGTCTCCGTTCCCTGGTATGCCGGTGAGTACGACCTGGCCTTCGACGGCTGGTCGGTCAACCCGGACCCCGACTTCGTCCTCGGCATCCACACCTGCGCCGCACTGCCGGCGAAGGCGAAGGACAGCGCCTCCACCGACAACTTCATCTGCGACAAGAAGTACGACGAGCTCTACAAGAAGCAGCTCGCCGAGTACGACCCCGCCAAGCGCACCGAGATCGTCGACCAGATGCAGTCGTGGCTCTACGACTCCGGGTACATGAGCGTCATCGCGTACCCGAACGCGCTGGAGGCGTACCGCACCGACCAGATCAAGTCGATCACGACCATGCCCGAGGCGGCCGGGAACATCTACGGCCAGGACGGCTACTGGAGCTGGTGGTCGGCCGTTCCCGCGTCCGGCGGCAGTTCGGACGGTTCCGGCGGGTCGGGCTCCACCGGCGTCGTCGTCGGCATCATCGTGGTGGTCGTGGTGCTCGTCGGCGGCGGGCTGTTCATCGCGATGCGCCGCCGCAACACGGCGGACGACCGCGAGTAATCACTCGGACGGGTGAAGAGGGGCCGGCCGGGGAGCACCCGCCCCGCCGGCCGGCCCCTCCACGTGCAGCACGAGTAACGAGAGTTCCCCATGACAGCTGACAGCACTCCGGCGCTCGTGCAGATCGCGGACGCGGACACCGACGGCCCGGCTCAGCCCGGCGCGTCGGCCGCCCGCGGTCCACGGGCGCGCAACACCAAGGCCTATCTCCAGTACGTGGCGGCCAAGATCGCGGGGGCAGCGGTATCGCTGTTCGCGGTCCTGGTCACCAGCTTCTTCCTCTTCCGGCTGCTCCCCAGCGACCCGGTGAAGCAGATGACGGGCGGCCGGCCCGTGTCCGCCGAGCAACTCCAGTCGCTGCGGCATCAGTTCGGACTCGACCAGCCGATGTGGCAGCAGTTCACGACCTATGTCGCAGACGCCCTCACGGGCGACTTCGGCACCTCGTTCCAGTTCCACGCGCCGGTCATCGACAAGATCACCGAGGCGCTACCGGCGACCCTGCTCCTCACCGGCACCTCGTACGTCCTCTACACCGCGCTCGGCATCTGGCTCGGCACCCGGACCGCCTGGCGCAACGGCTCCCTGAGCGACCGCTTCAACACCGCGTTCGCGCTCACGCTCTACTCCGTGCCGTCGTTCTGGCTGGGCCTGCTCCTGATCATCGTCTTCTCGGTGGGCATCGGCCCGATCCCCGGGATGTTCCCGACCGGCGGGCTGGAGTCGGGCAACGAGACCGGCTTCGCCTACGTCCTGGACGTGGCGCACCATCTGGTTCTTCCGGTGATCACGCTGGTCGCCGTCGGGTACGCGCAGACGCTGCTGGTGATGCGCTCCTCGCTGCTCGACGAGATGGGCAGCGACTATCTGACGACGGCCCGCGCGAAGGGGCTGCGGGACGATGTCGTACGCCGCAAGCACGCCGTGCCGAACGCGATGCTGCCGACCTTCACTCTGATGTTCGTGAACCTCGGGCATGTGGTCGCCGGACAGATCCTGGTCGAGACGGTGTTCTCCTGGCCGGGCCTCGGCGGCCTCTTCTACCAGGCACTCAGCGTGCCCGATCTCCCGCTCGTGCAAGCGCTGTTCTTCGTCTTCGCCACCGCGGTGATCCTGGCGAACACCCTTGCCGACGTGCTCTATCCGCTGCTCGATCCCCGGGTGGGCCGATGACGACCGAATCCATGCCCACGCCCACGCCCACGAAGGCGGAGACCGAGGGGAATCCACGCGCTCTGGCCCGCGCGCGCAAGCGCCGGTCCGCCGCCCGCTTCTGGCGGGCGTACCGGGGCCACCGGAGCGGACTGTGGGGTCTGGCCGCGCTCGTCGCGATCGCGTTGGTCGCCCTGTTCGCGCCGCAGCTCGTCGGCGCCGACTCGCAGAGCGTCACCGACGCCCCGGGTGGCGCGCTGGAGTCGCCGAGCGGTGAATTCCCGCTGGGCACCGATCAGTTCGGACGCAGTGTGCTGGCCCTGCTGGTGTGGGGTACCCGGGTCTCGCTGACGGTCGGGCTGCTCGCGGCGTTTCTGTGCGTCGCCATCGGTACGGTCGTCGGCATCGTCGCGGGCCACTTCCACGGCTGGTACTCGACGGTCCTGATGCGGATCACCGACTGGTTCCTGGTGATGCCGACCCTGGTCCTCGCCATCGCGCTCGCCACCGTGATGGACCGCTCGATGTGGACGGTCATCATCGCGATCGGGGTCACGACCTGGCCGACCACGGCCCGGCTGGTGCGGGCCCAGACGCTCGCGGTGGAGTCGCGCCCGTACATCGAACGCGCCCGCGCACTGGGCGGCGGTCACGGGCACATCATGATCCGGCACGTGCTGCCGAACGTGATGCCGCTGGTGCTGGCGCAGACCACACTGGTGATCTCCAGCGCGATCCTCACCGAGGCCACCCTGGCCTTCCTCGGTCTCAGCGACCCGACCACCACCTCCTGGGGCGGCATGCTCCAGGACGCTCGCGAGGCGGGCGCCGTCAGCGCGGGCGACTGGTGGTACCTGGCACCGCCCGGCATCGCCATCGCCCTGGTGGCCCTGGCGTTCACGCTGTGCGGCCGCGCCATCGAGTCCGTCCTCAATCCCAAGCTGGGGGTGGCCCGTTGAGCACGACGAGCATCCGCAAGACACCGCTCCTGGACGTACGGGACCTCACGGTGACGTACGCCGGCGGAGCACAGGCCGTCCGCGGTGTGAACCTCTCGGTCGACGCGGGGCAGAAGCTCGGCATCGCCGGCGAGTCGGGCTGCGGGAAGTCGACGCTGGCGCTCGCGCTGCTGCGGCTGCTGCCCGCCGGCACGAAGGTCTCCGGCGAGATCCTGCTGAACGGCGAGGACGTCCTCACCATGAAGTGGGGCCAGGTCCGGGCGGTGCGCTGGGCAGGCGCGTCGATCGTCTTCCAGGGCGCGATGCACTCGCTCAACGCGGTGCACCGCATCGGAGAACAGATCGCCGAACCGATTCTGCTGCACCGGAAGGCGACGCAGGCCGGTGCGGCGAAGAAGGCCGGCGAGCTGCTGGAGCAGGTGGGGCTGCCCGCCGCCCGCGCCTCCGCCTATCCGCACGAGCTCTCCGGCGGTCAACGCCAGCGCGTGATGATCGCGATGGCGCTCGCCTGCGACCCGGGGCTGATCATCGCGGACGAGCCGACCACGGCTCTCGATGTGATGATCCAGGCCCAGATCCTGCGGCTGATCGAGCAGCTGGTGTCCGAGCAGGACCTCGGCCTGATCATGATCAGCCATGACCTCGCGGTGCTCTCCGACACCTGCGACCGGCTCGCGGTGATGTACGCGGGCCGGGTCGTCGAGGAGGGCCCGGCGTCCGAGGTCTACGAGAACGCGCACCATCCGTACGGCAAGGCCCTGTCCGGCGCGTTCCCGCGCATCGGCGACCCGGCCTCCCGGTTCGCGCCCCGCGGGCTGCCCGGCGATCCGCCGGACCCGTCGGCGCTGCCCGGCGGCTGCACCTTCCATCCGCGCTGTCCGGTGGCCCTGGAGTCCTGCGTGACCGAGGATCAGGAGCTGCGGGACGCGGGGCCGGAGCGGCGGGCCGCCTGCGTGCTGGTGGAGCCGGGGGCGGTCGCGGCCCGGCCGGGCGCCGAGGAAGCAAGGAGCACACCATGACCACCACCACTGCGCTGCTCAGCGCCCAGGGGCTGAAGGTCACCTTCCCCGGCCGGCGCGGGGCCGCCCCGGCGCGGGCCGTGGACAGTGTCGACCTGGACATCCGGCCCGGCGAGATCGTCGCACTGGTCGGCGAGTCGGGCTGCGGCAAGACGACGCTGGCGCGTTCGCTGCTGGGGCTGGTCCCGCCGACGTCCGGCCAGGTCACCTTCGGCGGCAAGCCGCTCGACTACGCGAGCCGGGCGCTGAAGACGTACCGCAAGCGGGTCCAGCTGGTGCTCCAGGATCCCAGCGGTTCGCTCAATCCGAGGCACACGGTGTACGACGCCGTCGCCGAGGGCCTGCGGATCCACGGCTACGCCGGGGACGAGCGGGAGGCGGTCGCCGGGGCGCTGTCGCGGGCCGGTCTTCGGCCGCCGGAACGATTCTTCCTGCGCTATCCGCATGAGCTGTCCGGCGGTCAGCGCCAGCGGGTCGTGATCGCGGGCGCGCTCGTCCTGGAGCCCGAGCTGATCGTCGCCGACGAACCGGTGGCCTCGCTCGACGCCTCGGTGCGCGGGGAGATCCTGGCTCTGCTGCTGCGACTGCGGGACGAGCTGGGCCTGTCCGCCCTGGTGGTCACGCACGATCTCGGTCTGGCGTGGAACATCGCGGACCGGGTCGCGGTGATGTACCTCGGGCGGATCGTGGAGACGGGAAAGGTGGAGCAGATATTGACGGCTCCTCAGCATCCGTACACCCAGGCGCTGTTGTCGGTGCTCCCGGAGTCCGGGGCCGAGCCGGTGATCCTGACCGGTGAGCCGCCGGACCCGTCCAGGGTGCCGTCCGGCTGCCGGTTCCATGCCCGCTGCCAGGTGCTGGCGTCGGGCGAGGCGGAACGGGCGGGCGTCGCGGAGGCCTGCCGTACGCAGGATCTGCCGGTGCTCGCGGGCGGCGGGCAGACACAGGTGGCGTGCCACTGGGCGGTCGCCGCCGCGAAGGCGCGCCCCTGACCCGGCCGCCTATACGAGGACGCGGGGCCGGGACCGTCGAGGACGGTTCCGGCCCCGAGTCGCCCCACGGGAAGAAGACCGGCCGCGCCCCTACGCGCGCGGCGGGGGTTCAGCCGCGCTCGTACGCTGAGATCAGCTCGCTGCACCGCTTCACATCGGCGGCCATCGCGACGAGCAGATCGTCGATCGACTCGAACTTCAGCATCCCGCGCACATACGCGAGGAAGTCCACCGCGACATGGAGCCCGTACAGATCGAGGCCGACGCGGTCGATCGCGTACGCCTCCACCGTTCGCTCCGTGGCGTCGAACTGCGGGTTCGTGCCGACCGAGATCGCGGCGGGCATCGCCTCGCCGTCCACGTTCAGCCACCCCGCGTAGACGCCGTCGGCGGGGATCGCGGTGTGCGGCAGGGTCTCCACGTTGGCCGTGGGGAAGCCGAGCTCGCGGCCGCGCTGCGCGCCGCGGACCACGATGCCCTCGACCCGGTGCGGGCGGCCCAGGATCTCGGCGGCGCCCGCGACATCGCCCTCGGCCACCAGCCGACGGGTGAGGGTGGAGGAGAACGGCTCGCCGCCGCCCGCCTCGCCGCTCACGTACAGGTCGATGACCTCGACGGCGTAGTCGTAGGTCTCACCGAACTCGGTGAGCAGCTGTACGTTCCCGGCGGCCTTGTGGCCGAAGCGGAAGTTGGGCCCCTCGATGACCAGCTGTGCGTGCAGCTTGTCGACGAGGACCTTCACGATGAAGTCGGCCGGTGCCAGCTTCGAGAACTCGGCGGTGAACGGCAGGATGAGCACCGCGTCCACCCCCAGCTCCGCCATCAGCTCGGCGCGCCGGTGGTGCGGGGCGAGCAGCGGCGGGTGGCTGCCGGGCCGTACGACCTCGCTGGGATGCGGGTCGAAGGTCACCACGACCGAGGGAACGCCCAGCTCGCGGGCGCGCTCCACAGCGCGCCCGATGATCAGCTGGTGTCCGCGGTGCACCCCGTCGTAGGAGCCGATGGTGACGACGCTGCGTCCCCAGTCCTGGGGGATGTCCTCCAAGCCACGCCAGCGCTGCACTGTGACCGCTCCTCGCCCGAACCCGTGTACGTGAGATTGCCTGTTACGCAGGTCTAAGACTGCCATGCTCACGCCCCGCGGCCTGCATCGGCATCGCCTTCCGGCTTCCCAGCGCCTCCACCGTGCGCCGTGCGCTCGGGCCGACGAGCGCCGCCCATTCCTGCGGAGCCCCGGCCAGCCACCCGGTGACCAGGGCGGCGAATCCGGGCACGTCACGGGCGAGTTCGACCAGCGCGCGGTCGAAACGGACCGCGCCCTCGGGGGTCCGGACCAGCAGCGTCCCGGTGCGGTGGACCAGGGCGCGGGTACGGGCGGGGGCGCGCTTGCCGGAACCGGTCGCGGCGGCCCGCAGCAGCGCGTCGAGCACGGCCGGATCCCGGTGGGCCTCCTGCTCGAAATCCAGCAGGACCTCCAGCAGCTGTTCCCGCAGCGGCCCGGAGGCGGGACTGCCGGGCGCGGCGAGCACCCCGGCGAGCGCACCGCGTACCGGCGGCGCCACCGGACGGTCCCGCAGCAGCCCGGTGATCAGCGGCAGCAGCAGGGCGCGGGCGGCTGGGCCCCGCTCCAGCCTCCGGTCGACGTACGAGGCCGCGTGCACGGTGTCGTCCGGGTGGCTGTCGATGTAGGCGCGCACGAGTCCGGCGGTGTGCAGGGCGAGCGCGGGGGCCTCGATCCCGGCGAGCGAGCGGAGCGTCTCGCCCGCCCCCTCGTCCGGCCGGGTGAGCCGCTCCCGGAACGCGGCGAGCACCGGTTCCGGATGGGAGGGCAAGGCGACAGCGAGCGCCTGCGCGGACGGCCCGGACTCCCCCGCGACGAAGGCCCGGAGCGCCTGTGGGAGATAGCGGTCCCTGGTCCGCGGATCCTGTACGAGGAGGGCGAGCGCGGCCCCGTGCAGGGCGGCGTCCGCCGGGCGGGCCAGCAGCGCCAGGGCCGATCCGCGCAGCAGCTCGCGGTCGGCGTCGAGGGTGGTGTGCGCCGAGGTGACCAGCGCATAGGAGGCGGCGGCGGTGCGGCGGGCGGGCCGGTCCTCGTCGTGGGCCCAGCGGTGGACGGCCCGGCACAGCGCGGCGGGCGCGTCCTCGGCCAGCGCGGCGAGCAGCTCCTCGGCCCTGGGGTGGGAGGTGGAGACGAGCGCGTCGGTCAGATCGTCGACGGCCAGGTCCCGGCGGGCGTAGAGGAGCGCCTGGGCGGCGGCGGCCACGGTCGGCCGCATCGCGCCCCCGTCCCCGGCGGGCAGCGGGCGCTCGTCGGTGAACCAGCTGCACAGCAGGGGCTGTACGGTCCGGGGCCGGTCGGCGAGCCGTCGCGCGACGGCGTCCAGGAACCGTTCGCCGTCGGCGTCGGGGGGCGTACCGCAGGAACGGTCGGCGCGGGGCGGCTCGTCGGCGGGGACGAGACGCCGGAACAGATCGATCCGGTCCTCCTCGGGCAGTCTCAGCCGCCGCCAGAACCACGGCCCGAACGCGGCGTACGTCCCCGGGCCCGCGGCCGCCCGGCGCACGACCCGGCCGGCCAACAGTCGCAGCACGCCGAGATACGGACGGGCGTCGGGCACCCGGAGCAGGGTCTCGGAGAGCAGCCGGACCGCCCACCAGCGGGCGTCATGACGCGGTGTTCTGTCGGCCACGACACCGTCCGCCGCCTCCGGATCCGCACCCGGACCCTCCTCCGCCGACAGCCGGTCCAGCGCGTCGATGAGATCGGCCAGCTGGTGGGAGAGCGCGGCGGGCCCCTGTCGGCGGCCCAGGAGCAGCAGGGCCTGGATCACCGGGCCGATGCGATGACGCGGCACGGGCAGGGTGCGCGGCCCGGTCGCCGCCCTGGGCTGCTCCGCCGGGTCCGGCAGAGGCGCCCCGCCCCGCCCCGTACACGGCTCCATGGGCACCGCCCCGCCCCGCCCCGTACGCGGCTGCGTGGACACCGCCGCGGCCCGTTCGCGCCCCGTACGCGGGCTCCTCGGCCGCGGGACCCGGCGTCCGGCCACCGTCGGGCCCGGCTCCTGGCGCGGCCCCTCCTGCGCATGCCACCGGTGGACCAGCGCGTACAGTGCCGCGTCCACATCCAGGTGGGCGCCCTGCACCCAGTCCCCCAGCTCCTCGTGCGCGAAGCGGTAGCCGGCGCCCGCCGGGACGAGCAGGCCCTCGGTGAGGACGGCCGACGCCCAGCCCGTGCGCCAGGGGAAGACCTCCTCGAACGCCTCCCGGTCCAGCTCCCCCTGGCCGGGGCCCAGACAGCGCCGCGCCGCCTCGTGGACCTGCCCCGCCACCCGGGCGGCCAGCCTGCGGACCGCGCCGCCCCCCGGCGCCGGGCCCGAGGCGGCCGCGATACGGACCGCGACGCGCAGGCACATCAGGTCCAGGTGGGCACCGAAGACCTCCTCGGTGTCGGGCTGCCCGGCGACGTCGCCGGGCAGCGCGGCACGCACCTCCGCGAGCAGGCGCAGGGTGAGCGGGTGGCGGTCGTGGCCGGGGGCGAGCGCCCCGGGCGGGATGGCGTACCGCTCCCCGGCCCGTTCGGCCTGGACCGCGGTGAGGTCGCCCAGGCGGACCGCGGAGGGCAGCCGCGCGGCCGGTCTGGCGGGGCGGTGCAGCACTTCGGGCGGGCAGAGCGCGCCGGCCGTCTCCCAGTGCTCGGGCCCGCAGGCGATCACGAGCCGCGCCCCGTTCTCCCGCAGCCATGCGACGGTGGCGTCGGTCCACCGGGCCGGCTCGTGGGCCAGCGCGGGAGGCATCTCCTCGGGGCCGTCCAGCAGGACCAGCAACGGGCTCCCGGACTCCTCGGCCAGCCGGGCCACCCGCTCGGGGGTGGCGCTCGCCATGTCGCCCCGGGCCCCGGCGGCGGTGACGATCCTTCCGGCCCGGCGCAGTGCACGGGCGACGGCGTCGGCGACCGAGGTGTCGTCGGTCAGCAGGTCGGCGCCGCGCAGCCAGAGGGTGGGTGCGGGGACCGGGCCGCGCGCCCGGCGTGCGGTGAGCGCGGCCAGTTCGGTGGTGCGGCCCGTGCCCGGTGCCCCGACGAGGCCGAGGACGACGGCGGGACCGTCCGGTGCCGTCGCGGCGCGGTCCGGGGACTCGAAGGCGGTGAGCTCCGCGACGACGTCCGGGCGTTCGACCGGATCGGGGCAGGCGGCCGGGCCGTCCGAGGAGCCGAGCGAGGTGGCGGTGAGGTGCAGGGCGCCCGCGAGATTGAGGTCGCGCCCGTATCCGGGGACGCTCGTCGCGTTGCGCCGCAGCAGTGCGTCGAGCGGGCCGCCGGTGCCCGCCGCCCACAGCGGCACGGCGAACGCGCCCGGATGTCCGGCGCGCAGCGCACTGCCCAGCACGGCGATGACCGCGCCGCTCTCCGGGTCGAGGACGGGCCCGCCCACGGCGGCGCCGCCCAGCCGCAGGGCGTCCCTGCCGTCCGTGCCGAGCGCCAGCTCCAGCGCCGCGCCGATCCGGTGGGAGCGGCCGTGCGCGGTGTACGTCACGGGGGCCGTGCCGAGCACCCGGGCCTCGCGCCAGCCGTGCGCGGCGATCGTCACGTACGTACCGGCGTCGATCCGGTCGCGCAGGGCGATCGCGACGGGTTCGACGCCCAGCTCACCGGGGCCGGCGGTGGGCAGCAGCGCGAGGTCCAGCTCGGGCAGCGCGGTGATGTCCCCGGCCTCGACGGTGCGGCTGCGGCCGCCCGCTCCGTGCAGGACGGACCGGGCGAGGCCGGCCACGGCTTCGTGGCTGGTCAGGACCGTGCCCCGGTCGTCCGCGACGAACCCGGTCCCCCTCGGCCGGCCGGCCGGATCGCAGATACGTACCAGCGCTGTCCGGTCCCCGCTTTCCATGGTCCGACGTTAGGCCGGATGATCAGCGCGTGGACCACTCGGAGTAAACGCGCCCCCGAATGCACCCCTGATTCACTCCGAGCGCCTGCTCATTGGGGTGAATTGAAGGCGCCCGGTGGACAGAACATGTGAGGGACCGTGGAGCGGGCGCAGGGAACTGCCCCGCCCGCTCCACGATGACGTCCCGGAGGCCGGTCCACCCGTCAGGCGAATACGGCCAGGCTCTTGGCCTTGCCCTTCTGCTCCTCGACGAGGACCAGGAACCGGCCGTCGGGTCCGAAGACACCGACCGGTCCCGGCGGAAAGGCCGGCATGTCCAGCCGTACGCCGTTCAGCAGCAGCTTGGCGCGCTTCTCGTCCACGTCCCAGCGGGGGAAGGCCGAGGCGGCGGCCTCGGCCACCGGCATCACGGTCAGCTCCTGCTGGTGCTGGTCGAGCGTCCGCGCCGCGTCGAGGCCGTAGGGCCCGACCCGGGTGCGCCGCAGCGCGGTCAGATGCCCGCCGACGCCGAGCCCGGCGCCGAGGTCCCGGGCGATCGCACGGATGTACGTACCCGAGGAGCAGACCACCGAGACGACCAGGTCGACGACCGGGGTGCCGTCCTCGGCAGTCTCCGGCCGGACGTCGTAGACGCGGAAGGACGAGATCGTCACCGGCCGGGCCGGGATCTCGAACTCCTCGCCGCCGCGTACCCGCGCGTAGGACCGCTTGCCGTCGATCTTGATGGCGCTGACCTTGGACGGCACCTGCATGATCGGTCCGGTCAGGGCCGCGACCCCGGCGTCGATGCCGTCCCGGGTCACGCCGGAGGCGTCGGTGGACGAGGTGATCTCGCCCTCCGCGTCGTCCGTGACGGTGTTCTGGCCGAGCCGGATCGTGCCGAGGTACTCCTTCTCGGTCAGCGCGAGGTGGCCCAGCAGTTTGGTGGCCTTCTCGACACCGAGCACGAGAACCCCCGTCGCCATCGGGTCCAGCGTGCCGGCGTGGCCGACCCGGCGGGTCCGGGCGATGCCGCGCATCTTGGCGACGACGTCGTGCGAGGTGAAGCCGGACGGCTTGTCGACGATGACAAGGCCGTCCGGCGTTTTCTGCGATGTCATTCGGAGGCGGCGTCCTCGTCGTTCTCGTCGTCCGCCTTGCGGTACGGGTCGGCACCACCGGCGTACGTGGCGCCGGAGGACGCCTCGCGCACCCGCGCGTCCGAGGCACGCGCCCGGTCGAGGAGGTCCTCGATCGCCTTGGCGTTCTCCGGAAGGGCGTCGGCCACGAAGGCCAGCGTGGGGGTGAACTTCGTCCCCGCCGCCGCTCCGACCGCGGAACGCAGGATGCCCTTGGCGCTCTCCAGACCGGCCGCGGCGCTCGCCCGCTCCTCGTCGTCGCCGTAGACCGTGTAGAAGACCGTGGCCTCCCGCAGGTCACCGGTGACCCGGGTGTCCGTGATGGTCACGTGCGTACCCAGACGCGGGTCCTTGATACCGCGCTGCAGTTTCTCGGCGACCACCTCCTGGATGAGGTCCGCCAGCTTCTTCGCCCGCGCGTTGTCGGCCACTGGTCCGTCTCCTTCTTCGCCTTGCTCAATCGTCTTCGTCGCTGTGGACCCGCCGTCGTACGGACAGCAGCTCCACTTCCGGGCGGGCGGCCACCAGCCGCTCGCACCGGTCCAGAACATCTGTGAGGTGTCCGGTCTCCCCGGAGACCACGGCAAGGCCGATCTCGGCCCTGCGATGGAGATCCTGACCGCCCACCTCCGCCGCGCTCACCGCGAATTTGCGCTGGAGCTCGGCGACGATCGGACGGACGACTGAGCGCTTCTCCTTCAACGACCGTACGTCGCCGAGGAGCAGATCGAAGGACAGTGTCCCCACATACATGTGTGTCCGGATGTCCCGCCGGTTCGGGTTCGCGCCCCGCCAGTGCTTGGCAGGGACACCAGAACCGTACACGGAACGGCCGGGGCCGATCGACGGAAATACGACCCGTCGACCGGCCCCGACTGTGGAAGAGAGATCCGGGGGTCTCCCCCCGGAATTCCCCGTGGATCAGCCTCGCGGCTTCTCGCGCATCTCGTACGTCGCGATGACGTCGTCGATCTTGATGTCGTTGAAGTTTCCGAGGTTGATACCGCCCTCGAAGCCTTCGCGGATCTCGGTGACGTCGTCCTTGAAGCGGCGCAGACCGGAGATGTTGAGGTTCTCCGCGATGACCTTGCCATCGCGCAGCAGGCGCGCCTTGGTGTTGCGCTTGACCTCGCCGGAGCGGACCAGCACACCGGCGATGTTGCCCAGCTTGGACGAGCGGAAGATCTCGCGGATCTCCGCCGTACCGAGCTCGACCTCTTCGTACTCCGGCTTGAGCATGCCCTTGAGGGCCGCCTCGATCTCCTCGATGGCCTGGTAGATCACCGAGTAGTAGCGGACGTCGACACCCTCGCGCTCCGCCATCTGCTGGGCACGCCCGGCAGCGCGGACGTTGAAGCCGATGACGATGGCGTCGGAGCCGGTCGCCAGGTCGATGTCCGACTCGGTGACCGCACCCACACCGCGGTGCAGGACCCGGATGTCGACCTCTTCGCCGACGTCGAGCTGGAGCAGCGAGGACTCGAGAGCCTCCACCGAACCGGACGCGTCGCCCTTGATGATGAGGTTGAGCTCCTGGACCAGACCGGCCTTGAGCGCCTCGTCCAGGTTCTCCAGGGAGAACCGGACGCCCTTGCGGGCGAAGTTGGCGTTGCGCTCACGGGCGGCACGCTTCTCGGCGATCTGACGGGCCGTACGGTCCTCGTCGACCACCAGGAAGTTGTCGCCGGCACCCGGGACGTTGGTGAGACCGAGCACGAGGACGGGGGTCGACGGACCCGCTTCCTCGACGTTGTTGCCGTTGTCGTCGAGCATCGCCCGGACACGGCCGTACGCGTCGCCGACCACCATCGTGTCGCCGATGCGCAGCGTGCCGCGCTGGACCAGGACCGTCGAAACGGCACCGCGACCGCGGTCGAGGTGGGACTCGATCGCAATACCCTGCGCGTCCTGCTCCGGGTTGGCCCGCAGGTCGAGCGAGGCGTCGGCGGTGAGGACGACGGCCTCCAGCAGTGCCTCGATGTTGAGGCCCTGCTTGGCGGAGATGTCGACGAACATCGTGTCGCCGCCGTACTCCTCGGCCACCAGACCGAACTCGGTGAGCTGACCGCGCACCTTGGTCGGGTCGGCACCCTCGACGTCGATCTTGTTGACCGCGACCACGATCGGCACCTCGGCCGCCTTGGCGTGGTTCAGCGCCTCGATCGTCTGGGGCATCACACCGTCGTTCGCCGCCACCACGAGGATCGCGATGTCGGTGGACTTCGCACCACGGGCACGCATGGCGGTGAACGCCTCGTGACCCGGGGTGTCGATGAAGGTGATCCGGCGGTCCTCGCCGTTGACCTCGGAGGAGACCTGGTAGGCACCGATGTGCTGGGTGATGCCGCCGGCCTCGCCCGCGACGACGTTCGTCTTGCGGATCGCGTCCAGCAGTCGGGTCTTTCCGTGGTCGACGTGACCCATGACGGTCACGACCGGCGGACGGGAGACCAGGGCCTCTTCGCCGCCCTCGTCCTCGCCGAACTCGATGTCGAAGGACTCCAGCAGCTCGCGGTCCTCCTCCTCGGGGCTGACGATCTCGAGGACGTAGTTCATCTCGTCCGCGAGCAGCCTGAGAGTGTCGTCGGAGACGGACTGCGTCGCCGTGACCATCTCGCCGAGGTTCATCATCACGGCGACGAGCGACGCCGGGTTGGCGTTGATCTTCTCCGCGAAGTCGGTGAGGGAGGCACCGCGCGACAGACGGACGGACTGTCCGTTGCCGCGAGGCAGCATGACGCCGCCCACCGACGGGGCCTGCATGGCCTCGTACTCCTGGCGCCTCTGCCGCTTCGACTTGCGACCACGACGCGCGGGACCGCCGGGACGGCCGAACGCACCCTGTGTGCCACCACGGCCACCGGGGCCGCCGGGACGTCCACCGAAGCCGGGACGACCGCCGAAGCCGCCGCCACCGCCGGGACGACCCGCACCGCCACCGCCGCCGCCACCGGGACGACCGGCGAAACCGCCGCCACCGCCACCGGGACCGGCCGGACGGCCTGCGAAGCCACCGCCGCCGGGACGGCCTGCGCCGCCACCGCCGCCGGGACGACCGCCGCCACCGGGACCACGGCCACCGCCGGGGCCACCACCGGGACGCGGGCCGGCAGCGGGACGCTGCGGCATCATGCCCGGGTTCGGACGGTTACCGCCGGGGGCACCGCCCGGACGGGGAGCCTGCGGACGGGGCATGCCGCCCGGAGTCGGACGGGCACCGCCAGGACCCTGAGGCCGCCCGGTCTGCGCGCCACCGGGGCCGCCCTGCGGACGCGGGGCGCCCGGACGGTCCTGGCCGCCGCCGGGACGCGGGGCGCCGCCGGGACGGGGCGCCTGCGGACGGGCCATGCCCGTCGAGCCACCGGAGGTGAAGGGGTTTGTTGCCCGGACGGGGACCGGCC
>NZ_FMBW01000090.1 GCF_900091725.1 Streptomyces sp. DvalAA-43 | reverse complement strand
ATCATGCCACGGTGTTCATGGTTGTTCAGGCGGCCCTGGCAGCGTTGTTGAGCCGTCTGAGCGGGAGTAGTGACATTGCTCTGGGTTCTCCGGTGGCCGGGCGCTCGGACGAAGGTCTCGACGATCTCGTGGGCTTCTTCGTGAATACGTTGGTGTTGCGGACGGACACGTCGGGTGATCCGACGTTCGCCGAGCTGATCGACCGGGTCCGGGAAGCGGATCTGGCGGCCTATGCCCATCAGGACCTGCCGTTCGACCGGCTGGTCGAGCACCTCAACCCCACCCGCAGCCTCGCCCACAACCCCCTCTTCCAGGTCATGCTGTCGTTCGCGGACGACGTGGACGGCCAGTTCGCGCTCGACGGGCTGGGGACCGAGGCGGCCACCGTGATGGCCGGTGCCAACTTCGACCTGCTGTTCGCCTTCTCCCCCCGGACCGGCACGGACGGGCAGCCGGCCGGCATGACCGCCGAACTGGAGTACGCGACCGACCTGTACACCGAGGCGGGCGCCCGGCGCCTGGTCGACCGGCTACAACGAATGCTCGGTGCCCTGGTCGCGGACTGCGACCGACGCCCGCACGAGGCGGACATCCTCGGCGCCGACGAGCGCCGGGAACTCCTCACGGAGCTGGGCGGCCGAACGGCCCCCGTTCCCGACATCGACGTGCCCGAGCTGTTCGAGCGGCAGGCGCGGGACACCCCGGACGCCCCCGCCGTACTGGCCGGCGACACCACCCTGACCTACGCCGAACTCGACGCCCGCGCCAACCGCCTCGCCCACCACCTGGCCGCACGGCTCCCCGGCACCGGCACCACCGTCGCGCTCGTCCTGGAGCCGAGCACCGAGCTGGTCGTCGCCCTGCTGGCGGTATTGAAGGCCGGTCACGCCTTCCTGCCACTCGACCCGAAGCTCCCGCCGGACCGGCTCCGCCGGATCGTAAGGGACTCGAAGGTCCGGCTGGCCGTCGGGCGCGCGGCACTTCTGGAGTCCGTGCTCGACAGCCGGTCCGCCTGCACGGCCCTGCCGACGGAGACGCTCGCGGACGCCGTCGCCACGATGCCCGCCACGGCACCGCCCGAGCGGCCCTTCCGTGGCGACCAACCCGCCTGCGTTTTCTACACATCCGGGTCCACCGGGCAGCCCAAGGGCGTGGTGTTCACGCGTCGTGCGGTCGTGGACTACACGCTCACCATGGTCGGCGAGTTCGCCCTCACCCCCGCCGACCGGATCCTCCAGGTCGCCTCCCCGGGCTTCGACGTCCTGCTGGAGGAGGTGCTGCCGACCCTCGCCGCGGGTGCCGCCCTCGTGGTCCCCGAACCGGGCGTGCTGTCGTCCGTCGTGGGCCTCAACCACTGCCTCGCCGAGTACGGCGTCACCGGGGTCGAGCTGACCACGGCCTTCTGGCACGAGTGGGTGCACGAGACCACGGGCCAGCACCTCGCCGTCCCGCCGTCGCTGCGGTTCGTCGCGGTCGGCGGCGAACGCATCCAGCCCGAACTGCTACGGCGCTTCGGCGCGACGGGCGTCGAGCTCATCCACGTCTACGGCCTGACCGAGGCCACCGTCACCTCCACCGTCTGGCATCTGCGGCCGGGCGAGGAATGCGGCCGTCGAGAGATCCCCATCGGCGGTCCGGTGGGAAATGCGCGGGTGTTCGTACTGGACGGTGGGTTGTCGCCGGTGCCGGTCGGTGTGGAGGGGGAGTTGTACGTGGCCGGGGTTGGCCTGGCGCGTGGGTATTTGGGGCGTTCGGGGTTGACGGCTGGGCGGTTCGTGGCGTGTCCGTTCGGGGTGGGTGAGCGGATGTACCGGACGGGTGATCTGGTGCGTTGGGCTTCGGACGGGGTGCTGGAGTTCGTGGGCCGGGTGGATGACCAGGTGAAGGTGCGGGGTTTCCGTATCGAGTTGGGTGAGGTGGAGGCGGGGGTCTCCGCGGCGTCCGGGGTGGGTCAGGTCACGGTGCTGGTGCGTGAGGACGTGCCGGGTGACCGGCGGTTGGTGGCGTATGTGGTGCCGGACGGGGACGCGGTGCTGGACCCCGCGTCGCTGCGGTCGGTGGTGGCCGGTGCGTTGCCGGAGTACATGGTGCCGTCGGCGTTCGTGGTGCTGGACGCTCTGCCGTTGACGGTGAACGGGAAGCTGGACCGGCGGGCGTTGCCGGTCCCGGACGTGGTGGTGGGTGAGGGCGGGCGGCCGAGATCGGCCCGGGAAGAGGTCCTGTGCGGTCTGTTCGCCGAGGTGCTGGGCCTGCCGGACGTCGGGGTCGATGACAGTTTCTTCGATCTGGGCGGGCATTCGCTGCTGGCCACCCGTCTGATCGCCCGGGTCCGTTCGGTGATGGGAGCCGAACTCGGCATCCAGGCACTGTTCGCCGAACCCACGGTGGCCGGACTGGTGACCCGGCTGAACGAAGCCGCGCCGACCCGGCCGGCACTCCGACCGATACGCGAGGAATGAGGTTTCGACCGTGACCGACCATCAGCACACCCCCACCACCGAGGCCACCGAGCTCCCCAAGTACCTTCTCGCCGCACAGGAGCAGGTCGCTCTCGGCCGGGGACTGCCGGCCGACTTCTACACCAGCCCCCTGCTGTACGCGACGGAGCAGCGTGAGCTGTTCGGCCGGGGCTGGGTCCCGGTCTGCCGGGTGGACCAGCTGCCCGGACCCGGCACGTACCGGCCGGCCGAGGCCGCCGGGTACAGTCTGCTGCTCACCACCGACGCCGCCGGGACGCTCCACGTCCTCCCCAACGCGTGCACCCACCGCTCCATGCGGCTGGCCGAGGAGCCCGGAGAGACCTCCCGGATCGTCTGCCCCTACCACCGGTGGACCTTCGGTCTCGACGGCGGCCTGCTCTCCGCACCGCTGGTCGGCCCCCGGATCGACCGGGCGGCCTGTGGGCTCGCCGAGATCCCCCACGAGCTGTGGCAGGGCTGGCTGTTCGTCAACCCGGCGGGCGGCGCCGAGCCGCTCGGGCCGTCACTGTCCGGCCTTGACACGGTCCTGGACGGCTGGGGGCTGGCCGACATGGTCACCGTCGCCGCCGTCGAATTCGACTCGGCCTGGAACTGGAAGGTGATGTGGGAGAACTTCAACGAGTACTACCACCACCTCGGCACCCACTCCGGCACGCTCGACCCGCTGCTGCCGGCCAAGACCGCCCGCGCCGTGGACAACCACGGCGAGCCGTGGAGCTGCGCGTCGATGACCTGCGGCGACGACTACCTGTACATGCAGTCGTTCGTCGACGTCGAGGGCTCCCCGTCCAAGGACATGCACTTGTTCTCGGTGTTCCCCCTGCTCTGCGCGGGCGTCCAGCCCGGCTCCGCGTTCTGGCTGAGGATCATCCCGGAGAGCACCACCGAACACCGCGTGTCGTGGGAATTCCTGCTGCCCCCCGACGAGCTGGAGACCCCGCACTTCGCGGAGCGGCTGGCCGTCACGATGGAGGGCCTGAAGGCGATCCACGTCGAGGACATGGAGGCGTGTGCCCTCGTCCAGAGCGGCCTGGAGAGCGGGCTTGCCGAGCCCGCCCGGCTGACCGAATTCGACCTGCCGGTCCACCAGTTGCACGACTGGATGCTGCGCATGCTGACCGGCCGTTCCTGAGCCGCCGTCGCGGCCACCCCGCCCGAATCCAGTGTGGCGGTCCACCCACCGTGAGGAGCCCCATGACCAGCACGGCACATCCACCGGTGCACCCGCACGACGAGAACGTGGACCGGGCCGGACCCGGCTTCGTGATCCGCTGCGTGCTCACCCCCGAGGAAGCCGCCCAGGCCCACCGACTGGCACAGCGGTGCGCCCACGAGTACGGACACCCCGGTGACCCGGCCTTCCTGGCGGACGTCGCGGTGATCTCCCACGACCTGCCCAAACGTGCCCGCAGCCTCCTCAACGCGGGGCGTCTCGACGAACGGAAACACGCCCTGGTGGTGAGCGGCAACGTGATCGACGAGGAGCACCTGGGACAGACCCCGGACAGCTGGCGCGAGGCCGACCGCGAGGACTGCCGGGCGTACGGGTTCCTGGCGATGCTGTACGGCGCCCTGCTCGGCGACCCGATCGGCTGGGCCACCCAGCAGGACGGGCGGCTGGTCACCGACGTGGTGCCGACCCGCGGCTACGAGTACAGCCTGATCAGCGCCAGCAGCACGCAGGAGCTGGGCTGGCACATCGAGGACGCCTTCTCACCGGCCCGCGCCGACTACGTCGGCCTGCTGTGCCTGCGCAGCCCCGACCTGACCCCCACCACCGTCGGGTACGTCGACCTGGACCGCATCCCCGAGGACATCGGGCGGATCCTCGCGCAGCCCCGCTTCCGCACCTACCCGGACGCGGCACACGAAGGGGCCGGCACCGAGCGGGGGCAGGCCCCGGCGGTGGCCGTCATCGAGGGCTGCGCGGACGCGCCCGTCCTGCGCATCGACCGGGACTACACCGTTGCCGCGGACGACGACGAGGAGGCCAAGCGCGCCCTGGAGTGCGTGGTCGCGCACATCGACGGGAGCCTCTACGACCTGGCCCTGCACGCCGGGGACATGGGGTTCATCGACAACCGGAACGCGGTGCACGGACGGCGCGCCTTCCGCGCCGCGTACACGGGCGCCGACCGCTGGCTCAAGCGGATCAACATCGTCGAGGATCTGCGCCGTACCCGGCCCGGATGGGTGGACGGTTCCGCCCGGGTCATCGGATGAGCGCCCCCGACTTCGCGGGCCTGGCCGCCATCGCGCCCGCGCGCCTCGAATACTGGCTCCGTGACCGCTACTTCGACGCCCGGACGGACATCTCCAGCTCCGGGGTGGAGAACTACACCCTGGGCGACCTGAGGGAGCTGGCCGGAGTGGACCTGGCCGACCTGGCCGCCCTGCCGTTCCGGGACAGCCCCTCCACCGGTGCCGCACCGCTGCGCGAGGCCATCGCCCGTCACATCGGCGTGCCCGATCCCGAGCGGGTGGCGGTCGGACACGGCTCGTCGGAGTCGATGTTCCTGGCCCTGTCCGCACTGATCCGGCCCGGCGACGAGGTGGTGACGGTCCGCCCCGCCTACCAGTCGCTGTGGAGCATCGCGGAGGCGCTCGGCGCCCGGCTGGTCGAGTGGCCGCTCGACGGGGACGCCGACTTCGCGCCCGACCTGGACCGGCTGGCCGGCCTGCTGACCGAGCGCACCCGCGCGGTGGTGGTCAACTTCCCGCACAACCCCACCGGCGTCACCCTCGACGAGACCGGCTTCCGGCGGCTGCTCGACCTCGTGGACCGGCACGGCTGCCACCTGTTCTGGGACGGCGCCTCCACCATGCTCACCTACGAGGCCCCGCCCC
Organism: Streptomyces sp. DvalAA-43; assembly: GCF_900091725.1. Taxonomy (GTDB): domain Bacteria; phylum Actinomycetota; class Actinomycetes; order Streptomycetales; family Streptomycetaceae; genus Streptomyces; species Streptomyces pulveraceus. The sequence goes on along the minus strand of NZ_FMBW01000090.1, from coordinate 54,966 downwards.
TGCCCGACCCGACGACGCTCATCGAGCGCTGTGTCTCCTTCGGCACCCTCTCCAAGGCGTACGGCCTGCCGGGGCTCCGGCTGGGATGGACGGTGGCACCGCCCGCGCTGATCGACGACATGGTGCGGCTGCGGGACTACCTGACACTCTCCACCTCGCCGCTCAGCGAGGCCATCGCCACCGCCGTGCTGGAGAACGCCGACGCGGTGCTCGCCCCGCAGTTGCGGCGGGCGAGGCTCGGCCGGGAGGTGCTCGCCGCCTGGCTCGCCGACAACGCGGACCTGTTCGCCTGCGCGCTGCCGGCGGGCGGTGTGGTGGCGCTGCCCCGGGTACGGGGAGTGGCTGATGTCGAGCCGCACTGCGAGGCGCTCCTCGCCGAGCACGGCGTTCTCGTCGTCCCCGGCAGCTGTTTCGACCACCCGGACAGGATGCGGATCGGGTTCGGCTGCGACACCGCCGTCCTGGAGCGCGGCCTCGGAGTGCTGGCGCACACCTTCCGGGACGTCGTGACCGGGAGCGGTGCCCACCCCGAGAGAGGCACGTCATGATCACGGATACCCCGGACCTGGCCGACCCCGTGCTGTACACCAGCGCCGACCGCTTCCACCTGTGGCGGGAGATGGCGCTGGCACAGGCAGTCCCCTGGACCGGACCGGGCACCACGCCCAGTGGGTTCTGGTCGGTGTTCTCCCACCGGCTGGGCAGCCGGGTCCTCGGCCCGAAGGGCCCGTTCACCTCCGAGTACGGCATGATGCTCGGCTTCGACGCCGAGCACCCCGACCATGCCGGCGGCCGCATGATCGTGGTCACCGACGGGGCCCGCCACCACGCGCTGCGGAAACTGATCGGCCCCTTCCTCTCCCGGCTGAAGGCCGACACGATGGCCGAGTTCGTCGCCCGGGAGGCGCACAGCCTGCTGGACCGGCTGGAAGGCGAACCGGCCGTCCAGGTGGCCAAGGACATCGGCCCGCGGCTGCCGGCCTCCGTGGTCTGCGAGATCCTCGGGATTCCCGAGTCGGACCGGGAATGGCTGATCGCCCTCACCCGGGACGCCTTCGGCGAAGCGGGCGCCGGCGGCAACGAGCTGTCCCCGGGCGAGGCCCACACCCAGATCCTGGTGTACTTCCACGAACTCGTCGACTTCCGCCGCGAACACCCCGGCGACGACCTGCCCAGCGCGCTGCTGGCCGACGGCTCCCTGCCGTTCGAGGACGTGGTGATGAACTGCGACAACGTCCTGGTCGGCGGCAACGAGACGACCCGGCACGCGATCACCGGGGCCTTCCACGCCGCTGCGGTCACCCCCGACCTGCTGCCCGCCCTCGCCGCCGACCGCTCCCTGATCGCGGCCGCGGTCGAGGAGACGGTCCGCTGGACATCCCCCGCGATGCACGTGCTGCGGGTGGCGTCCGAGGACACACGGGTCGGTGACGCGTCGATCCGCAAGGGCGACGCGGTCGCGGTGTGGCTCGCCTCCTGCAACCGCGACCCGGCCGTCTTCGCGTCCCCCGGCGCGTTCCGGCTCGACCGCGGCAACGGCCACCTCGGGTTCGGACACGGCCCGCACCACTGCCTCGGCGCCGCGATGACCCGGATCGAACTGCACTCGCTGTACTCCGCGATGGCCGACCGGATCGACGGCGTCGGGCTCGCCACCGAGCCGTCGTGGCTGCACTCCAACATCATCCAGGGCTACCGCGCCCTCACCGTGGACCTGACCTGGCGCTGAGACCGCCCCGACCACCAACCCACCACCATCAGAAGGGAGTCGGCAGTGGACGACACCGGTGAGGGCCTCGCCACCCTGCTGGCCCTGCGCCCCCGCGGCACCGCCGAGCCGCTGTTCTGCGTCCATCCCGGCATCGGCGTCGGCTGGTGCTACGCCACCCTGTGCGGGGCGCTCGCACCCGCCCACCCGCTGTACGCGATCCAGTCCCCGGGGCTGCTCCCCGACGCCACCCTGCCGCGCTCGGTGCACGAGATGGCGGTGACCTACCTCCGGCTGATCCGGACCGTCCGGCCCACCGGGCCGTACCACCTGCTCGGCTGGTCGCTCGGCGGCTTCGCCGTGCACGAGATGGCGCGCATCCTGCACGCGGCTGGCGAGGAGGTCGGGCTGGTCGCGATCCTCGACAGCTTCCCCGGCGACGGGGAACGGTTCACCGAAGGCGGCCCCGGTGCGATCCGCGCGGGGTTCCTGCACGAGCTGCGGGCGGACATCGAGGGCCTGGACCCGGTCCGGGCGACGCCCGCCGAGCTCCGGGAGCGCGTCAGGGCGACGGGCAGCGCCTTCGCGGGCTGGGAGGAGAGCCACCTCGCACGGCTGCTGGACGTCTTCGCCAACAGCTGCGAGATCATCGCCGCCCATCGGCCCGGCCACTACGACGGCGATGTGCTGCTGATGAGCGCGGCGAAGGAACCCGGCCGCTCCGGCGCCGACGCCGACCAGTGGCGCCCCCACATCGGCGGCGACCTCGACGTGCACGAGCTGCCGTGCGAGCACCGCGCCGTGCTCGACCCCGAACACGCCGGGGAGATCGCGCGTGTCGTCACCGGGCACCTCGCCCGCCTGACATGACCACCGACCCACGGAAGGAAACCGCGATGACCAACCCGTTCGAGGACGACGACGCCCGCTACCTCGTGCTGCGCAACGACGAGCACCAGTACTCGCTGTGGCCGGCCCGGCTGCCCGTACCCGAGGGCTGGGAGCAGGTGCACGGCGAGGACAGCCGGCAGTCCTGCCTCGACCACATCGAGCGGACCTGGACGGACATGCGCCCCAGAAGCCTCGCCGAAGCCATGGACGGCGCCACCGCGCAGCCCGTCGCCTGATCCGCAACAGCCCCCGGCTCCCCGGCCGGACCGAGGAAAGGACAACAGTCCCATGACACAGACAGGTGACAGCGGGACGGACGTGTTCCACGGACTCGCCCTCGATCACATCGAGTTCCACGTGGCCGATGTGGACGCCGCGCTGCCCGCGCTGGTAGACGGCCTCGGGCTCGCGCCCTACGCCCGTTCCACGGCGGTCGCCGCGCACGACACCCGGTCGGTCGCCGTGGGCGGCGGCGACATCCGGCTGGTGCTCACCGAGACCACGGTGCAGGACCACCCCGCCGGGTTCTACGCGGAGGCGCACGGCGACGGCGTGGCCGGTATCGGCCTCGGCGTCGCGGACACCCGTGCCGCCTTCGCCACCGCGGTGTCGCGCGGGGCCCGCCCGGTCGCCGCACCCACCGACCACGACGGCATCGTCACCGCCTCGGTGGCGGGCTTCGGCGATGTGCTGCACACCTTCGTCGAGCGGCCCGCCGACGCCGACCCGCGCGCCCTGCCCGGCCTCGCGCTCCTGGACGACTCCCCGTACCCCGGACCCGGGAACGGCGAGCCGGAGCTGTACGCGGTGGACCATCTCGCGGTCTGCGTGGAGGCGGGCCAGCTCGACCCGACCGTCGAGTTCTACGAGACGGTGCTCGGCTTCACGGTGATGTTCGAGGAACACATCGAGGTGGGCACCCAGGCGATGAACTCGAAGGTGGTCTGCGGCCCCTCCCGGGAGGTCGTGCTGACCCTGCTGGAGCCGGACCTGACCGGTGAGCCCGGCCAGATCGACCAGTTCATCAAGAACCACGGCGGGGCCGGGGTCCAGCACATCGCACTCACGACCGCCGACATCGTGGCCACCGTCGGCTCGATGCGGCAGCGCGGCGTGGAGTTCCTGCGCACACCGGGCGCGTACTACGACACCCTCGCCGAACGGCTGGAGCTCTCCCGGCACTCGATCACCGAACTGCGCGGCCTGGACCTGCTCGTCGACGAGGACCACAACGGCCAGCTCTTCCAGATCTTCTGCCGGTCCACCCACCCGCGGAAGACCTTCTTCTTCGAGGTCATCGAGCGGGCCGGAGCGAACACCTTCGGCAGCGCCAACATCAAGTCGCTCTACGCGGCGGTGGAGCAGGAACGGCTGCGGCAGCGCGACGCCGTGTAGCCGCCGGGCGTCCGAGTGAGGAGAATGGATCATGCCAGTCCGAACCCGTCCGGATCTCGACGATCTCGCCGGATTCAGTACCGTCCCGATTCCGGCCGACGCGGTCGAACTCGCCTCCAACGAGCTGCCGTTCGGCCCGCTCGACCCCGTACTGGAGGTGATCGGCCGGGCCGCGGGCCGGGTCCACCGCTACCCCGACAGCAGCGGCCGAGTCCTGCGCGAGCACCTGGCCGGACGTTTCGGCGTCACCCCCGGCCAGGTGTCGCTGGGCGCCGGATCCATCGCGCTGTGTCTGCAGCTCGCCCAGCTCACGAGTGCGCCCGGCGACGAGATCGTCTTCCCCTGGCCCTCCTTCGAGGCGTACTCGCTGATCGCCAGGACGGTCGGTGCCACCGCACGCCGGGTGCCGCTCCGCCCGGACGGGCGGGTCGACCTGACGGCGCTCGCGGACGCGGTCGGCGACCGCACCCGGCTGGTCTTCGTGTGCACACCCAACAACCCGACCGGCGGTGACCTCGGCCGGGCGGAGCTGGAGAAGTTCTTCGACTCCGTCCCCGAGGACGTCCTCGTCGTGCTCGACGAGGCCTACTGGGAGTTCGTCCGCCGGCCGGACGCGCTGGACGGCATGGCATACGTCCGGGACCGGAGCGCCGCCGGACGGGGCAACGTCGTGGCGCTGCGCACCTTCTCCAAGGCGTACGGCCTCGCCGGGATGCGGATCGGCTACGGCGTCTCCTGCGAGGACGTGGCTGAACGGCTGCGCAGGCTGGCCCTGCCGTACTCGGTCAGCAGCGTCGCCCAGGCCGCCGCCGTCGCCTCGCTCGACGCCGACGAGGCGCTGGCGCTGCGCTGCGCGGCGGTGATCGAGGAACGGGAGCGGGTCAGGAACGAACTGCTCGGGCTCGGCCACGAGGTCCCGGTGAGCGGGGCGAACTTCCTCTGGCTGGGGCTGGGCCCGCACGCCGACGCGTTCCGGCTGCACTGCCTGGAACGCGGGGTCCTCGTCAAGGCGTTCCCCGGCGAAGGCGTCCGGATCACCGTCGGAACCGGCGGCGAGAACGCGAGATTCCTGGCCGCCGCCGCGGAGTTCAGGACACCGGCCGGGCCGGCGCTGTGACGGCGGACGCGGTCGCCTACGTCGACCCGGACCGCCTCGACACCAATCTGCGGAGCTTCCACGGCAGGGCCGCCGCGGCCGGCGTCCGCGTCAGGGCGCACGTCAAGGGACACCGCACCGTGGAGATAGCCCGGCGGCAGATCGCCGCCGGGGCCCGGGGCATCGCCGTGCACCACGCGCGTGAGGTCCGCCGCTACGCCGGGGCGGGGATACGGGACATCGTGGTCTCCCACCCCTGGGAGGACCCCTGGCGGTGGGAACTCTTCGCCCGGTCGGCGGCCGACTGCCGGCTGACGCTGCACGTGGCGTCCCCCGAGGCGGTGGCCGGACTCGGCCGGGCGGCCGCGCGCCGCTCGACACCGGTCGGCGTCCTCCTCGACCTGCGCGCGGGCCCGGACGGCAGCCCCCCGGCCCCGTCCGAGGTGCTGGCGCTGGCCCGCGCGGTGGTGGACCGGCCGTGGCTGCGGCTGCGGGGCGTCACCGGCTACCGCGGCCTCGACACGGCGGCGGACGCCGAGGCCCGGCACACGATCGGCGCCGCGTACGCCACCGCGCTGGTCGAGACGGCCGGGCTGCTGCGGTCGCACGGTCTGCCGTGCGCCACGGTGTGCGTCGGAGGCACCCCCACCGCGGCGGGGGCCCTGGAAGTGGACGGGATCACCGAGGTGTGCGCGGGGGCGTACGCGCTCCAGGACGTCGGCCTCGCCGCGATCGGCGTGTGCACGGAGGAGCAGATCGCCCTCTCGGTGTCCGGCCCGCGCGAGGCCGCCGAGCTGGTGGGGGAGTACGGCTACGCGTGGCTCGCGGCGGACGACACCGCCCGCCGGTCCGGGAACCGCTGGCTGCCGGCCCATGTGTGCCCCGTGGTGCAGCGAGTCCGGGCGCTGCTGCCCGGCCGCGTACGGCCGGACGAGCCCGCGGAATGGGCCGTCCTGGCCACGGGCGACAAGGAAACGGACGTCCTCACATGACAACTGCACCGTACGGAGCGGCACCCGCGCGGGAGGCCCGCCCCCCGGCGGCCGATCCGGCCGAGGCCACGAGACTCGCCGCGCTGCTCAGCGTGGCGGACCTCGAACGCGCCGCCGCCGAGCGGATGGAAGCCGGGCTCCGGGACTTCGTCGACGGAGGAGCGGGCTCCGAGCGGACCGTCGCGGCCAACCGGCTCGCCTGGCAGCGGATCGCGCTCGTCCCCCGGATGCTCAACGACGTCTCGCAGTGCACCACCCGGACCACCCTGCTCGGCAGCGCGCTCGGCCTGCCGCTCGGGATCGCCCCCATGGCGTACCAGAGGCTGCTGCACCCGGACGGCGAACTCGCCGCCGCCGCGGCCGCCCGGGACGCCGGGGCGGTGTACGTCGGCGGCCTGCTCAACAGCTGCTCCATCGAGGAGATCGCCGCGGTCGGCGCCTGCACCTGGTTCCAGCTGTACTGGCTGCGTGACCGCGGGCTCACCGTGGACCTCCTGCGCCGGGCCGAGGACGCCGGCTGCCGGGCCGTCGTCCTCACCGTGGACGTACCCAGGATGGGGCGGCGCCTGCGCGACCTGCGCAACGGCTTCACCGTGCCGCCGCACATCCGGGCGGTGAACCTGCCGACCGGGGCCCAGCTGTCGCCCGCGCACGACGCACGACCGGACGCCAGCTCCCTCATGGTGCACACCACGGCCACCTTCGACCCCCGCCTGCAATGGTCCGACCTCGCCTGGCTGCGCGAGCACACCGAACTGCCCCTGGTGGTCAAGGGGATCCTCGACCCCGACGACGCGGCCCGCGCCGCCGCCCTCGGGGTGGACGCGGTGGTGGTGTCCAACCACGGCGGCCGCCAGCTCGACGGAGCGGTCGTCGGCGCCGAGGCCCTGCCGGCCGTGCGCGAAGCCCTGCCGGACCAGGTGCAGGTGCTGGTGGACGGCGGAATCCGCAGCGGGGCCGATGTGCTGCGCGCCCTGGCCCTGGGGGCTTCGGCGGCCCTGGTCGGACGGCCGGCGCTCTGGGGGCTCGCGGTGGGCGGCGCCGCCGGGGTGCGGCGCCTGCTGGAACTGCTCGCCCTGGAGCTGGAGGACGCGCTGGCACTGGCCGGCTGTGCGCGGCCCGAGGCGGCCGCGTCCCTGCGGACCGCGCCGCTCACGGCCTGAGAGCACCGCTTCTGTCCGCAGCCGGCGGCGAGGGCCGCCCGACCGTCACCCGAGAAAGGGCCCGTACCGTGCGCCTGCGCATCTCACGACTCTCCGTCTTCACCTGGCGCAACGGCACGATGGTGTGCGACGACCCGGTGCGGCACCGGCAGTTCGCGCTGAGCGCGGACGCCCGCCGTGTGCTGCCGCGCTTCGCCGACTGGTCCCCGGCCCCGGGCGGTGACACCGCGGACCGGGACCCGGACGGCCGGCTCATCGCCCAACTGCTGGCCGCCCACGTCCTGGTGGCGGAGGGCTCGCCCGAGCACGACTTCGAGGAACGGCTCGGCCCGTGGGCGGAATGGGGCACCGCGGCCCGCTACTTCCATCTCGCGACCCGCACCCACGCCGACGAGAAGTTCAGCACCGCGGCCGAGGACACCGCCTGGCTCCTGCGGACCCTGCCCGACCGGCCGCAGCCCGCCCAGGCGAAGCAGTACCCGGACGCTCCCCGCGTTCCGCTGCCGCCCGCCGACGACACACCTCTCGCCGGGCCGGGGCTGGACCAGGTGCTGCGCCGCCGACGCACCACCAGGCGGTTCGAGCGCGGCGCACAGGTGCCCCGGCAGGAGCTCGCCACCCTGCTGCACTGGGTGGCCGGCGCCCTGCACACGGTCGAACCGAGCGGTCTGCAGCCACAGTTGCTCAAGGCCAGCCCCTCGGCCGGCGCGCTGCACACCCTGGAGGTCTATCCGGTCGTGCTCGGTGTCGAGGGCGTCGAGCCCGGCATCTACCACTACCGGGCCGCCGAGCACGTGCTGGAGTCCATCGCGCCCGACCGGAAGGTGGACGCCGACGAACTCGTCCACTGGTGCGGTGGACAGTCCTACGTCGGTGACGCCGGTGTCGTGCTCTTCTACACCGCCCACCTGGAACGGACCGCGTGGAAGTACCGTACCGGCCGGACGTACCGCACGCTGTTCATGGAGCTCGGGCACTTCAGCCAGACCGCCTATCTGGTGGGCACGGCCCTGGGCCTCGGGGTGTTCTTCACCGCCGCGACCCGGGACGGTGCCGTGGAAGAGGCGTTGGGACTGGACTGGACGACCGAGATCCTGGTCGGTCTCAACGGCATCGGCGTCCCGGCCCAGGAGGAGACGGTGCGTCAGAAAGCCATGCTGGAAGGCGGTCCGGCCGATTTCTCGTTCGCCGGGGACGCCTGGGACGGTCGCGGTGCATGATGTCGGAGAGGCCCCGGCGCAGGGCGGAGCAAGACCGTCGGCGCCGCGGCCGACCGGGTCCGCGGGGGAGGCACCGATCGACAGCGCAGAGGGGACCGACGCGGTCCGGAAGGACGCCGAGCGGCCGCCGGGGACGGCGGAACCGACCGGGGTGGCGGAGTCGCCGGGGACGGCGGAACCGACGGGCCGGGCGCGGCTCGCGGTGCTGCGCCGGCCCGCGTACCGGTGGTTCTTCCTCGCCCAGCTCAGCTCCTCCTTCGGTGACTTCCTGGTCGGCCCGGCCATGGCCTTCGCCATCCTCGGCCTGACCGGATCGGCGGGCGACATCGGGCTGGTGATGGTCGCGAGGTCGCTGCCGATCGTGGGGTTCATGCTGATCGGCGGTGTGATCGCGGACCGGCTGCCCCGCTACCGGGTGATGATGGGCGCGGACCTGGTCCGGCTCGTCTGCCAGGGCGGATCCGCCGCCCTGCTGCTGACCGGCACCGCGAGCATCTGGCAGCTCGCCGCCCTTCAGGCGGTCTACGGCACGGCGAGCGCCATGTTCACCCCGGCGGTGACGGGGCTGGTCCGCCAGGTGGTCCCCGACGACGAGCTCCAGTCGGCCAACGCCCTGCGGTCGATGTCGTACTCGGGGATGATGATCCTCGGCCCGGCGGCCGCGACGGCACTGGTGATCCTGGCCGGCCCCGGCTGGGCGCTGGCCTGCGACGCCGCGACCTTCGCGGTGAGCGCCTGCTGTCTGACCCGGCTTCGGACCACGGCGGCGCAGGGCACCGGGCCGCTCCAGGCCCGCGACATCCTGGGCGATCTCCGGGAGGGCTGGCGGGAGTTCAGCGGCCGGACCTGGGTGTGGAGCGTCATCACCGCCGCCTCCCTCACCAACGGCCTCTTCGCGGTGTTCACCGTGCTGGGCCCGGTGCTCAGCGAGCGCGAGCTCGGCGGCCCGAAGACCTGGGGCCTGGTCCTCGCGGCGTCCGGCGTGGGGGCGTTGTGCGGTGGCGCGCTGGCCGTCTACGTCCGTCCGCGACGGCCGCTGCGGTTCGGGGTCTGCGCGGTGGCGGGCTTCGCGGCCCCCGCCCTGGTGATGTCCGAGGCTTCCTCGGCGGTGCTGCTGGCGGCGGCGGGGTTCGTCGGCGGCCTGGGCCTGATGGTTTTCAACCCCCTGTGGGAGACGGTGCTGCAACAGCAGGTGCAGCCCTCGGCGCTCTCCAAGGTCAGCGCGTACGAATGGTGCGGCTCGTACGCGAGCCAGCCGCTGGGCCTGCTGGCGGCGGGCCCGCTCAGCGGCCATCTGGGCCTGCGGCACACGCTGCTGGCCTGCGGACTGCTCCATCTGGTGATCAGCCTCAGCCCGCTCGCGGTGCGCGAGGTGCGGTGCCTGGAGGCGACGGCCGCGCGGCCCGTGTAGTTCCCGTGTCTTGAGGAGAGGACGAAAACCATGGCGACATCCGAGGGGAACGCGCCCCGGCCGGGTCCGGGACGGCAGTGGGTCGACAGCCTGCAGCGCGGCCGGGTCCCCGGCCCGCGCCTGCCGCAGCAACGAGTGGTGGACGACACCGGGCCGAGCACCCGCAGCGTCCACGCGGGGACCTACGAGGACCCGGTCACCGGGGCGGTCGGCACCCCGGTCTTCCAGACCACCACCTTCGAGTTCACCGAGGACAGCTACGCGGCCTTCGACCAGGGGCACATCCGCGACATCGCGATCTACGGCCGCTACGGCAGCCCGAACCAGTGGGCGGTGCAGGAGAAGATCGCCTCGCTGGAGTCGGCCGAGAGCTGTCTGGTGTTCTCGTCCGGCATGGCCGCGATCAGCACCACCCTCCTCGCCCTGACCAACCGAGGCGGCCACATCATCAGTTCGCGGGACGTCTACGGCGGCACCTTCAACCTGCTGCGCGAGGACATGCACCAGCTCGGCCGGTCCGTCACCTTCACCGACCCCACGGACCCGGACGCCGTTCGCCGGGCGGTCCGCGACGAGACCCAGGTGCTGTTCTTCGAGACGCTCAGCAACCCCCTGCTGAAGGGCCTCCCGCTGAAGGAACTCGGCGAGGTGGCGGCCGAGTCGGACCTTCTCCTGGTGGTCGACAACACCTTCCTCACCCCCGTCCACCTGCGGCCGCTCGAACACGGGGCGCACCTCGTGATCCACAGCGCGACCAAGTACCTCAACGGCCACAGCGATGTGACCGCCGGCGCCGTATCCGGCTCGCGCAAGTACGTGGACCGCATCTGGTCCCAGATGCTCAAACTGGGCGGCTCGCTCGACGCCATGACCTGCTTCCTGCTGGAGCGCGGCCTGAAGACACTGGCGCTGCGGATGCGGCGGCAGAGCGACAACGCCACGGCGGTCGCCGCCTACCTCGCCGGTCACCCCGCGATCCGCCGCGTCCACCACCCCTCGCTCCCGGACTACCCGTACCGGTGGATGCCGGACCTGTGCACGGACGGCTACGGCGGCATGGTCGCGTTCGAGGTGGAGGGCGGGGACGAGACGGCCCTGAAACTGCTGGACGCACTGCGGCTTCCGGTCGTGGCCACCAGCCTGGGCGGGGTCGAGTCGCTGGTGAGCCTTCCGTTCAACACCTCGCACAGCTTCCTGACCGAGCGCCAGCGCAGCGAGGTCGGCATCGAACCCGGCCTGGTGCGCTTCTCCGCCGGGATCGAGGATCCGGAGGACCTCCTGTCCGACCTCGGGCAGGCGCTGTCCTCGCTGTGAGCGGGCGCGGGGCGCGGCCGTCCACCCGCCTCATCGTGCGAGAACGACTTCTGGAGGTACGACCATGCGTAACGGCCTGAACATCACCGGGGTCTCGGAGAGCGTCCACGAATACCGCGACCATCCGGAGGAGGCGATCGCGGACTTCGGTGTCACACTGCCGCTGGACACCGGACCGGGCGCGGCGGAACGCGACACCGCCTGCCGGACCCGTGCGCTGCGCACCGGGACCCTGCGGGTGGCCCGTGACTTCACCCTGTACCACCGTGCGTTCTCCGCCCCGGGCGAGGAGGCCACCGGCCCGGCGGCACCCACCGCGTACGAGTCCGCCCTTGCCGCGGTGGCCGCCTGCGTGCTGATCACCCAGGTCAACGGTCACACCGCGCGCGGGGTCAGCCTGGGGTCGCTGCGGGTGACGGCGCGCGGACGGCTGGCCCTGGACGCGGACGGGCTGCGCCCACTGCCCGGGGCTCCGCTGACGGACGTGCGCTGGTCGTGCGCCATCGACTGCGAGGCGCCCGAGGAACTCCTGCGGTCCGTCAACCAGTTGGTCGCCGCCTTCAGCCCCAACCATCAGGCACTGCTCGACAGCGCACCCTTCGAGGCTTCGGTGCACACGCTCGATGCCCCGGGCGGGCCCGCGCCCGTCCCCGTCGACTGGGCCCCGGTCGCGGCCCCGGCCGATGGTGAGGTGGAGTGCCTCGTGGAGGCCGACGCCGTCTGGGAGTACGGCTCCGAAGCCGTGTACACCACCTCGCTCACGGTCGACGGGCGGAGCCGCCGCTCCGAACCGCTGATCGTGGACCAGGCCAAGCAGATGCTGGGCATCGACAAGGGCCCCAACTCCCAGGAGATCCTGCTCTCGGCGGTGTGCACGGAAGTGGCCGCGCTGCTGGCGGAGGAGGCGGACCGGCGGTGCGTGCCCCTGGACGGGGCCCGCCTGACGGCTTCGGGCCGACTGGACACGCGCGGCATGCTGAACGTGGTGCGCGAGGTCCCGAGCCGCTTCCACGCGCTGACCCTGCACCTCGGGGTCACCGGGGCCACCCCGGTGCCGCAGGCGCGGGAGCTGCTGCGCACGGCCCTGTCGCGCGCCGTGATCCCGGCGACGCTGCTGGCCCCGCTCGCGGTGGACGTCCAGTTGCTCCACCAGGGCCACCCCGTGGTGGACTGCACCAGCACCCTGGCCGACACCGAGGCCCTCCGTGACGAGATCACCCGCAGGCAGACGGCGGCAGCCCGCGACGAGGAGCAGGCCGTGGGAGCGCAGACCGCGGGCGCGTAGCGCCGCCGAGCTCTCGGTGGCCGGTGTGGTGTGGCCCGGCGCGGGCGATCGGCCGTCGGCTCACCAGTCGGCCGGTGCCGCAGTGGTCCCGGCGGCCCCGCAGGAGGCGCGGACGACCAGGGTCGGCCACAACTGCACGCGGTGCACGGGGCGTTCGGTGGGGTCGGCCATGCGTGCCAGGGCCATTTCGGCGGCGACCGAGCCGAGCCGGTGCTTGGGCGGGCGGACGGCGGTCAGCGGGGGGTCGCACGCCGCGGCGACCTCGTCGTCGTACGAGACGACGGCCAGGTCGTCGGGGACGGTGAGCCCCCGGTCGCGGGCGCGCTCCGTCAGGCCGATGGCCTCCCGGTCGGAGTGCACGAACAGGGCGGTGGCCCCGGCGTCCCGGCAGCGTCGCAGGACGGTGTCGTACGCGTCGGCCCAGCCGGGGGAGCCGTAGGCGGGCACATCGAATTCGAGGTCCTCACCGCCGGGCAGGCCGAGCGAGGCGACGGTCTCCCGCCACCCTTCGAGCAGGGCCCGGGTGGTGGGGCTGAACCGGGCGGTGACGAAGGCGATCCGCTGGTGGCCGAGTGCGACGAGGTGCCGCGCCGCCAGGCCCGCCCCCAGGCTGTGCGCGGTGGTCACCGCGTCCAGGGGCAGTGTGGGCAGGGCCGGTGGTGGCAGGCGCTCGACCAGCAGGACCGGGACGGTGAGGCCGCCGAGCCAGCGCAGGAGGTCCAGGCCCGGCTCTCCGGTGGTGGTGGGGGCGATCAGCAGGGTACGGGCCCCGCGGCCGAGGAGCGCGGAGACCTGGCGCCGGTCCTCCGCGGCGTCATAGGCGGAACCGCGGAGCGCCAGCCGTCCGCCTGCGGCGGCCACGGCCGACTGGGCGCCCTGGATGACGGGCGGCCAGTAGAACTCGACCGTGGGAACCACCATGCCCACCAGGGCCTGGCCGGGCAGTCGGCCGAAGGGGGAGGAGACCACCGGGGCCCGCTGCTCGGGCGGATGACCGCGGTGGGGCTGGGTGACCCCGCCGTGCACGCGCTGCACCAGGCCCCGGTCGGCCAGGATCGTCACGTCCCGCCGGACGGTCACCGCGGTGACGCCGAGCCGTGCGACCAGATCGGCCAGGCGTACGGTGCCCCGCTCCCGGACAGCGGCGAGGATGAGTTCCTGCCGTTCCGAAGCCAGCGTCATGCAGTCGCCCCCGCCGTTCTGGTGATCGTTTCGCTTCGTTCGGCTTCTCTTCGCCGGTGCAGTTCTATCGCATCGTCCCGGCGGTGCGGAAGGCGGAGACCGCGACTCGTCGCAGGCTCGGAGCTGCTCAGCGGGCAGGTCGACGGACGGGTCGGTCGCCCTCCGGTGGCGCGGTGCGTCGTGCGGGCCGGGTTCCGCCCTGTCATTGACTTTCGTTCTCTATCGATATTGATCGCTTCCTTTCGTCTCCGTTGACCAGGGGTTCCGGCGGCGCTGGAGTGTGCGAACAGCTCGCTGCGTGAAAGGAAACTCATGGTGCTCGGCATCCCACCCGACGCCGGTGACGGAGAAGGCAGGCCTCGGACGCACTGGTCGAGGAGGTCGCTGCTGCGCACCTCCACCGGCCTCGGCGCCGCACTGCTCACCGGTGGCGCTCTCGGCGGTTGTGCGAACGTGTCGCCCGGAGCCACCCGGGTACGCCTGTGGTCCTGGCTGACCGGGATGGACCAGTACGTCGACGCGTTCAACTCCGCTCAGCGCGACGTCCATGTCGAGCTGAGCGTGATCGCCGCCGGAGTCTCGGGCGGCTACGCGCAGCAGACCAACGCCATCCGCGCGCACAACGCCCCCGACATCCTGCACGTGGAGTACCAGGCCCTGCCGCAGATCCTGACGACGGGCGGTCTGCGCGAGCTGACCGACGACCTCGACGACCTCGCCGACGGGTTCCTGCCCGCCGCCTGGCAGGGCGTCCGTCCGGACGGACGTACCTGGGCCGTGCCGATGGACTTCTGCCCGATGGCCTTCTTCTACCGCAAGGACCTCTTCGACGACGCGGGAATCCGGGCACCCCGCACCTGGGAGGAGTTCGGGCACGCCGCCTCGGCCGTCCGCCGGGCCGACCCGGCCGCGCGGATCACCACCTTCCCCCTCAACGACGGCGCGTTCCTCGCCGGAATGGCCTGGCAGGCCGGGGACCCGTGGTGGCGGATCGCGGACGGTTCCTGGCAGGTCGGCATCGACCGGCCGGGAACCCTGCGTACCGCCGACTACTGGCAGGACATGATCGGTTCCGGCCGCGTCGGCAGCGCCGGCACCGGCACGCAGAGCTGGACCGCCGCCATGCACAAGGGCGAACTCTGGGGGCTCCTGGGCGCGACCTGGAGTGTGGGGATGCTGAAGAAGTCCCTGCCCGAGGACACCGGCCGCTGGGCCGTCGCGCCGATGCCCACCTGGGACGGCGAACCGGCCAACGGCGTGCACGGCGGTTCCGCCTTCGGGATCTCGGCCGAGTGCGACGTACCCGGAGCGGCACTGACGTTCCTGCGCTGGCTGAGCACCGATCCCGCCGTTCCGCGTATCGGGGCGAAGATCACGTTCCCCTCGCCCGCCTACCGGTCCAGCAGGCGCGTCGCCCGCGAGGCGTACGACGATTCCTACTTCATCGGCGACCCGGTCCACGACGTGCTGGACGAAGCGGCGACCCGGGTACCCGCGTGGACCTGGGGCCCCAACGCGCTCAGTGTCTTCTCCGCCGCCGCCGACGCCCTGGGGCCCGTCCCCACCGGGGCGACCACGATGCCCAGGGCGATGCACCGCATCCAGTCGTCCGCCGTCGCCACCATGCGGGCGCGTGGCCTGGCCGTGACGAACGAGGCCCGAGCATGACCACAACCACAACCACGCCCACGACCACAACACCTGCCCCCTCCCCGACGGCCGCGCCCGCGGGTCCACCCCGGCGGACGAGCCGCCGATGGCTGTCCGGCATCGCTCTGGCCGCCCCGTTCGCGCTCCTGCTGCTGGGCACGGTGCTCGTGCCCATGGGCTACGCCCTCTTCCTCAGCCTGTTCACCGACCGGCTCTCGGGGCTCGGCTTCGACGGCTACCGCCAGGTGTTCACCGGCCTCGGCAACTACACATCGGTCCTCGGCGACCCCGCGTTCCGGGACAGCGTGGCCCATGTGGCGCTGTACGCGCTCATCCACATCCCGGTGATGCTCGCGGGCGCCCTGGTCCTCGCGCTGCTCCTCGACTCCGCCGCCGTACGGCTGCGGCAGATGTGGTCGCTGGCCGTCTTCCTGCCGCACGCGGTGCCCGGGGTGATCGCCGGACTGATCTGGGGCTACCTCTACAGTCCGGGCATCGGCCCGCTGAACGACATCCTTCCGTTCGACCCGCTCGGCGACAGCGGCGTGCTGCCCTCCATCGTCAACATGGCGACCTGGCAGTGGATGGGCTACAACATGATCATCTTCTACACCGCACTGCAGACCGTGCCCCGCGAGGTGCTCGAAGCCGCACGCGCCGACGGCGCCGGTGCCCTCCGTACCGCACTGTCCATCAAGGTCCCCATGATCCGGCCGACGGTCTTCGTCGCGCTCGTGTTCACCACGATCGGCTCGCTCCAGCTCTTCACCGAACCCCTGGTGCTGCGGACCTTCACCGGCACGGTGACCAGCACCTGGACCCCCAGCCTCTACATCTACGAAGCGGCGTTCATCAGCAACGACTACGGGCGTGCCGCCGCCGCGTCCATCCTGCTCGCCGTCGCCTCGGCCCTGCTCTCCGCGCTGGTGATGCGCCTGTCCGCCCGGAGGTCACGATGAAAGCGCCCACCGCGCCCCGCTGGACCTCGCGGGGTGCCGTGCACGGTGTACTGCTCCTCGCCGCGCTCTACAGCGTGCTGCCGCTGGTCTGGCTGGCGACATCGGCCACCAAGTCCGTCGGCGACTTCTCCACCAGCAGCGCCTTCGAGTTCGCGGACTGGAACCTGGGGAACAACCTGCGGGAACTCTTCACCCGGGAGGACGGGGTCTTCCTCGACTGGATCCGCAACTCCGTGCTCTACGCCGGTGCCGGTGCCTTCCTCGGCGCGCTGATCTGCACCGCCTGCGGCTATGCGATCGCCAAGCTCGACTTCCCCGGACGACGCGCCCTGTTCGCGGTGACCCTGGCCGGCGTCCTGGTTCCTCCCACCGCCCTCGCCCTGCCGCTGTACCTCCTCGCTTCACAACTGCGCGTCGTGGACACCTTCTGGGCGGTGTTCATCCCGCTGCTCACCAACCCCTTCGGCGTCTACCTCGCACGGACCTTCGCCGAGGCGTCCGTACCCGACGAGATCCTGGAGGCCTCACGTCTCGACGGGGCGGGCGAACTGCGCACTTTCGTGCGGATCGCCCTGCCGGTGATGCTGCCCGGATTCGTCACCATCCTGCTGTTCCAGTTCGTCAGCATCTGGAACAACTTCTTCCTGCCGCTGGTGATGCTCACCGACCCCAAGCTGTTCCCCATGACCCTGGGGATCTACCAATGGGGCACCCGCGCACCCCAGTTCCCCGACTACAACCCCCTGGTCATCACCGGATCCCTGCTCGCCGTGGTCCCGTTGGTCGTGGCCTTCATCGTGCTGCAGCGTCAGTGGCGCAGCGGCCTGTCCGCCGGGAGTGTCAAATGACCGCCTCCGTACGCAGACCCGAGACGCTCCTGCTGATGAGCCGTCGGTCCCGGGAGACGCAGTTCGGCCCGGCGGAGATGGCCCGCCTGCACGCCGCGGCCGGCCTGGGCGAGCCGCCCGCCGCCGAGGACCTGGGCTCCGACCGCGTCCTCGCACGCCTCGCCGAGACGGAGGTGCTGATCACCTCGTGGGGCTGCCCGGTGCTGGACGAGCCGGTGCTACGGGCAGCTCCCAGGCTGCGCGCCGTCCTCCACGCGGCGGGATCCGTACGCGGCCACGTACCGGCCGCCGCGTTCGACCGCGGCCTCCTGGTGACCACGGCGGCCGACGCCAACGCCGAACCCGTCGCCCAGTACACGCTCGCCGCCGTGCTGTGGGCGTTCAAGAAGGTGCCCTTCCTCGCGGCGGACGCACGGCGGTTCAGGGAGGACTGGACGTACCGGGACGGCCGGGGCGAGCTGAGCGGGCGTGACCGTACGGTCGTCGTGGTCGGCTTCTCCCGCATCGGCAGGCGGGTCACCCGTCTTCTGCACGCCCTCGGCCTCGCCCGGGTGCTGGTCGTCGACCCCGTCGCCGACCCGGTGGAGATCGCCGCGTCGGGGGCCCAACCTGCCCTGCTGGAGGAGGCGTTGCCCCGGGCCGACGTGCTGAGTCTGCACGCGCCGGAGCTGCCCGCGACCCGGCACATGATCGGAGCCGCGGAACTGGCCGCGCTGCCGCCCGGCGCGGTACTCGTCAACACCGCCCGAGGCTCCCTGATCGACCACACGGCGCTCGAAGCCGCCTGCGTCGAGGGCCTGCACGCCGTCCTCGACGTGACCGAGCCCGAACCGCTGCCGGCCACCAGCCCCCTGTACGACCTGCCGAACGTCGTCCTCACGCCGCACATCGCCGGTTCGCTCGGTTCGGAGACCAGGACCATGACCGCCGCGGTCCTCACCGAACTCGAACGCTACGCCGCGGGCCTGCCGCCCCTCTCCCCGGTGACCGCGCAATCCCTGGTGACACAGGCGTGACCGCCGAGGGCACCGGCGCCGCCGCGCGGGGCACCGTCCTGCCGCGCGGCCCTCCACATCCTCGGCAGCACCCGGCCCGCGCGCGAACCCGCACCGGTCCCCGGCAACACCCGGTGCACCAGCCGCCGTCCGCCCACCGGGACGGGCGGCATCCCCGCCACGCACTCCGCAGAACACCGGAGGAAGTCATGTCCCACCCCCACATCAGCCGACGGCACATGCTCCAGGCAGGAGGCGCGGCCGGTCTGGTCGCAGCGCTCGGCCTCACGGGACAGCCGGCCGCGGCCGACGGCCGGACCACGGCCCGGATCACCGATCTCGGCCCCGCGGTGGTCCAGTTCTCGCTCATGAGCGCGGTGCTGATCGGTGACACCGTGTACATCGGCTCACGGAACATCGACCCCGTGCGCGTCATCGCCCTCCACCTGCCGACCCGCTCCGTGGTGGCCGGGACCGATCTCACCAACGGCCACTCCGTCCAGGCCCTGGCGGCCGACCCGGCCGGCCGGTACCTGTACGCAGGTGTCCTGCAGAAGGCGGACGTGGGCAGGCCCAACCTCTTCCGCTGGGACCTGACCACGCCGGGCACCCCCGCCGAGCCGATCGGCCGCATCGGCGACCGTGACGTCCGGGCCCTCGCCGTGGCGCCCGACGGCGTTCTGTACGCCGTGGGCGGCGGCGCCGACACGGCTCCCGCCCTGTGGGAGTGGGACCCCACGACCCGCCAGGTCCGCGACGCGGGCACCCCGGGCCCCGAGGGCACTCTCGTGCGGGCCGTCGCGGCGACCGGCACGACCGTGTTCCTCGGTGCGGGAACCACCTTCAACGGTGGCGGCGACACCGGCCGGGCCACCCTCTACGCCTACGACCGGTCCGCCGGGACCTTCACCTCGGTCGTGCCCCGGGAGATGGAGAGGGATCCGAGCGTCCGGGACCTGGCGGTCATGGGCGGCACGCTCGTCGTCGGTTCCGCCGGGTCGACGGAGCCGTCGAAGGTCGCCCTCATGGACCTGGCCGACCTCTCCTCGTACACCGTGGCGACATCGACCGGCACGGTCGCCAAGTTGTTCACGGAGATCGACGACACGGTGTACTTCGCCGGTGAGGACGGCATCCACGCCTACGACAGGCGGACCGACACCATCGCTCCGGTCGAGTTCGACGGACCGGACCTGGGCGAGATCTGGGGCGTGGACGGCCGGGACGGAAAGATCGTCGTCACCTCGGCCTTCGGGTTCGTCGCGGAGATCGACCCGGCGGCCCGTACCTCGGCGGTCATCGACCTCGCGGAAGCGGGCGCCCCCCGGACGCCGCAGACCGCCATGGGCCTCGCCGCGGGCGACGGCCATGTGTACGTCGGCGGGACGGGCACCCTCGCCCGTCACTCACTGCGCTCCGGTGAGGTCGTCAACCTGCGCGCGCCCGGCGAGGCCAAGGACATGGTCGTCCACGGCGGAGCCCTGTACACCGGCCAGTACAACTCGGAGGGCATCTGGCGCCACGACCCCCGTCACGACCGGCGGATGCACCAGGTGGCCGACTTCCCTCACGAGCAGAACCGGCCCCTGGACGTCGCCCTGGACCGGAAGAACGGCCTCGTGCTCGTCGGTGTGCAGTCCGACACAGAGGGCGGCGGTTCGCTGTGGACGTACCACCCGAGGACGGGGCGGTCCCGGTGTTTCGTCGATCCGGTCGACGCGATGCAGTGCGTGCGCGGTGTCGCGAGCCAGGACGGCGTGGCCTACCTCGGCGGTGACAACACCCTCGCCACCGGGCCGCGCAGCACCGTGGTGGCGTTCGACCCCGTCCGCGGCAAGGAACTCTGGCGGATCGACCCGCGGCAGACGGCGGGCACCGCGGCCCTGGCGGTCAGGGGCCGACACCTCTACGGCCTGTCACGCAAGGGCGGCCTCTTCGTCATCGACCTCCGCCGACGCACCCTTGTGCACCGGGCGGACATCAGGGAGGTCTGCAACGGCTTCGCCGCCCTGGTGACCAACCGCGGTGTGGTGTACGGGGTCTCCGACACGACCGTGTTCCGCTTCGACCCCCGCACCTTCGCCGTCAGCACCGTCGTCCCCGCCGTCGACGGCAGCTGGTACAGCGGCTCCCACCTCACCAACGACGAGGCCGGCCATCTCTACACCATGCGCGGCCGCAATCTGATCCGGATCACCGACAGGCCGGGCCGTTGACCGTACGGCCGGTGGCGGACGAGACCGGGAAGGGACACGGAATGCACAGGAAGACAGTGGCGCGGGCCTCGGCCGCCCTGGCACTGGCGGGGGCGCTCGGCGTGGTCGGCCTGAACGCCGCCGACGCGGGTCAGGACCGGCCGGACCGGTCCACGGCGCAGCAGCCCCGGAGCAGCGCGCGCCCCGCACTGCTCGACATCGACTACAAGGACGGCAGCCTCGACTCGGGAATCCCCGGCCTGACGACGACGCACGCCACCGCGCACGACGCCTCGTCCGTCGTCAGGTCCGGCGACGACTACGCCATCACGCACAAGGTGACGCTCGGGGACTCCGGCTACGAGTCGGACGGAGCCCCGCGCAGCGAGAGCGCCACCAACGACATCCCCGGGGGGATCTTCCATGTGGGCGACGCACGCCGGTACGAATTCAGCGTCCTCCTGAAGGACTGGAAGACCTACGAACCCGGGGACACGGAGAGCGGCGACATCATCTTCCAGGGAAAGCACGCCGGCGGGAACCGGCCGTCCTTCTACCTGATGACCAAGCGCAACAGCATCGCCTTCCGGTCACCCGCGCTCGACCTGCAGGCCGAAGTGGTCGACGACTTCCGGCCGTACATCGACCGGTGGATGACGTTCCGGGTGGACGTCCGCTGGACGGACGACAAGACCGGCTACTACCGGATCTCCACCCGCATGCCCGGCGAACCGGGCTTCACCCTGCGGAAGACATACGAGAACGTGCAGACCTTCCACCCCGTGAACCCCACGAATTTCGGCTACATCAAGTGGGGCCTCTACCGGCCCTCCCAGCGCATCGGGAACGGAGACGTCCCGACGCGGATCGTGCAGCACGACAACATCAGCATTCAGGATCTCGCGGGCGGGTGAACCCGTAGGGGGCGGGGGCCGGGAAGGCGCTGCCGTCGTCGGCAAGTCGCCAGTCCCGCAGGGGCGTTCACGGCCCCACGGGGCTTGTCTCCCGACGGGGCGTCGGCGGACGGCCCGGTCGGAAGCGGCGCCCCCGCCGCCCTGTGGGAAACTCGGTCCTGCGCTGGTCAGGGGCGCCCCTCGCGCCCGGGAGGGTGTGTTCCACGGGTCCGTCACCTCGAAGGGAAGCTCTCCGGATGCGCATCGGCATCGTCGGTACCGACAACAGCCACGTCGACCAGATCGTCCGCCACCTCAACGTCGACGGGGGCGGCGGCGACGCGCGTGTGGTGGCCCTCAGCGGGGGGCACGGCCGGCGCAACGACACGCTGGCGGCCACGGGCGGGATCGCGGAGATCGTCGACGAGCCCACCGGGCTGCTGGGGCTGGTCGACGCCGTCGTCGTCGCGGACCGCGACGGTGCGCGCCACCGGGACCAGGCGATGCCCTTCCTGGCCGAGGGGCTCCCGGTCTTCGTCGACAAGCCCCTCGCCCACACCGTCGCGGACGCCCGAGCCCTGATCGACGCCGCCCGCGCCCACGACGCGCCGCTCACCTCGTCCTCGGCGCTGCGCTGGCTTCCCGGCACCGACGCACTGGTGGCCCGGTCGGCGCAGGAGGGGAATCCGCGCCTGGTCGTGGTGACCGGGCCCGCCGATCCGGCCGGGGACCACGGTGGGATCTTCTTCTACGGCATCCACGCGGTGGACATCGCCCTCCGGCTCGCCTCCGGTGAGATCGCCGGCGTCCGGACGGACGCCACCGGCGCCACCGTCGTCGCGTCGTTCACCGCGGGCGACACCCGCGTCGTCGTGAACTTCGTCCGGCCGGGCCGCACGGAGCAGATCCCCTTCCACGCGATGGCGTTCACCCGGGAGAGCATGGCCCAGCAGACCCTCGTCCCGGGTGCGGACTACTGTGTGCCCGGCCTCGAAGCGTTCCTGGAGATGGCTCGCACGGGCAGGCCGCCGATCGGCTACGGGGACCTGCTGCGCCCCATCGAGGTACTGGAGTCCGTCGCCGCGGCTCTGGGCGGAGGGCCGGCCGGCGACCGGTGAGCCGGGCACACCACGCCCGGGTTACGGACGGGCGAAGGAAACCGGGCCAACAGGCATATCACGAGAAGCGATTGGCCTGGTAGGGGCAGTTCTCGTGGGTCCGGCCGGTCGGTCCGACCGATCGCGGAATGACATGATCCGCTCAAGGATGTCCACCGTACGCGCGTGATTCGTCGCCGTGCGTGATGGTGGTGTGACCTGGGGCACAAGATCCTTGACAGTCGCAGGACGGTTGCCGAAAGCTCGTTCATCATTGGTCTGGACCACAATGAATGGGCGGGGTTCATGTTCAAGCCGTCGCGTGCTTCCGCTGTGGGTGTGCTGCGTCCGTCGTCCCCTGAACGCCGGTTCAGATCACGGGAGTTGACGTCGGAGGCCGTGCCGGT
The DNA here is from genome assembly GCF_900091725.1 of Streptomyces sp. DvalAA-43. Classification (GTDB taxonomy): domain Bacteria; phylum Actinomycetota; class Actinomycetes; order Streptomycetales; family Streptomycetaceae; genus Streptomyces; species Streptomyces pulveraceus. The sequence goes on along the minus strand of NZ_FMBW01000090.1, from coordinate 32,265 downwards.
GTGCTCCGATGCCGGCCGGGTGGGCTGATGGATCAGCAACTCTCGGACGTGCGCCTGGCGTTGTGCGAGCTGTGGCAGGCGTTCGGCGCCGCCGCGCTGCTCGTCCGGTACGGCCCCGACGTCCCCTGGCCCCATGCCTCCTGGGGCCGTGAGGCGCACGAGGCGCTGACGCCGCGTCTGCGGTCGGTGGTCGCCCTGGCTCGGCCACGCGGGCGCATCCCCTCGTTCCTGACGGGAGGTGCCACCTCCCGGAAGGCGGGTGTCGCCGATGAACTCGACGGCCTGGTGCGCGTATCGGCCGGGCTCGTGCGCGACGAGCTCGCCCGTGAGTACCCGCAGGCGTTCACGGATCCGCTGATCGCCGCCCTGATCCGCGACCCGGAGGCGCAACTCCGCTACCTGGCCGTCGAGGTGTCCAATTTCTGGCGCACCGCGATCGAACCGCGCGGGGTCGGGCTGGCGCGCTCCCTGGAGGAGGAGATCCTCTTCCGCTCGCGCACCCTGGCGATGGGCGGGGGAGCGGCACTCCTCCGCGACCTGGGCATCCCGGCCGAGCGGACGGACGGTGTGGACCGCGTGACTGCCGTCCCGATGCTGTTCGCGGACGGCACCCACTGGTGGTCGGTCGCGGACGGGCGGACCGTGGTCTCCTTCGCGGCACGGGGAGCCGGACTCCTGCGCACCGCACCGGAGCCGGACGGCCCCGGACGGCCCCCGCGCGAGGACCGGTTGGCGATCCTGCTGGGCCGGGGGCGCGCCTCCGTCGTCCGTGAGCTGGCCGTACCGATCACCACGTCCGCGCTCGCCGACCAGCTGGGGCTGGCCGCCAGCACCGTCTCCCAGCACCTCTCCGCACTCGTCTCCGCGGGCGTGGTGCAGCGCCACCGGGCCGGCACCCGCGTCCTGTACGAGCTGAACCGCTCGGGTGTGACGCTGACGCAGTGCCTGATGAACAGATGATCCACGGGCCGGTGCGGTGCCCGATGCGCGAATGACCTTCCGGGCCGGTGCGCGACCGGGCCCCTCACCAGCGGGTTCACCTGGGACCGGGCCGTCGGCGCGCCATGCGGACGGGGCGATTCGGTGTACACCGAAAGGCTTGTCCGCCGTCCCCGGGTCGACAAGAGTCGAGGTGCGGAACGGCTCGACCGGAGGCGGACTGAACGCCGGAGCGGTGAGGCCGGCGGCGAAACCGGCCCATCGACCGGACCGCCGAGCCACGGCCCTTGCCCGGCCCCGAGGCACACACCGCGCCGACACCGTCGACGAAGACGGTCGCTCGGAGGCCGTTCCCGGCGCCCCCTGACCTTGAGCCTGGAGTGATTGCATGCCGACGCCCGATCCGTATCTGCACCGAGCCCCCTCGGACCTCCCGTACTTCAGCTCGGACGGCGAGGCATATCTGGCGCGGACGCCGCTGAGGGACATCCGCAAGTCGCGGGAGCTGCGGGTGTTGTCCCAGGATGACTTCGACTTCTGGCAGACGTACGGGTACGTCATCGTCAGGGAGGCGATCCCCGCCGCCGCGGCCAAGCGCCTGCTGGATTTCACCTGGGACTTCCAGGGGCTCGATCCGGCACGGCCCGAAAGCTGGTACGAGGACCGGCCGTTCCGCACCGATCTGGATCGTGAGCTGCATGTCTACGGCTTCGTCGAGGCGTACCACCACCAGCTCATCTGGGACAGCCGGCAGGCGCAGCGCGTCTATGACGCCTTCGTCGACGTGTGGGACTGCGAAGAGCTCTGGGTGACCCTGGACCGGCTCAATCTCAATCCGCCCAACGTCAGGAACCGGGACCGCGCGCTGATCGCACCCACGGACCAGGGCTTCGACATCGAGCTCCACTGGGATGTCGACACCACGCTCGGTGTACTGCCGCAGCGCGTCCAGGGGATCATCGCGCTCAACGACACCCGGCCCGAGCTGGGCGGCTTCCAGTGCTCGCCCGAGCTGTTCCGCCGGTTCGAGGAGTGGAAGGTCGCCCAGCCGGAGGACCGGGACCCGATCAGGCCGGACGCCGACCGGACGGAGTTCCCCGTGGTCCGGCCCGAACTCGGCGCCGGGGACCTGCTGATCTGGAACGGCCTGCTCGCGCACGGCGTGGCCCGCAACACCTCACAGGACGGGGTGCGCGCGGTGCAGTACCTGTCCATGATGCCCGCGCTGGAGTCGCACGAGGAGCTGCGGCGCTCCCGGGTCGAATCGTGGCGCCGGCTCAGCACGCCGGACTGGAACGGGACGCTGGTCGGCGACGCCACGAAGCACGAGTCCCTCAGATACGGCACCGCCGAGCTGAACGGCCTCGGCGAGAGGCTGCTGGGGCTGAAGTCCTGGACCGAGCAGGAATCCGAACGGCCGACGGGAGAGCCGGTATGCGCAGAATCTGCCTGACCCTTCCGACGAACCGGGCCTGCGCCGCCACGATCGCGGCCGTGGGCGAGGAGGCGGACTACGCGGCCGACCGCTTCGGCGTCGAGGTGCGTCTGCTGATCCTGGACTCCTCCGGGGAGCAGACCTTCACCGAGCACGCCGAGGTCGTCCGCGGGGCCCGCCGGGCCAGGAACGTGATCGTGCACCACCTCGGCGAGGCCGAGCAGCGGGACTTCCTGCGGCGGGTGATCCGGCGTTCCGGTGTCCTCAAGCCGGATCTGATGCTCGACCTGGTGCTGCCGGCCGGTGTGTCGTACGGGGCCTGCACCAACCGCGCGTTCCTGATCGCCGCCGCGCTCGGGTGCGATTCGGTGCACCGCAGGGACTCGGACAGCACGTACCAGACGCTGAACGGCGAGACCGTCTTTCCCGTCCACCATGAGCTCGCCTCGCTCGGGAGGACCGCGGCCGACGCGGCGAGCGGTGTGTCCGAGACCGTGCTCGACCCGGTTCACGCGCCCAAACCCGTGGTGATGGTGGGCAGTTCCTTCGTCGGCGAACTCTCGGTGGACATCGGCGAGATGGCCGGACTGGACCGTGACATCTACCACGACGTCGTCAGCCTGTGGGCCCCACGCCACTGGTCGGACGAGCAGAAGCGAGAGCTGGTCCACGAGTCGTTCAGGGGGGCGGGCACCGCCCCGTTCACCGGTGATCACTCGACCCTGACCCATGTCGACCCCATGCGCGTGGACATGTGCAACATCAGCTTCCTGAACGAGGTGTACGAGCGGGTGCCGCTGCCGCCCGCGACCGACACCATCGGCAGCGACTACTTCCTCATGCACCTGGTGCACGACGGCACCCTGCCCGGCGTGCTGCACAACCGCAACATCGTGAACTACTACACGGCCGAACGCCGCACCGACGCCGGTTTCATGGCCTATCAGCTGCGGCTGACGAAGTTCTTCCTGTCGATGCTCTACTTCAACTTCATCTACGACCGGATGGCGGCGGCCGGTGCCTCGCTGATCGACGACGAGTTCCACGTCCGTCCGGAAGCGGTGGCCGAACTGGCGAGGGAGAGCGCCGGGGCGGATCGCGAGGAGAACGTACAGCGGCTGGACGTCCTGAACCGCTCCTACCGCCGACTGGGCGGCAGATACGCCGAGTTCGCCGATGTCCTGGTCGAGCGGGGCGGACGGCTGCTCGAAGAGGCCCAGGCGGACATCTTGGACTTCGCGCTGCTGACCGAGGCATGGCAGCCCCTGATGCGGGCGAGCAGGTCCATCGGAATGAACGGGCCCGGTACGTCCACCGGCGTCCACCGGCCGAGTCGCTAGGCGGGCGTGGATCATCATGCATCTGAACGCTCATGTGCGCGCCGCGCTGGAAGCCGCCGACGAGGACCGGATCGTCTTCGATCTCGCGGGCATCGAAGCGCAGTACGACTCACTGCTGCGGGAACTACCGGGCATCGCCGTCCGCTTCGCCATGAAGGCCTGCCCCGTGGACGAGGTCCTCGGGGCGCTGGCGGCCAAGGGATCGGGGTTCGACGCGGCAAGTCCCAACGAGATCGCGCAGGCCCTCAGGACCGGCGTGCCGGCCGACCGGATCCACTACGGCAACACCATCAAGTCCGACGGGAACATCGCAGACGCCCACCGCCTCGGCGTCCGGGACTTCGCGACCGACAGCCTGGAGGACGTGGCGGCGATAGCGGCGCACGCCCCCGGCTCCCGGGTGTTCTGCAGACTCGCCACCAGCGGGGACGGGGCACTGTGGGGGCTCAGCCGGAAATTCGGCTGCTCCGGAACCGACGCGGTGCTCGTCATGGAGGCCGCGCGGACGGCCGGCCTGACACCGGCCGGTCTGTCCGTACACGTCGGTTCGCAGCAGATGACCTCGGAGGCCTGGCAGGACGCCTTCGAGCGGCTGGCCGATGTGCTCACGGTCCTGAACGGCCGGGACATCTTCCCGGACCACATCAACCTCGGCGGCGGGCTGCCCGCCCTCGGGTATCTCGACAGCCGGGGAACACCGCTCGACCCTCCGGTGGACAAGATCTTCGCCGTCATCCGGGAAGGCTTCGAACATCTCGTGGCGGTCTCGGAATCCCCGCTGGACTTCGTCATGGAGCCGGGACGCCATCTGGTCGCCGACCACGGCGCGATCAGGGCCCATGTGTCACGGCTGTCCGCCCGGAAGCAGCTGGACGGCCGGCGCGAACACTGGCTCTATCTGAGCTGCGGGAAATTCAACGGACTGTACGAGATGGACCAGTTGCAGTACCGGCTGCTGTTCCCCTCCCACCCCGGTACGGAGAACGTCCCGGCGGTCGTCGCCGGCCCCACGTGCGACAGCGACGACGCATACGACCACGAACACAGCCGTGTCTCCGTACCCGGATCCGCCGCGTCGGGAGACCCGGTCTGGATCCTCTCCAGCGGGGCCTACGCCACCGGCTACATGACGCAGGGGTTCAACGGTTTCGACCCGCTCCCGTACACCTGCGTGGACGGCGACTGAGGGATCACGACGTGCGTATACGACACATCTGTGACGGCGACTGGGACGCCGTCGTGGCGCTGGAGGCCGGGGCGTACACCGACGACGGACTGTCGGAGGGACGGGCGGCGCTCCAGTCCCGGGCCGGTGCCTCGCCCGCCACCTGTTTCGTCCTGGACCACGGGAACCGCACAGCGGGATACCTGCTGGCCCTGCCCTACCCGATGTTCGAGTTCCCGGATCTCGACCGGGCGGAGGACCTCGTCTTCCACTCGCGCAATCTCCATCTCCACGATCTCGTCATCGCCGAGGAATTCCGTGGCAGGGGACTGGCCAGGGCCCTGCTGCGCCACTTCACGGCGACGGCGGGATCGAAGGGGTACGAGGCGATCTCCCTGATCGCCGTCCTGGGCAGCGACACCTTCTGGGCGGCGAACGGATACCGGGCCCACCGGGAGGTCACACCCCCCGCGAGTTACGGCGCGGACGCCGTGTACATGTCCCGCGCGGTGCCGGACGTCCGCCCCGGCGGAACGAACCCCGCCCATGCGCCATCGCGCCGGGCACCTCTGGAAGACGAAGTGGGCTGATTACCTGTGTATGGCGTTCGAGATCCATTCCGCCGGGCGCAGCTCGCGATCGCGGCACTGTTCTGTTTCCTGGGGTTCCAGTACGCGACCTGGGCATCACGGCTCCCCGCCCTCAAGACGCGGCTGGACCTGTCGGAGGCGGAGCTGGGCCTGTTGTTGATGGCCTGCGGCGTGGGCGCGGCCGCGTCGTTCCCCCTCGTGGCCGTCCTGATGAAGCGCCTGGGCTCACGACGGCTCGCGATCGTGTCGGCGGTGTGTCTGAGCCTGCTCCTGCTCGCGCTGTCGGCGGCGCCCGACTACCCGGTCGCCCTGGTCGTCGTCTTCTGCGACGGAATCGCCGTCGGCAGCCTGAACGTCGCGATGAACGCCCAGGGCGCCGCCCTCGAAGCCGTCCATCAGCGCACCGCCATGGCCAAGCTCCACGCCACGTTCAGCGCCGGCTCGCTGTTCGCCGCGCTGCTCGCGTCCGGGGTGAACCTGGTGACCACGGACCTCGCGGCACACTTCGGCGTGGCCGCCGTCCTCCTGCTCCTGCTGGTCGGACTGACCCGGTCGGGCCTGCTGACGGAGGCGGAGCAGGTCCCGGCCGAAGCACCGGCCGAGGAGCGGCCCCCGGCTCCGGAGAAGGGCCGCCGCAAGCTGAGCATGCCGTCGCGTGTGACGGTGTGGATGGGCTGCGCGATGGTGTTCGGCACGGTGACCGAAGGCGCCATGAACGACTGGTCCGCGCTCTACATGAAGGACGTCGTCGACGCGGCGTCGGAGCTGGCCCCCCTGGGCATCGCGGTGGTCTCGGTCATGATGGTGCTGGCCCGCGTCTTCGCCGACGGCTGGCGCAGCCGCTGGGGCGACGGCCGCATCGTCCGCGTCGGCAGCGTGGTGGCCGGTGCGGGACTGGCGCTCGCCCTGCTGGCCGGCGGTGTCGTGCCGACGCTGATCGGGTTCGCCTGCGTCGGACTGGGCGTCGCGGCCGTGACGCCGTGCATCTACGTGGCGGCTGCGGCACAGGGCACCGACGCCCTGGCCCTGGTCGCCGCCATGGGCACGACGGGCCTGCTGGCCGGACCCGCGGTGATCGGCTTCATCGCCGGTGCCAGCAGCCTGGTCTGGGGTATGGCCGCCGTCGCCGCCTCGGCGATCCTGGTGTCGCTGTGCGCCACCCGGATCCGCTGGCCGAGGCCGGCCGAGTCCTGATCCCGAGGACGCTGAGAAGGCCGCGGACGGCGGCGCTGTGGCCGACGCAACACGGTGAAGTCGGCACCCGCGCCGCCGACCGGTTGGGTGAGCCCGCGTTACCAGGCAGGATGGGGCAGTCCAGCCGGTGAGGGGAAAACATGATCGAGAAAATCCTGCCGTCCCGGGTAGCGGTGGCAGAGGCGTTCTCCGACCTGCCCGACGCCGTGCTCCTGCCCGGTGAGGAGCAGCTGACCCGCGGTTTCGTGGAGAAGCGGCGCAAGGAGTTCACCACGACGCGGCACTGCGCCCACCGCGCGCTCGACTCGCTGGGCATCGCCCCCGTACCCATCCTCAAGGGCGAGCGGGGCGTCCCGCTCTGGCCCGAGCGTACGGTCGGCAGCCTGACCCACTGCACCGGCTACCGTGCCGCAGCCGTGGCCCAACGGGCGGAGGTGCTCAGCATCGGCATCGACGCCGAACAGGACGCGCCGCTGCCCGGCGACGTCCACAACAGCATCGCGCTTGCCTCGGAGCAGCGGCGCGAGCGCGAACTCCGCCTGGAACACCCGGAGATCCACTGGGACCGGCTGCTGTTCAGCGCCAAGGAGGCCGTCTACAAGACGTGGTTCCCGCTCACCCACCGCTGGCTCGGTTTCGAGGAGGCCGACATCGAACTCCGGCTGGACGGCCGCTTCACCGCCGAACTGCTGGCCTCCGACCGACGACCGGTGGCCGGGGCGCGGGTCCCGGAGGTCCCCGAGGCCTTCCACGGCCGCTGGCTGTCCGAAGGGGGGCTGCTGCTGACCGCGATCGTCGTCGAGAACGTCCCCGGCACCGCGCGGGGAACGGGTTCGTAGGGCCGGGGGAGCGGCGGCAGGGGTCTCGTCCGAGGGGCGGGTGTTCCCGTAGCCTCTGTCCGCATGAGCGAAGATCTCCCGGGCGAAGAGCGCAGGCGCGCACGCGAGTTGGGCATCTCCCTGGACGGCGATCCGGGTCCGTGGAACGCGATCACGGACGTCCCCGGTGTCGAGGTCGGCTACGTCACCCTCGTCGAGGGCGACGACGTACGCACCGGAGTGACGGCGCTGCTGCCGCGCGGCCAGGACGGGGTGGGCACGCCCTGCGCGGCCGGCTGGCACTCGTTCAACGGCAACGGGGAGATGACCGGAACCGCGTGGATCGAGGAGAGCGGCTCGCTCGCCGTCCCTGTGGTCATCACCAACACGTACGCGGTCGGCCCGGTGCACCGGGGCGTGGTCGAGTGGGTGCGCGCCAACTGCCGTGGCATGGCGCCGGAGTGGCTGCTGCCGGTCGTCACGGAGACCTGGGACGGCCACCTCAACGACATCCACGGTACGGCCGTGGAGTCCCGGCACGCGGCGGCCGCGATCGGGGCGGCGGCGTCCGGCCCGGTCGAGGAGGGGTGCGTCGGCGGCGGCACGGGCATGCGCTGCTACGGCTTCAAGGGCGGCTCGGGCACCGCGTCGCGGGTGGTGGAGTACGGCGAGGACCGGTACACGGTCGGTGCCTTCGTCCAGGCCAACTTCGGCGCACGGCGCGAACTGGTGGTGGCCGGGGTGCCGGTGGGGCGCGAGCTGACCGACCCGGCCGGGGCGCCGGTCCCGGAGGCGGTGCCCGAGGGGGAGCGCCCGGTACCGCCGGGCGCGGGTTCGGTGATCGTGGTGGTGGCGACCGACGCCCCGCTGCTGCCGGGTCAGTGCAAGGCGCTGGCCCGCCGGGTGACGCTCGGTCTGGCCCGTACGGGCACCACCGGCAGCCACTTCTCCGGAGACCTGTTCCTGGCCTTCTCCACGGCCAATCCGTCCGCGCTGACCAGTACGTTCCCCGAGGACGACGGCAGCGCGCCGTACGAGTCGATGCGCTTCGTGCCCTGGGGCCGGATGGACCCCTTCTACGGCGCGGTGGTCGAGTCGGTGGAGGAGGCGGTGCTCAACGTGCTGACCGGCGCGCACGCGATGACCGGCCGGGCCGGACACCACGTTCCGGCGCTCCCGCTGGACCGGGTGACCGAACTCCTGGCGGCGCGGGGAGCGCTGTCGTAGCCCGGCGGTCCCGGCACCGTCCGCGGCCGCTTCGAGGCGGGCTCGTTGGCCCGCTACAGGTTCGTCGGCCATACTGCCCGCCGTGGAGCAGCGCATAGATCCGAACACTCAGCCCGGATACGCCGCAGGGACAGACCCGGCGTTCATTCCCGGTCTCACGGCCCCCGTCGCGGCCGGGAAACCGGACACGAGCCTGGAGCAGGCAGAGCTGGAGAAGCCAGAACCGGAACAGACGGAACCGGAACAGACGGAGCGGGACGAGCCGGAGGGTCCGGAGGACCGAGTACCTGAATCCGTCGCGTCCGGCGAGGACGACAAGGACAGCCAGGACGACAAGGACGGCGATGCCGAGGCCGCGTCCGACGCGGCGGCGGACGGGCCCTCGTTCGAGGTGAGCGACCGTCGCGGTTCGATCACCGCCGACCGGGAGGGCGTCCGGTTCCGGCTGGACGACCAGGAGGCCGAGTTCCGGTGGGACGAGATCGGCGCGGTCGAGGTGAAGACCCCCCGGTTCGGCCGCCGGTTCACCGTCACGGTCCATATGTCGACCCGCCGGTGGTTCAACGCCGAGGTCGAGGCACCGGCCAGGAGCAGCCTCAAGCAGTGGGAGGCGGAACTCGACGCGGTTCTGGACGTCTACTTCGAGGAGTCCTGACCTCTGGACGTCTGCTTCGAGAAGTCCTGACCACGGCGGTGCCGTGCGGGAGGGCGGGGCCGGTGGTCGTCGGAACGACCGCCGCCCCGCCCGACGACCGCCGCCCCCGCCTCACGGCCCCGGGGCAGTGGCGGGCGTGCCGCGCAGCGCGTCGAGGATGTGCGGCCAGGCGGCTGCCCCGAGGGCCGCGTCCGCCGCGGCGGAACCGCCGTACAGGAACCGCGTCGAGACGGGCGCAGGGCCCTCGCCCGGCAGCCGGGGACGGTGACCCGCGTCGGGGCCGCCGATGAGCCGTACGGGCAGCCCGGCGGCCGTGCGGCGGGCCGCCAGCTCCTCGGCGGAGCGCAGCGAGGGCCACATCGCGTCGTCGCCGCCCGCGACCAGGACGAGTGCGGCGCCGGACCTCTCCACCGGGATCCTCGCCGCGTCGACCCGGTCGGCGAAGGTCCGGCGGCTCCGCTCGTACCAGCCGAGGACGGCGACGGGAGCGCCCTCGGGCCGGCCGGGCGCCGGGGTCCAGGAGTCGTCGAGGGGCACGAACGGCAGCGGCTCGCCGCGCCAGGTCCAGGACGACCTGTACGGCCGGGTCAGCCCGTCCCGGCCGGGTCCGACGTTGGCCCAGGTGAGCGAGGTGGGCGAGAGCGCCACCACGGCGTCGACACCGGGCAGGAGCACCGACAGGTGCAGGGCGGCCTCCGCGCCCTTGGACGTACCGAGGACACCGATCCGCCGTGCGCCGCCCGCGCGGAGCACCTCGATCGCGGCCCCGAACGTCTCCAGCGGGACCTCGCACACGCCCGGCGGCTGTCCGGGGCCGCCGAACCAGCGGATCGACAGGGCGGCCATGCCCTCCCGGGCCAGAAGCCGGCACCGCTCGTCCTCGATGCGCCCGCTGGACCCGGAGAGCACCAGCACCCCGACCTCCGCGCCGTCGGCCGGCCGTGCGAGAAACCCCTCGCGCACACCCGGGTGAAGGGTGGTACGAGGGGTTCCACGAGCAGCCTCGCGAGCGCCCGCGCCGGGGGAGCCGAAGACGCGCTCGACGATGTGCACCGGACCGGTCAGGCGTCCGTCAGCACGACGGAGCGGCTCAGGTGGCGCGGGCTGTCCGGGTCCAGGCCGCGGGCGGCGGCGCGGGCGATCGCCAGCCGCTGCACGCGCACCAGCTCGGCCAGCGGGTCCAGTCCGCTCTGCACCCAGCGGGCGCCGGTCGCCAGCACCTGCTCCTCCAGCCCCTCGGGCGCGGTGCCGAACATCCAGGTCGCGGTGCCGGAGGTGGCGATGCTGATGGGGCCGTGGCGGTACTCCATCGCGGGGTACGACTCGGTCCAGGACAGCGAGGCCTCCTTCATCTTGAGCGCCGCCTCGTTGGCGAGCCCCGCCGTCCAGCCGCGGCCGAGGAAGGTGAACTGGGTGCAGTCGACCAGGCCCTCGGGCAGCGGCTCGGCCAGCGCGGTCTCCGCGTCGCGTACCACGTCCTCGGTGTGCAGACCGAGGTGGGCGCGGAGCAGGGTGAGCAGCGTGGTGGCGAACCGGGTCTGCACGACGGACTGCTCGTCGGCGAAGTCGAGGACGACGATCTCGTCGGCGGCCGTCATGACCGGAGTGTTCGGGTCGGCGGTGATGGCCACGGTGCGGGTGGTGCCCCGCAGACGGTCGAGCAGTTCCAGCACCTCGGTCGTGGTACCCGAGCGGGTGAGGGCGACGACCCGGTCGTAGCCGCGGCCGACCGGGAACTCCGAGGCGGCGAAGGCGTCGGACTCGCCCTGACCGGACCCCTCACGGAGCGCGGCGTACGCCTGAGCCATGTAGAACGAGGTGCCGCAGCCGACGACCGCGATGCGCTCGCCGGCGGCGGGCAGGGCGGCCGACTGCGTCCGGGCCAGTTCGGCGGCGCGACGCCAGCATTCCGGCTGACTGGCTGTCTCGATCTCGACAAATGACACTTTTGCACTCCGTACTCGTAGTGGGATGCTCGTTTGCGCACGTTATACGCGACCTGCGAGCATTATCAAGCATTCTGTTTGCAGGTGGCTTGACTGGGTGGAGCCTTGTGCGACGCTTGCGCTGTCCGGTGACCGTACCCAAGGGGATGGGTGCCCGAAGCCCGGCCCGTAAGGAGAGTTGACTTGTCCAGGGATGCCCGGTGGAACGCGCTGCTGGAACTCGTCGGTAAGAACGGCCGGGTGGACGTCGAGGACGCCGCCACGGCCCTGGATGTCTCCGCCGCGACCATCCGCCGCGACCTGGACCAGCTCGCCGAGCAGCAGTTGCTCACCCGTACCCGCGGCGGCGCGGTGGCGCACGGCGTCAGCTACGAACTGGCCCTGCGGTACAAGACCGGACGCCATGCCCCGGAGAAGCAGGCCATCGGCCGCGCGGTCTCCGAGCTGGTGGCGGTCGGCGAGGTGGTGGGACTGACCGGCGGCACGACACTGACCGAGGTGGCCCGCTCGCTGGCGGTGCGCTCCGACGTCGTCGGCGACAGTGCGGCCGGCATGGGCGGCCAGCCGACCCTGACCGTGGTCACCAACGCCCTCAACATCGCCAACGAGCTGGTGATCCGGCCGCAGATCAAGATCGTGGTGACCGGCGGAGTGGCCAGGCCGCAGTCGTACGAGCTGACCGGCCCGCTGGCCAGTGGGGTGCTGGGCGAGATCACGCTCGATGTCGCCGTGCTGGGCGTCAACGCGATCGACACCGAGCGCGGCGCGTACGTCCACCACGAGGGCGAGGCCAGTATCAACCGGCTGCTCGCCCAGCAGGCGCAGCGGGTGGTGGTGGCCGCCGACTCCTCGAAGATCGGCAAGCGGGCCTTCGCCCGGGTCTGCGGCCTGGCCCAGATCGACTTCCTGGTCACCGACAAGGGGATCACGCCCGAGGCGACCGCCCGCTTCACGGAGGCCGGCGTCACCGTCGTCGCGGTCTGATCCGACGCCCGCCCGTCCGACCGCCCGTCCGCCCGTCCTGCCGGTCGCGTCGCGGTCCGAGCCGACGCCTGCCCTGCCGGTCGCGTCGCGGCGCTGCCGCGCGCGGGCGGGTCGGCGCGGACTCCACTCTTGAAACTGTTTGATCTTGCGTGCATTGGCGCAAGATCAAACATGAACGCGCATCCTGGGCTGCAACCCATTCCCCGGTGAGGGGTCCGATGACCGCACCGAGGTCCCTTCGTATGCGTTCTGTGCCCGTTCCATGGTGCTTTCGTGCCCGATTCCGGGTCGCCATGAGGGTGGATCGAGCCTCGAACAGGGCTTTTCTATGTCCTTAGATGTTCGTTACCCGTGTGAAATGAACAACTCTTGCCATCGACGTGCATGTCGTGAACCATGTGCCTGTCGCCGCGAGGGAGCAACGACCGCACCGTCACCGGTGCGTGTTGCCGTCGTGATCGCGGGACACTCTCCCCTTGCTCCATCAGCCCTGGAGGTGCCTGTGACGATGGCAGATGCGCCGGTCTCGGCCGTGCGGTCGCCTGTGCCGCAGCCCCATGACCCTGACGACACGGATCGCTCCGGCGGTAAGAAGCGCAAGGACATACGGGTACGACTACCGCTCCGGCACCGCCTCAAGCGGGACAGATCACTTCTGCTGTTCTGTCTGCCGGGCGTCCTGTACTTCGCGCTGTTCTTCTACCTGCCGCTCGCGGGCAATGTCATCGCCTTCCAGGACTACCAGCCGTTCCTGGGTTTCAAGCAGAGCCCGTTCGTCGGTCTCGCGAACTTCACGGCGCTGCTCTCCGAGCCGGAGTTCTGGAGCGCGGTCTCCAACACGCTGCAGATCACCGCGATCCAGCTGCTGCTCTACTTCCCGGCCCCGATCGCGCTGGCACTGCTGCTGAACTCGCTCATCAGCGAGAAGATCAAGCGGTTCATCCAGACCGTCGTGTACCTCCCGCACTTCCTGTCCTGGGTCGTCGTGGTCGCGATGTTCAAGCAGGTGCTCGGCGGCGCGGGTTCCGTCACCACGCTGCTGATGGAACACGGGGTCAACATCGGCAATGTGATGACCGATCCCGGCACCTTCAAGCTGCTGATCACCGCCCAGGCCATCTGGAAGGACTGCGGCTGGGGGACCATCATCTTCCTGGCGTCCATCGCCTCGATCGACATGGGCCAGTACGAGTCCGCCGCCATGGACGGAGCCGGCTGGCTCCGCAGGATCTGGCACATCACCCTGCCGGGCATCCGGCCGGTGATCCTCATGCTGCTGATCCTGCGGCTCGGCGACATCCTCTCGGTCGGCTTCGAGCAGATCATCCTCCAGCGCGACGCGGTCGGACCGGATGCCTCCGAAGTCATGGACACCTATGTCTACTTCCACGGCGTCATCGACGGCAGCTGGGGAATGAGCACGGCCGCCGGCCTGATGAAGGGCGTCATCGGATTCGCCCTCATCCTCGCCGCCAACAAGCTGGCCCACCGCTTCGGTGAGCAGGGAGTGTACCGATGAGTCAGCAGACCCTTGCGGCACGACTGCGGGGCGCCCGGTCCGGGGCCCGCGGCGGTGAGCGCCGCCGTGCCTCGTCCGGCCGTCCGCCGTGGATGGAACGGCCCCACTGGTACGGCCAGGGTGCGAAGGCCGCCGCCCTGGTCGTCCTGACCGTGATCGTGCTCTACCCGTTCGTCCTCGCCATCGGGACCAGCCTCGCCGGGCGCGAGGAGCTCAACGCCAACGGCGGATACGTCCTGCTGCCCAAGCACCCGACGCTGGAGGCGTACCGGGTCATCCTCTCCGGCGGCGTCGTCACCCAGGCGGCCGTGGTCTCGATCTTCATCACGCTGATCGGCACCGCGCTGAGCCTGGCCTGTACCGTGATGATCGCGTACGGCACCTCGCGGCCCGGCACCGTCCTCGGCAAGCCGATCCTGCTGCTGGTGCTGGGGACCTTCCTCTTCGCCCCCGGCATCATCCCGACGTACCTGGCCGTCCAGCAGTTCAAGATGCTCGACACCTACGCGGCGCTGATCCTGCCCGTGCTGCTCAACGCGTTCAACATCGTGGTGGTGCGCTCGTTCTTCCAGAGCATCCCCGAGGAGCTGTACGACGCCGCGCGGATCGACGGCGCGGGCGAGGTGACCGTCCTCTTCCGGATCGTGCTGCCGCTCTCCAAGGCGGTCCTCGCCGTGGTGGGCCTCTTCTACGCGGTCGGGTACTGGAACAGCTTCTTCAACGCGGTGCTCTACCTCAACGACTCCAGCAAGTTCCCCATCCAGGTGATCCTGCGCAGCTACGTCCTCAACGGCCAGAGCATCAACGCGCAGGCCATGGGCGTGCACGCGATCCCGCCCGCGACCTCCTTGCAGATGGCCGTGCTGATCATCGCCATCGTGCCCATCTTCTGCGTCTATCCCTTCCTGCAGAAGTTCTTCGTCAAGGGCGTCCTCACCGGGGCGATCAAGGGCTGATCCGCCCGCCCGGACATCCCGTCGCCCCACGCACTTCACACATTCCAAGGAGCACCCATGTCCACCCACATGTCCAGGCGCGGTTTCATGGGCGCGGCGGGGATCGCCGGCCTGACCGCGGCCGGTCTGACGTCCCTGACCGCCTGCGGCAGCGGCGCCACCGTCAGCAAGGGCGGGGCCAAGGCGTCCGCCAAGATCAAGCTCCCGGCGTACGTCCCCGCGCAGACCGCCCCCGCGGACCTCGCCGGGAACGCGGCCGGGCTGGACGCCACGTACCTGCGCTACCCGAAGAAGCTGACCAGGTCCGTGGCCAAGGCGCCCGGCGACGGCAGCCGCATCACGGCCCTCACCGAGACGTTCACCACGCCCGCCCCGCCGCAGGGCAAGAACGGCTACTGGCAGGAGCTGAACAAGCGTCTCGGGGCGCAGTTCGACATGACGATCGTCGTCGACCAGGGCGTCGACGCGTACCTCACCAAGTTCAACGCCATGATGGCCAGCGGTGACATCCCCGACCTGGTGTGGTTCCCGCCGAACCAGGGCATCCAGCGCGTGCCCGAGCTGCTGGACGCCAAGTTCCACGACCTCACGCCGTATCTGTCCGGCGACGCGGTCAAGAAGTACCCGAACCTGGCGAACCTGCCGACCACCGCGTGGAAGACCGCCGTGATCAACGGCAAGATCCGCGGTGTCACCGTCGCCTACGGCTCCATGGGCCAGGTCTACGTCGTCAACGAGGACTACTGGAAGCCGGTCGGCGGCGCCGAGTTCACCAGCGCCGAGGACTTCCTCGCCAAGGGCAAGGAGCTCCTCGACGCCAAGCGCAACAAGTACGTCCTGGAGCCGGCGTACGTGAACCACGTCGGCATGTTCGGCCAGTGGTTCGGGGCCCCCAGCGGCTGGCGGCTGGAGGGTGGCAAGCTGACGCACATGTACGAGACCGAGGAGTACCAGGAGGCCCTGGCGTTCGGCGTCAAGGTCGCCAAGGCCGGTCTCTTCTGGCCCGACCCCAACCTCTCCACCACCATGGAGAAGATGGCCCAGGGCACGCTGGGCGCCTATGTGCAGTCCTTCCCCAGCTTCCTGGTCGACGTCAAGAACTACGACTTCCCGTTCGGCATCATCCCGCCGTTCGCCGCCACGTCCGGTGCGAAGCCGCGGTACTCCATGGGATACGGCTCCGTCGGCTACACCGCCATCAACAAGAAGGCCGACGACAAGCGGGTCAGGATGCTGCTGGGCGTGCTGGACTACCTGGCCGCGCCCTTCGGCACCGAGGAGCGGCTCTTCCTCGACAACGGCATCGAGGGCACGCACTTCACCCACGCGGCCAACGGCGACATCAAGCTCACCCCGAAGGGGAACGCGGAGGCCGTCACCACGGCCATGCCGCTCGCCTTCCTGGCCGCCGGTCCCGAGTACATCTACCTGCCGGGCAAGTCGGAGCTGGCCGGCCGGATCCACGGCTGGCAGCAGGAACTCCTCAAGATCAGCCAGACCAACCCGACGAGCGGCCACTTCTCCGACACGTCCACCAGCAAGAGCGCGTCCCTCACCACCGCCATGAGCGACTGCCAGAAGGACATCATCGCGGGCCGCAAGCCGATCTCCGCCTACAAGGAGGAGCTGCGCAAGTGGCGCTCCGGCGGCGGCGACAAGATGCGCGCCGAGTTCGAGGCCTCGCTCGCGGGCAAGTAGCCGCCCGTCACCAGTCTCCGCCCGCACCACCCGCACAGACAGAAGGGACCCCCGTGTCAGACCTGCGACTCGGCGTCATCGGGCTCGGCCTGCGCCGCTCCATCGCGACCTCCGCCCACCACCCCGGACAGGGTTCGGCGATCACCGCCGTCTGCGACCTCGACCCGGAGGTGCGCAGGCGCGAGGCCGAGCGCTTCGGCACCGAGGTCGCGGTCGAGGACTACAAGCTGCTCCTCGGCCGGGACGACCTGGACGCGATCATCGTCGCGACCCCGGACGACACCCACGAGACCATCGCCATCGACGCGCTGCGGGCCGGCAAGGCCGTCTTCGTCGAGAAGCCGCTCGGGATCACCGTCGAGAGCTGCGACAACATCCTGCGCGCCGCGTACGAGACCGGAACCCGGCTGTACGTCGGACACAACATGCGCCACATGGGCGTCGTGCGGCTGATGCGCGACATCATCGCCCGGGGCGACATCGGCGAGCCCAAGGCCGTGTGGGTGCGGCACTTCGTCGGCTACGGCGGCGACTACTACTTCAAGGACTGGCACGCCGACCGGACCCGCACCACCGGTCTGCTGCTCCAGAAGGCCGCGCACGACATCGACGTCCTGCACTGGCTGGCGGGCGGCTACACCCGCCGCGTCAACGCGCTCGGCGACCTCCTCGTCTACGGCGACCTGCCGCGCCGCGAGGCGGACACCCCGCGCCCGGCGAACTGGCTGCGCGAGTTCGACTGGCCGCCGACGGCCCGCAAGGACCTGCACCACATCGTGGACGTCGAGGACGTCTCGGTGATGAACATGCAGCTCGACAACGGCGTGGTGGCCGCCTACCAGCAGTGCCACTTCACCCCCGACTACTGGCGGAACTACACCGTCATCGGCACCGAGGGCCGCCTGGAGAACTTCGGCGACAGCCCCGGTGACGAGGTCAAGGTCTGGAACACCGGCCCCAGCGGCTACCGCCGCGACGCCGACATCACCTACCGGGTGCCGGAGGCGGGCGGTTCGCACGGCGGCGGGGACACCCGGATCATGGCGGAGTTCTGCCGGTTCGTGCGCGACGGGGGCGTCACCGACACCTCGCCGGTCGCCGCCCGGATGAGCGTCGCCGCCGGTGTGCTCGCGACCCGTTCGCTGCGTGAGGGCGGTGCGCCGTTCGAGGTACCGGCCCTCGACCCGGAGCTGATCGCCTACTTCGAGGGCGGCCAGGTGCGCCGGCCGTAGCGCTGCGGCCGGTCCGTCCGCCGCCCGGGAGACCTCCGGGGACAGTGCCCTTCGGCACCGTCCCCGGAGGTCTTTTTGCGACTGTTTTCGGTCATGCTCGGTGGGTAATCGGCGCATTCGGGTGTGGCGACCGCGTGAGGGCTGTCCGCCGCGACGCGTGACACCGTCGGGTGAATTGAGAAGGTTTATCCGGAAGGTGGCAGGGGGGAGTCGCGTGCGCCGGTGTCGCAGGGTCACCGCCGCTCCGCCGTCGGAAACCATGAGCGATCAATTTGCGCCAACAGGACTCCGGGGTGGCCGAGTTCGAACGCGTGGCCGGATTTCGGTCGGCATAATCGCGTCCATGTCGATCACGCGTGGAGACGTCGTTGACCTGGGGCGGGGCCTTTACGCATGGCTCCCGCCGAAACGGGGCTGGGGGCTGGCGAACTGCGGGCTGCTCGTCTCGCCCCGCGGTGCGCTCTGGATCGACACCCCGTACGACGACGTCCTGGCCGGCCAGTTCCTGGCCGAGTCCACGAAGCGGCTGCCCGACGGAGTCCACGTCGACCGGGTGATCGTCACCCATGCGAACGGCGACCACTTCTGGGGCGCGGGCGTACTCCCGGACGCGGAGATCATCGTGACCCGCGAGGCCCGCGAGCACATCCACTACGACCCCACGCCGAAGCAGCAGCACGCCCTCGTCACCGCCGGCGGCCCGGCCACCCCGCTCGGCGGCTACCTCTCCCAGCACTTCGGCCCCTTCGACTGGTCGCAGACCGAGCCGGTGGTACCGACCACCTACTTCACGGGCGAGCTCGAACTGACCCTGGGGGAGTACCCGGTCCGGATCTCATCGCTGCCGCCCGCGCACACCACCGGCGACCTGATGGTCCATCTGCCCGCGCAGGACGCCGTGTTCACCGGGGACATCATCTTCTCCTCCACCCCGGGACAGCCGGGCGACCACCCGGTGCACTGGGCGGGGCCGCTGAGCAATGTGATCGCGGCCTGCGAACGGGTGCTGGACACCGGGGCCGAGACCGTCGTCCCGGGACACGGCCCGATCCTCGACCGGGCCGGGGTGCGCGATCACATCGTCTATCTGGAGTACGTGCGCGAGCGCGCCCACGCCTTCCACACCGCCGGGATCCCCGCCGTCGAAGCCGCCCGCCGGGTCATCGGCGAGGTCCGCTACCCGGAACTGGGCCTTCCCGAGCGGCTGGTGGTGACCATCGGCAGCGAGTACCGGCAGCTCGACGGCACCGAACTGCCCGGCGTGCTCCAGGTGATGACCGAGGTCGCCGAGGTCGCTCAGGAACTGGAGCGGCCGGATGGACCGGCGCGCCCCACGGAGCGGTAGGCGGAGCCCGTGCGGACGCTGCGGCCCGAAGACCGATCCGACCACAGAAACGCGGTGACGGCATGGGATGGATAGTGGCGGTGATCGCCGTCGCCGCTGCCGTGACGGCAGCGGTCCGCGCGCAGAACGCGGCGCGCGCCGAGAACATCGCCCTGGCCCGCGCCGAGCTGGCCGAACGCCAGTCGAGGGCCGCCGAGGCCCGTACCGCCGCTCTTACCGACGAGATCCGCCAGCTGGCCCGCAACCGGATACCCGCCGCCGCGCTCGCCCTCTCCCATCCCACCGCCAAGGTCCCCGGACTGCGGGAGGCGGACGAGGTCGACGGCGACTCCGCGCGCCTGCTGACCGAGGCGGTGCAGGCGGCCCGCAAGGCCGTCGTCGAGGAGCGCGGCCGTGTCGACGCGGCCGCCCGCGCGGCGATGCGCGGCACCTCCGCCAAGATCCAGTCCCTGCTCAACCAGTCCCAGCAACTGCTGCACGAGCTCCAGCACGAGTACGACGATCCACGCATCCTGCAACTGGACTTCCGCAACGAGTTGGCGCTGCGGCGCACCCAGGCCACCGCGGTGCTCTGCGACGCCTGGCCGGGCCTCGCCCGCCAGAACTCACCGCTGGTCGAGATCGTGCTCGGCGCCCAGTCCCGGGTCGCGGGCTACGAACGCGTCAAGGTCGCCAACCATCTGCGCGACGAACGTCTCGCGCTCGTCGCCCGTGCCGCCGAACCCCTCGCCATCGCCCTGGCCGAGCTGCTGGCCAACGCCACCGCCTACTCGCACCCCGACACCGATGTCCAGGTCACCGTCCAGCAGAGCGGAGGCCGCGGCGCGTTCCTGGTGGTCGACGACGCGGGCATCGGCATGGACGACGACGCGCTCGACCGGGCACGGGCCCTGCTCGCCGGCCCGCCCGAAGTCCTGCTGACCGAGCTGGGCGATCCGCCGCAGACCGGCTTCGCCGTCGTCGGCCGGCTGGTGCTCCAGTACGGCTTCAACTGCCACATCGAGGCATCGCCGTTCGGCGGCATGCGCACGATCCTGCGCGTCCCCGCCCATCTGCTGACCGTGATGGAGGACGACCGCAGCCTCTCCGCCCTCGCCCCCAAGCCGGTGCAGGCGCAGGCCACGTCCTCCCTACCCGCCCCGACCGAGCAGGAGACCGCCCCCGTGCCGCAACCCGCCGGCGGGGAGGCTGCCGCGCTGCCCAGCCGTCGCCGACGCGCACCACGTCCGGCCCCGGCCCGCTCCGTCTCCGCCGACACCGCCCCGGACCGCGAACAGGTGCTCCGTACACCGGAGGAGGCCGGGGCTTCCTGGGCGGCACTCCAGCAGGGCACCCTCAACGGCAGGAGCGTCGCCGGGCGGCCATCCGCACCGGCACCGGACGACCACGACCACCCGGACGACCGGGACGAGCAAGGAGACGACCAGACGTGAGCGCCCCCACTTCCACCACCGGTGACCTCGCATGGGTGCTGACCCCGCTGCTGGAGCTGCCCGGAGTCCAGCACGCCGTGGTCGCCACCGGCGACGGGCTCGTCGAGGGCGCGTCGCCCGGCCTGGACCGGGCTTCCGGTGAGCGGGTCGCCGCCATGACCGCCACGCTGCACGCCGCGGCACGCGCGTTCACCACGGCGTTCACCGACGTCGAGGCACCGCGCCTGGCCCAGACGGTCGTCGAGTCCGACCAGGGCTTCGCCATCGTCGTACCGGCCGGGAACAACACCACACTCGCCCTGTTCGCGGAACCCGGCGCCAAACTCGGCGACATCGCCTACCAGATGCAGGTGCAGGTCACCGCCCTGACCCGGGCGATGAACGCGCCTGCCCGCAAGCCGGACACCACCGCCCGGCCATGACCTCCGGCCCGGGGCGCCGCCTGATACCCGCCTATCTGGTCACCGGCGGCCGGACCCGGCCCGCCGGTCCCGCGCTCGACCGCCTCGACGTACTCGTACGCACCGACACCGAGCTGCCCCCGGACACCGGCTCGGAACAGCGCAGACTGTGCGAGCTGCTCGGACCGGGGGCGCTCACCGTCGTCG
Organism: Streptomyces sp. DvalAA-43; assembly: GCF_900091725.1. GTDB lineage: Bacteria > Actinomycetota > Actinomycetes > Streptomycetales > Streptomycetaceae > Streptomyces > Streptomyces pulveraceus. Next base: position 11,181 of record NZ_FMBW01000090.1, on the reverse strand, counting down.
AGTGCGCGGCCCACCTGGACCTGCCGGTCAGCGCCACCGTCTTCCTGGCCACGGACCTCGCGGCCGCCGGACACCTGCACACCCGACCGCCCATCCCCAGCGCCGGGGAGATCGACCGGTCGCTCGTCGAGAGGCTGCTCGTTGGACTCCGCTCCCTCCACTGACCGCACCGGCATCGGCTATCTGCCGCCCGCGGCCCGGACCCTGATGAAACTCGTCGTCACGGGTCCGTTCGGCGTCGGCAAGACCACCCTGATCCGTACGCTGTCGGAGATCGCCACGCTCCACACCGAAGAGGCGATGACCCAGTCCAGCACCCGGCTCGACGACACCGCCGGGCTGCCGGACAAGACAACGACCACCGTCGCCATCGACTTCGGCCGGCTCACCGTCCTGGACGACCTGGTGCTCTACATGTTCGGCACCCCCGGCCAGCAGCGGTTCCTGCCGCTCTGGGAGGACATCGCGCGCGGTGCGCTCGGCGCTCTGGTCCTGGTCGACACCCGCAGGCTCGGCGACTCCTTCGCGGTCATGGACATGGTCGAGGAGCAGGGTCTTCCCTACGCGGTCGCGGTCAACCGTTTCCCCGACGCCCCCGCCCACACCGACGAGGTCCTGCGCAAGCACCTCGACCTCGCCCGCGAGACCCCGCTGGTCCAGTGCGACGCCCGCGAACGCCGCGGCAGCATCGACGCGCTGATCGCGCTGGCCGAGCACGTGCTCACCCGGATGCCCAGGCCCGAGGACCCGTCATGACCCCGTTCGTCCAGCCGCCGCAGCCCCTCGCCCTGTACGGTCCGGAATTCGCCGCCGACCCGCAGAGCCACTACCGGCGCCTGCGCGAACACGGCCCCCTCGCGCCCGTCCGGCTCGCCCCCGGAATCGACGCCCTGCTGGTCACGGACTACCAGGCCGCCGTCGACCTGCTGCGCGACACCCACACCTTCACCAAGGACCCGCGCGCCTGGCAGGCCACGGTCCCCGACGACTCGCCGGTCCTGCCCATGCTCGGCTACCGGCCCACCGCGCTCTTCAGCGACGGCGACGTGCACGCCCGCTACCGCGACGCCATCAACGACAGCCTCGCCCTGATCGAGCCGCACGTCCTGCGGGCCGAGGTCGCCCGGGTCGCCCAGCGGCTCATCGGAGAGTTCTCCGCCACCGGAAGCGGCGATCTCATCTCCCAGTACGCCCGCCGGCTTCCGCTGCACGTCTTCGTCACCTGGTTCGGCGTACCGCCGGGCGACGGCGAGCGGATCGTCAACGGCATCGCCGGCATGTTCAACTCGACCGAGAACGCCGCCACCGCCTACGCCGACCTCGTCGAGGTCGTCACCGAACTGGTCGCGGACCGGCGCACCCGGCCGCGCCGCGACCTCACCTCGTACCTCCTCGGCCATCCCGCGAATCTCGACAACGACGAGACTGTGCGTCAGATCACCCTGATCATGAGCGCGGGCCACGATCCGACAACGAATCTGATCGGCAACGCGCTGCTGCACATGCTCACCGACGCCCGCTACGCCGGTTCGCTGCACGGCGGGGCGATGACGGCGCACGAGGCGATCGACGAGGTGCTCTGGCAGGACCCGCCGCTGGCCAATCTCGCCGCCCACTACCCCCGGCACGACACGGAGTTCCACGGCGTGCGGCTGCGCGCGGGACAACTCCTCCTGGTCTCCTACGCGGCGGCCAACTCCCGCTCCACGCCCAGCCGTTCGGACCTCGCGGTGCGCTCCGGGGCCAGCGCCCACCTGGCCTGGTCCGCGGGCCCGCACCGGTGCCCCGCGAAGCAGCCGGCACTGCTCATCGCCATGACCGCGATCGAGCAGCTCACCAGCCAGCTGTGCGACGCGGAACTGGCGGTTCCGGCAGGTGATCTGAAGTGGCGTCCGGGACCGTTCCACCGTGCTCTGGTCCGGCTTCCGGTACGGTTCACCCCCGTCGACATGAGTGCGGAAGCGCACCGGCTCAGGTCCGCCGGGGAAGCGGCGGACGGGTCGCCGGCGGTGTCGATCGGCCCCTGAACCGTGTCGGTGGTACGCCGAACGGGTGAGTGGCGAGAGAATTGCCCGATGAACAGCGAGCGCAGCCGGCGCAACGCCGACCGAAGCACAGACGGGGTGGTCCGGTGAGCAGGTACGACAGGTACGACGTCACGGACGAGCAGTGGGAGGGGCTTGCCCAGGTCGTACCTCTGCGCAGCCGCAACGAGTGGCCGTCCAGGGTGGATCACCGTACGGTCCCCGACGAGAGTCCGGCCTCCCAGCAGCGCCGACTCGTCGTGCTGCGGGTCCAGGTCTTCGCGGACGCACGGGAGGTGGCCGAGTACCTGGTCGGGCAGATCCCGGTGCTGCTCGACCTGACCAGCGCCGAGTCGGACGTGGCCAAACGCATCCTGGACTTCACCAGCGGGGTGGTCTTCGGCCTCGGCAGCGGAATGCACCGGGTCGACCGGAATGTCTTTTTGCTTTCCCCGGTCGGCATGGAGGTCGAGGGAGTCACCGCGGCGGGCCTTCCCGGTTCGTAGTCCGCGGTACGGCCGTCAGGAGGGCCGTCCGGGCGGGCGGTGCGAGGCGGTTCAGGTACCCCGATCGTAGGAAGGTCGTTCAGGAGGAACGGTTCGCCGCTGCGCGGCCCGCATACCGTCCGCCCATGACCGCACTCCGCCCGGGTACCACCCCGCCACTGTCCGCCGCCCCCTCGAAGACCGCCGACGCGTCCGCCGCCACTCGCGGGCCGGACCGTCCGGAAGTCGCACGGCCCTCCGGCGGGCCGGTCCGCTCGGCCGGCCCCGTCCTCACCGAGCTGCGGCTGTCCGCCTTCGCCTCGCACCGGGGCGCCGCCTTCCCCATCGGCCCGGTCACGCTCTTCGGCGGGCCCGGCGGCAGCGGCAAGACGAGCGCGTTACGGGCGTACGAGGCATTGGCGCGGCTGGGCGCCGGGGACCCGCTGGACGAGGTGTTCCCGGACCCGGCGGGCTGCGTACCGGAAGGGGCCGCGCCCGATGCGCAGGGGCGCCGCGGTTTCCGGATCGGCTGCACGGCGGACGGCCCGGCCGGACCGGTACGCCTCGATGTCGCCGTCCAGGCGGAGCCCGCGCTCCGCATCGTCGGCGAACGGCTCACCGGAGGCGGGGAGACCCTCCTCACCACCGCGTTGCGCGACCCGGGGCGTGCCACGGTCCAGGCGGCCTGGCACACCGCCGGCGCGGTCCCGGTGACGCGGGCCCCGCTGCCGGACGACCGGCTCGGCACGGCCCTGCTGCCGCTGCGGGTCGCGGGCCGGACCGAGGGGCAGTTACAGGTTCTGTCCGCCGCCGAACAGATGGTGGTGGCCCTGCGGTCGGTCTTCGCCTGCGAACCGCGGCCGCACCGGATGCGTGCCCCCGTGCCGGCCGGTGACGGCAGGCTGCGCCGCGACTGCGACAACCTCGCGGCGGTGCTGGAGCGCACGCTGACGTGGTGCCCCCGGCGCCGTGCCCGGCTGCTTGCCGCCGTGCGCGCCGGATGCGCGGGACCGGTGACGGCGCTGGGCGTCGAGCACCTCACGGACGGCTCGCTGCGGGCGACGGTCGGGCGGGGCGAGGGGCGGGCCACCCCGGTCGGGCGCCTCGGGGACGGCGAGCTGAGGTACCTCGCGCTCACCCTGGCGCTGCTCACCGGACCCGGACTGCTGGTCATGGACGCCGCGGGGGAGGTGCCGTCGGCCATGCAGACACTCACCGTGCTGGCCGACGGACTCGACCGCGACCTGGACGGGAGGCAGTTGCGCGCGCTGCTGTCCCTGGCCGGGACGGTCGGGGCGGCCGGGCATCTCAGGCTGGTCGGGACGGTCACGGAACCGGGCGTGGCACCGGCCCGGGAGACGCCCGGGGTGACAGTGGTAGACCTGGGGCCGTGACAGAACATGATGTACGGGCCCTGCAGCGACGGCTGGCCGCGTTCGCGGCCGCACGGGACTGGGAGCAGTACCACACCCCGAAGAACCTGGCGGCGGCGCTGAGCGTCGAGGCGTCCGAGCTGGTCGAGATCTTCCAGTGGCTGACGCCGGAGGAGTCGGCGCGGGTGATGGAGCGGCCCGGGACCGCGCACCGGGTGGCCGACGAGGTCGCGGATGTCCTCGCGTATCTGCTGCAGTTCTGCGAGGTGCTGGGCATCGACGCGCTCACGGCACTGGCCGAGAAGATCGACCGGAACGAGTCCCGATTCCCGGTGCCGGGGCGCCCGGACCCCTCGGAATCCAGCGACCGTCACTCTTCGGAGTGATCCACTTATCCACAATCGATCGAGTGTCCACAGATTTCCGAATTCCCCTGGCTTTTCGGTGCCAGTGACCTCACTGTGGGTAATGAATGAGGTGAGCGGCTTTTCGTACGGACGGGGGAACGCATGGAAGCGGAACGGCTCGTAGGAGTCAGCCGGCGTGCTCTGGCACAGAGCAGGGGGACGCCGGACATCATCGCGGAGGCCTGGCAGGCGCAGGCGCTGGCCCAGGCGATCGGCAGCCGGCTGGCTGCCGACGGCCCCAAGGAGTTACGGGGCGAGGCGCGCGGGCTGAGCGAGATCGGCGGCCGGAGCAGCGGGGCGCTGGACCACCCGGCGGCGCGGGCCGGGGTGGCGCGGGCCGCACAGCTCTCCGAGCTCGCCGAGCCCCGGGCGACGCTGACGGGGCTCGGCGCACTGCTCGGGGAAGTGGGGATGGCCCTGGTCGGGGTCGCCTGCGAGACCGACGAGCAGGGGCTCTACTGGCAGTGCATGGAGGCGATCGACGCGGCCGACGAGTCCATGGACCGGGTGCACGGAATGCTTCGCCGCCTCGACGAGCGGGACAGGGAGCGGCAGCAGGATCTGGAGCGCGGCCGGGGGCGCGACGGCCCGTACGGGGTGTACGACGCGCTCGGCGGGCCGGCGGGTCCGACCGCGGCCGGTCGCGGCCGCGCACGGCTCCGGGAGTGACGGCGCGAGCCATCGGATGGAAGGCGGTGACTGTTCCGCCGTCGCGGGACTCCGACAGCGACGGCCCGTGGGCGGCGGCGGAGGAGGGAGCGACCGGTGTCCCGGAGGTGCAGGATGGACGCATGGATCTTCGAATCTTCACCGAGCCCCAGCAAGGGGCGAGCTACGACACCCTGCTCACCGTCGCCAAGGCGACCGAGGCCCTCGGCTTCGACGCCTTCTACCGCTCCGATCACTACCTCCGCATGGGACAGGGCGACGGACTGCCCGGCCCGACCGACGCGTGGATCACCCTGGCCGGGCTGGCGCGTGAGACCAAGCGGATCCGGCTCGGCACCCTGATGACCGCGGGGACCTTCCGGCTCCCCGGGGTGCTCGCCATCCAGGTCGCGCAGGTCGACCAGATGTCCGGCGGGCGCGTCGAACTCGGTCTCGGCGCGGGCTGGTTCGAGGAGGAGCACAAGGCCTACGGCATTCCGTTCCCCAAGGAGAAGTTCGGCAGGCTGGAGGAGCAGCTGGAGATCATCACCGGGCTGTGGGCGACCGGGATCGGCGAGACGTTCAGCTTCGACGGCACCTACTACCAGCTCACCGATTCGCCCGCGCTGCCCAAGCCGGCGCAGGCCAAGGTGCCGGTGCTCATCGGCGGTCACGGCGCGACGCGGACGCCGCGACTGGCCGCCCGCTACGCCGACGAGTTCAACATCCCCTTCGCGTCGCTGGAGGACAGCGAGAAGCAGTTCGGCCGGGTCAGGGAGGCGGCCCAGGCGGCCGGCCGGGCACCGGACGACCTGGTGTACTCCAACGCGCTGGTGGTCTGCGTCGGCCGGAACGACGCCGAGGTGGCGCGCCGCGCCTCCGTGATCGGGCGCGAGGTGGCGGAACTGAAGGCGAACGGGCTCGCGGGTTCGCCCGCCGAGGTGGTCGACAAGATCGGCCGGTACGGCGCGATCGGCTCGTCCCGGATCTACCTCCAGGTCCTGGACCTGGACGACCTGGACCACCTGGAGCTGATCTCCTCCCAGGTCCAGTCGCAGCTCGGCTGAGAAGCGAGAAGCAAGGACCAGGGACCAAGCCCGAAGTGCCGCACGCGAAGCACGAAGCTCCGAGGGAGTCGCCTGTGCACCCCGCCCGGTCGGCCGACGACCTGCCGCGCCGCCACGCGCCCGTCCATGAGCCCGTCCGCACACTCGGCCGGGCTCTCGCGGCGGGGCCGGTCCTGCTCGACGGGGGTCTCTCCAACCAACTGGAGGGGCAGGGCTGCGACCTGTCCGATGCCCTGTGGTCGGCCCGCCTGCTGCTCGACGGGCCCGGACAGATCGAGGCGGCCCACACCGCCTACGCGCGTGCGGGTGCACAGGTGCTCACCACGGCTGGCTACCAGGCGACCTTCGAGGGGTTCGCGCGGCGGGGCATCGGCCGGGCGGAGGCGGCGGAGCTGTTCGCCCGCAGCGTCCGGCTGGCGCGACGGGCCGCCGGCACGGTGGAGCGGGAGGTCTGGGTCGCCGCTTCGGTCGGTCCGTACGGGGCGATGCTGGCGGACGGCAGCGAGTACCGGGGCCGCTACGGGCTCTCCGTCCAGGAGCTGGAGCGCTTCCACCGGCCCCGGATCGAGGCGCTGGCCGCCGCCGGGCCCGATGCGCTGGCGCTGGAGACGGTGCCGGACATCGACGAGGCCGAGGCCTTGTTGCGGGCGGTCGAGGGGTGCGGGCTGCCGGTCTGGCTCTCGTACAGCGTGGCGGGCGACCGTACCAGGGCGGGCCAGCGGCTGGAGACGGCCTTCGGGCTCGTGTCGGGTCGCGACGACGTGGTGGCCGTGGGGGTGAACTGCTGCGATCCGGCGGATGCCGACCGGGCGGTGCGGGTGGCCGCCGAGGTGAGCGGGAAGCCGGCCGTCGTGTATCCGAACAGCGGCGAGCGGTGGGACGCGGAGGGGCGTGGCTGGGTCGGCGCCCCCACGTTCGACCCGGGCAGGGCGAGGGCCTGGTCGGACGCCGGGGCCCGGCTGATCGGCGGCTGCTGCCGGGTCGGCCCGGACACCATCGCGGAACTGGCCGGGCTGCTCGGCACGGCGACGGCCGACGGACACGCGAAAATACCTGGTGAGGGGTGAGAGGACCAGACCATACTCGGACATGTGTTCCTGACGATCAGTACAACCGGCAACCCGGAACGTCCGGCGACCGAGCTCGGCTTCCTGCTGCACAAGCATCCCGACAAGGCGCAGACGTTCTCCACCTCCCACGGCACCGCGCATGTCTTCTATCCCGAGGCATCCGCCGAGCGCTGCACCGCGGCGCTCCTGCTGGAAGTGGATCCCGTGGCCCTGGTGCGCCGCGGCAAGGGGAAGGGCCGGGGCGGCGCCCCCGACGCGGCGCTCGCGCAGTACGTCAACGACCGCCCGTACGCGGCGTCCTCGCTGCTCTCCGTCGCCATGAGCGCGGTCTTCAAGTCCGCGCTGAACGGCGTGTGCCGCGCCCTGCCCGAGCGCGCGCAGGCGCCGATGCCGCTGCGGATCGATGTGCCCGCGCTGCCGGCGCGCGGCGGTGCGGAGCTGGTGCGCAAGCTCTTCGGGCCGCTCGGCTGGACGCCGTGGCCGTGCCGCTGGACGAACAGTTCCCGGAGTGGGGGGACTCGCGGTACGTACGGCTGGTGCTCGAAGGCGAGTTGCGGCTGGCGGACGCGTTGCGGCAGCTGTATGTGCTGCTGCCGGTGCTGGACGACGCCAAGCACTACTGGGTCGCACCGGACGAGGTGGACAAGCTGCTGCGGGCGGGTGAGGGCTGGCTCGCAACCCACCCCGAGCAGAAGCTGATCACCAGCCGCTATCTCGCGCGGCGCTGGGGGCTGACCCGGCAGGCGATGCAGCAGCTCGAACTGGTGCGGCTCGCCGAGTCGGACGACCTCGACGTCGAGAGCATCGACAACGCCGTGGACGAGACGACCGACACCGAGGAGAAGCCGGTCCCGCTCGCCGAGCAGCGGCGCGCCGCGATCCTCGACGCGCTGCGTGCCGCGGGCGCGAGCCGGGTCCTCGACCTGGGCTGCGGACAGGGCCAGTTGGTCCAGGCACTGCTCAAGGACACGAGTTTCAAGGAGATCGTCGGCGTCGATGTCTCCATGCGCGCCCTCACCATCGCGTCGCGACGGCTGAAGCTGGACCGGATGGGGGAGCGGCAGGCCGCCCGGATCACGCTCAGACAGGGCTCGCTCACCTACACCGACAAGCGGCTCAAGGGGTACGACGCGGCCGTGCTCAGCGAGGTCGTCGAACACGTCGACCTGCCGAGGCTGCCGGCGCTGGAGTACGCCGTGTTCGGTGCGGCCCGTCCCCGGACCGTGCTCGTGACGACGCCCAACGTCGAGTACAACGTCCGTTGGGAGACCCTTCCCGCCGGGCACGTGCGCCACGGCGACCACCGCTTCGAATGGACCCGGGCCGAATTCCGCGGCTGGGCCCGGGACGTGGCGCGGCGGCACGGATACGGGGTCGGCTTCGTCCCCGTGGGACCCGACGACCCCGAGGTGGGACCGCCCACGCAGATGGCCGTCTTCACGATGGGCACGGCCGACACGCCCACCACACACACCCACACCGAGAAGGAGGCGAATGCCGCATGACCAGTACCGCACGCACGCTGCCGGTGACCGACCTCTCTCTCGTGGTCCTCATCGGGGCCAGCGGTTCCGGCAAGTCCACCTTCGCCCACAAGCACTTCGCACCCACGGAGATCGTCTCCTCGGACTTCTGCCGCGGTCTGGTCGCCGACGACGAGAACGACCAGAGCGCCAGCCGTGACGCCTTCGACGTCCTGCACTACATCGTCGGAAAGCGGCTGGCGGCCGGGCGGCGGACCGTCGTGGACGCGACCAGCGTCCAGTCCGAGAGCCGCAAGCAGCTGGTCCAGCTGGCCAGGAGCCACGACGTGCTGCCCATCGCGATCGTCCTCGACCTGCCCGAAGAGGTCTGCGTCGCGCGCAACGCGGGCCGCCCCGACCGCGCCGGGATGCCGCGCCACGTCATCCAGCGGCACCGCCGCGAACTGCGCCGCTCGCTGCGCGGCCTGGAGCGCGAGGGCTTCCGCAAGGTGCACATCCTGCGCACCGAGGAGGAGGCCGAGCAGGCCGAAGTGGTGCTGGAGCGCCGCTACAACGACCTGCGCCACCTCACCGGCCCCTTCGACATCATCGGCGACATCCACGGATGCAGCTCCGAGCTGGAGACCCTGCTCGGCAAGCTCGGTTACGTCGACGGCGCGCACCCCGACGGGCGCACGGCGGTCTTCGTCGGCGACCTCGTGGACCGCGGCCCCGACAGCCCCGGAGTGCTGCGCCGCGTGATGGGCATGGTGTCGGCCGGCCACGCCCTGTGCGTGCCGGGCAACCACGAGAACAAGCTCGGCCGCTACCTCAAGGGCCGCAAGGTCCAGCACACCCATGGGCTCGCCGAGACCATCGAGCAGCTGGACCGGGAGGACGAGAAGGACCCGGCCTTCCGCGAGCGGGTGCGGGAGTTCATCGACGGCCTCGTCAGCCACTACGTGCTCGACGGTGGCAGCCTCGTGGTCTGCCACGCCGGACTGCCCGAGAAGTACCACGGCCGCACCTCCGGACGGGTCCGCTCGCACGCGCTGTACGGGGACACCACCGGCGAGACCGACGAGTTCGGCCTGCCCGTGCGCTACCCCTGGGCGGAGGAGTACCGGGGCCGTGCCGCCGTGGTCTACGGCCACACCCCGGTGCCCCGCACCTCCTGGATCAACAACACCATCTGCCTGGACACCGGAGCGGTCTTCGGCGGGAAGATGACCGCGCTGCGCTGGCCGGAGCACGAACTCGTCGACGTACCGGCCGAGCGGGTCTGGTACGAGCCGGCCAAGCCGCTGGCCACCGAGGCGCCCGGGGGCCGGGAGGGACGGCCGCTCGACCTCGCCGATGTACAGGGCCGCCGGATCGTCGAGACCCGGCACATGGGCCGCATCGCGGTCCGAGAGGAGAACGCCGCCGCCGCGCTCGAAGTCATGAGCCGGTTCGCCGTCGACCCCCGGCTGCTCGGCTACCTCCCGCCGACCATGGCGCCCACCGCCACCTCGCGCGAGGACGGCTATCTGGAGCACCCGGCCGAGGCCTTCGCGCAGTACCGGGCGGACGGCGTCGCCACGGTCGTGTGCGAGGAGAAGCACATGGGCTCGCGTGCGGTCGCGCTGGTCTGCCGGGACGCGGCCGCCGCCCGGGAGCGGTTCGGCGCGGGCGGCACCCCGGATGCCTCCGGCCCGGCCGACGGCCCGACCGGGGCGCTGTACACCCGTACCGGACGGCCGTTCCTCGACGACGTCGCGCTCACCGAGATGATCCTCGGCAGACTGCGCGCCGCCGTCACCGCCGCCGGACTCTGGGAGGAGTGGGACTCCGACTGGGTGCTGCTCGACGCCGAGCTGATGCCCTGGTCCCTGAAGGCGGCCGGGCTGCTGCGCTCGCAGTACGCGGCGGTCGGCGCCGCGTCCGGCGCCGTCCTCCCGGAGGCCAACGCGGCCCTCGCGGCAGCGGCGGCCCGCGGTGTGGACATCGGCGCCCTGGCAGACCGCCAGCGCGGGCGTGCCGAGGACGCCACCGCGTTCACCGAGGCCTACCGCCGGTACTGCTGGAGCACCCAGGGGCTGGACGGGGTGCGGCTCGCGCCGTTCCAGATCCTCGCCGTCCAGGGCCGCTCGCTGGCCTCCGTACCGCACGACGAGCAGCTGGCCTGGCTGGACCGGCTGGTCGAGCACGACCCGACCGGGCTCCTGCGGACCACCCGCAGGCTCCTCGTCGACACCGGCGACGAGGCCTCGGTGCGCGCCGCCGTCGACTGGTGGCTGGAGCTGACCGGCCAGGGCGGCGAGGGCATGGTCGTCAAGCCGCTCGCCGCGCTCGTACGGGACGGCAAGGGCAGGCTGGTCCAGCCGGGCATCAAGGTGCGCGGCCGGGAGTACCTCCGGATCATCTACGGACCCGAGTACACCCGCCCGGAGAACCTGGCGCGGTTGCGCGACAGATTCCTCGGCCACAAGCGGTCGCTGGCGCTCCGGGAGTACGCGCTGGGGCTCGAAGCGCTGGACCGGCTGGCCGAGGGGGAGCCGCTGTGGCGGGTCCACGAGGCGGTGTTCGCGGTGCTGGCCCTGGAGTCGGAGCCGGTCGACCCCCGGCTCTGACACCCGCCGAGGAGGCCGTGGGGCGTCGCGGG